>JAHHHR010000001.1 GCA_019359245.1 Nostoc desertorum CM1-VF14 | reverse complement strand
AGGCACGTTTCATATTGGCAGATGAGAGTTGGTGGTTCTTCTCTCAGGTTCTGCTAATAGGGGGTCTGTGTTCAAGCACACCCCTTATTTTTTCTTTGACATTCGGCTATTTAGTCTAAACTCCAGTTATTAGCTACCACTTTAGCAATAGTAATATTTCATGTACCATTTCGAGGTAATTTTCTGCTATTTTTTGCCCTCTCAAGTATGTATGTATTTGTAGGGATTAGCCTGGGTATTATGTTGGCGACTGTGAGTAGTTCCCAACAACAGGTAGTTTTGACATCTTTCTTTATCAATTTACCAATGGTACAAACTTCTGGAGCGATCGCACCTATTGAGGCCATGCCACCTTTGTTTCAAGCCCTATCTTTACTCAATCCCCTCCGTCATTACATTGCGATCATTCGAGGTATTTTGCTCAAAGGTGTTGGCTTAGATGTACTGTGGATGAATGTTTTGGCTTTAGTCGCCTTTGCTGTTGTGTTATTAATTATTAGTATTAGTAAGTTTCGCAGTCAGTTAAGCTAGAAAGCAACATTCTAACTTGCAGTCAAGGTAACTGTACTCATGCCAAGTTAGATGAAAATATACTGTATTCAATTCTAAGTTACTTACTCTGAAATGCAATTAAATATTCACTTCCAAAGGGAAAGATTTTACTAATTCTTAGTTGTGAGCCACAGGCAATATTTTTCCAAGTTAAAGATAATAGTATAGGAATTCCTTCTGAATTTAAAGAGCATTTATTTGAGCCTTTTCATCGTGCTAATAATGTAGGTAACGATTGTTGGCAATGGACTAAAACTAGCTGTGGTGAGAAAGTGCTTAGAAATACATCATGGAGAAATCTATGTCGATAGCGAGGTAGTAGACGAAACAAGTTTCACGATAAAATTTCCCCAACAGGGAACAGTAATAATCCTGAAAAATGGTCACTACATTTTACCTCGCAGGAAACCCATTAAACCTTTGAGGAAAGACTGACTAACAGCTGGTTTTTGAGAAATCTGCTGCACTACTTCTGCTGAGGCAACTGGGTGAGTATACTCTTCTAAAGCGACTGTAGGGGAAGTAGCAACCATAAAATGTTCTTCTGTTAAACTGACCACGATTAGTCGGAAGGCAATTTGCTGCACAGTTTCTACAGGAATTCGTAGTTGACTAGCAATGTTTTCTAGAGAAATGTTACCGTTGACAAATTCCCAGACTTGCCATTCTTGATTTTCGAGCTGTATATGAGGCTTTGCAACCAAACTTGACAAACCTGAAGTGCGATCTGGTAGCTTATCTGCCAAAGCTCTCCAGTCTTGCAAGGCTCGTAAACCCATCAGTATGACTTCAGCAGCTGACATACTTAGTCCTGTCATCTCTGCTAAGGGTAACTTTGCTGTTGGGTCAAATGAAAATAGAGCATCTTTGATTTGAAATAAGGCACATACTTGTCGCAATACTTGAGTATTGAATAGCAGTTTTAGTTGTTCTGGTTGCAGCAGTCCTTGAGATTTTAAGCATAATCCCAATGGTGTGTTGACGGAACTGGGCGAAATCTGAATAATCCTAGAGATAGCACGCTCGCTTATCCACCCACGTTGAGCAATCATTAACATCAAACCTTTTTCATCCAAGCGGTCGGCTGCGGCAATCACTCGACCTTGTTGCAGCCAGATGTAGTAAGCTTGCTTTGTGCTATTGTTAGTATCTCCAACTATAAACCCAATGTAAAGTAGTCCTGTCTTATGTCCTTGCTCTAAAAATTGAAATAGTTCTGGCAAGGAAAAATCTGCAAAATTACCAGTAATAGCCATAGCTTTCCTTCTTTAATTTGTTAAAAATACTCTGAAATTATGTAACTTAATATTATTAATACCTAATTCTATCTAAATAGTCTTGATATTTGCTTAAATTATTATCATACTATTTTTGTGGATTTTCTTTTTATAAATGTAGAGATTTATGATCTGTTCAAGTTCACATTTCCTCCTAACTAATTTACAGATACAATTAATAGGTCTCTACTCCTGTTACCAATTTTGCTGTAATTGAAATTTATGCATAAGCAACTCTGTAGATTGAAATTCAATAAATTACTATTTAATTGTGTAAATATTACAAAAAACGCAGGTTTTAAAGAATATATTAAGCTACAGACTTTTGCATTAAGTGCTGCACTAGAATAATCACTGCCTCAGCTACGGAGTCTCTTTGGGTTGGGTTCACTTTGACAATGGGAGGTCGGTTATTCTCAGCCAGAAAACCAAGAGCGAGTAATACATCTTCCTCAGACCAAGCTCCAGAGCAATCGGTATGGGTAAGTCCAATAATCATGGGAATGTTTACCCTTTGGTTCATAAAGGCGAGAATTTTACGTGCTTGGCGAAATTCTCCAGGACGATGTGCCGCTACTAGCAAGATATAAGCCTCAGCCTTATGAATCAAAATATCCCACATAAAATCAAAGCGAGATTGGCCAGGTGTGCCATATAGGTGTACCGCCATATCGGGGCTAAATTGCAGCCGACCGAAGTCAAGGGCGACAGTAGTCCTTGCTTTAAGCAAAGCTGTTTCATCAGTTGCACGTGTATCTGTGTCTACCACTTCTATTTCACTGATAGAACGAATGAACGTGGACTTACCAGCGCCTACGGTTCCTGTAACAATCAAGCGCATGTTTTCCATGCTTTACTCCCTAAATAATGACTAGCAATCTCAAAATAAATGATTTTGATGGTTTTTAAGTGGTAATTTAAAAGCTCCCTAAAAAACTAAGATATGCTTATAAGAGAGCTTTTAATTTAATTGGCTTTAATGTCCAATCTAACCCAACCGCCAATTACGCCATAATCAGCTTTAGTTCTGCAAGAAGACGCTTGACTTCTAGCATCAGTAGTCCTTGTTTAGCAGTCTCACTAGCTAAGACGAGTAAAACAGCATCTTGCCCACAGTTAGTCAAAATACCCAAGCCTTTGTTTCCTTCAACATAAATGCGGTCAACAGTGCCTCTAGATAACTCAATCCCAATACGTTCGCCCAAAGAAAGCATCGAAGCCGACATTGCTGATACTCTTTCTTCGTCCATCGCACCGGGTAAGCTAGCTGCTAAAGGTAGACCATCGGGCGTGACAAGTGCTGCTCCCTGAACATCAGTCGTCGCAGTCACAAAGTTTTGTAAGATACTGCTAAGTTTTTCTGTATTAATTGCCATTGAACTATTTTCTGTTCTTTTAATTTAGTGAGCTTTCAATTTAGAATTTCTTCAAACCTAATTAGATGTAATTTGATTGGCTTATAGTGTTTCCTAAGCAAAGGAGATACACTAAAATATTTTTTATGATTAATAATTAATACCTTTCAAAATCTACCTTACTAGGTCGAAAACTCTATACACATCTGTTACTACAAAGGAGTAAACTCAAATACATCGTGAGTACCGCCCCGAAGTACCGATTCAGTATGTACCCCCCTCAAGCGTTTATTGGTCAGTTCCTCCAAAGCTCCCCAAACTGCACCCATTGTAAATGTACATTTCCGCTCTGAATTTGGCACTTCACCCGCAGAACATACGGTTTCATTAGTGTAAACTTTAATTAGCTCACCATCAGCAGTAATTTTCTCAATTATGCACAATCGCGTGCCTTCCTTACCCAAAGCGTGCCCCAATTTTATTCCTGCATCCTCTAAGGGAATTGATGCTCCTGACAAACCCAATTCTTGGGCTAGTTTTTTACCCCGTGTACGACCTGCCGAGGTTAAGGCAATGGCTGTAGCCTTTTCTCCTAAGGCTTCTTCCATCCCTGTAATCACTGCCTTAAAACACACAACACTATTGAAATCGCCTAGTTCTTTTCGTAATAAATCTGACATATCTTTTGAAAAAGTAGAGTGTGGTAAACAACCCTTAAGCCATAGAGGAACTGATTAAACAGGTTGTTTTCAATCAATTTCTTGGTTACGTCGATTATGCTTTAGGATATATTGATACCAAACCGCATAATTACGGATATTTTTATTTTTGACAAATATTAGAGTCAGCAAATTTTAGGAGATGAAGGGGTGACAAAGGGGCTGAAATCCCTATCGCTTCACCAACATTTTTTGCTGTTGGTGAATTGGATGAATTCTTGCCTAAAGGCAATAAAATATATCAGTAACCAGCCGATTACGTACATCGTAACCCCACTGAGAAACTGCGGAATTTCACCACCAATGTCGGTGCGGATTCCCTCCGTTTTAACTCTACGGGGAAGCAAGCTACGTGCAGCTTGTCCAACAGGGGAAGGAACTCGCGTTTTTTAAGATAAGCTGTTTCACATTTAACTTGCCATCTTGCCGCTTGAGTTTTACCCTATCATCCCAGGAAGAGCAATTAACTTGTTATCCTCACTGAAAGAAATCTGGAAGATTACGCTTTATTCAGTCAAAGTTCTCTGCAATTTGCCTTGATGACTCCAAAATCTAACAGTTTTTTCGTGGTTAGCTGTGGCGATGGCAGAACTGTCGGAGGCGATGGACTGAAAGTGGCTGCCTAAAAGATGCACTATGTCCTCTGAACGTTCTGTGTTCTGTGCCATCAATGTCCCAAAGTTTCATGGTTTTGTCGAGACTGGCGGAGGCAATAGTCTGACCATCGGGACTAAACGCGACTCCCGAAACTCCCGCACTATGACCTTTGAGAGTTTTATGAAGGCGATAACTGCCATCTGTGCTCCGCAGGATAGCCTCCGCTCCAACAACTCTGGGCAACGCACTGCCTTGCCTTTATGTGAAACTCAATTCATACTCTTAATCAGCAACGCCTAAAAATCTACCCCTCGTTTGAGTTCTACACCTTGATTAGCATAGTGTTTATGGCAGTAAACCTCTGAGTGGACACTAGCCAAGTCGAAGTATGCGGGTGGATTTTGGCAGCGGCCAGTAATAATAATTTCGGTGTCACGGGGTTTGCGGAGCAAAGCTTGGACAATAGGTTCAACAGGGAGTAATTCTAAGTCAACGGTGGGATTTAGTTCATCAAGAATAATAGTTTTATACAACCCAGAGGCGATCGCAACTTTCGCAATTTCCCAACCCCGTTCGGCTTCTACATAATCTAATTCTTGCCGGGAATTTCGCCAGACGATGGCATCTCCACCACAGCGTTGATGATCCACCACTTCTGGATATGACTGCTGCAAGGCGGCGATCGCTGCATCTTCTGTGTAGCCACTACCACCTTTTAACCATTGCATAATCAATACACGGGTAGATCCTGGATGATTGATTCCTCTACCAATTGCCTGTAAAGCTTTGCCCAAAGCACTAGTAGACTTACCTTTACCAGCACCAGTATAAATTTCAATCCCTTCCAGAAAGAGGGCTTTGGCTGTTGGGTGGTGATGAGGTTTCATTTCTGAGTGCAAATCTGCAATATCCAGCAACTTTTGCGGTGCGGCGCGTCCGGTAGCAATGATTTCCAACTCCTGGGGTTTGGATTTTAATGTTTTTACTACTTCATCTACTGGTAGCAAACCCAAATCTAGAACGGGGTTAATTTCATCCAAGACGACTACTGAATATAAACCACTGGCGATTGCACCTTTGGCTACATCCCAACCCCGCATCGCTTCATCTCGGTCAAAGGCGGTAATTTCTTCTGGGCCAAAAAATTCGGCTCTCCCAGTGCGAACCTGATCAATTAAATGAGGAAACCCGCGCTGCAAAGCTGCGATCGCGCCATCTTCGTCATAATCACGTTCCGGCCCTTTTAAAAAGCGCAGCAGTAAAACACGGTTAGAATTGCTAGGTGTATTTATCCCCAAGCCAATAGAGCGCAAAACCACTCCTAAAGCCGCTTGGGACTTACCTTTACCCATGCCATCATAGACGTGAATTTGACCAATGAGCCGTTCCTGACGCACTTGCGCCGTGCGAATACCAATACCGTTCCTTGTCATCTCTCAAAATACTATAACGTGGCAGTCTTTAATCTTACCTAACGTCTTGTAATCTTAGGTAAAGAAACTACTCCTCTAGCGCAACCGTATGATGTATTAATAACATCAATAAGGGATCTTGGCACACCAGCATAGTAAAGGATAAGAACAATGTGATAATTTCCCCCATCACCCTCACTATCCCAGTTATACTCTCTACAGTTAACCCTTACCCTTGGCTATTTATGCCTGAAAATTGGATGCTTCCCAGGATTTTTCCTATTGGTGGAATTCTGTTTCACTTTTTATTTGTACTGATTGCCATACCTATCGAAGCGTATGTTTTAAACAATAGACTAAGATTTGACAAAAAAACTAGCATTTTTTATGCCATTTCTACCAATCTGTTTTCTAGCGTAATTGGTTGGCTCATGTTTTTTGTATCAGAACCAATGTTGCCAATACAGATGAAATCAGAATTAATTAACTATATGTTATTTAATAATTTTAAATCAGCTAATACACAAACTATAGTCATTTTAACTGCTTGTATAATTTTCTTTGCTACTTTTTTGATTAAATTTTTCATTTTAAAAGTGTTACTACTATCATTGAGTGAACAATTTGTTAAAAAACAAGAGGAACCTCAAACATCTCAACGGCGACGATGGCGTAATTTTAGCAGTGCTAAATTACAAAATACAAATTTAGTGATGACTACATTAATAGCAAATTCTTTGAGTTATAGTGCTATAACTATTATTTTATTTTTTCGCTCAAAATAGCAAGAACTGACTTCATCTAAAGGAAGAATATTGATTAATTAATCAGGTGTAAAGAGAAATATGAATACCCTACTTAAAGATGTATTTGGTGCTTTTAAATTTGTTGAAGGGCTTTATGCAGGAATTAGAAAAGTATTAATTCCACCCAAAGCTTATTCTTGGCAAACATTTATTTATTTGAGTGTTTTTTCTTGGATAGTTTCATATTTTGCTATAGGTTATATCAAAGATATAATTGCTTTTTTTGGTTGGTTATTTTTAATTGCAGGTACAGCTTGGTATACAACTGAAGATCCTTTGAGGGTTCCTGGTACTTTTATGCCTGTCGGGGCAGTGATCACTGGATTCTTAGTGAGCGTTTTTGCATTTGGAAATCAACAGGACGTAATTACACCAAGAACAATCGTTTTTTGGCCAACAATCTCAGCGTTAATTACGGCAATACCAGAGTTTATTGAAGGGAATGATACCGATGCAAAAGCTCGAATTCCTAAACCAGAAGATCGGCAAAGAATCATAGTTTTAGTTGCTAGTAGTATGCTGCTAAGTTGCTGGATTCAGTTTTATTTTGTAATGGATAATTGGTTACGGCAATATCCCAGCTTGCAGGCAGATACTTTCAAAAGTAGTACCATTGTTGTCAGAACGGAAAAACAAGTAATAATTCCACGAAACGGCGCTGTAATTCTAGAGAGACTTCAACCAATAGTAATAAGTCAAATAGCTCAAAGACCTTGGTCAGAAGTAGAGAGATGGCTGCTTCCTGAGGAATATCAAGTAGAAACTCTGGGTAGAGAAGTAATTCAAAAGAACTTGAGCAAATATGAAGAGAAGGAACTATGGCGTGTTGAACCGCGTATAGATAATACTAAGTCTGGATATATATTAAATTTATTAAGTATTTGGACAGGCCCGAGTTCTAACCCACGGGGTTATTACTTACAAAAATCTTGTCGCATTGAACCAGTTGCAGCAACTAGTAATTCGGGCAATAGCATTACAGTTGCAGAAATTGAATGCGATCGCGCTAGTAAATTAATTCCTGGAGCACCGCCTCCAAGGAAGTGAGGAAGCTGGGGGAGCAGGAGTAGAAGAACTAATGGCTGATAATCAATGACTAATGACCAATGACAAATAATTAATAACAAATGGCTATTAACAGAATTTTTGTACTAGCAAAGAATGTGTTTCAGGAAGTGGTACGCGATCGCATCCTATATATTATTGGTTTTTATGCGCTAATACTCGCCATTGCCTTCCGTGTCCTTCCTGAATTTGCAGCAACGACTGAAGGTAAAATGTTTCTAGATTTTGGTATGGCGGCGATGAATGCCATCGGGTTAATTGTGACGATATTTGTTGGTACGGGACTGGTTAATAAAGAAATTGAAAAACGCACTATTTTGGTGCTAATTGCTAAACCTGTCAGCCGCAGCGAAATTATTATCGGCAAATACTTGGGTTTATCCGCAGTATTAGCTGTACTTGTCGCCACAATGACAGCAATTTATCTGGTGTTTCTACAATTTGGTAACATTCCTCATCCAACCGCGAGCATTTTGATTGCTGCAATTTTCTTATTATTGCAGTTATCATTAATCACTGCTGCGGCTATTCTCTTCGGTGTTTTTAACGCTTCACTGCTAGCAACTGTTTTAACCTTTGCGGTATATTTAATCGGAAATATTACTCCAGATTTAGTACAGCTTGGTCGTCTGAGCCGCAACCCTGGTATGGAACGTCTAACTCAAGGTTTGTTTCTCATCTTGCCAAATTTGTCTCGATTAGATTTGAAAAATGATGCCGTTTATGGTCTGCAAGCACTACCTGACACAACTGCACTGATTACAAATGCTGGCTATGGGTTACTTTATAGTGCTATGTTGTTAGCGATCGCTATTTTTATCTTCTCACAACGTGAGTTTTAGTCATTGGAGTAAATAGAAAGTTATTCTTTCCTAAGAAATGACAAATGACAAATGACAAATGACAAATGACTAATAAATAACTATCTGAGGTTGCTCAATTTTGCCATCAGGCATGATAGTATCCCGCAGCTTTGCATAAATCAGGTTTGCCTCCCACAGGTTTGCTTTACTCAAGTTTGCCTTGGTTAAATTTGCCCATGTTAGGTCTGCACCAGTTAAGTTAGCCTCAGTTAAATTAGCTTCTAGTAATTTTGCTCCACATAGCTTTGCTCTTGTGAGATTTGCTCTAACTAAATTAGCTTCAATCAGCGATGCTTCAATTAATTTGGCTTCGCTTAAGTCTGCTTCTCTCAAATCCACATCACATAAAGAAGCACCCCAAAGATTACTTCCTGTGAATTTCGCCCGCCATAAGAAAGTTCCGCACAAATTTGCTCGTGTTAAATCAGCATTAATCAAATTAGCTTCGCACAAAGATGCTTCATATAAATTAGCTTCACGTAGGCTAGCTTGCATCAAATTTGCACCACTTAAATTAGCACGAGTGAGGACACAACCACACAAATTTGCATTACGCAAATCTGCTCCTATGAAGTTAACACCACTTAAATCAATTCCTTTCAGGTCGATTCCACGCAAGTCACATCCACTGAAATCTCGGCGCTGAAAATATTTATCTGTGATTTGACTTAATATAAATTTCTGTTGATCAGCATAATTTTTCATGGTATTCACCTCTGGGTGTAATTTATCTCAAAGTTTGAGCGTGATAGTTACCGTATATTGAGAGTACACCGCAAATGGAGATTAGCTCAGTAAATAACCAGAAAAAAATTTCCAATAAATCGCTAAGAACTTGAAAATACGTTTTTTAAGTGGTTTTTAAAACAAAAAATGCTGACATAGGTCAGGAAACATTGATAAGTCAAGCATAATTAAGTATGTCGGTAAGAATAGCTTAAACTATGTGTTAGATAGTGTAATAAATATTTAAATTAATTCATAGTTAGTTCCCGAATGTCTCACAAGCGGTGCGTAGCTTACCGCCGTAGGCATCGCTATTATCTAAACCTTTATCCAGCTTAGATTTTGAGCGTTTTAGGCACTGCACTAATCATAATAGTAAAAGCAGTTAATTAGGACTTACGCACTGAAGTCTGAAACCTAGATCCCCCCTAGCCCAAAAAGGGAGGAACTTCTAAAGCCCCCTTTTTAAGGGGGTTGGGGGATCTGAGTGCGTAAATCCTGTTAATAACGAAATTGTCACGATAGGATGATGTTTACGACGGACTATGCTTACGCATTTTTAAAGCATTACTAATGCTAACTTTTGTCAAGTTGCAGTTTATTAAATATCAGGATAGACAGGATAAAACAATCTTAATTAATACTAATTAAAGAGGTTTTAAAAATTATCTTGATGTTTGCTTAAGCCTTCATCCTATACAGAGAATTTAAATTTGATTGCAAATATGACCGAAATTAGGTTATGCTGTAAAATCTTTATTATGCTAAATTATAGAGAATTAGCATATAAATATTTTGTCAGCATTGTAGCTTTGCAGAATTTACTTTCAGCTTCTAAGTAATAAAAATTTTTATGAGTAGCTTAGTCTTATTATTAACTGGGTTAGGGACTTTCTTCTTGGCTTTGAGAAGTAAAGAGGAAATTCATCGCATTGCGACTATGGTAACTGGGACAATTTTTCTGATTTGGGGATTTGCTCTAGCTCCTTTGTCATTTCAATTAGTATTTGAGATAATCTCAGTTTTAGCCGCTTTCTTTGTTTGTATGCGATGTTTAGGTTGTGGTTTAAACCAAGATTGATTTTCAACTTGATCACGTATTCACTTACTAAATATTTACTCTTTTTGAACATCCCTACTTGTTAAAATTATCTCTGTTGATGGAATCTGTACCTTTTGACCGTTGCAAAAAACAGATGCTCCAATACATGATGTAGCTTTTTTGCTAGGCTTTTCTGAACCAAGTGCATTCCACCGCGCCTTTAAGCGGTGGACAGGAAAAACCCCACGAGCATACAGGTCACTTCACTATAACAGTTGATTGTCATTAGTCATTTACAAAGAACAAATGACCAATGACTAACTCTTTACTCAACCCGTTTAACTTCAAATCCCCGCAACCCTTCCGGTTCTTCATACTCAACCACAACATCTTTAACTACAGCAGCAGGTGGCCCAGAATGACACCAGCGAACCATGTCATCTACAACATCTCGCACTCCTTCAAAGACTGCTTCTACTCGATTATCGGGGAGATTCCGCACCCAACCGGATAACCCCAACTGACTAGCTGTATCCACAGTGGAATAGCGATAACCCACTCCTTGGACTCGGCCAGAAATGAATACATGGGCGCGGATGATCTTTGGCAGTGTTGTGGAATTCTGCATAGACTGGTCTAATCTTTACGATTCCAGTCTACCTAGTTTAGGTATACACAACCTGTTTTTAACTCCAACTGGCGAAATTAATCATCGTCATCGTCATCATCATCGCCGCGACGTCTGTACTCCCGGTCGTCATCATTATCACCGCGATTTCTGTACTCCCGGTCATCGTCATCATCGCCGCGATTTCTGTACTCCCGGTCATCGTCATCATCGCCGCGACGTTTGTACTCTCGGTCATCGTCATCATCGCCGCTACGTCTGTACTGGCGATCGCGATTATCCCACTCTTCATCACGTCGTTTCTGCTTGTCACCGACTATATTTCTGAATATATCCCCTATTCCCATAATTTCCCTCCTGAGTTAGCGAATCTCCTGATTCAGGGTCACTTTAGTAGTTTGTCTAATGATTGTGGCGGATAAATCTTCCAGCAGGTGTAGATAAAAATAAAATTATCCCTATCTTTAGGAGTGTCGCAGAGTAGTGATAAAGTATTTTTCAATACCTACTAACTGTAGTTAATTAATCAGTAGCCAGTTTTTCAACTTGGAATTTTGAATTGTCTATGTCTAACTTGCCAGCACTTAATAAAGAAACAATTTGGGCAATCATTGACGAGAAACTTGATGATGCTACAGTCAATCAATTGCTATGGCATTATTTAGGGTATCGCTATGATTCCTCAACTGCACAATGGGACACTAGTCAAGTTGCGCCAGAATGGCAGGGTGAATACCCACAACCACCAAATTTCATTGAATCTCGCCCGGCAACAGTCAAATTGACCCGTTCCATTCCTGCTGAAAATAAACAAATGCTCAAAGAAAAACTGGGTTTCAAAGGTTACAAAATTGGTGAATTTGGACCTCGGCAAACTCGCAGAGCAACGGCGGCAAATTGGTTGTTAAGTTATATGCAACAAACTTACGGCAAAATTGAGTAATCCTATACAGCAGATATTTAGCAAACAATATCTTATTTTTACTGAATATCTGCCATTTAAGAAATTAATAAAAAGCCATTAATCTATTTTCAATAGCATTTTAAGCTTAGTAGTATTATGGGCATCTAGATATTAGTTAAAAAAAATAAACGTGATAAACAGTCAAAAAACGCCAAAAACAGTAATTCTTTACAAAAATCTTTATAAAACCATCCTTAAGATAGAAGCGCTAAGTAAATAATTATTTCTGTAGAGCGATTTGCAAATTTAATTGAGCATCAGAGAATACTTTTATCAACTCTTGGTATTACAAATACTTCTATGGCAAAGCCAATTGAATTTAATTTATTTGCACCTTACAACAAAGGAGTATCATTAATTGGTTCTTTTTCTGATTGGCAAGAAATACCAATGGAAAAAGGTGACGATGGTTATTTTCGTACAAGTGTTCAACTAGAAGACGGTGTTTATAAATATAAATTTCGCGTCCAATCAAATTCATGGTTTTTTGAGCCAGAACAATGGGTTGATGTTACAGATCCTTATTCAACTGATATAGATGAACTGAGTGGAAAAGATGATGGTGTTGTCCGGATCAAAGATGGCGAAAGAATTACCGATACCTATGTTTGGCAACATGATGATAAGCCTTTACCTGCTGACCACGAATTGGTAATTTATGAATTGCACGTAGGTGATTTTTCTGGTGGTGAGGATGATCCTTATGCACGTGGAAAATACAAACACGTCATTGAAAAGTTAGATTATTTGTGCGAACTAGGAATCAACGCTATTGAGTTGATGCCACTTAAAGAATATCCTGGTGATTATAGTTGGGGTTATAACCCCCGCCACTTCTTTGCAACAGAATCTAGTTATGGTTCTACTGCTGAATTGAAAAAATTGATTGATGAATGTCATAGCAGAGGTATTCGTGTAATTCTGGACGGTATTTATAACCACTCAGAAGCATCTGCTCCTTTAACACAAATTGACCACGATTATTGGTATCATCACGAACCTCGTGACCCTGATAATAACTGGGGACCTGAATTTAATTATGAGCATTATGACGAGAAATTAGATATTCATCCAGCGCGGAAGTTTATTGGTGAGACAATCTGTTTTTGGATATCAGAATATCATCTTGATGGTATTCGCTATGATGCGGCGCGGCAAATTGCTAACTACGATTTTATGTACTGGATTGTTCAGGAAGCTAAAAAAACTGCTGGAACGAAGCCTTTTTACAACGTTGCCGAACACATTCCTGAAACTACCAGCATTACCAATGTAGATGGGCCAATGGATGGTTGCTGGCATGACAGTTTCTATCACTGTATTCTAGAACATATCTGCGGTGATACATTTGATTTAGAGCGACTCAAAGATGTCATTGACTGCAAGCGCCAAGGCTTCTTGGGTGCTACCAATGTAGTAAATTATCTCACCAACCACGACCATAACCATGTCATGGTAGAACTGGGGAACCGTGAGATTTTTAACGAAGAAGCCTTTAGGCGAGCTAAATTAGGAGTAGCCATCCTAATGACTGCTGTTGGTGTACCTTTGATTTGGATGGGAGAGGAATTTGGTGAGTACAAACCTAAACAACCTGAATCATCCAAAATCGATTGGACGCTGTTAGGTAATGATCTAAATCGTAGTTTATTTGATTCATACAAAGGCTTAACCAACCTGCGTAAAAGTAATCATGCTCTTTACACAGAAAATATTGATTTTATCCACGAAAATGCAGAGGCAAAAGTATTAGCTTATACTCGTTGGAATGGTGAAGGTTCTCGTGTAGTCGTAATAGCAAATTTCTCCGAAAACTTCCTAGCTGGCTATCATGTTCCTAACTTTCCTAGCCCTGGTATATGGCATGAGTGGACAGGCAATTATGATGTTGAAGCTGGTGACGATGGGATCATAACTGACTTAGGTCCATACGAAGCCAAAGTGTTTGTATGGCAGTAATTATATACACTACGACTGAGTCAGTAGCCCAATAGCAAATAAAAAAGGGGAAAATATTTTCCCTTTTTCAGTTATTACCTTATTCATCTACAGTCCCGTTAGAAATTTGTCAAGTTAAAAATAAGTTATTTTAAAATCTCATGGGTTTGTGTTACACTTTTGAGTTGAAGTGCGTATACAAAATTGCCAGAGCATCCCCATGCACAACAAATTATTTAATAGTAATATCGACAACGCTAATATTGAGAACGAGCGCATTTTATTAACTCCCAATGAAGTTAAATCAAAATTACCTTTAACACAATTAACCGAACAAAGAATTTTGGCATATAGGCAGGAAATAGAACAGATTCTAGATTTTCAGGATCGCAGAAAATTTATAGTAGTTGGCCCATGCTCAATCCACGACCCAAAAGCAGCACTCGAATATTCTGAAAGGTTAAAAAGATTGTCCGAGCAAGTGCAGGATAAGCTGTTACTAATTATGCGAGTGTACTTTGAAAAACCAAGAACAACCGTAGGCTGGAAAGGGTTAATTAACGATCCCGATATGGATGATTCTTTCCATGTAGAGAATGGGTTATTAATTGCACGGGAGCTATTATTAAAAATTACAGAATTGGGATTACCTGCTGGTACAGAAGCATTAGATCCAATCATACCTCAATACATTAGTGAACTGATTACGTGGTCTGCCATCGGGGCACGCACGACTGAATCACAAACTCACCGCGAAATGGCAAGTGGACTTTCGATGCCTGTGGGTTTTAAAAACGGTACTGACGGCAATATTCAAGTAGCTTTGAATGCCCTACAGTCAGCTAGAAACCCGCATAATTTTATTGGAATTAATCAAAACGGGCAGGTCAGCGTCTTTCAAACTAAAGGTAATGGCTACGGTCACGTAATTTTAAGGGGTGGTAGTCAACCCAATTTTGATGCAGCAAATGTCAAACTGGTAGAAGAGAAATTAAAACAGGCAGATTTGCCGCCGAGGATTGTTGTCGACTGTAGTCACGGCAATACTAATAAAGATTACAAATTACAAGGTGCCGTCTTAGAAAATATTATTCAGCAAATAGTGGATGGTAATACATCAATAGTTGGCATGATGCTGGAATCTCATTTATATGAAGGTAGTCAACCAATTACTGGTAAGCAAGAAGAATTAAAATATGGAATTTCTGTAACTGATAAATGTATTAGTTGGGAAGAAACCGAAAAAATAATTTTGGCTGCTCACGAAAAACTTAATTAAGCTCATCTTACCCCCAATACCGTTTCTTTGTGAAGCTGCATATATTTACCCCCCCCCGCTACGCCGTCCTCCCTTGTAAAGGGCAGACTGATTATGTGCATCTTCATACAGAATTGGTATAAAAGGGGATGGTATTTCACATTTTGATGATCGCTTTAAGTTGTTACCAATAAAGAAACGTTGAGCCTCAGAAGCTCAACGTTCAAGTTTTAACTCCCTGCTCTCGCCCTACTCCCGCGCCGCTACGTTAGCTCCAGTCCACCTTGATAGCCTGTGACGATGCGACCGCCATCCTTGAGAATGTGGACTTCTATCTGATCACTGGCCCAGGTAATCTGGTCTTGGAAAGCCGGGTTTAAAACACGAACCCGTTGATTGCTAGAAGAAACTGGAGAGTTGGGAGAATTTATTGCCAGAGATTGGACAAAAGGCCCGTCAATCAGAATATCAAGTTGTTCTAACAATGCTTGGGAACCTGGCGGTGCAGATTGAGACTGTAGTTGCTGGAGAGTGAACCCGGTAAAAGACATTACATTTAACCCAGCAGCTTTTACCTTACGAGCTAAAGACGCTAGTGCAGTTGCTTGCCAAAAGGGTTCTCCACCAGAGAATGTTACACCCGTATTGTGAGGATTGCTGAGAATATTTTCGGTAAGGGTATCAACAGCAATCAATTGGTTAGCTTCAAATGACCAGGAGTTAGTGTTAAAGCATCCAGGACACTCACGAAGACAACCTTGTACCCAGACAACTGCACGACAACCAGGGCCATTAACTTCTGACTGATCAACGTAACCCATAATGTTGAGATAGCCAGGGGGAATTTCCATGAGTGCTAGCGATGGGTCAGTTGGCTTAATTTCCATCTCTTTAACTCCTTTTAGCCGTTGCCTGTTAACCGTTAACTATAGCGAATCCTCAATTAGATAACCGCGATAAGTGAACTGAAACTGATGACAAACTTTATGGAATTTTGAAAAGTCCGCTTTAACTGACTAGATTGAATCCAATACTGCTCGGTTAAAGGAAAATAGGTGGTGGAATCAAAAATAGTTTGTTCGCGTAAAATATAGAACCCATTCGACATCTAAGAAGGTGCTGCAAGCCTCTTAATCATTAGCCTGATGAAGTTTGGCAATGGCACCAACCTTTCTTTCGTTCAAAGTTCAAAACCAGAATTTTACAGCGCTCCATCCAAGCATTGGAGCATTCGATCACCCCGAAAGGCTATTGCCAGAACTCTCTTTGCATTTTCCTTTTGCTGCTTTCTCTTGTTTTGAGGGTTTCGTAGAAAGTTGAAACTGGACTTTGGTGATGATACAGCACTTCCGGCAGCTATGAGGTACATCCATCCTCAAAGCTGAAAGCTATGCTAGGAGAGGAGCAAGGAGAAAACTGTATTGCATAATAGCGGGAAGTGCTGTATCTGGGTAAATCCGCTCTAACTCCTGAGTCAAATATTCTAGGTGATACCCATGATCTAGCAGGATGGTGATCTTGGGAATATCGCGCTTGTTTTGACTTAAAGTAGTCGATGTTGAGAGTAAACTTCTCTTTTAATCCGGCATCATCCGAGACATTGGCGCGAGTACAGTGCCTAAAGAAGGGAAACCCAAGGGTGTCAATAGCCAGATGCCTTTTAATACCGTTGGTGGCTTTGTAGAAACAAAAACCTTTCGGCTCCACCTGGCATTGCAGGTATTTTTCACCGCTTGGGAGTCAATGATGATCAAAGCCGTCCAGTGCGTTTTTTTACCTGAAACCCCGCCCTCGTAAGGACACTCTTTTTTAAAACTGATGCGATCGCCATACTCAGAAACGAGGCGTTCAAAAAATCATCTTCTGTTACAGCGATCGCCCTATATACAGACTTTATTTATGCGCAAGCATGAAATCATCCCTCAATCTAGATATTTCAATGCAGACACCCATTTTCAATTGCAGAATTTTATTAAGCATTCGTATTTAACTAATCAGTAAAGATTTTTACAAATCACTGACAGGACTTTAGAGGCCAGTAAAGAAGTTTAGTTTTCAAGACATGAAGCAACTTTTAGGTATTTGTACTCGTGTGCCAGTTACGACAAGAACTTTATTGTTCACTTAAGGACTTTATTGTTCACTTAAGAACTTTATTGTTCACTTAAGAACTTTATTGTTTGTGTACAAATCTACAGCTGATACGAAGCCGTTAAAGCCACCGCCAAAGCATCAGCAGCATCATCAGGTTTGGGAATTTCATCTAAATCCAACTCCCGTGCCACCGCTTCTTGCACATCTAATTTATCAGCATTGCCATACCCTGTTAAAGCAAGCTTAATTTGAGCAGGAGTAAACTCTACGTAGGGAAGACGACGCTGGCCCAAGACTAAAATGAGTACACCCCGCGCCTGTGCAACCAGAATAGTACTTGACATTCGATAAAAAAATAGTTTCTCGATCGCAACCAAATCTGGTTGAAATTCTTCCATCACGGTGTGTAAATCATCAAACAAAGTACATAGGCGTTGTCCCATTTCTACATCTGCTGATGTTTTAATTACCCCAAAATCCAGCATATTTACTGTAGTCTCTTGTACCTTGTTAGGAATTTGCGTGCAGGTAATTACCCCAAATCCTAAAATTGCCAGTCCTGGATCTAATCCTAAAATTCGTTTTTCCATTAAATTTACTTTTACCAAGCCAGGGTATTGTTTAACTAGGAATACTGGCAATCATGACCACTTGCTCTTAGTCTAATGGGATTGACAAATATAATAGTTTCACGCCTAGTGTTTTAAACCAAGTGGTGTACATTTTCTGTTAATTATTGTTTGTAGCACTGCTGTAAATCAGGTATGTCAATTGGTTTTCTCAGACAAGCCCTCAACGCCCTGCAAAAGCAGTCGCGCTCTCGTACTTCCTATCGGGTTAACCAGTGGTTCAAATGGTTATCCCCTGGACTATCGGTAAAACGTTGGTTGTTAATCAGTGTTGGAGGTGTACTGCTGGCGAGTTTGGGGTTAGCTATCTGGATTAAGCTGACCCCAATTTTTTGGATGATTGAGTTGTTTAGGGGTTTCCTGGGAGTAATCACCAACATTTTACCCAACTATGTTAGTGGGCCTTTAGTGCTGCTTGGCGGCTTGCTGTTAGTGCTTTGGGGGCAAACTCGCACTGTAGGCTCAATTACTAAGGTACTAAGAGCAGAAGGCGGAGAAGAACTCATCGATGTTTTGCTGGCCCATCATCGATTATACCGAGGTCCGAAAATAGTGGTAATTGGTGGTGGTACGGGACTTTCTACGTTGTTGAGGGGACTAAAAACCTACAGCGCGAATATTACTGCTATTGTTACTGTTGCCGACGATGGTGGATCTTCTGGGCGGCTGCGTCAAGAATTTGGAGTGCTACCACCAGGGGATATTCGCAATTGTTTGGCTGCGCTAGCAGATGAAGAAAAGTTATTAACAGAATTGTTTCAATACCGTTTTCGGGCTGGAGATGGGTTAACGGGCCACAGTTTTGGCAATTTGTTTTTAACGGCAATGAGTGACATTACTGGAGATTTAGAGCAAGCAGTTGCAGCTAGTTCCAAAGTACTAGCAGTACGGGGACAAGTACTACCAGCAACTCTCAGTGATGTTCACCTCTGGGCAGAATTAGCCGATGGCCGCCGCATTGATGGAGAGTCTAGCATTCCCAAAGCTGGCGGTAAAATTGTCAAAGTTGGCTGTATTCCAGCTAATCCCCCAGCAGTACCAGCAGCTATTAAGGCACTTAAAGAAGCTGATTACATTATTATTGGCCCAGGTAGCCTTTATACAAGCTTGATTCCTAATTTATTAGTACCAGAAATTGCCGATGCGATCGCTCAAACAGATGCCCCCCGTATTTATATCTGCAATATAATGACTCAACCAGGAGAAACTGAAGGTTACACTGTTGCCGATCACATTAGAGCAATTGATGCTGCTTGTGGGCAAAGACGGCTATTCGATGCTGTGCTAATCCACAAAAAACCCCCCTCGGAGCAATCACTCATGCGCTATTCTCAACAAAACTCCCATCCAGTTTTCCTGGATAGAGAAGCTGTAACTCAGCTAGGACGAAGGATTGTTGCAGCTAATGTTTTGTATGAAGATGAAACGGGTTTTGTCCGTCACAATCCGCAGAAACTAGCACGAGTGTTGTTACGGTGGTACGGCAGAGGTCAGTCCCTTCGGGGAATTCAAAATTCAAAATTCAAAATTCAAAATTAAGGAAAATCAAAATTAGTCATTAGTCTAAACAAATGACTAATGACTAATGACTAATGACTAATGACTAATGACTAATGACTAATGACTAATTATGAAAATTTTTCTTGCAGATACAGAAGCGACGCTACGCTTGGGTATTGCTCTCGGTGAATCCCTGACTCCTGGCAGTGTAATTTTACTAGAAGGTGATTTAGGTGCTGGTAAAACTACCCTAGTTCAAGGTATTGGCAAGGGTTTGGGAATCGCTGAACCTATTGTCAGCCCAACTTTCACCTTAATTAATGAGTATACAGAAGGACGCCTCCCCCTTTACCACCTAGATTTATATCGCTTAGAACCACAAGAAGTTGCAGCCCTAAATTTAGAAAGTTACTGGGAAGGTGTTGAAGTCATACCAGGAATTGTGGCGGTTGAATGGGCGGAACGATTACCCTACAAGCCAGATAGCTATCTAAGTATGAGTTTGACCTATGGGCATGGGGGTACTCGTCAAGTCGAACTCATCCCATTCAATTGTGTCATTAACAAAGTCAAAATAATTTGTAATGATTAATCAAGTTGCTTTGTATCCTTCAATTACGAATTACATAGCTTGCTTCTCGCCGCAGCCGAGTATTACGAATTAGTAATTATTTGTTCATTGCCGCCGCAATTTAAGCTCATCGCCCGACTTTAATACGAGAAAATTTTTGCAAGCAGTCGAAGGAGAAATCCAGGCTCCTTCTATCTGCCACTACCACGCTCACCACTGTAAATTACTAGCATTTTTATCTCAACCTAAAATAAATGAAAATTTTTGTAGCAACAACTTTATTGCTGTAATAATCAGTTAAAAGCTGATTTAGATAATCTATGAATTACGAAAATGTAACCTGTGGTTGGGTGAAATAAAAGTTTTCACAGAACTTAGTCAGCTTGGTTTAACCCGACTTTTCCTCTACTGTCATTGAGAGAAGAAATCTGGATTATTTAGTAGCCAAAGCTAGTAAAGAAAAGTTAAAAACATCAAGTTCTGTAGAACTTGTCTAACTTGTCCTTCTTGTCCTTATATTCAATATACCCAAATCAAAGTCAAATTGTATACACAATAATACTGATTTATGAAATATTTAAAGATTAATTTCAGTAATTTGAAATAGCAAGAATTTCTTATATTTACATCTGTAATTAACACTGATATTAATAAAGGTTTCAATAAAATATCTCGTACTTCTACGATACTTATGTAGAAATACGAGATATTTGATTCTAATATTAGTAGACATTAATCTGTCTACGTGAATACACTAGTTATCTTTAATAAAAGAGGCGATCGCCTTTTTTATCGGAGAACCAGAGTTGTTTCTAGTATAGTAAGTAAGACCTTGATCAATGAATGCAGAAGTAGTATCTATTAACTGCTGAATAATCTCCGAATCAGTGTTATCTATTTCTTCACTAACTTTTTTCCCTGTAAATCGATTTTTTCGATCTTCTGGAGATAATACAATACGAGGATCTTTATAAGTCTCTTTTGGCTTGGGTTGGAATGTCTCATTTAAATCAAACTGAAGCCGTAAGTAACGTTTGGAATCGTACCCACCCATAATTTGTCGGCAAATAGTACTATCAATCTCAGATGTAGGTTCCATAAAGATGTTAGTCAGATTTTTTACCCAGTCTAAGCCTCTCCATTTGCTTATTTGCTCATATTGATATGGTTCACCAGTTTGGCCTGTGCCAATAGAAAGAATTGAAATATCTTCCAATCGTAGATTATCAAGTTTATATTTTTGCTTGATTGGTGGAGATACCGAAGATTGACTAATCCTCATAACTAGGCTCAAAGCTGCAAGAGCGGGGTTATTAGCAGAAATTCCTCCATCAATGTGGGGGAATTCCCAATCGCCAAATTTTTCTTTATCTACAGGTTCTAATTTATATGGTGGAAAAAAAGTAGGAGCTGAGGCAGAAGCAGTACATATTTCCCATAAATAACAGTCATCGTACCATCTCTCTTCTAGATCGGGATGACAGTTTGTAAAAAAGGTTGTATTACGATACAAAGTATCGTAAGCAAGAATTAAAATAATAGGTTTTTCAATATCTTTTATTCTTGTGGATTTATAGGCATCTTTGAGGACGCTAATAATTCCATCATGAGAATATTTAGCTGCTGAAAATACATCAATAATTGATTTTATGATGGACGGAAAGTTTTTATAGCGATCTTTTCTATTTTGCGGAAATATATCTTTACCTCTATCTTTATACAGATTAATGAGTTCATCACTCTGTTTTCCTACAGCAATGCCTCCTGCTAATATTGAACCGGTAGAAGTGCCAGCAATCAAATCAAAGTATTCGTGTAGGAAGTTCCCTTTTCCCTGATTTCTAATTTCTTGTTCTACTTGTTGAAGTATTCGTGCTGCAACGACTCCACGAATACCGCCACCGTCTAAAGCCAAAATTTTGAAGGACATAGTAATTCTCTTTGATTATTCATATGGTTATGTTTCCCAATAGTTTCTGGGGACAAGCATCATGAAATGAATCACAATAAACTCCCATTAGCTTGTTTACTCTTATCCATCTGAAGATACCCAAGTTTGTTTTACGAATCGCCAAAGATGCTAACGGGACTTCCAAATAAAAAAATAATCAATCACTTTGGTGAGCAGGGGAAGCAGGGGGAGAAGAAATCGGACAGTCGTATTGGATGCAGGAATTGAGTAATTTAATTTTTGGATGTCTCTAAGGAAGATTAAGCTTATCCCATCCCATTTTAGGGGATGGGATAACACGAAAGACTGTTGACTGTTAACCGTCAACAGTCAACGGCGCTGGGGCGTCTCTCATCCCATCTTTAAAAAGAGTGGGTTTTCCGACGCCTTTTTATAAATATTTGCTATACGAAAGTTAAAGCTTTACCTCGCACTTGCGTATTTACCTGGCCTTTGTCATAAACTACCTCACCACCGACAATGGTGGTTTTAGCCCAGCCGGGGAGGTTCCAGCCTTCACAGGGACTCCAACGGCATTTGGTTAAAAGTTCCTCGCGTCGCACTGGAGAATATGTGTTTAAATCTACAAGCACTAAATCAGCATCATAACCAGGCGCGATCGCTCCTTTATTGGGAATACCATAAGCCACAGCTACATTTTTTGACATCCAATTAACAACTTGAGCCACAGTACACTTTCCTTCCATCGCCGCAGTTAACATCAAAGCTAGGGAAGTTTCTACTCCAGGCATTCCCGAAGGACTATTAGGGTATTCTTGAGCTTTTTCTTCTAAGGTGTGGGGTGCATGATCTGTAGCGATAAAATCAATCACGCCATCGCGCAAAGCTTGCCAAAGAACTTCGTTATCGTGGGGCGATCGCAAAGGTGGGTTCATCTGTGCCAAAGTACCAATCTTTTCATAAGCACTGGTGTTCAACAATAAATGCTGTGGCGTTACCTCCGCAGTTACCCAACTAGGTTTCTCCTGACGCAGCAAATCTGCTTCTTCGGCAGTTGACATATGCAAAATATGTAGACGACGGTGATATTTTTGAGAAAGTTTTAATGCCAGTTGGGTTGTAAGCAAAGCCGCTTGATTATCTTGAATTTGCGAGTGAACAGCTGGATCGTGCATGTTGGCAAATTCTTGACGGCGTTGGTTGATTCTACTTTGGTCTTCGGCATGAACGGCAATCAAGCGATCGCCTTTGGCAAATATCGCAGAGAGGGCTGTTTCGCCATCAACCAGCAACTGACCATGCATCGACCCCATGAAAATTTTAATTCCTGGTGTTGGCTTTGCTAAAAGCAAATCTGGTAGATTCTCTGCTGTTGCCCCAATAAAAAACCCATAATTAACTAAAGACTTTTGTGAGGCACGTTCTAGCTTGTCATCTAAAGCCTGCTGTGTTGTTGTCAGGGGGCGCGTATTCGGCATTTATAAAAAGGAAGTGACTCCGCCTTTAGCACAGGCGCAACTGGCGGTGAATAAATCTTCCTTGTGTTCTAGCCCAGGTTCCCGAAAATGCACCTGCGGATCGATAACTCCTGGCAACAAAGTTAACCCTTCTGCGTCAATTTCAGTGGCTAGTTCTGTTTGGGGGATTTCTGGGGCAACTTCGACTATTTGGCGATCGCGCGTCAACACATCCCCAATCATCAGTTCACCATTGGGTAGAATTATGCGAGCGCGGCGAATCAATAAAATTTGTGGAGATGACATAGGGTTAACAAAGTTGAGACAGGGAGTTATGTGTTACGGAGAAGTATGCTTTTAGGTTAAACTTATTCGCGCCCGGAGTAACCAATTTTTGCCGCGCGTTAAAAAAAAGTTTATTTTTAATTTACGAAGAAATCTGTCAAATCCACAATCTAAAATTGGTAATCAAGATGGGAACATGACTAGGAAATTAAAATTTTCCCGTTAAGATTAACAAATAAAGTCTCACTAGGCGAGTTAATTACCTACATTTTTCCTTCAGTTAAGTAATTTCATGCAAAATCAAGTGTCTGATAACAACTCTAGTCAACAACCCGATAATTCTTGGATCGCAGAGCTAGGTAGAACAATTGTATTGAGCATTGTTCTTGCTCTAGGAATTCGTACCTTTGTTGCTGAAGCACGCTGGATTCCTTCGGGATCGATGGAACCAACTCTGCATGGTACGCCAAACCAGTGGGAAGCAGACAAAATCATTGTAGATAAATTGAAGTATAAATTTGCTGACCCGCAGAGGGGAGATATTGTAGTATTTTCGCCTACAAAAGAGTTACAAAAAGAACAATACCACGACGCTTTTATTAAACGTGTAATTGGCTTACCTGGAGAAAAAATCCAACTTAGGGATGGCAAAGTCTATATCAACAACAAACCCCTCCCAGAAACCAATTACCTCGGTTCTGGCCAAAGTACAGTTATTGATGTTTGCCAATCAGGGCCACAGCCACCTTTTTTGGCGAAACCCCAGACTATACCAGCCAATTCATATGTAGTACTAGGTGATAATCGTAACAATAGTTACGATGGCCGCTGCTGGGGTGTTGTCCCCCGTGAGAATATTATTGGACGGGCTGCAGTTCGGTTCTGGCCTCTAAATCATGTTGGAGGAATAGATAAATCGCCAGTATATCCATAATTAAACCAGTAAATAGTGAAAACAGTAAACAGTTATCACAGTTTCAGTCGGGAATTTGACTCTAACTGTTACCTACCACTTGTTAGAAATGGCGGACTCTGACGATGTAGATAAATACATCACTGATAACTGTTAACAATTGCATGAAGTAAATTTTTAAATCTCACTCCCAACCCCTCGGCTTAACAAGGCGAGGGGATTGTTTGCGTAAGTAGATATGAAGTGAGGTTCAGACTGCATTGCACTGAAGTAAGAACCGCTATAAGTAAGAAAATAATTCTTAGATTGAAAACTGCTAAATCACCAATCTAAAATCTAAAATCTAAAATTGCGATGATGCCTTACCTAGCCAAGATTTTGTTGTATCCAGTTAAGTCACTGGATGGTGTTGAAGTTGAGAACGCTAGAGTTCTTGCCAGTGGCGCACTACAGTATGACCGCGAGTTTGCCATTTTTGACGAACAAGATAGATTTGTCAATGGCAAGCGTCATACTAAAATCCATTTGCTAAGAGCACAATTTGCACTATTAAATAGAACTATCTCTTTGCAAATGCCAGACGGCGATTCACAACAAATTTTTCATTTGGATGAGGAACGGCAAGCATTAGAAGCAACTTTGAGTAATTTTTTTGAGTTTGCTGTCACATTAAGGCAAAACTCTTTGATGGGTTTTCCTGACGATACACACTCACTTGGACCAACGGTAATTAGTACAGCAACATTGGCAGAAGTAGCTTCTTGGTTTCCCGGTTTAAGTGTAGATGAAATGCGTTGTCGGATGCGTGCCAATATTGAGATTGATGGTGTACCAGCATTTTGGGAAGATCGGCTATTTAGTGAACAAGGTAATTTAGTCTCCTTTCGAGTGGGAAATGTGGATTTTTTTGGGGTTAATCCGTGTCAGCGTTGTATAGTCCCAACACGCAATTCTTACTTAGGGGAAGCTTACCCAAACTTTCAAAAAATCTTTGTAACCCAGCGACAAGCAACTCTGCCAAATTGGGTTGCTTCATCGCCTTTTAATCATTTTTACCGATTGAGTGTCAATACCCAATTACACCCATCTTCAGCCGGAAAAATTTTACAAATCGGCGATGATATTGACATATTTCAACAATAAAATTAACATTTATTTAAAGTAAAAAATCCAAAGTAAATTTTTTGGGATTTTTTTTGTTTTTAGTATGTATTTGCATGAAAATTTTAAAATTGTTGTACTTAAATATAAGTTTTTGTGCAAGTGCAGAGGTTTGGAGACCGGAAAATCAAAACATCAGCAATTAAAAATTAAAATTAGGATTGGGTGCTAATGGCGACCTGAATTTTAGAATGGCATACTGTAACTTATCAGTTAAATTTCAGTTCAGTTGACACATTGCCAGCTAAAACTGAGCAAATTAAGGTGTTAGCACAAAGTTTGAAAATTAGGCGTTGGAGGAACTCAACCAATCAAACAAGTATACTGCTATGTATTATCTTATACTAAAATTTGTAAAAATATGTCATGGTCAAAGCGATCGCACACAGTAATTGCCATGAGACTAAGTGTAGCGGATATGGCAAAAATACCCCTTATATACGTTGGGGAAGAAGCAAACAATAATGTTATCCAAACTTCAACCCGTCAAATCCATTAATCGCTTAGTTGGCATTTATGCCAAGATGCCCCTAAGGTATGTTCTGATTGTGCCCTTTATATTGCAAATTTGTGGGGCGGTAGGACTTGTGGGCTATCTTTCGTATCACAACGGACAAAAAGCGGTAAAGGAGCTTGCTAATCAATTAGAAAATGAAATCTGCGATCGCATTGAACAGCATCTTGACAACTATTTAACAACCCCGAAGCAAATCAATCAAATCAACTTAGATGCAATTGAGCTAGATTTGCTCAACCTTTCGGACTTTAAAACCACCGGAAATTACTTTTGGAAACAAATGCAGGTTTTCAATGTTGGCTATAACAGCTATGCCAACTCCAAAGGTGAATTTATCGGTATTGAACGTTTAGATAATGGCACGCTCTTAATTAACGAAGTTACCGAAAAGCATGGTATCGGGAAACTTCATGTTTACAATACAGACTTGAAGGGGAATCGCCGCCAGCTTCAGCAAGTTAAAAATTATGATCCTCGTGTAGAGGCATGGTATACAGATGCGGTCAAGGCGGGTAAACCCGTTTGGAGCCAAATTTATCAATGGGAAGATAAACCAGAAGTTTTATCTATATCTTCGAGCTATCCTGTTTACGATAAAACTCACAAACTAATTGGGGTGATTAGTGTTGATTTAATTTTGTCACAAATCAGCAACTTTTTAGCCAACTTGAATACCAAAAAATTGGGTAAAACTTTTATTTTAGAGCGTTCCGGGTTAATAGTGGCTTCTTCTAGTACCGAGCCACCGTATACCATCACTAATGATCAAATAAAACGTCGATCAGCATTAGACAGTCAAAATTATTTAATTCGACTCACAACCCAGTCGTTGATCAAACGCTTTGGTAATCTTGAGTTCATGGCCAAGAAACAACAGCTAAACTTTACCGCCGATGGAATGCATTATTTTGTGCAGGTAAAAAGTTGGAAGGATCAACTGGGTTTAGATTGGTTAATCGTGGCGGTGATTCCAGAAAGCGAATTTATGGAGCAAATTAACGCTAACACCCGCATCACCATTTTGCTCTGTGCAATTGCTTTTTTAGTAGCTACAACAATTGGGATGTTGACTGCTGAGTGGGTAATTAAGCCGATTCTGCAATTAAACATATCAGCTAAGAAAATTGCTAAAGGTGAATGGGAGCAAACACCAGAAATTCGGCGTTCCGATGAACTAGGGGAACTAGCAAAGTCATTTGAAACTATGGCAAAGCAACTCCAAGTATCCTTTAGTACTTTGGAAGCAAAGAATAGCCAGATGCAAGTCTTAAATGAGGCGTTATCTCACAGTCAGAGTCGGCTAACTCAATTTTTAGAAGCCATGCCAGTAGGTGTATTTATCATCGATGCTGGAGGTGAACCTTATTACATAAATCATATTGGGCAGCAAATTCTTGGTCAAGGAGCGCTCGCAGAAGTTAGCGGCGAACAATTGTCAGAGGTATATCAAGCTTACCTTGCCGGGACAGATCAACTTTACCCTAGCGATCGCCTGCCGATTTTGAGAGCATTGCTTGGGGAAAGCGGCAGGATTGATGATATGGAAATTCGCTATCTTGACAAGATTATTCCCATTGAAGTTTTGGGAAAGCCAATTTATGATGAATCAGGAAATCTTGCATTTGCGATCGCTACATTTTTTGATATCACCCAACGCAAACAAGCAGAAAACTTATTAGCAGAATATAATCGCACCTTAGAAGCTCAAGTAAAAAAACGTACTGAAGAGTTTCAGCAAGCGATCGAGCAACTGCAAACCACCCAACAAAAACTGATTCAATCGCAAAAAATTGCCGCACAGGAACAACAAGCAGCCATTCGTGAAGCTGCGCGAAGTACCGCCGCTAACCTCGCCAAAAGCGAATTTCTCGCTAACATGAGCCACGAACTACGTACCCCACTCAATGCCATTCTCGGTTTTACCCAAATCATGAGCCGAGATTATTCACTATCTGGCGAGCATCAAGAAAACTTGACAATTATTAATCGTGCTGGCGAACATCTACTCAACTTAATTAACGACATTCTAGAAATGTCCAAAATCGAAGCTGGCAGAATCACGCTAAATAGCAGTAGCTTTGACTTAATTCATGTATTAAAAAACTTAGAAAAGATGTTGCACTTGCGTGCTGCATCTAAAAATTTAGAATTAGTGTTTGAATATGCACAAAACATTCCTAAATACATAGAAACGGATGAAAATAAATTGTGTCAAGTCTTGCTCAACCTCTTGGGAAATGCCATCAAATTTACTAATACCGGGAGGGTGACGCTACGGGTAAGACTGGGGGCTGGGGGCTGGGGAAACGAGGAGCAGGGACAGAATCTCTCTCATCCCCCTCACCTCTTATTCGAGGTACAAGATAGTGGCTGTGGTATTGCTCCACAAGAAATTGACTTGCTATTTGAAGCTTTTGAGCAAACCGAAATCGGCAAAAAATCCCAGCAAGGTACGGGATTAGGTTTGGCGATTAGCCGGAAATACGTGCAACTGATGGGAGGAGATATTACTGTCAGGAGTATACCTGATATTGGTAGTACATTTACTTTTGATGTTCAGATTGCTCTAACTTGCCCTAGAGAAATCCCGACAAACCAAATTAGATACCAAATTTTAGCTTTAGCCTTTAATGAAAAAGCATACCGCATCTTAGTAGTTGACGACTCCAAAGAAAGCCGATTGTTGCTAGTTAAAATTCTCACATCTCTAGGGTTTGAAGTCAGGGAAGCTACAGATGGTAGTGAAGCCGTTGCGAATTGGGAATCTTGGCAACCACACTTAATTTTTATGGATATGCGAATGCCAGTCATGGACGGTTATGAAGCAACAAAAATGATTAAAGGTAAACAAATAAGTTATGGAGCAGCCAATACATTGCCGAAGTTATCAAAATTGAAACAGCTAGTGTCATCGTCAACGAGCCAGTACCTGGTAGAAGAGTTTCCCGATTCAAGCGATCGCGAACTCAAAGTTGCACCCTTATTCAAAAGCCAGCTTGGCGCAACGTCTCTCACACCAGAAGCAACTAGTGTCATGGAAAATGATGCTTCAACAACCCTGGCTCCCCCTTACGACTTCTCTGGGGCAGGGCAGAGTTCTTCCAATACAGACACGATCATTATTGCCCTAACTGCTAGCGCTTTTGAGGAAGAACGCCAGAAAATTTTATCCATTGGCTGCGATGATTTTATTCGCAAGCCATTCACACAAGAAGTATTATTGGAAAAACTGAGCCAACATTTGGGTGTCAAGTATACCAACCAAGTAGAAACCACAGACACAACTGTTGCCGATGAATCTACACAGATATTTGTCAGTGTTGCCGAACTCCTGAGCTATTTATCACAAATGTCACCTGAGTGGCTCGAAAATATTTACTATGCCGCAGCCAGCTGTAGTGATGAACTGATTTTAGAGTTACTCAAGCAAATTCCATCGGATAATGGTCAACTTTTCGAAGTTATCAGGGATTTAGCGAATAACTACCAGTTTGAGAAAATCATGGAATTGACTAAAACAAACATAGAATGAATTACGAGCATTTAGACCCTAATAAAAAAGATATTTTGATCATTGACGATATGGCCGACAACCTCCGGGTTTTATCCTCCATATTGACAAGGGAAGGGTATAACGTTCGTAAAGCCTTGAACTGGCAAATGGCACTGACAGCAACTCAAACAGTCTTACCGGATTTGATTCTACTTGATATTATGATGCCAGAAGTAGATGGCTATGAAGTTTGTCAGACCTTTAAAGCTTGGGAGCTAACAGCCGATATTCCGGTGATTTTTATTAGTGCCTTAGATGATGTTTTTGACAAAGTTAAAGCCTTTCAGATGGGGGGTGTCGACTACATCACCAAACCTTTTGAATTTCAAGAAGTTTTAGTGCGCGTGAAAAATCAACTGGCATTGAGGTCGGCGCGATTAGAAATATTAAAACTAAATATCGAACTGGAACATCGGGTAAAGCAGCGAACTGGAGAGCTAGAAAAAGCTCTAAAAAAGCTCCAACAAGAAATAGATTCTCGCCAGAAATTGCAACATCAACTGCTAGAGATAGCACTGCATGATTCCCTAACTGGATTACCAAACCGAGTTTTATTTATCAGGCAACTAGAAAATGCTCTAAATCGTGCCCAGCAAGAATCTAGTTATCAGTTTGCGGTGCTTTTTTTGGACTGCGATCGCTTCAAAGTTGTCAATGATTCTCTTGGGCATCTGGTGGGAGATGAATTGCTGATAGCCATTGCTCACCGCATACAAGCATGCCTGATACCTATTCATACTCTAGCCCGATTGGGTGGTGACGAATTTGGAATTCTCCTAGAAAATATTACAGATATCAATATAGCAATCCAAGTTGCAGAACTGATTTTGCAACAGTTATCACTTGCTTTTAAACTGTCAAGATATGAAGTATTTATGAATGCCAGTATTGGTATTAGTTGGGGCAATAAAGATTATGAGCGCCCAGAATATTTACTGCGGGATGCTGATACGGCGATGTATCGAGCTAAGGCTCAAGGAAGAGCTAAATATCACGTTTTTAATCCAGTAATGCATCAGGAAGCTATCCAGCTTTTAGAGTTAGAAAATGACCTACGAAGAGCAGTTGAAAGACAAGAATTTCTCGTTTACTATCAGCCAATTGTTTCCCTGACTACAGGCAAAATTTCTGGCTTTGAAGCCCTGGTGCGCTGGCAACATCCGATTCGCGGTCTAGTTTCTCCCACAGAATTTATTCCTGTGGCAGAAGAAACAGGTTTGATTAATGCCATCAATACTTGGGTATTACAGTCAGCTTGTCATCAACTGAGCATCTGGCAACATCATCCAGTGACACCAGAACCCCTAACTATGAGTGTTAATTTGAGCGCACGGTTATTTTTACAGCCAAATTTGTTAGAGCAAATTGACCGAATAATTTATGAAAATAAAATAAATCCTGCATATTTAGAATTAGAAATTACAGAAAGTGTAATTATGGAAAATACTGATGCGATTAAAATAATCCTTCAACAACTAAAGGAGCGAAAAATTAAGCTGATTATGGATGATTTTGGTACAGGATATTCCTCTTTGAGCTATCTGCACAGTTTTCCTTTAAATGCACTTAAAATTGATAAATCTTTTGTCAAACGTATGCAGGATAACAAAGACAATATGGGATTAGTACCAGCAATGATTGGCATTGCTAACTCAATGGGAATGACTGCGATCGCTGAAGGTGTAGAAACACAAGAACAGTTAGCTCAATTGAGGAGTTTCAACTGTGATTTTGCTCAAGGGTATCTATTTTCTAAACCCATAGAACAACAATTGGTTCTTAAGTTACTTGCCGCATCACCTCAATGGTAGCTATCAAATGGTACCTGGAAAAAATTTCATTGTTAACGCTCGACTAAGTAATCTGCGCGTATTATCTACTATACTGCTGTAAGTAGGCTATCAAGTTCGCAAAGTTCGTAATATAAATACAGCAGTTTTCATCTGCATGAAGTACAAATCTACGGGTTTTGAGGTAGGGGATCACTGAGCGTCTTGCTTCTCCGTAGGAGTACGCGTCCTTTGCGGTAGCCTGCGGCAAACCCTTCGGGTGACGCTCTTAACGTCGCTCTAAGCGTTCGCGGTAGCGTCTCGTAGACAAGCTATGCCGCAGGCTTTACGCTACGCTAACAGCAGTCGCTCATGGGGGAAAGCCCCAAGACCGCGCCGCTTCACCGCTTTGCATCTACGTTAAAAAAATTGACTTTCAGAAAGAATTTTAGCTTTAACTGAACTGTATTGGACTATAAATACAAGTATTTCGGTGAAGTTAATAAAAAAATCAAGATTATTAAAAATAAGTATTTACTATTCTCAATTTTTACAAACATAGCTTTTAATACATAATGCATTCCAATCAAACTAATTATCATAAAAGAAATATTTTAGTGGTCGATGATACCCCAGATAATTTGCGGCTATTATCGGCAATGTTAACTGCACAAGGTTTTGAAGTTCGCAAAGCTTTAAACGGCAAAATGGCATTGACTGCGTGTCAAATGGTTTTGCCAGATTTGATTTTACTGGATATTAATATGCCAGAGATGGATGGCTATCAAGTTTGTCAACAGCTGAAAGCTGATACTAAAACTTGTGAAGTTCCAGTAATTTTTATTAGCGCTTTGGATGATGTTGTAGATAAGGTAAAAGCCTTTGATGTTGGTGGTGTAGATTATATTTCAAAACCTTTTCATGGGGCAGAGGTTGTGTTGCGAATTGAAAATCAGATTAATTTGCGTTTGCTTCAAGTTAAACTGCAAGAAAAAAACTTTTTACTCCAACAGGCTCTTGACAACTTGCAAGCCTCTCAAGTTAAACAGATTCAGAATGAAAAGATGGTAGCTCTGGGGCAGTTAGTAGCTGGGCTAGCTCATGAGATTAATAACCCGATCAGTTTTATTTATGGAAATATCCAATACGCTGGTCAATATATGCAAGACCTAATAAATCTGATTGAGGTCTATCAAGAGGAATATCCCAAACCCACACCAAAAATTCAGCAAATAGCCAAAGATATAGACCTGAATTTTATGATGACAGATTTGCAAAATCTAATAGGTGCAATGTATAGAGGATCTGATCGCATTCGGGAAATTGTACTAGCGCTACAACACTTTTCTCGGCATGATGAAGCAGAGATGAAGCAGGTAAATATCCATGAAGACATCGAAAACACTTTGGTGATGTTACAACATAGGCTCAGGGAAGCAGCAGACCGTCCTGCCATTGTTGTGGTGAAAGATTATGGTAACTTGCCTCTAGTTACTTGTTACGCGAGTGAATTAAACCAAGTATTTATGCATCTGTTGAATAATGCTATTGATGCAATAGAAGAGGGAGTGAAGAATCAATCTCCTAGTTCCTACCCCCTAACGCCACTTGGGGAAATCCCAGATGCTCTTTACGAGACGCTAGGCGTAGCTTGCTTCCCCGAAGGAGTATATGAACTCGGTAACGCTGCACTATCGCCCTTGACGTCTCCCCAGCTCTTGGAGACGCTAGAAGGTAAAAGACCGCAGTGGCTCCTTCCTACTCCCCAAATTCGGATTCACACAGAGGTAACAGACTTGAATATGGTCAAAGTTGCGATCGCAGATAATGGCCCTGGTATTGAAGAGTCGTTGCGATCGCGTTTATTTGACCCATTTTTTACCACAAAACCTGTGGGCAAAGGTAGCGGGCTAGGATTATCCATTAGCTATCAGATTATCGTCCAAAAACACCAAGGGAATATTACCTGTACTTCTTCTGTTGAGCAAGGAGCAGAGTTTGCGATCGAAATTCCTATCGAGCAACCTGAGCGTTAGCCAACAGCAAACTCGGTAAATTGTCGTTTAAAGGGGGAATGAAAAGCCAATACAACATCTTGCTTTAGGTATACCTCGATTAGCAAGCTCATTGGCAATAGAATCAGGAAATCCGGACTTTTTATTGATTACAGGCTACTATTTTTAGTCGCATAAACGCATAATAGAAGTGTGACTGATCTGTTCATCCCTTTACAATCTCTCAAACAAGGTGACTGGTTCAAGCTCATCTGCGGAGCTAGCTTCCAGCATTTGCCGGCAGTCAGAAATTTAACGTTAGCCTATACTTTGGCGGGCGCTGACTGTATAGATGTTGCAGCTGATCCAGCGGTGATTGCAGCAGCGCAAGCAGGGCTACAAGTAGCCAAAACTCTGGCTTGTGATGCCCAAAAGCGAGGCTTTGACTACAAAGGCAACTCGCCCTTTTTGATGGTCAGCCTGAACGATGGAGAAGACCCCCATTTTCGGAAAGCAGAATTTAATCCTACTGAGTGTCCTACAGACTGCCCTAGACCCTGTGAACGGGTTTGTCCGGCACAAGCGATCGTGTTTGACAGTATCAAAGAAGACTTTTCGGGAGTAATATCCGAAAAGTGCTATGGCTGCGGTCGTTGCATACCAATTTGTCCATACAGTATAATTGATACAGCTTCATATGTGACAACGCCGGAAGCGATCGCGCCATTGGTGATGTCAACAGGAGTAGATGCCGTAGAAATCCATACACAAGTAGGGCGATTGGCAGAATTTCAGCGATTATGGCAGGCAATTTCACCGTGGGCTGATCAACTAAAGTTACTAGCCATTAGCTGTCCCGATGGCGATGGGATGATTGACTACTTAAGAGCAGTATATGACCTGATTGCCCCACTCAAGAGTGCTTTAATTTGGCAAACCGACGGTCGTCCCATGAGTGGTGATATTGGCGATGGCACTACAATAGCTGCGGTGAAATTAGGGCAAAAAGTTTTGGCAGCTAAGTTACCAGGATATGTGCAGTTAGCAGGCGGCACAAATCGTTATACCGTTGCTAAGTTAAAGGCAATGGGACTGCTCAAAGAGGCAGGGGAGCAGGGGGCGGGGGGCAGAGGAGAAGAAATTTTCCCCCTGCTCCCTGCTCGCCGCCCCCCCTCCTCCATCGCTGGGGTCGCCTACGGTAGCTACGCCCGTGTATTGCTGTCACCAATTCTCGAACAGTTAGAGAATAAGGAGGTAAATAACACCAATGTACAAGCAAATCTTCGCCTCGAAGAAAATGACGTATTACTTTGGCAAGCTGTAAAACTTGCCCATTCTCTCGTTTCCCAGATCAAGTCACAGCAGGAGCGCTAATCGCTCGCTCTTTGAAAATTAACTAGGGCGGTTTCTCCTGCATGCAAATGTCCTCGCTATCTCTAAAAACGTCACCATAGAAAGCATGACGATTACAGACGATCTCCAAAAGTTATTAGACATTTTGCCCCAAGACCTGCAACAAGTACTAGAGAGTCATCCCAAACGAGATAGTTTAGTAGAAGTGGTCTTGGATTTGGGTCGTCGCCCAGAGGCTCGCTTTCCGAATCAAGCTGAGTATCTGAGCGAAGTACCCGTTACTCAAGAACAGATAGATGATTGTATTCAACGAGTCGGAATTTTTGGCGGAGATAATCGGGCAGGGATTGAGCAAACTTTGCATCGGATCAGCGCCATCCGTAACCGCACGGGTAAGATTATAGGCTTGACCTGTCGCGTTGGCCGAGCGGTATTCGGAACCATTGGCATGATCCGCGATTTGGTAGAAACTGGTAAATCGATTCTCATGCTGGGGCGTCCAGGCGTGGGCAAAACTACCGCTTTACGGGAAATTGCCCGTGTTTTGGCGGATGATCTGCATAAGCGAGTGGTGATTATTGACACCTCCAACGAAATCGCTGGGGATGGTGATGTTGCCCACCCCGCTATTGGTCGCGCTCGGCGGATGCAAGTGGCTCGTCCAGAAGAACAGCATCAGGTGATGATTGAGGCAGTGGAAAACCATATGCCAGAAGTCATCGTCATTGATGAAATTGGCACGGAACTGGAAGCTTTAGCGGCTCGTACCATTGCGGAACGGGGTGTACAGTTGGTAGGTACTGCCCACGGGAATCAGATCGAAAATCTGATTAAAAACCCGACCCTGGCCGATTTGGTTGGGGGTATCCAAGCTGTAACGCTGGGAGACGACGAAGCCAGACGGCGAGGTTCTCAAAAGACTGTTTTGGAGCGTAAAGCTCCTCCTACCTTTGAGATTGCTGTGGAAATGTTAGAACGCCAACGCTGGGTAGTACACGAAAGCGTTGCTGACACAGTAGATAATCTGCTGCGGGGGCGTCAGCCTACCCCACAAACGAGAACCGTTGATGACCACGGTAAAGTGGCGGTTACACGTCAGTTAGCTGTTGTCAACGGTCGCGGTGGACAGTTAGGGACAGTGGAAGAATCTTTCCCACCTGCGCGACAGGCTAATGGCTGGCGTTCATCTGGGCAGATGATTGCACTGCCGCAATTGCCTGTAGAGCGGGTGACTGGACGCAGTGAGTTTGATCGTTTGCTGGATGAATCTTTCAATTATTCTGAAAGCATTGATTTGGATGCTGCTACCAGACAGCCAGGGCCCAATGGCGAAGATCTGCCACTGCACGTTTACCCATACGGGGTTAGCCGCCATCAACTGGAACAGGTAATTAGTGTGCTAACTTTACCCGTGGTATTGACAAAAGACATAGATACTGCTGATGCAATTTTAGCGCTGCGATCGCACGTCAAAAACCATGCTAAATTACGCCAAATGGCAAAAGCCCGTCATGTACCCATCCACATGATTAAGTCCAGCACCATTCCGCAAATTACCCGTGGCTTGCGGCGGTTGCTGAACATGGACGACCCAGAAATGGCTGATGACCTAGAATTGCAACTGTTTTTGCACAATGGTAGCGATGATGAGATGGATGCCTTAGAAGAAGCTAGACTTGCTGTTGAGCAAATTGTGATTCCTAAAGGACAGCCAGTCGAGTTATTACCACGTTCTCCCCAAGTCCGCAAAATGCAACATGAGTTGGTAGAACACTATCGCCTCAAGTCGCATAGTTTTGGCGAAGAACCAAATAGAAGATTGCGGATTTATCCGGCATAACCTACCCCTACCCCTCTTCGCATTGCGGAGAGGGGATATCACTAGGAGCACTTGAGAACAAGTCTTAGGTATTTTAGTATGGATGATTCGGTCACAATCAACTTAAGGTTGGGTTTCTGATTGCTGTTAATTTATCCATGCCAAAAAACCCGGTCACAAAGACCAGGTTTTTGTGGGGCTATATTTCCCCAAGGCTAGTTATAGAAGTTATTTATAAATTAGTGTTCTGGTAATTACTACCAAACTTAAGTTACCAATTTCGGAAAATTGTTGCCCAATTATCAAAATTTTTTCTTGCTCACCTATGCCTTAAGGGACTTCCAAGAAATAAATTATCCAAATAAACGTAGACGCAAAGCGGCTTGCCGCAGGCTACCACAGAGACACAGAGAGAGGAGGAATAGAGAGAGTTTTTGAGGAAGCAGGGGAGGCAGGGGGAGAAGGTGACAAGAGGTAAGAATTTACAACAAGTCTTTTCCCTTGCCCTCTTCCCAATGCCCCATACCCAATTTTTATTCTGGTAATTTATATTGCCCCACAATACGCTTGGCAAACTCTGGAACGTGCGCTTCTAACTTTTCTGGATGATTTCGCTTCACATACAAATAATTCCGAGTGAAGTGAGAATCAATGGAAAACCGCGCATATTCTAAACCCTTGGGGCCAATTTTTTCGATGACCACACCCATGAGTTTTGCTGCCCACATGGGGAGGGTAACGCCTTTATCGTAAGCGGGAATACTTTGCTGTACAGCTTCTTTGCGGTTGCCTTTAGACATTACTGGTTGGGTGTCTAACTGGTCTTTTACCAAATCCAGCATTTCCTTACCAGTATCATTTCTAACTACAATCCATTGCCAGCCGAAGGGTGCGCCCATGTAGCCAACGACTAAATCGGCTAGGGAGTTGACATAATCAAAGCAACTCATACAAGATGGGGCAAAGACATCTTTGAGTTGGTTTGTCTTCAAACCAAAGAAAGGCACAGTTTCCGATGAGCCATCCTCATGTTTGAAGTGAACCCGGAAGTCTTGCATGAATTCGTAATGCACAACTGTATCAGGCGATCGGCTGGTGGTTTCTAAGAATTTTTGCAGTCCGGCACGGTTAACATTATCTACGCAGGGCGTACCTAAAACATACAGCTTTTCTAAACCAAGTTGTTTTTCTACGGCTCGTAATGCCTGGATTTGGCAACCAACACCAATTACTAATAGTCGCTTCATCCCTGATTTCTCTATCTGTTCCAACACAGAAAGGTTAGGCGAAAGCGTTGGTTTATTTACCCGCGCCGCTAGTATTTCTTCTGGAGTACGGGCGATGACGGGCATGGGTTGAAAGCGGTCTTCTTTGGTATTTTGCACGCAGACGACACCTTCAACTATGCCGCGATTGAGCATTTCAATGGCAATGCTGCTAACAATACCCGTCCATTGTGCGCCTTCGATGGGCTGTTGTTTCCGCGCCGCCATCATGTCTTGGTGAACACCAAAGTAGAGTTCATCAGGGTTATCGAGATGGCGCGATCGCGTGTGTGTTTCTTCTTCAAGTTCGCCTATTTGCTGATTAATAAAAGCGCAGGCTTCCTTGACATAGTGAATATAGTATGTATCACATAGTCCGCACTCGCTACAGAGTTCTTTAGCAGGGCGGCGGCTGGTAGATTTTAAGGCTCTGGCTTTTTTGTGAGGAGAAACTGAGGTCATATAAATTTTTTGTTTTATCCAGGAATCACTTTTATTACAATACCTTCACTGGCTGTGAACTTGACGATAGAGATTGAACAAGAAGAGGATGGGCGATTTCTAGCAGAAGCGATTAGTTTTACTGGTGTGTGGGCTTACGGGCAGACACGAGCAGAAGCAGTTGCTAGAGTTTGAACATTAGCGCTGTGTGTTTTGGCAAATTAGCTCGTAATGTTTTTAAACGCAGAGGAACGCAAAGTAAACGCGGAGTATCGCAGAGTTTTACCTAATAATTCGCTACAAATTAATGAAATATTGTACTGAGGTTTTTCTGACGTAGCATTAAAAGCAAGAGTCAAGGCTTAAGTAATTTTTACGAAGACGCAATAGTATTAATCAGTCTACGCTCTGGGTAATAAGACTACTCAGATAAACTTATGGGACTTTACGACCAAAATCAATCATCAGAGGATGCGCTACGAAAGTTACGCAAAGGAGCAAGCCACTCCCGAGCAGCCCAAGAAATTGCTCAACGAGACTATGCAAAATCTCAAGCGGAAGCTGATAAATGGGAACAAGAATATCAACTAGCTTTGGAAGGAAGTAATCAGGATTTAATTAGCCAAGCAAAATTCCAAAATGAACGATACCAAGCAATTGCTAGTAGGCTAAAAACTTTGGTAGAAGAGCAACAACCACAAGTAGACGCAATTAAAAGTAGTTTGGCATCTTGGGAGAAAAAGGTTTCAGAAGCACAGTATGAAGTATTACGTAGCAAGCATAAAATCAGTGAGACTATTAGTGCTTTTGAACCTATAGAAAATAAACTCTTAGAAATAGAAGCTCCTACAAAAAATATTTTACAGTCATTTATTGGCTTTGAAGATGTTGATGATGAATTACAGCGACTTAAAGAAGAACTATTTCTATCATCTAAAACTCAAGAACTAGCTACAGAGAAAAAAGTAATTTTATTAGATGCTATTCATGAGACACAAGAAGCTGTAAACAATGCTATCGCTAATCAAGAAGGTATTCAGAAAGATTTTGAAAAAGCGCAGAAAGAAGCTAAATACTGGAACGAAGAAGCTCAGACAGCTTTGAAAAACGATGATGATGATTTGACCCTTCAAGCTGTAGTGAATAAAAAAGTTCAAAATAAAATTGTGCTTATTCTTCAAACTCAGCTTCAACAGCAGGGAGCAACAGTAGATATCCTTCTACGAAACCTGATTGCTTTAGAAAGTATCGTCGCAGATGAGGAATTATAGAAATGCGTAGGCGCAGCCCGCCGTAGGCATCGCACGTGCCTTCTTTTTTCCTAGTTTGTTCCTCTTCAAAAACAAAAATCAGTGACACAAAACTCTAAAACAGGCGCAGTATTTATTGCAGGCGGAACCATAGCAGGTGCTGGTGTTTCCGCAACGGTAGGCGGGATAGGATTAGCAGGCGGATTTGGTGCAGTCGGCATTGGTGCAACTCCTGTAGTGGCTGCTGGCGCTGTGGCTGGTGCAGCTGCTTATGGTGCAATTAATGCGATCGCACAGGGAGATGCAGCTGCTTTCGCTACAATGGGAATTGGTGCAGTCGGCGGTGCTGGTGTTTATAGCGTCGTCGGTGGTATGGGTTTAGTCGCACCTAAAGTAGGGCTGGCATTTGGGATTGGTGCAGTACCGATGGCGGGAATTGGTGCAGTGGTGGGACTCGCCGCCTTTGGTATTGCCAAACTGTTAGATGAATCGGAAATTAGCGAAACTCCAGCACAGCTTTTTGAGCGGATGGAAGAGAAAGTTTTGCTGATAGATGCCTATTCCGAAGCAGTGATGGAATTGGAAGCATTTTTGTCTGGTAAGGATCTCAACCAAAAATTTGCTGTTTTGGAAGTCGAAGATGAGTTACAAGCACTTAAGGCTGAATTCAAGAAAAAATCAGGATTTGTTACCCCTAAACCTTCTATTCCCAATATTGAAACAGAAAGAATATCTCTGACAACCCAGCTACCTGAAACCTGGAGATGTGTACGTACGCTCAAAAGTCACTTAGCGGCAGTTAATGCGATCGCTATCACTCCTGATAGTACTACCTTGATTAGTGGCAGTGATGATAGACAAGTTAATTTGTGGAACTTGAAAACAGGTAAATGGCTTTACACGTTTTCTGGACAAGCTGAGGCAGTTTTATCTGTTGCTATCAGCCCTGATGGACAGCAGATTGCAAGTGGTAGTGTCGATTGCAAAATCAGCAGTTGGCAGATGGACACAAAAAAATTTCACCGTACATTCTTTTATTTAAACTCTCCCTATAGTCATAATGGTTTTATTAACTCGATTGCCTACAGCCCTGATGGGGCAATTCTTGCTAGTGGTAGTGCCGATAAGACTATAAGAATTTGGGGACGCTACACGGGAACAATAAAACGCACTTTGAATGGACATTCAGATGCAGTTTTATCAGTTGTCATTAGTCCCGATGGTAAAACTCTTGCAAGCAGTAGTGCTGATAAAAGTATTAGGCTTTGGGATGTCGAAACTTGGCAACAGCGCTACATTCTCACTGAAAATTTGGCAGCAGTAAATACAGTTGCCATCAGTCTTAACAGTCAAACTCTTATTAGTGGTAGCACAGACACCACAATAAAGCTGTGGAATCTCCAAACTGGAAAATTAATCTCCACTCTGACTGGACACTCAACGGCGGTTTTGTCTGTTGCCATCAGCCCCGATGGAAAAACCCTCGCCAGTAGCAGCAGAGACGGTATTATAAAACTTTGGAACCTCGACACTGGGGAAGTACTACAAACTCTCTCTGGCTGTAGTCCTGTTGCTTTCAGTTCTGATGGCAAGACACTGGTAAGTGGCGGTAATGGCGGAAGCATTAAGGTTTGGAGTCAAGTGCAAAGCTTTGATCAATTTACTCTCGACTCTGTACTATCTGGGGAATGGTGGGAAGTGTTGGGTGTAAATCAGAGCGATTATCCCAATCTTGTCAAATTCGCCTACCGCCGATTAGCAAGACAGTATCATCCTGATGTCAATAATTCTGCGATCGCAAAAGCTTCGATGCAAGCAATTAATCAAGCTTATAAAGAATTCCAGGAGCATTTCAACGCTCACAAATATATTAACTTTGATAAATAAATTATCTTGCATCCAGTCAAGGAAAAATCTATCAGAATTAGGCTTTCTCAGAGAAGATACGATAAACTCAAGCTCTATGCAGAAGTCAAAGAAAAAACAGTTACCCAATTGGTTGAAGACTGGATTGACGTTGCCAAATACAAAAAATGACGACTCCGATGCTCTAAACATAGCCATGCCGCAGGCTTTACGCTGCGCTATCAAACACCCCACTCCCTGATCAATCTGACGGTTGATATTAGTCGGGGGTGCTTTCGTCGTCCGCTTCCTATCCCCACCCTGCTAGGCTGAGGGTGGGGACTTCCGCGTTATGGTTAAATCAAAAACGGACGCGCCAGAAAGAAGCTAGCAATTGATTTAGCATCTACCGGCTCTCCCTCTAAAATAGCCTTCTCTAATTCTTCGGGAGTCAAAAATACAGTTTCGATATCCTCGTCTCCATCTTGTGGTGGTGGTGTCTCCAGCTTTTCTAAATCTCGTGCCAGAAAAGCATAGATAATTTCATCAGAATAACCAGGCGCTAAGAAAAATTCGCCTAATTTGTCCCATTTTTGGGCACTATAGCCAGTTTCTTCTTCTATTTCACGCTGTATCGTCTCTAAAGGATCTTCATTTATTTCCAATGTCCCTGCCGGAAATTCTAATATGCGTCCTTGAATTGCAAAACGATACTGGCGCACGAGTACAAGTTTGCCCTCTGGCGTCACCGGCACAGCTAAAGCACCACCAGGGTGACGAATACATTCCCATTCTCCTTCCGATTTATTAGGCAAACGCAAGCGATTAACTTCAAAATCAAACTTGCGTCCTTTATAAAACAAGCGTTGTTTTAGTAGTTGTGGTAATTCTCTACCTAATGGCATAGTATAATTCTGATTATCTGTGAAACAGAGGTGAAATCAGCGTTCTTCTGCGTTTAAGGATGGTAATTCTAATTGCCCATCAATAAATGTACATCAGAACAGTCTACCTCTTTCAGCAGTTCTTTAATAACACACCCGGATACTGGTTCTATCCAATCTGGGGCAATTTCTGCCAGTGGTACTAACACAAAGGCCCGATCCCGCATTCGTGGATGAGGAATCTGGAGTTTTGGTGTATCCACAATAAAGTCATCAAATAATAACAAATCTAAATCTAGGATTCGTGGCCCCCAGCGTTCCTGACGCACACGCCCAAATTGTTGTTCAATTCCTAACAAAATTTCTAATAACTGCTGTGGTAGCATTTCTACATACAATGTGACGCAGCCATTTAGGTAATCTGGTTGTGGTGGCCCCACAGCTTTGGTTTTGTACCAATTGGATCTAGCTTCTAAGAAAATACCCGGAGTTTGGGCTAAAGTTTCTATAGCTGCTTCTAAAATTGTCTGTGAATCACCAATATTACTACCAAGAGCAACGGCACTTCTTCTTAGCTCTGCTTCGGCGTGGTTTGCCTTAGGCATCACGCTCTCCTGAAGTAAGCTGTTTTCGGGCTGTGTGTAGGGATACTTCGTTGCACTTGTTCCCAATGACGATAATTTTTATATTCCAAATAGTTATCAAAGTTGCAGTATTTTTACAAAACTCAATTAACTAAACATAAAAAACATTTATTCTGTGGTGAATTTAGTTAATTATTTATAGGATATTATACTAACACAGAGGTGGTGCTATAACCCCAAAGTTGATTGATCGTGGTTATTATAGTTACTACTTTGAGCGAGGAACTGATGTGGGTAAGCTTACCTCCTGGTTCAAACGAAGACCAACTAATTTGAGTGACTCTGGACAAGGTGGAACAAATGAAAGCTTACCACCAAAAAATCTGGCGCAGCCGAGGCAGTTACTGAGCAAATGAAAATTTTACCATCTAGGATGAAGGCCAATCAGGCAACTCGCGGTAAAGCACTCTATCGTCGCTTATGGTTTTGGGCAGGCTTGGGTTTAGGTGGTGGGATAGTTGCCTTGATCTACGGCATTAGTTTGATAGATCAGACTTTGCCAGATCAGGCCGAGTTGAATGCCGTAGTTAGAGAGCAAACACTGACCATCAAAGCTGCCGATGGAACCATATTACAACAACAAGGTGAAACTGCCAGAGAACAGCTAAACCTGGAACAAATACCAGATAATTTAAAAAAAGCTTTTATCGCCTCAGAAGATAGAAGATTCAAGCAACACAATGGAGTTGATCCTCAAGGGATTGTCAGAGCGGGTTTGAATAATTTGCGATCGCAAGGTGTGGTTGAAGGTGCTAGTACCATCACCCAACAGCTAGCCCGGATTCTGTTTTTGAAACAAGAACAGACAATCTGGCGCAAACTTAAGGAAGTCCGCCTAGCCCAAAAAATGGAGAATGAATTAACCAAAGATCAGATTTTAGAGCGTTACCTGAATCTGGTTTATTTGGGAGGTGGAGCTTATGGTGTGGCAGATGCATCCTGGGTATATTTTAGTAAATCACCAGACCAGCTTACTCTTGCGGAAATGGCAATGATTGCTGGATTAGCTCCTGCTCCTAGCTTATATGCTCCAGACAAGAATCCAGAAGCTGCAAAACGGCGGCGAAATTTGGTATTGTTACGGATGGAAGAAGATAAAGTAATTACACCAGAGCAAAGGCAGGCAGCAGCCCAAGAATCGCTAACTCTCAAAAGCAGTTTGCCCAAACGAGTGCAAGTAGAATCGCCCTACTTTACCAGCTACATCCAAAAAGAATTGTCGAAGTACGTTTCTTCTGATGTGCTAGCGAATGGAGGATTAGTAGTGGAAACCACGCTGAATCAAACTTGGCAGAAAGTTGCAGAAGAGGCGGTTGCCAAAACGCTGCGAAATCAAGGACGCTGGGAAAACTTTAAGCAAGCATCAATGGTAGCCATTGACCCCCGTAACGGTGAAATTAAGGCAATGGTTGGGGGAAAAGATTTTGGTAAAAACCAGTTTAATCGAGTTACCCAGGCACAGCGTCAGCCAGGATCGACATTTAAAGGGTTTGTATATGCAACTGCGATCGCTAGCGGTAAAAGTCCCTACGATAGTTACGAAGATGCGCCCTTTGTCGTAGACGGCTACGAACCGAAAAACTATAGTGAAAGGTTTCGGGGTTCGATGAACATCCGAGATGCCCTCACCCGCTCTATTAATGTTATTGCGGTAAAGACATTGATTGATGTGGGATTTACGCCAACGATTAAACTTGCCCATGATATGGGGATAAAATCTGAACTCAAGCCCACCTACTCCTTGGCTCTCGGCTCAAATGAAGTCAATCTGCTAGAGTTGACCAGTGCCTATGGCAGCTTTGCTACTCAGGGATTGCATATAGAGCCTCATGGTATTACTCGCATCCTCAACCGTCAAGGCAAGGTAATTTGGTCAGCTAATTTCAAATCAAAACGCGCCCTTGATGCTGACAGTGCCGCCATCATGACTTGGATGCTACGCAACGTCGTAGAAGCGGGGACTGGTGCTGCTGCTCAATTAGGTAATAGACAAGTTGCTGGCAAGACAGGCACTTCCGACGAAGCCCGCGATTTATGGTTTATTGGCTACATTCCTCAGATGGTGACAGGGGTCTGGCTAGGTAACGATGATAACCGCCCCACATACGGCAGTAGTGGTAGTGCGGCTTACACTTGGCGTGAATTTATGGCAAAAGCGGTAGAAGGGATGCCCGTAGAAAAGTTTCCTAAACGCCCTAAGTTAGAAGGTCGTAAAGGTACTATTAAGGCCCAGTCCATCAAGCCCAAACAAGTGCTGAATCGTTCTATTTCTTCTAATGATGATTCAAAAGGGGAAAGTGCTAGAAATTCTGAGGAGAGTGGTTCATCTAGGAGACGTAGAAGGAGGAGGAGTTATTCTCAAGAAGAACAGCAATCGACCGATTATACCCCAAGACGGAGAAGGCGCGATCGCAGCCAAGAATCAAGTTCCAATAACTCTTCCTCAGAGTCATCTAGTGGACGGCGGCGATCTAGAACAGTAGAATCTGATTCTCCCCCACCTCGAAGAACTCGGCGATCTTCCTCTTCCGGCAATAGTTCCGATTCTTCATCATCACAGCCATCCTGGCGGGATAGGCTTAGACCTTCTAATTAATGAAAGTGAGGATTGGGCATTGGGCATTGGGCATTGGGCATTGGACAATAATCAATAATATAGTTGTTATTCTTCCTCTGCTCCCCCTCCCCCCTGCTCCCTGCCCCCCATCCTCTTTTCTATGCAATATGAAGTTGCTCAAACTAAACTCCAGAGGGATGTTAAGTGATACGCTCATTCTATAGTGTGTCAAGTAGCGTTACTTAACATTGGAGAATATACTCATGCACATATTGATGCAGGCAGCAGATTCAATCGCAACAAATGGTACTCATTTTCCTTATGCTTTCACCTTGGTGTATGTCGTTGGTTTTATTGCTGCTGTAACCATTGGTTCAATAGCTTGGTACAACTCGAAACGCCCCGCAGGTTGGGAAAGCAAAGAGCGTCCTGATTTTGTACCTAAGGTTGATAAAGAAGAAACTCCGGGTCTGGGTGAACCGAAGTCATAATTTAGTCATTAGTCATTAGTGAACCAGCGCGGTCTTGGGGGTTTCCCCCATGAGTGACTGGTGAACCCGTAAGGGTTATTAGTTATTAGACTATGGACTTTTGACTATGATTAGTTTTGCACTTCAACCCAACGGCGGTAAAGCTTTTGAATTTGTTTAAGAAGTGCAGTGTGAGCTGGTTGATTTGAGCCATTGGGCTTGGCTATATCCTGTAACTCCGTCAGGAGTCTAGCTTCTTCGACGGCAACTTCGCCATCGCTATAAATTAAGCCACTGATGGCTTCAATCAGATTTTCACAATCTTCAAGGCTGGGGCGATCGCCTAAATACTCCCGCACCCAGTCATAGCATTCTTTTGGCTGTACAGGAACTAATTCGTACAGCCAAGGCTTAATTTCGGGATCGTTAGCTAAACCTTTTGCTTGAGCTATTTCGCGAAGATATTGCCGTTCTTCTGGCTGGATTCTGCCATCAATCCAGGCGGCTCCAATCAGGATCTTAACTAAGCTTTTGACATTGGAATGGGTAACCATTGCTGCCTCCTCCGGTAGATTCAGGCCACCATCAAATCGTACAATCCCAAACAGTATTCACTCGGAATTATTGGTTTTTCTTAAGCGCACGATAAAAAAGCCATCCATGTCCTGTCTATGGGGCCAAACTTTAAACCAACCTTGAGGGGTGCTATATGCAGAAACAGGCGATTCAAAGTCGCTTGGAGACTCGATTTGCCAATGAGGTGACTCAGCTAAAAATGCCGAAATTACTTCTTCGTTTTCTGCTGGATGCAATGTACAGGTGGCATAAACTAGTACACCACCAGCTTTGACAAAAGTTGATGTATGTGTTAATAATTCTTTTTGCAGCACCGAAAGTTCACGGACAGATTCTGGTGTCTGTCGCCAACGAGCATCAGCATGACGGTGCATGGTTCCTAATCCAGAACACGGAGCATCCAGTAATACGCGGTCTGCGGTGTTTTGAAATTGGTTGAAGTGGCGGCTGTCGCCAGTGTAAATTTGAATAGATTGTAAATTTAGCCGTTGAGAATTTTCTTGAAGTTTACGAAGACGAGAAGGAGTGCGATCGCAAGCCCAAATTTTTCCTTTATCTGCCATTAACTCAGCCATGTGGGTTGTTTTACCCCCTGGTGCAGCACAGGCATCAATTACCACCTCACCTGGTTGAGGGTCGAGCAAATGGCTTACTAATTGGGCGCTACCATCTTGTACAGTCCACCAACCTTCTTTGAAACCAGGTAGTTTTTGAATTGATCCACTATTACCAATAAATCGTAAAGCTTGCGGTAAATGAGGAATCCGTCTCACCAGAATACCAACAGATTGCAAAGCCGCCTCAACTTCCTCGATGGAAGTGCGAAGAGGGTTGATACGCAAGTCAATTGTCGGTGATTGATTCATCCATTCACACAATTGTTCTGTCTCAACCAAACCCAATTGTTCTAACCAAACTTGAATAATCCAGTCAGGAAAGCTGTGTAAAATGCCCAAGCGTTCCACTGGATTTTCTGGAAGTTGTAACGGATCAGTACGGAGAGATGAGGGAGTATTTTCTTCCTTTGCTCCCCCTGCTCCCTCATCTTCCCCTGCTCCCCCTGCTCTTCTAAGATACTGGCGTAATAGACCGTTAACAAAACCTGTTAGCCCAGAAAAACCGTTTTCTTTAGCGAGTTGAACGGTGGTATTAACAGCGGCTGAAGCGGGAATACGCTCTTGATAACGCAGCTGGTAGAAACCCAGATGTAAAATGGTGCGGAGGTCTAGGGGTTGTTGATGAGATTTCTTTTTGGCGAGTTGATCAATGAGAGTATCAAGAGTGCGTTGCCTTCTGACGCTCCCATAAACCAATTCTGTCACCAAGCGGCGATCGTTATCAGCCAAACTGACTTTTTGCAGCACTCTATCTAGGGCAACATCAGCATAAGCCCCCTTGTGAACATCTCGTAGGGCGATAAAAGCTAGTTGACGGGGGTTTGTCATGGAAAGATGATTCAGGAGTCAGGAGGCTTTTGTATTCTAACTCCCAACTCTTTACTAATTCGTAATTCGTAATTCGTAATTTTCAGGTTTAATTCCCCCTTGTTTATAGGTGCTTTTGTTTCAATCAGGGTCTAAATTCCTGTCTGGAACTGTCATTTAATTACGAATTACGTTAGCGCAGCGTTAGCGACGCAGGAGCGTCATTAGAAATTACGAATTATTGCATATAGGGGTCTACACTGGCGATTTCAAACTCACATGCTCTAGAAACCTGTTCTGCTGGTAATTTTTCAAAGCTGATTAATGGTAAATAAGTAGGGTTCGCCATCAATTCTTTTGCCAATAAGAAGCCAGTAATTGTCCAAGTTTGATATTTCCTAGCTTGTTTGCCAATTAGCCGCCCTTTCTTACCATCGTAATACTCTGGCCATTCATCTGTACTGAGCCGTCCTTGGGCAGTTTCAATAGCTTTTTGTGCAAGGCTTGTTTTGTTAGTTTTCACAGCCGCAGCCGCTAACATCCACATTAAAACAGGCCAACTACCAGCATTATGATACGACCAAGGGATATTTTTGGGGTCACATCCAGTTACAATTCTGTATTCTTCATGTTCCAAAGCTGGGAAACAAATTTTCATTGGCATATCTCCCACCAAATCATCCCATCGATCCTCAATGAGAGTCATAATTGCTTGTGACTGTTCTTCGGTAGCTAAGTCTGAAATGATTGCCATTAAGTTTCCGAGTGAAAAGAAGCGAGTATCTAGCTGCGACGGCCCGACATTACCTGCTAGATAACCACCTTTTCTCGGCAGCCATTTGTCCAATTCATAATAGGGAACAGAATCTACATAGATGTTAAACAGATTAACAGCACCCTTGCCATATTCTTCACTTTTAAAGCGATAAATAGCATTCAGACGATTAATATCTATCCAATAATGCTGGCGAATATGAGCACATAAAAGAGGCAACCTATTATCAATGGCTTCAACAACATCGGAATTGCCTTGGCAAATTAGCAATTCACGAGATGCACGCAATGCCGTGTAAAAGAGAACTTGTAGTTCTATAGGATGCCCATAAATGCCCATACGACGGTCAATCATACAAGCGCCATCTGGAACCAACAGCGTTGGGTACATATCAAAACGATTCGCCAAGCAGATTTCCATGATTAACCTGATCCCATTTTGGAATTCAGGTTGATAGGCTAGAGAAAAGTCTTCTGTGGCAACTACATAAGCACGCAACAAAATAATCCACCATAGACAAGAATCTACTGGTGTAACTCTAGCGATCGCATGTTCACCAAAATCTGCTTCTAAATATTCTTGCCCATTCTCAGATACAACTTTAAAGCTAGCTGGTATTAATCCTCGTCCAGGCTTATAGGCATCTAATGCTCTTTCTTTAGGCTGTAACTTTAAGGTTTCTTCTAAGAAATTACGAACAATATCTGTTCTACCTTTGATTAGAAAAATTAGACCTGATGAGACAAAATCCCGAACAAAGCACTGGTCATAATTCAGAGCCTCTACAGATGCATCATAAGCGGCTACCGTCCCAACGGGGCGACCCTGATAATAGAGAATTGATTTTTCTAGTGTTCGCCACGCTTCTTCGACTTCTTTTAAATTTTCAGTAGTTTCTAATTCGTTTAGGTGCATCGCCAAAATAGCTCCATTGGGATTGTAAAGTTGTGGTAGACGCGTCTTCATTTTCTCTTTTTGCTATTCTCAGCATAACAAAAACGATTCTTTGAATAGCAAATATAATTTGGAAAAAATTAATCAACTAACGATGAATAAATATGCTGGCATTTATCCAAATTTATTGATAGTTAATTCGCTTATAATCGATTACTGTTTTGGTGAATTATAGTTGTTATTATCACAAGCAGTAACATGATTCTTCAAAACAGCCACACAAGATATATTTTTAGATTATTTATGGTTCCGTTTCATGTCCAGAATCTTAAGCTTTACCAAATAAAAATATATCTTCAGTGCTGTTTAGGATTTGCATGAAGTTAAAACTGGTTACGGTATATTTACTTGAGCAGGATTAGTTTTTGACACTAATAAGTCAGATTATTCCCCTATAAACTAATAATTTATAACTTTTTTTCAGAATATGCAAGATGAATTATTGAAAAATTTAAAATGTCAATACTTCTGAAGAGTTATATATTTTACCCTACTGATAGATGACAGGAGGTGTTTATGGTAAGTAGAGCCAAAAATAGTAAAGCAAACAGAATTAAAATTTAAGTCTCACGGAAATAAGAGAGAAGATTTACCAAAATTGGTTTGCAGTCACTTTTGAATCACATTTGTTCTTAATCATAGAGATGGCTAAAGTGTGTAACCCAAAGCACAAATAGTCATGAAACTGTGTGTGTTCTTAATGCTAACGACAAGGATGCCCATGTAGAAATTATGATTTATTACAGCGATCGCGAACCTGTTGGCCCTTACCAAGTAACTGTTCTTGCCCGACGCACCAAGCATGTTCGCTTCAATGACCTTACCAAAACAGAACCGATACCCTATGATACTGATTTTGGCAGTGTCATTACATCTGATATACCGATTGTAGTGCAACAAACCCGGTTAGATTCGCGGCAAGCAGAAAACGCCCTCCTAAGTGCTATTGCATTTGCCAGCAATTGAGTGGAATGAATTATTTGTCCTTATGGGCATATCTAGAAAAAATAGGTTTTTTCCAAAAACAACGCTAAATGCACTCTGTAACTTTGAGCAAATTAGCAATAAACCGAATTTTAAGAATGCAGTTGAAGAAGCCGTTATGGTGTGGTAACTATAACCATCGGTGGATGTCAAACATTCTGAAATCACTCAAGATAAAGCAAACTTTAAAACATTTTCTTTGCTTATCATCAAAGAGTCATTGCCTTGCTTTTCACTTTAATTCTCACTAAAGGAATTATGAACAAAAAATTGATTTTTCTAGCTTCAGCAGTTGGAATAAGCGTATTTATGGCAGCCTGTGAACCTGCTGCGGAAACCCCAACAAACGCACCACCAGCTACTACTCCAGCACCAGCAACTCCGGTAACTCCAGTAACTCCAGTAACTCCGGCTACTCCCTGATACACCTTTTTTGTTGCTTGATATTTTGTAGAAACGCTAGTATTCTGCCAAGTTAAAATTGATGGTTAAGTAATTTCGTAGTAAAGACTTAAGTCCTTACTACGAAACTTCGTGGAATTCCAAGGGTGCTTCCCCTAGAGTGACGGTGCGGGGAAGCCAATGTATTTAAAAAGACAGAGATCCTATGGAGAGAACGAGGCAACTGCCCGTCAGGGAGCTTATGAACAGCGGGGCAGGAACAATTTTCCCCAGTTCTGTATCGTCAGACCTTCGCAGTCCCCATTAATTTGAGGCGATCGCAAAGTTTGTCAAATCACAGGATATGGATGAATATTTATTTAGCCATTTCAAAAACTATGCAAGTAGCAATTTTTTGGAGACAATTATTATGATTCTGACAAGAATTATTGCAGGAAAATTGCTTGTTTGTATATTTTTGCTGGGAATTTCTTCTTGCACCTCACCAACGTCTGAATCTGCAAACACTAACAATAAAGAAAGAGAAATAACTAAACAAGTCAGTGAACAAACTCCTACCAACAATCAAGCGTGTACTCTAGTCAAAGATGGCTTTGGTTCACAAGGACGGGTAAACCTGCGGGTTGAAGAAGTGGCAACAGGTTTTGAAGTTCCTTGGGGAATAGCTTTTCTACCAAATCAAGATATGTTAGTTACTGAACGACCTGGACGGGTTCGGCTGGTACGGGATGGTAAACTTATTCAAAAACCAGTAGCTACCATTGATGTTGCAGAGAGTGGTGAAGATGGTTTACTTGGCATTGCAACTCATCCTAACTTTGCCGAAAATCGATTTTTTTACGTTTACTACACTGCTGATAGAAATGGTTCACAGGTCAATCGCGTTGAACGATGGCAATTATCCCAAAATGGGCTTAGTGCCTCGTCAGATAGAATAATTCTTGATGATATTCCTGTGGCAGTGTATCACAACGGTGGTCGCATTCGCTTTGGTGCTGATGGAATGCTCTACATTGGGACTGGCGATGCGAGAGATCCGCAAAGTTCCCAGGATGTTAATAGCCTTGCTGGAAAGATTTTGCGTGTAACGCCAGATGGACAAGTACCGCAAGACAATCCGTTTAAAAATCCCGTATATATCACTGGTATTCGCAACACTCAAGGGTTTGATTGGTACGATGCATCAACACTATGGGTAACAGATCATGGTCCCAGTGGTGAGTTAGGCAGAAGTGGTCACGATAAAGTCAGCGTAGCAAGAGCAGGCGACAACCTCGGCTGGCCCACCATCTACCGTTGTGAATCAGGGGAAGGACTTGTAACTCCTTCCATTGTTTGGCGTGAAGCTTTACCTCCAGGCGGAGCAGCAATTTATACAGGAAATTCTATTCCAGAATGGAAGGGTAGCTTAATCATTCCTACCCTCCGCTCCGAACACTTGCAGCGTGTCGTCTTTAACCCACAGTCACCCCAGCAAGTCCAGCGTCATGAGGTGTATTTACAAGGTCAATACGGACGACTTCGAGAGGCAATTATGGGGCCAGATGGCGAATTGTATATCACAACCAGTAATTGTGATGGGCGAGGAAGTTGTCCTTCACAGCAGGATAAAATTCTCCGCATTACCCAATCAAAAGAATGAAAATTTCAAAAAGAGGCAAGGGAGCAGTTCTTGATGGGGTCATTTCTCTCTGCTCCCTTCCCTCTGTGTCTTCGTTGAAGACACCTTTAGTCTATTTGCGATCGCTGGACTAATTAAAATCCTAATGCCCAAAAATCATAAATGTTTCAATGTAGACGACCTATGTTGTAACGGAGACTGCTACTGTTGCAATAATACTCAGAAGAGACACAAATATAGAATGCAGAAAATTTAATTTTATTTATCTATTAGGTAGCTTTCACTATTTCAAATGTATACTTTATAATTTATTTTTATTTATTGAATGTATAATCTATTATTCGTTTTTATCTAGATTCACCTCTATTACTTATTTCTCGGTTGGGATTGTGGAAGGTAGAGTATCTTCTTTGAAAATATAAGACAGTATTCACCTAGTAATTATTTATTAACAGAGTTAGAAAATTTATAATTATTTGAATTTCTACTTTAAAAATCATGAGCCATTATATGAATAGTTCCCATGTTTACGGCACTATCCAATGTCTCAAGACTTATTAAACTCCTTTCAAGAAGCATACAGCAATCTCGAACTCTTTCCGTTGATGGAACGGAACGAAATGGAAAGATTTCGAGTCGAATATGGCGATGATTTAATTGCAGACCTGAACCAATTAGTTGAAGATAGTCCCAATGGAGATGGCAAAATTGTCTTTACAGGACATCGGGGATGTGGTAAGTCTACCTTGTTAGCTGAGTTTAGCCGACAAATTCAAAATAAATATTTTGTAGTCCTCTTTTCTATTGCTGACAAAATCGAAATGTCGGCCGTTAATCATATTAATATACTGTTTGCGATCGCAGTTAATTTAATGACAGAGGCAGAAGCACGCCGAGTTGATATTCCGCAATCTACTAAAGAAGCTCTTTATAATTGGTTCGCTACTCGCACCCGCACTGAAGAATCAAATATACAGATAGAAGCTGGGGTAGGTTTTGACCTCCTAAAGTTGATTAGCTCTAAATTAAAAGCTGATGCTAGCGTTCGGGATGAAATTAAGCAAGAATTTGAACGCAAGTTATCAGATTTAGTTGCCAGAATTAATGAAATTGCTGCTCTAATTCAAGCTGCAACTAAACAAAACGTTTTAGTCATTATTGATGATTTAGATAAACTGGACTTAGGAAGAGTTAACGAAATTTATCGAGATAATATTAAAGCTCTTTGTCAACCAAACTTCCAAATTATTTATACTATCCCGATCGCAGTACTTCGGGAAACATTCATCAGCACAATAATTGCCACTGAAACCAACGATCAGGTTGTCGCGATGCCTGTCTTAAAAATATTTGATAAAGGTAAAAATCGCTTTCCTAATGCTGAACCTCGCCCGGAAGCAACAATGATCCTCGGTGAAGTTTTACAAAAGCGGATTCCCAGTGAATTAATCGCGGCAGAAACAGCTGAAAAAATTGTAATTTACAGTGGTGGCGTATTGCGAGAGTTAATTCGTATCTCTAAGGAATGTTGTCGTATTTGTTTGCGGACTATCCGCAGAAATCCCTCAGCCGAAGTTATTATTGACGATAAAATTCTCCTTCAAGCAATCAATAAAATCCGTAATGATTTTTCCATACGTTTAGGAAAAGTTGATACAGATATTTTGCAGAGTGTCTATGAACAATTTATGCCTAATGACCCCAAACAAGCAGAATTTTTGGATTTACTTCATGGGCTATATGTTCTAGAATATCGCACTGAGGAAACTTGGTATGATGTTCATCCAATTATCATCGAAAGCCTGAAAAGACAGGGAGCAATTAATGTTAAATGAAGAATTATTTGATGAGGGAGAAAATCAAGATGCATATGATGATTTAATTGTTTCTATTGAAGCTCAAAAACGGGGACTAAATTTACTGATTGCAGTTTGTAATGATGCTAATTTTCGTGATGAGATTATTGCCCAATATGAAGCTGAACTACAATCCGCTTTCCATACATATCGAGTAACTTTAGCACGTCAAGAGCCGAGCCTCAAAGCTGCTCTTAACCAACTGGTACAACAAGAAGAATATCTTCGTCAGCAAAACCCGGCGGTGATTACTGTGACGGGTGCTGAACAACTTTATTTTCTCCGATTGGGAAATGAGCAATCAGAACAAGAGAAATTTTTTGGTTATTTACAGTGGACAAGGGAGGGATTGCGCGAGTTTCCCTTTGCGATTGTACTTTGGGTAACTAACCAAATTTTAGTCAGCCTGATTAAAAAAGCCCCTGATTTTTGGAGTTGGCGCAACGGGGTATTTCGGTTTGAATCTAAAAAGACAAATGCTATTCCTGGTAAAGAACTAGAACATATACGCTTTGTTTTTAGAGACACAGAATTAGCCAGCACAGATACTAATGAAGATAACTCCTTTTTCTTGCCCATCCAAGATTTACAAGGGTTAATCGAGAAAGTAGAACAGGAACGCGGAACTAAAGATCCCACCTTGGCTACTTTATACTCAAGATTAGGCGATATTTACCGTAGCAGATTAGAGCGGGGTGAGTCTCAGAATTATCAAGAAGAACAAGAACTAGCAATAAAGTACTGGCGTAAGGCAATTGAACTACAAAATGAATTAGGTTTGCAGATAGACTTAGCTACTAACTTCAACAATTTAGCAGGAATATATCGTGCAACAGGACGTTACAGCGAAGCGGAACCACTATATAAACAAGCTTTGGAACTAACGAAACACTTGTTAGGAGACAATCACCCTTCTTTCGCTACTAGCTTGAATAATTTGGCAGGACTCTACAAATCTACTGGACAATATACTAAAGCGGAACTTTTATATCAACAAGCTTTGGAACTGAGGAAAGGTCTGTTAGGAGAAAACCATGCCGATGTCGCCGCCAGTCTCAACAATTTGGCATTACTATATGATGAACAAGGGCGTTATGAAGAAGCAGAACCTCTGTATCTGCAATCATTAGAACTCGAAAAACGTTTGGTTAGCGAAAATCATCTTTCTTTGGCTCTTATACTAAATAATTTAGCGCTACTTTATTATCATCAAGGGCGTTACACTGAAGCTGAACCGTTGTCGCTCCAAGCAATAGAATTAGATAAGCGATTTTTGGGAGAAGAGAATCCTGATGTTGCAACAGATTTACACAATTTAGGATTGATATACCGCGCTCAAGGACGCTACGATCAAGCGGAATCTTTATTTTTGGAATCCTTGGAACTGAAGGAGCGTCTATTGCAAAAGGCGCATCCGCTTTTAGCAGATACTATCTACGCCCTGAGTTATATGTACAGGGAGCAGGGGCGTTTTAATGAAGCAGAACCTTTATGTATAAAAGCCTTAGAACTTGATAAGCACCTATTGGGAGAAAATCATCCCAATGTTGCCGAAAGCCTCAATAATCTGGCAGAAATTTATCGTGAAACTAGACGTTACAGTGAAGCAGAACCGCTTTATTTGCAAGCTTTAGATATTTGTGAACGAGTCTGGGGTGTAGATCATCTCCGTAGTGTCACTGTTCGTCAAAATCTAGAAAAACTCGCCGCAGCAATGCAGGATAATGGAGAATGCGATTGCATTACATAAAACCAAAACATCATTTTGGGTTAATCTGACTCTAAATTTAGAGATAGCAAAATGGCTAAAGATGTTTGCTGTCCCTAGCGAAACCTATCAAAATTTTTTTCAACTTCCCTTTGTCCAACGTGCCCTTCAACGTTACCAAGTTAAGTTTATAGTCTATGATCCTAGACAAGAGGAGGTTCGGCAATGGATAAGATAAAACATTATCGACAACTAATAAAACAAATATTGACAGAACATGCACAAAATATCAATAACACGGATACAGTCAATTCACAACTAATTATTGATAGTGAAAACGACCATTATCAATTAGCTTATGTTGGCTGGCAAGGAGATAAGCGGGTGTTTGGCCCAGTCATGCATTTTGATATTCAAAATGGTAAAATATGGATTCAGTATAACGGTACAGAAGAGTCTGTTGCTGAACGATTGGTTGAGTTAGGTGTACCCCCTTCTGATATTGTCATTGGGCTTCATTCTCCTTTTAAACGCCAATTTACTTCTTATGCCGTCGAGTAAAAATATTTTCAACCCAAGTGATGAATACATTAATATTGATTGAATAGCAGTAAGTGGTGCGATCACTTCCCCTAGAACTCTGACTTTTTGAATAAGTCTGAGTGAGGTGTAGTAGAAAGCGCGATCGCACTCAACAATAACTAATAACTTGAGCTATAGTACACTGTGGCCCAAGTTTGCTTACTTTCCTTTAACAAGGAGATTTTCGCCCCAAATCTTGTTATTTGAGATGGTAGCTAGATTTACGTTGTGCTGTACTAGCGAACCCCAACAAAACCAGCTTGCTCAATTGCCCTTTGCCCCTGGTCAGTTAATAAAAGTTTGGCATAGGCATCCCCAATCTGCTGTTCCCGACCTTTATTTTGCTTAATAATCACAAACAAGTTAGCAATCATAGGATAGCTACCATTTTTGACAGCCTGAGTATTTAGCTGGTTGCGCTGACGTAGACATTGCTCAGGTGATACCAAAGGTTGACTATAGGGAGGAATTAGCTGACTAGAAGTCTGGCCCAATGGCAAAGCCTTTACACTACATTGAGGTAATACTGAACGGGCAGAAGCATAATAGACACCACCAGGGGTTTTACTGAGTTGCCGCACTGCCTCTGTAGTAGAGTAGACATACTGTACATTAGAGCTAAGTGCTTGCCCCTTCAAGTCGCTGTTGCTAGAGAATATTACTGTATCTGCGTCTTCTGGTCGTTGAGATAAAGGTGTGATAGGTAGGTTTGGCCCACCTACTTGATTCCAATTAGTAATTTTCCCCAAATAAATCTGCTGTAATTGATCAACAGTTAAACCAGGCAGATTGAGTGATGGGTTGACTACCACTGCTATCGCATCCCTACCCACCTGACGTTGCTCAAGGGTGAAGCCTCGCTCTTTTGCAATAGCTTGTTCTTCATCTGTAAGGGGACGAGAGGACTGAGCAAAATCTAGTTTCCCATCAAGCAACATCCGAATGCCGGAGCTAGAACCAGGGCTACCATTAACAGGGCCTACATAACGTAATTGTAGTTCTGGGCGATCGCTCTGGATCTGAGAATCTACCAATTGCCGGATAGATGCCCAGGCTGTACTACCTCCGTAGTTAAATGAGGCAGTAGGGACATTAGTAACTGTCTTAAAAGTTGATGCAGTACTAGAGAGGCTATTGAAATTTTGATTAGAGGAACTAACGCTGTTACGGGCAGCTAAATTCGGCTTTAGTAACCACCAAAGCAGTCCGCCAATAACCATAAGTGTCAGTACTTTACCAATAATCAAACCTCTAAGAAAGAGGGCAATTTCACCGTTAATTAAAGCTTTTCTTTGATTTGTATTGTCCATATCTTTAAATCTTGTTTATTCTATTTATCCTACAGGAATCTATAAATATTGAGGTTAAGAGCAAATCTGGAATAAACCAGTTAATCGTGAATTTTATGTGATTGCTGGTAGATGATTAATTCTTCCTGATGTAGTAAGGATAAATTTGCTCTTTGGTAGCCTTTGCAATGGTGGAATTGCTCTTATTGATTCTTCTGTGATCTGCTGATTTAGCTACTAATACCGCAAGGCAGAAGTCAAAAGCCAAAAGTATTATGGAATAAGCTCTTTAAGGATTTTCAATGGTTGCTCTATTTACGCCGTAACGTACTAGGCCATTGACATTAACATTAGCCAACTGTGGCTCAAGCAATTTTTGTATAAAATTATTTAATTGAGTTGGTTGGTTTGGAGGCGATGTACCTGTATTAACAAGTGTATAAATTAAAACTAATACCATTAAACTAGTGGTAACACCAAGCCCTATTCCTAGCAGCAAAATAAAGTTTTTATAAGTTAGCGAATAAGTATTGTCAACGTTTTGCTTTATAACATCATCTTCTGAGGATTTTGACAAGACTAAATTAGAATTAAGCGCTTGCAAAGCTTCTGAGGCAGATTGGTAACGCTGGCTAAAGCGATCGCGAACCATTGTATCTAAAATATCTGCAAGAACATTACTGACCTGTGCCTGATCGCGCCAGAGAACTTCTCCAGTATTGGGATCTTCTTGTAGTTGCTCAGGTATTAAACCTGTCAAAGCTTGAATGCCAATTATCCCTAATGCATAGATATCGCTGCAAAGTCTTGGCTTTCCCTTAGCCTGTTCGCTTGGCATATAGCCAGGAGTCCCAACAGCAATTGTTAAGCCTGCTCCTAAAGCACCAATTTTCTTAATACTCCCAAAGTCAATTAGCACAATCTTCTGATCTGAGTGCCGACGCATTAGATTTTGGGGCTTAATATCCCGGTGAATAATGTTATTTTGGTGGACAAAGGACAGTACTTCCAGGATTTCTTTTAATAAATTTAAGACTGCATTCTCGCTAAGACGCTGGCCGGGTACAATTTCTTGAGCTAATGCATGACCATCAATAAACTCCTGGACTAAATAGAAATCCCCATCTTCATTAAAATGGGCAAATAGTCTAGGAATTTGGTCATGGTCGTTGCCTAGCTGGTATAAAACTTCCGCTTCCCGATCAAATAGACTTTTAGCTATGGGTAAAATGGCAGGATTGGAATCTTTTGGTTGGAAATGTTTGACAACACAATGAGGTCGTCCTGGTAAATCTAGGTCTATGGCTAAGTAGGTATCACCAGATCCTCCGCTTCCTAAGTGTTTGACAATTTCAAATCGATTCCGAAGTGTTTTTCTAGCGAGAGAGTGTGGATGTTTTTTACGTATAGAACCTCTTAACAAGTAAGTATTACTAGATGATCCACTTTCCAGCAGCTTTACAGTCTCAAAGCGACTCCTGAGTTTTTTTCTAACTAGAGGGTTCTGGCTCATGTGGCATATACTACTTGTCAATTTACTGAGCATTCAGAGCTTGGGTGGCATTATGAATACCTGCGGCTAGGTTTGTTGGTATTTGAAGCAGTTAGCTTCTCAGGCGACCTATGCTTTTAAGCCGTTTTATAGTTAGCCGCTTAACTGGTTTATTTCATACTTTATATTGGTATCTTAATATAAAAATTTATTTCTGGAATAGTTAAATAAATTGTATCACTTATGTAAATTTTACACTAACCCACAGTATTTACAACTGTGGGTAGAAGACAAATTTCAGGAGTCGGGGAATTTCTTTTAAATATTGGGTCTGATTGCTGACAAAACCTTGAACAGTGGCATTTAAAGACATAAGTCTCTTCACAGCGTTCATTATTAAACGTAATCGCCTTGTCATATCTAAATGTAAGTTCGACAAAAGAAAAAAGAGTAAGTAAGCCTTTGGGGCGAATAACGAGTGATAAATTTTTAGGTAAATAGGAGTAACTTCTCACCCATTAAAGTTTATTGAATAGTTTATAAGAAACATCCAACTTTTCCGACCTTTCCTACCTTTTACTCGTGGCTTTATCACTTATGTTAACTCAGTTGCATTTAGCAAAAAAGAATTTATAATTGAAAAATTCTAAGCTGATTTTAATATATTATCTGTAGCTCTTGCTAAGTAAAGGATAAAACTGTTTTATAAAAAATAAAAAACGTTTTAGATAACTTCCCAGATATCTAGCCTTCTAGAAACAGTCCTAATTTAGATTTTGCTGCCAGCCGATAGATAAAATAATGCGACATCCGAACAACTAACTGCAACAGCAGCATTCTATTAATGAAAAAAGCCCCCTAGTGGGGGCTTATTAGGTCGTCCGCGTGGAATGAACAACTAAATAATTAATACTCACAGTAGATACAGTAAGCAGAACAAAATAATCCAAATCACGTCAACGAAGTGCCAGTAAATTTCGGCTGCTTCAATGCCAAAGTGTTTTTCGTTACTGTAGTGACCAGGAACGCGTGATCGCCATAACACAGCAACAATTGCTAAAACGCCGAGGGTAACGTGCAATCCGTGGAAACCAGTCAAAACGTAAAATGCACTAGCAAATAAATTGGTAGTTAAGCCAAATTCTAAATGGGTATATTCATATACTTGACCTACCAAGAAAATAGCACCCATCGCCGCCGTAATTGCTAACCAGATTTGTGCCCCCCGGGTATCGTTCTTTTTGATAGCAGTGTCGGCATTGTGCATGACAAAACTACTAGAAATCAGATTGATGGTGTTCACTCCAGGTAACAATAGTTCTAATTCTGGAGTCCCTGCTGGCGGCCATGCAGGTAACGTAGCACGGAAAGCCAGATAGGCTCCAAACAGCCCCAGGAAAATCATCCCTTCAGCAACCAGGAAGACAATTAGCCCAAACAGACGATGGTCTGGATGTTCTTCATGATGACCGACGGACGCTTCCGCTTCATGGTGATGATTTAGTTCGGTTTTAGCTGGGTCAATAGTTTGACTTTGCATGAATTTTTAAAAGATAAATTGGGGAATGGGGAATGGGGAATGGGGAATGGGGAATGGAGCAAGGCGGAAAGAAACAATGCCCCATGCCCAATATCCAATGCCCCAGAACCTGTTTATTTACGATCTTCGGGATTAGCAGCAACGGCTGGATCGGGTTTTGCTCTTAATACTGAGTTTGGGCCGCCAGACAAGACTGGATCGGGATCAGATAAGGGTACACCTTCGTCAGCCTTTTCTAAGCCGTAGTCGTAGGGGCCTGTAGCTAGTACTGGAGTTTGATCAAAATTCTCGATCGCAGGTGGCGAGGTTGTCATCCACTCTAAGGTCAATGCTCTCCAAGGATTATTACCAGCTTTCTCGCCGTATAACCAACTCCAAACCGCATTGATAATGAAAGGGAATGTCGAAACTGCTAGTATGTAAGCGCCATAGGTGCAAATCTCGTTGAGAAGGGTAAATTTGGGGTCATATACGGCAATGCGACGCCTCATGCCCATGAGTCCCAGCTTATGCATAGGTAAGAAGGCCATGTTGAGACCAACAATTGTCAAAGTAAAGTGAACCTTACCCCAAAATTGGTTCAGCATCCGTCCCGTCATTTTCGGGAACCAATGGTAGATCGCCGCATAAATGCCGAGAACACTACCACCAAACAGGACGTAGTGCAAGTGCGCTACTACAAAATAGGTGTCGTGAACGTGAATATCAAACGGCACTGCCGCCAACATCACGCCACTAATCCCGCCAATCACAAAGGTGCCAACAAAGCCCATTGCGAACAGCATGGCAGTATTCAGTTGGATTTTCCCACCCCACATGGTTGCTAACCAACTGAAAATTTTAATTCCCGTAGGTACGGCAATGATCATGGTGGTGATCATAAAGAACATCCGCAACCAACCAGGAATACCACTGGTAAACATGTGGTGTGCCCAGACGATTAGCCCTAAAAAGCTGATAGCCAGAGATGAGTAGGCGATCGCTTTATAGCCAAAAAGCGGCTTACGGGAATGCACCGGGATAATTTCCGAAATTGCCCCAAAGAAGGGCAAAATCATGATGTAAACCGCTGGGTGGGAGTAAAACCAGAACATGTGCTGGTACACAACTGGGTCGCCACCGCCAGTTGGGTTAAAAAATGTCGTTCCTGCCAATAAGTCAAAAGCCAGCAGAATTAGACCAGCTGCTAGCACTGGTGTAGATACCAGAGTCAGTGCTGAGGTAGCAAACATTGACCAGCAGAACAAGGGCATTTGATGAACCCCCATACCAGGGATACGCATCTTGAGCAATGTGACGAGGAAGTTGATTGCCCCTAGAATCGATGACGTACCTAGTAAGAGGACGCTCATAATCCAAATTCCCTCACCTACTTGACCTGTTACCAAGCTCAGGGGAGGGTAGGAAGTCCAACCTGCATCCGGTGCATCGCCTACCACTAAACTAGCGATCAACAATATACCCGCAGGGGGAATCATCCAAAAGGCAACAGCATTCAAGCGTGGGAATGCCATATCCTTTGCCCCAATCATCAAGGGAATAAGGAAGTTAGCAAAACCCGCACCAGCTGGCACGATCCACAAGAAAATCATGATCGTGGCGTGCAGCGTAAATAAGCTGTTGTAGACTTCAGGGGTGACGAAATCAACTTCTGGGGTTCGCAGTTCTGTACGAACCAAGTCAGCCATCACCCCACCGATACAGTAAAAAATGAACGTAGTGACTAGGTATTGAATCCCAATCACCTTATGGTCGGTGTTGAAACTAAAGTAGTCTTGCCATTTTCTGATCCCTGGCTCGTCAACAAGAGCAGGGGCGTTGGCAGTTTCTTGGACTTGAGCTTGGGTCATAGTCGTTAGTTATCTTTTGTCATTTGTCCTTTGTCAGTTGTCCTTTGTCATTTGTCATTTATTTAGACCAATGACTAATGACTAATCACCAATGACCAATGACTAATGGTGAACTTGATGGAGGATTTCTGGCTGAATTCCCATATCCTTGGTGTAAGGGGCGAGAAATTCATTTGGGGATAAATCCGCAGGGTTAACAGCAACGGCTTGATTTAGTGTTTCTTTGCTGGCAACTAGCTGCTCTTGCACCCATTTGTCAAAGGCTTCTTGTGTCTCAACGACTACTGATGCTTTCATCGCTCCGTGATATGGCCCACAAAGTTCTGCACAGAGCAGGTCATAATCGCCTGCTTTTTTGGGGGTGAAGCGGATCTCGCTTTGTCTACCAGGGATCGCATCTTGTTTCAGGCGGAACTCTGGCACCCAGAAGGCATGGATGACATCATTGGCTGTCATATTGATTTGCACTTCTCGCCCGATGGGAACATGCATTTCACCTGTAGTTATACCAGTTTCAGGATAGGTGAAAATCCAGGCATATTGTAGACCTGTGACGTTGACCCGCAATTCTGGTGGTTTGCCTGCTTTATCAGGAGTTCCCCCAATTGTCGGAGCAACACTACCAACACCTGGGGCATTCCGCAGTTGGGGAATTTGATCAGCATTGCGGACTTCTGCGGTAGCTGGGTCTTGCATTGCCTCATCAGATTTTTCTTGATTGAGATTGGGTTCGGTGCTAGGAGGAGTATCGTTTAAAGTTGCCGCCATAGCACTCCCAGGCATTGCCATTGACTCCTGATTCATCATCGGCGCTTCATGAATAGCATGGGGATCAAAGCCACCGATTTCGTTGTAGACATCAAAGCTGTAAACAGAAATACCGATAACGATAATTGCTGGGATCGCCGTCCAGAGAATTTCTAGAGGTACATTGCCCTCAACTGGTGGGCCGTCTTCATTGTCACCTGCACGCCGACGGTATTTAAATGCAGAGTAAATTACAATACCTTCTACGAGTAGGAATATACCTGTAGAAATGACCATCATCGCGTTGAACAGACCATCAACTAATTCGGCTTCATCCGTGGCTGCTGCTGGCAACAGACCGTGATTTTGACCGTACCAAAGGCTGACTAGTGTTAGCACGATGCCAATCAGTAATGTCCAGATTGAACTTGGAATCTTCACGGCTTACTTAATTGAATTTACTACGTTATTTTAAAGCTGCTCACTTACTAAGGTAGTCTAGGCTGGAAGGCATAGAATCCAAAGGTCTGAATTTTTTATTAAGTTTTTTAACTATTTTACTAATTTTGGGTACAAGGTGACTATTAGATACTGCCAAAAGTAGATGTAAATCAGTGGAAAAATTTAAGAAAAAATTTAGAATGCTTAAATTAATTGCGATTAATCAATTTTTCACATCTTGAAAAATACCTAAAGCTTCAGGCAAAACCTTTCTGGAGTGATTCAAAGTATAAGTGAGTGCTAATCTCTAAACCTTTAGCCTATACGCTAGGGTGAAGATAGGACGCTAAAAGAAAATTGAAAATTTTAAGAGAGCCACCAAGAGCGGGCAGAAGGTATCATTCATGAGCGAATTTGTCCTACAACAACAAAATGAAGCGGCGCTTCAGCAGCAAAAGCCCAAGGAAATGATTCGTCGCTTGGTGTGGAAAATATGCATAGCCACCTTAATTTTGATGGCAATAGGCAGCGCCACCCGCGTGATGAATGCTGGACTTGCTTGCCCAGACTGGCCCTTATGCTATGGCGAACTGGTGCCAGCCAAGCAAATGAATCTCCAGGTGTTTTTGGAGTGGTTTCACAGATTGGATGCAGCTTTAATTGGTGTAAGCGCGATCGCACTTTTCGGCTTGTCCTGGTGGCATCGTCGTGTCTTACCCTCTTGGCTGCCTTGGGCATCCACATTTGCCCTGTTTCTAATCGTCTTCCAAGGCATTTTAGGAGGACTCACCGTCACCGAACTGTTGCGGTTTGATATTGTTACCGCTCATTTAGGAACGGCACTGTTGTTTTTTAGCACCCTCCTGATTATCGGCACAGCGCTCACGCCCTATCAGGGAAATGGAACTGTTGGTAAGTTGCCTTGGGTCGGTTTAACTGCTGCTGTTCTGGTTTACCTGCAAAGTTTGCTAGGTGCTTTGGTAGGTTCTCGCTGGGCGCTACACCAATGCCTCGGCGGTTCTCAACTTTGTACTGTAATGTACAGCCATATTGCTGGTTTGGTGCCGCCAACAGTGGCAACTTTGGCAATGGTATTTATCTGTTGGCGTACACCAGCACTACATCCAGCCTTGCGGCGACTGGCAAATATGGCTGGTGGGTTGTTAACCTTACAAATCTTGTTGGGATTCGCCACTTTCAAATTACACCTCCAAGTTGAGCCTCTCACCGTCTCTCACCAAGCTATAGGAGCAGCTTTGCTGGGTACTTTGGTGGTTTTCACAGTTCTCGCACTACGTGACTGGGCTACTAGCCGCAACATCACAGTGTTGAGCAATGACTGCTGAGTATGGAGTGAGGGAACAGGGGGAGTAACGGAAGGAAAAATTTCTAGCTCCTAACTCCTGTACAGACGCGATTAATCGTGTCTCTCCTACTCAGCACTAAATTATGGCCGCAACGGCGAGTATTGCGACCCACGCAGGTGCAGAAAATCTGTGTTTCATTTGCCTGAAAGAGCCACCTTGAGCGGGGGCTGCATATAAGTTGTTGAAAAATAAGGAACCAGAGCCAAAATGATTGAGACTAATGTCTCTCGCCACCACCAAACATTTCTACAGGTAGTTCAAAGTTATTACCAGCTAACGAAGCCTCGGATTATTCCGTTGCTTTTGATTACCACAGCTGGGAGTATGTGGATTGCTGCTAAGGGAGAAGTAGACCCATTGCTGTTGCTAGTAACTCTCACTGGTGGCACTTTGGCTGCTGCAAGCGCCCAAACGATTAACTGTATCTATGACCGGGATATTGATTATGACATGGAGCGGACGCGCCATCGTCCGATGCCTTCGGGTAAGGTGCAGCCACGCGATGCTCTAATTTTTGCGATCGCACTGGCAACGATTTCCTTTACACTCTTGGCAGTATTTGCCAACCTGTTAGCCGCACTGCTAGCCTTCTCTGGCATCGTCTTTTATATTTTGGTTTATACCCACTGGTTGAAACGCCACACCCCTCAGAATATCGTTGTTGGTGGTGCGGCTGGGGCAATTCCGGCTTTAGTGGGTTGGGCTGCTGTCACAGGCACATTAAGCTGGTCAGCATGGCTGATTTTTGCCATCGTCTTTTTATGGACACCACCCCATTTCTGGGCGCTAGCTCTGATGATTAAAGATGACTACGCAAAGGTGGGGATACCAATGTTACCTGTGATTGAAGGTACTACGGCAACTGTAAAGCAGATTTGGTACTATACGCTGGTAACAGTATTTGCAACCGTGTTATTGGTTTATCCCTTGGGCGCAAGTGGAATTCTTTATGCTGCGATCGCTGTAATTCTGGGAGGATTATTTATCCACAAATCTTGGCGTTTATTGCAAAATCCAGAGGATCGCGCTGTAGCTAAAGAGTTGTTTCTCTTTTCCATCTCCTACATGATGCTGTTGTGTCTGGGGATGGTAGTTGATAGTCTTCCCGTTACCCATAATCTAATTAATGCAGCGATCAATCAGCTGCATTTTATAGCTTAGGGGATGGAAAATTTAGCGATCGCGTTTGGTAAAGGGGCGCGATCGCATTTTTGGAAATTAAAAAATATACAATAATTTGAGTTTTGCTGATTTGCGATTAAAAGTAAAATTTCAGTCATAGGCAAATCGATAAAAAAGCTAAATGTTGACAAATTACATTCGTGCAGCATTGCACAAAGCAACCTACGAGTTGCTTGAGGATGGAACTTTTTATAGCGAAATTCCAGAATGTCAAGGAGTTTGGGCAAACGCTCCAACACTAGAAGGCTGCCGGGAAGATTTACAAGATGCTCTTGAAGGATGGATTATTTTAGGATTGCGTTTGGGTCATACTCTACCGATACTTGATGGTGTTGACCTGAATTTCACCAAAGAGGTCGCCTAATGCCACCCTTTGGATCGATTAATCGGCGGGATTTGATTCGTTATCTGAAAGATGCAGGTTTTGATGGCCCTTACCCAGGTGGTAAGCATCAATACATGGTCAAAGGTGAATTAAAGCTGACAATTCCCAATCCGCATCAGGGAGACATCAGCCCAAGCCTACTAAATAGAATATTGCGTCAAGCTAATATAAGCAGAGATGAATGGGAAGCGTTATAAATTATATGCGCGATCACTCATAAGACAATAATCTCTCGTGCGATCGCACCAGGGGCTAACTTACTTCTAGTGGCGGCTACAGTCTCAAGTTACTTTTGCTAGCGTAGTGGTATAAGGTTTATCGCTCCCCAGTAAGCGCCTGGAAGCAAAAGGATTAATATGGCTCATTTAAATCAGCGTCGTCCCCAAAATGTCAACGGCGATTTTTATGTAGATACTACCTGTATTGATTGTGATACCTGTCGCTGGATGGCTCCTGAAGTATTTTATGATGTTGATGATCAATCGGCTGTTTATCATCAACCAACCAATGAGGTAGAAAGATTAGCCGCACTGCAAGCACTTTTAGCTTGTCCTACTAGTTCCATTGGCACAGTTGAAAAGCCAAAAGATATCAAAGCTGTTCAACAAAGTTTCCCAATATTAGTAACAGAAAATATTTACCACTGCGGCTATCATTCTGAAAAATCTTATGGTGCTGCTAGCTATTTAATTCAGCTTTCAGAAGGTAATATTTTGGTGGATTCTCCCCGTTTTACGCCGCCTTTAGTCAAGCGTTTAGAAGAAATGGGGCCAATTCGTTATATGTATCTAACTCATAAGGATGATGTGGCAGATCATCAAAAGTTTGCCGAGCATTTTCAGTGCGATCGCATCCTTCATACTGACGATATTACTGCGGATACTCGCAATGTAGAAATACAGCTAACTGGTTCAGAAGCATTTACTTTGACTCCAGATTTATTAATTATCCCAGTTCCCGGTCACACCAAAGGACAAACGGTTCTACTTTATAAAAATAAGTTTCTCTTCACTGGTGATCATCTTGCTTGGTCAGAAAGCTTCCACCAACTAGCTGCATTCCACAGTGCCTGCTGGTATTCTTGGTCAGAACAAATTAAATCAATGCGTAACCTGGCTAATTACTCTTTTGAGTGGGTGTTACCAGGTCATGGGCGAAGGTTTCATGCTGATAGGGAAACCATGCGCCAGCAGATGCACAAGTGTATTGACTTAATGGAATCTTTGGATTGACCGAATAATTAATAATTATTTGGTCATCTGAAAAAAGCCACGAAAAACTTAATCCCCTTAGCTCGACTTTATCCAATTACGCAGCATAAACAGCAATATGCCGTAAACATTCAAATAAAGGGCAAGGTACTTTTAGGGAACTCCAAAAAATAAATTATTCCACTTGAGGTCGTTGACTGTTAACAGTTAACAGTCGCAATGGAATATTTTTTTAGTTGGAAGTCCCTTGTACAAGGCATCGCTTTTTCAGACTCACCACTAACTGCTGATATCGCCCAAGGTTCCATTCCTGTCATAAGATTATGATTAAAAATTAAACCAGAGTTGTGTTCTCTAATTCTAAGCTCTATCATGACAACTACGCCAAGCTTCAATTCCTGGGTTATCTGTCCCCAACCTAATCCTCAAGCAAACTTGCGTTTATTCTGCTTCCCCTACGCTGGTGGTAGCGCGGCAATTTTTCGTACTTGGCCTAATAATCTACCTAGTAATGTCGAAGTCTGTGCTGTGGAATATCCGGGACGGGGAAGGCAGATTAAGTCACCACCTTTGACGCGATTAGAACCTCTTATTGAAGCGATCGCTCCAGTTTTGTTACCATATTTAGACAAACCATTCGCCTTTTTCGGTCACAGTATGGGCGGATTAGTTAGCTTCGAGTTGACCCGTCTACTTCGCTCTCAGTATCGTCTTACTCCCTTTCACCTCTTTATCTCTGCTCGTAGCGCCCCACAATTGCCACTTATCAAAGCACCTCTCCATGCCCTATCAGACTCTGATTTGCAGGACGAGCTACGCAGTCTTAACGGTACACCTAAAGCAGTTTTGGAAAACCCGGAACTGATGCAGATGTTCCTCCCCATTTTGCGGGCAGATTTTGCAGTTCTAGAAACTTATATTTACACTCAAAAACAGCCACTGGAGTGTCCTATTACTATTTTTGGTGGTTTGCAAGACCAAGAAGTTAGTCATGAAGCTTTGCAAGCATGGCGAGAACAGACGATCACTACTTTCTCATTACATGAGTTCAACGGTGACCACTTTTTTATGCATTCTCACCAAGAGTTATTATTTAAACTTATGTCTCAAGAATTGCAGATGTGTAAGCGCATCTGGTAGTAGTTATCACGCATAAAGGAGTTAGGAGCCAGAATATAGAATTTTCCTGACTCTCTGAACTTCTGATATACAATATTTCTACTGTTTATTTTTGGGTAGCGATCGCTAATTTTGCCCCTTCAACTTGACGTACCCGATCCATCACAGCCACTACCTTCCCGTGACCAACTTTTTCATCAGCATTAATAATCACCAACACTTCTGGATTAGAACCAACTAAAGTCCGCACTTGTGCTGTTAAATCATCAACAGTGGTTGGTTTGCGGTTTAAGCTTACTACTCCTTGTTCATCTACCGTGATCGTAACTCTAGAGGGAACTTGTTGTTGTTTTGCTGTGGCTGCCTTCGGTAAATTTACTGGCAAACCTTCTGAGCGTGTTAAAAACAGAGTTGACATGATAAAAAATGTCAAAATCGCAAATATCACGTCAATCATCGGCACAATATTAATCTGTGCTGGGATATCTGGTTCATCTTGTAGACGCATACGTTTTTTCTCCTCGTTCATAGCGACGGCGGTAAAGTAATTCTAGCTGTCCCCCATACTCCTGAATTAGGGCGATTTGCCGCTGGTACAGTCCCCGGAAGGTATTGGAAAACAAGAGTATGAATATAGCAACTATCAATCCTGCTGCTGTTGATACTAGGGCTTCACTAATCCCAGCTGTAACACTTGCCGTTCTGCTACCTCCCACGTCACCAAGATTTAGCGAAGCAAAGGAGGTTATCAATCCTAATACTGTGCCGAGAAGACCTAACAGTGGTGCCAGACTAATGATTGTGTCGAAAAGGTTTTGGAAACGTTTTAACACAGGTATCTCAGCCTGCGATTCGCTTTCTAACGCTAAACGAAATTCCTCTGGATTTGGCTCCTCTAATTCTAAAGCCGCCAGAAAAATCCGGGCGAGTGGCAAGTCTGCGTTTTTCTGAAGTTTATCCATTGCACCGACAACATTATCGAGACGGTAGAGATTCAAAACATCTCGCACCACCCGGTTTTGACGCTTATTGATCCTTACCCAAAACCTGATCCGCTCGAAGATCAGTGCCACACCCAATACCGAAAACGCCAACAGGGGCCACATGACCACACCGCCTGCTGCAAACAAATTCTGAATTCCCATGTAGTGCCTCTATAACGTCGTCCACAATACAAAATCAGACTACCAGAATCTAGATAAAAGCTGAAACTTTTTCTCAATAAAATATAAGATATAATGATAAATTTTTCAAATGTAATGTTCATGACTTTTATTTACTTATCCGTTTGTTTTACATAAAATAATTTAATTGAATTGAAACAAAAATTAACTTTGTCCAAAAGCCATGATATTGGTGGTTTGAAAAGATGTTTTTGCTAGTGCAGGGTTCCGTAACGCTATCCCAAGTAATTTTAATTTTTTACTTGATATTTGTAACCTTGCATTCTAAGATAGCTAAGTTAGTGAGAATGGGTAGCAATAGCTATGAGCTTTTCTGGCATTAATGTCGAGCAACGTTCCAAAGAAGTTGAGGCTCTCAAGTCTTTTCTGACTTACAGTCTGATAGGTTCACTGGCGCTGCATATCGGCCTACTGTCCTCAGGCATAAGTAATTATTTGACGAGAGTCCCTACGGCAGAAGAAGAACCAATAGAGTTAGCGATCGTGGATTCTCCGACTGCGGAACCAGAAAAACCGCTCGAAAAAATTCCAGAAGAACCCAAAAAATTACCAGAAGTTATTCAGAAACAGTCTATAGAAACTTCACCAGTACAAAAACCAGTACAAGAATTTATTGAAAAACCAAAAATTCAGCCAGTTGAACAACCAAAACAAACTACTCAAAACCCACAGCCAGTTGAACAACCAAAACAAACTACTCAAATTCAGCCAGTTGAACAACCAAAACAAACTACTCAAAACCCACAGCCAACAAATACGCAAATTGCTCCCAAGCCATTCGTCCCTGTAACAACTATTGCTCCTCAAGGTGGTGGCGGCGGTGGCGGCTCTGGTGTTGGTTTAGGCTCAGGTAGTGGTATCGCTGTAGGTACAAGCAGTGGTACTGGCACTGGCGGAGGTACTGGCACTGGCACTGGTGGTGGCATTGGCAGTGGTACTGGCACTGGCATTGGTAGCGGTACTGGCAGTGGAATTGGTAGTGGCACTGGCAGTGGAATTGGTAGTGGTACAGGTAGCGGCATTGGTAGCGGCACAGGAAACCGTCCCACAGTAGCAACAGCGCCTACACCTCCAAAAATTAACAGTTCAGGTAATGGTCGTGCAGCTTGCCGCGAATGTAATGCCAAATATCCAGAGGCAGCAAGACGGCGGGGAGTTGAAGGCAGAGTGGAAGTAGCTGTAGATAGTGATGCACAAGGCAATGTTACTAATGTGCGGCTAACCAGATCCAGTGGAAACCGTGAATTGGATGAAGCTCAATTGAGACAAGCGCGTGACTGGAAATTAAAACCCACAGAAGGTGGTAGACAAGGAGTATCTATAGCAACTGAATTTGCCATAAAAGGTTCACGGCGATCGCGCCAAGTTCAAGAACGGCAAGCACAAAGAGAAGCAGAAGAAAGAACTCGGCAGACAACGGCTGCCAACTCTACACAGGAAACTCCAAGACGTAGGCGCAGAGAGATGATACCTGCATCTAATCAAGCTACAGCCACAAAACCAGCAATATCTGGATTTAGTAGACGGTTGGAACCTCAAAGAGCAGAAAGTACTCCTAGAAACTCATCATCTAGAGTTAGGACAACTCCCACTCAAGGAAGTGCAAGAGAGTCTTTACGCCGCATCCGGCGTGAGCAAACGGTTACCGATTCATTACAAAAGCCCCAACCAACCGCAAATCGGCGTCGTCGGCGGCGGCCAGACAACGCTAGTCAGAACAAGTTGCGGGAATCTTTGCGCGGTTTACGTCAACAACCTCAATCGCAACCTGCTGCTCCCAGTCAAGAGTAAGTTAGCAGTTAACTGTTAATTGTTAACAGTCAACACTCACCTATATCCCATCCACTTTTAGGGACGGGATATAGGTGTGTGTGACAGTTTCAGTCTGAAAAAATTTGGCTAGAGGATTTTAGGACTTGTGTGTATACCCTAGCCTTGGGACGTAGAATTTGGTTGAACTCACCTTAATCTAAAACCGTAGATGGACGCGGATGGATGCAAATAATTTTGATAATTAATCATCTGTGTTTATCTATTTTAATTAGTTATGAATGAAGAAGTCTTCAACAAGGTGATCAGCTATGTCTACGAAAGGCTATGCCTACGCATTTCTCATCTAGAGCAACTAATACCCGACTCTCTACAACAATATAACCGGGTATTGTTGTCAATTGAGATTATGGTAAGCGTAAATAGTTCACTTCCTTCTTTTGAGGTGAGTGATGCAGCCTAAAGTTATTTTTGGGAATGCTGCAAGCGAAGGTGCAAATCGCTGGGGCTGGTTTATGGGTTACTTCATCACTCCAGATGATGATCCTCGCTCAACCACAGCGCTGGAAATAAAGTGGGGTGTCCATAAAGCGGGAGACTGTAGAAACGAGTGGGGAGTAAACAATACAGCCGCTACTCTTTCCATCTTGATTAATGGCCAATTTTGCCTTCAGTTTGAGGATAGAGAGATGATTCTATCTCGTGAGGGTGATTATGTGTTGTGGTATGCGGGTGTACCACATTGTTGGGTTGCTCAGTCCGACTGTACTATTTTGACCGTGAGATGGCCTTCAACACCATGTGATAGTGTAGCAGTGCGATCGCCACAAGAATAATTTTCAACCCACATTCCGCACTTCTTAGGAATAAAGCGGTAACTATCTACTCTGATAGAAATAACTGAAAGCTTCCTTGACTAGAACCTAAATAACCTTTTGTGCTAGCAACGTGCGTTACCGCACGAATTTCCATGTTGATTTGCATCGAAGCTCATATCCCCTTTCCTCGTCCTTTAGTTTATGCCACTTATCGAGATAAGCTAACGGAACTTGTGCTGTATATGTCAAAAGTCAGACAAATTAAGTTCAAATCAAGCCAAGAGCAAAACGGACTTTTGTACCTAGTCCATGATTGGTATGGTGGTGCCAATCTTCCAGCACTAGCGCGTGCTTTTTTAAGCGAAGATTTGCTCAATTGGACAGAAGATTCTGTTTGGAATAATTCTGAATATACAACTAGTTGGCAGATCAAAACCCACGTTTTTAGTGAAGCAGTTCACTGTACAGGCAAAAATCACTTTCTCGAAGATGATAAAGGAACGCTAATCCAGAGCCGGGGTGAACTAATTATTGACCCGCAACAGATCAAGGGTACACCACAACAGTTAACAGTGGCGATCGCCCGCATCGTTGAGAGTTCATTAGGAAAACAGATTACACCTAATTTCCAACAAATGAGTGAAGGAGTTCGCCACTATCTGAAGAAAGTGAATTAACAATTTAAAATTCTTGGATTAAGGGAACTCCAAAAGAGTGATTTCTTATTCCCTATTTCTTACTCTCTGACTATGCAAATATGTATGGCTACGCTGCGCGAACAGAAATCAAAGCGTATTCCTATAAACCCTTTAATCTACAAAAAAGTGCGAACTAACTCCATGATTAACAATTTCACAACTTGTCTATATTAGACAACAGCCTATAGCTTTTGATTTTAGACTACTCACTCTAAATTAAATAATCTTGAAAAAATCATCTTAAAAGATGTCTCTCAATATCTCCAAAGACTGATGGTGTAGCGTTAATTATTATAGTTAATAGAAATTAACTTAATATTAGGAGTCGTTATTGTGGAAAGTCTTAGCAAACAACTCATAATTATTGGCGGCGCTGAAGATAAAAAGGAAGATTGTGAAATCTTGCGCGAGTTTGTACGACGTGCTGGGGGTACGAAGGCAAAAATAGTAATTATGACAGCAGCGACAGAACTACCTAGAGAGGTTGGAGAAAATTATATTAGAGTATTTGAACGGTTAGGAGCTGAAGATGCTCGTATTGTTGATACAGAAACTCGTGATGATGCATCTTCTTCTACGGCATTAGAAGCTGTCAGCAAAGCTACAGGAATATTCTTTACTGGAGGAGATCAAGCTCGGATCACAAGCGTTCTGAAAGATACTGAACTTGACACAGCTATTCACAAGCGTTTTGCTGAAGGGGCAGTTATTGCAGGCACAAGCGCAGGAGCAGCTGTGATGCCAGATAAAATGATTGTAGAAGGCGATTCTCAAACTAACCCTCGGATGGAAATTATAGATATGGGACCAGGTTTAGGCTTTCTACCTGGAGTAGTAATTGACCAACATTTTTTACAGCGTGGACGTCTGGGACGCTTAATTTCAGCTTTGATACAAGAGCCTGCTGATTTAGGATTTGGTATTGATGAAAATACTGCGATGGTAGTTAGTGATAGACAAGTTGAAATCATTGGTGAAGGTTCAGTCACAATTGTCGATGTAGAGTCTACATATGACAATATGGGCGAAATTTTAAAGGATGAGGCTTTAGCAATTTGTGGAGCAAAGCTTCATATATTACCACGTGGCTACAAATTTGATTTGAAAACTCGCCAACCTATCTTAAATAATGTGTCTGTATTAGCAGGTTCAGCAAATACTTAACTTTGAACACATACATTTAAGTCCACTAGATAAATGGTAAGAAAAAACATTTAAAGGGGAATATGTTTGTTGGTTTTTAAGCCAATTTATTTACCATGCTAGTTGCGATCGCTTCTTCCTAAGTCTATCCCTTACCAAAGGGTTGAAACCTTTCAGAAGCTTTTAATTATGCTTAACAGGCGTGCCATTCATCTCAGAGTGGAATGGCACGCCTGTTAAATTTTAACTGAAAATATGTATCTTCAAAAAATGCGATCGCTACTTTATCACTCTCTACTTTTTCAAAGTTTTAAACTTATTAAAGAAGAATTCCAAATCTAGGAATCAGCAATTTTTTGCTGGGTAATTCAACAAAAAGCTGGAATTAACGAAATCAGGAAATTTATACCATCTCTATAACCTTAGAGCGTTGGGATTGAGTAACTTGCTCAATGATATTTGCTGCCCGTTTCACGCCGCCTGAAAGTTGAATTGACTGCTGAATCCTGCGGGCATTGTTTTTGTAAGAATTTTCTGTCAACACTCGCTTAATTGCCGTTCGCAGGTTGGAAATATTTAGTTTTTCTAGAGAAATCACTTCTCCTACTCCAGTGGAGTGAATTCGCGCGGCAGTTCCTGGTTGCTCAAAGGTGATCGGAATCGCTATTACAGGTACGCCATAGCTAAGTGAATCTAATGTCGTATTCATGCCTGCATGAGTTATTGTCAGACTAGCGTGCGCTAGTATATCTGGTTGCGGAGCATACTCAACAACTAAAGGGGAACCAGGAAGTGAACGCACTGCTTCTTCACTCATCCCACCCCCATGAGCGATTACTAATTGTACATCCAGCCCATCACAAGCAGCAGCAATACAACGAAATACTGCTTCTTTGGTGTTTTGCACGCTTCCAAGAGAAGCGTAAATCATCGGCTGTCCAGTCAACTTCTCGTAGGGAAATGTAACTAATTGTGGTGAAGCATTTCGCAACGGGCCAACATAATGCAAGTGCGGTGGCAGGTTGGGAATGGGAAACTCAAATAAGCCAGGTTGTTGACTAATATGGGCAAGCCGTGCATTAGAAGCGTAGATGTGGTGATAATCAGACAGCTTCCACTCTTGGCGGTAGCGATTAATTGTTTTTAAAATCGGTTGACAACTACGATCTAAAAAGTAATAAGCCAAGAGATTGCGGATTTTTGATAGATGGGTATTCTGGTAATTCCAGGGAGTAAAAAAAGGAGGAACATCGGCTCGGCGGTGAATTACCTGTCCGCAAGAAACGCAAATGAATGGGAGATTGAGATATTCTGCTACCGTTTCACCAGCAGGTTCGAGTTGATCTACCAGTAAGACTTCTATTCCTCTTGCTGCGATCGCTTTGGGTGCATCTTGGCAAATAATTTCAACCATTTGTTGGCAGAAGTCGAGTGAGTAATCCAACGCCTTCAAAGCGCTTAACTTTCCTAACTGAGCAAAGGTTTGAGCCATTGAGCCAGGTTGATAGATCGCTTCACCAATCGGATAGAAATTTAACCCCTCCGATTGCACCTTTGATTCCAAATCTGGAATTTGTAAAAAGGTGACGCGATGACCGTGCGATTGAAGTTCTCTTCCCAACGCAGCTTGGGGATTCAGGTGTCCGGGATAGGGCGGGCAAATAATTCCAAAGTGAGTCATAAGTCAAGAGCTAACAGGGTATTAATCGCTAATAGAAAGTGATTGCTATACTTTGTGTTTGTAAACTGCTGGAACTTTTGATCAAGGTACATCGGAATACTTATGATGTTTTTGATGCTAGCCAAAGTGATAGCAACTAATGAGTGGCCAAAAAACTGGTAATGAAATCGTTTGAGCGTGATGGGGATAAACTTAACCTTGTTCAAGTTATCAATGGGACAAAAATGTACCAAAATTAAACACTTGAACGGGTCGTTTAAAAAATAATATTCAAGCGTTAATTGCAGCTTTTCTATTCGATTTAATTGGCTGCACTCTAAATATAAAACTAGGTTGTTTGACTTCTATAAAGCTAGTACCGCAAGGCGGAAGTCAAAAGGATTATAGAATTGGCTTTTTACTTTTTAGCGATTTTTAATCCTTGCTCTATTTACGCCGTGGCGTACTAGATAGATATCGGGGTATCATTACTGGCTACTGGCAAGAGTTCTACCCTCCAACTTGATTTTTTTCACAAGTAATACTGTTGTTTATGAGAGTTATTCCACCTTCTAAAACAGGCTAATGTTAAATACTTTTGTGCTGATGAACACAAAGGTATTTAACACTACATAAAAGTCAAGAATCTCGCTGCTTGATGCCTAAATCTTTACGATATGCTCCAGTATTTGCGAGAGATGCCACGCCATTGATATCGTAGTATTATTTGTAACGTTATCTCCGAGGTTATCAAAATTATTGAAGCGTTAATATAACACAATCTAGTAATAAAAATTAGGTATAATTTAGTAAACAAGACCCAAGCAATCTATATCAATAGAGCATTTGTATTTAGTGATTTTAGGTAAGCTACACGAGCTATTGTCTAATTATTTGAAGTTAGGCTGAGTTTAAAATACCAATGCATTAGTATCTTCATTAAATTTCATGCATCTCAGACTGGTTTGCATTTTTCAACACCAGGTCTGCACAACATGGCCCTTCACTTGTTGTCCTAACCAAGGTGTATTTTGTGAAAGTGTATAAAGATTTTTGCGTTCGACTTTCCAGGTTTGCTGGGGATCAAATAAAGTAAGTTCTGCTGGTTGATGAGGTACGATCGCACTGACTTTTTGCCCCAAACACTCTGCTGGATTGGTACTCAATGCCCGCCATAATTCTAAAGCTGTAAATTCCTCAGTTTCAACGAGATATTGCCACAGCAAGGGTAATGCTAACTCGAAACCAATTGCTCCTGGAGGCGCTTCGGCAAAGGCTTGGACTTTTTCTTCGTAGCTGTAGGGTGTGTGGTCAATAGCGATCGCATCTATGACACCTGCACGTACCCCCGCACGCAACGCCGCCACATCACTGGGATTTCCTAAAGGCGGGTCTAAATGCAAGCTAGTGTTATAACTCTTAACTGCTTTTGTATCTAGTAAAAGGTGCATCCAGGTGGTGCTGGCGGTGATGGGTAAGCCAGCAGTCTTAGCTGAAGCAATCAGTTCCACGCTGCGAGATGTGGAGACGCGCATAATATGGACTGGTGTACCGATGGCTGCAACCAATTCAAGCATTGCTGCGATCGCAGTAGTTTCAGCGCTGGCGGGTATTGGGGGTAAACCAAAACGCAGAGCATCTGGCCCTTCTCTCATTACACCATTTGCTGATAACTGGCGATCGCTAGGCCAAAATGCCACTAGTTTACCCAACGGCTGGAGATATTCTAATACTCGCCGCACCAGCGCCAAATTTTCAAAAGGCTTACCATCGGTAAAACCAACAACTCCACTAGAGGCTAAATCTGCAAATTCCGTCATTTGCTTTCCAGCAACATCTAGAGTGATAGCGCCCCAGATATGAAGTAGGGGGAGAGGAGAGATAGGGGGAGCAGAGGAGGCAGGGGGAGCTAAATTAATTTTTTCCCTCTCTTTTATCTCCCCGTGTCTCTTCTGCTGCAACTGTGCCACAAGTGCAGGATTATCAATAGCTGGGGATGTATCGGGTAAGATGTTAACTCTAGTAAAGCCGCCAGCAGCAGCAGATTGTAACAGAGATAACAGGGTTTCCCGTTCTTCAAATCCTGGTTCACCGGAGTGACTGTACAAATCCACTAATCCAGGCCCAAGAACTAATCCCTGACAATCTCTGATTTGAGTATCGGGACTTATATCCGCAATGTGTGAAGCTACTGCTTGGATAGAACCATTAGCAATCAGCACATCAAAGAGTTCGTCGATTTCAGAAACTGGGTCAATTACCCGTACTTTTTGCAGCAGTTCAGTCATAAAACTTTTTAGTTAGGAGTTAAGAATAAAGTTAGGAGTTAGGAGTTATAAGTTATGAGTTAGGAGCTATGAGTTATCAGTTATTTGTTCCTTGCTCATCATTTTTAACTTTATTCATCACTCATAATTTTTCACTCCTAACTTTATTCCTAATTTTTCACTCCTCACTTTTAACTTTTTTACAATGCCCCTGCTGCTGTTTTATCTAATACGCCTCCACCGAAGTGAGCGGTGATGTTCATCGCTTGCAATACTGGTAAACCATTGATTCCAGCAGGGTAATCGATAACGCTGACTGCGCCATTACCCTGGCGAAAATTCCAGAAATTTTCTAGCGGTAAACCCAGAATGTGACAAAGTAAGGTTTTATTAGTTGCGTCGTGAGCTACTACTAATACAGTTTTGAATTGATTAGTTGCCGCGGCTTCCACAATTGATTGCCAAGCTGCAACACTGCGTTCCCACACCTCTTGCAAATTTTCCCCTTCAGGCATTTGCACTTGGGTTGGTACTAACCGCCAACGCTGTAACTCTCCGGGAAACTCTTGCTCTATCTCTGTTTCTAATTTTCCTTCCCAGAGTCCGTGGCTGATTTCTCTTAAACCAGCTTGCAAGTCTAACTTTACATTAGGATGTTGTTTTAAAATAATCTCTGCTGTTTCTTTAGGGCGCAGCATTGTGCTACTTACAGCAAAATCAATCGCTACCTCTTTGAGAAATTCACCTGCTTTTTGCGACTGTTGTCTACCGTTGTCGTTGAGGGGGACATCAATTTGCCCTTGAAACCTGGTTTGGCGATTCCATTCGGTTTCACCGTGACGCACCAATAGCAACCGTATTCCTTGATGATCTGGTCGCAATGAGGGTAAAGTTTCCCCAGTGTGTTGCGTCTGATTTAACGATTCTAGCTGGACTGGTTCGCCCAATCCGCCAGCAAAATTTAGTACGGTGATACCACAGTTAGATTGCTGGATTGAATGGTAGCGACTTGCAGGAATTCCCAGGGCTGTGCTAATTAGGGCGCGATTAATGCCGTTATGTCCCACTATCAAAATGGTTTCACCTTGATGTTGAGACAAAGTTTCTTGCCAAAACTGCCGTGCTTGTTCGTATAAAGCAAGAACAGGAAAATGTTCTCTTGTTCCTTCTGCATCATTTAGCAGCATACGCAGTTCATCGGGGCGTTGATGCCAAGTGCGGTAGTCATCGGCAAACTTTTGCTTAACTTCAGCAGTCAGCAGTGCTTCCCATAAAGGGAGGTCTATTTCTAGCAGTAAATCAGAAACTTGAATTACAGCAGATTGTTCAGGATGAGTAGCTAACTCACTATGGATAATATCTGCTGTGTGTTTCGCTCGTTGCAGGGGACTGCTATAAATCGCATTAAATAAAATATTGCTGAGGGCTTTGCCTACTTTACTGGCATCGTTACGACCTTTTTCGGTTAATGTTGACGCATCAGTGCGTCCCTGAATACGCCGCTCGGTGTTATAAGCGCTTTGACCGTGGCGCACAATGATGACCTTAGTCATCTAAAAGCCCTCCTCTTATCTAGACGATTAATTCTACTGCAAAATGATTGCACAATTAGCGGCTAAGGAAGGCGCATTTAGCTAAGACGGCATTTGCATCGCTGCTGGAATTGCTGTCTCTATCGCCTTGAATATCCCACTAGCCTGTATTTTTGGAGACATGAGGGAGAATTCTTTGAGATGGACTAGATTCCATTTGAGTTTTTGGTGATAATACCTAATTTACATGACTTTTAGGCTGAACTGAACTGTATTGAATTATAAGCTACGAAAAATCAAGTTTTTTCATCTACATTTTGGCTTAATGCCTTCAGTATTTGTCTACCTCCATCGCGCTCACCTACATTTGCAGCAGACCTGTTAACTCCGCAAATCAACCCAAACAACTCTGTCATAAGATTGATGGATCGTTCTTTACAGTTCGTAATATTTAATTAAGAACCTTACAGATGAGTTCAAATCAGATTGAACTGATCTAAATTCTTGTTAAAATTGCAGCGAAATATTTTGACAGGGCAAACACAAAAACAGCAATCATTCCTTGACAAAGTATTAGAGCGGAGTAGTTTACAAACAATCAATGATGCTCAACGGGCAACAAATATAGTGTTCCGAATTTTGCGGGACATGATGTTAAATAAAACAAGTGATCAAATTGAAAAGGATCTCAAAGAAAGATCACCTGAATCTGAGCGGGAAGTAATAGACCTTTGGCAAGATCCTAATGTTATGGTTGCTTTCTTCAGTCGAATCAGCCCTGTACAAAACCTACATATTAAGCCAAAAACCTTTATGCTGCGCCTACAACAAGAAGGCGCCTTACCAGAGGGTGTACCTCCAGAAGAGGTTGCAGAGGCAGTGTTTTCAGCCACGAAAGAAATTTTACCTCCAGAACGAAACCAAGAAATTGCTGGATTACTTCCAGGTGAAATTGGGCAAATTTGGGAACGGGCTTGATTGCTTTTATTTAGCAGTCAATACTAGCTTGTAAATTGCTTTGATTTTCATTGGTGGTGTAGGTTATGTTGCAAAAAATTTTTATGTTTTCAACAACTTACTTTCCATATAAACCTGAATCTGAGCCAATGACTCAGGCACAAGCTCGTAGTGTACTCATGCCTGAACAACTGCCTAACCTGGGATGGGAGCATCGGTTTCACCCTGGTTAATGGCGTAATTTTTCTAATGGTTGCTGTTACAAAACAACTCAACTTTCAATACAGTACAAAATAATGACTTTACCTGAACAAAAGCGCTCTATCGGTGTATTTCCTAACGATTCAGATGCTCAAAAAGCACTTATTGAACTGAAAACGGCAGGCTTTCCTATGGATAAAGTTTCCGTGCTGGGACCGAATGCAAGCTCTGATGAGATCGTGACTGTCGGCAGTAACCAAGGTCACGTTGAAAATCAAGGCGATCAAGCCGCCAGAGCGGGTACAATCTCTGGAGGTGCATTAGGAGGTCTAGTTGGCGTAGTAGCTGGTATTACGGCTTTTACAATCCCTGGTTTGGGGCCAATCCTAGCAGGAGGCGTGGCAGCAAACGCTTTAGCTACAGCCCTTGTCGGTACTGCTGTAGGAGCAACAGCTGGTGGCTTGGTTGGGGGAATGAGTAGTTTAGCGATTCCTGCACAGAGAATTCAAGCTTATAAAGATCAGCTATCACGCGGTGGCTACTTGGTGATGGTGGAAGGCTCAGAAGATGATATCGGTCGCGCTGAAGTTATTCTTAGCCGTGGCGGTATTCAAGACTGGTTTACTTTGTAATTGATAAGTCTTCCGCCAAGTCAAAAAACAGGAAAGAAAGGGGCAGGGAAAAAGAGCCAATACTTTATGTATTGGCTCTAAAACAAAAATAAATAAGGGATCTAGACTCAAAACTACAGCATCAACTTTTATAGCTGATTACTCTCCCTCTAGATCCAACTGTAGTTGCAATCCGTCATTCTCACTCCCAGACTGAGCCGGCGCTAAGAAAACAGAAGTGTCTGGGAATGATAATGATTCGTTAAACTGGACTCTAATTGGAGTTTTGTTATCTCTTGTATTATTGTTGGAGATGCTTGTTGGATTAGTTTGCTCAAAAAAACTTCTAAAGTCATCTTGGGCTGTTCTATTATCAATTCCAACTAGAGAATCACCAGTTAATCTGTATTGTCCTGGATTTGAGCTTGATGTTGGTGATTGTGCGTAGACCTGGCTTCCTAAGCTTGCAAAGGCTGCCATAATCCCCAAGAAAGCAATAATTTTGGTGTTCATTTGTTTTATCCAAATTATCTTTAATATTGCTCGTCTATTATTCTCTGGGAAAATTATTTTGATTTACTCTATTGTTAGGTGCTACTACAATAATTGTATTGCGTATATACTTAGCTTGTCAATGATTACGTTGTTTTAAGCATTACCAAGCTATAGCCTTGGTATCTTTGAGGAAATTGGATTATCTAGTTCATTTTCCAAGCGATCGCGGTTAAGTTAGTTAAAATATACCAAGCTTAAATCAGGGATATTAACAGGTGCATCAGTCACATTAGCTTGTTTAGTGGCAATCACTGTCTGACAACAAGCTGCTTCTCTACGACACTTTGCGATCGCACTACCCCAATTTGCTACAAGACCGAAAAGCGATCGCTAATCAATATCATTTTTGTTCTAATATCTTTGTTAAGCAATCAAGCAGACATAATACAACTACCTAAAGGCTGAAAATTTAGTGCTATGGAAACAAAGCTTTCCTGGGTGATGGGCTTAAAATAAGAAAGCGATAAACTCAGAAGATAACAAGATAAAATACTGGAAATTAAGCTTAATTCTGAGCAACCTGGATATCACAAATAATCTGCATTGTCTCTACGCTAACTGTGCAGACTCTTTTTGAATGTAGCCTCAGTAAAAAACTACAGATTGCTGATAACACGGATTTGATATTTAGTAGTAGATTGATACTATTGCAAGTAGACTGATGTAAATATTTGCAAATTATAATTTTATAAAAAGTAGAAATATTGTGTTTTTTGTGTCTTTTAATAAAGTTAGATAAATAAGATCAGAAAAACTTGAGAATGTTAAGTATCTTACTATATAACCACAATCTACTAAGTTAAGCGATCGCTCTTGTGTTGATGGTGGAATAAACTAAAGTAATTAGTTCAGCAATCAGCTGTCTTTTCACTAACCTGCATCTTCCATCAGTTGCCAACTTGACATCAGATGCACTAAGCTAGCTCTAGCGCAAGGGGCTTCGCGCTGACTCTATTTGGTTGGGCAAAAAATGGATTTTAGTCAAACTTTAATTGCAAAAAGTGATGCCATTCTCGATCAATGGGTAGAAGCAGTTTACCAAGATGAACAAATTGAAGCTACTAATGAACTTACTTTCAAAGCTGTACGGGATAGCTTACCCCGCGTTTTGAAAGCATTAGCAACAGTACTTTCTGAATCTGAAACGAGCGATTTGCAGACAGTAGTAGATGCAAGTTTAGAACACGGCACACTCCGCGCCGAACAGGGATTCGAACCAGCGGAAATTGCACGAGAGTATCGTTTACTCCGGTTTGTGATTTTTGCTTTTTTAGAAGAAGATTTATTACAAGGATCTGCACAAGAAGTACTAAGGGCTGTTCGCCTGATTGATACAGTAATTGATGAAGCGATCGCCCGTTGTTTTAACAGTTATACTCAAGGAAGATTACAGGAGCTTAAACAGCTCCAAAGTCAGTTGCAATTGACTAACCAAGAGCTAACTCGTTTGGTTCGCGCGAATCAAGATAGCCTCTCTCATTTGGCTCATGAACTGAAAACGCCCCTCACTTCAATCATCGGTTACGCAGACTTATTTCTGCGCCAGCAGCGTCAACAACCAGAATTCAAAGACACCTATGCAAATCTTGAAAGTATCGAGCGAGTTCTCAAGAATGGTAGACTTCTTGTCCGATTAATTAACGATACTCTAGAAATTTCGCGCTATGATGCCGGACAGATGAAATTGCAGCCTACTTTAACTGATGTGCGTAGTTTAATCAACTTTGTTTTAGAGATGATTGAGCCATTAGCGCGTAATAAAGAATTATCCTTAGTTGTTGAATGCGATCGCACCCCAAGTCAAGTTATCACAGATCCTCTCCGGCTTCAGCAAATTCTCACAAATTTGCTGAGTAATGCAATTCGCTACACAGAATCTGGTTCAATTCATTTGGAGTGCTGGACGATATCTCAACAGCAGTGGGCTATCTCAGTTACTGATAGTGGTATTGGTATTTCTCCAGATGCTCAAGCACAAATCTTCAATCCCTATTTTCGTGAAGTAACTGCTCGCCAAGTGCAAATTTCTGATGGTACAGGATTAGGTTTAGCAATAGTTTCTCGATTGGTTCAGTTAATGCATGGTGAAATTAAAGTAGATTCACAGCTAGGAAAAGGGTCTACATTTACAGTAATTTTGCCATTAGAACCGATGCCTACGACAGGCTACACCTACGCTTAGGTATGACTATTGAAACGCTTTCGAGTCATTAGTCATTAGTCCAATGATTAAATCGGTGAACGGCTATTCCAAACACCCACTGAGGAGATGGGATTTCCGCCGATTTTTTTTGACTTCGACCTTGCCGTACTAGTCGTTCTCGATCGTAAAGTTTCTAGCTCATACTGTCTTTTTCTGGCTTAATCGCAACAATTGTGACCCTCTTCAGTTCGAAAAGACAAACGTGTTACAGAATATTAACTCGCACATGGCCTTAACAAAGTACTCCTAAGATTAAAACATTAACAGATATCAAACATCATCTAAGTAAGGAGAATAAGATGGCTGACACAAATAATCTCACAGGTGCCAGTGAGCAGGCTCTTGTGTTCATCGCTCCTGTGACTAGTAGCACTAATCCAAACACTGCTCAAATATTGGAAGTTACCGGTCAAGGAGAGGTCAATGTTCCTACTACTTTAACTGAGGTGCAACTGGGGATTCAAGTACAGGGAGAAACCGCAACCGAAGTTCAAGAACAAGTTGCTCAACGTTCAACAGAGGTAGTTGATGTGCTGCAAAACCTTGGGGCACAAGAACTTCAAACTACATCTATTCAACTAAATCCCGTCTTTAGCTTTGAAAATGATACTCAAACCTTAACTGGCTTTCGAGGAATCAATACACTTCAGTTTGAGTTACCAACACTTCAGGCTGGGGCAGCAATTGACACAGCTATCCAAGCAGGCGCGAATGTAATACAGAATATAAGCTTTACTGCCTCAGACGAAGCATTGCAGCAGGCACGCCTGCAAGTTCTTAGCGAAGCTGTTAAAGATGCCCAAGCTCAGGCTCAGGCTGTTTTTAATACCTTGCAGTTAACCCCCGGAGAGATTATTAACATTGATATTAACTCAGCTAACAATCCTAGCCCATCGCCTTTGCTGTTTAATTTAGCAGAAGATAGGGCTTTGGCAGCAGGTGGTACAACTCCGATTATTGGTAGTCCTGAGACGATAGAAGCTAGTGTTTCTCTAGATATCAGTTATTCTCCAAATTCAGTAGGCACTCTCGCTTCGGCTACTAATAATCTCACAGGTGCGAGTGAGCAGGCTCTTGTGTTCCTCGCTCCTGTGACTAGTAGCACTAATCCAAACACTGCTCAGATATTGGAAGTTACTGGTCAAGGAGAGGTCACTGTTCCTACTACTTTAACTGAGGTGCAACTGGGGATTCAAGTACAGGGAGAAACCGCAACCGAAGTTCAAGAACAAGTTGCTCAACGTTCAACAGCAGTAGTTGATGTGCTGCAAAACCTTGGGGTACAAGAACTTCAAACTACATCTATTCAACTAAATCCCGTCTTTAGCTTTGAAAATGGTACTCAAACCCTAACTGGCTTTGAAGGAATCAACACACTTCAGTTTGAGTTACCAACGGTTCAAGCTGGGGCGGCAATTGACACAGCTATTCAAGCAGGCGCGAATGTAATACAGAATATAAGCTTTACTGCCTCAGACGAAGCATTGCAGCAGGCACGCCTGCAAGTTCTTAGCGAAGCTGTTAAAGATGCCCAAGCTCAGGCTCAGGCTGTTTTTAATACCTTGCAGTTAACCCCTGGAGAGATTATTAACATTGAGATTAACTCAGCTAACAATCCTGTCCCATCTCCTTTGCTGTTTAATGCAGCAGCAGATAGGGCTTTGGCAATAGGGGCTACAACTCCTATTATTGGTGGTTCTCAGACGATAGAAGCTAGTGTTTCTCTAGACATTCTTTATTTTCCAGCTCCAGTAGGACTCTCGGCCTAGTACACCACGGCGTAAAGAGAGCAACCATTTAAAATCTCTAAAGAGCTTATTCCATAACACTTTCGACTTTTGACTTCCGCCTTACAGTACTAGCTCTTTGTGAATTCCAATGAACTTAAACTGGTGCGTTACACTCCATGAACGCACCCTAGCAATTACCTACTCGTCAATTTGACCAACGCGGCGGATATTTAAAATATCGCTCATTTTCTTAATTTGGACAAACACTTGCTCTAGTTGAGAGCGATCGCGTATATCTATTCCTAAATCGATCAATGCAGGTTGACCAACAGAGGTTTTCACCTGAGCATGACGAACATTGATTCCTTGGTCACTCAACCTTGACAAAATATCTTTTAGCACCCCTACGCGGTCAAGAGCTTCAATTTGAACATCCACAGGATACGTGTGCGGACGACCACTATTTTCGGCGGCTGAGTTCCATTTAACTGGTACTAAGCGCTCATACTCTACAGTCTCCAGATTATTGCAGCCTTGGCGATGAATTGAAATCCCCCTACCTCGCGTCACCACACCAATAATTGGTTCGCCAGGAATCGGGGTACAACATCCAGCTAAATGATATACCAACCCCTCTACCCCAATAATTGGCGAATCTGTGGAGCGGGAGGTAGTTGGCGGTGCATCCCGCAAAGCTTTTGATGTAGTTGGTTCTTTGGGAATAAATAAAGGCACAGTGGAAACTGGTTGATGTGCCTTCGCCACTTCTCGCCAACGATTTAGCACCAAGTTCAACGTAACTTCTCCGTAACCCAAACCAGCAAGTAAATCGTCTACGCTGTGGTAGTTACACTTTTGGGCGACAGTCTCCATTGCATCAGACTTCAGCAGACTATCAAAACCAGTCTTACCGAGTTCCTTTTCTAACAATTCCCGTCCACGGGCGACATTTTCTTCTCGGCGCGATCGCTTGTACCATTGTTTTATGCGATATTTCGCTGCCGAACTTCTGACAAAGTTCAACCAATCTAAACTCGGATGGCAGTTCTTTTGGGTGAGAACCTCTACAATATCGCCATTATGTAGCCGCGTTGATAGAGATACCATTCGCCCATTCACCCGCGCCCCTGAACAATGGTTTCCCACTTCCGTATGAATGCGATAAGCAAAATCTACAGTGGTCGAACCGGGGCTTAAAGGCACAACATCCCCCTTAGGGGTGAAGACATAGACATCATCTTCAAATAGATTATCTTTGACGCTATCAAGATATTCTTGTGCATCCTTAAGATCAGTTTGCCATTCCAGCAGTTGCCGCAGCCAAGTAAACTTGTCATCTGTGGCTGTCAAATGGCTAATACTAGAACCTCCTGTTTCTTTGTACTTCCAATGAGCGGCAATCCCATACTCGGCGATATGATGCATTTCGATTGTCCGAATTTGCACCTCTAAAGGACGGCCAGTTAGTCCAATCACCCCAGTATGCAACGACTGGTAACGGTTCGGCTTTGGCAATCCAATGTAGTCCTTAAATCTCCCAGGAATTGGGCGAAAAGCATCATGAACCACCGCCAACGCCCGATAGCATTCTTCATTGGTTTGAACAATAATCCGCAGCGCCGCCAAATCGTAAATTTCATGAAATTCCTTTTGCTGGCGGTGCATTTTTTGGTAAATGCTGTAAAGGTGCTTGGGACGACCGCTAATTTCCTGAAAGCGGATTCCGGCTTGCTGCAAACGTTCTTGCAACATATGGGTAGCTTTAGCCAATTTCTCTTCTCGCGCCGTCCGTTTTTCGGAAACATGCTCTTGCATTTGGCGGTAGGCTTCCGGTTCCAAATACTTAAAAGCCAAATCTTCCAGTTCCCATTTAATTCGCCAAATCCCCAAGCGATTGGCTAGAGGCGCGAATATATCTCGCGTTTCCTGGGCACTGCGGCGGCGGCTGGCCTCTGACATATATTGTAAAGTTCGCATATTATGCAAACGATCTGCCAATTTCACCACAATTACCCGAATATCTTGCGCCATTGCCAAAAACATCCGGCGGAAGTTTTCGGCTTGGCTTTCGGTTTTGCTAGTGAAATTGATTTTAGAAAGCTTGGTGACACCTTCAACCAATTGCCGCACTTCTGGGCCAAAGCGTTCTTCTATTTCTTGACTTGTAACTTCTGTATCTTCAACGACATCATGAAGAAATCCAGCTGCTATCATAGCAGCACTACCACCCAAGTCACGCAACAATTCAGCCACAGCAATGGGATGAGCAATGTATGGTTCCCCTGATTTGCGGTATTGGCCTTGATGCAGTTGGTAAGCAAATTCAAATGCGCGACCAATTAACACCGTATCACTATGCCTTCGGTCATCTTCTACCACGCTGTTACTTATAGATGACTCCTTCAAACATTTCTTTAACCATTCTGGAATGGTTAGATCAACTGATGAATTTATAGCTAGACTGCTCATAAAATCGGGTTTGGATAAGATCGGTAGATAAGTGAATGATAAATAGAACTGACAACATCAACCTAAGAAGATGCTGTCGCCCAGAGTCGGGTAGAATAAACAGTGTAAGGATGATTGTCCAACTGCCGACGGTAGTTATCCAGTTTGAGTTTCAAGGATCATAAAGAAAGAATAATCCATATGATGGCAAACAAAGCCTCAAATCATTATTTGAGGCTTTTAGTGCTGATAAGTCTTTAAGAAAGTTTATTGTAGAAGAAAAATTACTTGACATTAATACTATCTTAACTAGCACTGGATGTCTTTAAACCGTGAGAAATATCAGGCACTCGTAACCTTGCTAGAGCAATTACGCTCCGATGCCACAACTACCCAAATCGTTGCGTCCGAACTGCGACAGCGTGTAGCCTCGTTGCAGCAATTTTTCGGGCAGCAGATTGTGCCCTTGGCTGATGAAAACTGGCGAGTCCAGTCTTATCAAACGGAAATGAGCAAGCAATTGCGCTTGTTGGCAATAGATGTGATGTTTTTGCAAGGAGCGCGGCAAGCATCTACTGCACAAACGAGACTTCAGACGATTAGCGATCGCTTGACAACCCTCATTCAATACTGTAATGCCATTTTGCAACCAGAAGCGGAAGGAGAAAAATAACAATTGTTCACCTTTTTCTCTAATTAATCCATCATCTCATTTACAACCGTTCGTGAAAAGTTATTTTGGCAACAAGTTGCGAATGGGGAAAAGGCAAACGACCAGAAGAGACAGGGTAGGAAGGGGGATAGGGTGGCTTGAGTGAGAACTTGCAACAAGTCTTTCTCCTTGTCCCCTCATCCTCTTGCCCAATTCCCAACTCTCAATTATTAATTCTCAATACCTTTGAGGAGAAGATTGATCGTGCGGTGCATATACGCTTCTACTGGCTCGGTTGTAGGTTTAAAGATCAGTGCATAATATAGTGACCCGCTCATCAGGTCGATCATTAAGTCGATTTTTGGTAGATGGTTTAGGCTGGCGGTGGATTTTATTTATTAAGATTTCCTTCGGGATCATTGCAGTGGCCATGTCCCTAGTCTTTTTACCCAAAAACAAAGCCAAACCACCGATTCATTCGGGATTGGCTTTTTGGTCATTGCTATCGGCTGTATGCAAACTTTTGAAGGTTGATGACTGATGACTGATAACAGACAGTTAACGTTTAAGGTAAAAACACAGCTTTAAGGTTATTCTCTACGGGAAATCACAGAAGAGGCTTAATATACACTGATATATTATGTGGAGCAAAAAAGCAAAAATCCTACTCAGTGTGAGCAGGATTATGTAAAGTTTTATTGCTAAACTTAAAAATACTTGATCTTAAAAAAAGTTCATTATTGTAATAATGCTAACGCTGGTCAACATCATTAAAGCGCCCATAATTATAGATTCACCTAAGCGATTGGGGGATTTTGAAGTGTTCATTTAAGTAAAATCCTTTTTATTAATTGTTTCTTAACCATATCAAAATCAGTATAAATATCTATAAAAGGATTGTAAAACTTAAATTAGCGTAACGTTTCTTAGTACTTCCTGTAATTGGTACTTATGTATTCATTCTTACGGGTTATAAGTTATTCTTGCGGTTTCTTCATTCCCCAGTAGTAATTTCCGAACAGAATAATTACCTAAACTCCGAGCGGAATACGCGCCTTAGTGAGGTAAAATAAATTTTAATCAAGGTAAAATTTGAACAGAAAATTATCATGACAGCTTCCACGGCATCTCAAAACCAGGCGATCGCTTTTGACTTAGAAAAATTAAATGAGCAATTTGAAACTGCCACTCCCAAAGAAATACTGGCATGGTCTATAGAGAATATCCCAACGGGACTGGTGCAAACAAGCGCCTTTAACGTGGATGACATGATAATTACCCATATTCTTTACAGTGAACTGAAGCATCCCGTTCCTGTGATCTTTCTCGACACCTTGCACCACTTTCCTGAAAGCTTAGAATTAGTAGCTAAAGCCAAACAAGTCTACAACCTGGATTTGCAAACTTTCAAAACCCCAGACGTAGACACCCGCGAAGCCTTTGAAACCAAGTATGGCGACAAACTTTGGGACAAGGATATTGCCCAATTCCACCACATTACAAAAATTGAACCACTCTTACGGGGTCTAGATGAACTCAACAGCGTCGCTTGGATCACAGGCCGCCGCCGCGATCAAGCAATAACCCGTGCGAATATGCCTATATTTGAATTCGACGGTAAAGGTCGGTTGAAAGTAAATCCCATAGCTACCTGGACACGCCAAGATAGTTGGGTTTATGTGGCTGAACACGGAGTTATCTACAACCCTTTACACGACAAAGGTTACCCCAGCATAGGCGACCAACCCATTACCACCAAAGTAGGCGAAGGCGAAGACGAACGCGCCGGACGCTGGCGGGGAAGTGATAAAACAGAATGTGGAATTCATATTTAGTCATTGGTCATTTGTCATTTGTCATTAGTATTAGACAAAGGGCAAATGACTAAGGATAAAAGACAAATATGATTAAAATCCTTCATCTCTCCGACATCCACATGGGAAGCGGCTTTTCCCACGGACGAATTAATCCCACGACTGGATTAAATACACGACTGGAGGATTTTGTCAATACCTTGTCTATATGTATTGACCGAGCGCTGACAGATGCTGTTGATATGGTGATATTTGGTGGCGATGCTTTCCCGGATGCCACACCACCGCCTTATGTACAACAAGCTTTTGCCAGCCAATTTCGCCGTCTCATGGATGCCAATATTCCAACAGTGCTGTTGGTAGGCAACCACGATCAACATTCTCAAGGACAGGGAGGAGCGAGTTTAAATATTTACCGCACTTTGGGAGTGCCAGGATTTGTTGTCGGTGACACATTAACCACTCACTGCATCGAAACCCGTAATGGCACAGTGCAAGTAATCACCCTGCCTTGGCTCACCCGTTCCACCCTGATGACTCGTCAAGAGACTGAAGGCTCGTCTTTGGCAGAAGTCAACCAACTGTTAACAGAACGTCTACGAGTTGTTCTAGAAGGGGAAATTCGCCGTCTTGACCCCGATGTGCCTACTATCCTGTTGGCTCACTTGATGGCTGACAATGCTAGCTTGGGGGCAGAACGCTTTTTGGCAGTAGGTAAAGGCTTTACTCTACCCCTATCTTTGCTGACGCGACCTTGTTTTGATTATGTAGCATTGGGACACGTTCACCGCCACCAGAACCTCAATAAATCCAACAACCCGCCGGTGATTTATCCAGGCAGTATTGAGCGAGTAGATTTTAGCGAAGAGAAAGAAGACAAAGGCTATGTGATGATAGAGCTGGAGCGGGGGAGGGCTGAATGGGAATTTTGCCCTTTAACTGTTCGGACTTTCCGCACCATTGAGGTGGATGTCTCGAAAGCAGATGAGCCGCAAGCGGTTTTAATGAAAGCGATCGCTAAGTATGATATTCAAGATGCTGTAGTGCGGTTAATTTACAAACTCCGCTCCGAACAGATGGATTTAATTGACAGTTCCTCTCTACATACTGCTTTAAGTCCTGCTCATACCTACACCATTCAAGCAGAATTAGTAAGTCAGTTGGCTCGACCCCGGATTCCTGAATTGACTGCGAGTAGTAGCATCGACCCAATGGAAGCCTTGAAAACTTACTTAAATAACCGCGAAGACCTCAAAGATATAGCAACATCAATGCTGGATGCTGCACAGAAGTTGCTAGCGGATGATGTAGAAGTTTGGCTAGAAGCAGCAACTAGTCAATAGGATAGATACAAATTATATTTGGTACAGCGTGTAGAGACGCGTTAGCAGAGCTGGATGAAGTCCAATTTTGCGTCTCTACTAAATCTGACAATTCAAGGTGATCTGTAAAAACCTAACCCCCTAACACCTTTCCCGACGGTGGGAAGAGGAAGTTTCAAAGTATCTCTCCTTTTAGGTTAAGGTATACACACAAGTCTTTCTGAACGCAATTTACGGCTAAGTCTCAGAGCTACTTAGACACCTCACCCTGATTTTACTACGTAAAACCTGTCCTTCTCCTTACCAAGGAGAGGGATGTCCGATAGTACAGCGTGAGGTTTTGGGGGACTTTTGGGTAATCGGATAACTTGTGTGTAGGTCGTAGCCTTAAAGGAGAGAGATTTAGAGACAGGTTCTTCGACAAGGTGCTAGAACCCTTTGATGGATTGTCCGATACAGGTTAGGATAATCCATCAATTAGAGGAAAAACTTTAAGCACGCTTAATCGCGCTGCAACAAAAAAATTACCCGAATTTATATTTGGGCACATCTTTGAGGAGTTTGCTACTCTACTATCAATTGTTGTTTTTCTTCTAGCCAGAGGAAATTTTGTAATCAGTAAACAAAGTATTGAGCCTTGAATAAGCTATTCTTTACGGGTAAATCTTTTCGTTTTATAGCTTTTGTCTTACCGCTAATTACATGGTGGGGATACAAAGAAGTACAAAACCAATTTGTACAGCCGCAAGCAGTTGTAGTGTTGGGTGGTTCAACAAGACGTTTAGAGCGAGAGAAGTTTACGGCCGAATTTGTCCGTCGGCATCCAAATATACCAATTTGGATTACTGGGGGTAGTCCACCTACATTCACCCAACGAGTGTTTACCAAAGCTGGTGTTGATCCCAAACGTTTACACTTGGACTATGAGGCCGTAGATACAGTTACTAATTTTACTACGTTGGTAGACGATTTGCAAGCTCGTGGCATCAAGAGCGTTTATTTGATTACTTCAGATTTCCATATGCGTCGGGCTTGTGTCATCGGCGAAATTATTTTGGGTAGTCGAGGTATTTATTTAAAACCAGTGCCCGTTCCTTCAGAAAAACCCTCTGAATCTATCGAAAAATCTATCAGAGATGGAGCTAGAGCGATAATTTGGATAGCAACTGGTTACACTGGTGTGGATGCAGCTAGAAATAAACGGTAATTTATCAGTGCGAATTTGCATGATTTTGATTTAACTCAATATAGGCAAATTAAGACAATTAATGCCAATAATCATCATATTAACTAAGTAATAAAAAACACATGAAACTACAATTATCCAAAAGCTAGCGCAACACCAACCTTCAAACAACACAATATAAAAACCAATTAATAATTTTTCCTCATTTGGTTGCTTGGTAAATACTTTGCGTCCATCAAAGTTTCGAGCTGCTGCTTGGGTAACTCGAATCTATCTGTGTAGTCCGGGGAAAAAAACGCCCCAACTTCTCTCACAATTTGATACCCTAGCTTAAATAGATTTGAGAAAAATTAAAGCGTGGAAATTCAACTTGGGCGGGGAAAAACAGCTCGCAGAGCTTACGGAATAGATGAAATTGCTCTAGTCCCCGGTAACAGAACACTAGACCCCAGTTTGGCAGATACTAGATGGCGTATTGGCAATATTGAGCGAGAAATCCCGATAATTGCCAGTGCGATGGATGGCGTAGTAGATGTTCGTATGGCTGTACGTTTGTCACAGTTAGGAGCATTAGGTGTCCTCAATTTAGAAGGTATTCACACTCGCTATGCTGACCCAGAGCCAATATTAGATCGGATAGCCTCGGTGGGGAAAGATGAATTTGTTGCCCTGATGCAAGAACTCTATGCCGAACCAATAAAGCCGGAATTAATTGAAAAGCGTATTCAGGAAATTAAAGAACAAGGTGGCATTGCGGCAGTAAGCGCGACTCCAGCCGGTGCAAGTAAATACGGCGAGGCGGTGGCAAAAGCTGGGGCAGATTTATTTTTTGTACAGGCTACGGTAGTTTCTACTGCACATCTGTCGCCAGAGTCTATAGTACCACTTGATTTAGCAGAATTTTGCCGTTCCATGCCTATCCCTGTGGTGCTGGGTAATTGCGTGACTTACGAAGTTACGTTGAATTTGTTGAAAGCTGGGGCGGCTGGGGTACTGGTAGGAATTGGCCCTGGTGCCGCTTGTACCTCCCGTGGTGTGTTGGGTGTCGGTATACCACAGGCAACTGCGATCGCGGATTGTGCTGCTGCACGAGATGATTATTACAAGGAAACTGGTAACTATATCCCCATCATTGCTGATGGCGGTTTAATCACCGGTGGCGACATTTGTAAATGCATCGCCTGCGGTGCTGATGGTGTGATGATTGGTTCCCCCTTTGCTAGAGCCGCAGAAGCCCCAGGACGAGGTTATCATTGGGGTATGGCGACTCCCAGCCCTGTCTTGCCTCGTGGCACCCGCATTCGCGTTGCCACCACTGGTAGCCTAGAGCAAATACTCGTTGGACCAGCAGGGCTAGATGATGGCACTCACAATCTTTTAGGAGCCTTAAAGACCAGCATGGGCACCTTAGGAGCCAAAAATATTAAAGAAATGCAGCAAGTAGAAGTTGTGATTGCGCCTTCTTTATTAACCGAGGGTAAAGTTTACCAAAAAGCTCAACAATTAGGTATGGGGAAATAAGGCAATAGGGAATGGGGAAGGATGAGGGAGATGAGGAAGAAGCAGGGGAGCAGGGAGCAGGGGGCAGGGGGCAGGGGGCAGGGGGCAGGGGGACACGAAGAAGCAGTTCTTGCTGGGGGCAAGGGGTAGAATAAAAAAAATACCTCTTCTCTCTCCCCTCTGCTCCCTGCTCCCTACCCCTCTGCCTTTTCCCACTCCCCACTCTCCAATCCACAATCCCCAATTCTTAAAAAATTTCTCCAGCCCCCTAAACAATTGCTGGAAAAATTCGATATGTCGCCTACAATAGAGATAGCGGAGACAAATGTTTCCGTTCACTCCTCACACCACACTCCGCCCGGACTACTGTTCGGGCGGTTCCTTATGTTTGTAAATAAATTTTAGAGCTTCTTTGCAAATGTACATCCTTGGACTCCCAAGCTGAGGTTTATTGCTATGGTAGAATTTTCACCAAGTTCAGATATTATTGGCGAAGGTTTTAGGCATGTCAACAGCCGCACAAGTTACCGATTCTAGTTTTAAGCAAGAAGTACTCGACAGCGATGTACCCGTTTTAGTTGACTTTTGGGCACCCTGGTGCGGACCATGCCGTATGGTAGCTCCTGTTGTCGATGAAATCTCCGAACAGTACAAAGGTCAAATCAAGGTCGTCAAAGTCAACACGGATGAAAATCCTCAAGTTGCTAGTCAGTACGGCATCCGCAGTATTCCCACATTAATGATTTTTAAGGGTGGACAAAAAGTTGATATGGTGGTGGGCGCTGTGCCTAAAACTACATTAGCTTCCACTCTCGAAAAGTATCTTTGAAGCTCAATTGGTAATAAAATCCTTTTGAGTTATCCTTGTTTTTCTAACTTTAGGTTAATTTTTATAAACAAGTTTGAGAGGCGGAAATTTTGCCGTCTATCAAACTTGTTTACATTTGTATATAGTTTGAGCTTCCGAATATTTTTAGGAGTTTTCTAGCTCAAAAACAACTCCTTAATTCCCGTGCTACCAATTTCCACCGCTAGCGCCGCCAATAGAAAGCCCAAAAGTTGAGTCACAATCACTCCACCTTCTGCACCAATCCACTGGTCAATCAGATTTGCTAAACGCAAAATCAACCAAGTAATCAACATCGCCCCTAATATACCTACCACCACAGCAATATGTGGACTCTGTGATTTCGACATCAGCAACATCACCGTCGTCAAAGTCCCTGGTCCCGCTAGCAGTGGTAAAGCTAGTGGAGTAATTGCGACATCGCGTCCTTCCTCAATAATCGGCTGATCTAATTCTCCCCGCAGCATTTGCAAAGCAATTAACAGCAACAATAGACCTCCTGCTATTCGCAAAGAGCCGATACTGATTTCTAAATAATTTAGAATTATTTGCCCAGCAAAAGCAAATAGCAAAAGAACTGCGATCGCAACGATAATTGCTTTATCTATAACTTGGTTTCTTTGCTCTGGCATCATGCCCTTAGTCAAAACTAAAACAATCGGTATATTGCCCACGGCATCCGCCAAGACAAACACAGCGATAAATGTTTGAATGAGAATAGAAATATCCACAGGAGACAGCTTTTATCAAGGTTTGATCACAACCTAATATTTATCTTGCTCAGTTTACTAGAACCCAGAGGAAGATTAAGATCAGTAATAAAACAAGCCTGTTAAAGAAAATTTTGGCTGACGCATTTCCAATTAAGTTCCACAACTGTTGAAGTAGCGATATATTTTGATAATCTCTTTTCCATCAATCAACTGTTCGTTGTTGAATCTATGAAGCCTTATTTAGCCGCCGCTATTCAATTGACCAGTGTGCCCGATCTACAGAAAAATTTGGCACAGGCAGAAGAATTAATAGAGCTTGCCGTGCGTCAAGGTGCTGAATTGGTAGGTTTGCCAGAAAACTTTTCCTACATGGGAGAAGAAAAAGACAAACTCGCGCAAGGTGATGCGATCGCTCTTGAAAGCGAAAAATTTCTCAAAAAAATGGCTCAACGCTTTCAAATTACGATCTTGGGCGGCAGCTTTCCAGTTCCTGTAGACAATACAGGCAAAGTTTATAACACCACTTTACTCATTGACCCAAACGGTCAAGAACTTTCCCGCTACTACAAAGTACACCTATTTGATGTTGATGTTCCCGACGGCAACACCTATCGGGAATCCAGCACGGTTGTGGCTGGTACAGAACTACCACCTGTCCATTTTTCAGAAAAACTTGGTAATTTAGGGCTTTCCATTTGTTATGATGTCCGCTTCCCTGAACTGTACCGTCATCTGGCAGATAAGGGAGCTGATGTTATCTTTATTCCCGCCGCCTTTACCGCCTTTACTGGCAAAGACCACTGGCAAGTACTACTACAAGCCAGAGCCATCGAAAATACCGCTTATGTCATTGCTCCTGCCCAAACAGGTAATAACTACGCCCGCCGTCTAACCCACGGTCACGCCGTTATTATCGACCCTTGGGGCGTAATTTTAGCCGATGCTGGGGAAAAACCGGGAATTGCGATCGCAGAAATCAAACCCACAAGGCTCGAACAAGTCCGCCGTCAAATGCCATCTTTACAACATCGGGTCTTCTAGGGAGTAGGGAGCAGGGAGCAGGGAGCAGGGAGCAGGGAGAAGAGTTTATCCCCTCTGCTCTTTTCAATGCCCCATTCCCCATTCCCAGGCTTTATAAATAAAACAAAAAACCGGGTAAACACCCGGTTTCTGACAACATTAAAATTACCAGTTTTTTAGGAGTATAGTCTTGCTATGCTCCTATTTATTTGTTGTCAAAATTAAACTTTAGCAGCTGCCTTGGTAACAACGTTGAGTTCACCTTTAGCATACTTAGCAGCAAAATCTTCTAGAGAGATTTGCTTAATCTTGCTTGCGTTGCCAGCTGTGCCAAATTGCTGATAGCGTTCAGCACAAACCTTCTGCATATATGTAATAGAAGGCTTGAGGAAGTGACGGGGGTCAAACTCCTCTGGTTTTTTAGCCAAAGCTTCACGTACAGCAGCAGTAATAGCCAAACGGTTGTCGGTGTCGATGTTTACTTTACGTACACCACTCTTAATACCTTTTTGGATTTCTTCTACAGGTACGCCGTAGGTTTCAGGAATTGCACCACCATACTGGTTAATTAGCGCCAGTAAATCTTCTGGTACAGAGGATGAACCGTGCATTACCAAGTGGGTGTTAGGCAGACGGCGGTGAATTTCTTCAATGCGGCTAATGGCCAAAATTTCGCCAGTCGGCTTGCGGGTAAACTTATAAGCACCGTGGCTTGTGCCAATGGCAACAGCCAAAGCATCTACTTGAGTTGCTTCTACGAAGTCAACAGCTTCATCGGGATCAGTTAACAGCTGAGAGTGGTCGAGTGTACCTTCAAACCCGTGACCATCTTCAGCTTCACCAGCACCAGTTTCTAGAGAACCTAAACAACCGAGTTCACCTTCAACGCTGACACCCAGAGCATGAGCTACGTTTACAACTTCGCGGGTAACATTGACGTTGTATTCAAAGCTAGCGGGAGTTTTAGCATCAGCTTCTAAAGAACCATCCATCATTACGCTGGTGAAGTTGTTCTTAATTGCTGAGTAGCAGGTAGCAGGCGCATTACCATGATCTTGGTGCATGACAATGGGAATGTGAGGATAGGTTTCTACCGCCGCCAAAATCAAGTGACGGAGGAAGTTTTCTCCTGCATAATTACGAGCGCCGCGTGAAGCTTGCAAAATTACGGGGCTATCTGTCTCGACAGCAGCCTTCAGGATCGCCTGAATCTGCTCCAAATTGTTAACGTTGAAAGCTGGGATGCCGTAACCGTTTTCAGCTGCGTGATCCAACAGCAGCCGCAGTGGTACAAGCGCCATAGATAGTCCTCCTAATGTGGTTGTCAGCTAGTCGGTCTGAGAGAAGCGTATTTATTACGCTAAATCTTAAGAGTTTTTTCAACTTATAGGAAATTATAACTAGTGTCGTGTATCTATGTTGAAAAAGTTTACGCCATCGTTACTATAACTATGTTCTATACTTTTGTACTATGAACCATAGTTGCTCTGTATTGCTGTAGATTTAGTTACCCTACAGTTAGTAGCTCTGGTAGCCCAGTATCCAAAATGGTTATTTCAAAGCGATCGCACTCCTAACTATTTTGGCAAATCTACAAGCGATCGCATCAGGCAAAAGGCTCTAGTCTCTGGACAAATGCTGCGTGTTCAGGAGATTGCAAGCCTGTTTGTAAAACTGTCAACACGGACTGCATATTCCCCGCTAATAATTCTGCAACCCCTAACCACAACCCTGGAAAAACTTGACTTCGCAGAATTCCGTTACTATCAGTAGCCAACTCTAAATACTCACCCTGTTCCAAATAGAACCAGGTCAATTTCTGATCGAGTACTTGCCAAACGATATATTCTTTGACTCCATTGCGACGATAGGCTTGTTTTTTTGCATGGAGGTCTATGGCGACACTACTAGCAGCAATTTTGACAATTAACTCTGGTGCGCCTTCAATATAATCATCGTCACTCAGCCTTGCTTGACCACCTGCTTCTGGGTTGATTAGAAGTACAGCATCTGGTTGAGGTTCGTTATCTAAGTCTAGGCGCACGGTGGGTTCTACTCCCAAAGCTACACCAGGTGTCGCGGCTTCGTAAGTACCGAGCCATGTAAGAATCCAACCATGCGGTTGACCATGACTTTTAAAACGCAAAGCAGCAGGCATGTAGACAATTCCCTCAATCAATTCGGCTTTTTTCAAGTTAGGCATGGCGTTGTAGCGACGCTCAAATTCATAAAGGCTGAGTTTGTCGCCATTTTCTAGAAGGGGAATTGTCCAATGCTGTGGAAGTGTTTTTACCATGACAATGGTCTTTGGGATTAGTCTATGCCTATCCTACCGGATTGCAGAAATTTCTTGGATGCTGCGATCGCCTTCTTTTAATCTAATAATATTATGTTTATTTTATGGGTCGCCCGGGATTCGAACCCGGAACTAATCGGTTAAAAGCCGAGTACTCTACCGTTGAGTTAGCGACCCTTTCGCTGCATTTCGCAACTTTGCCATTATAGCACAGACATCTATCGATTTGTAAAGGGGTTTAGAAAAAATTAGCGGTCAACCTTATAGATGCTGTATGGCTAGCTCCTGGTGCTAACACAGTCAAGTTATCACCAGTATTGAGAGAGTTACGGGTGGCACTCCACGGTTCTAGACAGTAGAATTCTTTGCCTTTGACTGTCCAAAATACCAGGTAGGTAGAGAAATCATCATAATCTAAGGTGAGTTTTAACTTCCGACTGCCATCTATGGCGGTGGCCGATTGACTCGTTAACTCTCCAAAGGCAAAATCAATTTCATCACGGCTAAAGTCAAAATTGCCGTCAAAAGAGTGAAATTCTTTAGTTTGATTGTCTTGATACTGCTTAGAAGGAATTTCAAGCTCTAACTGAGTTTTTTCACCACACAGAAAGTAGGGATGAAAACCAGCCGAAAAAGGCATTGGTGTGGATGACAAGTTTTTATACTGCTGCCGGACTTCTAAGGTATTACCTTGAAGTTCGTAGGTGAAAGCCAGTTGAAAATCAAAAGGATAAACTGCTTTGGTTTGCTCATTGCTATCAAGAACAACAGTGAGACTAGCTTTATCTCCAGTTTCTTGTTCTGTTGCTTTCCAAGGCAATTCACGGGCAAAACCGTGTTGTTTGAGTGTATATTGTTGCCCGTTGTGAGTGTAACTATTATTTGGTAGATTGCCACAAATAGGAAACAAAATTGGATTCCCACCTCTAACACTCAAATCAGGATGAGTAAAGCGTTCAGTGTCCAGGTAAAAAATTTCTTGCCCTTGAATGCGCCAACGAGTGATGATCCCACCGCGTTCTGGTACGACTTCTAATTGAGAACCTGCGGCTTCATCAGAAAGAATGTAGGTCTTGTACTGTTGCTGTTGAACTGCAATGCTAAACACAAATTTTAGTCCTGGGATTAGGGATTAGGGATTGGGGATTGGGAATTAGGATTAAAATAACTTTTTCCCAGTCCCCAGTCCCCGAAATTTACTCGTCTTCTGCAAACACGAAACGATATAACTCGCTGGGGTCTGGTTCGGGGCTGCTTTCGGCGAACTTAACGGCTTCGTCAATTACATCCTGAATTTTAAGGTCAATGGCTTTGATTTCTCCTGCATCCGCCAGATTTTGCTCCAGCAAATAAGCTGCCAACTTCTTAATTGGGTCACGGGCGAACCAAAATTCTTTTTCCGCTTTGCTTCGCATTTCATCAGGATCTGCCAAGGAGTGACCCCGGAAGCGGTAGGTAAGCGCCTCAATTAATGTTGGGCCTTCACCTGCGCGGGCACGGGCTACAGCTTCTTGAGCCACGGCTCTAACTGCTAGTACATCCATGCCATCTACTTCTACGCCCACCATGTTAAATGCACTAGCTTTTTTATAAATCTCTGGCTGGGAAGTGGCTCGCTCGTGAGACATACCAATGGCCCACTTATTATTTTCGACTACAAAAAGAATTGGCAGTTTCCATAAAGCTGCCATATTTAGCGTTTCAAAAAACTGGCCATTATTAGCTGCACCGTCGCCAAAAAAGCAAGCCGTTACTTGGTCAGCATTTTTATCTCCTAGCACTTCGCGGCGGTATTTGCTTTGAAAAGCCGCTCCGGCTGCTACAGGAATTCCCTCAGCCACAAAAGCATAGCCACCCAGCAACCGATGTTTAGCAGAAAACATATGCATCGAACCACCGCGCCCTTTACTGCAACCTGTGGCTTTGCCAAATAATTCTGCCATTACTTCTTTTGCTGGTACTCCCGCACTCAGAGCATGAACGTGGTCACGGTAGGTACTGCAAACGAAATCTTCACCCGGTCGCATTGACTGCACAACACCACTGCAAACGGCTTCTTGACCGTTGTACAAATGGACAAAACCAAACATTTTGCCCCTGTAGTACATTTCAGCGCACTTGTCTTCAAACAAGCGCCCTAATACCATGTCCTCATACAACCGTAACCCTTCTTCTTTAGTAATGTGCGTAGTAGCAGGATTAAATGTGGGTAAAGTACGCTCTTGAACCATTATTTTTGAGTATTCCTGTTGTAAAACTTAAAGTTACGGTCATGAAGTAACTACACTGTATACAAAGTATCAGTGTAGGTTTCGCGTCTCATTCGCCGCTGCTCTGCCCTTGTGTATTCATTGCTGAATACTCGGAACTAAATCCGGTCTGAGTCTTACGCAGCGTCTCTGGCCTTGCGACCTTTATCTCCTTAAGGAAGAACCCGCGTAGCCGCCCACCTCCGGTAGGCAGTTTGATTTTCTTCGTACAACACCGCTTGGATTTACTGCAATGGCATACCAGCGATGGCGTGTTAAATAAGTTGGTCTGATAACAACCTCAGCTTTTAACAGGCTAGCGTTTGCAAGACTCAACAATCAAACTTTATTTATGCACCAAAGAAGGTCTTTAGGGAATAGCTGAATTTTTAATGTTTGATTTTTAAGTTTTCAGTCACTGTCCTGTGAAAATTTGGCTCTAACGACGATATCTGTCGCTTTAAGTTTTTCTCTCTCACCGAAACAGTTTTGAGCGCCGTTAGCGGTAGCGAGGCGTTTAGCCCGTAACGAGTACTGAGTAAAAACTAATATGACTAGGCTTAGGCATCAAATCAGTTCTAAGTAGTGAGTAATTACTACTTCTTCCTCATTACTTCTTACTCAGCAATTAGCACTCACCACTCAGCGCTCCTAAATATTCCCCTTCATAGACTAGCAATCAAGATAGACTGCTTTCTGCATATCCATTAACAATTTAAAAAAAAGAGGCAAAACTTTCTATACCCAAATAGATAATTGTAATTAAAGGTAAATTATGATATGATTTTCTTCTCTAGTTATCAGGGTCAACCCCCAAAAGTAGTATTTTACTAACCTCCTAGTGGGAAAGTCCCTAAAAAATCAATCATCAATAGATTCTTGTAACCACAACAATTATGCCGTGATTAAAAGCGGTAGTTGTGGTTTGTGCTATCGAAGGCTGATAATAGTTGTGTTAAACAAAAATACTAAGAATTAAGACAGAAAATTGAGGTTTTCTAGGCGAAAGCAAAAAATTAGTACTAGAATGTGACTCAAAATTTCGGGAAGGTACAAAACAAGTTGTTGCAATATACACTTGTAGAGTAAATTCTATACGGCATTTTTATGGCACGGTTTTACAGGCCTGGAAAGCTCTAGGTGAATTATGTTGATCACGGTGCAGGGGAAGTAGGCTGTGCGAATTCCGCTAGATTACTACCGAATTTTAGGACTACCGTTGGCGGCAACAGATGAACAATTGCGACAGGCATACAGCGATCGCATTGTACAGTTGCCACGACGTGAGTATTCTCATGCAGCAATTTCTTCTCGTAAACAACTCATAGAAGAAGCTTACGTGGTTTTATCAGATCCAAAACAACGCAGTACCTACGATCAGCTCTATCTTGCCCACGCCTATGACCCTGATAACCTCGCTGCTGCCTCAGTAGCACTGGAAAATCGTACAGAAAGTACCAAAAGGGGTATTGACACCCAAAGTCTTGGTATTGAAATTAACCAAGACGAATTAGTTGGCGCTTTATTAATTTTGCAAGAGTTAGGGGAATACGAACTTGTACTGAAACTAGGTCGTCCGTACTTAGTAAATAAAAATGGTGCTACAAGTGCAAGAAAAGGTCATAGTTTAGCAGACGAAGAAATTTCCGAAAGTCCTGAACATCCAGATGTTGTTCTTACTGTTGCCCTTGCTTGTCTAGAATTAGGTCGTGAACAGTGGCAGCAAGGTCATTATGAAAATGCCGCCATATCTCTAGAAACTGGTCAAGAACTACTAGTACGCGAAGGGTTGTTCTCTAGTGTACAGGCGGAAATTCAGGCGGATCTTTATAAGCTGCGTCCATATCGAATTTTGGAGTTGCTGGCGCTACCTCAAGAAAAGACTGCTGAACGAAACCAAGGCTTGGAATTATTACAAAACCTTTTAGAAGATCGTGGTGGGATTGATGGCACGAACAATGATGAATCTGGTTTAAATATAGATGACTTTCTGCGATTTATTCAGCAGTTACGCAACCACTTAACAGTCGCAGAGCAGCATAAATTATTTGAAGCTCAAAGCAAACGTCCTTCTGCTGTTGCCACTTACTTAGCTGTTTATGCCTTGATAGCACGGGGATTTGCTCAACGGCAACCGGCTTTAATTCGTCAAGCAAGGCAAATGCTCGTGCGTCTGGGAAAACGCCAAGATGTACATTTAGAACAGTCGCTATGTGCGTTACTCTTGGGGCAAACTGAAGAAGCAACTCGTGTTTTAGAACTTAGTCAGGAGTACGAAGCTTTAGCTTTTATTCGGGAAAAATCTCAAGACTCTCCAGATTTGTTACCGGGGCTGTGTCTATATGCAGAACAGTGGTTGCAACACGAAGTATTTCCCCATTTTCGAGATTTGACAAATCAGCAAGCTTTCCTAAAAGATTACTTTGCTAATCAACAGGTACAAGCTTATTTAGAAGCACTGCCAACTGATGCAGAAACAACTAATGAATGGGCTGTTATTAACCCCCAGTATTTTCCCCAACCACAGACAAATAAGCCCCATTTCCACAACAATTCAACTAAGACCTCAGCACAATTTAATCACAGCAGAACACCTGATCTAGATTTGCCAGAAACACCAACGCCCGAATATTTAAACTTATCATCACCCCTGTGGAGTTCATCTGGAAGTATAAAATCAGAGGTTCCTGCTGCTGAACGAATGACGACCAGAGGCACTAATCAGCATTTGAATGGTTCAGCTAAAAGTGCTGCACCCGACCATAACCAAAAGCGTAGGCGGAGAAAACCTACTCAATCTACTATTCGAGAACCTATCCCAGATAATCGTCCTCATTCTCGTCGTCCCCGGCGGCGGCGAACTTTTGCTAACACTATCGAAGGGAAAACACGACTGGTATGGAGAGTGTTTATTTCTTTGGTGAGTCTATTAGTTCTCTGGGTGGTAGCCACAACAACTTTTGGATGGTTAAAAAATCTGTTTTTCCCTACATCCTCTGTGCGTGGTTCAGAGTTGTCTGTACAGATAAATCAACCACCAATACCTATTCCTACTCCAAATAGTAAACCAGGAGCATTAGATGGCCCTTTAACAAATGCAACGGCAGAGGAAGTTATTCGGACTTGGTTCTCGACCAAAGCCGCAGCTTTAGGACCCAATCATGAAATTAATAATTTAGATCAGATTTTAACTGGTTCAGCTTTATCTCAATGGCGCCAGATTGCTCAACAGTATAGGTCAGACAATCGCTACGGCAAGTACGACCATAGCCTAAAAATAGAATCTGTTGAGAAAATTGATTTATTTGCAGATCGTGCCGCAGTGGAAGCTACGGTTAAGGAAGTTACACAATTCTATGAAAATGGTCAGTTTAAAAACTCTTCTAACGATGATTTGCGAGTTCGGTATGATTTGATTCGAGAACGAGGTAAATGGCGCATTCAGAGTACATCTGCTGTCAATCGAATAATCAGATAAATTGGAATTTTTAGGCTATGTCTAGGACAAAGCTTTACTTTAAAGCTGGACTAAATGTAACTCAACAAATGGAGTTAATACTTCACCCGTCCAAATACCTTCTATTAAGTTCATATCTCTACTCACAGAACTGTACGTTGTTTCCTTTTCATTTTGATTGTTATAAATAAATCGGAACTGATAATTACCTGGCTTGAGAGGTTGAAAAAACCATGTACCACTATCTCCACTGGTGATGCTAAGTCCAAATCGATTACCCCAAGTCGCGAAAATTTTTATCTCAGGAAAGTATGTTACACTCTCTCCTGGCATAGCGAGAGGGTAATCAGATTCTAAAGATGCTGAAGCTCTAATCCAACCACCCTCCAATGGAATTCGACCGTACACATTCACTAGTTCTGGAAGTATGGTGAAATAAAAGCTAAATCTAAGGGAGGTTGAAGTGTTATTAGTAATCCGTATCCCAATCTGTACAGAATATTTAGGGGAAAGATATCCTGGCGGTATTGGTAATAAAAATTTCAAAATACTCAGAAGTTTCTGTACTAGATTTTGTTTTGGTAAGCGCAAAATTTGCTCCGTACTAGAGTTTCAAACCAGACGCTATCCACTTCAACGGCATTAATTTCATTTGGTTCACTTGATGTCATATTGGCTGCTTTCTGGATTTACAGATTTTCTGGTCTGAATGAAATGAAACGTATAGCATTTAACTTATGACTCTACTAAACGAATCTCTACAAGTGGAGTTAGTACCTCTCCAGTCCAGAGATTTTGTAGTATTGTTTGTAATATTGTTGGTTCAATCCAGTTAGAAGAATCCTCCAGCCCTTTACGAGATTGACGATACTTGAACCGAAATCGATATGTACCTGGATAAAGTGGGCGAAAAGCATAAATGTCCTCAGATGGAAAAGGAATATTTAAAGTTAACTTTCGATCACGTTTTTTCTTACGGTTCTGTATCCAAAAAAGAAAAGCATCACGAGACAAAGTTATTGATTCTCCTGGCACTACCAGCACATAATCAGATTCAATTGGTGGGTCAATTCGTTCGGAGTGCAAACCTGTTACCATGACTTGACCATTTGGTGCTATCATTTCTGCAAACATCGAATAAACATGGGATGAAAAGTAAAAAAAACTTTGCGTATTATTAGTAATACGAATACCAAGCTCTACACGATTACCGTGCTTGGCTTCTGGGATGGTTAATATCTTCTCTGATACCACAGTTTCAAACCTGACATTATCTACTTCAACGGCATTAATCTCATTCGATTCAAAAGATGTCATGTTGGTTACCCTCTCTATTTCCAGGTTTTCATACGCCGTCAAATTTCTTGGCGCATGGCTTAATGCCATTGTCCTAAAAAAGAATGATGGTTTGTTGTAAAATATAGATTTTTAGAAATATTTTTGCCCTTTGCTTCATCTCACCAAGGCAAGAACATTAATATTCTCTTAAATGCAAGGCAATCACTTTCTCTAAAAGCTTTATATAAATGTTCTTTGTTTGAAGATTCACAAATGGATAGTAGATGCATAAATTAAATTTTTCAAATAGGCAAAACTATTCGGTGCTGTACTTCGGCGCTACACCTAATCGGAAAGCATTAAGATAAATGTATGATCCTTTTGAGGATGTGATAACCTAATATTTACTTAACTATTAAAATGAGTATCTACTGAATTAAAAAAACAAATTTTATAAAGTTAATCTAATGTAAATGGTAACGAAATAGTTTAATTTGAAAAAAATTCCAGAGAAAGCAGAGTATTAACGATACATTTAATTTGTTACAGAAATGTTGAAATGTATAAGGTCGTCTGGTTATCTGGGAGAGTCTTCATAAAGATAGCCGCGATCGCCTAAAATAAATACTCAGACTAGCTTGTGGAAACGTTTGTAGTGAGCCATTTATCCAGCCAGCGTTATTCCCCAGAACTTTCCAACACCCCTAGTAAACTCTTCAACATCAAGTAAGCAGAAGTCCCTCCTGGATCTGGATGTCCAATGCTCCGCTCCCCCAAGTAGCTAGCCCGTCCCTTTTTCGCCTGCATCGGTATAGTTTCCTGCAACCCACTTTGGGCTGCTGCTACAGCTTGTTGCAAAGCTTCTAGCGTTCCCTTGCTTTCTCCTACAGCTTGCCCAAAAGCGGCTACAGCCGGAGATAACACATCCACCATTGTTTTGTCTCCTAGTTGCGCTTTGCCACGTTGCACCACGCCGTCTAAGCCTGCTTGGAGTAGCCCTAAAACATCTTGTTCTGTTAATTCTTGCTTACTAACTACTGCTGTACTGGCTCGCAAAAACCAAGTGCCATAAAGAGGGCCACTAGCACCGCCAATGGAAGAAATCAAGGTCATACTGACAGTTTTAAGAATGTTGCTGATGTCCTTGTCTGTAAGAGTTGGTAACTGAGCGCTTACCTTTTTAAAGCCACGATCCATATTGATCCCATGATCCGCATCGCCTATCGCAGCATCTAATTCTGTCAAATATGCTTTATTCTGCTCTATCTCAGTTGCATAAGCCTGCAACCATTGCAATATCTGCGCCTGACTCAACATAATTCGTAATTAGTTAAATTCCCCAACGCCAACTTGGTGTTTTTACTGGTGCATCCCATAGGCGGATCATCTCGTCATCTAATTTCAGCAGGGTAATGGAGCAACCTTGCATTTCTAGAGATGTAATGTAAGGGCCTATCAAGTTTCGCACAATTTGCAATCCTTGCTGTTCGCAGATTTGGGCGAGTTTGCGGTAAACAATATACAGTTCAGAAACCGGAGTTCCACCCATACTATTGACAAAAGCTAATAAGCGATCGCCTTTGGCAAATGGTAGATTTGTTAGTTCTACATCTACCCATTCTCCTTTGTCTTCATCCCACTCGCGCAGTGTGCGGCTGTATGCTGCATCCTCAAGGAGCGATCGCGTTAAAATTTCGGTGATCTCATCTACTGTTTTGATAGCTGTACGTTCTGTTCCTGGCTCACCGTGAATACCGATACCTAATTCAATTTCGCGATCGCTCAATTCAAATGTCGGCGTTCCATTAGCGGGGACTGTACAAGATGTTAGAGCAATTCCCATACTCCGCCCATTCAGATTTACTCTGCGACATAAATTTGCTACTTGTGGCAAATCATACCCTGCCTCAGCCGCAGCACCACAAATTTTTTCCGCCAGTATTGTTGTTCCCACACCCCGCCGTCCTTGGGTATAGAGACTATCCTTCACTGCTACATCGTCATCAATCAAAATATTTAGCGATCGAATGCCCTCACTACGAGCTAACTCTGTTGCCATTTCAAAGTTCATGACATCGCCACTGTAATTTTTGACGATATAAAGGATACCAGATCCTCCATCTACAAGCTTTGCCGCTTCTAGCATTTGGTCAGGAGTAGGCGAAGTGAAAACCTCTCCAGGACAAGCTGCATCAAGCATTCCTTTGCCCACGAAACCAGCGTGCATTGGTTCATGTCCACTGCCACCACCTGAAATAATTGTTACCTTTCCCTGAATAGGTGCATCGGCTCGATAGACAAATGCGGGATCATAGTTCAGTTTAATTAAATCGGAATGAGCCGCCGCCATACCTTCTAGACTTTCCCGCACAAAGTCTTCCGGCTTGTTGATCAGCTTTTTCATAATCCGTGTTTGGTTAAAAGGTTTCCAAAACCCAGGTTATAGTGCTTCTCGTTTCTATGCAATATAGTTTGATCTCTCTCCTAAAAGGCTACGATGTACACACAAGTATTTGAGAGTTGTCTTACAGCGTTTAGATCCTCCTAAATCCCCCAATCAATTGGGGGACTTTGAGAAGTTTTTGCCCCACTTTTTAAGGGGGGTTGTGGGGATCAAAAACCTATGGGGAAATGTTAGAAGGCTTGTGTGTATACCGTAGCTATCCAAAAATTAAATTACGCAATTCTTGCGTCCAATACGACTGTCCGGTTTCTTCTTCCCCTGCTCACCAAAGGGATTGATTATTTTTTTATTTGGAAATCACTTGTAGCAATTCTGTATTGGGAAGAGAATGTTTACGTAGCTGAATGTCCAGAAGTGGGAACCGCTAGCTAAGGAGAGACGATAGAAAAAGCGATCGCTAATTTGCAGGAAGCAACGAAAATATAGTTTTGTCGTTAAGAATGCACAACTTGTTTTCTCTCTTCACCTATATATATGTCATGTTCTCTGTGAATGAAAACCTGAGACAATGCCTGATAAGCTTTAGCCCAAGCCGCCATCACTTCTTCTGTAGCAGCTTCTCCCAAAACATCTTTCATGGCTTGCAGTAAACTTTCCCCGACAATAGTATATTGCTCTGGTGTAACATGGGCCTGAACATGACGATGGGCAATCTTTTCCACCATCGATTTTAAAGTAGGCAAATTATCAATTTGGGCAGCATAGCTATAAACTGCTGTAGCCAACCTCGCAGGCTGAGAACCATCTGCTTGAGAAGACATATCAAATTGTCCTCTGATTTCTGGATGGTTTTGAAACATAATTTCATACATCCGAGTTGTAATTTGCTGACCGTTCTTTTTCAAGACAGGTGCTGTAGATTTAACGATATCTATTGTTTGTTGGCTAATCATAGTTTTTTGAACCAATTGGAATGTTGATTGACTTCAATTTAGTGGTTATTCCTATTGGTTACTATGAGCTAGCTCAGTTAACGAGTAATTTAATGTCAATATTTATTTTTACCTATTACCCATCCGGTAACCCTATCGGTTTACAGTTTATTCAATAACCTATGACATTAAACTGATTATTTGAGGCGATCGCTAGGACATTAAGGTTAGTATTGGTCAGCAAGAAATACCAAACAGAGGTAAACAGAGTTAACCTATAGAATATTTAGGGGCATACTGACGCTTTGGCTATCACTTTGAATATCATTTACCCCAGTTGGTTGGTTTTTTGACTGTCCTAAAAGGCTGAAAGCCTTGAAGGCGGCACCCGGATTTGAACTGGGGGTGGAGGTTTTGCAGACCTTGAATAATAACCTTTTTACAAGCCTTTCAAACTTTTTTACAAGTTTTTACCCCACTTTTACCCCACAATAGTGTTTGGCAGACAAATGTATGGGAATAGGATATTTAAAGGATAAGCTATTGCACATCTAGGCATCAGCCAGATTCTAATTTTGCCAATCTCACCACTATTTGGCGACAACTGATAGAAGAACTGTGGATACCTGTTTACCGATAGTATATGTATTGTTGTAATACAAGCTTATTTACTAAAACTTCAACAGAATTGTTGTGTATACATTGCTGACTGCATCACAAAACATTGTGGCTTTTCTGTACCTGTTATACTTATGGCTAGCTTGGTTGGGTCAGACAATGCCTGCATTAGAGGATCTCTGGCACAAATACTTGCGTCGTTTTACCCTGGAGCATTGGTATCGGTTTGCGAAGCAGAGGTTATATTGGACACAACCTCAACTTGGCTCTACTCAGGCAGCAGAGCGATGGAGTCACCTGATGCCCCTGTTAACTTGGCAATTATGGCTAGCTGGAGTTGCCTGTATCGACTCCCCATTGCCTTCTCCCAAAGCTATCCATTACCCGCATCTTTCTCAACATTTATACAACTTACTTAAAATATGCCAAAAGCATTGATAGGTATAGTTTTTGAGAGAAGAGAATATTTGCAGGTAATGGTGCATCATGGAAAAATGGGCTTCGGTTGAATTAAAACAGGCAGATTTAGGAGACACAAGACGAAACAAGCGTCTAGTCAGGATCGTAGAAGACTTGGCAGCACAACCAAGCAGTAGCGTACCTCAAGCCTGTGGAAACATAGCCGCAACCACCGCAGCATACGATTTTTGGAACTCACCTTACTTTCAGCCAGATGATATACGTAAGGCCCATGTAAAAAGTACAGTTGCTCGAATCAAAGAACATGATGTGGTGTTGATGATTCAGGACACGACGAGTATAGATTTAACCAGCCATAAAGCAACAAATGGTCTAGGCTATCTTGACCACACAAAAAGCTTTGCATTAAAAGTACATTCAACGCTGGCTGCCACAATTGATGGAGTACCACTAGGAATTGCTTTTCAGCAAGTGTGGGCACGAGATATTGAAAATTTGGGTATAGCAAAAAAACGTCGTCAACGGGAAACACAAGATAAAGAAAGTCAACGTTGGTTAGATGGATTAAAAGTAACGCAACAGTTAGTACCAATAGAATTGATAGTCGTGACAATGGGCGACTCAGAAGCAGATATATTTGACTTATTTAGCCAACAACGTCTAGAAAATTCACATTTACTAATTCGCGGGACTCACAATAGAAAAGTAGACCATAGTGCAAAGTATCTACATCAAGCCATTCGTGCAACACAGCCATGTGGTTCTCTGACTATCGAAGTCAAGCGTAGCCCAGAACATGCCGCAAGAAAGGCAACACTAACGTTGAGGTTTGCAACACTCGAAATACAAGTACCATTACATCACATTGGGCGAAAACAACTCAAACCTGTGAAATTGCAAGTGGTTTTAGCAGAAGAAGAAAACCCTCCTTTTGATGTTAGCCCAATTAGTTGGCTATTACTTACTACCCTTGAAATTAATGAGTTTGACTCGGCAGCACGTTGCGTCAAATGGTATACATTCCGTTGGTTGATAGAACGCTATCACTATGTATTAAAAAGTGGTTGTGGAATTGAAGAATTACAACTGGAAACGGCTCGCCGAATTAACATGGCATTAGTAACATATTCAATTGTGGCGTGGCGATTGTTATGGTTGACTTATGAAGCACGATCTAATCCTGACCTGCCATGCGACAGGGTTTTAGAAGCCTGTGAATGGCAGTCTTTGTGTGCGACTATCAACAAAACTCCCATCCCACCTCAACAGCCACCTTCATTACGACAAGCAGTACGAATGATTGCGACTCTCGGCGGCTTTTTGGGTCGCAAAGGCGATGGTGAGCCTGGTGTGAAAACTATTTGGCGAGGATTGCGGCGATTACACGATATCACCGCCACCTGGAAATTAGTCCATCAGATTTTCTAGTTCATGGTTCATTATGTTTAGCAATTGCCTAGACAATTTCCCTTGGAAAACACAATTTCCTATTTTTGTCAATCTTCCTTAGAAGTTCTCATGAGCAAATCCTCTCCCTGACTTATTTTCTTCAATGTTAAGAAAGATGTGACTAATGGATAGCTCCCAAAGGGAGAGGCTAGCGCCAAGGCAATCAAATCAGGATAAACTGTCTCCAGGACGCATGGATGGGTTTCGGTTTGACTCAACGATCGGTATCCGTAATGCATACGGTAACAATAACGATCCCAAGAATGATATTTCCGAGGGTTGGTGGTTATTGCAGGAGCTTAACAGCCTGATTAAGAGCCAACCTTCAGCCAAAATTACGATCGCAGAAGATTTACAAGAGAATGAGTGGGTGACTAAACCTGCATTCTTTGGTGCGGGAGGTGCAGGTTTTGATGCTCAGTGGGTGAGCCGATTCTATTGGGATATTCACAATGCAGTTGTTGTCCCTGCTGATAGTAGTCGTAATATGTTTGCAGTTCGCGATGTCATTGAACAGCGATATGGTTCAGATGCTTTCAGCCGTATCTTGTTCAGTGAGAATCACGACCAGGTACATGCAGATAAAGGAAATCTTCGTTTACCCGATGCAATTGATCGCGGACATGCAGATAGTTATTTTGCCCGCAAGCGATCAACATTAGCTGCTGCAATTGTGATGACGGCTCCTGGGATTCCAATGATTTTTCAGGGACAGGAGTTTCTGGAATGGCTGGCTTGGACGGATAAAACAGCCCTAGATTGGAGTAAGAAGGATAGCTTGATAGGTGGAAAAATTTTGGCGTTGCTGAATCCAAGTATGAATCATGCGATCGCCTCAAGCTTGCGGGCGCGTAGCGCCCGCAGCGCCACGGAACCGTACTTTAGATAATGTATTACTAATCGAATAGAGAGTTTAAGCATTTCCTCTGACTTAGAGTAACAAAAGGTTTTGCGATGTAACCTAGCCAAATAATGTCTAAAACGGCTATTTTCACCTTCTACTCGTGTCATATAAGTTTTACTAACAATATGATCCTCATTGCTAATAAAACAAGGATCAACTGGGTAGCCATCTGTGACGTAAAAATAAGAATGCCAACAGTTTATTATCTGCCACAAAAGCTTAAAAGTTTCAGAACTACGGTCTCCTAGAACCCAGGCTATAACTCCTGGGACATGCTTATTTACTGCTGTTCACAACCAAATTTTGTTTTTTTTTACCTACAAAAGTTTCGAGTTCATCAACTTGAGTAATTTCTGGTATCTCATTATATTCAGGCGAATTAGGTAGGGTATTTCCCAGTTCTCTAACCCAATTTATTACAGTTGTATGATGCACTTTCTTTACCCGCTGAATTGCACGAAACCCTGAACATTCACATACATTTCTAAACACTCTTTTTTTATTTCTTCAGGGTAGCCCTGCTGTTCATAAGAATCTATAAACTGACGACCACAATTAACACATATGTGATTTTGTTTACCATGCTTTTTCCCATTCTTGCGGATATGAGTGGATGCACACCTTGGACATTTCATGGCGATCGCTCAAATTCATACTTCAATTATGCAACGCCAAAATTTTTAACCTGTATCGAGATTTGATTCAGTTACGACGCAACTGGTATAACAACACGCGGGGATTACGAGGGCAGTATGTTCATGTTCACCATGTGAATGACAATGACAAGGTGATTGCGTACCATCGCTGGGAATATGGTGGATCAGGAGATGATGTGATTGTCGTTATTAACTTTGGACACAAGAGCTTCGCAAGCTACAGTATAGGCTTTCCAACGCCAGGAATATGGTGGAACCGTTTTAATAGTGACTCGGACAGTTACAGTCCTGATTTTGGCAACTTTGGCGGTTATTCAACTACTGCGGGTTCTACAGATCCAAACGATCCAGAGCATATGCCTTGTCGAGGTAACGTTGGTATTGCTCCCTATTCAGTACTGATCTTTTCACAGTAAGGGTTTGCTGATTAGTTTGAGTTTCGAGGGCGATCGCACAACACCATCTTTGATCTGGCAGCTATAGCCTACTATTTCAACAAAACTGGCTGTCTCAGGAGTTTAATCCTGAGATGGCTGTATCTACTTTGGGCGGTGCTAATGAGGAAGTTTCTGACTATTATTCGATTTGGGCGATCGCATCTACAGGTGACACATCTTTCTCAATCACAGCAATAATTCCAGGTAAATATTCGTCCATCATCGTCACATTGGCGTAAACCAACCGTTTAATTATGTCTGAGGTAAGTTGGTCGCCATAAATATCAATACTGGTTTTGTAGCGAATTTCTCCATCGTCAAAGTCCATTTCAAGATTGCCAATAATCATACTATAATTAGCTCTGGTGATAAACTCTGCCACAGAACCCCGCTTATTTTCTGGTGCGAGTAAGGGACAAATAGAATAAAAAACAAATTGTTCTTGTTTTTCTCTGGCTTGGGCGTAACAATTCCATTTGCCATTTTCTCCTTGAAAGCCAAGGTGCAAGACTTGTTCTCCTTGAATTCTCGTAAATGACCAATCATCTAGGGTAAAGAAGTTGACTAGTGCTTGAAAAATTGGTTGTGTACTGGTATTTTGGGGAGTTGGCTCTGGAACATTTTGGGCTATTTCTTGGAAAAAGTTGGATATTACCCCTTGCGACTCATTGGAGAATTCTTTTGCAAGCATATCCAGACTGCTACCAACCATATCTTTGAAGAAGTTGGTAATACCTTCTGATATCTCTGCGTCCGAAGATGCCTCCTCAGATAGAGCTTTGGAATTAACATAAGACCAGACGGTACGGTAGCCTGTTGAGCCAGACTGCTGTTGTTGTTTAACGGACAAGGCTAACCAATTTTCGGTAGATAGTAGTGGGCTATCGGGCTGCTCTTGGCTTAAACTCAGAAGATAGGTTGCAAATTCCTCTATGTTGGTGGCATATTCTGCAAGGTGTGGTAGAAAATCCTGTTTAAGACGAGTTTCGATCGCAATATCGGGTTCGGGAAGGAATTCAACGGCAGAAGTGGGGGTGCGAACATCTGGAGTGAGGTTGAATAATGCTTCTTTGTCGATCTGCTGGTAGAGTTCGGGGTTGATACAGAAGGTGAGACGACACTCGATAAGTTCCTGGTCTTGTTTGGTTACAGACACAGAGATAGCGTGAACAGTTAGGGGGTATTGGGTGTCCCTTACTCTTAAATTCAACGAGATTTTTAGGGGATAATGTTCGGTTTGAACTGACATGCACCGCCTCCTAAAAAAAAATTCAGATCGCCCTGCACATATCCCAAAGCTAAACTTGTATCAAGCGATCGCATTCACCAATTACGATCATCTTACAAATTATCCCACAGCCCGCAACAGTATCAGGCGATCGCATTTGCGTAGGAGGCGTTAGGCTCAATTTTGGTCAATATAATGGAGTATTTTGAGTTTTGCGTTGTCAAACGCCATTATCACTTGGATTGGTGCCAGCACGATTGCTTTACACATTATCCCACAGCCCGCGCCAGGATTTTACGGGATAGACGGTGCGTTACACTTCGATTACGCACGCTACAAGAGCGGCGATCGCACTAATCTGTAATCATGTTTTGATTATCTGCAATGTATTTCTTATACGTTTTCCACGCTGCCTTACTTTGGTATTTATCGAAAACTGTTGCTCTCTCTGGGTCAAATTCCACCACCATCGGCTCATTTTTGGAGATAGGTTGTGTTGCAGTTCCATCAAGTTCTAACCCTTTCTCTGCATACCATTCTAGGGTTATCTTCTTGCAATGAAACTTTCCTTTATCTCCTATTGCTATTTTCCATTCGACGTTTAACGGATGAGAATCATTAGCCATCGTTGATAAAGCTTTGATTTGCAATTCAAATGGGATCATATGCGAGTTTGCACTATATGTACCTGCCACCAAGTTAGTAGATTCGGTTTCGCCGCCCAGTCCTGCTCCCCGTATATGTAACCATTCCCAATTTTTATCAAGAGCATTATTTATTCCTTTTCCATATGCATAAGCAGCAGCATTAACATTATTCATAGCAAATATTTGCCCTTTACCTCTATCTTTCCTTCTTGCCTGGTTTGTATATACTTGTGTTCTTACTTGAGGAGCGTCTTTATCTTGATCTAATTTATCCGCTACTGTCTTAAATTCTTTTTGGTTCTTAGGGTCTTTCTTTTCCGAAGCTTTATCTATATTTAGCGTATCTCTTCCTTTTAATTTTCCTTCTGGTATCTCAAATTGCTGTGGATAGTAAACTGCATTATCCACTTTACCTATTGTGGCTTTGATATATGTTAGCCGGTAATATCTTCCTTTCTCTATCTGAGTTAACGCCGTGAATTCTTTCTCCTCTACCTTTTTCAGCTTTATTCCCGCAAACTCCTTTTCACTCGGCTTTTCAAAAGATCCATAAAAAACAATAGTACCCTTGGCTTCCGGATGTTTTCTCATGTGGCTGCCACCACCAGATGTAAATTCTCCATAATGCATTTGGAGATCGTGTAAGAAATTTCTTACTTCTTTTGACAATTTCTTTTCTCTCGATCCTAATTCTGGATTTCGTTTTACTTGAATATCTTTTTCTTTTTCTATATTACTTTTTTCGGTGTCCAATTTTTGGTATTGGTTTCTAAATTCCTTAAGCTTCTTTTCGTCCTCCAATTCCACTTTCACATTCCCTTGTTTCTTGAATTCTGCTAACTCTGAATTCTCGTTTTCTAGGTATGAATTACAGTGTGTTAGGTTTTTCTCTATCTCCGGATCTAGGGGCACAACCGTCCTTTCGTAAGGCTTTTGACTGGTCTTCTGACGACCCTTCTTCACCTTTCCTGGGCTTGCAACATAGTCGTAATCCCATGTTTTGCCTCCGTCGATCACTGTTAGTACCTTGAATACTGGGTGTTGTCTCTTGACGGTTGATGCAACTTTCTCTGCGTCTTCTCTAGCTATCTTCCCTTGTTTCAAATATCTTGTTTCTTCTTTATCGATCGCCGCTAGTCCGGCTTTTACCCTTTGTTCATGCTTTTGTTCGTCTTGCTGTTTGCGTTGTTTTATCTTGTTATCCTTCGCAATCTTCTTACCAGCCTTGTCCTTCCCAATAGCTTGATGTGTTTTATCTTTCCCTCCCATTAATGCTTCTAGCTTCTTAGTAGGCCAGTTCTTCGTCGCATCAAATTTCTTCTTCGCAGCGTCTCGCTTTTTCTTCAAAGCATCTAACTCTTTCTTACCTGCCTTACTCTTGAGAAGCTTGTTCTTCTCCCTTTCATACCGTTTTTCTACAGCTTCCTTCTTGTTCTTGACCCATTTCTGAGCAGCTTCTTTCTTCTTACGTGCTTCCTCTCTAGGAGATTGTATCTTCTTACCTGCTTTGCTCTGCTTAAATTTCTTATCCAGAGTCTTAGCAAACTTCACACCTTGGGTAATCACCCAATCAACCGACCTTTCAACAGGCTGGCGCAACTTCTGAATAATTCCCTGAACTTTCTGTCCAATATTACCCAAACCTAACAACTTCGCCAAAAAGTCGATCACTAAGGGTATCGACTGCGCTAAGGCATTTTCTACTCCCTGCACTGCCTTCTCAATCGCGCCATTGGCTATTGCCAGAACTGCATCAATAATCGAGTTAATCAACTCAGCAATTCGTTGAGCATTTTCCATGAAGAACTGCACAATCTGCACGATCGCCTGACAAGCTTTAATAAATGCCGAAGCTGGACTCATCAAGCCGATAATCCACTGAATACCCCCTTTGATTACATTTTCAATAATGTAATTTTGGATGGGTTCGAGTACCATTGTCTTGACGTCGCCAATTTTATCCTTAACAACCTGCCATAGACCTGCTATTCCTTGGGTCGCCAAAATTTTGAACATTTCAAAGTTTTGTTCTAAGTAGCCGACCTTCTCTTCTCCCAAGCGTTTCACGGCTCTGGCACGAATTGTTTGATAGGTGATCCCCAGAACTTGGACGACCAGACCGAACAGACCTTTAGCATCTAAGCTTTCTGGCATTTGAATACCCGCAGAGCTTAAAGTCCCTGTCAGCCAACTAATCAGTCCTTGCATCAAATGCTGTTTAATATTGGCGACAAAATTAAGAAATCCTTGCTTGAGGGCATCAACTAGATTCCTGATAAAACCAATTGGATCTTTAAGGATACTAGGAATCGCACTTGCTGCCCGTGCCAACACATTAGCAAGCAATTTTGCAAGTTCAACGATGGTTTTGATGACTCCAACAATAAAGTCGAGTGCCTTTTGGAGAAAGCCCTTATTTGCCTCCTGCAATTCCTTGATCCGGGCATCCAGGGCATCTAGGTTTTCTTTGTACTTATTCGCCAGTCTATCAATCAGTTCATCTTGCTTGCTGTTAATCTCCTGCTCTAATTCATCGAATTGGCTAAGGATATCTTCAGCCGCTTCTTGTCCAATTTCTTTCAAATCTTCCGGTAGTTGCTTAACATATTCCTCAACTTGTTTCTTGCCGTTAGTAACTTCAGTTTTGGCTTCGTTCAGTTTAGTAGCAACCAGTTGAGCAATTTTGTCGATTACACCATCCATTTTCTGTAGGTACAGATCCCGCCCTTCTTCATAGAACCTGTTAACCTCATCTGGCAATCCTGCAAACCAGTCCCTGATCCCATTGAAAAAACCACCTATCCCTCTGTAACGCGCTGCCTTATATTCATCCATCCGTTTGCTGACATAATCCTCGAATGTCTGTTTTGCATCAGCAGCACCAGCATCGAACTCGCGGTCAACTTCCACATCGAGGTCATTTAAAATCTTCTCAACAGTAGTTTTCGTCTTGTCATAAATCTGCCCCAGGTCTCCAGCAATTTTGGTGCGTGCTGCTTCATCCTTCCCCTTGCCTTCTTCCTGCTTCCCAGTCACCTGTTCAAAGGATTGACTGCGGCCCTGGTGCATTCCCTGAAGTGAGTCTATGGCTGTGGTGCTGGCTTCAGATTTCGCTTGAGAGAGTTTGCTGTCCTCAAATTGGCGATATCCTTTGGGGGAATCTACAGCATTAGCCTGGGCTTGTTTCTTAGAATCCAGTGCTGCTTGAAACTGCGGTTCATTGGAATTTGCCAACTGCTCCTCAGTAATATTTGCCTCAGCTAAACGCTGGTCGAGTTCTTGACTACTTTGTTCCAGGGGTGCTTCGATTTCCCCATATCCTTTAGACTTGGGTGCTGCTTTTTCACCTCCAACATCTGCTGGAGCAGATCCTGGATCATTGGGTGGCAGAGGTGTCACTTGTTTTGCTTCAATCCCACTGGTACTAGGAGTTTCCTTAGCGGTTTCTTCCAGTGGCCCTTGAGACTCTTTCTGTGCTTCATCCACCTTCCCAGTCACATCATTCTTGACGGATGTCAGTTTGTTACTGTCTTTAAACTTATCCATCTCGTCTAAGTTTTGGGGCGTTATCTGCCGAATCCGCGCCATCAACGCAGCTCTAAATGCGGCCGCGTCAAAAGGTGGTGTTGGAGCCTGCTCCATTTTTTCACTCACCTGCCTGCCTTCCGCCTTAGTTTCTACTTCGTTGGCGGGTGGTTCAGCAGCGTCTTGAGCTTCCTTAGATTTTTCCTCTGGGGGTTGGTGTTCTTGCTGCTCCTCGGCAACTCCTTGAGATTTGCTAACTACTTCTTGGAATTCTCCATCTGCTTCTGGGGAAGTAGGAGCTATCCCTGCATCTGCCTCCTGACGCTGGATTTCTACCTCTTTGTTTCCCGCTACCTCGGCTAATGCCTGTTGCTGTAATAGTTCGTTTCGCTCAGAGCTAGCGGCTGGTGCTGCTGTTGGTGCTAGGTAGTTTGAGGGTACCTGAGCATTTTGCTCTGGAATTGCAGCTGGTTCAGCAGATTCATTAAATTTTGTTTTTGACTGTAGCTTGTTTTGTTTCTTCTCCTGCTTTGTGAGCGATTTCGGCTGTACTGCATTCCCATTTTGCTGCACGACGTGGGTTAACTCGTGCGCCAGCAATTCCTGTCCGCGCTTGCTACCTAGTGCAAACTCTCCCTGTCTAAAGAAGACATCTTGCCCTGTGGTAAAAGCGCGAGCCTGAATAGAGCGGTTTAGCTGGTCTGCATGGGTATCTGCGTGAATTTTTACATCACTAAAATCTGCCCCGAAGGCATTTTCCATCGAACTGCGAACATGATCTGGCAGAGGTCTTCCCTTACCTCGTGCGTGTTTAATTGCAGATTCTACGTCTGCCGTGGCATCTGTGCCACCTTCCCCAGACCGACGCTGCACCAACGGCTGCATCTGCGCCATTTTATCTTCTTCATCTTTGTCCTCATGCCCAGCACTAACATCTGACTTAGCCTGCATCAGATGTTTATCATCATCTTCTTCTGGTTTCTTGTGTGGTTCAGCACCGGGATGAGATTTTTTGTGGACGGGTAGCTTATCCTCATCTTCTTCCTTATGCCCATGCTCTGCATGAGTGTCCGACTTTTTCTGAAGGTGCTTTAACTTATCTTCCTCTTCCGGTTTTTTAGTGGAGCCAGCGTCAGGATGAGATTTTTTGTGGACGGATAGCTTATCCTCATCTTCTTCCTTATGCCCATGTTCAGCGATCGCATCCGATTTCTTTTGCAGGTGCTTCAGCTTGTCGTCTTCCTCTTGCTTCTTAGATTTAAAGGAATTACTGGCTGCTCGCTTGCGAAGGAGTTTCTTCTTATCTTCCTCTTTAATCTTTTTGGGTTGAGGTGGGGCAGCCAGGGCAGTTTTCTTTGCAGCCTGCTTTTGTTTGTCGTCCTCTTCAGGTTTCTTTGTTTGCACCAGTTCCACTGCTGCTTTCATCTGAGCCCGCTGCTCGTCCTCTCCGGGCATCACCTCTCGTTGAATTGCAGTTATCTGTGGCTTTTTCTGAAGTTCTTCTTCAGACGTCTTTTCTCGCTGAATTGCCTGACCTCCAGCCGACTGCACAGGACTAGGGGCATTAATTCGCTGCACTACCGCAGCTGCTGTCTGGTCTGCTTCTCGTTCATACTTATCACCAACTGAACCAATTGTCAACTTTGTTTGAATGGGTGCTTGCTGAGTCGAGGCACTACTGTTGTGCTGTGCCTGTTTCACCACCTGGTTTACATAGCTATTCCCATACTGCCGTTGTAAGTGCAGCAGCAAATTTTTGTTCGTAGATTGTTGGTGATCTGGGGCACGATTGAGTATGGCAGCATGGTTGCCAGCATTGCCCACACGAAACAGGGTTTGTACTAAAGGACTCTGCTGGGGACTTTTTCCCGGTTGGGTTGCGCTTTTACCCACAACAGAATGCTGTGGCGCTTGCTTGGAACTGGCGTTATGCTTCTGTTTGGGTACGCGCATAATGAAAGCCTTTGTGCGTCGGTTGTGGGGGAATCTTACTGTTGAATTTAGGAACTGATTGAGCGACTAATTTTAGTGCCTTCTCAAATCATATTTATTAACAAACCGCCAAGTTCGGTGATGACACAAAAATATCAACAATTAATATTACAAAAAGTAGTATAATGCTTTTGATTGGAGACAATGCCACATTTGCTTTCAGGTCAAAAATCGGCTTACCATCGCCCTGGACTATGACACCTGGTATCGTAGCTATAGGCTGATCGTCACTTCCTCCATAGTAAATACGGCTTCCTTGGGGAACTAAAACGCTCAATTCGTACTGTCCTTTTTCTAAATCGACGAAATAGAAAAAACCATCTTCACGAGTTTGGGTACGGAGATTTTTCCCTACTACTTCAACGGTAGCACCCAAAATGCCCCCACTAGTTATTGCATCAGTTACATGACCAGCGATCGCAGCTCAGTGTTTAATATAGATAATTTCTGCTGAAACTGAATTAGGCATAAAAAGTACACAAGGGTTACTGCGAATTTATTTGCTGGTTGAGTTGCAACCGAATCTCTGTTTCGGTGACTAAACCAACCTCAACTGGCTCTGGCTGAATGTGTAGCGTTACCCGATAGCTAATCCCCGCTTTCAATCGCCATTCATTACCACCCCAAAACTCCCAACTTTTAGGAGTATCTTCTGGCTGTGCGATCCATGTGCGTGGAAGTTGCGGCTGACTGGCAATTTCTGGTGCAAGTACTTCTGCCGGAAGTATTGGATACCTGAGTAAAATTTTTAGTACCTGCCCTAACACATTGTGTTCTTCCTTACCTACTTCTATTTTGGAGTCAGTAACTTTCTGCCGCCAGACAGTGATTAGATAAGTAAAATCTATTCGAGTTGGTGCGTAACTTTCAATCCCCGTTGCCCCATTACGTACAAGCGATCGATCGTTACTACGTAAATGTAAATTTTCACGAATGTCGTAAAGAAAACAATTGAGCCGAATCAGTTTATCACTGGTCTTTTCTTCCCATGCTTTATCGGGTCGATCAAAGTCAATTTCAATATTGTTAATATTAACATCTTGCGATTTTACTGGTACAGGATATTTTGTATTCAGTAATGTTCTAATCGTTTCGTCAAGATCGGCAATCATCGAACTATATCTCTCTAACTAATCGCTAAAAAAATCAACTTCATTGACCAATCGCCCCATCTTTTGAAGCTCTCGCCTGATTGCTTGTGATAAATGCTTCATACTCACGGATTCACCGTCCACGGCAGCGAGAAAAGCTGCTGCTAAGGTAATATTCCGAATATTTCCACCCGCAAGCTCAAATTTCTGAGCGATGAGTTGGAAATCTAAATCTGTGCCAAGCGGTGTTTCTTTTGGCCACATGCATTTCCATATTTGGCAACGATGTTCTTCACTAGGAAACGGAAATCCCACAATAAATCGCAGCCGTCGGGTAAAAGCTTGGTCGAGATTTTGACGTAAATTAGTCGTTAAAATGGTCATCCCTTCATACTCTTCCATCTTTTGCAGCAAATAGGCGACTTCCAAGTTAGCATAACGATCGTGGGCATCCTTCACCTCCGATCGCTTACCAAACAGGGCATCTGCTTCATCAAATAACAGGATTGCGTTGGCATTATCGGCGGCAGCAAAGATGCGGTTGAGATTTTTCTCAGTCTCGCCGATATACTTGCTCACAATTTGCGAAAGGTCGATCTTATAAAGATCGAGTTGCAATTCGCGGGCGATCGCCTCTGCTGCCATTGTTTTGCCCGTACCGGGAGAACCGTGGAATAGTACATTCAGTCCTTTGCCCAAGGACAACTTGCTGTCAAATCCCCACTCTCGATGTACAATATGTCGATATTTCGTTTGATTGCAGATTTCCCTTAACTGAGTTTGTGGGTCTGGGGGCAGCACAATATCATCTAAACTGTACTTAGGTTTGATTTTCTGTGCCATTGCCGTTAATTCATGCCCCGATTGAGTGCGGGCAGCAGCGTACAGATGTTCTAATTTCGGATTTTGGATGTTAAATTCTAGTGCTTTTAAGTTCCCAGAATCTAGCGCAGTCTGCCACTGTAGACGATTACAGGCAGTGGCAACTACATCGGCAATTTGGTCTGGAGTCAGGAGAAAGCGATCGACTAAAGCATCCAGATCGCTTCCCTCAAGAGAAATACCTGCTTCTGTTAGTTGAGTTTGCCAACAAAAGCGACGCAAAGCAAAATCTGGAATGGTAAAGGGTACAGTTACAATGCCTTTTAAGTTTGTTCCCGAAGGTATCCAAGGTTTTACACCTGCCAAAATAGTCATTCCAGGGTGTTCGGCGATCGCTTTTAGCAGAATCTGATAGAGAATGGTACGCTCTTTATCTTTCCAGGCATCCAGGTCATCTATATATAGTAGGGCATTCTGAGAGCTGGCTTCGCGCATCAGTAATTGCAAAGTCGGCTCTATGTCACGGGTATCCAAAATCCTGGCTAAATCTACCACCAGTAACGGTGCTTTAATTTCCTTTGCCAAAGCTTCAGCCGTGCGACGTTTACTAGCCCGATCTGCGCCTTCAAAATAGAAGCGCAACGGCTTTTGTCTTTGCCTACTCTGGGTAGACATTATAGAAAGTGCCTGTTTGACACCTATCTGTAGAGGTATTTCTGTGAGGAAAAGAGTCGGTTGAACCAGTTGACAGAAGGGTGCAAGGCGCGAATCTAGTCCCTTTTGTCCCAGTAGTAGGCGGATTACTTGCTCATCTAACACTAGATAGTGACCCAGCAGAGTAGATTTGACCTGATTGTGGTCGGGGATTAAGTGCAACAAACCATGCTGAATTAGCGGCGCATTGGGTGCAAAGCGATCGCGCCGGATCAGTTTGGCAGTTCCAGAAGGACAAAGCAGATTTAGCGCCAAATCTACACTGGGCAGGGTGTAGGTGACATTTTCTTGTAGGTAAGCGTATATTCGCTCATAGCGGCGATCTAGTTCTGGGGCTAGGGCGATCGGCACTACTTCGAGATCAAAGTCAGACAAGCCGTAAGTTTGCTGAAGCCAAAAAAGGGGCGAATTTTTACTAACTAGATTAGATAAGGACTCGTCGCCTATTTCTGCATCAATTTGAAAGGTCGGGACACCAGGTTCGCGGTTGAGCAACTGTTCCATCTCTTCCAAGGTTACGTGCAGTCCGCGATAGGGATCGCTGGCTGCTTCTGACCCGTAAGCAATTTGGGCTGCTGTTATAGCCCGTTCCAGCAGTTTGTCTAACCACTGCAAGATTGGTAGTAGTTCCTGGAAATTGGGACGGATAGCAAGCCCTTCTGTCCCATTCAGCGTTGCTTGTACTGGGTCAGCCATGAGTTTACCTGGTGCAATTATGAATAGCGAGGGAAGGATTTAAGGTGGTGTTAAGCCCTTGCTTCTAAAGCGTTTAATCTTTTCTTGAGATTGGATAGTTCCTCTTGCTGCTGTTGGACGATCTTTGTTAGCACGGCAATGATTTCTAAGGAGCGGACTCCTTTTCGATCATGAGATGCTAATAAGTCAGGCACATCTTCTGCAATAAATCCAACAGTCAGTTCTTTTTCTTTATCATCACAGTAATTGAATTTAACTGCATTGAGACCTGCTAATGTCTCCATTGCTTCTTGAGAGGAGAAATCTATAATATTTTCCTTTATTTCTCTAGATGACTTTACGTCTACTCCCTTTACATAAAGCGACACTGGTATATCGACCTTATTTTCGGTCATAAATACCACCCTTTTCGGGTCAACTGTTTTGCCATTGGTGTCTTTACTACTACGATTAACGTAAAAAGATATTACCCCTCCGTATGCTTTACTCATATCATCACTATCGCTTGATTCGATGACAGCCTGTTGCCACTCAGTTTTAGCGCCTTGCGGGTCGCTCCAAAATTCAATCTTAGCTATGCCACCACGATTGCCATTCTGTGTTGGTTGTGTTGATTGGAGACGCAGCGTTGTCCGTGATGTAGACAGATGCAGTTGTGCTTGTGGATTTGATGTTCCAATGCCAACATTTCCCTTGTCGTAGTAGATAGGCCCACCATCCACACCTTGCCATTGACTGCTTCCTGGGGAGATGGGGAAATTTAGTTTATTTGGTGTGATGGAATTGTTGGCAATTTTGTCATTTGTGACAGCATTGGAGGCTAACTGCGTTGTGCCGACGCTACCATCTGGGATTTTGAGAGAAATTGAAGCAGCTAACTTTTCTTGGGTGATCGCCCCATTCTGAATCTTGGCAGTAGTAATGGAATTGTTTGCAATCTTGTCAGTTGTAATAGCATCATTGGCTAACTGAGCTTTGCCGACACTGCCATCTGGAATTGGAAGAGAAATTGAGGCAGCTAATTTTTCTTGAGTAATCGCCCCATCTTGAATCTTGGCAGTAGTGACAGAATTATCTGCGATTTTAGCCGTAGTCACTGCATCATTTGCGATTTTTTGTGTGGTTACTGCAATGTTATCAACATAGGTTTTTACTGCTTTTTCTGTAGGTATAGCTTGGTCACTGTTGCCGTTGAGGGTTCCATCACTGGAAAACTTATTAACTGCTAAGTCTCCTAGCTGGAGATTACCACTTACAGTTAAGTTATTTTGAATTGCCAGTGGTCCGGTCATCGTGTTGGCTGTAATAGTACCCGTGATTTCTAAATCATTTGCCTTTATCTTGCCAGCTACTTCTAATTTATTGGTGGGTACCGTTGCACCAGTTCCAATACCAATATTACCATTGGCAAAGATTCTCAGTTGCTCAGTAGGAGAAGTTGCTCCGGTGAGGAAACTGAGATCGCCAACTGCGCTGATTTGACCATTGCCACCAAAGAGAACTTTGCGATCTACTTCAAGTTTTAGATCGGCCTTCTTTAATTCTAATTGGTTCGCTTGAGTCACTACTAGTTCAGGGGACTCTTCAGGGGAGCCAAATGTCAGAAAAATTTTACCATCGGAAGAAATAAGTGGCATAGGGATTTATCCTTTATTGACTATTAAGTGAATATTTTGAGAAAACAAAAATATTTTTAACCTTCCTCACCCTTCAAGCGCATAAATTTTGTACTGTAGATTTATCGGTTTATCAGTTAATTCATTTTGGAATAAAACATATTGCCTAATCATCAATTCGCTGTCTGTTGATAACTTCTCTGTTTTATATTGTTGTCTCCAATTAAATATGGCTCCATCAGTTGTTGAATGAGCATAAACCAAAAGAAAAACGCTTTTGCTTGGTTGTGGTGAAGTTACTGAAATGCCTGGCGTGCGGACAGGAAATTCTCCTCCTGCTTGTATATTTGTCGTACCTTCTGCGACAAGCGTGTTTTTTAGTTGTTGGATAGAAACGGAAAACTCTGGTATTTTTGCAGCCGCTTCTTCACGAAAATCTTTATTTAAAAATTGATCTTTATCTGGCACATCAACTTGTTGATCTGGTACATTGCCATTTGTATCGAATTTAAGCCGCCCTATTCTGACAATTTGTTTATTTTTAATATCTGGTTCTTTCGTTTCAGCACTAATCACTGCATTTTCAAAAAAACGAGTGCTTTGGTTTTCATTTGTACTGGTTTCTGGTTGCGGTTTTTCTCTTTTTTCTTCATACTGTGCAAAAACATAAATAGTAGAGTCATTTTTATATTTTGTTGTGTCTGCTAAAGAAATTAGTAAATCTTTCAATAAAATTATTTCATTTCCATCCTCATCAATAGCAAAACCAGCCTTAACAGTAATTTGTTTCTCACTTGTTTTGATTATTTGTAATCCTTCAGCAACACCTTTTGTATGAAGCCCGCGATTATGGCGACGGCGCATTTCTAAATGATATTCTTGCTCTATTGTAAAATCTTCAGCTTTCAAAAATTGATTGTCGAAGTAATGCAACCGTTGAATTTGGTCAGACTGGCTGGACATAATATTTAACTCTCTCAATGTATCTATATCAATTAACTGTAACCTAATGTGTAAATATGACTAATGATAATTAACTTTGATCTCTTCCTAAAAAAGTATTTACTCCAATTTGTAATTGCTCATTGATTTGCATAGCCTTAGCTATAAAATTGACTTTGTAATCAGTATGTGCTGGTTTTTGTAAATCAATCAAGGAGTTAATAATCAAATTTTGTTGTTGTAAATCTTCATCATTGTTAGGACGGTTAATTCGGATATCAACCTCGAAATAACTGGGATTTCCCTCGCCGACTTGAACTTTACCAACAATTGAAGTGACTCCTACTTGAAAAGGATTATCCTCTGGTTCATTGATAACTGGTTTTAAGCCTGTGTAAATTGCCAAGAACTTTTCTAGATTATTCTTCGTACCGCGACTGCGATAAAAGTATACTATTTGGGAAAGAAAATCCTTTTGCTGTTTTGGCGACCAATCGGCTCTTAAACTTAAAGCAGTCCAACTTGATAACCATTGCAAAAAATCCTTGGTTGTTTGTTCAGTATCTAGTTGGCTATCGGGAACAAAAAAAGATTCTACATCATTGGGGTCAAAAAGCTGAGAAATATTGTGGATAATTTGTTCTAAACCTTGTTTTGGCTCGGATTCAGTTTTGTCTTTATCCAAACCAGTTAAGACTTGTTCAAAAGCTAGTAAATACTCTCCCAACAATGCATCTTCACTAAAGATGGCTGGCAGGAGTTTTAAATAGCTACTTTTGGTATTTGTATTAGTCATCATAATAACATTAAATAAAAAGACATCAATGATTCTGCATTTTTCGTCTGCTAGGAATTAGATGAAATTGCATTCAAACCTTTAGACGTAAACTTAAGCTGACTTTCAGGCTTACTCCAAACAGCTAGTTCATCTTGATATATCTTAATCCCTATCAATTGGGATGTATTTTCTTTCAATAAACGACGTTCTCCAAGCAATAATTTATCAACAGTTAACTCATCTGTCTTTTCAATCGGCTCAATGTAATCTACTCCTGGTATTTTGTCGAGTAGCTGATAAATTTCGGAAAGATAAACATTCCGCCCAAATTCCCACCCTTTTGCTTTGATACCATCTTCATCAATTGTTAAAGGATATAAAAATTCTTTGAGTGCCTTTTCTGCAAGGGAACGAACATTTTGTTCTGTAAAATCAGGTTTGAGGTTTATTGTAAGATTGACTCGAATATTAACTAAATTTGTTTCATATATGTTAATTTTTGTAGTAAGTAATCGTCTATTTTCTAGAAAATTTTTAACACTTTTCTTGAATTCTTGTGTTAGATTTATGTCTAAAAGCTGGCTTCCGGAAGATTTCGGGACAATGACCAAATTAATATATCCTGGTCTTTGAAGAATATTATTGTATGTTTGTAGTTCTCTATTCCGTCTGGAAAGACAATGAACGCGAGCAATTTGAAGATTAGCTTGTAAAACTAAATCTTCATAATCTTTGCTGGTGACGGCACGATCGCTTTCTCGTAATTGTTTAACTGCTGCAAGGATTCTTGTATTTAACTCTACTTCATTTAATGGCGTGGGAAATTTCTTGTTTCCGGTATCATCGCTATCAATTAAATTTAAAAATGCTTGTCTATTTGCATTGGTAACGCGATTTAGCCGATAAAGCAACATTTCCGTGATATGGGCAAACAATTCAATCAGCATAATTCCTGGGTCAGAGGGATTATGATTTGTCCACTCTGGTGCATAGGTGGGAATCATGCTCAGAGCTTCTTGCACTAAATCGTCGTAGGTGCGGTCATCTAGGTTCAGAATTTCGATAGGCATAGTTAAAATTAAATTATCAAATTGTTGTTAGTTGTTCGTCGAATCGAAGTTTTTTTAAATCACTACTTATTTGCAAGTTTTAAACTGATATTGTGTTTGCCTGAGTAGACAATAAATCTTTCTGTTTTGAGTTTTTGTAGCCAGTTTTTAACTTCTTCTGGACTGTCATCTGGAATGACTTGGGGAATTTCTTTTGGTAGTTCATTTTTGTATTCTTCATCTAAATATATATTTAGACTGCTAACATAATCAATACCAGGAATTGCTATCAGTAAAGCATATAAATCTGATTGGTGAGGTAAGCGACCAAAATTCCAGCCATTTCCATCAACACCACCAGTCAGAGGATGCAAGAAACTAGCTAATTTTTGCTCTACTTCTCGTTCAATAGTGCTTGCTGACTCTAAGGAATTCAGAAAAATCTCTGTTTTGACATTGATGCTTACATATAAAGGACCTACTACGTATATATTTATTGTTGGGTCTGCACAGGCTTCGAGGTATTCTTGAACTTTATTCATGAGTTCCAAACTGGGCAAGGGTTTGTTATCAGTGGAATGCGATACAATAATCACACTCACCGTCCCTGGTATTTTGTTTTCATTTAAGGGGTTTGCTACTAAATTCCGCAGTGGTAAACACTTTGCCCTTGCCACTTCTAGAGATGCCTCCTTGGCTAGGTCTTCAAAATCTTCCGATGTCACTGCACTACCACGGTGACGAATGCGACGCGGAACTCTTTCAATTAGCGATTCGCGGGTTTCTGCGTCTATACCACCAACTGCTGCTTCATAGTTAGTGACTTTATTCACATAAGGGACTGTGGTTTTAAGTTGGACAATTGTACCCACAGGCTTGTTACCAGCAATACCACCACCAGTTTGGTAGTAAGCCATGCGAATATTACTTTTAGCAAGAGGCGGAATCAGTCCATTCAGCCCATCGCCAAATTGAATTTCGCCTGTGAGATGGTTGATCACATAATGGCGATCGCGCGATCCGGAACCATAAAAATCTGGTACTTCATGCCAACGCACCCAAATTTCCTGCGGTCGTTCTGTAGCATCAAGGATAGTTGTAATTGGATTGTCACCCTCTTCTTTTTTAAGTTTAGCCAGTTCCTCTGCTGAGGGTAATTCCGGCTCTCGCACTTCCAACTGCTGACTCCCCAATACTGACAGTTGACTCCGCAAAACTGGCAATCGCGTTGTGCGAAATTTTTGATTTTCGCTACTATCGCTAGAACCGAGTATTTCGTTGCGAATTGTTACACTATGTATAGCCATTGTTGTATTCAGCAACACTCGCCTTAATTTTGGTTCATGTTGATAATTTCCAGCGTCCTTTTGCACTCGCAACCAGTAACGAAAAAGTAACCCAAAATCTTGCCTTGGAGTAAAATCTTTTGGTGGTAAAAATGTAATTACACCTGGACGGGTAAAGTTTTCTGTACCATCTGAAACTGTGAATTTTACCCAATCTTTTCCGTTCCAATATTGCCAAAGAAGTTGAATCTGGTCAGTTTCCTTAATCTCTGTAACATCAAACCCAATAGATTTTTCATCATAATCATATTTAGGTTCAACTAAACCAATAAACATACTGATAGGGCGATTCGGAAATTCTTTGACCTCAGGTGGTAAAGAAAAGCCAAAATAGAGAGATGGCTTATCGCTTTTTTCTTCTTGTGGGGTTAATGTGTAGCTAATAGTGATGGAACTGATTAATGGTGCAGCAAAATCGCCATATTTACCCGCAATTATTCTGACGCGAATCCAAAAACTTTCTAGATTATTAACTTTTGTTTTTACTGGCTGTTCGTCAAATTTGAACTCTATTTTTCCATCAACTGTAAAAGCTTTTGTGGTATCTTCAAAATCATTTTCTACCTCTTTCCAGTTAATCCCATTCCAATATTCCCACTTCAGTTTCAAGTTATCAGATGGTTTGGCTTCCGGTGTTGCACTATAATCTGCTAGCGGGACTAATTTTATATTGATAATTATATTAATATCTTTTTGAGCAAAGATTTGACTATGTGCTAAATATAAACTATTACCAAATTTTGGACTTTCTCCAAAAGGATAAAAACCATTACTTAAGTCAACACGTAAATTATTTGAAAATGCGGTTTCTATTTGCAAATCAGGTGAAGTCAATAGCTTTTCAATGGTTTGACTACCACTAAAAACAAATAAATCTGTTGATGTACGTGTAGTGATAATGCTGCTGTAATCTGCATATTGTTTCTTATCATCACGCACAAAAATTGACTCTAACTTTGCTGCTGTCACCACTAGCTCGTTCTCAGTTTCAAAAATCACTGGTTGTTTTTCACCTGTGGCTAGCTGTGCAGCGATTTGCGTTCCTTTAGGCACTACAGCATCTACAGTAGATTTATCGCTTAAAGAAAATGTCAACGGTACTCGCGCAGGTTGTGGAGGTAAACGTGAAGCACCCAATAAATCCAAAAACGCTAAGAAATTTTTTTCCGGTACCTTGTTGAGTCGTTCAATAATAATCTCACAATATCGGGCAAAGATTTTTATAAGCGCTATACTTATTCCTTTCCCCTGAGACTTACCAGCATCTGAGCTTGGTTCTTGCCAGCCCATTGATTTTTTAAACAATAAGTCTTTAACCTGTTTTTCAATATCAGCAGATGTTCGCTTGTCAATTTTGGGAATCTTGTCAACCATTAACCGGAACTCCTTTCTAAATAGAACGGATAAACCAGGTTAAAAGCGTTATTTGTCGCCCTTACTTGATAATCGATACTGATAAATATCTTCTCCCCTTCTTCATCCGATTTCGGTGTCACTTGAATATCAATAACATCAATGCGGGGTTCAAATTTGAGTAAAGCTTCTCGCACAGCTTGAGAAATTTTCCCGGCTGTGGAAGCAGTAGTCATTTCAAATACCAAATCGTAAATTCCACAACCAAAATCGGGGCGCATGACTCGTTCACCCTTAGCAGTACCAAGGATAATCTTAATTGATTGGCGGATGCTTTCTTCATCTTCAGCAGGTTTGATATCACCATTATCAAGTTGTATTGGAAATGCGACACCACGACCCAAAAAAGGTTTATTCATTTTCTACCCCTTTCTTGCTGAAGATAGAAGCACTCCAAGGATGTAGGGAAAACGGACATCCCCATGTTCAAAAGCAACTAAAACTTCAGAACCGACATCCGGGAGCTGATAATTATTCTGCTTCGCCTCTATAACAGATGTAGCAATCCTCGCCCAGTAGCTTTCGTCATCCTCACTCAGCCAAGGGAATTTTACCTTTACCCGGTTTAATTCTTCTGGATCTTGATTATTAGTAACAATGCCAATTACTACGCCTTGAATGCGATTAGCGATCGCTTGTCTTGTTTCCATATCAAAAAATACATCAAATCCCTTCATAAAGCATTCCTTTGCACAGATAAATGGGTAGTATAATTACCACTGCTTCTATAGCGATGGCTGGCCGCAGTGACGTAATATTGACCGCTAAATTGCTTACCTACACCGTTAATTTCAATTACCTTGCCAGAACGTAAATCGGTACGTCCTCGACAAACTCCTTCACCAGTAATTAGCGACAACGCTATATTGTTGAAGCGTGCTTTTGCTAATTGTTCAGCTTCAGCCAAAGTCATTACTGGCTGATTGTTAATAGTTTCCACTGCTGTACCAAAGGCATTTTCGCTTAAGCTAGCGGCACTATTGTTGCCGCCCATTTTGGTTATTTCATCTCCAGTTTTTATCCACCATTCAAACTTCTGATTCTCTTGATTTGTAGGATTCCAACTTGTAACTGTAACCGCACTTACCTGACCCATTGAAGAAAGACGGGGATAAAATTCCAACAAGTCATCTTCTAGAGAGAGGATGAAAATTGGGCTTTCGGCATTAGCGACAGGTTGGAAAAATAGGGTTTTATCTTTTACTATTACCTCATATTGAATGCATCTGGCTCGCTCCTGCAAAAAATCAAGATCGGTTTGATTAGCTTGCAGGATGTAAGGGTGGATAACTCTGCTATCTTCTGTCTTGGGAGTTAGTCCCGCATCGCGAGCAATTATATCTGCAATATCACTATCTTTTTGTTGCACAAAGGTGCGTGTATTACGCCCTCGTTGTAAGCGATGGCGACGGTCATAACCCCGTACTGTTAACCTGGGTAGGCGATTAAAATTAAATTCTGGTTCTAACCCAGTAATTTCACCAGTCATAATAGTTTCTAAATTGTCGCCGTAACCTAATTTAATTTCGACTGTATTGCCAATCCCAAACAGTTCCTGTTGCTCGTCAATCCACTGTAAATCCTTAGTATGCCATTCCGAGTTCACCAGTTCAAAGGAAAACATACTTGGCAATTCTGTGTCATCATCCACCATAATGTTAGTAACATGGGTTTCTGGTTCAACAGATATTAACGAACCATTAATGAGGATATTAAAGTTTGGTACTAACGGATTTTTGGGGTCAGAAATGGGCATAAATAATTTCCCCCACTACAATTTCGGAATTGTTAATCTTTGCCCTATTTTGCTTTGAAGATTGCGCGGGTCGTCCAAGCGATTTGCTTCGGCGATAATGCGCCAACGTCTGGGATCGCGATAAACTTCAGCCGCAATACTACTTAAGGTGTCACCAGGTTTAAGAATACGGGTTGTTAGCTCTGGGTCGGTTTGGCGTTTATCGTCCTGGGGGTCAAGAAATTCTGTGAAGGTAACGGCTAAATTAGCCCGCACAGGTTTACCGTTGCTTTTGAATAAGGTAAAGTTCTGCGTCAGGCTGCTCACCACACCTTTGAAAGGGAAATCAGAATTGGGAGGTGAATTTCCCCAGAAAATTAGACAAGTCGGCGGTCGAGGCGGTTCAAGTCGCTCGATCCGGGTAAGTGCCAAAATTTTGTTCGTCTCTTGGCGAACATCATCGATTATTCTCCCATTAATCGGTTCTGTTACGTCGAACATTAGTTCCAAGGTTAGTTGACGGCTGTCGCCACCTCCGAAAGTCAAAATAGGTGCATTCAATGCCCTTTGAGTTTTACTCTGCTCCCCGCCATTGGAATTTTCTGGTGGGTTCCAGGTAACTGACTTGCTGATAGAGTAAGCAGTGGGGTTGAAAAGGACTTCTATTTCTCCCAGGCGTGAAGGTGGTTGCGCTACAATTTTTAATTTTTCTAACGTCATTTTCTCATCCCTCGACGCTCGCGTTCCACTGTTAATTGACGGCAAAGAATACGACTAACTTGTTCAGCAATTTCCGCTACATTAATTTCAGGGATTGGCATCGCTGTTTGTCTGGGCATTGACATGCTAGGGTTAGACACAGGCATAGTCCTGGACATAGGTGCTGCTGTAGCCTGGCGAGCGATCGCGTTGTGATGCACTGGAGTAATTGCAAAAGGTAAGGAATTGTTTGTTCCACCGTTGCTTGCATGTGAGAAATTATTTCCCGGTGTTCCGACCTGGGAACTTTGATGCCAAATCATTGTTGGCTGTGCTTTAGAAGTTATATTGCCTGGAATTTCCCTTGAGACTGCAACCTGTTCAGGCTGTCGTTGTACTACCAAAGGTGTAGATTGGGTTTTCACCAGTGGAACAGATACAGCTAATTTACTTTTGGATAAATCACCTCTAAGATTTCCCTGCTCACTTACCCTTGCTGAAATCATTGGGTTCTCTGGCGAACCATCCTGGCTAATAGTTGTATCCTTTCGCAATACTAAAGGGTTGTTAGCTTCAGCTTGGGTTGAACTAAATGTCTGCGTTGGGCTTTGGATTTTGTTTGCCAACGGTTGAGCCAAGAGATATGGCTGTTGTTGAATTTCCTCTTCCAAGTTTTCAGCTGTTGCCTTTCGCATTACCAACGGTAATTTATTTGTAGCTTTGGGGCTAGTGGAAGCATCTACCTTGGGAGGTATCTCACGGGCTGTTAGTAAATCTTGAGAATTGCTAGGAATTTCAGAATTTCTTGCTGAAGTTTTGGTATCGTTATTACTTATTCGTTTAAGTCTAATCATCGAAGAATCAGACGGGAGCGTTTCTTGATTGCTAGGTTGTGTTAATGAGGATAACGGCTCAGAACCCCCCTTGGATGGGAAAGACTCAGATTCTAAAGGTACAGCCTTACGACTAATGCGAAATTTTGCTGTAGGCGCTTGGTTGCTAGTAGAGCTAAGTGTTGATGTTCCTGGTTGTGTGCTCGCGGAGCGTCTCGTAGAGAAGCTCGCTGTCTCACTAGCAAAAGTATTGGGCTGTTCTCCTGCTGTTTTTGGTGATGGGGTGGCAAAAGTCAATTCTGTACCACTGCCTGAACTGTTATTATTCACACCGTAACGAGTTTGTATTTGTTCTAGCAGGTCAAAACGCTGTACTATTGTCGCCGGCAGCCGTGGCAAACTCCGTCCAGATTGGCTGGTATTAATTAAGCCGATTGGTTGAGTACGCCTTTTGTCAAGGCGTTGAATCAAGGCGCTAGACTGCAAGATTTCATTTGTTTGAGTAGTATGATTAGGTTTGTTTGACATTAGGAAAATTACAATTAGAGTTTTTATACACGAACTTGGTTCAGACCCCGATGAACCAATTCCACACTTTCAAATGCGACTTCGCTAGAATCTGCACGCAGTTCTGGTCCAGTCCATTTATAAGGAAAAGCTTGTTTGAAGTTCCACACCTTTACCTGGTTCCCCTGTCTGTCATTCAGATAAATCGTGCCATTCAGACGCTTAATTACCTGGTTTACGCCCTGGCTGACTATTTCCTGATGCCATTTCCACAGTCCATCATTTGATGTCAGTCCGTGTTTCAGGACTAGCGGTGTATAATTGGTTGAGCCAACAAAGTTGTGCATATATTCATTCAGCCCCCCTTCGCGATATTCAAAAAGTTCGGTTTCCACTTGCAAGCCACTGCACTCAGAAAAACCGCCAATCACAAGCCCCTCAATTTCAATGAGAAAGTTAAATACTTGATAAGGGTCAGATGAAGCCATAGTTGCATAAATCTCCTAGATGTTAATTAACTTTGTTCGTTAAAACGTTTATTAATCTTGGCGATTTGGGCTACCCATTGCAGGCGATCTGGATGTTCTAAAGCTAACACCTGTTCGGAAGACCAATGAAAGTGGTAAGCAATATATGCTACCTCCTCGTACAGCCGTTCAAGGGGGTAGCAACTTACTCCCCCATGCTACTAAGTTCCAGTTCAAACTCTTGCTCGCAGTGGGGACATTGGGTTCGCACCCGATTGTGTCCATTTTGATTGATGCGGCAATAAAGGTCTTGTAAATACGCCAAATCGTTAGCGTACAAGCCTTCAATCACCTTGGGATTGATATATTCCAGCGTTCCTAGCTTGGTAATCACCCGCGATAGCAGAATGATTAGCAGGTATCCTTGGTTACTGCGGACACGGGAATCTTTGAGGGGTGCAATTTCATCCAAGGCTGTTGCCAGACGCATCACGCCCTCTTTATGCATATTGCCTTCGGTATCCACATAACCCAGTGGCAAGGTGAACAGAAATTCAGTCTGGAGCATAAAGCTTGTACAAGATAGCAATTGTTACCACATTGTTGTCCCTAGGTTTTTGTGAACAAGTAGCATTTTAAACCAGGATTGACTAAGCCTTAACTACTTCCTCATGAGTAATTTCTAGAGTTTCCACTGCTACATCATTACTGGTGGCATTGAATGTAGGTGCGGTGTACTTTGAAGGCCAAGCTCGCCGAAGATTCCAGCGCCATTTCTCTTGGCGAGCTTCGTTCAGTAAAACAATGGAGATATTTTTCCGTGTTTCAGTGTCAGACCTCCCATCAACCACCTTCTGCCGCCAATTCCAGAGAGCATCAGAATCTGTGATGCCACGTTTCAGGGTGATGGGGGAAAATTTGTTTAATCCTGTCAGCTTACGCACATGATTGGGGTCACTTCCTACCCGATAATCTACTGCATCGGTACTGCTATCCAATCCACTACATTCCTGAAAGCCAGCTTCAGTAATACCATCAATTTCAACTAGAAAATTGTAACCACGGTATGGATCGGGCATGATGATTCTCCTTGTTAATTAACTCGGTTTGGGATGGAAATTTTTTACAGTAATTAAACGTGAATCAACTTAGTTCAGTAGTATTTGCGCGGTGAGTAATACGCACAAAGATAAATTCGGCGGGTGAACTGGGTGCAAAACCAATTTCAGTGAACACATTTCCCATCTCACGACTCTCTGGTGAGTTGATTTCGGCATCGCATTTTACGTAGAAAGCCTGTTCGGGAGTTTCTCCCTTGAGGGCACCGGATCGCCAAAGTTGAGTTAAATAGCCACTCAATTCTCGCTGAATACGTACCCACAATTGGGGAGTATTAGGCTCAAAGGCAGCCCAAACCATATTCAAGTCAATCCAGCGTTTGATGGTGATAAAAAGGCGACGGACATTAATATAGCGCCAGTTACTGTCGTTGCTGAGGGTGCGTGCGCCCCAAACCCGAATACCTCGACCTGGAAAAGCCCGCAAGCAATTGATGCCTTGAGCATTCAAGTCTCCTTGATCTGAATTCTCAATAAGAACTTCGAGATTGACAGCATCGCGAATTTCTTCATTTGCTGGAGCTTTAAACACACCACGAGCGCGATCGCTACGAGCAAAAATCCCAGCAATGTGACCGCAGAGTGGTATCCATCGACCCTGGGCGTTTTGCAGCCAAGGATAATAAAGTGCGCCGTTCACTGGCTTCTGTAGGTTTTGGTTCGCTTTAATAGCGTTGCATTGCTGTAATACTAACTCAGATATTTTCTCAGGAAGAGCGTCTAAAATTGCAAAGCGATCGCCTTGGTCAGTACAGTGTTGAATCAGACTCTGTTGCAGATTCATAACCTCTCGTTCTGCTTTACTTGCTTGCTCCTGCCACTGCTCTGTGGTAATTTTCTGTTTACGCATTGGGTCATCCGGGAGTAGCGGTAACAGATACATAGCATCGGGAAATGCCATGAGGTCTATGTCAGTCAGCGGTGCCAAGGCTTTAATTGCCTTCTCCAAAGTTTCCTGTTTTTCTATGGTCGAATCTGCAAAGGCAACATAGCAACAAGTTCCACCATTATCAAAGAAACCGATGACAGCTGCTTTGAGATAACCATCCTCTGGAAAGTTTAATTTTTCATCTAACTCTTCTTTTCGGTGTAATTGCACGACACCATCTTTTTGATCTTCAGGTTTCTTTGCAGTTGCAAAACCAATAAATCCCGGAACACCAGTCGGCAAAATTACTTCCGGTTTAAGAAATATTTCCTCTAGATAGACACCAGGGGCTGTGTACGGCATAAACCCCTCATTATCTACTTGGTAATGTAGTTTGACTGATAGTGAAAACGACAAATTCTGCCGGTTTGACTATGGAAACAGCAACTTCTGCGTTTAGCTGACCCTGTTCCCGTAACTCTGGAGGATTGGTTTCAGCATCGCATTTGACATAAAAGGCTTCCTGCGGTGTATTGCCGAATAATGCTCCTGAACGCCACTGCACAAGGAGGAAATCAGAAACATTGCGAATAATTTTTTGCCAGAGTGCAGGGGTATTTGGTTCAAAAATTGCCCATTGGGTGCCTCTATCAATGGACTCACTCAAATAGATGAGAGTGCGCCGAACGTTAATATATTCTAAATTCTCGTTAATGGTACGCGCACCCCAAACTGTAACATTACCGTTGAATAGGCGAATGACATTAATTTTGTTGTCGTTTAAATTCTGCTGTTGGAATTTATCAATAACAACTTCTACCCCTTGAACACCACGAATCACCTCGTTGGCTGGAGCTTTGTGTATACCGCGCTCCGTGTCAACACGGGCATAAACACCAGCAAGATAACCACTAGGGGGCATATAGTTACCTGTACCATCTACATCTAAATAAGGTAAATAAACAGCACCGTATTTGCTTTTAGTTCCACCATAAATGCTGCTTTCATCTAATTTACCTTCTACATATACCCCATCAAGGATGGCAAAGCGGTCATTCATCTCTTTACAGTGTTGCAGTACTGCATCATTAATTTGTTTACGGATATTGTCACCACCCGTTGGATTTTCAGTAGTTCCACCAGTAGTTAGATTGAATGGCAAAGGAACCGCCACTAGGGAAATTTCATCAATTGCTTTAAAACTGTCTAAAGCTTTTTGAAAATCTTGAGACACTTTTAAATCCGGTACATGTGCCACCCAACAACGGGTACCACCGTTATAAAAGAAGCCAAATACTGCATTGGCTAAGACATTTTTATTATTGTCACCTTTATCATCATCTACAGTGTCACCAAAATATTTCTTAAACTCCCCCCAGTTATTGACTGGTTTAAGTACCTCTTTAGGGTCTGTAGGAGGTTTAGGAGCAGAACCGATGAAAGCAGCGATGGTAGTCCCAACACCCGTAATTGGTCGGCTGACAGATGGAGCTTCTTTAACATAAACACCTGGAGTTTTATAATCAGGCATAGTCCTTTCCTTTCAAAGCATTGATAGATTTGGTTGTTAGTTTGATAGGAATGAATTCGGATTTATTTTTTTAACTACTTACTCAAAAAAGCTCATTTTGGCTCTAATTTGAAATTGGCAGATTCTTCCTTAAGAGCAGTTAGAGTTACTTGTTTGGTTCCTGTAGAAAAATCATTGGCAGAAACGTGGATTGTTAGTTTGCCTGCAAGCAGGACGAACAAAGAATATACCTCTTGCATAATTATTTTGTGATACAATTGTGGGGATGTATAAAAAATACAAACAATAATCTATACAGAGAACTTTTATTACCTTGTTGGGAGATCCACGCATTCGGAAAGCAAAGGGAAAAAAGTTTACAATACAGTGTGGTCTTTAGACCTAAACTGACTGCAAGATACTAAATCAGAGATTTTGGTGTGGGACTTCAACCCTTACTCCCTTGGGTAGTGGCGGAGAGCAGGTATCAGAATTTTCTTCTGCCTTTATTGTTAAACTGCAATACTTTCTCGTGTAGAAGTCGGCTTTGTAGTTACTTCCTCCGACACATAATGAATTATAAACTATGCTGATACTATGATATTGATTTGTATAAGTCTATATAAAATACATTAAATGTAACAATACTTTTGCCAAAATAAGAGGGTGAAGAGAGGGGCCGATGTAATAAAGTTATTATCTTTGCAGATTCGTGACAAGTTAAGGAAAAACACTCCACTTAGCGCAAGTATTTTCAAATATCTCTTGTAATCGTTTAAGCATTGCTTGATTTATAACCTTTCTTCGGTACTTAGTAACAAGCACCAAATGAATGTTAAGGCTATAAACCGCTCTGTGTCCTATATTGTAGGTCATGCCACTAAATGGTATTATGACTCTATGCTACTAACTTATCAGAACCTATCCCACTAATAAAATCCTTTGAATCCATATATGGATAGTTGCAAGGTCAATGAAGGAATCAAAATATACTGTTTGACGTTCCCATCGGACGACTAAACGACGATATTTACGTTGATACCAGGCAAAACAACGTTCCTGCGGAAATCTGGGAACAGAAATTTTGATTGGTCTACCTCTGTTTTTCTTCGTTTTCCAAACTCGTTTTGGGATTTGAGGTCTAATTCCTCGCTTGCGTAAAGTAGCGCGTTTATCCTTGAACCTATCCCACTAATAATATTTTGTTAATCCAGATGTGAATGGTAGCGAGGTCAATGAATGCGTCAAAATAAACCTTTTGACGTTCCCATCTAACAACGAGACGACGGTCAAGAGCGTTGATACCAAGCAAAGCACCGCTCCTGCTGAAATCTCGGAACGGAGATTTTAATGGGTCTTCCTTTGTTTTTCTTAGTTTTCCAGACTCGTTTTGGGATTTGAGGACGAATACTCCGAAAGCGTAGGTCAGCACGTTTTTGCTTTGAGTCGTAACCTTTGTCGGCAGCCAGCACCTTGATTCGCTTACGTGGTCGCCCGCGTTTCAAAGTTTTTAGTTTTACCTTATCAAGTAGAGGTAAGACTTGTTCTCTCTCGTTTCCGTTGGCTGAAGTAGTGGAAAAAGCTTTGGGCATTCCATTGCCCTCAGTTAGAGTGTGAATGAGGATACCTTTTCCTTTGCCACCATAGGCAACTTCTTCACCCCCTCCTTTCCCAGGGGGAAAAAGACCCGTCAACCGCGCCAAACTCCCAATTTATCAGTCCTTTTTCATGTGCGTAGGCGTAGCCCGCCGCAGGCATCGCTAGAATACGTCCTTGTAAATGTTCAAATGTCCCATCACAACGCCATTTTTTCAACCATCGGTGGGATGAGCTTTTCGATGCCCAGATGTCCCCACGCGGTATGTCACACCATCTACACCCAGTAATCAGGATGTACAACAAGCTATTTAAAACATGACGATATGGTGCATGAGGCATTCCTTTTCCACGCTTAGATGCCTGCTTAGGAAATATATCCTCAAATAACTTCCATTCCAGGTCGCTCAAGCCCTCAAAACGTCCAGCCATCAACGAATACACCCAACTCAAGTCAAAAATAGATTACCACAATCTGGCATTAGTGGGATAGGTTCATGCAAAGTGCAGTAGCGGCTCCTGTAACTAAACTGAATATCACACCAATTTTGGCAATAGGGAACCCACATCCCGGCTTTTGACTACTGGTTTGAGGATATTCTTTTTGGTTCTCTACAGTGTCAGGCATGGCAACTGTACATCATCTCTTCATCAGCGTTCGTCCTTGACGTTGCGAAGGCATCGCAGCTACTTACGCCATTAATTACTGCGCTCTCTGGCATTAAAAGCTGTAACCCCTATTCCACATACCTTAGAGCTTTTCTTAGTGCCATTCAACTCAGCCTCTAAAAGAAGTTGAGTAACTTTCTCTTGCCTTCTATCCCTCTTCTGTCACTCTCCGAAAAAATTTGTCATTTCTGAATTCCAAAGCTTTTGTACAGGAAGCGATCGCCAGATTTTTTCCTAATAACAAATACAAAACCCATTTTTTCTAAAAGTATAGCTTGTATTGATTGCCTCGTGAGGCTTCTAGCGATCGCCCTCCGGGAAAGTGACAGAAGAGGGCTATTCATTGCTGCTAAATGCCAATTAGTCCAAACTCAAGTCTTTAAATCACCATCCACTATCGTAAACCCCCACTTGGGAAACTTCGCCAGCAACTTTTTAATCACAATTTGCAAAGCTGGATCATCCCAACACTCAAGCAAGTACTCAAACCCAGGATTCTGCCCAGAATTTTCCGCCACTTTGAGTTTTTGCATACGCTCCGGCCGCACTTTAGATCGAGTAACAATAGCCTCTTGCGACCATTTTTTAGTACTGGGGACAGCTGCGGTGGAACTTTCACCTTTATTATTTGCTTTGTCTTCATCACGAGAAACTGAGTTTTCAACCTTCAACTCAGCAGAGGGACGACTCAGTTCTATTTTTTGATCTGCGATCGCAGAACTTAAAGAAAATTCATTTTCGCCAACAGGCGCGGCGGAACAATCACCTTCATTACAATCTTTAGGCTCAACACTACAATCCTGGTTTTTAGCCAACAAGGAAGCAGATTCACCCTGTACAGCATCCACAAGCGCCAGCGATGTACAGTCAGTTGCCGTAGGCAAGTCTTCCTCTTTCTCTAACACGCCTTCAAACAAATGAGGCGACGCGACCCCCAAGGGAGCGATCGCCGTCTGCTCCTCACGCGAAATTCGTGTAAGCGTGTCAGAGAAACACCTAACGATCTCTTTTGAAGAGATCGTTAGGTGTTCCTGAGCAGTTCGTGAGGGTTTCTGAAACTCCTGCTCTGACTGGGTTTTATCTGAGATAGACGCTATGTATAAACAACGCATTTCTTCAGAGCCAGCATTCATCTCTGTATTTTCAGCATTTGATTCTTGTTTTATAGAATTTGGTTCCTGATTTTCAGCATTAGGTTTCTCCCAGAACTCCTTCATTCTGCTGCCGTGCAAATTCCTCACCATCCAGCCGACTGTTTCGCGTCCATCTTGTATCGATTTGTCCGGTTTGAAAATAAATAACCCACTCTCGAAAAGAATTTTCTTTGCACAGATAAAAGTACTGTAACTTAGAGCAGTGGACAAAGGCATCCACCGAGAACCGTAAGGATCTGCCGTCCAACATTCTTGCCATAATTGCTTCACAGAGGGTCTTTGCTGGGAAGCCCACAGCATATCTTCAATTGGGATAATCACATGAAGCCGCTTGTATGGGGATTGCGGTTTACTAGCAGCAGCCTTTTTGGACTTGGGTCTTGTAATAGTTGCAGTCATTCTACAATCTCCTGTTTATGTTGGCGCACGGAATTTTCCCTACAGCAATTGCAGGGTTTCGTTTGATATTTATTTGTCCAAAAAGTTATAAGTACACTGAAAACCTATTGAAGTTGCCAGAACCGCAATTCATCTCGAAAGTACCTCTCAGTCTTCTTTGAGCGCTCTTTCCAACAATCCCAAGCAACTACTACTTCTTCTCCCAGATCCTCTACAACTTCTCCTCTTTCGATATACAAAGTCCGGTAAGGATCGGCATGGGCAACGATAGAACCAAGTCCAATTGTGTCCGGTTGCGAGGATGCATTCTGGAGTGCAGTGATTAAATCAGTCTCCTGGTTGGTCAATTCTGCCCAGTAGTCTGATTTAATCACCTCATATTCTTGGGCCACTGCCCAGTAGTCCTGCCAAGTACATCCAGATTTTGCAAGTACCTGCCGAATATCACTAACCGCCTGGGGTAGTATTTGCAATTGTTCAGCGCGGTAAGCGATCGCTTGCGTTGTTGGCTCACTCCCCAGGATTATTGCAGCAGCTTCGAGCGCTTGGGCGTTATTCATGGCACTGGCGAGATTTTTCAATGCCATGCCCATCAGCCTCAGACATTCCTGGGCATTTTCTTTGGGTGGAACAACAGCTAGCGATCGCAAATCAATAGTTTTCTCTAGTGCAAGCTTCACCTGCTTATTCAACGCTTTGCTTGCCTGCTGCGTCATGGTATTCCCCCACTGCTCTTGAGGACGTTCCTGTACGGCGTTTTCCAAATCTTGAATGCGCTGCTTGAGTTGTTGATTCTCAGCCTCCAACTGCCGTAGCGATTCCATCTCATCCAATCGTTGCTGCAACTGAATATTCTGCTCCTTCTGCTGCTTGTACAGGTTTTGAAGGGATTGGATTTGCTCTTTAGCTTGTTCTTCTGCTCTGGTCGACGCTTCTGTTTGCAAGCCAATCCTCAATTCCTGGGAAAGTCGCTCTAACTCTTGCTGATACTGTTCTTTAATTTGGGCAATTGCTTCAGTGTATTCTGGTGGATAAGTCTGCTCTTTGCGGAATGGGACACTCGCAGCATCTAGATCCCCATTATTGATCAGCAATCTCTCACCATCAGGGAAAGTGACAATCTGCTGCCAAACGTTTGGAGCGTCTGCTTCAATGGCTCCCGAATCCCCATAACGAGGGTGCGATTGTGATGAAACAGTGACAAAATTACACAATTGCGTTTGACTTTTTTCCTTTTTAGTAGTGCGTTTAGTTGTTGGTGCGACTTGCTGCACTGCTTTGGCGAAGTCGGCAGCAGTGGGAAAGGGTTTTTCTTGGGCTGCGATCGCAACAGCTTGTTGTAACTTGTCGGGAGTTTTGACCAGCCGGAGTAGGGGGCGGGTTTGAGAAGGTTTGGTGATTTTATCCCTCAAATCTTCAGGTAAAGTTTCAACCACTCGCTTTACTGCAAATAAATCTTTTACCCTGCGATATCCCCCGTGTTTGGTCAACTCACTTTGGCAATACTCTTCAAAGCTAATGTATGCACCATTTTTGTAATAACTGTTATCTCGCATCAGCCGCAATTCATCGGATGCCTGCCACTCAAATCGGTCTATGGCGGCGAAGGTTTCCTGAATGCTGGTGTTGAGAACAGCGTAATCAAGTGCTGATTTTTCGGAGCGGTCTAGTATCAGCATATCTTTCACCCATTGATGCAAAAGACTTGTTACAAACTGGAGGAACAAAAACAAGAGGGGTTTTGAATTATCAGGTATATCAAATTACTTTTTTAGCTTTCCGCAGTTTTTCTCCCTCCAAGCTCATCAAATAATGCTCAATTTCTCTCTGATGAGCATTTGGATTATTTTGATTAGCCAGCCAATTCAAGCAAAGCTCAAGATTATATCGAATAACCCTTGAATTGTTATTAGGTCTTATATAATGAATTCCTTCGAGCCAATCACCACGCTGTCGAATCGCTTTCAAAGTGTGAGGGCTGTACCCAAGCCGTTGTGCAAGAACGTGCTTATTACAAAATATAAAACTCATAAAAGCTCCTTTACCTTCCACAGGCATAATGTTTAATTCGAGTAGAAGAAAGGTTTGCAATCTTCTTCTAGCTCTCATAACACCTTTATTTCCTACCGCTAATAATCAAAAGTTCGATATCTTTTAGGTGTCTTGGGTTTTATCGTAGAAGGTTGATTCTAGAGGAGTCCAGTTTTGTGCAACCCCTTGTTCTGCAACTGGACTTTTCGTAATGAAGCATATACACATTAGCGAGATTGGAATCATATACATGACAACAGTTCTGGCAATATCAATCCCTCATCACCCATAATTCCTCGAATTGCATTGTGTAAAGTAATGTTAAGCGCTCATTGCCAAATAAAAGCTATTAAGTTCATCAGACAGATTTAGGGCTTACGCAAAACTACGCGCTGACTCTAGGGACAATTCATGAATTTCTCCTAGTTGAAACCCTAGTTTTCAGCTATTGTTTGCATAAGCCCTGAGATTAATGGAATATGTATCAAACCTCTGTCTTAATCTTCAGGCATTTGGTTTTAAGACTTTCTTTCCGTGTTTCTCGAAAATAACCAAACTCCCATCCTCTAATAAATAGCCTAACTGGAGGTTGTTGTTGCGAATTTCTCGGTGACAGCGTTTGAGGGTGGCTGTAAATTCTGCTAATTCCCGCCTACGGAACTGGTCATCTTGCTGACCATGGTACATAGCGTAGAAATACAGAGATTCCGCGACAGTACATAACTTATGATGTTGGTTAAACTGCACTTTTGATGGATCATCCAGATACTTGAGGAATTGGAATCCATACTCAATCCACTTGCGCTTACCTGGAGGTTTAACCTTTTCAATGACAATATCGCTGACATGCTCAGTGATATTGATTAGACCTGAGCCGCGCATAGCCCGATACATTAAATCCCACTCAACAGCGCACCAAAATTCCTCAAATGAATCAAACTTTTTCTGAAACCGATCAAACTCTGGATAGAAATCTTGATAAAGAATTTCGGCCATTGCCCGACGTGCAAGAGAGGCTTCGGCATAGGAGCTATAGGGCGCTGCTTCGTTGGCAGCATATATGTTCTGTAGCTCTTTTGCATTCATCAGAAAGGCTTGCCGCCAGTTGTTGGTTAATTTGGCATATCGGCGCATCGCTTCCAGGAGAATTTTGCCGTTGCCCTGTTCAACTGTCTTAATATTTAAGTATCTGCCTTGAATGACGTGATCTGGCAAATCGTGCAAATAATTCAGTGCACTCAGGGTTGCTGATGATATGGGAGGTTGATTAATCGCTTTTTTCATTTTAAATTTACCCCAAATAACTGATGTCAATTAATGATTAATTACTAAAATTAAAAATTTTAATTTTGCTATAAAGTTAAAATAATTATACAATATCAAAATTTTAAATTTTCGTTCATAACAACCTTAGTTGACAAAACCCAGTAAATTTGAAAGGAAGTACATTAGGCAGGTAAAATTATAGAAATATAAGCTGTGTTTAAGTATTATTTACCATTATCTTATCCATACGAAGACTTATCTGATATTGAATTACAAACTTTAGTAGAGAGATTTTTTCAACCATCTGAAGCCTTACAGGAACTACCACTAATCGTTATTCCAGAATATCTGCTGTCCCTTTCTGTAGATATGAAGCAGCAGCATCCATTCATCAAACAGGCAATACAGGAATGGCTTGAGTACGCAAGAAAAGATGATGAGTGTTTACGAATTGAGCGTCGATGGATTCCGCATACTCCTGTTTATATACCTAATACATCTAAAGGGAAAAAATTTTTCAAGATTGCTAAGGCAATTGGTGAGATCCCTCTGACTGCATCCGTTTTGCCTAAAAACCAAAACCAAGGCTATTGGCTCAAAACACTAAATTACTTCTGGCAAGCAAGAGGAGTAGTTTTAGCGCAGCAAATGCTTGGACTGATGGAAGATCCTCTGGAAAAAGGAGGTATTTTTAGTAATCGACTCCCACTCACTAGCCTCAATAACCTTAAACTGATTAGAGAGTTGGACATTGCTTGCTTCCAAGTTTTAGCAAGAGGTCAGCGAATTATCCAACAATGGGCAGCACAGAATGAAATTACCTATCCGTTCAGTAAGCCTTTAGAACTTTTCGTTGAAATTCTCAAACAGGATTTTCTAGTTACATGGCAATTAGGTCCTTGTAACCGATATTGGCAATGGATTCCAAAACAAAAACAACGAGACTATCTTGTTACTCGTGCTTACCTACTCAGAGAAGGAATTTGGCAAGAATCCTTGTTCGATAGCGCTTATGACTGCAAGAGAAAGCAAGAATACCTTGAGTATTTGCAAGGCGCAGGCTGGAATGGCTACTGGATATTGGCCATGCGATCGCAAATGCAAAGAACAGGTAAGTACAACAAGCATTTAGAACCCTATTTAGAAGCTTATCTCAATGCCTTCATTGAGAGTAAAGAACTTTTTGTAGATGAATTCGATTGGCGAAGTGGACAACCTTACAAAAAGCGAGTGAACGGGCAGCAGATCACAAATAGCCCTGGGCAGGTTCAAGGGATTGTTGATCCTTTGGGATATATTCAGTGGTGCTGGACTTAATCTTTCTTTACAACTTTAAATTCATTCGTTTTCTCTTCGATTAATTTGTTATTCCTAGTCAAGTTCATTTTACATAAGGAAAACAAATTTATGTGTTACTCACTTTCCCCTAGACAGCTATCTGTTAGAACGATAATTCACTACTTGTTTTTTAAAGCGACTTATCTAACAACAATTATTTCATCGTACAAAAAGTTTGTTTTTATCAATATAAATAATATTTTATCAATAAATCATAATCTTTATTTTAGGATTTTGTGCATACTCCACTCAAATGGTATATGCACAAAAAAGCTAGTAGAATTAGCTAACAAACCACCTGATTCTACTATTAATAGTGAAGAAGATATGGAACGATTAGATATTGGTTATGCTCGTGTCTCTTCCCGTGAACAAGCAGAGGATACAAATGCTTTAGAACAACAAATAGCTAGACTAAAGGATGCAGGAGCAAAGCACATTCTCACTGATATCGAGAAAGGTAAAAAGGATGATCGTACCCAGTATCAAGAATTGATACGACTTGTTGAAGCGGGTAAAATTCGGACGGTCTTTATTACCAGAATTGATCGCATTACTCGCTCTTTACCTACTCTGAGAAAAATTGTTGATGTCCTTCAAAAATATGATGTTAACCTGGTGATTCTTGATCAAAAAATGGATTTGAGTACCCCACAAGGAAAACTTATGCTTAATATGCTAGGGGTACTAGCTGAATGGGAAGTAGATTTACTTTCAGAACGGATTAAGCGAGGTAAAGAACACCAACGAAAACAAGTCTGGGCTAATGGTTCTTGTCCTTTCGGTCTAGTTGTTATTGATCGCCAATATTTTTTGGATCTCACCCCTTTTCTATGTCTACTGACAGATCGACCTGAAAACTACCGGGATTTTTACAGTAACTCTATGGACGGGGAAGCAATCCAGCATTTGCCGTATCGAACAATAGCTGAAATCGCCAGAGATTGTATTGACATTTTTCTTGAGGTAAGAGGTATTACTCTTGCGATCAAGAAAATTTTTGAGAAGTATGGTGTTTGTAAAACAAAAGCTAAGTCTAATGGAACAGACAAAGTTCTTCATTGGACTAAACGAGGTTTGTCAGTATGGCTTCAGAATCCAATTTTGGATGGGCATACTTGTTATGGCAGGGATGAACGAACTGCTGATGGCAAAAGAAGGCTTAAACCTCGTGAAGAGTGGCAGATAATATACAAGACTCATCCTGAACAGCGACTTCTCAGAGATGGAGAAGCTGAAGAAATTCAGCGAATCATTGCAGCAAATACTCAAATGTGCGCTGGGGCATTTGGAACTAAGCACCGTCAAGAAGAATATCGTCCCTATGCTTATCAAATAGGTTTAGTTTACTGTGGTGAGTGTGGTTCTCGGTGTATTCACAAGGGAGTTTATACAGCATCTAAGCAGTATAGGTACTATGCCTGTCGGCATTCTGGGATTGGTTGTAATAATTCCAAAAATGTAAAACAACCTGATATTGAGGAAGCTCTGATTACAGCATTACTGGAGAAATCTCATCATCTTAGCCAGGAGAATAATAAGACAACTGATGTAGTTCCCTTTAAAACTGAGCGTTTGCAGAAGCTAGAAGCACAACTCGCTTTCTTAGAACAGTTTCCTGGATTTAACCCTGGTGCAGAGGATCTTAAAGCAGAACTACAACGCCAGATTGAAGAGGAAACTAATTTCTTTCAGTCTAAGCACCTTGAGGACAAGACTGTTGAGGAGATTATTCAGGTAGGCAATAACCTGGGAATTTGGCGATCGCTGTCTAACAATGAGAAGGTTCAGATATATCGCCGCATAGTACATAAAATTTTCATCCGTGATGGTCAGATAGAATCCATCATTTTTCAAAACACCTCTTCTGTCACAGCGGAGAACCATGATGAATGTGCTTGAACTTCTTCGACTAAAACAGTTAAGGTTTGAAGTTGCTTCCCAACTAGTTTTGCAGGAGTGGCAACCTGAAGACTTGAGTAAACCTAAATGCCCCAAATGCGATCGCAAAGGTTCTGCAACTTCCTACCAGAGTAAGGGAAACCGCGTTTGCTACTGTATTCGGTGCAACTACTACTTCAAAGAAATTCCTCCCGCTCGCACTTGCCAATGTACTATTCCTGGTCAGGATAAAGGGTGTCATGGCTGTCCCAACTTTGAGCGATTTATGGAACATATTAGCAAGCAACTTTTAGAACTTGAGCATTTGAATGTTGCACAGCTACAGGGTTTATTACCTCACAAGCACTAACTATAAAAGAACTGATGGGAGTTGGCAATACAAACAGCGATCGCATATGCAGTGATCCTCTAAAATTTCTTCATTCTGCGTAGGTGCTAGCCCGTCGTAGACATCGCACACAACGCGCACAATTAAAAAAATGACCCTACCAGGGGGTCATTAATTGTTGAGTTGCACAAAGTAACAATGCCTATTGCACCACAATAGGTCTGTTCAAAATGCTCATGACTTCACCAGGATTAGGGCTGGGTAGTAAAGGACTCCAATCCCCAACATCTGCATAGCCAATAACCTGCAAGTAGTGGATTGTGCTAGTTACAGCTTTAGAAGAACCAATCAACAGATGTTTGAGTGGTTCTTTACCTTGCACAGCTTGAAACTCGCTTGGACTATTGACTGCTGCATTCGATTCTTCGACGCTGGATAAAAAGCTTTGAGTAATCATAATTCACCTATGAGAGGTGGGAATAGCTATGACACACAATAAAGCTCATATTGTCACCATGACAACCAAATAATGCACTGATGACAACTAATTATTACAGTTCGTGTCTTGTTTGCGCCGTCGTTTTCTTGCCCATATCTCTCTGAGGTGGGCAGGTTCATTTTCAAATTGAATCCACAGAGCATGAATTTCCGCTAGTCGGCGTTTGTCAGATTCTGAGGGTTCCCGACGATGCTCACCTTGGGAAAACCAATGCGCTACCGTGCTTTTAGAACGACCACATAATTCGGCAAGTTCTTCGTAGTTCACAGCCCAATGCTTTAGGAACTCTTCAGGCTCCATTTTGATAGCAACCTTAGCTTTGTAAACCTCAAACAGTTCCCAGTGTCTCCGAGTGGGTGTTTTGGCTGCAATCATAGCGACAATTTTAATAATGCACACGTGACAACATATAGAGCTATCATACCGGGAATAAGCGATCGCAGTTTTCATTGCCCTAAAATTGGATGATGTATTGAAATTGAGCTAAAAAACTTGCAATATACCCTGGGAATGCTTGATATTTAATCGCTAACAAGGGAACTGCAATCACATTGATACTGTGGCATTTCTCCTTGGTGCGCTCACAAAATCCATTCCCCAAAAAACTGGAGGATGTATTAAAATTGCAGCAAAAACTAGTAATTTACCTTGGAAATGCTAGACGTTTAGTTGCTAACAGAGAAACTGCGATCGCATTAATACTCTGGCATTTCTCGTTAGTGCGATCACTAATTTTCTGTTTGAGGTATCATCATCTCGTTGATTTCTCTTCAAGTTGATAGGTCACTAAGTTTATCCACTGCTATACAAGGGAGGATAAGACTTTTAAGCTAAACTTATTTTTCAGTTATAAAAAATTATTTATTCTGATATCTGAATACGCAAGTGAGTAGCAAGAGAAGTGAGATGTGATGATTGCTGTCGGTTCTAATTTTTTCTACACTGTTACCTTACCCTGTACCCTGTGGTTTTTGGATAAGGGGAAAGCAGATACTATCAGCAGAGATAAGGTATTATTTCTGGATGCTAGGCACATTTACCGCCAAATTGACCGTGCCCATCGGGAGTTTAGCGCAGAACAGATTGAATTTTTGGCGAATATTGTCAGGTTGTACAGAGGTGAAGCAGTAGAGACAACCGATGGTAGCCAAGCATTGCTGGAGGAGAAATTCCCCCAAGGGCAATATATTGATGTACCTGGACTTAGTAAGCTAGCAACTTTGGAAGAAATAGCAGCGCAGGGATGGAGTTTAAACCCTGGACGTTATGTGGGAGTTGCAGAACGGGTAGTGGAAGATTTTGATTTTACTGAGAAGTTGGAAGAGTTAAATGAGGAATTGGAAATTTTGAATCTGGAAGCGAGGGAATTAGAGAAGAGAATTGCAGAGAATGTGGCGAAATTGTTAGAACAAAGTTAATGCATCCATCCTTTTAGCTGAGGTACAAGTTATGAATATCACACTCAAACCAGAAATTGAACAATTTATTCAAGCGCAAATTGCTACAGGTAAATATGCAAATGCTGAGGAAGTAATTAGTAAAGCATTGAAATTGCTAGCAGAATGGGACAAGGGTTATCAGGAGTGGGAAGAAGAAACTCGTCAAAAAATTGCTGTTGGACTTGCTCAAATTGAACGGGGAGAGGTGCTTGATGGTGAAGTAGTAATGGCACGACTAGAAGAAAAAATACGGAAAGCGCGTGAGAGTCAAGGGTAATGCAATATGTAATTGCTGTAGAAGCAAGTCAAGATTTAGATGAAATTTTAGATTATTTTCTCCAGCGCAATATTGATGCAGGGGAAAGGTTTATTCGGGAGTTTAATAATAAGTGCCAGAATATAGCGAAGTTTCCAAATATTGGTAGGAGTTATGCCAAGTTTGACCAGAAACTCAGAGGGATTCCTTTGGATGGTTATATTATTTTTTATAAAGTGTTTGAGGATAGGGTAGTAATTGTGCGTGTGGTGAGTGGTTATCGAGATTTAGAGTCTTTGTTTGAGGATGAAGAATAAATTTTTGAGTTTCAGTTAGGGAGTTTTGAGTTCTGGTAGGGTGCCTTATAAACTCTAGTCTAATGCAGCAAAAATCTAAAATAGTGCTAAGAGTGCAGCATGACACACCCTAAAAAAATTATAAAAAAGTTTATAAAATATATGAATTGGAAAAATTCTACCTTGGGAGATTGTGTAAATTTATTAATCAGGAGGTACACCATGTAAAAGCGAAGCTAAATATTGGGGTGGTACTATATCTTGGGTTTCATGTAAAGACATGAGAATGGATTATCTGTATGACTCACAAGATCATATTTTAACTCTATATGACCATTTTATAAGCAAGCACTTAGGCAATCAAAACTTGGGCATCAAACAATCATAGATCAATCAAAAGTCATTTACAAGATAAGCCTTGCGTAGTGAATTTTAGAAAGGTTTAGCTGTATGCTTAATATCAACAACATATCAACAACATATTAGGAATTTTTAAAATAGCGAGTCTGGTTCCTTATCTGATGGCGTGATTATGCCAAACAGGGCGATTACAACAATGCGATCGCTCACCTCAAAACAGCAGTCAATTTGGAAGACAAACTCGACTACGACTACGACTCTCCACCATCTTGGCATTATCCCGTCCGCCAAACTTTAGGAGCAGTTTTAATTGCGGCTAATCGCCCAGCAGATGCTGAGACTGTATACCGAAAATACTTAAAACGCTTTCCAGAAAATGACAGGTCACTATTTGGACTTGCTAAGAGTCTAAAAGCACAGGGCAAAACTCAGGAAGCTCAAGTAGTACAAAAGCGCTTTGCAACCGCTTGGAAAAATGCCGAATTCTCCCTAACCTTAGAGCAACTGTGATCATAAGGGACAAAATTTGTTTATGAACCAGCAGCCAACTCTCCAAACGCAATGATTTGCCCTGATTTTGTCATGAGTTAGTTTCTGCTACCAGTTTTCATTACTAAGCATTTGCAACCTGTATCTGTTCACTTCGGACTGAAAAGCTATGCTTTCTGCAATCTTATTTGACCTAGATGGAACTTTAGTAAATACTGAGCCACTACATTACAAAGCTTGGTATGAGACATTTATAAACTATGGATTAGAGATTGATGAAGAATTCTACACAAAATATGTAACCGGAGGACTTAACTCTCAAGTTATTCAAAATGTTTTCCCTTATATGCCACATGAAGAAAGGGAAAAGTTCGCTGAACAAAAAGAAAATTGCTTCCGCCAGTTGGCTGTAGAAATCAAACCTGTGGATGGTTTATACGAATTACTAACGTGGGTCGAAAAGTTTGAGATAAAACGAGGTGTTGTTACAAATGCACCTCGCAAAAATGCCCTTTTGATGCTGGAAATATTGGGCTTAGAAAAATTTTTTGATGTGGTGGTATTAGGTGAAGAGGCATTAGCAGCCAAGCCTGACCCAGCCCCTTATCGGCTAGCTCTTGATTGCTTAGGTATGATTCCAGAGTCAACAATTGCTTTTGAAGATTCTTTTACGGGTATTTCTTCATCTGTAGGAGCAGGGATCTATACAATTGGTGTTGCTTCAACTCAAAGTCCAGATTATCTATGTAAAGCCGGAGCAAAAATTTCAATCTCTGATTTCAATTCCAAGCTCTTGTGGGATTTACTAGATTCTTTTTCAAGAGTTAACACACATTTAAATACAGTGCTTGGTTGAACGACTAAGTACTTGCAACAGATGGCAGGTAGATAAAGTACGTTTTTTCGGGTAGCTGTAGCGATCTGCAATTATAAATCACTCAATCTGCAATCATGGTTGTTTTCAGCCAGGATTAGAGAGCAACTATAATTTCATTTGAACCAGAATAAAATGCAACTGAGCCAGGATCAAATTCAAAACCAGCCTGCAATCATCCGTTTTGATCAGGATTAATTGCACAGGCGCTCAACACTTTACTAGGACTAGGTTTTCAGTATTGATAGGAGTTGGTAGAAAACTCATTTCATAATTTGATAAATGAACTTTGAATTGTTTAACGAGTTTTTTACTTGAAAACCAACGGTTTAATATTCCGAAAGCCTTATCAATATAACAGTTAAGAAAAGGTTCGTTTTTTTAGACTCTAATTTTGGCAAAGGTGTTGTCACAACACAAAATAATTATACAAGAGGTCTAATATATCGACGAACAACGTCACACAAGTTTTAATTCTATTAGGAGATTAATCATGAAGTTAAGACAACTAGTAGTAATTGTAGGGGTAGCTCTGATAAACTTTTGCAGCATTAGCAGTAAGGGTTTAGCAGTTACTATAATTAATCCTCAATACGATTCGTATATTCCCAACCCATCTGATATCGTGATTGGGACTTGCAGCCAAGTAGGTGTTTGTTTCCCAGGTCAAGAGATCCTCTCAAATACTAGTGTGTCCCCCTTTGTATCCAGGAATGATTCAAACTTCGATGTAACTAGCCTCTTTCTAGCAATTCATCCCAGTGAAGATGCAGTATGGGGCAATGGAGTTTCTAACATATATAAAAATATTGAGATATCTCAATTGGGGAAAAAAATAACCTTCAGTGGAGGGGTGACTCCTGTAGGAGGGTATGTTTTTGCGGATGCTAGAACAATCCCTGCGGGTAGTGCTGTCAAATTTTCTATAGCGATTGATGGCACTCCCATTCCTGAACATGATTCCATTTTCGGAATATTAGTATTTGGTACTATTGCTGCTAGTTCATATCTTAAATGTTATCTCAAACATAAAGCACAACAGTCAGGGTAAGCGTATCTCAAACCCTATTGACATGGTAGCTTTGCGGTTCACCCAAAGCACAACCAGTTGGCCGTTCATGTGAAGTAGATTTTAAGGAAATCATCAACGGAATTTTCGCTCTCGACAATAGCGAAAGGAGGCAGACAATGACCAGTAACAACATATCGTACAATCGCATAGCGCGACGCGTGTTTCTTGGTGGTGGCACCGCCTTTACCCTGATTGCAGCTGCCAAGACTGGTCTTGCCCAGCAACCGACACCAGTGCCCCAAACGCCGCGCTTTAAAGGGCCACTGGTCTGGTTAGACCTGGATCAAGCCGAACTCGATGCTGTCTATGACCAGAGCGTCTGGGCCGCAAATTCGCAACAGATCCTCAAGCGCTACTCTACCAACAGCAATGATGTACGCACCCGATTAGGCGTACCGCAGCGCTATACCTATGGTCCTACTCTCATCGAGAAACTCGATGTCTACAGAACCCAGCGCCACAACGCGCCGATCAATATCTACATTCATGGTGGCGCGTGGCGCTCAGGTCTCGCCAAAGATTATGCCTTCTCGGCGGAACTCTTCGTGCAGGCTGGCGTACATTTCGTCGTGCTAGACTTCGCCTGGGTGCAGGACGTGGGCGGAAGCTTGCTGTCGGTGGCCAAGCAGGCGCGCCGCGCCGTCGCATGGGTGTATCACAACGCCCAGCGTTTTGGCGGAGATGCCAACCGCATCTATGTCTCTGGTCACTCTTCGGGGGGCCATCTTGCTGGGGTGCTCCTGACTACCGACTGGCTTCGGGGCTTCAACCTGCCGACTGACATTATCAAAGGCGGGTTATGCTGTGGCGGCATCTTTGACCTGAAACCAGTGCGTCTGTCGAGCCGCAGGGAATACATCAACTTCACCGACGCAGTGGAGCAGGCGTTGAGTCCGCAGCGCCATTTGGATCAGCTTAACGCCCCGGTGATTGTCGCCTATGGCGCACTTGAGAGTCCGGAGTTCATACGTCAGTCGCGTGAATTTGCAGCAGCCGTGCAGGCGGACGGCAAGTCGGTACAGGTATTGGTCGGCGAGGGGTACAACCATTTTGAAATCATAGAAACGCTCGGCTGCCCCTATGGGATGTTGGGGCGCGAAGTGCTGAAGCAGATGCATCTCACAATGGGCAGTTTCTTCTAAGTAAGTCGGTTCTAATTGAGATTAAGCAAATGAATACACACCAGAAGAGTATGCTAGCAATTGCAAATCAACAAACCTACGATCTGTTTGCACCAGAAGCGTTACTTAATCCCTATCCACTTTACAAACAAATGCGTGAAGAAGATCCCGTTCACTATAATCAATCTTTTGGATATTGGGTTTTAACAGGCTATAGAGATGTTGAAGCGGCTCTACGGGATGAGCGTTTGAGTGCAGACCGTACAGCATTGTTTATCAATCAGTTGGGAAATTTGGATGTCAATTTGATCCAGAATTTTATTCAGGTGATCTCTAAATCAATGATGGCGAAAGATCTACCGGATCACACCCAATTGCGGAAGTTAGCCAATCAGGGATTTACAACACGTGCTATAGAAAGCTGGCAATCCATTATTCAGAACACCACAGACCGCTTGTTGGATAACGTTCAAAGTCATGGGTGCATGGATGTTGTCTCCGACTTATCAGTAATATTACCAGGGCTAATTATTTCTGAGATATTTGGCGTGCCAGAAGCCCAAAGAGCCAACCTGAGCCGATGGGCAATCGATATTGGTACATTTTGGGGTGCGCCTGCGCCGGGCAGTTCAAACATTGAGGAATATGCACGCAAGGCAGACCTTGCAGTCGCACATTTTTCTGCACTCATCAGGCAACTGATTGAAGAACGGCGTAGGCAACCCGGAACAGACATGATTAGCCTGCTGACTGTTGCCTACCAAGAGCAGGGACTTAATCTTGAGGAACTCCCACCTCAATGTATGCTGATTTTAAATGCAGCTCACTTGACCACCGCAGACTTAATTCCCAATGGGGTGAATGCACTGCTGCATCATCCAGAACAACTGCGAAAACTGCAAGAAAATCCGGCTTTGATAAATGCCGCAGTGGAAGAAATAATTCGTTTTGATACCCCCGCTCCTTTTGTCTTTCGGGTTGCCAAACAAGACCTGACGATTGGCGGTAAGCATATCCTTAAAGGTAGCGTCATTGCACTGGGGCTTGGGGCAGCAAATCATGATCCTGCGAAGTTTGACTCGCCAGAAGTTTTCAATATTACGCGATCGCCCAACGAACACCTTGGGTTTGCTCCGGGCATTCACTTTTGTCTAGGTGTCGTTTTAGCTCGTATGGAGTTAGCTATTTGCTTTACCACACTACTTAGAAGATTACCGAATCTCAGGTTCGACCCCGATAAGCAAGCTATTCCTAGACATACCAGCCTAGTCTTCAAAGGGTTCGATTCGCTACCCATAAAGTTCTAGCAAAGGCTGAACCAAGAGGTGATCGCTTACTTCCAAAAGCACAACCAGTTTGTCAATAACACAATTATTCCAGCTAAATATACATGAACCAATTTACGAAAAGTTACTCGCCGCTCCAAGTAGCCTTGATTGGTGGAGCGATCGCCACTACTGCTACGATGTCTGTGTTCGGCCCCGCTTGGACTCGTGGTGTCCGTGCCGCTCCAGCCCTACAAGACGACCCGAGAGCGAGAGTGATAGTTGACCAAGTATGGCAACTGGTGAATCATGAATATGTTGATGGCACATTCAATCAACAAGATTGGCAAGCAACCAGGCAAAGCTTGTTGAGCAAAGACTATTCTTCCCGGGAAGAAGCTTATGCTGCCATCCGTGAAGCTTTACAAAAGTTGGGAGATCCTTACACTCGATTCATGGACCCCAAACAATTTGAAGCCCTGACTAGCCAAACATCTGGGGAAGTCTCTGGTATTGGCATTCGGATGGAAGTAAACGAAAAAACTCAGTGCCTCACTGTTGTCCAAGCGATAGAAAATTCTCCGGCGCTAAAAGCTGGGATCAAAGCAGGCGATGAAATTTTGGCAATTGATGGCAAACCCACTCTCAAAATGAAGGTGGATGATGCCTCCAAGCTAATTCGTGGCAAAGCCGATACTCCCATCATACTAAAGCTGGGACGGAGAGAGGTAAATATCTTTAATGATTTGGTGGAGGTAAATACCTTTGATTTGGAGCTGACGAGAGCAAATATTGAAGTGCCAACGGTACTTTATACGGTCAGACAAGAAGGAAATCGCCACGTTGGCTATATCCGTTTGCGGGAATTTAGCGCCCACGCCGCAGAACAAATGCAACGAGCCATCCGCGATTTAAATAATAAGAAAGTTGATTCTTATGTTTTGGATTTGCGAGGAAATCCTGGCGGGTTGTTACAGGCAAGCATTGAAATTGCTCGGATGTGGTATAACGACGGCGGAATTGTCAAGACAGTAAACCGTGTGGGCGGCACTGAAGAAACTAAAGCCAATCGCACTGCTTTGACAAATCGTCCTTTGGCGGTCTTAGTAGATGGTAATTCAGCTAGCGCTAGCGAAATCCTCACAGGGGCACTCAAGGATAATAAACGGGCGGTAGTCGTAGGTGGTCAAACCTTTGGTAAAGCCCTAGTGCAGTCAGTTCATGAACTTGCAGATGGTTCCGGCTTGGCTGTCACCATTGCCCATTACTACACTCCTGCGGGAACAGATATTAACCATAAAGGAATTGACCCAGATATCAAGCTAGACTTGACAGAGGTACAAGAGCAGGAGTTGACTTCTAATCCAGATTTAATCGGAACTAAGAGTGATCCACAATATGCCCGGGCGATCGCAATTTTATTCAATAAAAACTTTGCCCCGCCGCCAGCAAATCAGCCCACTCAACCTATGAGTACTGCTGATGATTTAAAAATCTTTTTAGGTGAGTGATTTGTGTTCAGGTGTTTATATGAACCTATCCCAATATTTCTTCTCTAAAGTTTTTACTTCGGCATTTATCTCTAAAAAATCTAGCCATTCATATAAAGTTTTGTGAGAAGTTTCTAGACAAACAAAAATGAAATTAGAGCCTTGTTCTAGGGCTGTTTTACACATAGGTTAGCGAGAGTATAAATCATCTACTAAAAGCGTTACAGGATGTTCATACTTAGATTGATTCTTCTTTAACCATCTTTTTAAGTAGCTAGACATTAAAAATTATAAGATAAGAGGAGAAGAGAATAAATGATGAAAAATGCCAGCAGCACTAAGAATAAAACTGACTTCAGAAGAAGACAAAACGTTGCAAGAGTTAAGCCTGGCAGATAATGTACTTAGAAGAGTCAAAATGAGAGCGATCGCATTACGACTAAATGCAGATGGTGTAACAGTGCCAACGATTGCCGCTCACTTACATATTCATGAACATACAGTTCGATCCACATTACGGCGATGGGAAAACCTGGGATTAGGTGGATTATGGGAAGCACCTGGACGTGGAGGAAAGCGTAAGGAAGTTTAGAAGATATGAATGTGGTTGAACAATGGTTAGGGACTTCCAGAGAATAAAATATACAGTTAATTAAAATGATAATCATTAGAAGGAGGAGAAAGGGGAAGACAGAGGCAACCGCTTTCTCCCGCTTTTAAATATGCAAGACAGATGTCTCCACAAAGAGAGTTCTTGAATACAGTGAGGAGAATTACTCTCGACTATTTGGGAAGTCTAAACAGTTTAGAAATTACGTTACTCCGCAACAAATACCCCTCTTCTGTCACTCTCCGGAATGAGCAAGTAGTAACTAAGTGAAATTATCCAGAAGCATAATAGGGTTTAAATTGATTTATTGCACTAATTAATTGATTAAATCCTAGCAATAAATTAGAGATCGGGAAAATATATATCCAGGGATAGTTCAGAGAGGATTTGATTAACACTATCAATATTCCACTGTGCGCCGGAAATTTTAATCCTAGCTCGAATCTGTTTAATAGCAGATTCAACTAGTTCTAATACTTGACTCCAAACTGTTTTTTCTATGCCTTCAAGGTGTGTCAGCTTACTTTTGTCTGCTTCTTCATACAGTAGTCTTGTTGCTGTTTGAATTAAAGTCTGATTTAGTTTTTGTATTTGAGTAGAATCATAATTAGGATTTGAATATAAATGAAAAAGTTCCTGTAATATGCTGCTTTTTTGGACTTTAATATTTTTTCAAACTAATACTCTTAACGTTCATTTGATTTTTGTAACTATCAGGAATATGCCAGTTCTCACACCTCAATATTACTATTTCATCTGAGGCAATGATTACTTGTAAGATGCGCCGCAGTGGACTGAATGGATGGCGTGATTTTTCGGCACAGATTGCGATCATTAAAAGGTCAGTTCCTCCCAAGTAAAAGAACTAACTCTTATCCAGAAAGATTTTCAAAATTTTTAGAATTGCTCTTACGCCATTACAATCTGTGTAATTCGTTTTTTAATCATCATCCGAACTCCACCTTCAGGAGCAAGGGTAAACCCACGTCTTTGCAGTTTGAGAGGTTTATTTTCCACCAATGCAAGTTGATAATTAGATAAAACGGTTGCCAAGACTAACTTCATTTCTAACAAAGCCAGGGCATATCCTAAACATCGCCGACTTCCACCACCAAAAGGAATGAACTCCCAAGGGGAATACTGCCGTCCTAAAAAACGTTCCGGATTAAATTGTTGAGGATTAGGATACAAATCTTCCCGGTAATGCAGGAGGTAGATACTTGCCATTAAGATTGTGTCAGGAGGAAACTGGTATCCTGCAATATTTATGGATGATTTGGTAATGCGTGGGAAAAGCACTGGAAGGACTGGATACATCCGCAGGGTTTCTTGGCAAACTGCGCTTAAGTAAGGAAGTTGGGCAATTTCCATCGGGTTTGGATTTTCTCCCAAGCTGTCAAGTTCCTGCTGCAATTTTAAGAGGACATCTGGATTTCGGTGAATTTGATAGAAAGCCCACGCTAGCGTTGTTGCAGTAGTTTCATGTCCCGCAAATAAAATTGTGAGCAATTCATCTTTTAATTCATCGTCGGTCATTGCTTGCCCATTCTCATCCCGTGCTGCCATCATCAAGCTCAGAACACCACCCTGGCTCTGATTGTTCTTTGTTCTTTTCTCTTCAATTTCTGCAAGAAGTAGCTGATAAATATAGTTTTGTCTACTTTTCATCTGTCCCCAAGGAGTCCATTTTCCCCAATCTTGTTGTAAGAATCGAAAAAATAGCATACTGGAGCGCAAAGGAGAATCAGTCATATCCAACCAACTAGTAAGGAGAGGTAAAATTAGTTGATAGCGTTCCCCTTCACTTAAACCAAAGACAATTTGTAGAATTACTTCTAGACTCACTTTCTGCATGGCAGACCGAGCCACAAAAGGTTGATCGATTTGCCATTGACTGGCGATTTGCTCGGTAATTAAGCAGATTTGTTGACTATAAGCTTGTAGCCTTTCTCCATGAAAGGGGGGCATTAATAATTTTCGTTCTCGTCGATGGCGGGCACCATCTATTAACATTAGAGAATTTCGCCCAATCAAAGGCTCTGCAAGTTTATTACCACGACCAATATCAAATTTAGAATCTTGACTGAAAATCTCTTGAATGGCTTGGGGATGGCTAAGAATTACAAAAGAACCGAGTCCACTCAGTCGCATGGAAAAAATGTCTCCATACTTTTGACTATACTTTTGCTGAAATCCAATCGGATCGGCAATCCATTTTATCAGTTGCCACCACGAAGGACTAGTAATGCAATTCGGTAATTGACTAAGCATAATAGACCTCTCGCATAATTATTTTGTGGTATGGTTAAGGGTTTAGAAAAAATCCATATCAAAATCTATACAGAGAATTTTTTTACCTCATTAGGATGTCTGATAGAGATAGAAAGCAAATTTTTAAAACCCCTTATCATACCATAATTTATTTTTGCAAGAGGTCTAATATTTACTTGTGTATTCCACTTCCTAATCTCAAACAAATACACCCACTTTCGTGCGTTCACATAGAAGTTACGGGAGCAAGCTGGATCTCAATTGGACTACCTGTGTTGATTTAGGACGAGAAAAAACTGAGAGCAGATTCTGACCAACTAAAACGGGAGCATGTCAAACTAAAAGACAAAGTGTTGACGGAGGTTTTTAAAGATGGATTCTGTAGCCCAACTTGAGTCAGGATGGCACGATAGCGCACTTGAGAGCATTATAAAGGGATAGAGTTTTAACGAGGAAGAATATTTTAATTTTTCGCCCACCAGGGACGTTAGCGCAGCGGGACGAAGTCCGGTTTTAACCAATATTCAGACGCTCGCAGACTCGCATTCCTCAAGCTATCAACCACTCGTACAGAATTCATGCTGAATTCTAACAAATGAACTAATAGCTATAGTAAATTTGGATTTACCTTTAAACACTCAAAATGTTACCAAGGTAAAACAGAACTTATCACTAAAACTAGGATAATCTCTCTAGTCTCTGAAAATCCTAGAGAGATTATCCTAGTTTTAGTTGCTTATCAAGATACTAACAAATTACCCTTTGTGGGCTAAATTGTTGTGCATTTTTATTCTGCAAAATCTCGGGCAAGAGAAATTCAGAATTTCTCTGCTGCACGAAGTGCAGCAGATGTTTACCATGAACTACAACTATTTTAGATTATGACACATATACTTGTTAATATCAAGCTGTAATCAAGCAATCTTTTCTAATATAGAAAGCTTGCAAGAGTGATTTTTTGACAAAAAAAGTAATCAAACTATAGCGATTATAAATGTGTTGTGAAAAATCTTATTTTAACGAGCCGAAGAAGACGCGTTCGTGCAGCTTCTCGTAGAGAATAAGGAGAGAAGAAAGAATTTCACAAATTATTTAGGACTGCTATAACTAGAATTTTAGTTATTAAGCCAAAGCTGTGTCTGAATATATATTTTTTTCTCTTGTACCTATAAAATTGCGAATTCTTTACAAAATTGGCATAAATATACTGTTAGAGCTTGATAGTTTTGCAATAGTTCTATTCCACTAGATTCGCAAATGGTTTCACAGCTATTGGTCTGTTTCTAGGTCAACCGCTTGGGGCTTTTTCTTTAGCATTGGTTTAGGTGGAGGATTGCGGCGCTCGACATTATGCTTTAAAAGTGCGAAAGTTCGCGTGTTTTTCATTGGTTTGCCATTGATATGCCATAACCACGCCATTGGTGTACCATAATTGAGCCAGTTTTAACCCCAATTCTCGATAGCGATAATTGGCATCACCGTGCCAAAATCAGTTATGAAAATTTTCAAGGTTCTGTCCTTGGCGTTTTCACCCTAAGTTATTTGTTAATCTAGGAACGAATCGCACAGCGTAAGTTTCTGTTCGACTGCTCATTTCACCCCCTCATTTGCTCTCGCAAAATAGCAACTTCAGAAAGCATGATGTTCTCTAGGGTGTCAGTTATAGTGTCACTTGGCCTTGCTATTATCAAACGCCTCATTGACGAAAATAACAGTTCTTTGAGGTACGCAAAAGAAAAGTCTTCAGTTAATTTAACCAACTCGTTTACAGCGTCATCAGACAACTGCATTTCTGTATTTCTCAATCGATGATCGTTCCACAATGCGATGTAGGCTTGCCGTTCTAAGATACCTGGTAATTCAAAGTGATACTTACGGTCGAAACGACTGGGACGATTGCTAATTGCGGGATCTAAACGTTCTGGATGATTAGTGGTTGCAATGATCGCAATCCCTTGGTTATTAGCAAAGCCATCAAGTTCATTCAAGAAGAAAGAGCGATTTTGGTTAGTCAGCAGAGAATCAATATCCTCTAATACTAGAATACAAGGGGCAGACTGTCGTGCTTGTTTGAATACTTGCCGAATACTCACAATATCGGCATATGGAGCCTGAAAGCTTTTGACATACAAGCAAGGCTTCTGTAGTTGATTTATCAATGCTTTGACTGTGTGCGTTTTACCATTTCCTGGTGAGCCAGTAAATAAAATACCGCGCTTCCAAGGAACACCATATTTTTCGTAAACTTCGCCCGATGTAAAGAAGTTTTTCAAGTTTTTTAGAATATCTTCTTTGAGATTGCTAGGTAAGACGAGATTCTCAAAATTTGCATCTTGAATAGATTCAAACAAGTCTGAATCTTTATACCAGCGTCCATATTCAAAAACTAAAATCTCGTTACGAATCTTTGCGTTCCAATCACAAACGGCAGTAAAAAAGTTTTTTGCCAATTCTTTGCTCTCAGCTAAAATCCAGTAATAGCTAATGTCGCAATTAAATTCTTTCCAACTCATCAAGAGTACATCGAGTTCCTCTGCTTGCCACTTTACCTTATAAATGGCATTTTGGGCATAATTGTAAACTCTGTTCTCTATACCATCCCAGCAAGTGAGTATCTCGTTATAAATATGGCTATCATCTTGAAGATTACAAAGTTTTGCATAAGCATATTGCTGCGCATACTGCTGCAAATTGAACGAATCCTTACTAACTTTTAGCAGCCCTTTATCAGGATACATCGCCGCTAACTGTTGACTAATATGGTAGGAAATAGCATTAGTAGGCAACTTCAGTGCTTCTGTAATCAGTTGTTGAATAATTTTTGTGTTCATTACTTTTGACCTTCTATTAAAGGAGATAAAAGCCAGTTTAGGAAACCATTGTTGCAGTTTCAACGGTTTGGCTGTCGAGAATTGCCTAGTGTGCATCCAGCCACGCCGTTATTTCTAGTTTTTTTAGCTACTAAATATGCGTTGTTTCGAGGATTGCTTTTTGCATTTTTTCCCAGCTATATTAGCCTGATTCAACAAGTTGTAGTAGCTTTGCTTTGACTTAAACTCTACATCAAAATTATTGAATAAGTACTCTTTTAGTTCTAATAAATTCCAGTGTTCTTTATGCTGAAGCCAAGTTAATACAGTTTGTTTCTGTGCTTGAGAAAGATAGCTTTTTGACCCTTTATATTTTAGCCTCAGTCCGCTAACGCCCTGTTCTAGAAATTTATATTTACATTTATTTACAAAACCTATAGACACTGTTAAAATCTTTGCAATTTCGGAATGATTATAGTTTTGCATCACCATTTTTACGGAAAGTGCCCGTTTTAATTCTCTAGGGTCTGGGTTTGCTTGAATGAACTTTATCAACTCTTCCATATGTACTGCTATGCGCCTTATCACTACTGCCATGCCAATATTCCCTATATTAAAAACTGTGATTTTTTACAAATGATTTAGGATTGGTATATCAAGCGATGAGTGCTGAGGAAATAAATTATGTATTGCGGTAAATTCTTATGTTGGTTGTTTACCTTCTCCGTTGTTATATAATTCCCAACCTTCCAGTAACATATTGAGTCTACGAATAAGCTCTTGAGTTACTTCCTCTTCGGTTTTTCCTGTTTCTCTCCTGTACTGTTCCAGTATGTCATCTTCTTCTGGTCTCAAGTCAACATTAATTTTTTGGTTCTTCATTATTTGTTATGCTAAATACGTCTGGAAATCAGCTTAAAACTATTATTGGGCAACAATAACAGCCGTTAATCTTAGCGTTTAAGGTCTAATTCGGAAATTGAAGCTATAACTTCCTGTAAGGCTTTATTTTCAAGGCAAGTGACGAACTTTAATTAAAAATTCAGCATAATACGTGGTCAAGAACCAATTTTTTTCTGGTCTTAATCTATATCTTGCTTTTCTATGTTATAAAACTCGTCAAAGTTATCTCATGGATTTATTTGTGCTATGTAATTCTTAAAAAAGTGTGCCATTTCTCCCCATATTGGCTAGGGGATTAAATCAGTGGGCAGAAAAATTTGCAAGTATATTTTGAATAGAGTTAAATTTGACAAATTTAAAGCTTGTTTCCAAATGACCCCCTTTTTTTGAGTATCTGTCTTAATCTGTCGGGACTCAGTTTAATTTGGCGGTCGCTTTCTAATTTTTGAGCTAACTGAACACTGTTGTATGTACGTGGTTCTTGTTTGAGGCATTCTTCCAAAAAAACTATGTCTTCTTCAGAGTATTTCGCTTTACGTCCTCGACCTGGTAATTCCCAAAGCCCTTCTAGTCCTAGCTTTTGCCATCGATGTAATACCTTTCTCACTGTTTGTGAATTCCACTTAAAGTGAGCAGCTATTTTCTCAACGTACCAGCCGTGTGCGTTTAATCCAATTACCTCTGCTCGGTCTTTAACTTTTCGTGATACATCCCCAGTCCTTAGGTTTAATAGGGCTTTTTCTTCTTGACGAGTCAGAAATACCCTTAAACGAATGCCCATATCTCAGTTACCTTAGTAGAATGTGTGAACTTCTATTTTGGTATCAAATAGACTTCAGAAATTTGTGCATTTATTAGTTCTAGCGATTTGCAATACTAATTACTAAAGCCTACAATCAAGGTATTTTCAAACCAAGATTAAATGCAACTATAATTGTGCTTCAGCTAGGATTAAATGCAATCTCTTAAAGTCAAAAAAACGAGCGTTTTCTTAACTGTCACATTGGTAAGGCTTTCGGAACGTTAAACTGTTGGTTTTCAACTAAAAAAACTCGTTAAACAATTCAAAGTTTATTTATCAAATTATGAAATGAGTTTTTTATCAACTGCTTCCCGAAAAAAGCGTTCAGCTTCCTGATGGTTGTAAGCATAAGTCAAGATTAACCCTTGGCCAAAGACCAAATTCATATCCATACTCTCTCTGCTGGTTCTTTTTCCATTACTCCTAATAAAATATCTTCATATTCTTTAGTAACTTTATAGAAGTTACCTTTCCTTCTTCTATTAAATAATAGAGCCAAACCTTTCTAAAATCCACTACGTAAAGCTTACCTTATGAATTACTTTTGATTGACTACGATTGTTTTATGCCCAAGTTTTGATTGCCTAAATGCTTGCTTACAAAATGGTTATATACAGTAGTGCAGATGATGGAGAAATTCACTACGCATTAATGCAAAGCTGTGCTAATGATAAGCGTGGCTTAATTGAGGTGGGTGGTTCACGAAGTAGCAGGTATTTGGGAGAATGAATACTGTCGGATTTCCGCTTAATAGTGGGACAGTATCAGAATGACCACAACATTTCGGCACTTGAATAATGATGAATATCGCAGCCGGGAGTATTTGACCTGGGAGGAGATGAAAATTTTGATTAAGGGGGCGGAGAACCCCAGGCGACTTGAACACTTTGATTGGCAGTGGGAGCACCCTTTTTGAGTGGATTTTCATTCACTAATATCAATTGCTGGACAGATATTAGGGTTGAGAGTAAAGTATTCAATTACTCGGAACTAACAACATCCGCGTCTCAATTGCTTCCCAGGTTTGGGGAGATACGCGTACAGATGCTTTTTTACAATGCATAATCAAGTTAGTAGCGTAGAAATATTTTAGCAGTAATTGCACCTCTAACTGAGATAAACTAATTATGTCTAGGCTGAGATTGAAAGTATTGAGTAAAGTTTGTCCGAGATGCCGAAAAAATATATCACGCTTTTCCAGAGGTTGTTCTTCATCAGGGATTTTAGTTTCCAGTTTTTCTAATTCGTCAATTAGCATAGTAAAATTAACGTTATTGAAGATTTCTAATTCTCCAAATTCACGAGTGCAATTAATAGCTCTAGGGATGCAGTCGGCGATGGTTTTAACGTTGGCCATGGGTGGTGCAATGACGTTGGGGTTGTCGTTGGGATTGGCGTAGCGGAAGGCTTCAACGAGGGCTGTGGCGATGGCGCTGGCGTAGGCTCTGACGATGGCGTAGGTGTTGGCGTTGAGGTTGGCCTCGGCGATGAGGTAGGCGTTGGCGTTGGCGTAGGGATTGCAGAGGTCCGTGTACATGATGGACATGATGGACATGGTGATGGCGATCACAACTGCACGTTTACCCACAGGTTTAAAATCCCCAGCAGATCCAGTCGTAATTCGTTCTGCCCAGTTTAATAAAGTTTGTAGTTTCGGTGTGTTGATATACTTTTGTGCTTCCTTTTCCATCAGCAGCAACAAATCATCTGCACCACTGTCCAATAACCCAGATACAAACAAAAACACCTCTCTCCAGCGTGCATCTGTCAGATGTTCAGTAACTAACTTCTCAACTTTGGTCATGATCAACAATATATTTTGCTGTTAAATATTCATGTATGGTTAGATGGGAGAAGGAAAAGACACCCACGGCTCGTTCTACCAAAATTCCTTGTTGCACAGTAATAGCAGTCAAAACTGCCCTACCATTTAAATACTTAGGTGCATTAAAATTAGTTTCTAAAAATGTTTTAATTTTTTGAACAATCTCATCCTCATTCAAGAACAGCCTGTCAGATTCAAAACTTGTGTAGGCAATCTCCGATAGTAATTTTTCTTCTTCTTCTGAGTGCAGTTCTGGATAAATTTCATCTTGATCAATTAGCTTTTGTGATGCCCATTCTTCAAGCAATAGCCGTACAACTTTTTTAACAAGTCTACTGCGATTATCAGGAAAATTTTGGAAACGGTCATATATTAAACACAGAAATGTTAGGAATAAAGGTGTGTAAGCTAACCTTTTAACGGCGGAGTTTTCTGGCTTTTGTAGTAACTCCCAACATTTGTCTGCTTTGTTCGCCTGTTCGTCTGCTTCACAATTAAACCAATTATAAATAAATTGCTGAATTTGGTTATCATCAAATTCTGCAATTTTCACATCGTAAAAACGATGAAAAGTGCTGCAATATGCTGCTGTGCGACAGGAGACAATAAAACGATTTTTATCATACTTATTAACAAAGGTTTGAATTTCGCTAATTGCCTTAATCAAAAATTTTTTTGGTACTTCATCTAAACCATCCAGCAAAATTAGTAGCTTGCCTTTCTTTAATGCTTGAGATGTAAATTGTTCTGGTTCGGGGACTTCACAAGTCCTAAATTCTTCGGCAATAAAATTTTCTATATTTATATTCCTGCCTTTAAGTCTTTTCAATTCTATAAATACAGGAATACAGTCGTGGTTAAATCCTCCTTCTTTTTTTAATGCTTCTAATCCCACCTTTCGCAGAAATGTAGACTTTCCTGTACCTGCCTCCCCAAGCACCATTAAATATTGCTTATTATTAGCGACTGTAATTCCTTTTTGTTTACCTTTATCTTGAGATTGAAATCTCTGGCTACTACCTTGGCGAGAACTTCTTTCTAACTGGTCAATAGGTTCAAAACTACGGATGGCAAAATTCTCTAAAAAAACTGGTGTATAGACCAATTCTAGGTTTACATGTTCATGCATTCCTAAAAGTTTTAGAGTGCCGTAACGTTTTTCGTAGTCAGTTTTGACCTTTTCACGTACCTCTGGCACCAGTCTATCAATGTCAAGACCATTGTCCTGTGTCTCCAAAGTCGGCTCTACTGTCTGAAAAACTGGTAAATCAACTGAATCTGGTGAATCTACCAAACCTGCAATCTTTTGCCATTCCGACTCAAGTTTTAGCGCTATGCAAATTCTCTTAAATTCACCAACCTGAATTTTCTTTCCATTAAAAAATTTACTGATAGTGCTGCGACCGACTCCTCCTTCTTCGTGTTTTTCTTCGTCTATTAACTTTTCTTGTGTTCCATATAGTTTCTGTAAAGCTCTCTTGGCTCGAACTAAACCTTCAGGAGTGGCGCTGATAGTTTCCTTCATGATTATGACTGGCAGATGAGGGTTTATAAGTAGCTAAACAAAATTAATTACATAATTTTTACCAAATCTTCGGAGAAGTTTTTCCGAAAATTCTACAAAAATTTGACAATTTTTGTAAGCATTAACTTGAATCCATTAATACTTGATAAATCGCCATAAAATTTCAATCAAATTTGACTCAGATGAACAGGGGGAATTGAAATGTGAGTTAAAAATTAACAAACTCACACTTGAGTGAAATTAAAATCATCATAAAATCATGTTTTAAAAAGCGATCGCTATCTTGGAAAGTTCTGAATGTTGGAAGGCGACGTTCAGAACTTTTCGCAGATGCATATATACATCATGGGTATGTGCAAAAACTCTGTCAATGCATCAAAAGACTCAATTCAGATTAGAAATAATTCTTAATTGTAAATTCAAAATTTTTATTATTTCCCAGCCTTTTTCTGTGTTTACATTATCTTTTATGATCAACTTGGGGTAAAGACAAGATACGCGCAAAATTTATCGACCATGTAAAGTTTTTGTAACAAATTTCACGCATCGCATTTTGTTGGAGATGAAGTTAGGTAAGCAAGCCACTGGTTACAAAGCGGCACTTAAAGCTCTCAGTCGTTTCATTGCTGAATTAACTACAAGCACATAGTCTTTTGCGAATTCGCCAACAGTGTCAGATACGTGTAAAAATCTGAACATGGTCTGGAAACCTTTGCTATATAGAGGTTTCAGTAATTTTTACGTAAAATTGACAGGGAAACGCAAATCTTAGGTATGTATCACTACAAAAACTGGAGTATTTATTGATCTTATTTACAGGTTTTAGAGGTTGTTTGAAAAGTTCTTTGCTGTGACTTTAAGCACTTTTAGATCCCCCTTAACCCCCTTAAAAAGTGGGAAACTGGAATCAAAGTCCCCCTTTTTTAGGGGAGCCACTGTGGTCTTCTCCCATTCGTGAAAGGCTAGCGTCTTCCGTAGAGAAGGGGTTTCCCCAAGCGGGGTGGATTTAGAGGGTTTAGAACTTTTAATACCGACAAGAAGACTTTTCAAACATCCTCTTAAGTTTTAATTTTTGCACACGTGTGCATTATTGTCAAGACCATTGTCCTGTGTCCCCAAACCTGCAATCTCTTCCCATTGCGACTCAAGTTTTAGCGCTATACAAATTCTTTTAAATTCATCAACCTTAATTTTCTTTCCAGTAAAAAATTTACTGATAGTGCTGCGACCGAGGACTCCTCTTAGTATGTTGTTGCTTGCTAAGGCTGTTTGTGTTCCATACAGTTTCTGTAAAGCTCTATTAACTAGAACTAAACCTTGAGGAGTAGCGCTGATAGTTAGCTTCATGGTTATGTTATGATTTGCAGATGAATTTTATAGCTCACAATATAGCACCAATACAGCGCTTTCCGCTATTATTTATGAACATTTTATAAACTAATACTCAGGCAATCAAAACTTAGGCATAAAACAATCAAAAGTCATTTCTAAGACAATGATTGTGTAGTAAACTTTATAAACGTTTAGCTATATGCTTGATAGCAACAACATATTAGGAATTTTTAAAATAGCGAATCTGGTTCCTTATCTGATGGCGTGATTATGCCAAATAGGGCGATTACAACAATGCGATCGCTCACCTCAAAACAGCAGTCAATTTGGAAGACAAAGTTTTTGGAATAGTTTAATGGTTTTAAAAAAAATTAGTCTAAATCAAGAGCAAAACGTTACCTTTCTGATTCTAATTGTCTGTGCTGCCGCACTGGGCAGTTTTTTGTTTGGTTTTGATACTGCTGTAATGAATGGAGCTATTGTAGCCATATCAAAAGCTTTTAATACAGATAGTGTAATAAGTGGCTTTATTGTAGCTTGTGCATTGCTAGGGTCTTTTTTGGGAGCATTAATAGCAGGACAAATTGTACATAAACACGGACACCGCAAAGCAATGATTGCTGCTGCCATCCTCTTTACTTTAAGTGGAATTGGATCTGGAATTGCAGTTAGTGCGTGGGACTTAATATTTTGGCGTGTATTAGGTGGAGTTGCAGTAGGAATGACAAGCGTAATTACTCCTGCTTATATTGCTGAGGTTGCACCTTCTCAATTACGTGGAAGTCTTGGTTCTTTACAACAATTGGCCATTGTATTAGGGATTTTTATTGCACTACTTTGTAACTATTTTATTGCATTAGCCGCAGGTGGATCAGCAGAATTAACATTTTGGTTTGGAATTACTGCATGGCGTTGGATGTTCTGGACAAAAACTCCTCTCGCGATTCTATATGTGTTTGCCGCATTAATGATTCCTGAATCACCTCGATATCTAATATCACAAAAACGATTTTTAGAAGCAGAGAATGTTTTGAAAAAAGTTTTTGGAGGTAATGTTCAAGCCAAAGTCGAAGAGATTTCCCAAACACTTCTAACACAATACAAGCCTAAATTATCTGATTTATTGAGCCGCAATGGTGGTCTTTTGCAAATTGTGTGGATTGGATCAGGATTATCTATCCTGCAACAGTTTGTTGGAATCAATGTTATTTTTTACTACAGCAATATTTTGTGGCAGGCAATTGGTTTCTCAGAAAAGGATTCTCTTTTGATTACTATGATTACGGGTATTATCAATATTGTAACTACATGTATTGCGATCGCCTATGTTGACAAAATAGGCCGTAAACCCCTACTCTTGCTGGGTTCAATCGGTATGACTATAACGCTGGGTACTTTGACTGTTGTATTCAATAATACTTTTATTGCTTCAGATACAGGCAATCCCACTCTTACAGGCTCGCAAGGAATTATTGCACTTTTAGCAGCTAACTTGTACGTAGTATGCTTTGGATTCTCTTGGGGCCCAATCGTTTGGGTGCTGTTGGGAGAAATGTTTAATAACAAGATTCGCGCTGCTGCTCTCTCTTTTGCAACAGCCGTGCAATGGATTGCAAATTTTATTGTTTCTACTTCATTTCTTCCCTTAGTTAAGTCTCTTGGTTTAGGTTTTACTTATGGTTTTTACACTATTGCATCAGCAACTTCCATCTTTTTCGTCGCTTTCTTGCTAAGAGAAACAAAAGGCAAGGAATTAGAGGAAATGTAGTTTCACTCGCAATCACGTAGTTATGAATTTTGGTTCTTGCGTTGGTTTTATGATGGAGGATTAATATCCCGGTTTTGTAGAAACTCTCAAAAAATTAAAGCTCAGTTATAGCAATAAACACAGGGTATTATTAGGTTTTACTTATTATTCTGTTCCAAAAAATTAACTGAAGATCCTAAACTTTCTCCCCTAGCTACTTATAATTTAAGGCAATCATTATGCAAGATGCATTGGAAAAATTTTATGCAGCTATATTTACCTTAGTTGCTGGTGATTGTTCTCTTCGCAAAAGATTATTTTATGCTTATTCCAATAATCTTGCTTATCTTAAACATGATGAAATACCTGAAGAAATAAAATTAGATTTTCGTCAGCTTTGTGGAGATTTGATGAGGTATAAAATTGAAACAAAGGAAAAAACAATTGAAGCAACTATCAATAAAATTCATGATGACGAAGTATGGCATATGGCTTTTAGAATACTTAGAATGTATGATAGTTTACAGCAGAGCAAACATATCGGCTCTTAATTACTTGTTATGCTAAATAAGCTAATCGGCATTTAAGCTGCAATATAGCTGACATTACCTTTGTTTTTGATTTTCTGATGCCATTTACGATATTGGAGGCACTACAGTTGAACTCAAACAATTGGTGCAGCAAGCTGATGGAATCTATGGAATGCTCAAGTTCCATTCCTATCTGCAAAAATTCATCAGTTTAGGCTGGATTTGCCATTTAATCTTACCCTTTGCCACTGCTGTCCCTCAATGTGAGTACGAGTTTTCTGCCCCAGTTATAGATTGGCAAGAACAGTTTTTCATCCTGTCTGGCTTTGCCTATCTCCACCAAGTAGAAGGGCAAATGATATTAGAATCACCCTTGTCCAAGAGTTTACGTATTTTTGCTGATGAAGATTACTTATTGATTAGTATAATTATCAAGCAAGTTGCTTGATAATTATACACTTTTTCTTTTTAACTAAGTTATGTATTTGCCCTCGATGCGATGTGGGGGTGATTACACGGCACCGCAAAGTTTAAGTTTTCGTGACTTCCCGCTACCAATTCACAAAGGTATATTCCTTTCCTTCGACAAAACAAAATCGAGAAAAAAAGAACACAACTAAAGTCAAGACCAACAAGCAGTCAACCACGAAGTACCCTAAAACCAACACAACATACCCGGAACTAAACTGTTAAGCATTTAATTTGCACATTGAGATCGCAGGGGGGCAGGGAGCAAGGGAGAGGGTTTGCAGCTTTTATTATCATGAAAATGATGCAATTTAAATGACGATTAGCTTAGAAGATAGATGTGCAATTGAAGGTAGTTGCAGGGGGACAGGTTGATCCATACTCGAAGTTTGCACGGCAATATGCTCTTGAAACTAGCAAGTATGAAAAATATGGAGTATGTCTTGATACTAGTTTGAATCCTAAATAGCTCCATCTGCACACTATGAAAGATCCCGATCATTCCGAGCGGATCAGGATTTAATAAGACCCAAAAATGGAGGATGCTTTAACCTCAGTTAGGAATTAGCAGATTCGGCGTGATGGTTTAAAGTCACAAGACAGAAAATTTTTCAGCGATCATAAATAAGGAAGCCAACTAAGAATATGAAAAACCCTATTCAATCCCGCAGTAGCGCCAGCACTTTCAAAAATTTTCCAACTCAGAATAGTTATTTCAGCCAACCACAAAATTCAGCACCGATATTGGTAGTCATTGACCCCAAAGTTGAAGACTATCAAATGCTGGCAGCAGGAGTTCAGGAAGGAGCAAATGTTTTCATTCTTGACCTCAAGCGGGATAGTATTGAGCAAATTACAGAAGCCCTTGCTCAACAACCTGTTTCGGCATTGCATATTGTCTGCCACGGTTCACCAGGCTGCTTAACTTTAGGTAACACTTACCTCAGTCTGGAAAACTTAGACCACTATTCAAAAGAACTGCAAACTTGGTCAAATTTCCTTGCCTCTGCCTCTGTATTTCTCTACGGTTGTAACGTCGCATTTGGAGAAGTTGGGGAAGCCTTCTTGACACAACTTCACCAACAAACCGGAGCGAATATCGCAGCGTCTGCTAACCGCATCGGCAATGCTCAAAAGGGAGGAGATTGGAAACTAGAATTCACAATTGGTAGCATTGAGGCTCCTTTAGCATTTACAGAGGCTGTCAGGAAAGCTTACACCTCCGTGTTGGTAATTTCTATCGGTCCAACAGCCATCGCTGTCACAGAAGGGGGTATTCCAGTAAACTTAGAGGTGGGCATTAGCCTTACTGACCCCCTCACAGGCTTCCCCATCTCCACACCAGCTAACGCTACAATTACCCTAGCTCCGGATACTCAGCTTGACTTGGGAAAAGGGCCAGGTCAATCCGTTGAGGTCACAATTGCTGCTGGTACCGCGGCTACAGCCATCCAAAATGTCCCTGTCCTGGCTGTTAATGACGGTATTACTGAAGGCGATCATACTGGTACGATTAATGCCACAATTAAAAGCAGTGATGCCATTCTGTCCGCGCAGCCTAATGTCACGACTACTGTCAGTATCAGTGATCCGGTAGCACCTCCCAACATCAGCCCAACCCAGTTAGCAGCCGAGCCTGTAATCGAATCTGTGGTTGAGTCTGTGACTGTGTATGTGCCTGTGCCTGTGTATGTGCCTGTGCCTGTGCCTGTGTATGTGCCTGAGCCTGTGCTTGACTTTGTTGAGCTTGAGCCTGTGCTTGACTTTGTTGAGCTTGAGCCTGTGCTTGACTTTGTTGAGCCTGAGCCTGAGATCGCACCCGACTCTAGTGCGTCTTTGTCAGCAGATTTTTTTGATGAACTAGAAACTGGAAATGTTTATCCTTCTCTAGATATAAATGAAGGGAATCTTTTTCCACCAGATTGGTCTAATTATGATGCTTCTTTTTATCCTGAAACAGACTCTTCAATAGGAGGTGGAAATATTAATTATCTTCCAGATATAAATGAAGGGAATCTTTTTCCACCAGATTGGTCTAATTATGATGCTTCTTTTTATCCTGAAACAGACTCTTCAATAGGAGGTGGAAATATTAATTATCTTCTAGATATAAATGAAGGGAATCTTTTTCCACCAGATTGGTCTAATTATGATGCTTCTTTTTATCCTGAAACAGACTCTTCAATAGGAGGTGGAAATATAAATTATCTTCTAGATATAAATGAAGGGAATCTTTTTCCACCAGATTTCCCAAATAATGCAAACAATTCATTTTTTCAATGAGGAACTTCCAAAGAATAAATTACTCAACAAAAATCAATATTGGCGGTATACTGAGAACCAAAATCTTACCTGGCAACTTTCACTCAGTTTGATAGTTCAATAATCAAATACTAGTTTTATAGTACCTTGTCAGTATATTTTTTTTGTAAAAAGTATTACATAAATTTCAAGTTTGTGAGGTACAAAAATACCCTACCGCGCGGTCGCGCACCCTCCTTAAGGCATCAGGGAGGGGCGGTTAAAAGTGTACTTCATTTACTTGCAAAATGCTGTATCTCAAGGCTCGTATCTCTATTCTCCTCAAAATAAAGGTTTTGCTTCAAATGAATTTTCCCGAAGAAGGTAATAAAGACCAACTAACTACTCACAAAACACATAATTTGCAAACATATCTCCACGCTCAAACTTTAAATAACCAAGCTTTAAAAGATAGGAAAATATTAAAATTACGTATACCAATTGTTAACATTATTGGCTCTCCCATAACTGCTTTACCTCTAAATGCTCAAATAAAAACAATTTTGGAATGGGCTAGTAATTATGAAAGTAAGGTTGTTTGCGTCGCTAATGTTCATATGCTTGTGGAAGCTTATTTGTGTTCAGAATTTTCCTTAGTCTTAAAAAACGCAGATTTAGTAGCTCCTGATGGAATGCCCCTCATTTGGATGATGAAATTAATGGGAGTACACAGGCAAGATCGCGTAGCAGGGATGGACATTATTTTATCTTTATCCCAGTTAGCTCCTCAGCGAAATGTTAATGTTTTCTTTTTGGGTTCTCAAGAAGTAATTCTTCAGAAAATAAAAGTAAAATTAGAACAGGAATTTCCTCACTTGAAAATTGCAGGTATGGAACCGTTGCCCTTTCGTCCTTTAACGCCTACGGAGGATGAAGTTATTATTCAAAAGATTAATGCAAGTGGAGCAGGTGTAGTTCTAGTCTCATTAGGATGTCCTAAACAAGAGTACTGGATGGACCAACATAAGGAGAAAATAAAAGCAGTCATGATTGGGTTGGGAGGAGCATTCCCTGTCTTTGTTGGAATTCATAGAAGAGCACCTTTTTGGATGCGTAATTTAGGATTAGAGTGGTTTTACAGATTAATACAAGAGCCTCAAAGATTGTGGCTTAGATACTGGAATACGATTCCACTGTTTCTTTGGTTAGCCTTGAGGCAGTTACTAAATTCAGTATTTTCAATCCGAAGGGTAAGGATTCAGGTCGAGCGTAGGCAATCACCAAACGACAGGAACCAAAACAGGTAAACTCAGAACAGTGAAAGGTTGTGTGGGGTAGGGCGAACGCATCTAAATATTAAAGATCGATAATCAAGGTTGAATTCCCCAACACTAAAGCACACAGGGCTTTCAGAGAATTAGGTAGGAAATTTAGTAATAATGATAATCGTTGTAGGGAGGTGATTTACTACTGGTTAATTGAAAATAGAGAAAAGATTATTAATCTAGCATCAGGAGCAACATTTAAAGAAATTAATAAAACTACATTTCGTCAATTAGCGATAGCTATTTCAGAACAAATAATTGAGGAAAAGTTTTCACAAATACTTAACCCAATTGCTAAGAAAATTGAGAATCTGCAAAACAAAAATCACAACCTCCGCCAAACCCGCGATTTACTCCTTCCCAAACTCATCTCAGGAGAAATCGACATGGAACACCTAGAAATCACCACAGAAGACATAGCAGCATAAAAAGACAAGTGGAATAATTAAAAATAAAACTCATAACCTACACATGAAACCACTAAAACGAATCACATTCAACCCAGAAATCATGGGTGGCAAACCTTGCATTCGAGGTATGCGTGTTACTGTAGGTACAATTGTTGGTTTAATGGCAGCAGGACATACACCAGAAGATATTCTCAAAGCCTACCCATACCTAGAACGCGAGGATATTTATGAAGCTTTAGCTTATGCAGCATGGCGGGTAGAAGAAATTGAAGTACCCCTTGCTTCTGCATGAAAATTTTACTTGATATGAATCTTTCTCCTTACTGGGTTCCAGTCTTAGAAAATGCGGGTTTTGAAGCTGTCCACTGGTCAACAATTGGTAATCCCAGTGCTACAGATAAAGTAATCATGGCATGGGCACTGACAAACGACTACATTGTTTTCACCCATGACTTAGATTTTGGTACACTGCTGGCAATGACTCAAGCTGATGCACCGAGTGTAATTCAAGTGCGATCTTGGGTCTAACACCCCTGGTACCGATGACATCACCATTGAGCAAAGTACAACTTACGTTGATTCGGGCAGCGGTATAAAGCCAGACACAGAATAAAGCGTGATCGCGTCATTGGGTTATTTACACAAGTGCGAAGAGTTAATGAAAAGGGTGATCATCAGTAATGGCATTCAGTGCAAAAATTACTTTTATCAGATCACCGTATTTTTTTTATTGACACAATTGCTTTGTAAGCGATCGCCTATCTTTGTAATTCAACAAATTTATAATTCTGGCACCTGTAGGTTACGTTTATTACCTGCGTAATGCTTGTAAATAATTTCTGGAGAGTTACCAACCCACCTTCCTACATCCTTCGCATCAATATCAGCTTCCAGGCAAAGAGTAATAAAAGTGTGCCTGCATTGGTAAGGTTTGCGATATTCGCTGACTACACCCTGTTTTACGAGTTTAGTTACGATTCCATCTATATGTGTACCACGATGATTTTTGTAACCTTTCCAAGCATGGTTGAGAAAATCTCCAAAGTCTACTATGCCGCCTTTCTTGCTTCTAAAGATAAAATCATCCGGGTTAGAGTTCTCAGGTTTGATAGAGTCTAAAATTTCACGTTGCTGACTATTAATCGGAAAACGTCTTTGGCTTTGGGTTTTTAATCCATCTTTCAGAGCTAACCCTTTAGTAGTGATGGTAATTGCTTGCTCAAAGGTAATGTATTTATCACTGATATGCTTCCATTGTAGAGCGATCGCTTCTGATGGTCTGCATCCAGTAAAAAATAATAATTTTACTAAAGGAGCATAGTAGCTGTAGAGCTTACTCTCCTCGAACGCTTGAATTATGCTATCCCGTTCTTCCTTAGTAAAGGGATTAATTTCATATTCTGCCGATTCTGACTTCGGTATTTGAATATCTTTCGCCATACTTGGGAAGGGATTTGATTCAATTAGCTGGCTCTTGAGTGCCCAATCACAGCAAGCATTTATATTTGTCAAAGTACGTTTAGCTGCATTAGCACTGAGATGTGCAACTAAATAGTCTCGAATTGCGATCGCATCATCTAAAGTTTTAGTTGGTAACTTAGCAATGTGATTGCGATACTTGCGGTAGTCAACCGCATAAGTAGAAGGACTAACCTGTGGTTTTTTAAACTCAGCGTATTTTTCCCATAATTCTCCCAAGTCATATTGGGGGGTAGCTGAAGGACTAATTGGCGTAATTGGGCTAACGGTGCTTAATGAAGCTGCTGGTTTGTACTTAGCTAAACTGGCATCAAACTCTCCATAGTCAATATCCCTCTGGATTGTTGCTGCTAAAGTCGATGCTTGGTGTCTTCCTAAAGGTGTATCGTAGTGCCTTGTCGAAAGGTAGAAACGCTTGGTTTTTAGCTCTCCCGTCGGCGTAACAATAGGATGAGAAAAAACTAATTGGAGGCTGCCGTTAGAGTTCTTAATCTGCACTGAACCCCGACGGGCAATACTTTGAGATTTTTGAGATTCCATAAGGGTAATTAACTGGGGTAAAGACCTTTATCCTTCCACTTTACCCCAGTTTTACCCCAGAAATACTTATTGGGGTAAAAACCTCTATCTTACGTTTTTACCCCAGTTTTACCCCAGTTCTTTACCCAAAGTACCCAAAATTACCCCAAAAATATTGAAAGGCTTTAGAAACAAGCCCTATAACTACCATTAAAAAAGGGCTTCAAAGCCCTGTAATGCTTATATTTCTTTGAAGGCGGCACCCGGATTTGAACCGGGGGTGGAGGTTTTGCAGACCTCTGCCTTACCACTTGGCTATGCCGCCGCAGCGATATTCCCTGAACTACTTTCATGTTTCTAAGCTCTTCTTAGTAACTATTTAGTAGCTATAGGGCGCTAGTTAACCCATAATAGCATAGGATTCTGAGGTAGAGATAGTGGGTTAACTGGATGTTTCTGGTAGCCTTTAGGCGATCGCAAGAGAGTTCTGATTACACCTTCACTTCATCAGCAAAAGTGCCCCATTTGACAAAGTGAAATGGGCCAGCGATAGAACCCCACAGATGTTCATCAGTATCTAAATCCCTTCCCCGATCAAGGCTGGAAAATTCTTTAGCGTCAATTTCAAATTCGTTATCCAAATAAGTATTTTTGCCGTCACGAACCACAATGCAGCATTTTCCAGGTTCAACCCTGCCTTTAAAGCTATTACCTGTCCACTCTACAACCATGTTGCAACCTGACATTTTTTCCAATTGGTCAACGGATAAACCTTTTAAACGTTCAGGTTCACGAGATGCGCCGTAAAATTTTTGTTCTTCTTTAACCGTGTAGTGTTCAATAACAATATGGTTTTCTGCCGGAATCAACTTCATTACCCGCATCCGATAAGGTTGATTGAGCATAAAATCATAAGCTTGTTCGAGAAACAAACTTACTCCTGAGAACAATTCCAACGGTAGAGGACGGATACACACACGAATGTGAGCATAAAAAGGCGGATTCTCAAAAGCTTGTTCTTGATTACTAAAGTCAGCTGCCATCCACCGGGCTAAGGTGGCAATATCAGTAGAATGAGTCACGTCGCTTCGCTCCGAATTCAAAATTTAAAATTCAAAATTAATAATCCCTATAAACTTAGTTGCTTTGTATCCTTTTCTTTGCAGATCATTATCAAAATGATTAACTAGTTGCTTAAAAATTATCCAAAATTATACCATTTTAAATTTTAGATTTTGGATTGGAAATCGCCTTGTTGTGCCTGCCTTGGTGTAAATTCATCTATCGACAATCATTTTGCCATTTGGGATTATTTCGACACTCGTTAGACTGAAAAATCTGACTGCGATTGCAATTTTTCAATTAGATATTATGATCGCTTTTAGTTACAGAGTGCTTAAAATCCCATTGCCTCAGCTACTGCGCCTAGTTTTGCTGCGATACCTTGTTTAAATAGACTGTGATTGTGTTTAATGGCTGTATCTGGGTCTTTTAGACCATTGCCTGTGAGGACACAAACCACTGTCGCCCCTGTAGGAATTTGGTCTTTTACCTGCAACAATCCGGCTACAGAAGCGGCGCTAGCAGGTTCGCAGAAGATACCTTCTGATGCTGCCAAAAGGCGATAAGCGTCGAGAATTTCTGCATCGGTAACGGCATGGAAATTCCCCTGGCTTGCGGTTTGCGCTGCGATCGCTAATTCCCAGCTAGCAGGGTTGCCAATCCGAATTGCTGTCGCTAAGGTTTCAGGATTGTCTACTGGCTGACCGTGTACTAAGGGGGCTGCACCTGCGGCTTGGAATCCCATCATTCGGGGTAAGCGATCGCACTTTCTGGCTTGATGATATTGACAAAAGCCCATCCAATATGCTGTGATATTTCCCGCATTACCTACAGGAATACACAGCCAGTCTGGTGCATCACCTAGTGCATCAACGATTTCAAAGGCTGCTGTTTTCTGCCCTTCTAGACGGTAGGGATTGACCGAATTTACCAAAGTGACTGGATAGCTTTCGGCCATCTCGCGGACAATTTCTAGGGCTTGGTCAAAATTCCCTTTAATTGCCAATACTTCTGCACCGTACAGTAATGCTTGGGCTAACTTGCCCAGCGCCACATAACCGTCGGGAATCAGTACAAAGGCATTCATGCCCCCACGCCTTGCATAAGCAGCTGCGGCGGCTGAGGTGTTGCCTGTGCTGGCACAAATTACTGCTTTTGCCCCTGCTTCTTTGGCCTTGGAAATTGCCATAGTCATCCCCCGGTCTTTGAAGCTGCCGGTGGGATTAAGACCGTCGTATTTTACAAAAACCCGCACTTGTCTGCCAATGCGTTCTGCGATCGCTGGTGCTGGTATTAGGGGTGTGTTACCCTCCAACAAAGTGACAATCGGTGTTTGTTCGCTGACAGGCAAGTATTCGCGATAGGCTTCTATCAGTCCGGGCCAGGGTTGGCGATGAGATTTAGCAACAGGCAGGCTCAAAGTCACGGGATTTAAAATTTCTTGATGTAAAGGATTGGATATTTTTAGAAAGGGTGGCACATGGAAGCGCAGGATGGGGAAGAGGAAGAAAGTGAATTTTTCTGTGCCAGTTCCCTGCCCCTTAATTTCAAAAGAATATTACTTAAGAATATTATTTTTTGTGGTGCAGGTGTTTCACTTGCTATTTTTATTTAGAATACCAGTTAAATAGGCAATGCGCTGTCTCTCCTTGGCAGTAGGTAGCCTTTGGCAAGGACTTGTCCTTATCCATTCCTAACATTACATTTTTTAAATCTTGGGCTTCGTTGCCATTCCGCTACGGAATTTATTCTAAAGCTAATAGTCCTCTCAAAAGGACTAGAGACAGAATTTTCAAGGGCTATCATCTCTAAAAAGCTAAATTTCAGTCCACTTGAGTGGACTTTAGCTATGAGTAGCAGAACTTCAGTTCTGGGCGGGATTTTGGTCAGCGTGACACTTTAACTGTTACAAAAACGTGGGTAAGCAGAATTTGAGTGGTGTTTTCTTGGGAACACAGCTATTATGATCACCGTCCCTTATGATTGAACCTGAAATCCATTAGAGTAATCAATGAAAAATATACAATAATTTAATAAAGCTTAAAAGAAGATTATTATAATATTTCTAGTGGTGTGAGTTAAGTTTTGGATTTAATTAGCGATGCCTACTTGTTTATCTAGTGTTTCCGATCGCGAGTCCCAGGCTAACTGGGTAAGTAAGTTAACCAAGTCTTATTATCAAGACGATCAGCAAGCTAAGTTTATGCATTTACAAGCAGAGGTAGACTCTCTGTTGCAGCAGTTGGAAAATCTGAAGCACCAACGTCTGGCCGACACTAACCAAAAAGAATAATTTATTCTGGGAGATAGCGATGTCTACGACGGGCTATTCGGCGTCGCCAGTGCCTCTTTAATTTAAATTTGATTAAGGGGCGTGCTATTCAAAGCGCTGATTTTTCTCTGACCAGCGCCTCAAACTGTAGTTATGAGCATTTTCTACTAATAAAGCTAAGGGTTGCACATCTGAAAGCTTGGCGATCGCAGCGAGTCTTTGTAAGTCATTACCTGTAAAATCAGTGTAAATGACTTCATTGCTATCAGATACAATTATAGTCCGGTCACGGCGTTGCTCTGTGTTTGCGCCCTGAATTCCAGGTTCAGACTGATTCAAGGATGCTATTGCGTCTGCTGAGATAGTTAGTATTATTTCTGGTTGAACGTTATTTGTTAAATCAATCACTTGAACGGGCCAATCACCCAACTTTTCTTGCATCTGCTCAAAGCTAGGAATAGCACCAGCCGGAACTTCACCAGATTGCTGTAAAGATTTCCATAGATTCGATAATATTACCTTAACCCCTTGGGTATTTTGCCGATACAGTTTTTGTAGAGTGATAGGAGATGGTTGTACCCATTCCAATGCTGCATTTGTCAAGGCTAAAGGTTTGGGTTGAAGAACATCGTTTTGATTCTCTGGGATTTTTGGGCCAGCAGCTAATAAGCGTAAAACTTTGCCCCGGAGTTGCACCGCTTTGATAGCGGCTATAGTAATTTGTTGTTCTCCATTTGGTAACCAGACCACAATCTGAATTTCAGGGTTAGAAGTGATTCCCAAAGTTGTCCAGAAAAATCTGGCGGGGGAAGTTTTGGCTTGGTTCAAATTCTCAAAGGGAAAATTTAGCCAGCGTTTTCCATCATGAAAGGCACTCACCTCTACCTGATACCAAACTTGGTTATCTGTGAGTTTCAAGTCTATTGAAGAATTGGGTTGCAGCCATTGGGTGCTAGTAACTTGAGTGATTGGTTTCACTGTACCGACAATTTGACTAGGGTGAGTAGAGGATATTCCCGACTTTGTACCCTCATTATTGAGTCTTGCTAATAGACCTTGAATATAAGCAAGGTCATCTTTTGTAATTTTTGGTTGCGCTTTCAACCAGGAATTAACATGTCCTTCCCCTCGTTGAACTGCTAAAATCAAAGCGAACCAAGCTTGCACCTCTAATCTATTTGGGTTCACCCGCAACGCCGCCACTGTGCGATTCCACAACCGTTTTTCATCAACTTTGAGTAAAGTAGCAATTTCTTGGGCATTATGTGGCGACGCTTCAAATACCTGTAAAGCTTTCCCCCAACGACCATCAATCAAATCTGCTAGCACTTCTTGACTAGGACTTGCCCATTTTTTCTGGGCTTGGGTTTTAGTAAATTGGGAATGCAAGCGAATCAAATCCATTTGCGCTTGCGCCGCCTCTGGCAAAACTCCTTTGCGCTGTTTCTTGATGAATTTTAACCATTCAAAGGCTGGTGTCCACAGTCCACTACGGGCAATTGATAGGGCGTTTTGATATGCAGAATCATTGAGGGCTGCTGTTTGGAGGGTAATTGCCTCCAATTGAATTGGTTTAAGGAATAATTTGAGAGGCTTGACTTGGTAAACCTGTAAGTGCGGTTCTAAACCTACAGTTTGATCAACAACTAACTCTTTTGTACCATCACCAGTTACCTGCTGCCATTTGGGTAATTGTCCGTTCGGACTTGTCCAAGACAACATTTGTAGTAAATTGGTGCGTTCTGGATTGTAGTATATAACGTGACCGTAAGCACCAGTTACTTGTTGGCGTTTACCCAGCAAATTAAACCAAACCCCTAGTGATGGTGTTCCATCGCCAAAGCGTTGCACTTCAGTTAAAGGTAAGGGAATGCTAATATCTTGAGGTTCTGATGTTTCATCAAGTGAGGAAGAAATCACAAAGGATTCTTCTGGCCCAGTTACAGATAGTTGGGTTGCTAGATAATAGTAATTTTCTGACTCAGATTTAAACTCTAACTCTTCTGAACGCTGGTAAACCCTGAGTTCCACAAGTTTTTCACAATCAGATTCACAATTAGTACGCTTTTGAAAGATTGGTAGTAAAAATGAGTTTTTCGCATTCTGATGCAAAGGCAAAGTTTCCCCGACTATTTGGTTTTTTTTACTCAAATCGACTTGAATTTGTTTGAGGGTTCGGGGGCGTTCATGGTTACCAAGGGGGATTTGTGCCCATGCAGGTAAAATTTTATTTAGCCAGCTTACCTGGTCTGGATTGAAGATAAAGAGAACGCTAATCCAGGCAAAAGCGATAATTAGACTAGCACTACTCAACAGAATTACGTAGCTTGCCGCCGTAGGCATCGCTAGCGTTGACGACAACCAACTTCCCCGTTTTAGCTTTTTCTGGGGTTTTTTAACAATGCGTTTCCTCATACCTGCATGAGGTTGATTTTGTTTAGAGGCTTTTGGTGTCGGCTTGCGTGAACGATTTGCCATATTAGTTTTCAATCAATTCCAGTGGAGCTTTTTGGGCGTTGAGCAATGGGCATTTGGGCATTGGGTATTGGTTTTTCTTCCTCATACCCCCTGCTCCCTCTGCCTCTTAAAAGTCCCCAATACCCAATACCCTGTTATACTCATCCTTTCAGAAGTTGCCCAGAAGAATTAAGTCTAATTTTTGACAAAATCCGTAGATTTCCTCATGTGAAGCTTAGGCAATGACGAATACACTCATCACTTAAGTATGTGAGCAGAGTATAAAAAATTGAAAGGTAGACTTATTAGCCGCAGTCATAGAAAAACCTGGATGCTCGCATGGTTACTAATTGCGGGAGTAAATGGAGCTGCACAAAAAGCACTAGCACAAGAGTACACAGACACAGTAACTACTCAGGCGCAGGAGAGTATAGGTTTAGATTCTCCTCCCCTCTCCCCAGAAGATTCGATGGCGCAAGTTACATCGGTTTCTCAACTCAAGGATGTACAACCCAACGATTGGGCATTCCAAGCTTTACAGTCTCTGGTAGAACGTTATGGCTGTATAGCAGGCTATCCAGATAGCAACTATCGCGGTAATCGGGTCCTAAGTCGGTATGAATTTGCCGCTGGGGTGAATGCTTGTTTAGATAGAGTCAACGAATTAATAACTACAGCTACGAGCGATTTAGTCACCCGCGAAGATTTAGCAATATTACAAAAATTGCAGTCAGAATTTGCCCCTGAATTAGCAACTTTGCGGGGTCGTGTCGATAGTTTAGAAGCCAGAACCGCTGAAATCAAAGCCAATCAATTCTCAACAACAACCAAACTCAGTGGATTACTAATAGTTGGCATTCAAGGACGAACTAGCAATCGTGGTGATGTGAATCCTAGAGATGGACAAAAAGATACAGATGATGCGGGGACAAACACTGATGTTATATCCTTGGGGCAGCTATATTTAACTAGCCAAATCACTCCCCGCAGCTACTTGTTCACGGGTCTTTTAGATGGTAAAGGTACTACCGCGCCGAGATTTACCAATAGTGTTTCTCGAAATGATGTTTTACTTGGCTACGAATTTCCTACAGATAACTTGATTGTAAGTGACCTCAATTTTCATTGGCTAGTGACAGATAAATTAGCAGTGATGGTGGGAACAGAAGGCGTAAGTATGCCAACTGCTTTCCGAGGCCCCAATCGCGTAGAAAGTGCTGCAACAGGGCCGTTGTCTTATTTTGCCCAAAGAAACCCAATTTTAAATATGGGATACGGTCACGGCGGTATAGCTATTGATTGGCAATTTGCTAAACGCGCTAGTTTACAGGCAATTTATACTAGTTATCAACCAGGAAATCCTGGTAAAGGTAGCGGTTTATTTGATGGAACCACCACTACAGGTGTGCAATTGCTGCTGACACCAACCGATACTCTAGATTTAAGTTTGTATTACGTTAATAATTACTCTTCAGATGGTTGTTTACTAACCTTTGTTGGCGATGAATGCTTAACTACAGTTAATACCACCACCGGAAAATCAGCACCTCTGCAAACTAACGCCGTAGGTGCGACTGTAACTTGGCAGATTTCGCCCCGCATTAGCGCAGGTGCGTGGGGTGGCTATACTAAATCTTATATTCCTGGGCAAGCAGGAAATGTAGAAACGACGAATTATATGGTGTTTCTGAATTTCCCTGATTTATTTGCTAAAGGAAATTTAGGTGGGATTTATGTCGGTCAACCTCCTAAAATTACTAGTAGCAACTTACCTGTAGGGAATAATGTTCCTGATTTTATCAATACTGGTTTAGGACGTGCAGGTAGACAACCAGGGACGACTACTCAAATTGAGGCATTTTATCGTTTTCAACTAACAGATAATATCAGCCTTACACCAGGAATAATTCATATCTTGGAGCCTGGCCACACACCAGGTAGTGACTCAGTTACCATCGGCATTTTAAGGAGTACTTTTAGTTTCTAATTCTGCTTGCACATGAATATTATTTAACTTATAGTGGTTCCCACATGGGTAATATACAAAAAAATAATTAACCAAAGATGAACACAGATACTCGTAGGGACACTGCAATGCCGTGTCCCTCATTCAAATCAGAATCGCTATAAGAATATTAAACTTAAGTATTGACAGATACTTATAGCCAATTAAGCACCAAAACCAATGAAAATCTCTTTTTCAATCCCCCATATTCAATTCCCTATCAACTACGCCCCATTTTAAATAATATAAAAATAAGGTTTGGTGGTAAACCAAACCTGTATATAAATCCAGTGCATAACAACATCCCAGATTAATTTACTCATTATTATATTCATAGGGCATCTTCCCATAGGATGTATGCAAATATCCTGAAACCTGATACACAATTACTCCAGTATACCCGAATACTAAAATAGAAAATCAATCTGCCATAGCCTCTAACCTATGGCAGTGTCTGCGCTCAAAATTAATCTAGATGATGTTAAAGAAATGCTTGCAGCAACACTCATCTTTGCGCTCACTCTTACTTGACATTTTCCCTCACTAATCGGCAGCACCTACTAATGGGCATTCCCAGCCGGAGACTGGGAACGAGGCAATTTCTCAAAGCTTTGTCTAGTTAGGCTTCTACTTTATTTAGTGTTCTCTTTATTAACCACCTGCGACAGCGGGGACAATACTTACTTCATCGCCATCTTTCAGGGCTGTATTAATACCATCTAAATAACGGATATCTTCGCTATCGACGTAAAAATTTACAAACCGACGTAGTTTGCCTTCGTCATCGCACAACCGGGATTTAATCCCAGGAAAGCTTTGTTCTAAAGAGTCCAATAATTCAGCAATGGTGCTACCGTTGGATTCTAGAGTAGCTTGATTATTAGTCAAATTCTGAAGAGTCGTAGGAACTAAAACTGTTACAGCCATAAAAGTACAAAGTGAAGAGTTAGGAATACAGTTAATAGTTAAGAGTTAGGAGTTATGAATCAAAAACTCATAACTCATAACTCCTAATTTCTAACTAAACGAGGACTTGTTGCCATTCCAAGCGATCCAGAGTACGCGATCGCTCTAGTGCACGTTCAAAACTATCGAGTTTGGCATCAATAGTCAAGGGTTCGCCAACGTAGCCTTGAATTGCTTCTTGGGTTTTCAGACCATTGCCAGTGATGTAAATCACGGTAGTTTCATCTGGATCAATTTTGCCAGCTTCTACCAGTTTTTTCAGCACGGCCACGGTAGTACCACCAGCCGTTTCTGTGAAGATGCCTTCGGTTTCTGCCAGCAGCTTGATGCCATCAATAATTTCTGCATCATTGACTGATTCAATATTACCACCAGTCTTCTGAGCTAGCTCTACAGCATAAATGCCGTCTGCTGGGTTACCGATCGCTAACGATTTAGCAATTGTATTCGGTTTAACTGGTTTAATAAAGTCGCGTCCTTCTTTAAAGGCTTGGGCAATGGGTGAACAACCTTCAGCTTGAGCGCCGCTAAAACGAACGCTCTTGTTTTCTACCAAACCAACTTCGATAAATTCTTGGAACCCTTTATAAATTTTGGTGAATAGTGAACCAGATGCTAAGGGAGCAACAACATGATCGGGTAGTTCCCAGCCTAGTTGTTCTGCAACTTCAAAGCCTAGTGTCTTGGAACCTTCAGAATAATAAGGACGCAGGTTAATATTGACAAAACCCCAGCCATGTGTATTAGCAACTTCTGAACAGAGACGATTCACTTGATCGTAGTTACCCTTGACGGCCATTAAGGTAGGACTGTAGATCAGGCTACCGATAATTTTTCCGGCTTCTAAATCTGCGGGGATGAATACACAGCAGTCTAAACCGGCATGAGCTGCGATCGCAGCTGTAGAATTTGCCAAGTTCCCGGTGCTAGCGCAAGAAACAGTAGTGAAACCCAACTCCCGCGCTCTGGAGAGGGCAACTGATACCACCCGATCCTTAAAGCTAAGGGTGGGCATATTAACGGCATCATTTTTTATATAAAGCTTATTTAGACCCAGGCGACGGGCAAGGCGGTGAGAACGAACCAAGGGAGTCATACCCGTTCCCACATCTATAACATTGTCAGTTGCAACAGGCAAAAAGGGACGATAGCGCCAAATTGAATTGGGACCGGCCTGAATTGTTTCACGAGTAACAGTTAGACGTAGGGCGCTGTAGTCATACTTGACTTCTAAGGGACCAAAACATAACTCACAAACATTACTGGCTTTGAGTTCATATTCCGCACCACATTCCTTACACTTCAAGGCTTGAAAGTAGGCAGTGCTGGTTTGAGTTTGGGTTTGGGTTTTGATTGCCTGAGTCATAAACTAGCTTTCCCTGTTTGTCTGTCTGCTGTCGCCTGATACTAACACGAGCAAAAATACCAGTCAAACATACCCGACTAAAAATGTCGGGTATGTTTAGTATTGAAAAGAATGATTTTTGTAAACTTTTTATCATAGTAACCCCTGCACTTAGAATTTACACTTAGACAGATATGTTATAAAAAGACAATTTAATTATATTTTTTAAGCACTAACACATAAAATGCAAATGATGATTTTGCATTCATTTACCTATTGTCGCACTCTAGTTTTTCAGAAATATCGATAAGTTAACTGTGGATACGCACAATGGTCAAGTCAATCATTACATATTCTTTGTGTGCTACATAGTTATATTCATCAACGAGACAGTATATCTTCATACAGAATTTGTCCTCGCTGAAGAAATTCATTATTTATACTGAAGTATATTTTTACAGTTAAATTTATATTTCTACTTGTAAGAGCAATCGGCAGGAAAAAAGAGCAATTTATCCGTGTTAATGACTATGAGCTTTAGTTATCAAGGCTAAACGCGGATAGGCGATTTATTTCTCTGTATTGCTTCAATATACTTTTTGAGATAAGTAACTAATTTAACTCATTAAGTATGCATTTCCTAAATCTCAACGTTCGGGTTTGACATAATCGGTAATTTTTTAAGAAATTGCCGAACCTTACCCTGCGTATAAACCCAGGATAAAAGTCCAGCAAACAAACAAACTGCTTCCATGTTAAACCTAAATAAATCTGCCAACAACCAGCGTAAGTGCTACCGATCTCTAATAGCAGCAGGATTATTATGTAATAGCCTTTTCCAATTTGTTGCACCCGTATTAGCTGAAGGTACGGCTGCGGGTGAAGTAATTAGCAACACAGCTACAGCAACCTACCAAGACGGTAATGGCCAAACACTCAACGCCACCTCTAACACAGTTACCGTTACAGTGGCAGAAGTAGCTGGTATCACAATCACAGGTAATGGTTTTGTAGATCAGAACCAGGGCACAGTAGTATCTGGTGATCAGCTCCTTTATAACTTCAGGGTGAATAACGTTGGTAACGACCCCACGAAGTTCCACATTCCTGCCAGCAACAACGTAGGTATCACTGGCCCTGGTACAGTTGTCAGATTAGAATACAGCTTAAATGGTACGGATGGCTGGACAACAATCAACGATGCCGATACACCTTCAATAGCCGCTAACGGTTCTATTTTTGTGCGTGCTGTGGTTACCGTTAATGCTGGCGCTAATGCTGGTCAAGCAATTAGAGTTACTTTAGGTGACACCGGCACTAGCACTAATACTCAGAACCAGCCGCGAACCACTAATACAGGTGATGTTTATACGGTAGATAACACTGGTACAACAAATGGTGACATTACTGGCGACCCTGCTAACGGTGTGCGTGAGGCTAGTGCTTTTGTAGACGCGACTGTCAATGCGTCAAGCTACACTTTTGCTAAGGTACTCAAAACGCCTAATGGCATCAACGATGCTGGTACTGCAAAAATCAATGATGACACACTGAGTTATAACTTGAGCCTAGAAGTACAATCAACTGATCCAACAAACAAAGGCATTAACCCAGCTGCATTAACGGGTACGCTCATAAAAGGCTTTGCAGAACCTCGCATTTTAGTTTCTGATGCTATTCCTCTGGATACTCAACTGGCGGCTGTACCAACTGCACCGACTGGTTGGCAAGCGGTTTACACTACAGATCCCATCACTACCAATGCCAATGCTGCTACTTGGCAACTACTCACTGCATCTACTAACCTGGCGACAGTAACCCGCGTCGGTTTCGTCAACAACCCGGCTGCTAGTGTCACTTCTGTTGCTCCTAATTCGCCAGCAATCAATTTCTCGATTCAGGTTAGAGTTAGATCAACTTTCACTGGAACATCATTAACGGTCAATAACATTGCCCAATTGTTTGGTCAAAGCAGTGGTATAGCAAATACAGATACCAATAACGATGGTATTCCAGATACGTTTATATATGACGAATCTGGTGACCAAAATCCCAGTAACTACAACGGTATAACGCCTCCTGGGACAGATGCAAATGGCGATGGCATTCCTGACGCCGCTCCTACCCCAGTTGAAGATGGCTATATTGACAACCCAACGGACCTAACTAATACCGGGACTGACCCTGGCAACAACGCAGGAGCTGGTCCAGGTGGTGAAGCGAGCAGTACCATAGTGACACAAGTTACTGCCACAGTCCAAAATGGACCAGAAAATTTTCCAAATGCTATTGGTCCAGGCAATAATCCTAACACCGACTTCAGCAACAAATCTTCAGCGATCGCTGCGAATATAAGACCAGGATCAACCGTAGATCCGGCGGTTGTCACCTTCAATAACACGCTAACAAATGCCAGTACCCAAGCAAACGACATTTCCCTGCTTCCTACCCCACCAGCTAATGCTGCTGATTTGCCGGCAAATACGACGGTAACTATTAAGTATCTGAATCAGACAAAAGTCTATACCTGGGACGGCACCCAATTTTTGAGTGGTGGTAGCCCGATTAATGATACGACTGATTACATCACTATTCCTGATGTGCCAATAAACAGCCCTATCAACTACTCCGTAGAAGTTGATCTACCAAGTGGCACCAACCTCTCTGCCAACGATAATATCCTCAGAGGCTACCCAGTACCTATCACTGCCTTCGTTGATGATACAACCCCTGGTTTAGGCGCAGAAACTGGTAGGAATACCACGATTGATCGGGTTTACACAGGCTTCCTAAAACTGGTTAAAGAGTCTAGAGTTCTGCAAGGATCTGGTCCAGTTGTGGGAGCCGGACAGGGTGATTTTAACTCAACACCAGCTTTTGATCCTGATGGTACTGGTGGACCCTTGCCATCTATTGATCCCAATCCAAATGTGGCTGATGTCGCAAGAACACCCGCTCAAGGAAACGTTATTGAGTACCGGATTAGGTACAGGAACATTTCTGAAGTCCAGCCCACAGACGGAAGTAATAACTCGATTTTGACAGCCAACAATGTCGTGATTACTGAAGATGGTGCTCTCTCTACTACTGTTGGGGATGGTCTAAACAACTGGGCGCTGGATAGAGATAACAATGGTCAAATTGATACCAGCAATGTTCCGGGTTCAGCTACAGATTCTTCTGTTGGCGCAACCATCAATTTCTTCAACGGAAACACGACAACAGACACGTCTAATGTCGATGTCACCAGGTATGTGGACAATGCGGGCAATGTTGCACCAGGTGGAGAACAAACATTTATCTTCCAACGCAGGGTGAACTAACGTCAGCTGTTTTTCTCATTAAGGGGAGCTAAAAGGGGTTTTCTGTATTTTACACCGCCTTTTGATCCCCCCACCCCCTTAAAAAGGGGGCTAATCACCAATCAAAATTCTGGAAGTTGAAGTTTAAAGAGGTTATTTACATGAAGCGTGTTTCTATTGCAAGTATGGGAGCGATCGCCTTGATTGCAACTACACCATTTATCAGCCAAATTCCTGGAGTAGCGAATATATGGCACTCAGGAAGTGCGATCGCCCAAAATACCCAAGCTAAAGGGCAAGTACAGTTGCGTTTGGATGCACAAAAGCAAGTTGTGCAAAAAGATGGGCAAGGTAAGGAAAAGGTAACTTGGCAACCACTACAAGGTAAAGCTGTGGTGCAGCGAGGAGATGTGTTGCGTTACACAGTCAGTGGTGAAAACAGAGGCGATCGCCCAGTCAAGAATCTCACTATTAATCAACCCATTCCTCAAGGAACGGTGTATAAGTTGAAATCTGCAAATGTCAATGCTAACAAAGGAGCAAAGATTATCTACAGCATTGATGGCGGACGCAGCTTTGTAGAAAATCCCACTGTTAAAGTCACTCTTCCTAACGGCAAAGTAGAATCTCGCCCTGCTCCAGCTACAGCCTACACTCACATTCGCTTGGGTTTTGGCGAATCTATCCCCGCGAAGACTACAGTCAAGGGGACTTATGAGGTACAGGTGCCGTGAGAAAAACAAGTTAAGAGTAGGGACTAGGGATTGGGGAACTTGTGGCTTCCTCTGGGGATAAGAGGTAATGGGGATTGGGGATTGAAAGAATTTATGACTATATCTCTTTCCTAGTAACCAGCCCCCAATACCTAGCCCTTTGCTATGAGCATTGCCCACTACGAGTCCAAATATTTTAACGGTTGCCGATTTGACAGATACACTCTGTGAAATTTGTTACTGCCAGAACCCGAACCGTGAAGTCAAATAGGAGAAAAGTTCAGTGCGCCGTCAAAAGTCGCGACACCAGATTCATATGTGCAAAAGCTGGTTCCAGCGGTTAACGGCAACCGTTTTGGTCGCAAGTGTTTTGCACAGTTCCTTACCTGGGATAGCGCAACCAGCTGATAACCGGGTTGTGCCTTCAGCTATCATAAACCAAGCTACTTATACTTATACAGATCCTACTAACAATACATTTCAAGGAACTACTAGTCAAATTCAAGCCAACTCTAGTCCCTTAATTGACCCGTTAGGACGAATTTTAGGTTGCGGTAGCGAAATTTTACCTGACTATACAGGTTTTTCTGTCGGTTTGTACGAACCTAACCCCAGCGATCCAACGGGGACAGAATTAGGAAATTTAGTTCCCCTGACCCGGACAGAGTTGCCTGATATTCCTAACAACAAAGTTCCTAGTGGGAAAGCGCCGAATATTGAGAACGCTAACCCTTACTTTATTAGTAATAATCCTGCGGGTGTATACAATTTTCTATTCGACTCAAACAAGGGTCAAACCAATGTTGGTAGAACCTATATTCTTGTAATTAATCCACCGCCAAATTCAATTTATAGACAGCGACGCATCAAGATTGAAATCGTTGGAAATACAGGCGGCAATATTGTCCAGTATGTTGCGACTTCCTTAGATGGTCAGCCAATCAATCGCACAGGCGAGACCAGGGTAGAGGACACAGCTGTCTTAGTGGACAATGCTGAACTTCAAGGACTGGACTTATTAGCGTTTGATTTGACCACAAATCTATGTCAACCCAACCAAGTGCAGATTGTCAAAACAGGCGATCGCGCTACTGCTGAACCTGGAGATACGGTCATTTACCGCGTTTCGGTCAGAAATTTAATTGATGTGAATTTGAATAATGTAGTTGTCAGCGACAATTTACCCTTGGGATTCAACTTCTTGCCCAATTCTGTCCGGGGAGAAATTGACGGTCAGCCAGTCACTATCACCTCAGAACGCAATGGAACCACGGTGACATTCAGGACAGACGCTACTATCCAACCGGAAAGAGTGTTGAATATTGCCTACGCTACCCAACTAAGCCCTGACTCTGTAAGGGGTACGGGCCGTAACAGTGCGATCGTTAACTTGCAACGGGTTGACAACGGTTTTAGCGCCAAGGATGGTCCTACAACCCACCAGTTGAAAATTCGACCAGGAATTGTCTCTGACTGCGGCACTATCATCGGTCGCGTGTTTGTAGATAAGAACTTTGACGGGGAACAACAGCCTGGTGAGCCGGGAGTGCCTAATGCCGTGATTTTTATGGAGGATGGTAACCGGATCACCACAGACCCGAAAGGTCTGTTTTCTTTAGCCAACGTGTTACCTGGAAGCCACACAGGTGTATTAGACTTCAGCAGCCTACCTGGTTATACCCTAGCTCCTAACAAAAAATTCCGCGAACGCAATAGCCAATCTCGCCTCGTGCGTTTACAGCCTGGTGGGATGGTACGTATGAACTTCGCAGTCACCCGTACCTTCCAGGAGGAAGTAAAGAAATGAAACCCAGACTGCACCCTTCAAGTAGTTTCAAGTTTCGGCTGGGGGTTATGGCATTTTCTGTCAGCTTGGTTGCATATCCAACTATAGCAAAAGCCGAATTTTTTGAGCAATCAGAGACTCCGGTAAAAACAGTTAAACAGGATATCACACAGACAACTGAACAAGAAGAAAAGATTAGTGCTAACTCATCTGTTTCCAATACTTCCGCAGCCTCTCTGGTAACAAATAGTTCTGCTGACACTTCTACCTCAACTCGGCTCAGGAATGCTTTGAATAACAAGCAAACCGCAACTAAAATTTTGCAGCTTCCAGCAGTAGATAATACCAAGCTAGATGTAGATTTACGGAAAATAGCAGGAACTGAGGACAAGGTAACAAAGCGACAAAAAGAGATTTCCTCTCAATCTTCCAAGTTCTCAACTGCCCAAACCCCCTCAATAGCGGTAAAAATCCTTACACCGACGGCTAACACAATTGTAGATGGGCCAACTACAACAGTAATATTGCAATTCTCCCCCGGCACTCAAATAGAATTGCGGGTGAATGGTGCGTTAGTAGAAACCTCGTTAATTGGACGCACAGAAACAGACATTAATACCAAATTAGTAACACAGACATGGTTTGGTGTTTCTTTAAAAGAAGGAGAAAATACCATCTCTGCACAGGTGGTAGGTGCGACAGAAGCGCCTGTGACAATACAGGTGGTGGCGCGAGGAACGCCGAAGCAACTCACGCTGGAAACGGTTGAGGCTCGCATCCCAGCTGATGCACGTTCCACGGCAACAATTCGAGGTGAACTCATCGATGAAAATCGTAATCGTGCTAACCAAGATGCTGTTGTTACCTTAATATCCACAGCTGGCGAGTTTGTTGGGGAAGACTTCAAACCCGATCAACCAGGATTCCAAGTAGAGGCAAAGGCAGGGCAATTCACAGCAAATCTGCGGTCAGACTTGAAGGCGCAAACTGTGCGAATTCAAGCAACTACTAGCAGTTTAGAAGCTTTTACCCAACTGCAATTTGAAACGGCACTACGTCCTAGTTTAGTCACTGGGGTAATAGATTTGCGTTTGGGCGCTAGAGGTACAAATTATTACGGAAGTTTCCGTGATTTCTTGCGTCCCGATGAAGATAACAAAACACAATTAGATTTCAATTCAGCAATATTTGCGACTGGGGCAATTGGCGAGTGGTTGTTTACAGGTGCATACAACAGTTCTCGCAGCCTTAATGAAGACTGCAACTGTGATAATCGTCTTTTTAGAACATATCAATTTAATGAGCAAAACTATCCTGTCTACGGCGATAGCTCTAGAGTTGATGTCATTACTCCTTCAACTGATAGCGTATTCCTACGTTTAGAACGCTCGACTGGCATCTTGGGAGCTGCACCTGATTATGCGATGTGGGGTGACTACAATACTGAAGAGTTTGCTCGTTCGTCACAGCAATTTACTGCTATCACCCGTCAACTCCAGGGCTTTAAAGCTAACTACAACTTAGGAAATCTACAAATTACAGGTTTTTATGGCAATCAGCTAGAAGGGTTTCAACGGGATACCATTGCTCCTGATGGCACCAGTGGCTATTACTTCCTCTCCCGTCGAATACTCCTTCCAGGTAGTGAAAATGTCTTTATTGAGTTAGAAGAACTTAATCGTCCTGGTACTGTATTAGAGCGCAGACAGCTTGACCGAGGACCAGACTACGAAATCGATTACGATCGCGGCACCTTATTATTTCGCGAACCGATTCTTCGCACTGATATCGATCAAACCGGACAAGTATTGGTACGCCGGATTGTTATAACTTACCAATACGACAGCCAAGACTCTGATAGCAGTATTTTTGCTGGTCGTTTGCAATATAACCTCTCCCGCAACGCTACCAACCAAAGTTGGATAGGAGCAAGTTTCGTCCAAGAAAATCAGGGGGTGCGTGACTTTCAACTTTACGGTACAGATGCGCTGATTGCTTTGGGTGACAAGGGTAGGTTGACAGCAGAATATGCTCATTCATCCAATGATTCTGAACTTATAGGGAAGGTCAGTGGCAGTGCTTACCGCTTGGAAGCTGAGGGACAGATTGCTAATGGTATTCAAGGGCGTGCTTATTATCGTCATGCTGATACGGGCTTTGCTAATAATGCCACTATCAGCTTTGTACCAGGGCAAACCCGCTATGGGGCACAAGTTACAGGCAGACTGACATCAACCACAAATGTGCGAGCGCAATACGACCACGAAGACAATTTTGGTATTGCACCACAACCACTAGATACATTTGAAGAACTATTTGCACCGCGTTCTGAAGCGATACCTGGTAGTAAAGTAGATAATTCCCTGACAACGCTTTCTGCTGGGATTCAACAACGCTTCGGTAACGCCACACTCGATGTGGATTGGATTCATCGTCAAAGAGAAGACCGCATCCCCGACAGCGCCCTAAGTGGTACTTCCGATCAGTTGCGATCGCGCTTCACATACCCTCTAGCCAAAAACTTGACTTTCTTGGCGCAAAATGAACTTACTTTATCTTCTGAGGCTGATACTGTTTACCCAGACCGTACCATATTAGGGTTGAATTGGGCTGTATTGCCTGGTGTCAATCTCACTCTTGCTCAACAGTTTTACTCTGGCGGTCAGTTTAGTGATAACTCCATCACCAGCTTGAGTGTTAACGGCGAACACAAACTTGGCTCAGATACCACCTTGACTGGTCGTTATTCGATTTTAGGTGGTGCCAATGAAATGACTACCCAAGGCGCTATTGGACTAAATAATCGCTGGCTTATTGCTCGTGGTTTGCGGCTGAACCTGGCTTACGAACACGTCTTTGGTGGCTTCTTTGGGCGGACTGCGGCGGGACAGCAATATGCTCAACCCTTTGCCGTTGGTCAAACTGCTTCCTCTATCGGATTTGATGGTGGTGATAGCTATAGTGTCGGGCTGGAATACAGTGATAATCCACAGTTTCAAGCCAGCGCCCGCTACGAACATCGCACTTCTTCTAGTGGTTCTAACACCGTCATCTCAGCTGCTGCTACTGGTAAAGTTTCTCCGGCTCTCACAGCTTTGGTGCGCTATCAACAGGCAAATTCTTCCAATCAAAGGCTTTCAGGACTAGGAGATACAGTTAACTTGAAGGTGGGTTTAGCTTACCGCGACCCCAATAACGATTCATTTAATGCTTTATTGCGTTATGAATATCGCCAAAATCCATCTGTCATACCTGATACACTCCTTTTTGGCAGTGGTACGGGTTCTGATGACCATACCTTTGCTTTAGAAACTATCTATGCTCCTAACTGGCAATGGGAATTCTACGGCAAGTATGCTTTGCGTAACAGTACGTCTTACTTAGCTAACGATTTAGTCGGCACCAGTATGGTCAATCTAGCGCAATTCCGAGCGACCTATCGCTTGGGATACAGCATGGATTTGGTGGGTGAGGCTCGCTGGATTGGTCAATCTAACTACACAGAAACAGGCTTCGTGATTGAAACAGGCTATTACCTAACTCCTAACCTGCGGCTGGCTGCTGGATACGTTTTTGGTAATGTCGATGACCGAGATTTCTCAGGTACGCGATCGGCAGGAGGGGCATATTTAGGGGTAACGCTGAAGCTCAACGAATTGTTTGAGGGCTTTGGACAGCAAAAACCTGTACCACGTAAAGAACGACCAATTAGCGATACCCAGGTGAAAAAGGAAAGCTAAAAATATGAATTTATTTATACATGGAAATTTCTGTAATTATCTTACAAAATCAAATTCGGCAGATTACAGCCTCCTGCATAGCACCTCTAGACCTGCAATAAATGCATTAATTACAGCGCTTTTTCTTGGCGTAAATATTATTAAGAAGTTCCAGCCATGAAAATACGTCAGTCTCATTTACACAAATTTTTAGCTTCCACCACCTTGACTTTGGCAGCAGCAATCCTGTGGCCATATTCATCAGCACTTGCTACTGCACAACTTACAATTACTCCCATTACCTGGAACATCATTGGCTTAGATAGCAATAACGTCAGCGTCGGGCCAAATGTTTTTATGACAGGTGCTCGTGTATGTAACACTGGCAGTACTGCCGCCACCAATGTCAAAGCTACCTTTGTGCGAGAGGGAGCTACCAACAGCTTCATAAATTTACAAGGTGCCAGCACACTCTCTATTCCTTCTCTAGCAGCTGGTTCTACTACTGCTGCTAATACTCGCCCTCCCACCTTTTATGGAGCAGTCCCTAGCAACTGTACTGACTTTTACTACAACATTGTTATTACCCGTAATTCAGCAGCTTATAACACTAAACAGCTATATCGCATTGAAGCGACTGCTGATAATCTTGGTATTGTCAGCACCCCAACAAATCGTGAGTTGTATGTAGAAAAACTGATTTCTCAAAATCGCAATTCAGTAGCAACCATCACAGGGCCATCTACTGTTGTTGTTGGCCAGACTTATCAATATACAGTTACAGGAAGCACAGCTACTGGGGGATATGAACAGTTGGTGTTCTCCCCAAACTTTCCTAACACAATTTTTCAGGTAGTTGGTGTTACAGCAACCTACACAGCACCATCTAGTGTAACTAACAATTCAATATATGCGGATGCTTGTGGTTGGACTAATGATATTACCAGTTCCTTTTACCATAACAACTTAACATGTAGTGACACATCAATTTCAGATGGTTACTCTGGTGGTAAAGCAGGTAACAATGTCAGCACAACTTACACTGTCAAGATTCTCTCAGCTGGTACTGCCACATTCGTCAATTTGATCTACGACTTTTCGGGTAGTAGCTATCACTATAATACTGACTATAACGACGCTACCAAAGGTACTACTATCACAGCTATCGACCCACCAGATTTAACGATTACAAAAAGCCATACAGGTAACTTTACTCAAGGAGGAAGTGGAACTTACAACCTGACAGCAAAAAACTCCGGTAGCAGCCCTACACTCCAACCAGTAACTGTAGTGGATGACTTACCTACAGGACTCACGCCCACCACAGCTAGTGGTACTGGCTGGACTTGCACAGTATCAGGACAAAAAGTTACCTGCACCCGTTCGGATATTCTAGCTGCTGGAGCCAGCTACCCAGCAATTAGTCTCAATGTTGCTGTAGCTTCTAATGCCTCATCCAGCCTGACTAACGTTGCTAATGTTTCAGGTGGTGGCGAGACGAATACAACTAACAACAATGCTAGTGACCCTACAATAATAAATGGTGTTTCTGACTTAACAATTACCAAGACTCATACGGGCAACTTTACTCAAGGCGTAAGCGGAACATACACTATCACTGCAAAAAACTCTGGTGGTGCTGCCACCAATGGACTTGTAACTGTAACTGACACTCTGCCCACAGGTTTGACTCCCACAACGGCAACAGGCACAGGCTGGACTTGTACAGTATCAGGACAAACTGTTACTTGTACGCGCTCCGATGCCCTGGCAGCAGGTTCAAGTTATCCTGATATCAGCCTCAGTGTCACCGCAGCTTCTAATGCTGCATCCAGCCTGACTAACGTTGCTAATGTCTCAGGTGGTGGCCAGACAAATACCAGCAACGACAGTGCCAGTGACCCTACAACAATTAATGGCGTTGCTGACCTAACCATCACCAAGACTCATATAGGCAACTTTACTCAAGGCTCAACCGGAATATACTCCATCACTGCAAAAAACTCCGGTGGTGCTGCCACCAATGGACTTGTCACCGTGAGTGACACTCTGCCGACTGGTTTGACTCCCACGACGGCGACGGGTACAGGCTGGACTTGCACAGTATCAGGACAAACTGTCACTTGTACCCGCTCCGATGTTCTTGGGACAGGTGCTAGCTACCCAGCAATTAGCCTCAGTGTTACCGCAGCGTCTAATGCTGCATCCAGCCTAACTAACGTTGCTAATGTCTCAGGTGGTGGCCAGACAAATACCAGCAACGACAGTGCCAGTGACCCTACAACAATTAATGGCGTTGCTGACCTAACCATCACCAAGACTCATATAGGCAACTTTACTCAAGGCTCAACCGGAATATACTCCATCACTGCAAAAAACTCCGGTGGTGCTGCCACCAATGGACTTGTCACCGTGAGTGACACTCTGCCGACTGGTTTAACTCCTACAACGGCGACGGGTACAGGCTGGACTTGTACAGTATCAGGACAAACTGTTAGTTGTACACGCTCCGATGTTCTCACAGCAGGTTCAAGCTATCCAGCAATTAGCCTCAGCGTTGCTGTAGCCTCTAATGCTCCATTCAGCTTAACTAATGTTGCCAATATCTCAGGTGGTAGCCAGACAAATACCACCAACGACAGTGCCAGTGACCCCACGACAATTAACGGTTTTGTTAAGTTAATTTTAATCAAACGCATTACTGCTATTAATGGCAACACCTCGAATGGTTCTGTGAATTTAACTCAAGTTGTTGATGACCCCAACAGCACCGATGACAACAACAGCAACTGGCCTGCTAATTACCTTAAGGGTGCAATTGATGGCGGTAAAGTTAAACCAGGCGATGAGTTAGAATACACTGTTTATTTCCTCTCCAGTGGCAGTATTCCTGTGAGAAATCTCAGTGTCTGTGACTTGCTGCCTGTTAGTACCACCTTTATTCCCACTGCTTTTACATCTAATTCTGGTATTACTCTAGCAATTGGCTCTACAACACCAGTCTCTTTGACGAATGCTAGTGATACCGATGGCGGTCAGTTTATCCTAGCTGGTACAGAAACTCCTGGCTCTTGTAACAAAGCTGCCTTCACCAACCCCACTCCATCTGCTCAGAACCTTTCAGGAGCCGTGGTAGTCGATGTAGTCACGGGTTCGACTACATTCCCTGCTAACACAACTGGTAGTCCTGCATACGGTTTCATTCGGTTGCGAGCTAAGGTGAAGTAATACGATTTTTAGTTTTGGAGGTATGTAATTTAACGTCAGTTTGGGTTAAGAAGATTTATTCAGCATTGGTTGACTGAAACGACGCAAACACGTTGACATATCTCAGAATCAAGCAACGGTGTAATGAGGTTTTTAGCTTATCCCGAACATTCGTTGGAATTAGCACGACTTCATCACCATAATGTGCCAAATGCAACCCACTAGGTACACCAATTAATTCCTAGTGGTTTATGCGTTTCCGGGGTAGGGTGAAATAAAGATAAGATTGTAGAGACGTAATACTGCTACGTCTCTACAAGGGTTCTGGATGATGCGTATTTAATTTCTGGTGATGTCTAATTCTTAGACAGATAAGGCTTGTCTCACTTCAATTGGTTCACCTGTCAAACTAAAAGGGCGAACTTCGGTAATTTTTACCTTCACCAATTGCCCTTTCAATTCTTTGATGTCGCCACTAAAGAATGTCAGACGATTACCATCAGTACGTCCCATCACCTGAGCTTTATCTTTGGGGTTTCGGTCTTCTACCAAAACTTCTTCGATACGTCCAAAGTAACGTTGCGATCGCTCGGCTACTTTCAAGTTTCCTAAATGATTCAGGCGTTGGAGGCGATCGCTTTTAACTTCTTCACTCAGTTGATTGTCCCATAATGCGGCTGGTGTCCCTGGACGCGGTGAATATGCTGCTGTGTTCAACATATCAAAGCCAATATCTTCTACCAGTTTCAGGGTATTTTCAAACTGTGCTTCTGTCTCCCCAGGAAAACCGACAATCGCATCGGCACTAATAGAAGCATCTGGCATATACCGCCGAATGGTATCGATGATACGGCGATATTTTTCATGAGTATAACCCCGCGACATCGCTTTCAAAAGTTCATTATCCCCAGATTGAAAGGGAATGTGAAAGTGTTTGCAGACTTTGGGCAACTCAGCACAAGCCTTAATTAATCTTTCTGTAAAATAACGGGGATGGCTAGTAGCAAATCTTAACCTTTCAATCCCCGGCACATCATGTACATAATAAAGTAAATCTGTGAAGTTGTGCAGATGCCGGCCTTCTGCTGTTGTTCCTGGTAAATCTCTACCGTAAGCGTCAATATTTTGACCAAGTAGAGTAATCTCCTTGTAGCCTTGCCGTCCTAATTCTTCCATTTCAGCCCGAATCGCTGACGGTGTGCGAGATTGTTCGACACCTCGCACATTGGGAACCACACAGTAGGTGCAGCGTTCGTTACAGCCGTAAATTATATTTACCCAAGCTGTTACCTTACTATCCCGTCGCGGCTGGGTGATATCTTCAATAATATGAACCGACTCGGTAGCGACTACTTGGTTGCCGTCAAACACCGACTCCAACAAATCTTTGAGGCGATTGGCGTGTTGTGGCCCCATTACCAAGTCTAATTCCGGGACTCGCCGCAATAGCGCTTCACCTTCTTGCTGGGCAACACAACCAGCAACGATGAGGGTTAAATCAGGCTGCTCATGTTTGCGCTTTGCTTGTCTGCCAAGATAGGAATATACCTTTTGCTCGGCATTATCCCGAATTGTGCAGGTATTATAGAGAATTACATCTGCATTATTTGGATCTTCTGCCCATTCAAAGCCCATGTCTTCCAAAACGCCAGCCATGCGCTCTGAGTCAGCTTTATTCATCTGACAACCGAAGGTAGTGATGTGGTAGTGGCGTTTAGAAGTGGTCATGGGCAATTATGCTTAATCAGCGAAATGTATATAAAGTTTTTTTCTATTCTAACCCGCGTAAATCATTGTAATATCATGTGCGGTTAATCAATCTGGGTAAAAATGTTCATAGTCAGAACCGAAGCCCTGATTATGTAAAGCTCTTTGGGCATAGCTGGGCTTACTGCGTAGCGTCTCGTAAACATGATTAAAGTTCTGACTAAAAATCAAAGTTATTATTATGAGCATTTTACTGGAAATTATATAAATTACAATGCATCTTTTTGAAATTTTAGATTTATAATAATAGACTTATAAGCGATAAATGCTGATATTTACGTTGTTCCTTAGTTAACTAATTAGAGTAAAGTTATTCTTGACCATCAAAGCCAACTTTATCATAAATATCTAATAAAGGGATTTGAAATTCAATAGAGGATAGTATTAGGATATTACTATCTTCTTCATATTCAGAGAAAATCCATTTTTTCTCATCAGTTTTAGAATATTGTTCTACATGATTTTTGTACTGATCAATTAGAACATATTCCTGAAAACTGGGGATAGTACGATAAGCCGCAAATTTTTCATCTCTATCATAGCTTCTAGTAGATTTGGATAGAACTTCACAAATTACTAAGGGATTAATAATTGTATCTGTACGTCCCTCAGAAAATTCTAATGAACCTGCAACAACCATAACATCAGGATATGTATGAATTCGCTTTTTGGGAATCCATAGACGTTGATCGGCTATGAATACTCGATAAGGTTGCCGCTTCAAAGCAAAATTGAGGGCTGCATAAAAATTACCAGCTATTTGGTTGTGATTTGGTGTTCCACCTGTCATAGGTATAATTTGACCATCTATATATTCATGACGAGACTCGGAAATGACTTCTAGTTCTAGATATTCTGTGGGAGAATAGTTGCGTTTTTCTTGTAATTGCATAGGACAAGATTCTTTGGAATTTTTGATTTTGCATTGACCAGATATGTCTGATCAATGCTATTCGTTTTTACTGTAGCGTTGTTTTTTTAACGCAGAGGAACGCTAAGGGAAACGCAGAGGGAACGCGGAGGGTTTATTAGGCTGGGTTCCAAGTGCCGTGGAAGCTGTGGGGGATGATGCTGGGTAATCCTAGTTTGCAAACGGGTTCGGCATCCAGGCGATCGCTATCAAATATCCAAACTTCGCTACTATGAGAATTACCATCGTAGACAACAGTTAGTACCCAACCTTGTGCAGGATTTTGGGTATCTTGGGCAAAGATGGGTTCTGAAGGATAACGGTTTTCTCCAAAGTCTGCTTCGGTGAGGGTTTCGGTCTTGTGATCAAAACGAGCGATCGCATTTAATATTTCTTGGCTAATATCTGTTCCTGAACGGGATTTTGACATATATGTGTAACGGGAAGCTTGCCCCACGTTTTGCTGTGGTACATTGGGAAATTCACAATGTCCGTTCAATAGCGGTTGAATTGACGTAATTTTGCCAGTTTGAGGATGCAGATGAACTCGCGTTAATGTACTTTTTGCTACGGTGTGAGTCTTACCTGTCGCTACTTCCTTGAGATACTGGTTAGTTTGAAAATCTTCATAACGGGCGATATCCACAATCACTGAACCGCTAGCATCTACATAACCGTTAGCAAAATGCCATTGGAACCAAGGTTCGGTTTCTCCACGACTCACTACAGATAGGGTTTCCCGATCAATAACTAAAATCTGAGTTCCTAATTTAGGTTGCCAATCTAGCGAATCACTATAGTTGCTTATCCCTATTAGCAGAGGTAAGACATTCAACCGCACTGGCGGAATGAAAAATACAAGATACTGTCCTGCTAAAACAAAATCATGTACTAATGGCACACCATCTAATTGGTATGCGGCTTGTTGGATAATCCTCCCAGTTGAATCGCTTTTGTAAATATAAAGCGTCGCATTTAATCCAGGGCTAATGCCAAAATTAAAAATTTCTCCTGTTTGCTTATCACGCTTATAATGTGCAGAATAGTTTAATCCTTCAGTTAACCCCCCTAAATCATCTTCACCCGAAGTTTCTAAAGTTTGTAAATCGAGGGCGTAGGGTTTACCACCTTCCCATAGTGCCAAAAGTTTATCTGGAAGTGCTAGCACCGAGGTGTTGGCAGCATTCTTGATGGGCTTTTGCCATTGATTCCAAATTGGGCCTGGTGCAGTCATGCCATAATTGCCGTAGACTAGTTTCCCTGCTGCGGCTTCTTCTTGATAACCAGAGGTTTGCACGTAGCGATAAACCCCGGTTGCAACTGCATCGCTAAAATTTACAGCTAGAATTGCTCCATCTCCATCAAACCAGTGTCCCACGTGAATGCCACCGCGTTCTAGCCGTGCGGGACCATTGCGGTAAAGTGTGCCACGCAAGTCATCTGGAATTTTGCCAGAAAGAATTGGCAATTGGGTAGCGGGAAATTCTTTTGCTGATTCTGCGTTAGCATTCGCGCAGCGTTCCGCAGGAAAGCTCACCGTTGGCGTAGCCTCTCGTCGAGAAGGTATCGCACCTGCCCAGGCTTTTATTGTTGACTTTTCCTCACTAGTCTGCATAACAGATTTTTTGCGTACCTAAATTATCGATCTACATAGCTGCATTCTTACATTTTCATTTTTTGTTAGCTAAAGTTGGATATGGCTGAGGACACGATCGCATTTTGGCTAACTTTCGTATTTGTTGCCTAACTAGCTTCTGGCTGCTGCCTAGTACCGCAAGGCGGAAGTCAAAAGCCAAAAGTATTATGGAATAAGCTTTTTAAAGATTTTCAATGGTTGCTCTATTTACGCCGTAACCTACTAGACACCCTAATCTCCATGCTTTTTTAGGAAGATTATAATTTTTTACTGGGTACAGACTATACAGATAGCGATCGCCCTACAATTGAAGGGGTAGGAGAGAGAAGGGAAGAAAGCTTATATCTATGCCTTTGGGTTATTTTTAACTGTACAGTTATTATTGCCCTGCTGCACTAGTATGTCAAAATAAAAATACCCGATACCTCAAGGTGAGCGATCGCTCCAAAAGCTAGATTAAAGGATTGACCTGAGCAATGGCAGACCCAACCAATCACAATCAAGCGGGAGAAGTAGCTCCCAGCACAGTTGACCAGCAAGCTCCCAGTGTGGCTGAAGAACACGCTCCTAGTACAGACTCACCCGAAGCCACAGACCTTCCTACTGCTAACGCGCCAGATCCTAAAGCTGCAAACTCCGAAGATAACCCCAATGCTGCTAAACCAGCTGCTGCATCATCCAAGCGAGAAAAACCAGCAGCAACGGGAGAAAAACCAGCCGCCGCAGCTAAAGCCGCTAAAAAGGAAAAAGCCCCATCTGTTGAAGATAAGCCATTTGTAGAGTTCATTGAGCAAGACTACTTACCAGCTTTACAAAAAGCGATCGCTCAACAAGGTGTGCAAGATTTACAGGTGTCTTTTGCCAAGCAGAAAGTGCCAATCACTGGCTTTGAATCTGCCCAAGAATGCTGGCAAATTATCGGCAGTTGGAAAGAAACAGGTCAGCGTCAGTTTAACCTGTATTTCCCTGACGAAGATATTCAAGGGAAAAAGGGATTTTCCTGTAATGAAGGGAAAAAACCTAGCACTCTTGAGTCATTCTTAATCGATGAGCGTAAAATTACACTCGACTTGTTGGTATATGGCTTAGTTCAGCGCTTGGGTGGTCAAAAGTGGCTAGGTATAAATTAGTCATTGGTCATTAGTCATGACAAATGACAAAATGACAATTTAAAGTTCATGGAAATGGTAGATAACGGCTCCAGTATTGGGGTCGTTATCTATTTTTACATAACCTGATTTGTACATCTCATTGAGAGTAGCTTCTACTTCAGCAAAGCTAGCGCCCGTGAATTTAACGCCTTGAGTGACAGTTAAAATACCACCCTTACTTTCCGCCGCTTCAATCAGTTTAATCATCAGTTGGTTTCCTGTTGGAGCGTGAACTTGAGAGGTCACTACTGCTTGATTCAACGGCACACCGAAGGGAGATACACCTGCTCTTAATCTCAGCTTGTGTTCGTATTCCTCAACGATGTTGGGGATAAAGAACAAATCCACGATCTGCCCTATACCAAATACACCACCAGTCAACAGCCAAAACAAACCAGTCCCGATCTTGCCATTGTAGAAACGGTGCAATCCTCCCACCCCCATAAATCCAACTGCACACAAAATGTAAGAGACAAGAAGTCGGTCTTTCTGCTGATTGTTTTCAAGATTCATCTTGTTTTCAACCTTATGGATTTGCTCTTGTTGTTTAAGATGGGTGTCCCATATTGTAGTAGCAACTACAAAAAATTACTGAGATAATAATGCTTTAAGAGTAAAATAAGTGCGTGCTACTCCACTTGATCGAAACAGTGCTGATCGCGGAACTACGTTTATCTGACTACTAATCCGCAATTCTTGGTTCCGCAAATATTGAATGATTGTTGCAACTCTTAATCTTTTGCTTACAAATTTCTAACCCGCACCTTGGTAGACTAAACTTTATACAATTGCATTATTGTCGGCTGTTACGCCTTAACAGAACATTACCCTTAGCTTTCTGGTGAGGCATTCCGATATTGGGGGTTTCCCCATGAGGAACTGCACCAAGCCGAAGGGTCTACTTAAGATAATAAAGACGAAAGAGCAATCAAGACATGGTAGATTCCCTCAAAAAACCAGGCTTTGAAGAAATCCGGCCAGGGATTAAAGTCCCGGCAAAAGAAACCTTGTTAACACCTCGGTTTTATACTACCGATTTTGATGAAATGGCGCGGATGGATATTTCCGTCAATGAAGACGAGTTACAAGCCATTCTCGAAGAGTTTCGCACTGACTATAACCGCCATCACTTTGTTCGGGATGCCGAGTTTGAACAATCCTGGGATCATATTGACGGGGAAACTCGCCGATTGTTCGTTGAGTTTCTAGAACGCTCGTGTACGGCAGAGTTTTCCGGCTTTTTGCTGTATAAAGAACTTGGTCGTCGCTTGAAAGGCAAAAGCCCCGTTTTGGCAGAGTGTTTTAACCTGATGTCACGTGATGAAGCGCGTCACGCTGGCTTTTTGAACAAAGCTTTGTCGGACTTTAATCTGTCTTTAGATTTAGGGTTTTTGACTAAAAGCCGCAATTATACCTTCTTTAAACCGAAATTCATCTTCTACGCTACTTATCTATCTGAGAAGATCGGTTATTGGCGCTATATCACCATTTATCGCCATTTAGAAGCACATCCCGAAGACCGGGTTTATCCAATCTTCCGGTTCTTTGAGAACTGGTGTCAAGATGAAAACCGTCACGGCGATTTCTTTGATGCGATCATGAAATCTCAGCCGCAAATCTTGAATGATTGGAAAGCACGGCTGTGGAGTCGGTTCTTTTTGTTGTCGGTGTTTGCGACAATGTATCTCAATGACATCCAACGCAAGGACTTTTATGCCACCCTTGGATTGGATGCGCGAGAATACGACATCCATGTAATTCAGAAGACAAACGAAAATGCAGGTCGCGTATTCCCGCTGATGCTGGATGTAGAAAATCCAGAGTTTTATCAGCGCTTGGATACTTGTATAAGCAATAACGAGAAGTTGGGTGCGATCGCTAACTCCAGCACTCCCAAATTCCTGCAAATCTTCCAAAAACTGCCATTTTACATCTCCAATGGCTGGCAGTTATTGCGGCTGTACCTAATGAAGCCGATTGATACTGTTTCTGCTCAAGGGGCAGTTCGTTAAGTTAAAACAGGTTTGCGAAAGCTTTAGTGGTTCTGCGGATTGCAGAGCCACTTTTTTTGTCCTAAATATTAGAGGTTAGCCGATTAGGGAACTCCAAAAAATAAATTATCCAAATTTCTGGATTTCACTACGACTTTCCCTCCCCCTGCTCCCTGCCCCCTGCCCCCTGCCTCTATAACGTACCCCTTTGGGGAAGCAAGCTACGCGTAGCGTCCCGCAGGGATGGTATATTTTTTTATTTGGAAGTCCCTTAGTACTGCGATCGCTAACTTACTGGCAGGCAAAAATCGGATTTGATAAAAAGATTAGTTTAAGAACTTTGACTCTTAGATGTGGAATTCCCCGATGTTACCAGCAAGGAAAATCCAGCATCCTAGATTGAGTTGCTCTACCAACTCATAATGGAAATTTTAATAACCCTTACACCAATTGTCATCATCGTAGGTTTAGGATTACTAATTTTAAGCCTTTTCCGAGAAATGAAAAACCAAAAGCCAAGCACTAACAATCGTAATCCGCAAAAACAATCTACTCAGCCGAAAACTACTACAAGTGTAGATAACTACACTCAATCACAATTAATAAGTATGCTGCAAGGAGATCGTGATGCATACCAACGCCTGATTACAGTTGCTAAAAGGCAATATCCAGGGAAAAGCGAACAGTGGTATTGGGAGCGAGCTATAGAAGATTTAATTAGAGACAGACGTTAATTATTACTAGAGTGAATAAGCGCTTTCGAGAACAGTAGCAACGCCACCTATGAAGATGGTTTTACCGAAAATAACCACAGCTATGTCTGGCGACAAAAAACTTCTCTACGTTTCCTGCGGGATGCTAGACAAACGCGCAACGTATCGCAGACAGACACTCCGCGTAGCTTGCTTCTTCGTAAGAGTATGTGTCTACATAAAAAGTACCCTTGAGTGTACTATTTACTGCCTAATTCTATATTCCATGCTAAGAATAATGTGGATATAATTAGCAACTAAGCAAAAATAGAGTGATTGAGTATCTTGGTTAATTACCTCAAAGCAATTCACAGATATTCAGTAGCCCTATTAAATGCCTAGAAATTTTAAAATAATTGGAGGCAAAATGGTTTCTAAGGAAAATATAACTGATAATGATTGGAAGTTAGATGAAAGCAGGACACTGATTCAAGCACTGATAAAAGATTTTTATAAAAATAATTTAAATAATTTTGCAGATTCAAGTAAACAAGAAGGATTAGTAGCAGCAGGAAAAGAAATATCTCAAATAATTATATTGTTTAATAGACTTCAAAAACTCATTAATAAAAATACGCCACAAAATATTTGGTGGAACAGAATACCGAGAATAGTTATACCTGACAATAGTGATAAAATTCAAAGAGAACTGACTGAACTCTCTAAAGCTTTAATATTTGCAATAGAAGCTCTTTGCGAATCATCCTCAAATATAAATATTGCTCAAGCTATTAGATTTGACGTTGAACAAATTGTTTGTAAATATGAACATCCTCTAACAGGATTTATCATCAACCCCTTTTTATCAGTTCATCGTTCACCATCAACGACGACTAAAGTAATTTTTGGGCTAATAAGCGCCGTTTTTATATATGGAGGAATTACTTCTTCTTCTATTGCGGGACTTTGGATATTTTCAGAAGTTATTAATTATTATAACAACAGTAATTACAATATAAACAAGAAGCTTTTACAAAGCGAAATCAAAGAAATTCAAAAATATACAGATAATCGCGTAGAGGAAATTCAAAATAAAGGTGAACAAAAAAATCAATCAGAGAATACAAATGCTACTTCTGCAAATGATATTAATAAATTGAAAACGAATAAAGAAGAAATTAAAGAATTAAGTATAATCTCGCAAAAAAATGCAGAATTTAAAAATACAGAATTAACAAGTCTAAATAATAACCTTGCTGAATTAAATGCACAATATAGCAAAAGGCAATCTGTAAATCAGAAGTATAATGAATTTCTCCTTCAACTAAGTCTAGCTATTTCGGCAGGAACATTAGGTAGCATTATCAGTATTTTAATCAGAATTGAAGAATTTCAAAATAAGAAATATTCTGATCCACTAACTCCATTCCTTGTGGGTGCTTTTAAACCAATGATCGGAGGAGCATTTGCTGTTTTGTTTTTAGCCTTAATTAATTCTGGAATAATATCAATGTTTATTAATCCCAGCGTCTTCAAGCTAAATCCAACTACCAATCAAGAATCATCTCAAGATCAACAAAGGTCTTTAATTTTTGTTATAGCATTCGTTGTTGGTTTTAGCGAACGGCTTGCAAAAGATTTTATCGGCAAGGCAGAAGAGATAGCAGGTGCAAACCGAGAAAATCTTGAATATAAACCAGTTAATAATGAATTATCAATTGATATAGATAGTTTAAATATGCCGGATAAAAAATTAGCTAATAGTGCAATTGCTTTAAATACACTGCCAAATAAAGTAGATAGTAGTAATTTGCAAAATGGCGCAGATTATTTAGACTCTAGCAAAGGCGATCGCTAATCTTTCACTCTATGCCAAATAAACACTTTTATCACATTGGTTTTGGACAAGATGATTTAGGTTCATCACCTCCCAGCATTGCTTTATTATCTGGCGACCCGGAGCGATCGCGTCTCATTGCCCAAACTTCTTTACAAGAAGTGCGCTTGTTGTCCGAAAATCGCGGACTCAATAGCTATGTAGGATATTTGCCTAATGGTCGGATCATTTTATCAGCTACTAGTGGTATAGGTGCGCCTTCATTAAGTATTGTTGTCAATGAATTAGTACAAGTAGGAATCCGGAAAATTATTCGCATTGGAACTTGCGGATCAATTCAACCGCATATACCAGTTGGTAGCGTTGTTATTAGCAGTGCAGCATTGTGCCGCCAAGGTGCAGCAAATGACATTGCGCCTATGGAGTATCCAGCCGCAGCCGATCCTTTTCTCACAGTCGCTTTAGTTGAAGCCGCGCGAGAATTAAAAGTTGAACATTACATAGGAATCACGGCATCAGTTGATACTTTTTATGAAGGACAAGAACGCACTGATTCAGCAAATCCAAATTTAATGCGATCGCTGCATGGTATTACAGAAGAATATCGGCGCTTGAATATCTTGAATTATGAGATGGAATGCGGCACGCTGTTTAAAATGGCAGGAGTGTATAATTTTGCTGCTGCTGCTGTTTGCGGTGTAGTAGCTGGCCGTACTGTTGGTGAAAATATAATCTTAGAACAAAAGGATATTGCTGTTCAAAATGCGATCGCAACTGCTGTATATGCAGCAGCAAATCTTGAATAAGCTAACAAATTTATCTTATCTAACTTCTTAGTCTGTCAGATTTAATCTGCTATAAGTAATTTTCTCATGTCTTTACCTAATCTTTAATTTATTAATCAGTAATCCTAGGTAAAATGTATTGAGTAAGATGCAATTTTATCAGGGCAAAGGCATCTAAAGTATAAAAATCCTTTAATGGCAAGGGTTTAGGCATTTTTTCAGGCTATTTTTTTTCATCAAGATCCTTATCTAACAAAGATTTCATAAATCCTGTACTTTGACTTGGTAATTTATTTTATGGAGACACATAAATAAAATAAAAAAACTCACTAATTAGCTTAGAAGTACAAAATAATGTGTGAATATTTGAGACATATTATATAAACAATAATTACCACAAAAAAATGCCAGTTATTTTAAAGTTTGTTGTAATAAAGAGTTCTAAAAATTGGCTTTTACTCTGAAAAGGATGGGTTCATAACACTAATTTGTGCACCCACTATGATGAATTTATCTATTATAAAGATATCAGCGAAATTGGAGAAAAATCTAACATGAGGAATGCTTGGAGGCATTGGATTACGACCGTTAACCTAGCTGCAATCGCACTAATGCCGACGCTGATATTTTTAGTATTCTCTCATCGGGCAACAGCTGACGATCCAGGAGCATGTTACATGGTAACCTCCTCTGGTAAAACCGTTGGATTGGAAAGGCTTTGTAGCAATAATATATTTGCCGCACCTTCAGACAACAGAGTTTTTCGAGTCCCAGTCAAACGCCGCTTTGGTGGAACTCCTGTGATTGACGTTACCTTCAATGATAAAAAAACCTTTGAAATGATTGTAGATACAGGTTCTAGTGGAACCATTATCACTCAAGGTATGGCGAATACACTTAAACTCCAGGCTACAGGTACAATCCAAGCCCAAATTGCCGATGGCAGGGAAGTAGAATTCCCAACCAGTAAGATAAAATCTATTGCAGCAGGTGGAGTTACAGCCAATAATCTTCAGGTAGCGATCGCACCAAAAGCAAGCATCGGCTTACTGGGTCACGATTTTTTTGGCAAGTATGATATTAAGATTCTGGAAAAAGAGGTCGAATTTTATCACCGCTAATGTTCGCAGTTAAAAACGTAGTATCCTACATTTTGGTATCTAATAAATAAGTCCAAAAGCATGAGGATAAATCCCATAGGATTACTACTTAGCGGAGTGATTGTCAACTCATGACTAAGCTGATTGAATACGAAGAAGCCAGCGACGAAGTCCGCGCAGTATATGACGACATCCGCGCCACACGCCAGAATGACTATATCAATAACTTTTGGAAAGCTATAGCCAATCATCCCCCTACCTTACAACGAACTTGGCAAGCAGTGAAGGAAGTGATGACCAGTCCTGGTGAGATAGATCCACTGATGCGCGAACTAATTTATATCGCCGTGAGTGCAACCAATGGCTGTGAGTACTGCATTGCTTCGCACACAGCAGGGGCGCGTGCCAAGGGCATGAATGATACCATGTTCGCGGAACTCATGGCGATCGCAGCCACTGCTAACATGACCAATCGCCTCGCCAACGGCTATCAAATTCCGGTGGATGAGAAATTTAAGACGTAGGAGTGTAGACTTGTCCATCCCTGTTTAAGATCAGGTTTAGCAAAATTATTGACTATGCCAAAAATTCAGATTAACGGGATTGATTTGTTCTATGACATTAAGGGAACGGGTGAGCCTTTGCTATTAATAGCTGGCTTCCTTTGCGATCATGCCTATTGGTCGCTGATCATGCCATCGTTGATGTCGCAGTATCAAGTTATCCGCTTAGACAACCGAGGTATGGGGCGAAGTTCTGCTCCCGAAACCCCTTATAGTCTGAAACAGATGGCTAGTGACGTTGCAGCATTGCTCGATCACATTGCGATCGATAAGGTGCATCTAGTAGGTCATTCAATGGGTGGTCAGATAGCCCAAGAACTAGTGTTAGCACATCCTGAAAAGGTACAAAGTCTGATGCTACTTTCATCGTTGGCAAAGGGTGATAGCTTATTTAACAGCATCATCGAGACTTGGGGGGAACTCTGCGCGAATGTAGACCTGAAACTTTATGAAAAAGTCGTATTACCCTGGATATTTACAGATAAGTTCTACTCGATTCCTGGGATGATCGAAGGTTTGATTGAATTTGCAATTAGATATCCTTTTCCACCTGCGACTCATTCACTTCATCATCACAGCCGAGCCATGCTTGACTTTGATACAACAGACCGCCTTCAAAAAATTCATTGTCCTACCCTAGTGCTAGTTGCTAAACAAGACATTCTCACCCCGCTAAAGTTTTCCCAGGAACTTGCTCAAGGCATTCCCAACAGTGAACTTGTAGCCCTCAACGGTGGGGGTCATGGCTTCTTAATTGAGTCACCGGAGGCTGTGGTTTCAGCCATGCTTAACTTCTTGCAGAAGTTGAAGCCAGTGTTAACTGTTGAAGGTTAACGATTATCAGTTATCACTCATCGATCATCAGCCTTGATGTAAATCAGAGATAGTATTTGCTTGTAGCCAATCTTGAAACAGAGATTCTAATACTTGCTCCCGACTTTCATTAAATTCGGCAGGGAAGCGTTTCTCAATTCTGAGAATGTGATAACCCAGTTTTGTATGTATTGGCCCAATTACCTCGCCTTCTTTTGCTTGAGCGATCGCTTGTACAATCTCTGGCATTAATTCTGATAAAAAGCGAACGCCGAACAAAGCCACCATTTTGTTTAGACTGTTTACCTTTGGAATACTCTAGTGCTAAAGCACAAAAGGACTCATTTGATTCTTGAATTGCATAAGTTACTTTTTTAGCCTCTGTTAAATCGCTGACTAAAATCTGAGATAGGGCTACACGTTGATAATCTTTAAAATTACTTAAATAATGACTATCAACAGCATCTCCAAACAGATATTCTTTTAACTTTTTCGTAAGTAGTTCCAATCTAGTACCTCTAGACCAATCATCTACAGTGATTCGCTGTTGTTGCAGCCAAGCCAAGGTTTCAGAAACTCCTAATAATTTATGTTCGAGTCGAAATGCATCTCCGGCTGTTTGCAATTCTTCATCGGTAACAGTTAAGCCAAACTGTTCACAGATATTTAAAACAAATGCATTACGTTCAGCTAAAACTGCATATTCAGCTATTTTGTGAGAATAACGCAGGTAAGCAATCACATCTTCATCGAAGCTGCAAACAATTCTGTAAAACTGACTGATCATTAGAACCAATCCAGCCCCAGAACAACACATCAATATAATCAATATTTAGCTCTACGAATTGATCTAATAGAGCGGCTAGCGCCATTTCTGGACTTTTGATATAAGTCACGGTTGCCAGCACCACTTTCTCTCGCACTGAGGAGCCACGTCCACAAAGCTGGCGCAATGCTCCAGACATCGGACTGTAGATATAGTGGTGCAAATAAATCGCTAGAGTAGAAAAAGTAGTTAATTCCACGCTCGAAAGCGTAAAGGGTATCTTCGCTAGAGATGCTACCGCCGCCACCTAAGCCAAGACAACTGACTGTTAAATCAGTCCGCCCTAGTTTGCGGTAAAACGGTAAATCGGACTCTGGGAAATTATTTGTTACATGATTAACTTCGCTGGCTGAGGTTACTTTAGGCAATGCAAGATCGGTTAGTTTCATTGGTCTAACGGGGTGTAGATGTCAAGAGAGTTGGCATTTAGGTAAGAATGCTGCCAATCAATCCCTAGAAGAGAGAAGTGCTGATGGATAGCTGCCATCCGGCTCTGGGGCGATTCATCACCTGTAGCCCGTGCTTCTAGCAAGCCATTGGCAACAATTTGGCAACGGTTCATCCCAAAACTCTCTACAGCAGCAAATTTGTAATCTGGTTCTTCTGCTAGAGCAAGTCCAGGGGCAAGTAACTTTGTGAACAAGGGTACTTCGGTGCGAAAATGCGATTGGTTTTCTGCATAAACATTTTTTAGCACTTGCCGGATTGCTTCATAATTAGTTTTCTCAAAGTAGAGAACCCCACTGTCATAGCGTCCGTAATCAGAAGGGTTGTATAGTACTTTAAAGGTGAAGGGAATTTTGATTTGATTGAGTTGCCGTGTCAGGCTTTCCATAACAGCGATCGCACCTTCGGGTGTCAAATTAAAGTAAACTCTGACTGTCTGAGGATAAGTATCCGGCCCGGCATCGCTAACAGCCATGTAAAATCCGTTTTGAACTAAATTTCGAGGCATACGGATAGCGACTACGTTACCTACAGATGCGGATTGCTCGGTAGGTTGTAAATGGTGATCGCGCTCAATATGCAAAGTCAAACCACCCTTTGTCACGGCGAGGCTATTATCAGATTCTTGCCGCAACACCTGCCAACCTGGGTCAAAGTAGCCTTCTCCGGTATTGCTTTTATGCAGGCGATCGTAAAACTCTAGGTCTACTCCTAGAAAAGTATTGTTCTCTAAGTTCTGATGAAGTGCTAGGTTATCTGAACTTACATCTGCTGCCAGGGCAGCTTGCATAGAACCGTTGTAATAGATGCCGTAGAGAAAACTTTGCAGTTGTAGACTCAGATACTTATTCTGGAGATCCGAAGGTATTCGTTGAAAGCGGGCTACTACCTCAGTAGGAATTTCAAAAGGTTTGTAAGCTGGATGGCTAATACAAAAATTCGACTGGATTTGAACATGATTGGCAATATCTTGAAGAGAATCCAGTACTTGATCTGGCACAGAAGTTAGCAGTTGACTTTGAAGAGAATCTAGTAATTGCATAAAGGTTTAGGTGCAAGTAAAAATACTTAAACGGGAGAACGGCTTAGGTGAGTGAGTTCAGATTCTGCCACTCCAAAAACAGTTAAGATTGATTGTTCAGGGCGACACAATAAAGTTTTAGCAACCTGAAGCATGCAGATACCCATATTGCCAAAGGATTTTTGATACTGAAGCATTGCCTGAATTTGTTGAATTAAGGCAAGACCAGAAAACTGTACAACTCGTCTCAAAAAATCAGGACGGCGCTTTATGATTTCTGGAAAATTACCAAAATAAGCTTTAGTAAGGGCTGCAATCGAAGGTTGAATTGCCTCAAGAGGAGTCATAGCTAGACGTAAAGACTCTTCAATATCGATAGACTTACTAACAACTAAGCTGCTTAACCAGATTTGCAGGTAGCTGCCAATTAGCATTCCTAAATCAGATGCAGGATCTCCCCAAGCGCCGCGTTCCCAATCTATCAATCGAATAATACTATGACTCGATTGCTCTGCTTGAGAAATAGTTTGCTCCCAATCGTTGTGCAAAAGAATGTTGTTCAGCTTTAGGTCATTGTGTGTTAGACAACAAGCCTCGAAAGCAGTGGTGAGTTCTGCGATCGCTTTTCCTAGGCTGTCATAGCGCTGATAAAGAGCAAAGAATTTTAGACCATCTGCGGGAACCTGACCAAAAACTTCAGGACTAATCCGTTCTAGCCCAAGATTAAAGTTAAAAGCTTGTTCACTAGATACATCCTCAGATTGCTGAGAAAAAAATTCTTGATATTTTTGACAGCTGAATGTAGCACGATGGATTGTAGCTAAAGTTGCGCCGATTGAAGTTGCGATCGCAGTTGAAAAAACATTCTCCTTTGTGTAGAACTCAGCTAAATCACAATAGTCATTGAGGTAGTTGAAAACAATGATTGAATTCTCTGCATCAAAATGAAGTATTTCCGAAATGATTGGACAAATGTGACTAAGCTCTGGATATCGTTGTAATAACTCTTGAATTCGCCATTCATTGAGGAACTCACCAGCTGTTTTTCCTTGCTGATCGTGACGCTCCTGTTTAACGATGAGTTTACGACTATCTGGCAAACTTAGTAGTAGGTTAAAGTTTTTTGCAACTTTTAGCTCGACCTGGCTTAAATATTGTTCCTTTTGAACGCCTAACTCCTGTTTGATTAAGTATTGATAAACGTTTTGAGAGCTTAATAAAAATGTCATAATTAGAGACTCCTCAAGCATTATTTAGTAAATTTTATTTTTTAATTCTTTATCATTAAAATTTGTGGAATCCGAAAAAGGCTTAAATTTATTTATGTCTTTTTCTAACACTATTTTGATTCCGATACCCCGTCAGCTTGCGGCGGGGTAGTTCATTTTTGCCTAATTTGTTGTTTTCACTTCATTTTATTTGCTCAACTTTTTGTTCGTATTTTTGCTGCTGTAAGTAATCTTCTTTATCACCTCTGCCAACAGCATGACCCACGTAAGCACTTAAAACTACTAGAATTAGAAAGAGAATCACTGTTTTATTACTAAACCAATTAGAACCATTGGACGAACTCATTATTTAATCTCCTTAAACTTAATCTTTTATTAAACAATGAATAGGACATGAACAATATTTCATGTCCTATTTGTACTCTAATTATTTAACACGTTCATGTGACAAACGCCTTAGCGATCCTCAACGCCCCAGTCGTGACCAACCGCGGCTGCTGCTAGAATATAAGCTCCCCACGCAAGCGTTATGGGTGTACCTCCACCATAGGTCAGACTTACCTCCTCTTTAGAAAGATCGCTTAGAAAGTTTTCTTCCTCAGAAAGCAAGTTAAAACCTACGGGTTTTACATCAGCAATACTAATTGTAGCCATCGATTTTGCCTCTTTGAAATACTTGAAGTTTTTGAAAGAAATTAATCGTTTACAGAATTGGTATAACTCTAGAAAAATCTAGCTTAGAGCCAGCGACCTTTAATGTATCCAACTGCACCAGCAGCAAGACCTACAGCAGCCACCTTGCACCCAATGCTACTCCAAGCGGCAGCAGCAGCTATTGCTGGTATGATTCCACCCTCAATACCAAGTTCTGGTTCAGACAAATCTCTCAGGTAACCTTCAGAATCAGAAAATAGTTCAAAACCAACAGGGTGTAGCTCAGAGATTACAATACTAGCCATTGTTTTTTCCTCTTAGATAAAGTTGCTTGAAATGGGATTAGCTTTCTACTGCTTAATCACATTTCAATCTTCGGAGATTCAATCTATAATTTCAAGACTTAAAAACTTATTGTTTATGCATAATTCAATGGGTTATGTTTTCATCATTCAAATATCTAATATTCAAAAATAAAATTACTTTTATCTGAAAAATTACAGTGCAGTCGCGCGTCACTACTCCGAATCATCTAATTTGAAACTGAAGCTATGTTTTTTGTTGTATGTACTGCTGTTTCTAGTTTGTCACGCCACCAAAGCCTGAAAAGCCACACTTGTGACTGTTTACCAGATTCTTGTAAAGCTTTGTAACGAGTTGTGGAATTCCCGGAGTTTTGATTCAGAGAAGTAACAGAGGTTCTCAAAAATATCCAGATTAATTTTTATCTGGGCATTGCAAGTTATAGCAGGAGGAATTGCTGTGGACAAGCAAGGTATATACTTAACAGCGTTTCAGCGTAAGCTTTTGCTCAAGAATCTAGAAACAGATTTACGTCCAGAATACCGCCGTCGTATTGAAATTATGTTGTTGGCAGATGCAGGCCAATCTCAGACTCAAATTTGTGAAGCTTTAGGATGCTCTCAGGAGACAGCGCGGCACTGGATTACTATGGCCCAAACAGGTCAAGCTCACCATTGGAGCGATCGCGCAATGGGTCGTCCCAAAGCTGTGAATGAGCGATATCTGGCTCGTTTGCAAGAACTAGCAAGTCATAGTCCGCGTAAATATGGCTATTCATTTGAGCGCTGGACAGGACAATGGTTAAGCAAGCATCTGGCAAAAGAGATAGGAATTCAAGTTAGTGCTTGCCACATTAACCGCTTGCTCAAAGAGATGGGACTTTCAACTCGACAGATACGCAAAACTGCGGGGCAAGAAATTGATAACACAAAAAATTCTCGAATTACTATAGGCAATTTGCTACCAAATGCAGAGCCTGATTTTCGGTGGTCATTGAATTTCGCTAAGACAAGTAATTAATTCTGGCGTTAAACTCCCTACAAATCATGGTTCAAAACAAAACAGAATTTTCCACTCAACAGCTTGCCCAAACTCTGGGTCAGGTTCTTTCAGAACAAGAACTTTCAGACTGCATTAAACAAATTGAAATTCTCCAGCCTAGTGCAGGCAAACTGTTCTGGCAGACAACAGACGCAAACGTTGGCATTTATATAATTCTGGCAGGTAAAGTCAGATTGCTCGATCGCACCGATAATTTAATCGCCTCTGTAGGTGCGGGAACATCATTTGCTCACCTAACTCTGTTTCCAGAGGAGGAATTTCAACCTTACACTGCTAGAGCTTCGGTAAATCTCAAAGTTTGCTATATTCCAGGAAATTGTTTGCGATCGCTCATCCGCAAATATCCTTCTATTGGGCAGCATCTTCATCATCAAGCTGTACTTTGGGATTTACTGCTGTTATGTCGCCAAAATGCGGCGCTGAATAATACTGCTTACGAAGGTGTAATGCAAATACAACCACTTTTAGAGCAGCATAATCTCCAAATTAATAAACTTCCATCTTCTTTACTTAAAGACCAACAACTCTGGATACTGCGTCGCGGCGAACTACTGCACACATCAGGACTCAAACTCACTGCTGGCAATATTTATACCTTATCTCAGTTACCCAAAGAACGTGGTTGGCAGGTAACTCAACCAACGCAACTATACAGCCTCAGCCGTTCGCATTGGGAAACTGCGCTGCAATATGTACCACAACTGGCTGAACTGGATACTGCTCCATCAGCTAACAGTCACCCAATAGCAGCATCTGAGCCTGTTATATTTCCCCAATTTACTGTTGAGCCAAAAAACCAGTTCAAGAAAAAAATTAATAAAGCCTACTTCCCTAGCCCAACCGTAAAAATCGGTCATTTATGGCAACGCATCACTCGACGCTATCCCTTCTTTGAACAACAAAGTGCATCTGATTGCGGTGCGGCTTGCTTAGTGATGGTTGGTCTTTACTGGGGCAAGCGTTTTAGCGTCAATCGACTGCGAGACATTGCCAATGTTGATCGGGATGGGTCATCGCTGCGAGGTTTAGCAGCAGCAGCAGAAAGCATCGGGTTTTCGACTCGACCCGTAAAAGCCAGCCTTGATAAACTTGCCCAGCAAAGTCTCCCGGCTATTGTGCATTGGGAAGGCAAACATTACATTGTTGTCTACGAAGTTAAAAGCGATCGCGTTATCGTAGGAGATCCTGGTATTGGTCAGCGTACCCTCACTCATACAGAATTTAAAGCAGGTTGGACTGGCTATACTTTATTACTCCAACCCACTGCCTTACTCAAAGAAACAAAAGAAACTAGCACTCCTTTCTGGCAGTTTTTTGAATTAACTAAACCTCACTGGCTGGTATTGTTAGAAGTATTCATTGCTTCCATCCTCATTCAAATTTTTGGTCTGATTACACCCCTATTTACACAATTATTGTTAGACCGAGTAGTTGTGCAGCGCAGCGATCTAACATTAACGGCTGTAGGTCTAGGCTTAGTAATTTTTAGCCTTTTTAGAGTTGCCATAACTGGACTGCGGCAATACCTTCTAGACCACACAGCTAACCGAGTGGATCTAGCCTTGATTGTGGGTTTTATTAGCCATACTTTCCGTTTACCTCTGAACTATTTTGAGTCCCGCTACGTTGGCGATATTATTTCTCGCGTGCAGGAAAATCGCAAAATTCAACGTTTTTTAACTGGTGAAGCACTATCTATCTTTCTCGATTTACTAACAGTATTTGTCTATGTAGGACTGATGTTTTGGTATAGCTGGAAGATGGCATTATTGACCCTAGTGATTGTGCCACCATTCGTATTGTTGGCGCTGATTGCTACACCTTTTTTACAGCGTGTTTCCCGTGAGATTTTTGGGGCACATAACGAAGAAACTGGGTATTTGATTCAGTCTCTCACTGGTATCCGCACGATTAAGTCTATGGCTGTTGAGCAGACAGTACGCTGGCATTGGGAAGAACTTTTTGGTAAATCAGTTAAAAAGACTTTTTCCGGGCAGGTAATTGGCAACACATTGCAAATATTTAGCTCTGGAATTGAAGCTGTAGTCACAGCAGTTTTACTGTGGTTTGGGGCGTGGCAAGTGATTCAGAATGAACTCACAATTGGGCAACTGATTGCTTTTAATATGTTGCTAGGTAATGTGATTAATCCCTTCCAAAGGTTGATTCTATTGTGGAATGAATTGCAAGAAGTACTAATTGCTGTTGAGCGGATTAATGATGTGATTGACGCTGAACCAGAAGAAGATTTACAACATCAGTCTCATCAATCTTTACCACCAATTCGCGGTTATATTCGCTTTGATAAAGTTACTTTTCGTTATCGTTTAGAAAGTGATATCAACGCCTTAGAAAATGTCAGTTTTGAAGTCCAACCAGGGCAAACGATCGCCCTTGTCGGACGCAGTGGTTCGGGAAAGACAACGATTTCTAAGCTGATATTGGGGTTGTATCCGCCCACAGAAGGGAAGATTCTGATTGATGGTTATGATATCACCGCCTTGTCGCTGCGATCGCTCCGCCAACAGATTGGTGTAGTTGACCAAGATACCTTTCTGTTTGGCAGTACGATTCGGGAAAACATTAGTTTAGGTCATCCCGAAGCCTCTTTAGAAGAAGTCATAGAAGCCGCTACACAAGCAGGAGCGCATCAATTTATTAAGGAATTACCGATGGGCTACGAAACCCTGATTGGTGAGGGGGGAGGAACCCTTTCTGGTGGACAAAGACAACGATTAGCGATCGCTCGCGCCCTTGTAGGAAATCCCCGACTACTGATTTTAGATGAAGCTACCAGTAGTCTTGATGCTGAATCTGAACGCATCATCCAGACTAATCTGAACACAATTCTCCAAGATAGAACAACAGTGGTGATTGCCCATCGCCTTTCAACAGTACGTAATGCTGACAAAATTTTGGTGCTAGATAAAGGCTTATTGGTAGAAAGTGGCACTCACGATCAATTAATGGCTAAACGTGGTCAATACTTCTACCTAAATCAACAACAACTTACTGTAGCAATTTAAATCAATTAGTTGTGTTCATTAATCAGAGAATTAACAATGACAAGCGAATTTACGACACAAGAAAAGTTCAGTCAGAATGGCCACTATCCTAGTAGTGAAGCGGACTTAAAACCTCAGCTAAAATCTTCTATATCTCTTAGTGAGGACTGGTCTTCTTTAACTAAAGAATTAATTGATACATTACCACGAGTTTGGACACGCGGATTGCTATATTGGCTAGTAATATTTGCGGCGATCGTTTTACCTTGGGCAATGCTATCTAAAGTAGACGAAACAGGTAATGCTAGAGGACGGCTTGAACCTCAAGGTAGAACTTTGAGATTGGATGCACCTGTTACCGGAAAAGTTATATCTATCAAGGTTAAAGAAGGTGAAACTGTCAAAGCTGGACAAATTTTACTGGAGTTGGAATCAGATATAAATCGCACTGAACTACAACAAACCCAGGCCAAGCTTGAGGGGCAACAAAATCGAGTTAATCAGCTTCAGCTATTAAAAAATCAACTAACGATGTCTTTACGCACTCAGCAATTACAAAATCAAGCTCAAGAATCTGAACAACTTGCTCAACTTGACCAAATTCAGCAACGGCTTAATTCTAGTAAACAAGTACATATTCTAGAAAAAGGTCGCCTAAAATTAGCTAATAATGAAATACAACGTTATCGATATCTTTGGCAAAAAGGCGCTATTTCTAAAAGTAAATTAGAAGAAGTAGAAGGCGCTATGTTTGAACGCCAGAGACTTCTAGAACAAGCTCAATCAGATATCCAACAAGCTACTACCGAAATTACTAAACAACAAAGCACCAATCAACGGATCAGTCGTACGGGTGAACTTGCACTTTTAGATAGTCATAAACAAATAAAAGAACTTCAATCTCAAGTTGTCGATGTGCTATCAGAAATTGACCAAACCAAAAAACAAATTCAGTCTTTGCAATTTCAACTACAGCAGCAAACTCTTCGTACTCCTATTGATGGCACAATTTTTCAGTTATCTATAAATAATGCTGGAACAGTTGTGCAACCAGGGCAAATGGTTACTCAAATTGCACCTCAAGGAGCGCCTTTGATATTTAGAGCCGAAATGCCCAGTCAAGAAAGTGGTTTTCTCCGTGTAGGAATGCCTGTAAAACTGAAATTTGATGCTTATCCTTTCCAAGATTATGGAGTAACTGAAGGCAAGCTTCGCTGGATTTCGCCAGACTCTAAAGTTGTAGAGACTGCTCAAGGTAAAATAGAAAACTTTGAATTAGAAATTGCAGTACCACAGACTTATATTCAAAGTGGAAACAAACGTATTGCTTTAACACCTGGTCAAACAGCAACTGCTGAGGTAATTGTTCGACAGCGCCGTATTATTGATTTTGTGTTAGATCCGTTTAAAAAGTTACAAAAAGGTGGATTGAAACTATAAAAGCAAGGAAATTTCAAAAACCTACTTCTTCCTGTTTAGTTTTTAAAATTACCAATTTTTAGCTTCAATCTTATCACTAAGGAGTTTTACTATGTCAGATATGCTAACTGTTCCTCAAGACGAAATTCTCAAGCAAATCAAGCTTTCATGCCAAATACCTTCTGTAGTAGAAGGTATTATTAATCGCAAGATTATTTTACAGACGGCAGAAGAGGTTGGGATTAAAGTGGAGCCAGAAGAACTACAGCAAGCGGCAGATAGTTTGCGTTTAATGAATAATTTGACTAGTGCTGATGTTACTTGGTCATGGCTACAAAAACATAGTTTATCGCTAGATGAGTTTGAAGAATTAGTTTATTTCACAGTAATTTCTTCAAAATTAGCTCAACATCTATTTGTAGATAAAGTTGAACCTTTTTTTGTGGAACACCAGATTGACTATGCTCAGGTAGTTATGTATGAAGTGGTTTTAGATGATTTTGATTTGGCTATGGAACTATTTTACGCATTGGGTGAAGGTGAGATAAGTTTTCATGAAATTGCTCATCAATATATTCAAGATACAGAACTACGTAGAAAAGGAGGATATCGAGGGATATTAAACCGTGCAAACTTGAAACCAGAAATTTCTGCTGCTGTCTTTGCAGCAACTCCACCGCAAGTTGTCAAACCAATATTGACATCGATGGGGGCGCATCTGATTTTGGTTGAGGAACTCATTGAGCCACAATTGGGCGAGATATTGCGCTTAAAAATTCTCTCAAACTTGTTTTCTGAATGGCTAGTATATCGTCAAAAGGAGCTATCAGCTTCTTCCTCAACCTCTTACCCAAACATGAGTTTCTTAAGGCAGAGGTTAAGTTTTGAAAACACCATAGAGCAATTAAAATACTCAGCGAGTTTCTAATTTAGAAACTCGTCCCTCTAATTTGTTGACTTGTTGCTTCAATTCAACCACCAAAGTTGCCAGCCGATCAAACATCGGATCTTGCTGTGATAAATTACCTCTGGAACCCCTTGACTGTCGTGGGGTAAGTGTTGTTCTTGGGGATGGAGATCGGCGGCTTTGGCCCAGTTGAGACTCTATCTGGTTTAATCGTGACTCGACACGATTAAAGTCCGCCTCTAGGTTGTAGATGCGGGACTCTACTTGCTGGGATGAAGCAGTGTTTCCAAATAACCCACCCCAGAGAATTGTTGCTAAAATCCCGGCAAATATTAGCACTTGGATTTTTTTCATAACAGTCTATTTAGACAAGATGTGTTGGGATGGCTACAGAGTATAAATCTGTAGTCACTTCACTTATTTATCCTTTACTAAATTAGAGAATAACTTCTGCCAATCGATAGAGTTGACAGTATTATCTGCCTGTTTTACTTCAAATGTGACATTACAAGCGATCGCTAGTTTTAGCGCTTGCACGCAAAGTTCTGCCACATCCTCACGGCTGATTTTACCCCTAATATTATCGCCTTGCTCAAATATTAATTCCTTACCCCCTGCTTCCTCAGTTAATGCACAAGGTCTAATAATCGTATAAGGAATTCCGCTTTCTCTTAAACTATCTTCTCCCTTTAACTTCCAAGTTAAAATTCCTCCCAATTGGTCATTTAATTTCACTGCTGGCGGTTCTTCATCTAAATTAATGCCAGGTCGTCCGGGACGAGTCACGCCTGCTGAACTAACTAGAATAAATTGTGGTAAAGTTGCCCCACCGTAAGCTTGAATTGATTCCAACTGTAAAGCAAAACCACCGGGAGAAAATTTGGGATTCAAAGCACCATCATGTTCAAATTTGCTCAACATCAGTTGGAATGAAGAAATTCTACTTTGTTCAAGTGGCGGCGCATCTTTGACAATTTTTGCCCGAAAGACAGGAATCAAATCTGCAAAGGGAATATGAACATCTATCCAGGTATTAGCTACGGTGTCGAAAGAATAGCTGTAGCCAATGCCATCCCATTTTGTATCTGTCCGCAGAAAGATTTTATAGCGCTGACCGTCACCTTTGACGCGCAATTTTACACCTTCGTAACTAGATAAGTTGAAGGGAGGATCAAAATTCTTAGTTCTAATAGAAGCAAATCCGCCAGAGTTAGCCGTGGAAACATTACCAGCAAACAAAGCTGTATTTTCCAGTAATTGGATATTACTAGAACTCACACCACCCATGACTACATCATCCAGCGCCCCCCAATAATCTTTTAATTCGGCTGATGGCTTGGTGAAATCAAATATCGGTTTTTCGTTTGCTTGGGGTAAATATTTTGCAGCCGCTTGGACTAAGTTTTTAACACCTTGATATTCTACATTTTCTGGGGTGTCGCCAACAATTTCTGGTTGGTAAAATTTAACACCTTGATTATATTTTGCTCTATCTGCTGTGTCTCCTTCAACTGGTTGCACGCGCACTGCTGTGCAACAAACTACAGCTTGGATACCAGCCATAACTAAAGAAGTTAAAGTTTCTGGTTGGGTGATATCCGCAACTACCAAGTCTATATCATTACCAAGAATTGACCGGGCTTTGTCAATGTCTCGAACTAGGGCGCGAACTTTATAACCTTGTTGGAGCGATCGCTGCACCACTCGTTTACCTACACCACCTGTTGCACCTGCTACTAATATTACACCCACGTTTCTTCCTCCATTGGGTCTATTTTGATTATCCTTAGGACGGCCTTGGATTAACTGCTGTACCCAGTTAAGGAAAGGAATTACCTCAAAGTAAGTCAGGGTTTCGATAAACCTGCCTAAGTCCCATTGAGAACGATTTTTGTCAGTCATATTTGCGTCCTCATAACTTTCTTAAGTCTAGCCCAATGTCTGTTTCTCCAAATCCTCCGGTACTCAGAGCTTGGATAATATACCTGTAACCTATCACCTGTAACCTATTCGCTCAATCACGCTAGGATACTTAATTAGGTATTCCTAATCAAATGGTAATTTACTTATGAGCCAACTTGAAAACATTCAAGCTGAGTACGAAAAGTTTACTGAAGAATTTGAGAGTGTAATCATTAGCACCGTGAGCGCCCAGGCAATACCCAATGCTAGTTATACTCCCTTTGTAATGGATGATTCCAAAAATATCTACATTTACGTCAGTGGACTTTCAACTCATACCAAAAATCTATATGCCAATCCTCATGTTAGTGTCTTATTTATCGAGGATGAAGCTAAGAGTAATCTAATTTTTGCCCGTCGTCGTTTGAGCTTTGATTGTACGGCAACTTTGATAGAGCGTGAAACTGACAAGTGGAATCAAATTGTTGAGCAATTTCAAGGGCGGTTTGGTCAAATTATCGAGGTTCTGCGCGGCTTGTCTGACTTTCGGATTTTTCAGCTAACTCCGAGCGAAGGTCGTTTTGTAGTTGGTTTTGGAGCAGCTTATCATATTAGTGGTGATAACCTTCATCAACTTGTTCAAATCACAGGAGATGCTGACAAAAAGCAAGGATGAATTATGAATTAGTTGGACTGTATGTATATTAAATATAAAACTGCTTAGGAGACAAAAAGTTTACTTACTTTAAGATTTATCGGTAAGCTTTACTTTATACGTCGTAATTTTGCCTTCGGGTAAAGTGCCATTAAACTATACTTTTTAATTTTATGCTTCAGTTTCAACCTCCTGGCTTTGGACATAAACTTATCCATACATCCTTGGGGGCGATAGTTTACTATACTCAAACGAATGCACCTTGGGCATTTGCTGATACTAAAGATTTACCCCCATTACTGTTTCTCCATAACTTTGGTGGTGGGGCATCTGCGTATGAATGGTCTAAAGTTTACCCGGCTTTTGCCTCTGATTACCACATTTTAGCTCCCGATCTAATCGGCTGGGGAGAATCGGCTCATCCAGTCCGGGATTATAAAATTAGGGATTATCTCAGCACGATCGCAGAGTTTATCATTGAAACTTGTCGTCAACCAGTGACGGTGGTAGCCTCGTCTCTAACAGCCGCTTTTGCTATTCGCCTAGCTATTGTTCAACCCAATTTATTCAAAGCACTGTTTTTGGTTTCTCCGTCTGGATTTGATGATTTTGGACAGGGTGCTGGACGCAGACTTCCGCTTTCGGTGATCAATGCGCCTCTGCTGGACAATTTTATTTATATGCTTGGCGCTGAAAATGAAATTGCAGTCCGAAATTTTTTACAAAGTTTTCTTTTTGCCAAGTCACAACGAGTTTCTCAAGAAATGGTGGAGGCTTATTTAACCTCTGCACAACAGCCTAATGCCAAGTTTGCCGCTTTATCATTTTTGCGGGGCGATCTTTACTTTGATCTGAGTTTATATATTAAACAACTGACAATTCCCACTGTCATCTTGTGGGGAGAAAAGGCACAATTTACCAGCATCAAATTAGGACAACGCTTGGCAAATTTAAATCCAAGTGCAATTCGAGATTTTTATGCGATCGCAGATGCAGGAATATTACCTCATTTGGAAACACCTGAAGTTGTCATTGGTTTATTGCAAAAATATCTTGGGGAGTGGGGAGTAGGGAGTAGGGACTGGGGGATGAGGGTGCAGGGGAGGCAGGGGGAGAATAACTAATGACAAATGATCAATGACAAATGACCAATGACCAATGACAAATGCCTACTTAGAAATTAACTGTGCATTTAATGCTTTGGTGATGCGATCGCCAGAAGCTTCTAAGTGGGCTATGGTGTAAATATCAAGGCTTTCACTAAGTTGTTTGAGCCTGACATCAATAGCTTTTTGCAGTTGGCGCAATTTATACCAAGCCAGTGTTCGACCATCTTCAGGTGTATCAGTAGTACCCAACATCATCTCTAGCAAAATATTTAGATATTCCCGTTGCAATGAACGGCGGATGCTAGAAATTGGCTTTGGTTCTCCTGGGGTTAAAACTTCTGTCCAAATGCCTATTTGCAGGGTGTCGAACAGTTCCGGGATGGAAAGTGCTTGCCCAGCCTGGGTTTTTAATTCTATATCTTGTAAACGATTCAGGCGATCGCTGTCTAAAAGCGATCGCAGTACCGCGCTTTGGAAACCCAGAATGCGATCGTGAATTGGATAATCAAGGCGGTTGTTAGGTACAGAACTACCCCAGTGTTCCCACCGCGATGGTGCTAGTTGATTCAACAATTGTGGTGAAAAGCTGAAAGCATTCTCAGAAAAAACATATTCTTGTAATTTTGTCAATGCTTGGCGTTGTTTTAAAACTGAAACTGGTACAAATGTCCAAGAAGCATCATCACTAGCATGGAGACGCCGAAATGATTGTCCACCAATGTATTTAGAAAGCAAGCTGGCGTTCCGAAAATAATATCTAAGTACTCTATTGAATCTAAGACGTAGATTACTATAACTTTCTCCTTTCGATAGATCACCCTTATCAAGGTGCTGCCACATAAAACGGGCATTATTCATTTGCCACTGCGAATAAAGTAGTACATCACTACTCATATCCCAAACATTTGCCAAAGGATTGATGTCCCAAATATCTTCATCAGTTGCATAAGATAATTCTGGTTGAGGCGACACCAGGGCAATCTGCTCCAAAAAACTTTTTTCTGATTCTGGGATGATTCCCTCAAGTGCTACTGATGGGCTTCTTTTATAACCATACTCAATTGCCCATTCATCGTATGGCCCAACAACTCCTGGGAAATAGTCACCTTGTTGTACTCCCTGTGGTGCTATATTCACAGGTAGATAGTCCATTACCGAACCCGCTAAACCTTTGGTATGAGTGATTTCTGTATTATTTAATTCTTCGGGTGTTAACATAGTGCTGCCGTGAAAGTTGTGGCGCAAACCGAGAGTGTGCCCGACTTCGTGAGCAATAAGAGAACGCAAATATTGATGCACATACTCCTTCATTGTTTCACTACTGGGTGTAGTGTTTGGCAAAATTGACAATACCAACGCTCCCATTGCGGCTTGATCTGAAGACTCCATGCTATAGCAGAAGTCATTGTCTACTAAATGTTGTTCGGGAAAAGCTTTAAAACCTTTTGAGAACATTGCAGATAAATTACCTGAGCATGGGTTTTTGCCGAGTTGGGAAAAATGCCCATCTGTAAAAGATGAATTTGCTCCCATCAGTGCGTGATATTCTTGCTGAATTGAACGCACCATATTGGCATCCACAATAATGTCTGCATCTAATATTTCCCCGGTGAATGGGTTGACGCGCACTGGCCCTCTGGCAAAACCTGCATCTAAAGAATTGAACCAGCGAATAGTGTTGTAATGTACATCTGCCGGTTGCCAATCAGCATCATCTGGCATTTGCTGCACTTCAATAGCATTTTGAAATCCGGCTTTTTCAAATGCTTTGTTCCACATCAAAACACCTTCACGAATCGCATCGCGGTACTCTAGTGGTACAGCATTTTCAATCCAAAACACAATTGGCTTTTTGGGTGGAGATAAGGAAGCGTTAGGATCAGATGGTTCTAGATGCCAACGATTGATGTAACGGACAAATGATTCGTGAGCATTATTATTAGAGAAATCTTGGAAAGCAGTAATAAAATATCCCACTCTGTCATCTGCAAGTCTGGGAATATAACCAGTGTTTTCTCTAAGCTGAGAAAAACTGTAGTGTACCTTCAGAGTCAATGCCCTACTATCAGGTAAGGTGACTAAGTTGGCTCCTTCTGGTGATGAAAAACCGTAAATTGAATCAATTTCTACGTTTTCTGGGAAGCTGTTAACATCACCAAAATATGACTTGCTTACATCCAAGTGGTAATCAGCCTGTAAAGAGTATTTTAATAGAGGAGTTAATCCGGGAAAATCCTGCATTAGCAGTTCATCTAGGTTGATTAGAATATTTTTACTGCGTGGATCAATAGTATCTATTTCGAGTGAATAAAGAACTGAGTCGCTAAATGAACGAGCAAGCGATCGCTGTTCTGGTCTATTGGTTGCGCGGAATTTTACATTACGAGCAACAAAATGTAATCTATTGTTTACTCGTCGAAAGTAAAATAGAAAATCAGAAAGAGGTAATCCACTATAAATTCCACTTTCCCCCACCCCCGATTCCAATGTCACTATAGCTAAATAATTTTTATTTAGCTGTTCTGGTTTAATTTCTAAGTAAGTTTTTCCTGAATCCTCACTGCAATAAAGTGTAAAGAGTCCCTCTAGTTTTTCTGTATTTTTGACTATTTCACTAAATCGGCGAAAATCTTCTTTTCTACTCTGAGCAAGATTATTGTCAGCACTTGCCAAGTTTTCAATAAATGGGAGTGCATTTAACTGTTGTACATCAATCTTTGAAAGTTGGTTTGCTTCTGCGTAATCACTTGATAATAACAAATTATACAATAATACTATACAGATTGCTAATTTCCTTATCCAGTACTTCATCCTTTAGCTTTCCACTTACCAGTTATTATATTGAGGAAAAAATGTGGATTAACTTGTCATTTGTAATCCCTTAAAATACAGCAGTTTTCCTTTGTATCAAGTACAAAGCTACGGGTTTTGAGGCAGAAGGTAGAAACTCTTTATATCTAATTTTGAGTCCTGCATTTTGTACCTCACTTAAAAAGCAAACTGCTGTATCTAAGGATTACGGGATAAATCCACTAAGTCAGACAAACAATGTCTCTAGCCTAAAAGTTGTGTAACTATTGATTGTTATTAGTAGCTATTTAGGTATATCCGTTAAAATCTATATCTTAAGATAGATAATTCCTCTAACCAGCGATATATGTTTTTTTGGATTGTATCTGTATTAAAAACTAAATGTAGCATTAAAAATGTATTTAGTGCTACATTTGTCAGTCTAAGGAATCTCAAGGATGATTTACCAATAGAAAGCGAGATACCTAAAAAAGCTGTTATTGAGCATAAAAATACTTTTTTCGGATGAGTTGCGGAAATTTATGGTAATCCCAACCGTTTTCTTACATTGTCAATTGGTTCTTCCCAATGCTCTTCAAAACGGTAGCCCAACAGAAAATCAGCTTTTTTACCTAATTCTCGCCCTTTTGCTAGGTTAGCGAAAATTCCTTTTATTTGTTGGGGAGCCAAGATTGGATAGAGCAATTTAGCCAAGCACAAACCGATTTGGAGTGATTTACTGTAGTTTTGTGTAGCAGCAAAAGCAAGTACACCAATTTCTCCTGCATAGGTGGTGTCAAAATCAAGCAATACATGAAAAATATCGTGGGTGACTAAATATCGCAGAGCAAATAGATTACGTTTGGCAATGTCTTCTAGTTCAGGACTGATATTTAATGGTTCTAGCTGATTTGCTCGCATATGATTGGCATATTCTCGCCCAAAAGAGCCTTGAGGATATTGACTTAATTGGTTCAAATCAATTACGGGATAATATCCCACTACTGATTGCAGTTTGGAGGCAACTGTTGGAGAAACTTTAGCACCGAAGAAATCAGATTTAAGAATGGCAATATCACCCAAATTTTCTGAGTTTCTGGAAGCGATAATTGCTTGGAGTTGTTGTAGTTTTTTTAACATAATGATTTTTTTAGTGGATTGAGAAAAGTAGAGAATAGAGAAAGCGAGTCTACGAAGGCGTATTGCCATCTATCTAACAAATCACCTCTTCCCCAAGATTTAAAAACTCTTTCTTTTGTATAACTAAAATATGTCTTTTGCTAGAAGGATAATTAACTTTTTATAGTTAATGTTTATTTGTACTCAAAAAATAAGCTAATTGGCATGATAAATCTCATTTCTAAGACGATTGGTCAAATCAATTCCCTACTTAAAGGACTTCAGGTAAAAAGTTTTTTGGCTGTTGTCCTAGTTGGTTTTCTAGTGCTGACAACGAATGTTGCTTATGGGCAGGATGACCAAGGTTTAAAAGAGAGAGTCAAAGAACAGATAGAACAAAATGATTCTCAAAGACCGAAAACAATAGGGCAGTGGTTTAAGGATGCTCGTGAAACCGAAGATTCTCCTGGTGAAAGACTTCAGAAGATTGGGCAACAGTCAGGAGAAGCCTTTAAAGAGTTTGGAGGTGGATACGTAGAGGGCGCTAAAGAAACTGCTAGTGATGTAGGCGACAGTGCGGCACAAGCAGGCAAAAATGTCTCAAACCAAGTTGGACGCTAAGTGCGTAACAATGTTTTATTGGCAGCAAGTACTAATAACTTTTCGCCAATGTAAAAAGTAATAATAGAAACGCTGGTATTTAACCACCGAATTGTAATACTTGGGTAACGCGCTTACCCTTGCAGATATTAGATTGTAGCGTTTCTCAGTTGGATAAAATATAGTCCTTTAGTAGGGGCGCACAGCTAGCTGTACGCCCCTACTGTGTGTTTACAGCAGTTTGCAGCTAAATGAAGTACAGAACCAAGGATTCACAAATCAAATTATTCTTCTGCCTTCTGCCTCCTGCCTCCTGCCTCAAAACCAGTGACTTTGTACCTCATGCAAAAGAAAACTGCTGTATTAAGCAGAGTGTCAAGAAACTTGTATATCTTGTAGCTTTGCTACCATTTCTGCACGCGCTGAAACTTTCAGCTTACGAAACATCCTCTTCAAAGCTTGTTTAACTGAATTTTGCGTAATCCAAAGTTTTTCCCCAATTTCCGCGTTTGTTAACCCCTGTGCCACTAACTCGGCAATTTGTAACTCACGCGCTGTTAGGGGACTTACTAAAAGGGAATTGGATATTTTTGGTTTTGTCCGTAGAGTTGCCATTTTTGCTGATAAATGGATGCATAAGGCACTCAAATCAGCTAAATCGTTGCCATTAAAAGCAGGATTTCCCTTGTCACGAGCCAAGTTAAGGGTTCCGACAAGACGACCATCGCAAACAATTGGCCCAGTCATTACGTGTTCGTGGTCAGAACGTGAGCAAAAATGCTTCCAGTCTTTTGGTGATAATAATAACTGTTCATGGGCGGGAGCATGACGCTCAACCACGTAACGCCCGACTGGATTGCTTTCTAAGCATACTGCTGGAATGGCCTGAACATCAATTTCAGCCGTTGGTTGCTCATCTAAGAGATAAATGCCCCAATTTTGCACGCCAAAATGCTCACCAATTCTATCCGTGAGAGCTAGCCTTAATTCTTGCTCATTTTGGACATTGGCGATCGCATGAAACACAGCGTGGAGAGAATTAACCATAAGTGTACCCAGTTGGGGACTATCCAAGCCTCAACAATTACTTCTATGCTAATACCAAGGAAACTAAAACGCTAATTACAGTAGCGACTAGGAGAAGCACATGACAGTTACACAACTCTCTGCTCAGGAACTTTTCCGGGCTGCTTATGAGAACCGCTACACTTGGGACAAAAATTTCCCTGGTTATACCGCAAATATTACCTTTAAGCATGATGACAAAGTGTTTACAGGCAAAGTTATAATCACTGCCAATCTGAAAGCCGAAGTTTTGGATGTAGATGACGAGCCAGCCCAGAAAGCAATTCATGGTCAAGCCTGGGAGATAGCAATCCACCGCGTCCGCCGCAGCTTTGAAGACACCCACAGCGCCAATACGTTTAGCTATGGTAAAACTGACGAAACTGGTGCGGTTGAGCTTTTAATGGGTGGTAAGGCTGAAGGCGATAAATACAAAGTCCGCAATAATGAAGTATGTCATGTTCACCGTTTAATCCACGGTACATACGTGACAATTGACACCTTCACCAGTCACGATACCGGGGAAGGCTACCTGTCCCATACCTATGACTCTGTTTACCATGATCCCAAGACTGGGGAACAAAAGGGCGGTAGAAGCGAATTTGTTGATGAATATGAAAAAGTAGGTGACTATTTCATCCTAAATCGTCGGGAGATTCGCACCGAGATAGCAGGACAAGTATCTATTCAGGAATTTATCTTCTCTGATATTAAATTGTTAGAACCTGTTACTGCTTAAGCTGTATTTGGTAGTTTAAAAATTAGCGATCGCACTTTAGTTTAAAGGAGCGATCGCTTTTGCTTTTTGACCTTTTTACTGATGAATATGAGGTTTTAAGAAAATAGCTTAATATTTGGAATATTGACGACTTATTTCTAGCGATCGCTTCAGATATAATCAATATATAGAAAGTAAGAGGCTTTGGTTACATTTAATGGAGATATTATACCAATTAATGCACTTCTAAATCCGAAATTCACTTAAACTTTCTAAGTAATTTTCTATTTTTAATTGTTTTGGTAGACGCGCAAAATTCCTTGAATTACTTGTTGCACAGCTTCTTTACTCAAGGTACCATCTACCCGCACAATTCTTGAGGGATAAGATGCTGCTAACTCTGCGTATCCTTGCTGAACGCGCCGATGAAAAGCAATTGTTTCTTGTTCAATGCGGTCTAATCCTACTCCATCTCCCCGTTTACGGGCTAGCCCTACTTCGACATCGACATCTAGCCAAATAGTTAAGTCACTCTCTAAACCAGCAGTGGCAATATAATTAAGCTGATTGATTAAACTCATGTTAAGACCGCGACCATATCCTTGGTAGGCAATGGTAGAGTCAGTGTAGCGATCGCATAAAATATATTTCCCTGCTGCGAGATTTGGTTTAAGTTCTTGTTCAACGTGTTGCGATCGGTCAGCAGCATACAATAGAAGTTCTGTTACTTGTGCAACTGGTTTATCCTCTGCCTTCTCTAGTAACAAGCGGCGAAGATGTAAGCCTAACTCTGTTCCCCCTGGTTCACGAGTTACTAGCACAGAAACACCCAGGCTTTCCAACCACTCACAACAAAGCTGCATTTGGCTGGTTTTGCCACAGCCTTCCACCCCTTCAAATACAATTAATTTGCCACCCATGCTTTTTAAAATCCAAAAATAGGCTACCTTCTTACATTACAATACGTCGTACTTTATTACACATAAATTACCAATACTATTCCGTATCCCTTGCAAATTTTCAATGGTCTGTTTATTTACGCCATGCTGTATTAAGTGAAGATATAGAGCGAAATAAATTACTAACTACAATAAGCCAGACTGCTTAATCGAGGAGTATTTACTAAGTCAGTATTGGCTATCCAGCCATTACCGGATAACTCTCCAGGGAAACTTCTAGAAAGATCGATTTCTACCCAAATGTAATTTTCAGATTTGAATGACTTAACTACATTACCTCTATTACCTGTAACCAAGTTCACAAACACGATTGTGTTTGGATAAAGTGTCGTAATAAAATCTCCTTTTGTATTTGGTTGGCGACGTATAGTTTCAGTTTGTACAATTTGCCGACATTCACTGCCAATAGTGGGTTTATTCCGCAGGGGTTGAGGGTTTTTATTCGTCTGACAAAATTTCAGCACAGCAGTTTGAATAAACCCGGAATTTGGAGATTTAATTCTGACAAATCTATCTCCACTAGTTGGTATAAATGCTAAAGAAATCTTTGTTTGTGCCGGCAATATTCTGATAGCATTAGATGATGTTGAAGGTTCTTTAAAAATTGGAGTGGCTACTTTAGTTGCACGACAACTCGACTGGGAAGAATTGGAGGGAATCTGTGTGATTTGAGCAAATACAGGTATACTTAGAGTAAATGTAGCAATCTTTACTAAAATAAAAATATACAATAACTTTTGAAATTCCACGTTTTTCCCTCAATATCATTTACGAAAAACTGTACATTAGATTTGCAACTTATAAAGCAATCAATCTGCTAAATCTTCTTAGGAGAAATGATCACCTTTTGAACTGACTAATTAACCACAGACACTTCTGACAATTTGTAGAAACTCCTGTAAAACAGGTGTCATATCCTCTTGTCGCCACACTACAGCCGTTTCTACTAATGGTGTTTTTTCTTCTAAAGTGCGATAAACTACCCCAACCCTTTGAAGATTTTGCAAAGAAGACGGTACGATCGCAATCCCCATTCCTGCTGACACTAGCCCGATAATTGTCTGCATTTGGATTGCTTCTTGAGTCACTTTTGGGCTGAAATTTCCTTGCTGGCAAAGACTCAAGATTTGATCATAAAGTCCTGGTCCCAAATGGCGGGGGAACATAATAAAATTTTCGTTCAAGAGCGATCGCACTGAAATATTTTTTTGTCTAGCTAATAAATGAGTTTCTAGTAAAGCTACAATTAGTCCTTCTTGTTGAATGCATTCTTGATTGAGAGTATTGTCTTCTAAAGGTGGATGGGCAAAACCTACATGGATATGGTGATTGAATAGCGCTTGTTCTTGCTGAGTTGTCGTTAATTCCTGCAACACTAACTCCACTTCTGGAAACTGTTCTCGAAACCGCCGCAAAATCACAGGCAGCAAATCGTAAGTTACCAGGCTGGTGAAACCTACTCGTAGTTTTCCTTTCTCACCCCTACCTATCCGTTGAGTCAGATCAATTGCCTTGGACAGTTGAGCGAACAATTGATAAGCTTCTTGCAAAAATACTTGTCCGGCTTCCGTTAGTTGCACCTGTCGTTTGGTTTTACGTTGAAAAAGTTCTACCCCTAGTTCTGCTTCTAACTGCTGAATTTGTTGGCTTAAGGGAGGTTGAGCAATGTGAAGTCGCTCTGCGGCTTTACTAAAGTGCAGCTCCTCAGCTACAGCAATGAAGTAGCGCAGGTGTCGCAGTTCCATAGTTTTGATATTTTATAAGTCTCAATTATTCATAAATATATATTGGACATTTCAAAAGTTGCTATCTATGATACTCATACATGGAAACCAGAGGATGATGTAACGATGTCGGAGAATTTGAGAAGCCAAGTAGTGACGCAAGGGGTGCAGCGATCGCCTAATCGAGCTATGCTGCGTGCAGTTGGTTTTAAAGATGAAGATTTCAATAAAGCTATTGTCGGTATTGCCAATGGCTACAGTACGATCACTCCCTGTAATATGGGGATAAATCAGCTGGCACAAAGGGCAGAGGTTGGGATTAAATCTGCCGGGGCAATGCCGCAGATGTTCGGCACGATTACCATCAGCGATGGGATTTCGATGGGAACTGAAGGGATGAAATATTCCCTCGTGTCGCGAGAAGTGATTGCCGACTCCATTGAAACCGCCTGTACCGGGCAAAGTATGGACGGTGTGCTAGCGATTGGCGGTTGTGATAAAAATATGCCAGGGGCAATGCTAGCGATCGCTCGGATGAATATCCCTGCAATATTTGTTTACGGTGGTACAATTAAACCCGGTCACTACAACGGACGCGATTTAACAGTTGTCAGTTCTTTTGAAGCTGTTGGTCAATATAGTGCTGGAAAAATTGACGACAAAGAATTATTAGAAGTCGAAAGTCGGGCTTGTCCTGGGGCTGGTTCCTGCGGGGGAATGTTCACCGCAAACACCATGTCTTCAGCATTTGAAGCCCTGGGGATGAGTTTGCCCTATTCTTCAACAATGGCAGCCGAAGATGCCGAAAAAGCCGACAGTACCGAAAAATCGGCATTTGTATTAGTCGAAGCCATTCGGAAACAAATCTTGCCCCGGCAAATTATCACCCGCAAATCTATAGAGAATGCCATTTCTGTGATTATGGCGGTAGGTGGTTCGACCAATGCAGTATTGCATTTTTTAGCGATCGCCCGCGCCGCTAATGTAGAGTTAACCATAGATGACTTTGAAACCATCCGCGCCCGTGTTCCGGTTTTGTGTGATTTAAAACCAAGTGGTAAATATGTCGCTACAGATTTGCATAAAGCTGGTGGCATTCCCCAAGTAATGAAGATGCTGCTTGTGCATGATTTATTACATGGTGATAGCCTGACAATTAGCGGACAAACCATTGCAGAGATATTAGCAGATATCCCCGAAGAACCATCTGCTAATCAAGATGTAATTCGGACTTGGAATAACCCGATGTATCCCCAAGGACATTTAGCCATCCTCAGAGGTAATTTGGCAACAGAAGGGGCTGTCGCTAAAATTACTGGCGTGAAAAAACCAGTCATTACCGGTCCAGCACGAGTGTTTGAATCGGAAGAAGCCTCTTTAGCTGCAATTTTGGCGGGTAAAATTCAAGCTGGTGATATTTTGGTTATCCGCTATGAAGGGCCTAAGGGCGGCCCTGGAATGCGAGAAATGTTGGCTCCCACTTCGGCAATTATCGGGGCTGGTTTGGGTGATGCGGTGGGATTAATTACTGATGGGCGCTTTTCTGGTGGTACTTATGGCATGGTAGTTGGTCATGTTGCTCCAGAAGCCGCCGTTGGTGGTGCGATCGCTCTTGTAGAAGAAGGCGATAGTATTACTATTGATGCACCTGCACGCCTCTTGCAGTTGAATATATCTGAAGAAGAATTAGCCCGTCGTCGTGCTAATTGGCAACCTCCTGCACCACGTTACACTAAAGGCGTATTGGCGAAATATGCCAAATTAGTATCTTCTAGCAGTCTTGGTGCTGTCACAGATTTAGATTTATTCAATAACTAGTTATTAAGCCAATAGCCATTTAAGTTTCACTTTTAAGGTTTTGAGGAGTCAGGAGCCAGAATAAAGATGCCTCCTGACTCTCTACTTCAGGCTAGATTCGCGAACCAATTTTCGGCGTTGCATAATTGAAGTATGAATTCAAGCGATGCCTGCAACGGGCGTAGCCATCGCTATGCAATGTCCAAAGTGTGAATCAACTCATATTCGCAAGAATGGCAAAAAAGAAGCAAGCTGATATTGCACAAAGTCTCAACGTAGCGTAAAGCCATATTTCACGTATCGAGAAAGGGAAAGTGACCCTTAGACAGACGCAGACAGACGTAGATAAGTTTGATAATCATCTGTATCTATCCCGTGTTTTTCCTATGAACGAAGAGGTCTCCAAAAAGCTAGAGTTAATCAGGCAAACCTTGCGTGAAAACGAAGTGCAAGGCGTGCGTTTGCGCGGTACAGACTGGTTTGCCTGGGGGACAGGTGGCGCTTCTAGCACTGTGCTGCTTACTGCTGAAACTGGTATAGCAGAAGTATTAGTAACTATTGATGATGCTTGGGTATTAACGGATGAAATTGAAGGGCAGCGTCTTATTGATGAAGAACTGCCTGCTAATTTTAAGATGCATATTAACCCTTGGGCTGATGCTGCCGCGCGTGAGTCTTTTGTTCGTGATGCAACTGGCGGCGGAAGAACAGTTAGCGATCGCCCCATCTCCAATTTAGAACAGCCATTACCCCCATCTCTGCAAAACCATAAACGGGTTATGATGTCAAGTGAATTAGAGCGATATCGCCAAGTTGGGCAAAAAGCTAGTCAGGCAATGACAGAAGTACTCAAAGCCGCCAAGCCAACCTGGACAGAATATCAGTTAGCAGGTGCGGGTGCAGAGGCATTATGGGCGAAAGGCTTGCATCCGGCACTGACACTGGTAGCGGGTGAGAGGCGTTTGCCGCTATACCGTCATGCTACAGCCACAGCAGAACAGATTGGGCGGCAAGCGATGCTGGTATTTTGCGCTAGAGGTTACGGTTTATATGCAAATCTGACTCGATTTGTTTGTTTTGGTGCGCTTTCAAACGAACAAGCCGAATTGCATTCTCATGTGCGCGAAATAGAAGCAGTAGTTTTAAATGTGTGCCAACCTGGAACCAGTTTGGACAGAGTTTATCACGCACTAGCTCAAGCTTATGAACAGCATGGATTTCCCAATGCCATCCTTGAACATCACCAGGGAGGAACCACTGGATATTTAGCGCGAGAAATCGTAGCAAATCCAAGCACTACTGATACTTTGGCAGAAGGTATTGCTGTCGCTTGGAATCCCAGTTTACGAGGGGCGAAGGTTGAAGATACTTTTGTGATTCTGGAGGATGGAAAGTTGGAAAACCTAACTTTTGATCCAAGTTTTCCTAATGTTGAGGTAGAAGGAAGATTGCGCCCTGTACCTTTATATAATTAAAAATTATGGATTTTCAAGAAGTATTCGGTAAACCACCTGAAACTCAAGCCAGTGCACCAGGAAGAGTAAATTTACTGGGCGAACATACCGACTATAATGATGGGTTCGTTCTTCCAACTGCGATTCCTCAAGGTACAACGGTACAGCTAGGTTTTAGTAGCGATAGCCAACATCACTTTTACTCGGAAAATTTAAATGAGCAAGTGAGCATTTCAGATATTAATCATCAGCCGTCTGGATTTGCCAGTTATATTTTTGGTTGTATTGAGCTTTTGCAAAAAGCAGGATATACAATTCCATCGCTTTGTGTGTACGTCAAATCGTCGGTTCCTATGGGTTCGGGTTTGTCTAGCAGCGCCGCTTTGGAAGTGGCAACCCTCCGGGCATTACGCCAACTTCTGAACCTTCCCATTGATGATGTTGAAATCGCCCAATTTGGCCAGCAAGCAGAAATTCAATATGCTGGCGTGCAATGCGGCATTATGGATCAGATGGCTTCTAGTTTGGCTGACACTGAGCATATCTTGTTTTTAGATACTCGGACTTTAGAACGTCGGGTGATGCCTTTGCCTGAGAAAGCGGAGATTTTGGTTATTGATAGCGGTGTACCGCGTACACTTGCAGGTAGCGGTTATAACCAGCGTCGCGCTGAGTGTGAGGAGGCGGCGCGATCGCTCAAAGTTAAGGCATTGCGAGATATTACTGATGTTAATCTAACAGAAACATTACCTGAACCACTACGGCGTCGTGCCCGTCATGTAGTTACAGAAAATAACCGCGTTTTGGAAGTATTGCAAGGAGTAACATCTGAGCGCTTTGGCGAATTAATGAATGCTTCCCATGCCAGCTTGCGAGATGATTATGAAGTTTCAGTGCCTGCCCTAGATATATTGGTAGATATTTTGCAGAAAACAGAAGGAGTGTTTGGTGCGAGACTGACGGGTGCAGGCTTTGGGGGGGCAAGTGTAGCTTTGGTTAGATCAGGCCAGAGCAAAGGTATTGCAACTCATGTCCTTGAACAATATAACCAAGCAGGTTACAACGGACGAATTTTGGTTCCTGCTTTGGGATTGAGTAATGAAGCTTAAAATTGTTTATGGTAAGCCTGTTTATACAGCAGTTTGCAGCTAAATGAAGTACAGAACCAAGGATTCACAAATCAAATTATTCTTCTGCCTCCTGCCTTCTGCCTCCTGCCTCAAAACCAGTGACTTTGTACCTCATGCAAAAGAAAACTGCTGTATATTAGAGATTTCAAGAAATACAGCGTTTTTCAGGTAAAAAATAACGCAGGTAGGGGCGCGGCAATGCCCCATACTTCAAAGTATGGGCTTGATTATTGACACCTTGTACCTTGCTGTAAGCAGTCTCGGTACAAATCTTGCTTCCCCTGGTCTTTTTGCTTTCTTGAGTCAGTGACGCTTCGGAATGGCTGGAATAAGGTAAAAATAATAGGACATGGGGATAATTACCTCATGGAACTAACTCAAGGTAAGGTAAAGTACCCATGCTCAAGCGCTTAATTGTGATTGTGACTGCTGCTATAGTATTTAGCAGTTCCTTGACGCTGGCACAGACTAAAAAGCGCAAACTTCCTGATAAATTTCCTCCTAATCCCCTAGAAATTACCACACCCGATCCACTACTACCACGTTTGCCCAAGGATAAACAGCCATTAACTCTCCAAGAACAGCAAAAGTTAGAACCAGCGCTGGATGCGTTAAATCAAGAAGCAGCAGCGAAACTGCAAGCAGGAGATCAAGTGGCGGCGTTTGAAATTTGGAACCGGGAACTTCGCTTGCGGCGCTTTTTAGGTTCATTAGCAGAAGTGCAAGCACTATCACGAGTCGGAGCGATCGCTTGGAAGCAAAATGATGGACAAGAAGTACAATATATTACGCAGCGATTGCAAGCAATTCAAAAGCAGGCACAATCTAAAAAAAGAACTGCCCAAGTTGATCTAGAATTGTGGCGATCGCTAGGTCAAGCTTACCAAAATCTGCGATCGCCTAAACTAGCTGTAGAAGCTTTCGACCAAGTTTTATTAGTGGTGCGAGAGCAAAAAAATACAACAGCAGTAGTAGAAAACCTCAAGACAATTGGGGAACTACATTTGAGTTGGTTTGATTATCCCAAAGCTGCCCCAGTTTACGAAGAATTATTGGGTTTAGCTACTTCTCAAAACGAACGTGTAAATGAGGTAACATATCTGCAACGGCTGGCTTACATTTATGAGCAGACAAGACAACCGCAGCAGTCATTGAATGTACTGAATAGATTAGTAGAAATTTATGTCAATGAAAATAATCTTATTGAAATACCAGAATTAAAGCTAGCGATCGCTTCAAATTACGAATCTTTGGCAAAGGAAAATCCGAACTTACTACTAGAAGCTTTTAATAATTATCAAGAAGCTTATACTACTGCTTGGCAATTAAAGGAGTATACTCGTGCTGGTGAAGCTTTGCAGAAGTTAATTGCGGTGTACCGTTCTCAAGGACAAACAGATGAGGCTTTGCAGGCTAGTCAAATTCTTGTGGAGACAGAGTCGCAAGCAGCCAATTTTTACGGAATGATGCAAGCTTATGACCAAATTGGGCAATTGTATCTAGAACGTAAAGAGTTTCCTCAAGCACTAACAGCTTTTAAAAAAGGGTTGGAACTAGCACAACAACTCAAACATGAAGAAGCATACTTTACTGGGCAAATTGAAAAAGTCTCGAAAGCAAATTTGTAGCCAATATTAACGCTATTCCATCCCCGAATTTTAGATTTTAAATTTTAAATGATGTAGTCTGCTTTGGATGTAGATTATTAATTTTTATTTTCACCACCTCCAAGCACTACATCTTCATATATTTCTGCCATCGCACACCGAAAATCAACGCTAGCTAAATGTACTTCTTCTCCTTTTCCATAAGGGTAAAGTACCCAATGTCCTTCCTCATTGCGACGGAAGCATTCCACACTCATTTGGTCTAGTGAAATTAGCACATACTCTTGTAATGATTCTAAGTGCCGATAGCTGGCGAATTTCTTCCCTCTGTCATAGCCTTCTGTTGACTCAGAAAGCACTTCAATAACTAAGCAAGGATGAGACTTAAAATATTCAGATTCTCTATCTCTTGTATCACAAGTTACCATTACATCAGGATAGAAATAGCGATTTATCAGATCAATTTGTGCTTTCATATCTAACATGTAGACACGGCAACCAGTACCCCGGAGATGGTTTCGTAACAGCATAGATATATTCATGCTAACTGTGACATGAGCATCACTTGCCCCTGCCATTGCGTAGACTTGCCCATCAATATACTCGTGTTTGATTTCACTTACTTTCTCGCCTTCTAGATACTCTTCTGGGGAGATATAGTACTCACTTTGGCTAATGGCCATTTTAGTACCTTAATAGTTTTATCAAACATTTTAACTCATACAACAAATCTAATGAGCAACAGCACCACCAGTTGCCTTCACCTTTTTGAAGAATAAAATAGCAATGCCACTGACTAACAATGCAATACCAATAAAGTAAAAACAATCGTTAAAAGCCATCACAAATGCTTCCCGGCGGACTATATTAGATATGGATGCGATCGCTTGGTTTTGTGCTGTACTTAAATCTGCTCCTCGACTGATAAAATACTGTGTCATTTGGTCAATTCGCTGTTGAGTTTCTGGGTTATATAAAGAGATCCCATCACCTAATCTATTTGAGTGAAATTGCTCTCTATTAGTCAATAAAGTTGCTAAAGATGCAATACCTATAGAACCGCCCATATTCCGCATCATATTAAATAAACCACTCGCTGATCCTGCTTCTTTTGGGCTTAACCCAGCAGTGGCAATAGAAGTTAGCGGTACCATAATTAAGGGTTGCCCCATTGCACGCACAAATTGTGACCATCGTAACTGATCTAATCCAGTTTGATTAGTCATTCCAGAGTTCATAAATGCACTGATGGAAAACAAAGTTACACCAACGGCCACCATTAACCGCACATCAATGCGTTGCATCAATTTGGGTATGAGAGGAATAATAAATAATTGGGGAATACCAGCCCAAATTAATACTTCACCAATTTGCAGCGCATTGTATTTTTGAATTTGGGCAAGATACAACGGTAAAATATAAATTGAACCATACAATCCTATTCCCAGCGAGACATTGACAATACTGGCTAAACCAAAGTTACGCCTAAATAAAAGCCGTAAATTAATAAATGGTTGCTTTCGAGTTAATTCAATATAGAAAAATATCACCAAAAAAATTACTGCAATCACGCTTAAGCGCACAATCAACGCTGAACCAAACCAATCTTTGCGGCTACCTTCTTCTAAAACAACTTGCAGGGAACCTAATCCAATAGCCATTGCAATAATTCCCCACCAATCACCTTGTTTCAGTAAATTAATTTGGGGACGCTCTTGCTTAATTCCATACCAAACGCCAGCTAGCATGAATGCTCCTGGAATTACATTTATATAAAAGTTGTATTCCCAACCAAAGTTTTCTGTTAACCAACCTCCTAATGTTGGACCAATTGAGGGTGCAAAAACTGCACTAAATCCAAATGCGGCCAGCCCAACTGATTGCTTAGATTGGGGTAAAGTCGTTAATACAACTGTCATAGCGGTAGGAATTAGTACTCCTCCGCTCAAACCTTGTAATGCACGAAATAAAATCATGGAATTGAGATTCCACGACCAAGCACAACAAATAGAAAAGAAAATAAATAGTGCAGTATTTACTAATAAATAACGTCGTAGAGAAAACACCCGTGATAACCACCCTGTTAAAGGAATTACCACAATTTCTGCTACTAGGTACGCTGTAGAAATCCAAGAACCTTCTTCTAAAGTTGCTCCTAAACTTGCTTGAATATCTTGCAGCGAAGCATTAGTTATTTGAATATCTAATACTGCCATAAATGCACCAAGCATACTGGCTAATACACCAATCCAAGTTTTTAGTGGTACACGTTCTGGTGGTGCTTGCTGACGAATTACACCTATATTAGTCATAGCATTTTTCTAATTTCAAAATTAAACAACAAAATTATTATTAAATTTTTATATCTCTTTGCAGGCTTTATCCTAAGCTCTCTTACTGATTACAATGCCCTTTTGCTCATAAATTGGAAGCATTATTTTCCTTAAAGCAGGTAACTGTCTGCTAAAAAAGATAGAGCCTAAAATACAAACTATACCATCAATAATTAAAGTGTTTGTAGCACCAATAAGATTGGCTAAGAAACCTCCTAACAAATTACCTATAGGAATCATTCCCAAAAATGACATTGTGTATAAGCTCATCAATCGCCCACGTTTGTCATCCTCAACAATTGTTTGTAAAAATGTGTTGCTAGCAGCAATTTGGAGAATTGTACCTAAGCCAACAAATAACATTGTAAATAAAGAAAGTGGTAAAAATTGAGATAAAGAAAAGGCAATTAAACCAATTCCTAAAATTGCTGGAGCTATGGCAATCAACTTACCAATTCCTAAGATTGTTTGGCGTGTAGCTAGATAAATACCACCCGTTAAAGCTCCAACTCCAGATGCCGCCATCAAAAACCCCAATGTTTCTGCACCACCTTTGAGAACTTGTTCTGCAATAACTGGTACCAAAATAGTGTTTTGCAGCCCCATAAGGCTGACTAAAGCTGATAGCAATAAAATAGCTCGAATGGGTGGAAAACTAAAGGCATATATAAATCCCTCTTTGACTCTTTGCAAGGGATTACCGTTAGTTACCGAGTGTTTCCAAGGCTTAACTTTCATTGCCAATAAAGCGGAAATTACAGCAATGTAGCTCAAACCATCTATTAAAAAACAATAGGCCGCTCCAACCCCGGCAATTAGTAAACCTCCGATCGCAGGGCCAATTAATCGCGCACCATTGATCATTGTGGAGTTAATGGCGATCGCATTTGCTAAATCTTCTCTGCGTTCAACCAATTCTGGCACAAACGCTTGGCGAGCTGGCGCATCTAAGGCGTTAATAAATCCTTGGAATAAACTCAAGGCAATGATATGCCATACCTGAATCACACCAGTCAGCGCCAGCACTGCTAATGTTAACGACTGAATCATCGCCAAGGCTTGCGTACTAATTAAGGTACGATATCGAGAAAAATGATCTACAAATACTCCACCAAAGGGAGCTAAAAAAAAGCTAGGAATTTGGCTCGAAAATCCCACAACTCCTAGCATTAATGGCGAGTTGGTCAAGTCATAAACTAGCCAAACCGTCGCAAGTTGCGTCATCCACGTCCCAATTAGAGAAATACCTTGTCCGGCAAAAAACAACTGGTAGTTTTTTGACTTTAATGCAGGTAGTAGCGGTTTCTTCATCTCAGGCTTGCTTTATACCAATCTGCTTTCATAAATATCATTTCACCTCATCTCTTACGCCTCTCCGTAGATGTAGGAAGATGTTACAACAAGAAAGATGTTTTTCATGTGTTTTTAAGTAATTTGCTATTACTTGACTTCCACAGCAACTTCCGCAGACATCCCCGGAGTAACCCGCGATTCGTACCCTTGAATGCTCTTTTGGTCGAAAACTACTTTTACTGGAATGCGTTGGACAACTTTGGTAAAGTTACCTGTCGCGTTATCCGGTGGTAATAAGGCAAACTGAGCGCCGGAAGCTGGCGAAATACTGTCAACACGACCAGTAAAAGTATGATGAGGGAAAGCATCAAGCTTGATTTCTACTGGCTCTCCTGGACGCATCTTTTCTAATTGGGTTTCTTTGAAGTTCGCAATTACCCAATATTCGTTATCCACGATCGCCATTAATGGTGTTCCCGCTTGGACTCGGTTACCAACTTCGACAGTTTTTCTACCGACTCGTCCGGCACTGGGAGCGGTAATATTGGCGTAAGATAGTTGCAATTGCGCGTCTTTTAGCGATGCTTCTGATTGCGCGATCGCCGCTTTTGCCGCTTCGTATTGACTGCGTTTTACTGCTGTATCTTGTCCGCCTGCGGTAGCTTGTTGCAATCCTCCCTTGGATGCTGCCAATTTAGCTTGGGCGTTGGTGACATTTTCTTGTGCTTGTGCTAGTTGAGACTGGGCTTTGGCGACACCAACCTTTGCAGAGGCTAACTTAGCTTGGGCTTGTTCTACTCCCTGAATGGCAGCGTTTTTTTGTGCTGTAGCGACGTTATAAGCAGCCCTGGCTGTGTCTAATTGCTGACGAGCGATCGCACCTGATTGATACAACTGGTTATAGCGATTGTAATCTGCTTGGGCATTTTCCAAATTTGCATTTGCTTGTGCTACCTGCGCTTGCGCGGCGGGAATGCCTGCTTCGGCTAATCTAACTTCAGCTTGCGCCGCTGGTATCCCAGCTTGAGCTTCTTGTACTGCTGCTTGGGCTGTAGAAATTGCTGCTACTGCACCGCTAATATCGCCCTGCGCCTGGGTTGTTTTACCACTGGTGGTTTGTGAACTTAAAGCAATATTTGCTTCGGCTGCTTGCGCCTGTCCACGAGCATTCTCTAAGGCTGCTACTGCTTGCTGTACTTTACTTTCATAATCTCGTGGATCTAACTTCACTAACAATTGTCCCGGTTGCACCAGTTGGTTATCATTCACTAGCACCTGACTTACAGTTCCGGGAATGCGACTACTAATTTGGTGAATATTTCCGGCAACGGTGGCGTTGTCTGTTTCTTGGTGGGTAGAGGCGTATTGCCAATAGTTATAACCAAAAGTACCTGCTGCGATCGCACCCACACCTAATGCTGTCAAAATTAAACCAATCGGTTTTTTCCGCTTCGGTGGAACTTCTTTTTCTACCTCAGGTTCTTCTGCCGTTAGTACTTCTAAAGTCTCTGAATCAGTAATCAATTCTTTTTCTATAACTAGAGTTTTGTTTTGGTTGCGTCCGTTAGATGTATTAGCGCCCATAATTCTTAACTCGCTTGTTTGTTCAATAAATTTGATTAATAGTCTTTTATTTAGAATGCGTAATATTTCCTGAAAAAAATCCTTATTTCCTTCGTATACGTAATATTGTCTCAAAACAAATCTTTACAGTACTTCCTCCAGTCGGGTGATTGTGGGACTATCTTTAGGAGAGGTTAGCGATCGCTCGATTCAAGATTTGGGAAAACAGTTCCCGGTCAGCAAAAGAAATGCCATCCATCGCTTCATCACGCACTGCGGCGGCGATTGGGGGTAAAACAGCTTCTAGTTCCTTACCTGCATCCGTTAGCCAGATTCGCCAGATGCGGCGATCGTGAGTGTCGCGTTCTCGGCGCACCAAGCCGCGTTCTTCCATCCGATCTAGTACGCCTGTTAAAGTCCCTCCTACTTGTTTGAGTTTGTCCCCAATACTAGAAGTAGGTAAACCATCTTCTTGCCACAAACAACACAACACCAACCAATGAAATGGCGTAAGTCCAAATGGTTCTAGCCTCTCAGTAAACTTGCGACTGAGCAGTTGTGAGACTAATTTGATTCTGTAACCCAAATTGTATGGTGCCAGGTTTTGCTGCCACGAATTTAAAGCTGAGGAATTATTAGATGTAGAAACCATTTAATACAATACTTAGCGTACGTACTATTATAAATAAATTGGTCTTTTTTAGCAATAGTTGCTTTGTATCTGCCTTAGGGAATAACTTGAATCAACTGGGACTCTTTGAAAGTGCCGATAATGCGGTGAGGTCGAGATAATTTAGGGGATTGGTTAGCATATATCCAAGCATAGCTCAAAGGTGGTATTTGGGAGATAGAGGCTACTGGTTGAGGGCGACTAGAAAGATAGAAATTAAACAGTACTTTGGTTTTAGCATCTATATCTACATAGTAGGTAGGATGAGATTGGACAATTGAGGCGATCGCACTTTGTTGTAAAAAAGTTTTTAAACCAGGGTTATAGTCACTTAAAAGACCTATGCTACCCATCGCCGCCAAAGCCAGCCAGCAGGGAATTAACCAACCTGCAATCCAATAACGCGCTGTGAGAAACTTTTTGCCAAAGTGGTAACGACCAATCCACACTACAGGTAAAATTAACCAACCCAAGCCCATAGCCAAGCCAATAATTGCATACTTGCGAATATCAGAATTACCCCAACTAAAAATGCCAATACTCGCTATCACAAGTAGAACTCCTAACCCACCAAAGCCATAGCTGAGGTTTCGGGGAAGGTTCTTCTTTGCAAAAAGATTTAATACATTTATTTTACCTTTTTTAAGAGGTAATTGTCCGGTCATTCCTATTTGATAAATATTGCCTAGCCAGTTTAAACCTACAGATGCAAACAAAGCGATAAACGGATAAAGGCAAAGACTATAGTGAGATAAACGAGTTGTAAAAAGACTAAGTTCTACAAATAGGACAAGGGGAAACCCAACTAATATTAACTGGTAACGAGGAATAGGACGACGGAGAGTCAAAAACAAACCTAAAAGTCCGAAAAAAGCCCAAGGGAATGCTTTTAAAGGAATATTCCATAAATAAAACAGCCGATCATTTTGAGCATTATCTTTAGAACCTAGTTGCAAAACAAAGTTGAACAACTCCTGAAAGCTCTGACTTCCGTAGTGCCGCCAACTTAACCACAGCCAAACACAGGTAGGTATTAAACCTACGAAAAAGCCTAAATACAAAATTGGGTTATTAAGATGACGATGACGGCGATTTTCCCAAATTAAATAAGGCAATAAAGCTATAATTGGCAAAAAAATCATAAAGCTTCTGACTAAGAAGCCTAAACCTAAACTAAAACCAGCTAGAAAACTCCACAAATAACGGTATTTAGGATGCAATTCCGTTTTTATTAAAGACAAAATAGCTAAAAGTACCAAGAGAACCGTCGGTAGATCAGGTGTACTTAAGCGAGAGTATTGCAGCCAGAGAAATTCTACACTTAAAATTGCAGCAGCTAGCCAACCTAATTTTTTGTCTAGCATACTTTTGCCGATTTCATACACAAGCCATAAGCTAAAAATGCCAGCAATCATACTAGGAAAACGCGCAGTAGTATCACTGATACCAAACAGCTTGTAAAAACTAGCAATTATCCAATAAGGACCAGGGGTTTTATGATGTGCCCTTTCCCAAGGAGCTATCCAATTACCAGAATCAAACATCAGACGGGCACGTGATGCGTAAAGCCCTTCATCATGTGCCATTAGGCTATTGTGCCCTGAAGTAAATAATAATAATGGAAGTATCCAAACTAACAAACTAAAATAGGGTAATGATGCGACTAAACGGATTTGTCGCCAAATATGCTGCAAGAAGTGTAGTTTATATAACATTGAATTGATAAAAATTGAATGCTGCTATTTAAACTCATTCATGTGTCCTGCTGTTATTAAAATATGTTACATAGTGTTTGTAAAAAAATACCTTAAATTGCAGCAATTTTCGGAAAGAGTACTCCAAAACAGAGATTTATGCAGTTAAAACCGAATCAGCGCCTGAAATTAGACGACACAGACGATAAGCTGTTTTATGCTTATCCCCGCTTCGTCACTCATGTAGATGAAGGGTTTATTCAACAGCTAACGGATTTATATCGCGATCGCCTGAAACCCAACACCCGCATTTTTGATATGATGAGCAGTTGGGTGTCTCATCTACCAGAAGAGATGCAGTTTGACCATGTGGAAGGACATGGACTCAATAGTGAGGAATTAGCACGAAATTCTCGCTTAAATCATTACTTTGTGCAAAATCTTAACGAAAATCCGCAGCTACCTTTACCAGATGAAGGTTTTGATGCTGTTCTCAATTGCGTATCTGTGCAGTATGTGCAATATCCAGAAGCAGTATTTTCCGAAATTTACCGCATCCTGAAACCCGGTGGTGTCGCAATTATCAGCTTTTCTAACCGGATGTTTTTTGAAAAGGCAATTCAAGCTTGGCGGGAGGCTTCAGAAGCACAGCGAGTGGAATTAGTCAAAGCTTACTTCGCCTCAGTTCCAGGATTTACAACCGCAGAAGTTATAGTTCATAAGTCAACATTACCGAATTTATTACAGTGGTTGGGTGCAGCTGGAGGAGATCCATTTTATGCCGTCATAGCTTACCGCAGTTAAGTCAAATATTCACTAGTAGAACTTGGCGTAAATCCAGCTACCATCTCAAAGACAAGGGGCAAAATCCCCTTGTCTAAAAAACCCTTGTTATTTTTTGTACATAATTTGTGTCAATGAATTATTGGCTAATGAAATCAGAGCCAGAAGCTTATAGCATTGCTGACCTTCAAAAGCAAAGTGAGGCTATCTGGGACGGTGTTCGCAATTATCAAGCTCGCAATTTTTTGCGCCAAATGGATGAAGGAGACTTAGCTTTTTTCTACCACTCCAACACTAATCCTCCCAATATTGCTGGGTTAATGCGTGTGGTGAAAAAAGATATTGCTGACCCAACACAGTTTGAGCCAGAAAGTAAATACTACGACCCGAAATCAAGTTCCGAATCTCCTCGGTGGCAAACAGTTGTAGTAGAATTTGTTGAGACTTTTTCTAACCCCATATCGCTATCAATACTCAAAGAGGAGTTTAGCGCCGAAGAGTTAATGTTAGTGAGACAAGGAAATAGATTATCGGTGATGCCTGTTCCTGAAGCAGTAGCTTTGAAGATTCTAGCAATGAGAATCTCCTAGTTGAAAATTACCCTACCCTACGCGGGTAGCCAAAGCTAATATGGCTGCCAATGACTGTGTAAAAATCATTTGGGGCGTGTGCAGTACCCCCTGCACAACGCTGAACCTTACACTTCTCGCTAACAGTTTGGGCAATTTTGTAGAGATATATGGTATGTGGTGTCATGTCCCATTCTTCGCCACCATAGCTGCTTGTGGTTTTTTGAATATCATGCAAGCAAGAGATTTGTTAGGTGGCGTTGGGTTCTTCAGGATCTTCACCCAGGATTTGCTGTGCAGTGTGTCGGATGTGCAGAATACGCACCATAGATACTTCTTGATCCTCCAAAATAGTGAAAAGGATGCGGTATGAGTTGCGTCCTCGACCATAAAGTAGCTGTCGAATTTCTTGGCTGAAATACTCGTTCTCTGGCGCTAAAGAACAGCGCTTCGGCATTTGAGATAAAGAATCAATCGCTTGTAGCAATTCGGCATACCATTGACTTGCCTTTAAAGGGGATGTGACTTGGGACAACCGGAGGAAGACGCTGTCTGCTTCAAACTCCGCCACACTGGAAATTTCGATGCGATATTTCATGAATCAGCTGGCAGATTATACTTGCGACGCTGTTCTTGGGCAAACTCATGAAAAGACCGGAACCGTCCTGCCTCAAAATCATCTAATCCTTGTTGAATCCCCTTTATTGCCTCCTCTGATTGTTGTACTTCCCACTCTAGGACACTGGTAAGCAACTCAGATGCTACAAGACTAACATCTTGACCTTGGCGAGTGGCTTTGTCACGTAATAATGCTTCTAATTCTGGGCTAAGGGTAATGACAATTGACATACAGATACTTCCTTTGGCATTCAGCCTCTGCGCGATATTTTAGCAAACACAGTCGTTTTTGTTGATGCAAGAATAATTTCTTTTTGGGCTAATATCTTTTACAATCCCATAACCGTACGATAATGTGCTTCCATTTGTGCCACAGTTTCAGACTTACGCTTTGTCTCCCATTGACTGCGGTTAAATAACTCTTGCCGCAATTCATCAACGTTAATTGTGGTAACTTTGCCATCAGCAACAATTTGCTTACCATTAACCCAAGCACTATTAACAACATTCGTAGGACGACCTAAAACTAACAAACCAATGGGGTCTGTACGGGGGAGTAATGATAAGTTGGTGAGGTCATAAAGTACTAAATCTGCTTGTTTACCCACAGTTAAAGAACCGAGTTTATCTGCCAAATTCAATCCTTTTGCACCGCCTAAAGATGCCATTTCTACTGCTTGTCGGGGTGTAATCCAGTGTTGATAATCTGAGTCTGTAACATTATGTAAAATCGAACCCATTTTGATGGCTTCTAGCAAATCTTGAGAGTCATTACTCGAAGCACCATCACAGCCAAATGTTACATTTACCCCAGCTTGGCGATATTTTAAAATCGGAGCGATACCACTGCCTAAACGCAAATTACTTAAGGGATTATGAACAACTGTAGATTGAGTTTCTGCAAGAATGGCGATATCAGCATCATTTAACCAAACGCAATGGGCAAGTGTTGTATGATCGCTCAAATATCCAATTCTTTTCAAATGCTCCACAGCAGTACAACCGTACTTTTGTTGAGCGAGTTTTTCCTGTGCCCTAGTTTCCAGTAAATGGGAGTGACGACAAAGATTATAGCGATCGCTTAACTCAGCACACCCCTGAAATAAAGCATCAGTACACAATTGTATCCCTGTTGGTGCAACTAAAATATTCACGCCCTCATCTGGGCGATGAAATTGTCTTACCGCCTCTTCGATGATTTCCAATGTTGCCGCAGTTGAGCGAAAATAAGGTTCATGAGTTTGGGCTGATTCCCCGGATGGGATACCTGCGCTGAGGGATTCATCTTGAATTAAGGGGGCGATAAAGGCGCGAATTCCAACTTCTTTGTAAGCGCGAGTTGCGATGGCGATCGTTTCTAACTCAAGTCCGGGGATTAACACCAGATGATCTACCACACTCGTCCCGCCGGAAAGTAAGGTTTCCACCGCAGTACCCAAAGCGCTGAGATAAACCTGTTCGGGATCGAGGGGGGCAAAATCATACAGTTCCGCCAACCATAATTCTAAAGGTAAAACTGACATGATCCCGCGTTGCCACATCTCTGATGAGTGAGTGTGGGCGTTGAAAAAGCCAGGTAGCAGTAGCTTATTTTTGCCATCTATAGCTGTGCCAATGACTTGTAGATTGGGTGCGATCGCAGCGATCGCACCATTTACAATCTGTACATCTACCTTTGCATAATCATCACTGGCGGCAATTAAAACATTTTGAATAGTGAAATTTACCATATTTAACCTTGATTAAGTAATTGTACTTTCAACCGAATTTCAAGTTACAAAATAGAAAATGGCATTGGGTATTGCAATTTTATGAATTTGCCTTTTCGGACATTGGGAGTTCCACCAAATGCGTGGACAGTGAATGATGCGATCGCAGATATCACTCGTCCTCAAAAGACCCCACAAAGCGTTATTTTATCAACAGAAACTAAAACCCTGCGTCTAGACTTGGCAAAAGCTGCTATCCTCGTCATTGATATGCAAAACGACTTCTGTCACCCTGATGGCTGGTTAGCGCATATCGGCGTGGACGTAACTCCGGCACGTCAGCCTATTGAACCTTTAAACAACTTACTTCCAGAACTGCGTGAGGCTGGTGTTCCAGTCATTTGGGTAAATTGGGGGAATCGTCCCGACTTGCTCAATATTAGTGCTAGTTCGCGTCATGTCTATGACCCCACAGGGGCAGGTGTAGGATTGGGCGATCCACTGCCAAGCAATGGTGCTAGAGTACTCATGGCAGGTAGTTGGGCAGCAGCAATAGTAGACGAACTAGAACAGATTCCCGAAGACATTTATGTGGACAAATACCGCATGAGTGGCTTTTGGGATACACCATTAGATAGTATCTTGCGGAATCTAGGAAAGACTACATTATTTTTTGCTGGTGTTAATGCTGATCAATGTGTGCTAGCTACATTATGTGATGCCAACTTCTTAGGATATGACTGTGTGTTAGTTCAAGACTGTAGCGCTACCACTTCTCCTGAATATTGTTGGCTGGCGACATTGTACAATGTCAAACAATGCTTCGGTTTTGTCACTGACTCGCAAAGGCTTTTAATAGCGCTGCAAAAGGGTGAGGAGTAATTCTATTTTAGGTTTTAGATTAGATTCCATCCATAAATGATCTTTCTTCCCTACGGGATGCTACGCGAACGCTCAAGAACTTTAGATTTTAGATTTGTTCTCGCGTTTAGATCCATTTAATCTCAGACTTTATTAAATTTTGGATTTTGAATTATTCAATCTCAAAATCCAAAATTTAAAATCTAAAATTGAATGAAGAGATACAACTAACAACTTAATATTCAGAACTCGGATTTTAGGAATTTTCATACCCATCGAGAACTTCAGAGGGGATAAACAAATGTACGCTACTCATTGTGTAATTCCGGTTATCAAATCTACCAAAGATTACCAAGTATATCGCATCAGTCCCAACGACTCTAATCGATTAGCAATTATCTTTGATTCGACAAATGCTAATACTTCCTTGACTTGCTGCATTGAAATTTTTGATGTTGGTGGACAAACACCGCCAAATCGGCATCAATGGGCGGTGGAAATGTTTTTTGTCCTCAAAGGGGAAGCGATCGCTATGTGTGACGGCAAAAGCGCCGCGATCAAAGCTGGAGATAGTTTATTAGTGCCTCCTACTGGGACTCATTTGATTAAAAATACTGGTTCTACTCGCTTGTACACGTTGACTGTGATGGTTCCCAATGAAGACTTTTCGGAATTGATTCGCAGTGGTATCCCGACGGAGTTAGATGAAGAAGATATGGCTGTACTGGGGAGATTAGATGCTTTGATGCCTTGTTAAAATAATTCGTAATTCGTAATTCGTAATTGCATGAGTCGGATGTGAGTTCGGTAAGACCTCTCCCGGGTTTTACTACGCAAAATCGTCCCTCTCCGAGTGGGCTACGGTGTATACACATCTCTGTACAAAACCAAAATGTTGTAGATCCTCCTAAATCCTCCGATAAATTGGAGGACTTTGAGAGGTTTCTGCCCCACTTTTTAAGGGGGGTTGGGGGGATCAAAAGCCTGTGAGGCAACTCTTGAGGACTTGTGTGTACACCGTAGCCGAGTGGGAGAGGGATAGACTTGAACAAAGTTTAAGGCAGGAATAAGTTTATCGAACTAACGTTAATTACTAATTACGAATTATTTGTTTAACAACACCAACAAAGCGTTCCATGTCAGCGTGGGTAATAGCTCCCATTGTCGATACTCGGAAAATAGATTGAGCTAAATTACCCTGTCCAGAATAAATGACATAATCTTGTGCTTTCAGTTGGTCGTGAAACTCCTCATAGCTGAAATTATTTGGCAAATAGTAGGCATTCAAAACCACAGATGAGCTTCCTAAAGGAAGTAAAGGTTTAATTCCGATTGAAGCTAAACCGTCTCTGACTAAGCTGGCAAGCTGGTTATAATGGCTGTGTCTAGCACGCCAACCCCCGGTTTCTGACATTTCTTGCAAAGCTTCTGTTAAAGCATAAAATGTCTGTATTGATTGGGTAAAAGGTGTGCTGCCTCGGTCTTGCTGCTGGCAATAGGTTGCTAAATCTAAATATAAGGTGCGGGGGATTGTATCTACTGACGGCAGTGCATCCCGTCGCAGGATGACAAAGGACACTCCGGGAACACCATGCAGACATTTATTCGCTGTCGCAGCGCAAGCGGTAATTCCCCAATCTGTAAAATTTAGTTCTTCAGCACCAAAGCTGCTGACTGCATCTACTAATAGTTTGATGCGGCGTTCTTGGCATATTGGCGCAAGTTCCGCTAAATTATTTAGCCGACCGGTAGTAGTTTCGTGATGGACGACAGCAAGGTGGGTGATGTCGGCGTTTTCATCCAGGAGTTTGACTAAAGCGTTGATATCGATTTCGGCATCCCAAGGATGGGAAAGTGTGATGTAATTAATGCCGTGGATTTTGGCGATTTTAGATAGTCGTTCGCCATATACACCGTTTTCAATTACTAGTAATTTACCGCCTGTGGGTACTAAACTGCTGATCATAGCTTCCATCGCGGCGGTTCCAGAACCGGTGAGAAGAACTGCTGCCCAGCCGCTTGCAAGACCATAAACTTGAAGTAGCTGTTCGCGGATTCTGGTTTGAAGTTGGGAAAATTCTACTTCACGGTGACACAAATCGGGACGCAACAAAGCATTTCTGACGCGATCGCTCAAATTGACGGGGCCGGGATTTAGTAAAATCATTGAATTTATTAATTACGAATTACGAATTACCAATGTGTTTCATAAAGCGTTGTAAAACGGCTTCTGGGGTAAGGTTGGGTCTGGGTAGCTTTTCTAAAGTTCCGGGACGGATTTTTAAATGAGCAAATTTAGGTCTGGTGTTAGCATCTACGGTAAATAAGGCATCTAAAAGAGCGGGATCATCTCCGGCTAATGTCACACCATAACCGCACGCTTCGGCAATTTTGGCAAAGGAAATACCCGCCGAAATAGTGGCTTGTGCGCCTGTGGAATCGTGAACTTCATTATCTAAAAGAATATGGGTCAAGTTAGCACCGCCATAAGTGCCGATGGTAGCAAAATTACCCATTCGCATTAATGCTGCTCCATCGCCATCAATCACTACTACCTTGAGGTCTGGACGTGCTAAAGATAGTCCCAATCCCATTGAGGAAGCGCAACCCATCGAGCCGACCATATAAAGATGATTGGCGCTGTCTTTACTAGCAAAGAGTTCGCGTCCCGTGTATCCCGTTGTGGCAATTATTACAGTATTTTCTGTATCAATGTGTTCTAAAATCCGAGCTAATGCTTCGCTGCGAGAAACTCGTTGTTCTTTGTGATCTCGAAAAAAGCTTTGTTGAATATGAGTGCTACTGCTATCTTCTCGTTTGGGGATAGAAGAACGAGTGAGGGCATGGGGGGCAATTGTTCCTTTACGCATAATTAGAGCATAAGGACGGCGCTCCTGTTGCATGTAAGCTGTGGCTCTCTGTAAAACGGGTTCTATTTCTGCTGCATCTGTGGGGAAAAATTCCCAAGGTACAGTCATAGTTTCCAGAAATTTATCTGTGATTTGCCCCATTAATTCATGTTGTGGTTCATCTTGCAAGTTGGTATCGCCTCGCAAGGTACAAATCAGCAGCAGTGGAATCCGAAAGATATAAGTGAGCGACGTTAACGGGTTAATTGCATTCCCTAAACCAGAGTTTTGCATCATCACTACAGCTGGTTTTCTAGCAATTGCTGCTCCAGCTGCGATCGCTACAGCATCTCCCTCATTGGCTGCGGAGATATATTTAAGTTGAACGTCATTGATGACGTAGTTAATAAAAGGTGTGAGAAAAGAACAGGGTACGCCAGTGTACCACCCAAAGCCAATATTACGCGCAGCTTCTACAAATTCTTCTGCCTGAATCATAATTAAAAATTTACAGCAATTTTCAGGTATTTAGACAATTGAGATGGGGAGTGGGGAGGAAAGATTATCACTTCGACTTCAAAACGTGAAACTTGAGCTTCAGAACTCAAAACTTTAACCTCAGAGCTTCGTTGATGAACCTCAGAGCTTCGTTGATGAACCTCAAAGCTTCGTTGATCAACCTCAAAGCTTTGTTGATCAACCTCAGAGCCTCGTTGATGAACCTCAAAGCTTCGTTGATGAACCTCAAAGCTTCGTTGATGAACCTCAAAGCTTCGTTGATGAACCTCAAAGCTTCGTTGATGAACCTCAAAGCTTCGCCGATGAACCTCAAAGCTTTGTCGATGAACCTCAGAGCACTTTCTATTGTTTTAATTGAAAAGCAAGGTCAAGATCATCTAAAGAATTAACATCTAACCAATTACCGCGAATATAAAGCACCTTGATCGGTTTTCCTTGCTCGATTAAATAATTACATAATTCTGGCAAACCCAGACTGTTGAATTCTGGTCGTTTTTGCAATTCATTCAGTGCTTCACTCACCCACTGTCTACCTTGACTCCGCAGGCGCAGCATCCCAATCCAGCGTCCGCTAAATTTCCCTAATTGCGTTTGTGTTGTTTTAGAAATGTCCAACAGGTTGACATCCTGTCCAAACAGAGATAAATCGTCTGGAATTGAGCAATAGGCGTAGTCAGGCGAACCGCTAACAGACTTGCTGTTCGCCACAGAATCAACTACAGCAACAATTTCTCCGGGACATTCTAATAAATCGTGCAGGATGTAGCTTCTAAATAGTAAATCGCCATAAAGCACCAGCATCTCATCGCCAAAGCTGGTTTGAGCGCAGGCTAAGGATGCTAATTCTCCCGTTGTTTCATAATCTGGGTTACAGATGACTTTAGTGCCCGGAACATTAATAGTTTCTGCCTTGTAACCTGCGACAACGGTGATATCGTTGATGGCAAGTTTCTTAAATTTGTCCACCAACAACCTGAGTAGAGGTTTACCTCCAAGGGGTAACATCACTTTCGGTTTATCTTGCGTCAAGCCTGCTAATTCTTGGCCTCTGCTAGCAGCCAGAACGATCGCTTGGGTATTTTGTCGCCCGTTGTTAAAATAGCGTTTTTCAGCTTCTATGAGTTCATCTGCGCCTTGTAGCCGGAAAATTTCCTTTACTGGAGCAACCTCATCTTCGATGTTGATTAAAGTTTCGCTGGCTTTCACTTCGCGGGCGATCGCTTGCATACTAGCAACAGCAGCTCGAATCATGTGGTTTGCCCAGATGACCAAATTAACTTCAGCTTTGCGAAAAACACCAGTAGGCGTGCTGTAATATTTAGTCGGTATAATAACTAACGGGGAACGCCCACCCCATTCTTTAGCAAAGGCTAGCACCTGGTCAGGACGCGATGATTTACTGTGAATCAGGATGGCGTTTGCTCCAGCTGCATGGTAAGCTTCAGCTCGGCGCATTGCCTCCGAAAGATCCCAACCGGCAATCAAAGCTTCGAGTCGAGCGACAATGCAAAAATTTGGGTCTGTCTGACTATCTTTGCCTGCCTTAATTTTGCCGCAGAATTCATCAATATCAGCTAAAGCTTGGCGACTACCATTAATGAAACTGTTGGTTTTAGGAAAAAGCTTATCTTCAATACAAACTCCAGCAATATCTCGCTGTTCTAACTTCTTAACCAGACGACGCATATTATTAAAGTTGCCATAACCAGTATCACCATCTAACAAAATAGGGATGCTGGTAACATCAGACATGAACTCCAGCATTTCTACAACTTGAGTCCAACTGGCTTCATTATTATCTCTAACACCGTATTGAGCCGAAAGTGCTAATCCACTGGCCCAAATTCCTTTAAATCCAGCCTCTTCCACAATGCGGGCGCTAATCCCATTGTGAGCTTCCATAATAAAGTCGAGCTGAGGTGATTCTAATAATAGCCGCAATTGGGCACACTTATTTAATTTTGTAGCGGTATTAATGGGTGTAAATATTTGATGCATCTATTCTGAATTTTCTTAACCTATATAATAATTGAAGATATTTTTAGAGATTTTCTGCGACCTCTATCTGAGGCAAAATATCGTTTTGGGCGCGTTGAATATCCTGGGGAAAATCAATTTCGATCCAAGGTAAACCAGTGATGTCTTCATATCCAAATGTTTCGGGAGTCTCTAACAGCAGATCCCGAATTACTTCTTCATAAGGTTCATTATCCAGCCCATCAGCAACATATTGTTCTGTGCGAGTAGCAAGACGTTGAGCAACAGCACTTCCAAAACGAAAAAATCCTACTGATTCACCTGCAAAATCATAAACTAAATCAAGAGCTACCTGTTTGCGAAACTCTACTAAATAATTATCTCTAACACAAAGCTTCACGGGTTCATCCCCAGGTTCAAAATCACGATCCAGCAAGAAGCTGTTGGGGATATTCGTCTTTACCAGTCGTTCGATGATGCGGCGATCGTACAAGACATCTGCATCCATTAATAATATGTCATCGTCACCAACTAGCTGTTGACGTAAAGTCCAAAGGCTAATGACACTACCTTTGGTATAGTCAGGATTATAAACTGTACTGACCCAATTTTCCGCTCCTAGCGCTTTGATTTCCTCCTGAATTCTTTGTGCTTGATAACCCGCAGCAATTACCACTTCATCAATTTGGTAATGACACAGATAGTTCAAATGGCGCTCTAATAAAGATTTTCCGTGAAATTTTAGCAAGCATTTGGGTTGAGTTTGCCCATCTTTACCTAAGCGTCTTCCAACGCCAGCAGCTAATATAATTGCCTTCATTGTCAAGTCACCAACAAACCTAAAACTCTAGGAAATCTAGAAATTTTCCCAGTATTTTATAATGACTGTTTTTTGGTCAAGACAATATTTGTTAATCAATTCTTAACATAGGAAAATTATACTAAGTGGCTACACCAAATTACCAGCGAGGCTATCTGAACAGCCGATTTTTACCCATTTAGAATAAGAGCGAAACACTTGGCGAAAGCCAAAATAGGCGATCGCATCTTTCATATTCGAGACAAAACGTTTTAGCATACCCACGCGGGTGTCGGTGACGTACTCGAAAGTTAAGACAATACGCTGTTCATTTTTAGCCAAATGAGTAACCCTGTGGTAAACTTTACCATCCCACCATTGAATAAGATTAGGTACTAGGATTTAGGGAGAGCGATCGCATTTCTGTTTCCCCTACCTGCTTATACTAGTACAGGACGACGGAAATAAGCAGGCCATTGAAAAGTCCTAAACAGCTTATTCCATAATACTTTTGACTTTTGACTTCCGCCTTGCGGTACTAGTTTGATTCAGGCTGCGCGAGTGTCAGAAATTGCCAAATTACCCATACAGCAAAAGTGGGTGCCCCAATTGTAGCTGCTATTAGTAACGGCTCTAGTCCATCCAGTAAGGTAACTATAGGAAACAAATACAGCACGTCTTCAATGTCAAACCCGGCGAAATTTGGTTGACGGCTGGCATCTTTACCCAAACGCTGTTCCATTTGGTTTCGCAAATGAAAAATGCAAGCAACAGACACACCAGATACTATTCCCATAAGCAACGCCCACCAACCAAATTTTCCCTCCCTAAGACCATATCCAATACACACAAACAAAAGGACGTGGATGATGGCGTCACTAGCAAGGTCATACTGATGTCCCCATTTGCTGCTTTTACCACTCAAACGAGCTAATTCACCGTCTGTATGATCTAGAAAGTTGGATAAAGCAAATATCACTGCTCCAATATTTGCCCAAATGGCATCGCCAACTGCGAGTGCTACCGCAGCGGCCAACCCTGTCACAAGTCTCACTGTGGTGAGATGATTGGGGTTTATCCAACTGTCTTTTAGAGGTCGAACTAGCCAATAAGCAAGTTGAGCATCCCAAGGCTTGATGGTCATAGATAAACTTGAATTTGATGTGGTATTTGAATATGTATACCAGTAATCACTTAATTAATAATTGATTTCATAACTTATTTGGCTGGATTATGGTCAATTCCTCCATAAAAATAATCAACAACTAACCAACAACTACTGATTCTGGTTTAGCAGTTGCTTGGGTACGACGCTCTTTCAAGTAAGAGAAAAATTCCCGCCCTTCACGCAGGCGGCGCACTAACATTTGAGGATCACTGAGCATTTCACTGACAATTGGAATAATCGCTCTAGGACGGAAGTAGAACTTACGATACATCCTCTCAACTGCATCTTCAATCTCAGCACTGGAGAGATTTGGATATTGCAATGTGGACATTTGAATTCCTGAATTGGCAACTAAGGAATTGTTGCTAAACCAATTATTTTCCTGTGCTTGGCGATAAAGTTCTGTTCCGGGATACGGGGCTGCAATGGAAACCTGAATTGTATGAGGACTAATATCGCAAGCAAAGCGCACCGTTTCTTCAATTGTTTTTTGGGTTTCGTCGGGTAAACCAATGATAAAAGTGCCGTGTACGGTAATGCCAAGTTTATGACAATTTTCCATAAACTTCCGTGCGACTTCTAGCTTAATTCCTTTCTTAATCCCATCCAAAATTTGCTGATTGCCAGATTCAAATCCTACTAATAGTAGGCGTAAGCCATTATTGCGTAGTTGTTTGAGGGTGTCATAGTCCAGATTGGCTCGGGCGTTGCAACTCCATGTCAGTTTAAGTCGTTGCATATGTTCGCTAATTGCGATCGCTCGATGTTTATCTATAGTAAAGGTGTCGTCATCAAACATATATTCTCGCACCTTGTCACCGAAAATCGCTTTGGCTTCTTCCATTTCGCGCCCAACTGCTTCTGGGCTTTTTGTACGATACAAGTGTCCACCAATTGTTTGCGGCCAAAGGCAGAAGGTACATTTTGCCGGACAGCCCCGCCCAGTATAAAAGGAAATGTATGGATGCAGTAAGTAGCCAATAAAGTATTTTGTAATATCTAAATCGCGGTGATAAACCGGCAATACACTGGGCATCGAATCCCAATCGTGAATCAAAGAGCGGTCTTCATTATGATGTATATTACCCTGGCGATCGCGGTAGCTTAAACCTGTGATTTCTTCCCAATTTTTACCTTCTGCTATTTCTTTGCAGGTATAGTCGAATTCGTGACGACATACAAAGTCAATAATTGGGTTTTCAACCAGCGTCTGCTCTGGTAATACTGCTACGTGCGCTCCAATCAAGCCAATCTTGACATTCGGGTTTTGAGCCTTGATTGTTTGGGCACACTTTACATCATTAGGCAGCGAAGGTGTGCTGGTGTGCATGATAATTAGCTCGTAATCTTGAGCGATTTCGATCACATCTTCTACTGTTTGATCGTGTGGGGGCGCATCTACAAGCTTGCTACCAGGCACGAGGGCTGCGGGTTGCGCCAGCCATGTAGGATACCAGAAGGAAGTAATTTCGCGCTTGGCTTGGTATCTCGAACCTGCACCGCCATCAAACCCATCGAAGGAAGGAGGGCTGAGAAACAAAGTTTTTTTCACAGGTATATTCTCTTTTGGAGGTTTTAAGTGATACTTTTTTAGGATAAGACCTAAAGAGCAGCAGATGCGATCGCAGTCCTAAATCATTTATTAAATTTTCTATTTTTCTCTTTAGGAAAAAATATTTTTTAATCGTAGACGCGTAGCGGCTTCCCGCAGGGTACCGCAGAGACGCAGAGAACACGGAGAGAGCAGAAATAGAGATGTTCATGAATGATTTAGGACTGTTATATATCAATAAAAGCGTTTACTGATCAGTCTAATTTATCTTTTTTTGCTTTTTAGCAAAATGATATTTTGACAGTTAGGAACATGAATTAAATAAAATGCAAAACTTCATCTTGTATCTAGCTTCCCTCTCCTTTATAAGGAGAGGGATTGAGGGTGAGGTAAGCCAAGGACATAAATTGTATGTTATTTAATTCTGATTCCTTAACTACGAACTTTGGTAAGGACTTTTTGAGAGTAGAATGAAGCCGATTCTTCGTTTTTGGCACAATCTTGGGCAAATTTAATCAAATGATGTCCAACAAGTCCAACGTGAATCAGGTTTTCAATATTACCTGCTTTTAGTGCTGGTTTGGCCATTTTCCAGAAAGTCTGACGATAGTTACTAAATATGCCTATCCGCAGCAAAATATTAGCTAAATAAGTTAAACCTTTGCGAATGTTAGCCGCAGAAGCGCGAGATGGGCTGTTAGGAACTTCGATGCGGTTTGGATAAGTATGTTCCATGTTGTAGGCAAACCGTTCATATAAAAATTCCGGCTCATAAGCTGTTGTAATGCAGCGCCGCCACATCTCAACAACTTGCTCGTAGGGCATTAAAAATTCAACATTTGATTCGCGGCTTTCATCAAAGAGAAGTCGTCCTTCTGCTTCTAACCTCCGCCATAATGGAGTTCTAGGTAGTGCATGAAGTAGGTTAATTGTCAACATGGGAATTTGCGATGCCCGAATAAATTCGATAATTCGGTCTGCTGTCTCTGGTGTATCTGTATCTAAGCCGATGATGATTCCTGATACTACTTCCATGCCATAGCTATTTAAGACCTGAATTGCTTTTAAGATTGGCATACTTAGATTTTGGTCTTTGGAAATAGCATGGAGAGCATTTGGTTCTGGTGTTTCGATACCGCAAAAGATTGTGCAGAAATAAGCTTCGCGCATCATCTCCAGCAGTTTTGGGCTTTGAGCTAAGTTGAGCGTTGCTTCACAGGCAAACTGGATGGGGTAGCCATTGCGTTTTTGCCAGTCAATCAGGTGAGGAAGCAACTTCATGGCAGCGCGGCGATCGCCAACAAAGTTATCATCAACAAAATACACTGCCCCCAGATTGCCAGATTGTCGCATTGCATCTAACTCCGCGACCACTTGCTCTGGTGTTTTCATCCGGGGACTGTTGCCATAGAGTTCGGGAATATCACAAAACTCGCAGTGATAAGGGCAACCACTAGAAAACTGCACATTTGCCAGAAAATAATCGTTGATATTCAGCAAATGATAAGCTGGAGTCGGAAACTCTGTTAGGGGCAAACGTTCCTTGGTTTCAAAGCGAATTTGCGCTTGGGGACGTTCCGAGTTTTGGTCTAGATACTCGATCATGCGATCGCTTGCATCTCCCAACTCACCCAAATGTAAAATGTCAAACTCAGGATAATATTCTGGGCAACCAGATACCGAGGGGCCACCTACAACTGTAATTTTGCCTGCTCTATGGGCAAGTTCATTAATTTGATTAATCTGTGGTTTTTGGATATGCATTCCACTGACAATCACTACATCAGCCCATTGGTAATCAGCCCTGGTAGCTAAACGCACATTCTCATCAATAAAACGGACTTCCCACTCTTTTGGTAAATAGGAAGCCACGATTAAAATCCCTTGAGGAGGCATAAAAGCCTTAACACCCATAAGTGGATAGGCGTGGTGAAAAGTGCCAAACGAACGGCTGTACCTGGGAAAGATGCAGAGTATCCGTCGATGATGACGCGGAACGTAGCTTGTTTTCTTAGCAGTGGCAGATGGTTGTAAAGTTTCTCCTACAGGAATTGAGCTATTGGAAGACTTTATAATATCAGTCATCGTAATTCTCAGTAGTTAAATAGACATTACCTTGGCAGCATTAGCTGTTATTGGCATCACTTTACCTTCTTTTGTCAACTTTAGTTGCCGCCCTCGCCATTCAAATGTATTGTTAACCCAGCAATAATACCAGAGAACAAAGCTGATCAAGTCGCGAATCAGGATTAGCCAGAGTAATTTTTTGGCAACCGCATCGTTAAGAACCTTGACTGCAACGAACCAGCCCATAAATAACCGCATCATCCAGGTGATGACTAATATAGCCCAAGCAAAAATTGACCCTCCCGTAGTAATTAACAACAACAGACTGGTAAATGTGCCATAGGTGAAAATCAGCCCTAAATATCCCCAGGGACGAGAAACTCGCGTACACAGCAGCCAGCGTATCTGTCGCTGGATTAAATCAACGAAACTGTTTGTGGCGATCGCATGGTCAATCACATAATCAGAAAGTACTACTTTATACCCAGCTTGGGCAGGCAGATAACCGAGTTGATAATCATCTGCCAGATAATCAGCAATAGCTGGAAATCCACCAATTGCTTCGAGTACAGTTCTGCGAATGGCAATAGTTGGCCCCAAAGCAAACTCAATTTTGTGCAACTTATTAGCAACTAAAACGCCAGCAAGATACTCAGTTGAAATCCCAATCCCTTCCAGATTTGCCACCCATCCTTGTGTCAACGGACGGTAAAGGCAGGTAACGACTCCGACATGAGGATCGTGCATCGGCCCAATTACTCGTCGTAAGTAGTCTGGGCCGACTCGAACATCGCTATCTGCTAAAAGCAAGATGGAATATTTAGCTTTGGATTCGGCATTGGCGAGATTGCAAACTTTGAAGTTATTACCAATTGTGTGTTCGCTAATTACCAATTGCAAATCCAACTCTGGAAAGTCTTGGATAATCTGCCGCACCACTGCGATGCCAGGATCATTGGCATCGCGAACGCTAAAGATAATTTGGTACTGTGGATAGTCTTGGCGGCAAAAAGAAGCAAAATTTTCGTAGGCTTGCTCATCAAGCCCGCAAATTGGCTTCAAAATAGTAATAGCTGGATGAAAATCGGGAGCAATAGGATTTTGATGGTTCAAAAAGGCGATCGCTGCATAAATCCCGTAAGCATAAAACCAAATTGCTGATATAGACAAAAGTAACAGCAGCAAATAAATATAACTCTTTAAAGAATCAAAGTCCCAAATTTCCATTTTTCATCCTTCTCTAAATTTACTGTTTTTCCTTTGTATCTTAGTGGTTCGAGAATAAATTTTGTTTCACCACAAAGCCACAAAAAAAACTTTTGTTAGTAGAAAATACTCACTAAATGTATGTTTTCTGTGAAAATATTATTATTTAAACTACTCCCACACTCTTTAGAACCCATTAAATTTGTTTGCTCGCAATTATGAACCTGATCTATTTTCTTTTGCGTTCTTCGTGGGGGATGGTAGCGATCGCGATCGCTACTGGATTCCTGAGTGGCGGTAGTAGTGCTGGCTTGATTGCCTTAATTAGTCGTGCTGCAAGTAGTAGTAGTGTTTCACGGCTCACATCCATAACTTGGGGTTTTGCGGGGCTGGCTATAGTTGCACTGATTACCAGCATCATTTCCCAAGTGATGCTGATCCGCCTTTCTCAGAATGCAGTTTTGCAATTACGGATGCGTTTAAGCCGCCAAATTCTTGCTTCCGAGTTAAGCCATCTGGAACGCTTAGGGAATCCTCGATTATTGGCAACTTTAACAGAAGATATTCAGGCAGTTGCTAATGCTGTTTATCAAATGCCTTTCATTTTTATTAATCTAGCGATCGTCCTGGGTTGTATAGCTTATATAACTTGGCTTTCTTGGTTAGTGCTGCTGATGGTTTGTGTAATTTCAGTAGTAGCGATCAGTAGTTGCCAGTGGTTATTAAATAGAGGTGGAAAATTGCTGGCCCTAGCTCGTGAAGATGAAGATCAGCTATTTAAACATTTTCGCACCATTACCGAAGGAGTTAAGGAACTCAAACTAAATTACCAGCGACGGCAGGATTTTTTAGAATCAAAACTGCAATCAACTGCTAACGAATTCCGTCATCACAACGTTAATGGTCTAACCCTTTTTGCTACAACTTCAAGCTGGGGTCAACTCGTATTCTTTTTTGCCCTTGGTTTTGTAATATTTGCGCTACCAAATCTGCTTACCATTAATGCTGAAACTCTCTCTGGCTACATTTTGACTTTTACTTACTTGGTGTTACCAATGGATAACATCATCAGTAAACTTCCCTTATTAAGTAAAGCCAGCATTGCCTTGCAAAAAATCGAGTCACTGGGTTTATCTCTAGCTAGTCGAACCGAAATATCGACTGTTCCACCTGCCCTTAAATTTAACTGGCACAGCTTAAGGTTTAACAGTGTTGCCCACACTTATTATACAGATCAAGAAGACAATAGCTTTATCTTTGGCCCCATCAATCTGACATTATATCCTCAAGAATTAGTCTTTATTGTCGGCGGAAATGGTAGCGGTAAATCTACATTAGCTAAACTAATTACTGGACTTTACATCCCAGAAAACGGCGAAATTTGGTTTGATAACGAGTTAATTAACGAACAAAATAGAGAGTGGTATCGCCAGCATTTTTCTGTAGTATTTTCCGATTTTTATTTATTTGAAGAACTGCTAGGATTCAAAAATTCTGACTTGGATAGTCAAGCTACAAAATATTTAAAACAACTGCAACTAGACCATAAAGTTAAAGTTGAAAATGGGCAACTTTCCACCACAGCACTTTCTCAGGGACAACGGAAACGGCTGGCTTTGCTCACAGCGTATTTAGAAGATCGACCAATTTATCTATTTGATGAGTGGGCAGCTGATCAAGATCCAGTATTCAAAGAAATATTTTATACTCAGTTACTACCAGAACTGCGATCGCGGGGCAAAACAGTTCTGGTGATTAGCCATGATGATCGCTATTTTCATTTAGCAAACCGAATTATCAAACTTGATTATGGACAAATAGAGTACGACAAAACTTGAAGGGGGCGCTATCAACCCCATCTAAATCCAAGCCACGTTATGGTATTTTGATCTTTTTTTAGCGAATAGGGAAGCGATCGCTAAATTAAGGGACTTCCAAAAAACTGATGCAACAACCCTTGTTCTTTTTGAGGCAGAACTTTACCTAGAAAGTTGGTTAAATGTTGGTATTGCTGGTACGATTCTACCTAGCATCAATTTTCGGAAAAAACCTATATTGCACCTTTTCTATGAAAAGAAGACAAATTCTTGGCTTTCTGGGTATAGCAGTTGCAGGCTTGCTCCTAGCAATTGGTTTACCATTGGTTACTCCTTCTGGTGTAATAGCACAGCCAAACACCACCCTACTCGTGTCCGCAGCCGCCAGCTTAAAAGATGCACTAGAAGAAATTAAGCCTTTGTACCAACAAAGGAAATCAGGTACTAAAATTAATTATAACTTTGGCGCTTCTGGAGCCTTGCAGCAACAGATTGAGCAAGGTGCGCCAGCCGATATCTTTATTTCTGCTGCTAAAAAGCAAGTGGATGCCTTAGAAGAAAAAGGATTGCTGCTACCAGGTAGCCGTACCAACCTGGCAAATAACAGTCTAGTCTTGATTGTGGCTCAGGATGTTGTTGGTATCAGTAGCTTCTACAATTTAACAGATAGCAAGATTAAGAAAATTGCGATCGGTGAACCCAGGAGTGTACCCGCAGGCCAATATGGAGAACAAGTCTTAAAAAATTTGAAACTTTATGATCAAGTCAAGTCTAAATTGGTCTTTGCTAACAATGTGCGTCAAGTTTTGGCAGCAGTAGAAAGTGGTAATGCCCAAGCGGGTATAGTTTATGCGACTGATGCCAAAATCTCCAACAAGGTAAAAGTTGTAATCACTGCTGATAAGAAGTTTCACTCACCGATTATCTATCCAGTGGCAGTAATTAAAGGCAGTAAAAATATTCCCGCAGCCAAAGAATTTGTCCAGTTTTTATCTGGCAGTCAAGCTAAGACTGTACTCAGAAAATATGGATTTATTGTGCGTTGAAGATGAATGCAGATAAGGGGCAGGGCCTGCCCCGTATCTGCTTAATTGAGGTTTAATTTAAGAAGCTGTGGACTGTAACTTTTCTAGTCGTGCCAGCACTTCTGAACTATGAATGTTTGGGTTGACCTTCACAAAAGTCTCGCGCAAGACACCCTGAGGATCGATGATAAAACTGTGACGCATTGATAAAGAGCCAAGCCACGAACCATAAGCTTTACTCACTGAACCATCAGTGTCAGCCAACAGTGGGAATTTTAGTCCCTCTGAATCACAAAATTCGGCGTGAGAATCAATATCATCAGCACTTACACCAATAATTTGGGCATTTTTTTCGAGGTATTGGGGTAAGTCTTGCTGAAAGCGGCGAGCCTCTATAGTACAACCAGAGGTAAAGTCTTTTGGATAAAAGTAGAGGACTAGCCACTTACCGCGCAAGTCAGAGAGGGAAATTTTGCCATCACCTGTATTGGTTGGCAAAGTAAACTCTGGTGCGGGTTGATTAATTGCAGGAAGTTTACCACCAAGAGCATCAGCAGCAGGGGTAAAATTCAGCCAGCTGATGAGAGAAATACAGCTGGCAAATAATATGCTTAAAAAAGTGCGACGGGAAATCATGGTGCAAACCAGAATTACAACTTTACACAAGTTTACAATTCTTAGTTGCTACTAATCTTACTCTAAATGAGATTCGGGTGGAGTATCTGTGCTTTCGATGTATTGGCTATCTAAGAGAAAGGCTCCCCTAGTAAAGCGAATACCCCAATATCCACCGGGTCTGCGGTCAATGACTATACCCTCTTCGCCAATGTGAATTACATCGGGTGGGCGCAGCATGGGCATGGGGTCAGCAGTTTTGACGTAAGGCGGTAGTGCCACAACCCGGACTTTACTACCAATTGCGAATTCTTGAGACATTTTAATCAAGCTAGGCGTTTTGATTAACTCATAACTCATAACTATCTTGAAAGTCTACTAAATGGAGTATGGGAATAAATAGGGAAAGGGAAAGGGGAAAAACTTTATCCCCTTTCCGCATCTTCTGCAAGAAGTCTATAAATTTTTAATTATGGAAAACTTTTGAAAAATTATTATTGAGGATTGCCTTGTTGACGACGCGAAGGAGCATTTTGGCGATATTGCTCTAATTTTTGCCGCTGTTCAGGGGTGAAGACTGCTTGAATTTGTTGTTTCTCAGACTCCCGGATTTGTTGGATTTGGGTTTTTTGTGCTTCAGTCAAATTTAAGTCAGCAAAACTATCCTTGCGGGAACGTTGACCTGGTTGCCGTTGACCTTGGCCTGCTCGCCGTTGAGCCTGGCGTGCTTGTTTCGCCGCCTCTAACTTGGCTTTTTGTTCTGGGGTGAAAACTGCCTCCATTTTGGTGCGGCTATCGCGGCGAATTGCCTGAATTTGGTTTTTTTGAGCATCTGTTAGACCCAAGTCTTTCCACATACCCCTTCCTTTTTGTGGAGTTTGTGCAAGTAACACGGGTGAAGGAGAGGCTGTTTGAGCGTTAACAGCAAAGGAGGTTGCAGTTAAGGTAAAGGCGATTGCTCCAGCGACTAGCGATAATGCTTTGAGTTTCATTCTTTCTCTGGTGGGTTCTTCCTGGTTAGATGCCACCATCATAAGAACTTATCTTGAGTAGTTACATGAGGAGAAAGTCATGGTTTTACCCATGACTTTAGTCATGATTGAATTTTGATAAAGATGATTGACAATAAATAGTTAGGAGTTAAAAGTTAGGAGGTAGGAGTTAGGAATAAGAAGTTTTTCGATTGTGGTTAATTTATAAATACTTGTTTAGCCTATTACATAATGTTTTTATATCCTGCATTTAGTCTTGATTCCTTACTCAGCAAAAATTTGAGATGGCAGAAGCTATCATCTAAATTTTGAGAACTCCTAAACCTTAACTCTTAACTCATTTACAACTGGAGCGAAGCGGCTGATGAGTCGTCCAATTCAAATTAAGAAACATCCTTTTCCGTCTCTACTTTATCTGGAGTGGATACTACTATCAATCACTGCTTTGATAGCAGTTATACCACCTCCGTTACGGCGATTTCGCCCAAAATTGCCAGAAATAACAATTTGTGGTTTATTTCCAGACTTATCAATTTGTAATTTATTGCCAGAACTGTCAATTTATAGTCTGATTGTTTTTGCACTAATGGGCTTAAAATTACCCACTAGTAGTAATAGAAACAAAATAATATATACACTTTTTGGAATCCTATTAATTTTAATAACTGGGCTTTTTGGTGAAAGATTCGCCCGTTTATTCCCTTTTCTTTACATAATTTTAGTTACTCGAAGTTGCCTAATATTTAAATTGCCTGGGCGTTTATTCGTTACTAGTCTATCATTTACATTATTTCTCTTTACTACACAACTAAAATACCAAATGTTCAATTTCCAAGCGTCCCCACAGGCACAAGAGCGTTTTCGATTTCTTAGCTTGAATTGGTCGTTGGTATTTGGCTTAAGTTTAGTTTTTGTGTTGTTGATGATGAATGCAGTATTATCTGAACGGCACAGTCGAGAAAAGCTAGCGATCGCTAATGAAAAACTCCGTCAATATGCCATGCAAATTGAAAATCAAGCTACCTTAGAAGAACGCAACCGCATTGCTCGTGAAATTCATGATTCATTAGGACATTCTCTAACTGCTTTAAATCTCCAATTAGAAACTGCTTTAAAATTGTGGCAATCTAACCCAGGTAAGGCTGAAACATTTCTAGCAACAGCAAAGGAATTAGGTTCTAAAGCGCTAAATGATGTCCGTCAATCCGTTTCTACTATGCGTTCTAACCCTTTACAAGAGCAATCTTTAGAACGTGCGATCGCTAGTCTTGCAGAAAGTTTTCATCGCTCAAATGGCATCTTACCAATTTATCAAATCAACCTGGAATATCCTCTACCGCCTGAAATAAACACAGCTATTTACCGGATTACTCAAGAATCTTTGACAAATATATCTAAATATGCATATGCAACAGAGGTTAAATTAGAACTCGCTACGGCTAGAGGCAATTTGCGATTGATAATTCAAGATAATGGTAGAGGTTTTGATTTAGGGCAAAATACTACTGGTTTTGGACTTCATAGTATGCGCGATCGCACTTTAGCACTTGGAGGTGAGTTTAATATTAATAGCGCTCCTGGTTCTGGTTGCAAAATTACAGTTAATATTCCCTTAACGAGGTTGACATGATGATTAAAGTGCTACTGGTAGATGATCAAGGTTTAATTCGTCAAGGATTAAGAGCGTTATTAGAATTAGAACCAGATTTAGAGATAGTGGGAGAAGCAGAAAACGGTGAACAAGCAATTAATTTAGTTACTGAATTTCAGCCAGATGTAGTATTGCTAGATATTAGAATGCCCATCATGGATGGAGTTGCAGCTACGCGAGAAATTCAAAAGCGTTTTGCCAAAACTAAAATTTTAGTACTGACGACTTTTGATGATGATGAATATGTATCCGCAGCGCTGCAAAATGGGGCAATGGGTTATTTATTGAAAGATACACCTTCAGAAGAATTAGCTGTTGCTATTCGTGCCGTTTATAAAGGATATACTCAATTAGGCCCAGGTATAGTTAAAAAACTATTAACTCAGTTTTCTAATGGTACACCAACCCAGTCACCACCTGTACCGTCTAGTTTAGCTGAACTCACTCCTAGAGAAAAAGAGGTTTTGCGGTTAATAGCTACAGGCGCTAGTAATCGAGAAATTGCTCAGGAACTCTACATTTCTGAGGGAACAGTAAAAAATCATGTTACAAATATTTTAAATCGGTTAAATTTGCGCGATCGCACTCAAGCTGCAATTTGGGCAAATACCTATTTATCCTATTTGAATGAGCAAAATTAAATAATTTAAAATTCAAAATTGTAACTATTATCTATATTCGGCAAGTCCTGCTTAAGATTGTGCTGATTGTTTTTAAGCTCTGTTTTTGCCAACACCAATAAAACGCAGATTGTTAAAAGTATTTTTCCATGTCTAAACAGAAAAAAAATAATATTACGTATACGTAATATACATTATTGAATTTTGCCTTGATTTCATGTTGCATTTTCGTAAAAACCTGTTACATTACTTTACAGGCAGTTATAACTGTTACAACATAAAAGCTCGGAGTATTATTTATGGCAGACGTTAAGAAGACTACGGCTTCGGTTCCAGAAGATCCTAATGCTTTGCGCTGGGGCTTCACTCCTCAGAGCGAAAATTGGAACGGTCGTTTTGCAATGATTGGTTTTTTATCTGCCGTTGCACTTGAAGTGTTTTCTGGTCAAGGGATTTTACACTTCTGGGGCATTTTATAGATTTAAACGTTTTACCTTCATTTAGATAATTAGGCAAGGCAGCGATTAGCAAGATCGTCTGCCTTTCCTTTGACAGAAAATTCTCTTACCGTGACGAGCGAAATATTACACGACCGGGAGATTCTTCCTGATTAATTCGCGCATATACTCGAAGACAAGTTAAGACTTCGCCAGGAATACCACCACAGTCTAGTTGTAAGTCATCCTTGGATGAAGCGCAAATATCTGCATAAAGTCCCGATAATTGGCGAATTCGCACCTCATTACCTGCATGAATGGCTTCATCAACAACTTTCTTCAGGATGCGCCGTGATTCATGTTGTAGCTTTCCCCACCAAGAATAGCGTTCAGCCGGCGGTACAAATACTAGGGAATGTATAGCTTCGTCCATGTCAATCCAAGCACGGAGAATTGACAGGGGATCAGTGTTTTTCTCAGCTTTTTGGGTGCGTTGGAAGCGATCGCTTAAAGCATCAATATATTGATCGCGCTGTTCTGGTTTGGAGTGTAAGGAAATGACATCAAAGCTAAAAACGCTCTTTAAAGCATGATGTAAATCTGGGTCTATTTCGATAAAATTCATATATAAAAATAGGAATGCTGCTGGTAAATCGGATGTATTACCTTGGGCAATTTGAGAATTTGAAAGTGCTTGAGGATACAAGCTCAATCCCTGAGTTTGAACAGTACCACTAAGTCCGGGGTAGATAATTTCATCACGGATAAAGGGAAGTTGATAAAGGTTAGAATTATCTGCGATCGCACCAACTTCTTGGGCTAAATCTAAGGTGCGCGATCGCCAAGTTGCAGCTAAATCCTCTGGTACTCGCAGCAGTTTGCGTTGAATCTCATTCCACAAATCAGAATCCGTTGTGCTTTGTAGTTGAGAATTACCCAGATAATAATTAAGTTCTGAGTCAGAATTAAAAACTTCCCGCAGATGACTTAGTTTTAACTCATCTGGCGCATCTTCCCAACCAGTATTTTGCTGTGGGGGTGCAGGTTCCAACAGGTTATGAAGTTCTTGCAGCACCTCATCGCATATTTTAGATCCTGGATCTAGTGGTAATTTTGTGCGAGCCTGATTTAAAGTAGCCTCTAGTCCATACAAACTAAACCGCAGTAATTGGGCTAACTCTGAGTTTTCTATCTCTAATAATTGACGCAAGTGCTGCATGAATCTCACCTCCAAATATTTTTATAGCGAATTAACTTGGCAAACCTCAGCGCCCCTCTGCGTTTAAAAATATTAATTTTTTTCAACGCAGAGGAACGCAGAGTTTAGCGCAGAGGAACGCAGAGGTTTAATGCAAGAGTTAATGTATACCGCAAAATGGATCGCGTTCTTTATCAACTTCGTTGGGCTGCAATTCTAATTCAGCAAGATAAACGCATCCCTCTTCTTTGAGGCATTCCTGATTATTTGATGTCCAGTAAGGGATTTCACCGGCGTGCATCCGCAAAATGCCTTGATCATCGAGAGTTACACGATATTGGCAAGGGTAATCTGTTGTTACATCTGGTTTGCTGAGTGCGCCAATTCTTATCCATTTTTTGCTATTGCTTTCGGCATCTGTTTGATAAATATAGAAGGTGTGTTGTCCAGTTTGCGGGAAGGGAGGTAAAGGATTACTAATTAACCCAATTCCTGGTTGCGCCACGCCATCGCGCAGATAGTGAAATTTTTGGAATAATTTACTACCATCATTTCCTACTTCAAACACAAGATGATAGGCATCTGGTTGATCAACAGTTGCAGACTCAATTACATTGACAGCAATATCACCATCATTTAAATCTTTATTGAAGCGTTCTACAGCAATATTCCAGTTCAATTTACCATCAGAAAATAACGGTGATGTTTCTGAAACTACTGATTCCAAATCAATGCCAGGAATATCAATTAAATAATGGGGGTTTCCCTGACAAAGCAATACACTAAATTCAAGGGTTTGGTCAATTTCAAACTGGACTTTAATTTTTCTCAAAAACTCTGCTTCTTGCATTCCCAGTTTATTCATGAGGTTTTTGCCGTCGAAGCTACCCCACAGTCGTAAATCTCCATCCTCGTAGTCTTGACGGTAAATAATATTAGTTAATTGGATTCCTTGCCATGCAGTCCGAACTTTGGCAACAGTTTCCGAAGGTGCTAGTTGATATAGTTCTTGTCCAGCCTTGAATATGGTTAGTAAATCGTTACTTTGAGTTTTGCGTTTGAAGTTGCAGGGCAAATAATAAAACAGATTTTTGACATCAATTTCTAGCTGGTTGGCTCCCTTACGCAGCAAGCTTTTGGACTCTTCTGGATCGAATCTCAATCTTCGTAGCTTCTCGGCATAACAAGCACCAGCAGAGGTGGCTAATTTGGTAAATTCCAGCACAAAAGTAATTCGCTCTGGATTCCATACAAAATATGGAGATTTACTAAATTCTTGGTAGATTTGGCGCTGCACTATGTCTAAATTACAAGTTTTTCCAGACAGAATTAACCAATCAACTTTTTGCGAATTCCAAGAGTCTTTGGTGATATCATCGGGACGCAAGCGACTTTCCATTAATCCTTTGGCAATACCGATCGCTTCTTTAATTCCTGAAACGGCGGCTCGTTCAAATTGCTGGTTATCTAAGGTGATGCAGATGTTATTTGGATCTTTGACTTGCAATTTAATACCGCTTTGGGTGAGCAATTCGGAAATTTCTTGCTCAGAAAGCGTGAAAGTTAGTAGAGAATTATCTGCTGGTGGCTTTTGCCCAAGTTTAAGTTTAGCTGCTTCTGCATGATCCCAGAGAATATAAAAGGATTGCAGGCGTTGGGGTGCTTGTTGCCAACGGGTAGGTAATACTTTCTCAGCAGTATCTAAGGCATCTTTGTAAGCAATATCGCCTTCTGGATTCTCTTTATCTAGATATTTTAAAAGACTGCCAGTTTTGAATTTGCCTTGTTCTAAAAAGCGCTCGTTTAACTCAGAGCTAATTAAATCTTCTAGTTTTTCGCTTTCAATATCACCTGTTGTTACTGATGTCAATAAAAAGTCTGCGATCGCAACTTTTAATAATCTAAAAATTCGCAGCGTAATTAACTCACCGCCTAACTGTAAATGACCAGATGAACCTAATAGTTTGGGGGTAAGTTTATAGTAACGTCCTCCTAAACCTCGGTCTTCATAATCGGCAAAACTAGGAGTTTTATCTTCTAAAGTCAGTTCAATTAAAGCTAAGTCTGTGGTTCCCCCGCCAATATCCAAAACGAGGACATTTTGTGACCATTTATTTCCTACTTGGCGACAACGAGTTTTGAATGACTCAATTCCAATGTTGAGATTACCGCCAAATTCTCGCCACAAAAAGAATATCGCCACAGAAACAGCTTCATCATAAGCAGTTTGGACATCATCGATCCCCAACTGCTCAACTAATTCCTTAACTTCCTTGCGAACAACTGGTGGGGCGACAGTGGGGTAGGTGACAACTGCTGTTAAAAAATTCCCTTCTGAAAACCTGCGTTGGGCGCGTTGGCGGTAATCTTCAGTTAACTCGATTAAATGCGCCCAAGCAGATTGGATCAGTTGGTTAGCGGTAATTAATTCTTCTTCACCATCTAAAATAACTGGAAACAAACGATCTTGACCAAAATAGCGTTTGGGTGAATGGTGAAATCTGCTGATGATTTCCTTTAAAGAACTGCTTGTACCTTGAGCGATCGCTTTTTTCCGGTTATCTCTAGCTTCCCTTCCCATCCGCAGTTTTAAGTCGCTTAACTGCGAAATTTCCGCCTCGCTAGGAATTTCTGTATCACGGCGATCGATATCTAGCACAACTGGAATCAGATTTTGCGACTCTAGGGTAGGGACGCGGAACACCTCATGATAAATTTGGTAAAGTTTTTTGCTGACAGCACGGCGGAATCTCTCGCTGTTTCCTAAAGAAAGTTCAATTTGGCGAATTGCTTCTAAAAATCGCTCTTTATTATCACTTTCAAATACTTCACTCAATTGGCTGGGTTGTATCTCCAGGTTTCTACTAATTTCTGCGATAAACTTTTCCCAATCATCAGCACTGACATCTGGTAAAGCCACTGAGGCGGGAGAACTCAGCCATTGTGATAAGCGATCGCGCAATCGCATTTCCTGCTCTTTGGGTAGAATTTCTGCGATCGGTACTTCAATTGGATCGAAAAGTGTAACTGTGGAATTCGATGTACCAAAATCTAAAGCAAACCACCCAGGAAATCTTTTTTGCTGTTTCTCGCTTGGTTCTTGATCGCTATATTTGTTGAGTTGAAAAGGGTTCATTATAGTATCACTTTCTGTTGTTTGTTTTATACCTGGCTAAAAACTGTAATGTTTTATCATAAAATTACAAATTTAGAGAATCTTTGGACTTGTCCCACTGAACTCTCTTTAGCACTGGCTTTTTTATTTGGCGCGATGTCTATGTCGGGCTATGCTTTTATATGAAAGGGCGTAGGCGTAGCCCAAACTAGGCGATCGCTATGACAATTACGGCAGTTACTGAGTTGATGTTGAAGATTCTTGCTCAGTTGCAAGTCTTACTTGTTCGACTTGTTTGATAGTTAAATCAAGTAACTGGGCAACCTCTTCTATAGAAATACCATAAGCTAAGAACCGAGGTATAAGTTCAAGTTTTGCTTCTTCTCGTCCTTGCTTTAGTCCTTCTTCTCGTGCTTGTTTTAGTCCTTCTTGTCGTCCTTCTTCTTTAGCTTCTCGATAAACCCTAGTTTCTTGTAACTTAATTTCAAACATCGCCTCTACCTCTTCACTACTTAAGTTTGCAAATTTATAACCAGTAATTGTTGTGATTATTCAGATGCAAGTCTTACTTGTTCGATAGTTAAATTAAGTAATTGAGCAACCTCTTCCATCGACATACCACGAGCTAAGAACTGAGGTACAAGTTCAAGTTTTGCTAGTTCTCGTCCTTGTTCTCGGCCTAGTTCTAATCCTTGTTCTCGTCCTAATTCTAATCCTTGTTCTAGTCCTAGTTCTAATCCTTGTTCTAGTCCCTCTTGTTTAGCTTCTTGATAAACTCTAGTTTCTTCTAACTTAACTCCTAACATTGCCTCTACCTCTTCACGACTTAAGTTGGCAAATTTATAAACTGCAATCGTTGTGATTACATCTATTATCTCCTCCTTAGCTAAAACAGTTATCTGTTCTTGTTGCACTCGCTCAATTAAACGTTTCGCTTCTTGCACCATTTGAGTCTCTGAGGCAATAGTCAACTGCATCAAACTGATACCTACTTTTTGCTCATCAGGACTACCTAACTCATCTAAATAAATCCGTTGTACTTGGGAACTGTTCAGTAACGATCTGTGAATAGTAGTGTTTTCCGGTTCCAAGCTGCGAGACTGTAAAATAATTACTCCGTACCAGTCATCGTAAAGCGATGGGTTACGATACATATACAGCATGGATTCGGAGAAAAACCGATGGTACAGTAACTCATCCTTTTGGAATTGCACCTCAGCAAAAAAGATCATCTGAGATGTTGCATCAGGTGGAGGTAAAAATACCCCATCAATCCGAAATGTTGGTTCTTTAACTTCAACTGATTCAAAACGATAGTTAGCAGCTTCGGCTGGTGGCTGTTCTACTAACTCGAAAAACAATCCTGGGACACGCTTGAAAATTGCATAAAAAATCGCATCACGTCTCACAAATACATCCTCATAACCATACCCGATCGCAATCAGTTACTTTCTGAGTTAGCTTATCTCAAATCATCTAAGTAAGAAACAGCAGCAAGTTCTGAAATAATCTGCAACCAAGTAGGAATTGCGATTTCAGATGGCAATTCCCCAGCCGCCAAATATCTCAGCAAAGTTTCTTTTTTTGAAAGGTTTTGCAAACTAGGAATAATTTGATCCAAAATACCTTCTAGCTCAGAATTAATTTGCTGATTAACTTCACTAACATACTGCACAAGATGGAGGCTGGCGCTAGCAGTGATTTCATCTCGTAGCCGCAGTACTAAAAGTTGGTGATTGCTGGATCTGGGTAAACCTTGGCTTTTTTCTGGTGCCCAGTCAAAGATTTGACCAACATTGTGTTTATCGTCTTTACGTGCTAAAGGAAAGATGATTTCAGGTGCAACGGTTTTGTCTTTACTAGTGATTTCCGAAATGATTGCTTCCTTCCATTCATTAGGATCGCATCCTAGTAATAATTTGTAAAAGAGATCAGCATCTTCAAAACCAAATTTTTCTTCGATTTCTTGTTCCATATCAGGATGGAAAAATGCCTGCAATTGTTCGCGTTCTGGAGCTACATAATTTGACAATTGATTTAACAAATCTACCACTGCTTGATGGATGCGATCGCGGGCAAAATCTTCTACTTCTTTAACAGTTTTCTCAAAGACTGGATAAAAATCATCGCTCTTAGTTGGAAGGGAACTATTGACACGATTTCCCCGATCAAATAATTTACCGGCTGCACCTTTAGATTCTGCCAGAGCGATCGCTCCATTGTTGGCTTTGTTGAAGAGTAAAGTCCACTGGTTCCAATTCAGTATTCTAAAAGTGAGTTCGTCTTTTACTACATCGCTGACGACAACACCGCGCCGATCTCTGAGTGGTTCTTTCCCTAAATCTTTTTGGAAATTCCTGTAAATTTTATCCAAGCTTTCGATCACAAAGCGCAACTCGATAAATGCGGGACTGTCTCCTGTAGGGATGCCTTGCTCGTGAATTTCATCTATGATGTCCTTCAAATGATCTTGTTGCTGACTCACCACATCAGCAGCTCTGCGAGTATCTTCATACAGTTGCTTTAGACCATGAGTCGCTACGTGGGTTTGAATCAATTCCCGCAGTTTACCAAGTCCTCCATCTTGGCTAAAGTAACCTAGCTGTTTGCCTAAATAACTGCGGGGATCAGAGCCTAATAGCCGTTCACTTAATAGCTCCCATTTGTCTTGTAGCCGTTTAGACCGATCTAGGTAATCAGGATAGTCTAAGTTAGCCAAAAACTCTGTTGAACCTGCTTTGACTGTAGTAGAACGTTTTGCCAATTCAGCTAGTCCCAACAGTGGCGACAGTAAAACGATGCGGTCTTTTTGGGTTGTAAACGCTTCTGCACCGTCAATGGTAGTTTGCAGAACTTTGAGTTTTTGGAAAACGGTTTCTTCTTTTAAATGCCTATCTTCAATGAGTTGATCAAGTTCTCTTTCGCCGCCTTCGCTGTCTAGGGGTAGTTGATCGAAGCGACCTACACCTACGAGAATTAAATCTTTTAGGTCTTGTCCCGGTCGCTGCTGCTGCATCATCGTAAAGATTTTATTGGCGCGATCGCTACCAGGAGATTTACCATTTAGCAATACCAAAATTGTCTGTACTTCTGCCAATTCTCGTAGTGACAAAAAGGTATCCCTAGCTCCCGAATTAGCAGCCCCCAATCCCGGAAAGTCGATAAGAATAAATTTGCCTGCGCCTGCAAAATCCCAAATTTCCCGTGAGATTTTCACATCGATATCTACACGGCGAATAAGTGGGAAGCTGTTTTGCAATAACTTTGTTGGTAGCCTCTGGGGTGGACTCGGTAATCGGATATGCGCTGGAGGTAGATCCTCAAATTTCAGAGTTTGGATTGCCATTGGCTGTTCGACTAGCTGTAGCCCCTCGCGGGCGGTGATAGCATCAATCTGGTAGCGCCCACCACACATAACTTCCCCATAAGCTTGATAAGCCCGCAGGAATAATACCAACTCCCGGAGTAAATAACGTAGCTCTAAATTGTTACTACTATTCCATGCTTCTTCACACCAGCTAATAATATCTGTGCCAGAGTTGAGTTTCGATACTGGTATAGGAGGAAGCCCTGCTGCTGTCGTCCGTTTATGGGCTTCCCCCAGCATGAAGCGTAGACACTCATGCACTCCTTCATGAGAAAGATAATCTACAGTAAAATTACTTAATTGAGTAGTTGCAAATTCATCTTGTGGAATGATATGTATTGCAGTAACATTACCTGTAGTGGGGTTTTCACTGACTGGCAAACCATCTGCATATCCAATTAGACTGCCTAGAAGTAAGGTTTTACCACTACTGAATTCTCCCATCACCCCAATTTTGACAGGTGAAGTTGCAAGGTCTACAGTTTTCTGGGCAGCTGACCGCAGACGAAGGAGACATTCGTCAAGACTAGCTGGAACCCAATCTTCTTGTTTTGAAGGGTGCTGGGGCACAGAATCTATCTTTCGGAGGATGAATTCGCCGTACTCCTTAAAACGGCCCAGTTTATCTGGTTCCATAAAGTAGTTCCCGCCTAACATTAATTTCTGTGAGCTTTATAACATATAAAATGCAATTTCCAGCTATTGTTGCAACGTCTTGATATCACATTTAGCATTTCTCTCATTTAATTTGGGATTTTGGCGTGAGGCGTTTTGAACGGTCAAGACAATTTGGAAAAATCGAGTTTCGTTGAGAAAATTGAAGAGAAATTCAGAAGTCAGAATGGGCTAAACCATAGCTATCCGCTAACAGGAGTCAAAATAAATAAAGTGGGGTTTTATACCATAAACTGGCTAGATAGTGCTTAGTAAAGATGTGGGTATTAAACCCTTTTATACCCCTTATTTTAAGAAGATGTCCGAAAATGATTGGGTGAATATAATTCGCTACCATACAACCAAAGTCTGCCTACGCAAAAATTATGAAAAATCAAAAAATTCAAACCCACTTCCTTGGGTTCTGTCTGTATAAGGGAACTCCAAAAAATAAATTATCCCAATTTCTGGATTCAATACGACTGTTCCTCCCCCTGCTCCCCTGCTCTAAACGCGGTTGGATATTTTTTTAGTTGGAAGTCCTACTAGCCGCGACTCAGAGTCGGCAGTACTCTAATTAATGCTGAATTCTTCTTGAAAAAAAATCAAGATTTATTTGATATAAAATTTATGATTATTGTGAATTTCTGATAAAGATATAAGCGCCTCACGATTAATCATATAGTTTTCGTGAAGCTAAATCAGGTTTTTAAACAATGCGATTACATAGGTAAGATGAATTTATAGCTAATTTTAAAAAGAAGCAAAGTCGAATAGCTTCCCTAGTACAGGGATAACTTAAATATCCCAAAAATGCTGAGGTTAATCTTAATGACAACTTCAGCATTTCGTTCAATTTATTTACAGTAAAAGGAGAATTATTGCCCATATAAAAATAAATAAAGTATTAAAATAAGTAGCAGGTTGAGGTAAAAACTATATACATCTATATAACAAATCCTATTTTCAGGCTATTACTTAAATAACTTAGGCAGAGCAGGCAGGCAAAAGTGTTTTCTAAAAAGGTGCAGAGCTACATTAACCAAATCATGGTCACAGAGGAAGAAATACAAGGAGACGCCAAAGGCGATCTACATCCTGCTCTTTACGAAAGTTCAGGGCTACCAAATCATCCGGGGTCGAATAAAGAGATGATTTGCTGCTCCTGCCTCACTTCTCTACGTTCCCTGCGGGATGCTACGCAAACGCGCAGTGTGTCGCAGACAGAGGCTACGCTCAGTGACCACCAGACTCCTGCCTCCTGCCTCCTTCAATATTGTTGTCTGCATGAAATTACAGAACACAAACAGGCAACAGAATTAGCAAAAGCACTAGAGCAACTGCAAGCTGAAACTGCAAAACGCCAAGCAGTTGAAGCACAGTTACGCCAAAAAACATCAGAATTTGCAGCGATTTTGCAAGTGCTTCCTGATTTATACTTTCGTCTTGATATTGACGGAAGTATTCTGGATTACAAGCCAGGAAAGGCGGAAAACCCATATATCCCAACAGGAGATTGTCAGGGCAAGAGTTTGCGAGAATGCCTACCGACTGTTATAGGCGATCGCTTCCAGCAAGCAATAACTCAAGTACTTGAAACTCAATCTTCAGTCAGTTTTGAATATACCTTACCCCTGCCACAAGGGAAGAATAATTTTGAAGCTAGGTTATTACCATTACCAGACCAGCAAATCATAGTTCTTGTCCGTGACACCAGCGATAAAGTCCAAGCAGCATTAATAGAAAGCGATACTAAGTTTCGTACCATTATTGAAAATGCCAATAACATTATTTTTGCCCTGACACTTGAAGGAATATTTTCCTACGTTTCTCCTAACTGGACTGAAATTTTTGGGCATGAGATTGGAGAGGTTGAAGGCAAATCCTTTGCTCTCTTTGTACATCCTGACGATGTGCCTATCTGTGCAGATTATTTCCAAAAAATTGCGACAACAACCGAAAAGCAAGACGCAATTGAATATCGAGTAAAACACAAAAATGGCACTTGGCGATGGCATACCAGCAACTCATCTGTTATTAGAGATGCTGATGGTAATGTTTTAAATTTCGTTGGCATTTGCCATGACACCACTGATCGCAAACAAGCAGAAGTTGCGCTCAGAGAAAGTGCCCAACGGGAAGCCCTACTCAATCGTCTTTCTAACCAGATTCGAGCTTCTCTGGATCTCAATTACATTGTAGAAACCGCAGTGCAAGAGATTCGCAACTTATTCCAAATTGATCGCTGCGCCTTCTTTTGGTATCGCCAAGACGCTGAGGTTCCCTACTGGGAGAGCGTATATGAGGCGAAAAGTTCCTTTTTCCCTTGTTTGCTTAACGAACAAGCAAATAATGCAGAAATCGAACTAATCGCAGCCAAAACCTTGAACAGAGAAATCATCCGTATTAATGATGTAGAGACTGTGGGCGATGCCTGCAACGGGCTACGCACTGCACAGCAGTTTTTGCAGGATTTTGGTTTCACTGCCTTTATGTCGCTGCCCGTACACACCCAATCTGGTGAAATAGGCACATTTAGTTGTGGTTCTTGTAGTGGTTTTCGTCCTTGGCTGGATAGCGAAGTAGAATTACTACAAGCAGTTACAGTTCAACTAGCGATCGCCATTGATCAAGCCAAACTTTACACCCAGAGCCGTATCGCCGCCCAAACTGCTCAATACAAAGCCCAGCAACTAGAAGCAGCGCTGCTAGAACTTCAACAAACCCAAGCGCAACTGATTCAAACTGAAAAAATGTCCAGTTTGGGACAATTGGTTGCAGGTATTGCCCATGAAATCAATAATCCTGTTAATTTTATTTACGGCAATATTAGCCACGCCCGTGAATATATCAAAGACTTGCTCCACTTGGTAGAACTTTATCAACAGAACTACTGCCCGCCAACACCAGAGATTCACCAACAAATCTACGCTATTGATTTGGACTTTCTCAAGCAAGATTTGCCCAAAATTCTGGATTCTATGAACATGGGAGCCGAACGCATTCGGCAGATTGTCCTATCTTTACGCAATTTCTCTCGCCTTGATGAAGATGGCACAAAGCCAGTGGATATTCATGAAGGTATTGATAGCACCTTGCTGCTGTTGCAAAATCGTCTGAAAGCCAAACCAGGACATTCCGAAATTCAAGTAATCCGAGACTACGGCGACCTCCCACCAGTACTATGCCACGCTGGACACATGAATCAGGTGTTTATGAATCTGTTGACAAATGCGATCGATGCTTTAGAAGAGGGAGTGGAGAGTGGGGAAGAAGCAAGGGGGCTATTAGCTGGGAGCAAGGGAGAATTTTCCCCTCTGCTAAGAGCACCCCGCCCCTCTGTCTCTTGTGTACCATGCCCCATGCCCAATCCCCAATCCCCAATCCCCACAATTCGCATTCGCACCCTCATCCAAGAAGACCGTGTAATTATTAGTGTTACCGACAATGGCCCAGGCATGACTGAGGAAGTACGCAAACGTCTATTTGACCCCTTCTTTACTACTAAACCCGTCGGTAAAGGCACAGGCATGGGGTTATCAATTAGCTACCAAATTGTTGTAAAAAAACATGGCGGGCAAATTCAGTGTATTTCAGCACCAGGAGAAGGTGCCGAGTTTGCGATCGTGATTCCACTCATGCAGCAAACCGATTCGTAAATATTACACAAATTTAATCAAAATTTAACCAAAATTTAACCTATTGGTTGTTAACTAAGATTAATTCACTTTTTGCTGCAACATTTGAACCCCCAATAACCTGAAGTTTACAGGAATTGGGGGATTATTTCTTCTAATACAGGGAAGTAGGAGTAATAGTAGTACTACCTTCGCGTAGATGTAGCCCAGCGCAGGCGATGTCTACAACAGTCTGCCCCTATGTACCTTTGAAAAAAATCCCTGAGTACAAATAATAAAATAGAAGGCTGGGATGATACAACCCCAAAATCAAAATAGTATCACCTACACACGCGTTATCCACCTAAGCCATGTAATTGACATAGATATTCCCCAATGGTCTGGAGATCCGACAGTAGAATTTGAAACTGTGGCTGAACTAAATAATGATGGCTATTACCTGCGGCGTTTCTGTTTGGGGGAACATAGCGCTACCCATATCAACGCCCCTAACAGTTTTCATGGTTCTGCTGTAGGAATTGACCAATACCCAGCCCAGTCCTTGGTTGTACCTGCGGTGGTCATAGATATTCGCCAATCCACAGCAGTTAATGCTGATTATGCCCTGACTATTGCTGATGTTGTAGCTTGGGAAGAACAATACGGTGAGATTTGTCCTGGTTGCGTAGTTATATTGAATACTGGTTGGCAAAATAAATGGTTAGATAAAAGTGCATTTTTAAATCATGATGCTCAAGGAATTGCCCACTTCCCGGGGTTTGGCAGCGATGCAGCTCAATTCTTACTAAATGAACGCCAAATTGTTGGGGTAGGAATTGATACTCATGGTATAGATCCCGGACAGGATAAAAGTTTTGCTATTAACCGCCTAGTTTTAGAACAATCGCGCATTGTCTTGGAAAATCTCACCAATTTGGATCAGCTGCCACCTAAAGGTACTACTCTAGCGATCGGGGTTCTTAGGTTGCGTGGTGGTTCTGGTTCTCCTGTGGGGGTGCTAGCGTTAGTGCCTTAATTTTTATAGATATTTGCTTCTCACGCCAATTTTTCAGACTAAATAACTCGCATCAGAATGCGAAATTTGTAGTATCCCCTTGACATTATGTCGGATTATACTACACTTGTAGTAGAAAAATAAAAGCCTCCTTAAAAGGCAAAACTAAAAGCTCTCGTAACCTTAACAATTGTATAGATGCGATGTGGGGATTAGTTTAGCAACTTCCCTCGGCAGTGCTCACTTTTGGGGCCGCGATTGGTGTTCGACTGCTCCGAAACCAACAAACGGACGGTTGAGGATTCGGGTACCCTACGGGAAGGCAAAGCCTACAATTCCCGACGGCTTCACCAGACTCTACTTCGACTGAAGTTTCGTAGACGCTGAAAAGTCAGTTTCTCGGCAAGTTAGGTGACATTGCCTCAATAAAAGCATCGGCATTATGCAAATTTGGGTCTGTAGCTCTAACGGCAGAGATCCCGGATGTCACTTGTGCCCTAACAGAAAAAGCTTACATACTAGCTCAATAGTAGAGCAATCGTTTTTAAAACGGTAAGTTGCAGGTGTGATTCCTGCGTGTGACACCACAGCTTTTTCGACTCGCACGAGGTGTGAGTGTAACTCTCACAGGGAGGGTATCGGTTCAATCCCGATCAGATCCACTAATATCAATTCGTAATTAAAAGAAGAGGTGATTGCAATGGTTCACATTCGATTTGAAGGACGTTCTATTGATGTCCCAGAAGCACAACTAGGAATTGCAGCAGGGATGAATGATGTGGTGGTGAAGGAGCGCATTGCTCGGCATTTAGATGTGAATAGCGATCGCCTTTCTGCTTACGTAATTGATCGCCGTCCCAGCGGTGATTTTATCGTCCGTCCTGAAGCTATCTATGGTTAAATTTCAGAGTCATCCAGTGACTTAAGATTTAATTTTGCGCCCTAACTTGTGAAGCCTACACACTCCGGCAACGGAATGCAGGTACCCTGCGGGAACGCTACGCGAACAATTCCTGTCGCTCCCTTTGATGGGAGCGTTGCCAAATTGGTATAGGCAATTGTGAAAACTGCTTTGCTAACTTGTGCGGAATTTCAATTATTTAAATCGTATTTATCTATAACCTTTACTCAATACAGAGGTGAGTTCAATGATGTTAGCTAACTCATGTTTAATAATAACTCAATTAGAACAACTGCATTTAAAGAATGTGAGATATGAGCGAACATCGTTTGAGCGAAATTGTGATTGAGCGTCCTCGCGGTGGGAGGAGAATTAGCCTCAAAAAGGTGACTGGCTTTAAGAAGCAATTATACAAAATCACCGAGGATGCAAGTCAGGATGGATTGTTGAATCCCTACCTGATTAAACCAATAAAAAAATCTAAATATCTTTCAGACCATCTCGGCCCTCTGCGTCGGTTTTTGCGCTCAAAAGTCGGGCAGCCTTGGAATGAAGTTTACAGCGAACTATGTCAACGATTAGATCCCAGCACAATGGCCGGACAGCATGTTATCGATCATGTGTGGGGCTATGTTGAACGGCATGTGGAAATAATTGATGGTGGTTTTTACAGCAAGCCTTATCAAGGATATCGAATTCGGCTAGATGCAAACCATCGCGATCGCTTCTATATCCATCCTGAAACTGGAATTCTTTGTGCAGCCGAGAAAGTGCCTCGAAAGCAGAAGCAAAAGCAGGAACAAACTGATATTGTCATCATTGATAATTATCATCAATACCAGAAGCTAAACGAGATTTGGTATTTCATTACCTTTAAAGATTTTCCACCGCCACCAACTCATTATGTGACGGATGTTGTCAAAGGTATAATTCATCGTTCTGCCGCAATGTATACAGGTCGAATGATTTACGCTGTTAGCAAACAGCAGTGTAACAAGAAAGAAATTAGATTTATTTTAAATCAACTTTCTAAAACCTAAAATTTTCACTTCGTGCCCTAACTGAAAAAGCTTACATACTAGCCGAATGGTAAGGCACTTGACTGAAGCTCAAGCAACTACGGGTACCCTCCGGGAAGCCGCCCAAAGGGCGTCTACAAATCCCGTGTGTGAATCAACAGCTTTTTCGACTTGCACGAGGTGATCTTATTTCATTTAAATATGGAGGTGAAAACGATGAAGAAGATTAATTCTTTCAACATCGAGCCTGAAGATTTCGACGATTTCTGCTTTTGAACCATCGAGCAAACGTCGTCGTGGCTACCCATCTGAAAAAGCTGTCAAACGTGGCAATCGCCTTGTTCATGGCGACAAGGAACTACAAGAAAAGCTTGGTAACAATGACCTTTGTCTTTGTGGTTCTGGTCGCTGCTTTCAAAAAGTGCTGTCGCAATAGCGGCAGATATGATGGCAGCTTACGCAGCTACTACTTTTAGGGAGTAGTACCAACAATTTCGATACATTACATCAAAACTGGCAGTTGTTGCCGCGCCCCGATCGCGGAAGCTTACATAACTCTGCACAAGTTATACACAATGCTTCTACAACTTGCGCGGTGACTTTATCACCTCGCGTGCAACATCTGCCTCCTCATCCATCACAACTAGAGGAGGTTCATAATGAATACCGCAGAACGTGACTTGCGTTTGGAAATGCTCAACAGTTTGCTAACAACTCCTCACCGCAAGCTAGAGCAAGTTACAGAAATTCATCAGTTAATTGTTGAACTCGATCCCATCTTCTACGGACATCTGGCAGTCTGGTATCAGCATCATGGTGATGTCCGCGACCACAAGGAAGTGTTTCTTGCTCATTTGTTAACTAGCAATCTGACTGAACACCGGGATGCTGGATTTATTATGCTGCAAGAGTTTCCTCCCTATCAAGTGGCTCGTGTAGTGGACTTCATGAAGCAGCAGCAAAATAAACTGCCTCGTTCCGCTCGGACTGCGGTACGGCGTTATCTAAAGGTGCGGGAGAGCAATCCGGCTCTGTTCGATCGCGCCGCTTTGCGAGGTCGTAAGGCTATGAAGCACTTATATGCTTCGCTGCACATCAAACCAAATGAGCGGGCAAATGCGATTCTATTCCGCGATTCTCCTCCAGAGGGTTCCTTAGCAAATGTGCTGAAGCAGCTTGCGAAGGCTGAAAATGCCGCAGAACAGACACGGCTGATTGTGGAGTTCAACATTCCATACACGATCGCAATTGGTGCAATCAAGCAACTCACACCTGTTGTATTGGTGGCGTTGATCAATAGCATGTCTCCCCAAGAAGCGATCAACAACCTCAAGTCTCTCCAGACTAGGGGTGCAATGGATCATCCAGAAGTCAAGAAGCTGATTGATTTCAAGCTGGAAGAAGCATCTAAGAGTGGGCGTGTTTCAGCATTCAAAGCACAGATTGCCACAGACGCAGCAGATTTTGACGCAGACACCGTTGCTCGACTGGAAAAAGTGACAAACGAACAGGTGAAGCGGCGCGGTGCGATCGCTCGTCCAACTGCTTTATTGGTGGACAAGTCTGGTTCAATGGAAAATGCGATCGCGATCGGTAAGCAACTCGCTGCCCTAATTTCTGGTATCACTAAGGCAGAACTGTTTGTCTACGCCTTCGACACCATTCCTTACGCTGTTACAGCAAAGGGCAAGGAGTTGAGCGACTGGGAGCGTGCCTTTCAGCACATCAATGCAGGCGGTGGTACTAGCATCGGCTGTGCATTGGAAGCAATGCGGAAGAAGAAGCAGGTAGTTGACCAGATAATTTTGGTAACGGATGAGGGCGAAAATGCGGCTCCTTACTTCGGTGAAGTCTACAAGAACTACTGCCGGGAGTTGGCGATAATGCCCAATGTGGTGATTGTCCGTGTGGGTACTCATTACAACTGGGTGGAGACTCAACTGAAGCAGCAGCAAGCACCTGTAGATACGTTCACTTTCGCGGGTGACTACTACAGTTTGCCGAACATCGTCCCACTCCTGACGCGCCCCTCTCGTCTGGATTTGCTGATGGAGATTTTGGATATGCCGTTGCCTGTAAGAGAGGATAAGTAAGGTTAGAATGTGGCATTGCTCATTAAATAAATTTTTGGGCAGTGCCATTTTCAATTTTGTTACTGTTATTCAATCTAGAACGGTGTCTATCGATTTCCTAACTTCGCTAATTCTCCTTAGTTTTATTTTTGTATTATAAAACTTAGATTTATATTAAATCATCTAATTGAGCAAAATTATCTTCCGAAAAACAAAAATTTTGTCTAAACAGTTTTAGTGATTCTTGTAATTCATTTTGAGCTTTTTGTAACTTATCTATCAAAATTTCAAATTCATATTGTCCAGGCGAAAAATTATTATCAATATAGTCCATTACTCTCTTTCGTTGTTTCTCAGCAGATTCCAAATAAACGTAAAGTTTTACTATACTATTTGATAATTTATTATCAAAAGCGGACATTTCTTTTCTAAAGATAAAATATAAATCCTTTTCTGTGTATATAGGTATAAACATTATTTCAAAATTTTGCTTGCCCTTGAGATTTAAAATAATTTTATTTAGGAGCTTTTCTCGAATGTAAAGTTCTTGATACATAGCGAAAGCAATATTATTTTGCTCATATTTCTTTTGCCTTTCCCAATTTTTATTAATAGTAAAGTTAGATGAAAAAAATCCAATTACACCACCAACTATTGCACCAGTCAAAGGACCAATCATGATAGGCAAAGCTTTTTCTAGAATAGAAAAATGAAGTGAGTACATACTTAATCCAAAATTTTTATTACTCTTGCTCGAAAAGTGGCGACCACTTTGTAGTATATTGTATTATAATAATATCCTGCGTGCCCTAACTCGTGGAGCCTACATACTAGTACGAGAGGAAAGGTAACACTGCCAAATGCAGTGGGCGTGTGTGAACGAGGAGTACGAAGAACCTGGGAGGTAGGCTTAAAAGTGGCCATCCTTAAAAGAGTGTGTAACAACTCACCAGTGGAGTCCCTCTAGTAACTGAGAACACGCAATGCTCCACCAACTTGCACGCAGAATTATATTAATTCGTAATGACGCTCCTGCATCTCTACCGCTACGCTAACGTAATTCGTAATTAAGAAAGTTAGATTTGATCCAGCTTTCTAGCGTTGTATTTGTGGCTTTATTTTGAAAAATTAATATTAGTTATGACTAACATATTTAAGCTAATCAACCAAATTGCGATCGCACAAGCACAATTGTCTACAACCCAATTCCTCGCCCCCTGTGTCAAAGGTGGACGAGTTCGCACACGGGTAGCCGGGATGATCTACACCTTCAGCCCAAAGCCTAGTAAATTTGAAGGTTGGGGAATCTTTCAGGCTGTGGATGAGAAGACAGCAACGGTTGTAGAAGAAGCAGACTTACCCCAAGTTGTAGAATACCTGCAACACTTTCCCCAAATACGACTGCGGTTAGCGCACCAACTGCGGGGACAAACTTGGTTAGCATACCCTGTAAATGAAGTAGATATGCGTCAACGGTTGAAGGTAGTTAACCCGATCGCAGTCCACTTAGTTACCGAGGGCATTACCTTTGATCAAATTATTGCCCGATGGAATGGACAGTCTTGCTGGTTTGAGGAAGTCGATCGCCGTACAGATCCGGCAATTTCTGAAACTCTGCAATCTGCCCTCAAGCAACTCTCTTCTGCTGAGGAATTACAGTTTAAGGGCATCGCTCCAGAAATCCGCACGGTGTATGAATTAGCAACGCGGCGCATTGAGGGCTTTACTCAACCCCAACAAGATGAAAAGCGATTGACAAAGGCATTGCGGATGGGCGGTGGTGAATTAAATCAATTCCACGATCGCGGCGATTATTGGACAGTCGATTGGACAACTGCTGATGGTGTTCGCCACACTAGCGCGATCGCTAAAGTTGACTTGACTGTTGTCAGTTCTGGCATTTGTCTGAGTGGACGCGATCGCGATTTTGACTTGCAATCCTTAGTGGGTGTGATGGAACAACAAGAGTAGCGAGAACAATGAGTATCTTTTTTCACGAACAGCTTTACCGCAGCAATGCTGTGATGGCAAAGCTAAAAAATTATCCTGTAACCATTTGTGGCGCTGGAGCATTAGGAGCTAACATTGCGGAAAACTTAGCTCGGTCTGGTTTTGATCAACTTACAGTGATCGATCGCGATCGCATTGAAGAGCGTAACCTTTCGACTCAGCCTTATTACCGTTCTGATGTTGGAGCCTTCAAAGCAAAAATTTTGGCGAACAATTTATATCGAGCAATTGGTACTAAAGTTGATGCTAAAACTCTTGAGTTAACATCAGCAAATACAACCCAACAACTCAAAGACAGCCAGCTAATTGTCGATGTCTTTGATAATAGTGTGGCACGTCAAGCAGTGAAAAATTATGCTGAACAACAAAGCATTCCTTGTCTTCATGCTGGGCTATCTGCTGATTATGCAGAAGTGATTTGGAATGACCTTTATCGCGTCCCTTCTGAGGTTAATGATGATGTCTGTGATTATCCCCTGACACGAAACTTAGTAATGTTAACCGTAGCCGTGGCGTGTGAAGCGATCGTTTCATTCATTGCCACAGCAGAACAGCGTAACTTTACCATCACCCTGAAGGATCTGACTGTTCAATCTCTGTTTTTGTAGATTGCCTAGACACTCTTAGCGGCTTGTCGCAGACATTGCCCATCAGGATTTACCAAACTCTGCGGGTTTAAGTAAAGAGCAAATAACAAGCAGTAAGTTTTGTGGCGGGGTATAAATCCCCATTACGAATTACTTAGCGGAGCGTAAAGCCTTTTCTACGAGATAGTGTGCGTAGTTTGCTCGTCCCATAGGGAAGTGTTACGGCAGAGCTACGTGACCACCGCAGGCATGGTTATCCCAAATCATCATAAAAGCTGAAACGCCTGTCTCATAGTACTTACAGGTTACTTTGCCTAAGAGTGACAACTTCCGTAACTTTACCCCCCGTAGTCTAGCTAAAAATGTTAGGCTCACTCGTGTAATTCTGTACTAGGAGTTTGAAGGTGAACCAGATTTTAAAGGATTTATCGACACCTGACTTAGTGAGAGCACTCGAAAACAATATGTATGCATACTTGACGAACTATGGCCATGCACCACATTGCCAACTCAATTGTGAATCTAACCTGATTCGTTTTTCTACCGACATTTCTTTTCCCTTTTTTAACGGTGTTTGCTGTGCCCAACTACAGCCTGATCAAACCGATGCTACCATTACCGAAACTCTCAACTACTTTATTGCCCAGCAGCTGCCAATGTTGTGGTGGATAGGAACAGCAACTCAGCCACCGGATTTAGGAAAGTATTTAGAAGCCCACGGATTAAGCAATTCAGGTGAATTACCTGTGATGGCGATTGATTTATCGACTTTACCTGAGGAGTTGTTTGTGGCAGAAGATTTGGCGATCGCACAGGTTAAAGATCCCGAAACCCTCAAGCATTGGGTGCGAGTTGCAATGGTGGGCTTTGAAATTCCTGATTCCGAATATAATGCCTATTATGACTTAGAGTTAAGCTTAGGAATAGATTCCAAAGAATATATCCGTTTTATTGGCTGGTGGAACGGTTTGCCTGTTGTAACATCAGCATTGTATCTAGATTCACAAGTAGCAGGTATTTATGTTGTTGCAACAATGCCAGAAGCAAGAGGAAAGGGATTCGCAAAAGCACTAGTATTAACTGCACTGCACAAAGCTTATGCCCTTGGATACCATGTAGCAACATTACAAGCCTCGCAAATGGGGGTAAATATATATCGCCGCATTGGATTTCAGGAGTATTCTAAGATTGGAGCTTACCTTTGGACGGGTCAACTAAATCCAGTAACCAATAATCCCAGTTAGTTTTATCTCACTTTTTAGAAACGGTGATATTTGCGTCAAGTGTTTGTAACCCTTTAAGAGCTTTCGCTTTATCTTTTGCTTTCAGCGCATCCTTCATCTGGGTTGCAGCATCTTCAATTACATTATAGGTTTTTGAAGATTTAGTTTTGACACCATCCTCAACCTTAGACCAAAAGTTTTCAAACTAATTGTGGGTTTATGCCTCATCATTTTTAATTGATAACAAAGTGCGATTTGTTACTTTGTTTTTAATTAAAAAGTCTTGAATGCAGTCAACAAATCCTTTCAACTCTAAAATTAACTTAGTAGAACCTCTCAGCTCTTGATGGTAAGCTAATTGTTCTAGTTTGTCAGCAGCTAAGTACATAGCTGTGGCTCCAATATTGGCACTAGCGCCTTTAAGGTGATGAGTTTCTCGCACAATTTGCCTAAAGTCATCAACTGCGATCGCTGCTTTAATGATTTCTAAACGGGGTTTAACATCTTCAACGCATACTTGCAATAAATTGAATTCAAATTCTATATCATTTCCCGATACTCGATGCAAGTGTTCCCAGTCGATTGCTAGACCAGTAGAAACTGTCTGTTCATAAACAACTGCTTCTTGTTGTGAGAGGATCACGCCTGTCCAATGCTCTAGGGTCGCAGCCAAGTTTTCTTTAAACACTGGCTTACTCAGATAGTCATCCATTCCTGCATTGAGACACATTTCTTCGTCTTCTTTCATCGCATTAGCCGTCATTGCAATCACCACAGGACGACGACGCAGAGCAAAAGTGTCCTCTTGCCAACGATGAATTTCTTTTGTGGTTTCTAAACCGTCGAGAATTGGCATTTGACAATCCATTAGAATCAAATCGTAAGGAATTTTGTCTAATAGCTGCAAAACTTCCTTGCCATTGGCAACAACATCGGCTTTGTAGCCCAAACTATCAAGTTGCTTCAGGGCTACTTTCTGATTCACCAAATTATCTTCAGCTAAGAGAATTCTTAACTTGGATTTAGTAGAGGGGTTAGGGGGAGAGGAGGTCAGAATGCCTGAAGTTCTTGCACTCCGGATTTTTTCAGTAGCCTCTAGCTTCGAGCCTCCAGCCCCTTGTTCTGATTCAGACTGAGTTTCTAAAATAGTCATAATGGCATTGAGAAGCCGTGATGGCTTAATGGGTTTGACCAAATAAGCAGCAAATCCGATTTTGAGCGCCTGCTGCACTTCATCCCGTTGATTAGTAGAGGTGAGCATAATCAAAGGTATTTCAGCAATTGCAGAATTGGTTTTAATTTCTTCTTCTATTGCTATGCCATTTTTTATATCAACCAAGGCAACATCATAGGATTTTCCCTGCTTATCAGCTTTCTGAATAACTTTGAGGGCAGTTGCAATACTGTCAGCTTGATCTACCTGCATCCCCCAATAAGTAGCTTGATGGTAGATAATTTTGTAATTAGTAGCGTTGTTATCCACCAATAACAAGCGGCGATTGTTCAAAAGTCCGCGTTCGCATTTTGACAAAACAGGCTCAACTTGCTTCACAAAAAGCACCTCAAACCAAAACTTAGATCCTTTCCCCATCTGACTTTCTACCCCAATCACTCCTCCCATCAAAGTCACTAGTTGTTTACAGATGGCTAATCCCAAACCAGTACCACCATACTTGCGAGTGGTCGAAGCATCTACTTGGCTAAATGGCATAAAGAGTTTGCGTTGATCTTCAGGGCTAATGCCAAGACCTGTATCTGCGATGGCAAAATGAATCGTGGCTGTAGTGGAGGAAAGTGAACGTAATTCGGCTTGCACTAATACTTCGCCAGCGCTGGTGAACTTGATAGCATTGCTGATTAAATTCATCAGAATTTGCCGCAGTCTACCAGCATCTCCTTTGATGTGGGTGGGCACGTTGTGCTCAATCAGCGTGGCAATTTCTAATCCCTTGTTATGGGCTGAGGGAGCCAATAATTCCACCACTTCTTCCACACAAGTAGATAGGTCAAAATCTAGAGTTTCGAGAGCCATCTCTCCAGCCTCAAGTTTGGAAAGATCCAAAATCTCGTTGATTAAACTTAAAAGCGCGTCTCCACTACTACGGATTATTTCCATAAATTCTCGCTGTTCTGGGTCTAAGGGAGTATCTAACACCAAACTGGTCATTCCCAATACGGCGTTCATCGGAGTTCGAATTTCATGACTTATATTTGCTAAAAAGGCACTTTTAGTCTGAGAAGCTAATTCAGCTTGGCGACGAGCAATTTCAAGTTCCTGTCGCTGACGAGTTTCTGCTGCTAATAGTTGGGCTTGGGCTAAGGCAATACCTACTTGGTCGGCTATTTGCCGCAAAAGATGAGTTTCAAAGCTAGACCAGTGGTGAGAATCATCACCCTGATGAACTATCAGCAAACCGCAAAGTTCTTCTTTCACAAGAATGGGCACAACCAAATTGACTTTGACCCCAAACTGTTGTAATAATTCCAGATTGCTTTGTTGGATTTCCAGCAAATCCAAGTCAGCCAGTCCAAAAACTCGTCCTTGACGGTACTGCTGTAGATAGTACTGCTGTAGATATTCGGCTCGAAAGTAGGGAGCGCTGATGTTTTGCTCTTTGATTGCTGGTAAACCAGAAACTACTGCTTCAATAACGGTAGTGGCAGACTCATCTGGTAAAAGCTGATATATTAAAACTCGGTCAGTTTGGAGAATCTTTTGTACCTCTTCCACAGTGATTTGGAGAATTTCTTCGATTTGCAAAGACTGGCGAATCTTGAGGGTGATTTCGGTAAATAATTGCGATCGCAAGTTTTGGCGTTGTATTTCTTCTTCAGCCTGTTTACGCTGGATAAATTGCCCCACTTGCTCACCGATAGAGTTCATTGTTTTGATCAAATCTTGTTCGGGCTGTTGGATTTCATGGTTGAAGCAGGTAATGACACCAAGAATTTTGTGGCCGCTGCGGATTGGAAAACCAACAGCTGCGTGTAGTCCTACTTGGGCAGCAATTTTAAAGTTAGGGAAATTAATATCTTTAACAATATCAGCGATCCAAACAGGTTCAGAACTAGCCCAAACCCTCCCAGGTAGTCCAATTCCTGGTGCAAAGGTGGTTCGCCGCTTCAGTGCTTCAAACTCTTGCATCTCAAGGGATGCTTCGTACCACATATCGAGAAAACGCAGCACATTTGCTTGCTCATCCACCATCCAAATTTCACCCAAATCCCATGCCAAACTCTCGCAAATTCCTTGCAGGGTTTGGCGAGTAGCTTCTTTAATCGTGGCGGACTCGGCTAAAACGCGGGTTGTAGCATATTGTGCAGTTAAATGCTGTTGCGCTTGTTTACGAGTAGTAATGTCAATGCCAGTACCAACAACGTATTCAACGCAGCCCTCATAATCTTTTAAAAAGGTATTCGACCAAGCAATCAGTCGGCGGCTGCCATCCTTCATTACCCAATAGTTCTCGTGTTCTACGAAACCTTTACCAGTTAGCAATTGCTCAAAAACTGCTTTGACTGACTCCACCTCTTCAGGGAGTAGGAACAAGTTCCAGAAATACCTACCTCTTACCTCATCAAAGGAGTAACCTGTTGTTTGCTCACAAGCTTGATTGAAACGAACGATTTGCCCTTGAGAATCGAGAACTATGACCAACGCGCCAGCTGTATCAAGGACTGCTGAAGTAAAGTTGCGTTCTTGGTTTAAGGTTTCTTCTGTCTTTTTGCGCTCAATGACCTCACGATAGATGAAGTAGTAGACTACAGTAAGAACGATAAAACTTAGGCAGATGGCGATCGCAAGTGTCAGAATTGTGTTCCGAGTCTTGGCTTTTCTTGCTTGTAATTGCTGCTGGAGTCGTCCCCTTTCATCGTTTTCTATCTCATTGATCGCCTTGTGGATATCATCCATGAGATTTTGTTCATCATTTCTCACTAGTACTTGCAATGCCGTCTCTAGTCCCTTATCCTGGCGCAAGTCGATAGTCTGTTTGAGTTCAGTAAGTTTAGCCGTTATCAGAGATTCAAGCGTTGCGATTTGCTGTTGTTGATTCGGTTTATCTGTTATTAAACTCTTCAGTTTGGTAATTTCTTGATCGACGTTAGCAAGTGCTGTTTGATAAGGTTTAAGATAAATTTGCTTTCCAGTCAGGATGTAACTACTTTGTCTATTCTCAGCATCCTTGATGTGGGAGAGTAGTTTTTCTAGACTGTTGACTTTTTTATAAGTATTTTTTACTATACCGCGATTATTATTAGTTACTCTTGTATTTTGATAAGAAACCACACCAATCAAAACTAAAATTACCGACGCTAAACCAAAACCTGCTGCAATCTTTTTGAAAAATTGCTTATGTACCCTCTGCGCTTGTTTACCTTTGTTGGTCACAAGTACCAAACTTGCTAAATTTCGGCGCAATTCCAGTTGCTTGATGACTTGACGTGCTAAGGTTCGTAATGCCTCTATCTGATCTGGAGTCAGTTCTCGTGGTACGTAGTCAAGCACGCAAAGTGTTCCTAGCGTATATCCCTCAGAATTAGTCAGAGGTACACCTGCATAAAACCGAATATTTGGGTCAGAAGTGACCAGTGGGTTGGTGGCAAACCTTTCGTCATCTGTTGCATCAGGCACAACCAAAACATCAGGCTGTAAAATAGCATGGGCACAGAATGCGAAATCTCGATGTGTTTCTAAAGCATCCAAACCGACTTTTGACTTGAACCACTGACGGTTTGTATCAATTAAACTAATTAAAGCAATAGGAGTCTGACAAATATACGAGGCCAAACGGGTGAGGTCGTCAAAGGCAGCTTCAGGTGGCGTATCGAGAATTTTATACTGTAAAAGTGTCTCGATTCTATGTGCTTCGTTATCAGGTAATGGTGCTTTCATCCTTGAGCCTTATCTAGATTCTGGGGGCCGGGGAAGAAGCAGGGAGATGAGGGAGATGAAGGAGACAAGGAGAATAACCATACCCAATGCCCAATACTTCGGCTTCGCTCAGTACAAGTGCCCAATGCCCAATACCCAATGCCCAATTCAACAAACTTACTTTAATTAATGACAATAGTTTAGTTAAAAGCGTTAGCGTAATTTCACTGAGTTCGACTTATTAAAAAATTGGTCAAACGATTAAGTCCCTACTGTATTTTTTGTGGACTGGTTTATTTGAAATAGGGGCGGCTACCTAGTCTGGTTGTGGTTGCGCGAAGATAAACCGTTCTGGTGGGGCATATTGGGGAAATTGCTTTAGCTTTCTATGGGATTATTGCAACTCTCCAATCGAAAATTTTGGCAGAGTGTATGCGGCTTACGGTGGTGTGTTTATCGCAATAGCAATGTTTTGGGGTTGGAAGGTAGACGGGGTAACTCCAGACCGCTACGACTTAATCGGCGCATATTTAGCTTTAGCGAGTGTTTTAATTATCATGTTTGCGCCCAGAACTTAAGTAAATTTTCTGCCGTTGCAGAAAATTCGGGCAAATTATCTGATAATTGGCGATTATTATGCATTCTCATAATTATCTTGCTTTGTAACAGTAAGTAACTAAAAATCTGGAATTTTGTAGTGCTTGAATAAAATGCTATTCTTCAAAAAAAAGATGCAATGATTGCATAAGTACACCCTTATTTCAATCTTGGCAACTACAAACAGGATTATATTTTTGTGAACATTTCTAGAAAATTAAGGTTAAGTAACTTTGTAGACAAAAATGTGTAACTAAAAATAATCAAATGTAGTTAATTATACAAATTATTGGTGCTTAGGAAGAAAAGAAGTGTTGAAAAAAGTTGTGATGATTGGGGCTATCACCCTACTGTTTTTAGCAGGGCCGCTGATGGGTAATGCTTTTGCCCAAACACCAGTTGCTGTACCTACTGCTGATACTGGAGATACGGCATTTATGCTGATTTCAGCAGCGCTCGTACTGTTAATGACACCAGGATTGGCGTTCTTCTATGGTGGATTTGTGCGATCGCGCAATATTTTAAACACATTGATGATGAGCTTTGTGTTGATGGCGATCGTGGGAGTTACTTGGATTCTCTGGGGTTATAGTCTTTCCTTTGCACCAGGATTACCATTTATTGGTGGATTGCAATGGTTTGGGTTGAATGGTGTTGGGCTAGAGACTCAAGGCTACTTGCCGCATCTGCCATACGAAGACGCTTTCAAAGCAGCAGACCCCAAATATGCTGATGTCGTCTCATACGCCGGAACGATACCCCACCAGGCATTCATGATCTACCAAGCCATGTTTGCTATTATTACCCCAGCCTTAATTTCTGGGGCGATCGCAGAACGGATGAGTTTCCGCGCCTATTCGCTGTTTGTGCTACTGTGGTCAACTTTTATTTACGCCCCCTTAGCACACATGGTCTGGGCGAAAGGTGGATTTTTAGGTTTGTATGGTGGATTGGGTGCCTTAGACTTTGCCGGTGGTACAGTAGTTCACATTAGTTCTGGCGTTTCAGCTCTGGTAGCAGCGATCGTCCTTGGACCTCGGAAAACTCATCCTGATCGTCTTAGCCCGCCGCACAATGTTCCTTTCATTTTGCTGGGTGCTGGCTTGCTTTGGTTTGGTTGGTTCGGCTTCAACGCTGGGAGTGCCTTATCTGTCGCTAGTGGAACTTCTGGTAACATAACAACAAATTTAGCAACAACAGCCTTTGTTGCCACCAATACATCGGCGGCGGCGGCGGCTTTAATGTGGCTAATTTTGGAAGCAGTTTTACGGGGTAAACCGACAGCCGTGGGAGCGGCTACAGGAGCCGTTGCTGGTTTAGTAGGTATCACTCCCGCCGCCGGGTTTGTAACACCGCTATCAGCGATTTTAATTGGTTTCATCACCGCCTTTGTTTGCTTCTATGCGATCAGTTTCAAGCACAAGCTAGAAATTGACGATGCTTTAGATACCTTTCCCGTGCATGGCGTTGGTGGTACAGTGGGGGCAATTTTAACGGCTATCTTTGCCACTACTCAAGTCAACGGAGCAGGTAAAGAAGGAGTGCTGCGTGGTAATTTTGGTGAATTGGGAGTTGAACTAATAGCAATTGCCGTTGCTTATGCGATCGCAGGTGTTGGCACGTGGATTATTCTCAAGATTATCGATGCCACAGTCGGGCTGCGAGTCAAAGAGGAAGCTGAATTGCAAGGTTTGGATATCAACGAACACGGTGAAGAAGGTTACAACTCTGAGTTTGGTGATCGTCCCACTCAGTAGTGCTGAGTCATTCAATTTTGGATTTTGGATTTTGGATTGAAAGAAAAATCCAAAATTGGGGTGATTTGCGATCGCTAGCGTTAAAATTTGAGTCAAATAATTGGTAAATTTCGCTAGTCGTGTCTACTTCTGCAAAAACCTTTCCTATCTGGGCATTTTTCTCGCTGTTAACCAACGGCATTCTAATGTTGGCGGTCATCCTGCTAATTTGGCAACAGCAGAGATTGTCCGCTTTTTTTGGGATAATCACATCCCCAGAGATAATCAATCTGAACAACTCACCCCAAATTGCTACACCTGATTTGGGTCGCCGTCACCAACTCACTTACCAGGAGTGGGTAGACATCCTCAAGCAAGAAGCTAAGGTAGCGGCTGACCAACGGCCTCCACATTTAACCGTCCTGGTGGGAGATTCTTTGAGTTTGTGGTTTCCGCCTGAGTTGTTACCCGAAGGTAGAAATTGGCTCAATCAAGGAATTTCTGGCGAAACCAGTAATGGACTCTTAAAAAGATTAGAGATATTTGACCGCACCCAGCCAGAGGTGATTTTTGTGATGATTGGCATTAATGACCTAATTCGGGGGGTGAGCGACAGGGTAATTTTAAATAATCAACGTCAAATTATCAGTTACCTCCGAAAGGCGCATCCCACGGCGCAAATTGTTGTCCAATCGATTTTGCCACATGGAGGAGAGGAAGCAACCTGGAAAGGACGAGATAAACTTCTGGCTGTTGCCAATAGTCGCATTCGTGAGTTAAATCAGCAACTCCAAAGCATATCTACTAAAAGGGGTGTCAAATATCTTAATTTATATCCCCTGTTTACCAACAAGCAAGGAAATCTCCGCCGCGAATTTACTACTGATGGCTTACATTTAAGTCCCGAAGGCTATATAGTTTGGCGTTCTGCATTGCAGATTTATAGTGATATCGAATTAAAACCCCAGCGTTAAGTCCTTGGCAAGAGAAAGGCTAAAGGACAAAAAGAAGTAATATCTTTGAATACAACACCGTATAAATCGCGTCTTAGCGCGAGAAAATAAGAAATAGTGGTTTAAGTAGACAAATCTAATGGATACAAAAGCTTTTAAACGCAGCCTGCAACATTCAGAGAATTACAATCGCAAGGGCTTTGGTCATCAAGCAGAAGTTGCCACCCAACTACAGTCTGAGTATCAAAGTAACTTGATTCAGGAAATTCGCGATCGCAATTACATCCTGCAACGGGGTGATGTGACAATCCGACTAGCACAAGCTTTTGGCTTTTGCTGGGGTGTAGAACGGGCTGTGGCGATGGCCTACGAAACCCGTCAGCACTTCCCTACAGAACACATCTGGATTACTAACGAGATTATCCACAACCCTTCTGTAAATCGGCGGATGCAGGAGATGGAAGTAGAATTCATCCCCATTGAAGGAAAGAATAAAGACTTTTCTGTTGTTGGAACTGGTGATGTGGTGATATTACCCGCTTTTGGGGCTAGTGTTCAAGAAATGCAGATACTTCACGATAAAGGCTGCAAAATTGTTGATACAACTTGTCCTTGGGTATCTAAAGTTTGGAATACAGTAGAAAAGCACAAAAAAATCGATTATACATCAATAATTCACGGTAAATATAAGCACGAAGAAACAGTTGCTACTAGTTCCTTTGCTGGTAAATATTTGATTGTGTTGAACTTGTCAGAGGCAGAATATGTTGCTGACTATATTATTAATGGTGGGAACCGTGAAGAATTTCTAACAAAATTTGCTAAAGCTTGTTCAGCAGGATTTGACCCCGATCAAGATTTAGCAAGAGTTGGTATTGCTAACCAAACTACGATGCTGAAAGGCGAAACTGAGCAGATTGGCAAGCTTTTTGAGCGGACTATGTTGCAGAAGTATGGCCCCACCGAGTTAAATCAGCATTTCCAAAGCTTCAATACCATCTGTGATGCCACCCAAGAACGACAAGATGCAATGTTGGAGTTAGTGGAACATAATTTAGATTTAATGGTAGTAATTGGTGGGTTTAATTCATCCAATACTACTCAATTGCAACAAATTGCTTTTGAGCGGGGAATTCCTTCTTATCACATTGATACTGTTGAACGAATTAAGTCAGAAGATTCCATAGAACATCGGCAATTAAATGGGCAGTTAATAACTACAGAGAACTGGTTGCCAGATGGTGAAATTGTCGTGGGAATTACTTCTGGTGCTTCTACACCAGATAAGGTAGTAGAAGATATAATCGAGAAAATTTTTGCATTGAAAGCAACAGCAGCGCTGGTTTAACGGTGATCAGGTATTAGACATCTCTTGGCAAAACACCACACCAATATCAGTTGTCAAGTAAGCAAGTTCGTAGTAAGGACTAAATTCCTTACTACAAATTCTTAAAACTAGCTTGTTAATTATTAATCATGAATTTGCATGACAGAGAAATGGCTTTCTATCGTCGGCATCGGGGAAGATGGATTACAGGGGTTAAGCCCGATAGCTCGTTCTCTAGTTGATCAAGCTAAAGTAATTGTCGGAGGCGATCGCCATTTAGCAATGCTCCCTACAGATGACCAACGTGAGAAACTAGTCTGGATATCTCCCATTAGCGCTTCAGTTGAGGAAATCATCCAACGTCGAGGTGAGTCAATTTGCGTACTTGCAAGTGGCGATCCGATGTGTTACGGCATTGGTGTCACCTTGATGCGACAGATTCCCGTCTCTGAAATGACGATTATCCCCGCACCTTCAGCCTTCAGCCTCGCCTGCGCCAGGGTTGGATGGCCTTTAACTGAGGTGGAAACCTTGAGTTTGAATGGTCGTCCATCCTCTCTGCTTCAGTCTTACATTTATCCAAAAGCGCGGCTGTTGATTTTGAGTGAGGGGAAGGATACACCCGGCGTTGTTGCAGAAATTTTGACAAATCGCGGCTATGGTGACAGTAAAATCACCGTGTTGGAGCGTATGGGTGGCGCTCATGAAAGAATTGTGGAAGGTACGGCTGCATCTTGGAGTGAAACTGAAGTTGCGGCTTTGAATGCGATCGCAGTTGATTGTATTGCTGATGCTGGGGTTGTCCCATTACCAAGATTACCAGGATTACCAGATAACGCCTACCACCACGATGGACAGTTAACTAAACGTGAAGTTAGGGCGATCACCATAGCAGCTTTGGCTCCCACACCGGGAGAACTATTGTGGGATGTTGGGGCGGGTTGCGGCTCAATTTCTATTGAATGGATGCGGAGTAATGCTCGGTGTCGAGCGATCGCGATCGAACAAAATTCATCTAGACTACTATATATTGTTGATAATGCGGCGACTCTCGGTACTCCAAATCTGCAAATCATTGAAGGTAAAGCGCCCCATGCCCTGAAAGACTTGCCTACACCAGATGCGATCTTTATTGGTGGTGGAGTAACAGCAACGGGACTGTTTGATGTTTGCTGGGAAGCACTGCGGCCGGGTGGGCGTTTGGTGGCAAATGTTGTGACGGTAGAGGGTGAGCAAACTTTATTTCAATGGCATGAACGAGTCGGTGGCGATTTAACTCGTATTGCCATTCAACGGGCGGAACCTATTGGTAAATTTTTGGGCTGGCGAGGAATGGCACCTGTGACACAATGGGTAGTTGTCAAATAATAAGATGACTCATAAGCTAAGGAAACTGAATTTCAAATTAAAGTTTTTATTACTTATGATTACAAGGCTCTTACCAGAAGCTGGTATAATCCGCATTTAATATTAATGATTAAAAAACCTTACTATTATTGCAGCTAATAAGCAGCTAGTTGCTATATAATTAGTTTTATGTTCTCTTTTAGACTCGCTCATGATTTGCAATAATCGCGGCAATCTCTTTATTGAGCGATTTCTGTTGTGATTATCGTTGGCAAAAAGCACTTATTGGGGGTGAAGTAATGGACGAGCATAATCTTGACGATAAAAACAAATTTCTTTACCCTCGTAGTCGCTATTACGGTCAAGTTAAGCCAGAGAATTTAGTATTTAATGCTAACCTCCAAGAATTTGCTCAAAAAATTGGCTACATTACCAGTTTAGAAACATCTGGAAAGCTTGACCCAGCAGATGCTTACAAACAGATTAAAGCACTTTGGAAACAGTTGAAGCGCAGTAAAAAAGCATTATTCATAGGTGAGGAACCACAAGAAAAATCTTGAAGTTGCTTAAGAAAAGCGATAATGCGATCGCTATTTATAATTATTCTTACAGTAGTGGGATAGCCTGTCTTTCAACTACCCTATTTATCTACTATTAGATTCCTCAAATTTTCCTCATCAAAAGTAAGCCCATGACGTTCTAAATATGGGCGTAAATTTATTTTAATGAATAAATCTTTTAGTTATTGGGCAATTGCTTGGGGTGGATTTCCTTTCTGTTGCCAAAAGATTATGCATCAAACTAGTAAATGGTTGCCTGTGTTCAAATAGAACTACCCAGGCAAACCTGATAAAAACTTAGTTTGAAGATGACATAGGCAATTCTGTAGACTGGGCAAATTCTTTACCGTCACGGCTTTTAATTACTCGTGCAGGTGTACCAACAGCTACCGAAAATGGTGGGATATCTTTAGTAACAACAGCGCCAGCACCAATTACACTGCCTCTACCAATAGTGACACCATCTAATACTTTCACCCCATGGCCTAGCCAACAGTCATCCTCAATAACGATCCCCTTAGAAGTAATACCTTGGTATTTAATTGGCTCCATTGGATCTGTAAAATTGTGATTATTAGCATATATTCCAGTGTGGGCTGCAATTAAACAGTGTTTGCCAATTTTGATGTCACCAGGGCCACTAATACAAACACTAGGGCCAATAAAAGTATCTTGGCCAATCTCTATACAAGTGTTGTTTAGTGCCCCTATCACAACGTTACGCTCAATGGCAACTCCATTATTTAGATGAATTCTATTGTTTTCGTGTCCTTTTCCATCTATACGAACACCTTTAAAGATATAAACTCCATTCCCAATTTCAATAGAATCAGTACTGATAAATTCAACGCCATGTTGAATATAAACTGAGCTACCTATCTGGGCGAAAATACTACGATATAACAAAGTACGTAGCTTCACGCCCCCAAAAATTGTTGGAATGTCACCTAAAAAAGTAGTTAACACAAGTTGTTGAAACCGCTTCAATTTTGAAAAAACTTTCAAGTTATTCATGCTACTATTATTCCCAGCTAAATTGTGAGTTTGGAGATTTTTGGAATCGGGAATCCTGTATTTGAGTCTTAATATGTACCATCCATGTTTCTATATCTGCATTTTTAAATTACAGATTAATGCAAAAATCAGATGGTTTATTTAACAAACCAAGACAAGCTCTAAGATTAGAAGCTACTAAATACAGATGTTATTTAATTAGTAGATATAGCTATACAAGAAATGCCGTATCTGTTTACAAGCAATTTCTGTAATTACAGCAGTTTGAAAGGATCTGAGTTCTGCTGTACTATTTAGTATTTGTACAAGTTGGAAATTAGAGAAAATACTTTTTTATATTCTGACATGACGAATACTGAAGCTTAATGCTTTACCACAACATCAAACGCCTAACTCCCGATGTGTATTAGTTAGCAATTTGACAAGCTACTATCATTCAGATATTCAACCATCAAATATCAAAGTAGTTATTTCAATTCAATTACATCTATTTATGGTGTTCCGAAGTCGGAATCAAATTTACTCGCTGCCATCAAGATGTAATTGTTGAATTCCTCATAAAATTTCCAAGCAAGTACAAGCGCATTAAATTAGGGGGGAGTATCTCCAACTTCAGCCATTACATTGAAGTTAACCATCGGAGCAAATAAATAAACGCTTCCCCGATTACTATAACGGCTTCCTTGCAGCCAGTTTTTAGAGTCTGCTGCTGTTGTCATCATTACGTACACAGAGAATTTACATATTCACTAGAGGGCCTTTATAGTGACACAAGTAGTGTGCTTTCACTATCCTAAAAGAGAGTTACAAAATTCTTATAAAGAAACAGTAAAGTTTAAACAAAAAACATAAAGATTTCAAAATCGACATAATTATAAAATCAGTATTTTCCTGATTTAGGGAATTAATGATACTAGCCATAAGTCTCTATTAGTTAAATAGATAACCACTATAAATCAGAGTAAACACAGATATAAAAACAACCATTATTGTATTTTTGGTGCTTCATAAGACTGTAAATTTTACTGCTCATTCATGACATTAAGTATTGACAATTACCTTTTTATGGATGTTTGACAAAAATCTATTTGAATAGCAAGACAGGGATGTGGCTACTGCATGGCATTTAGGCTGTAATACTGCCAACAAGTAAGCGCCGGATACGGCTGTGTTCGTAGGCTACTATAATCAATAAATTGATACTGGCTATAACCTTTTCTAGTTCGATATGTATTATCTGACAAATTAGTGCAGCTAAAGATGGCATAAATAATTACTTTCTATCCTCCAGTATTAATGTAGACTCAGCTGTACGCCCAAATTCTTCTGGTGCATATTGCAGGTGAACCTCTGCACCAGGCCAAGAAAATGTACCAGGAGTAACAGAACGAACTAAATAGTGCAAACTATAAACTCCTGGTTCCAGGTGGTCGGAGTAGGCGATAATGCGATCGCGGTAGATATTTCTAAAGCCAAGTTCCCAGTTATCGGCTTTTGCTTGTAATGCAGCTGTGGTAGTTTGAAAACTTGCATCCACTGCCTCAAAACCTGATGGTAAAGGGTCTTTAATCACCAGATGATCTACAGGATGATCAGCGATAACTTCTAAACCAATATCAAACACCTGTCCAGAGGCTAAAGTCAAGGGTTTATCGAAAGCGTAAAGACCTGTTTTTTGTAAAACTTTCTCTTTATTTACTTGACTAATTTCTCGCGTTATGCGTAAACCGTTAAACCTACCTGGTTGATTTCCTTGCAAGCGATAATTATAAGCAACCAGATAGTGCAAAGTCCCATTACCTGATTTTTGCAGTGTTAAATCTTGACGCCCACGAGGTAATAGATTCATCGGCACAATTAGCTGTAAGCTAGAATTTTTGTAACCTTCAAACCGATTTTCTCCTAACTTACTACCAGCTAATTGTACTGTGGCAACAAAATTGGGTGGTGTGGGTTGCAGTTGGCTATATTCTACCAAAGCTGTTAAAGCTTGGGCATTATTATAGTTAGTTTGCCATGTGCCATTGCGTCGCAATGCGAGAAGACTTTGGAATAACTTATCTATAACTTCGGGTTTACTTTGTTTGGCAATAAACAAGCGTAAAGCTTGCGCTTGCGTCGCCGTAGATGAACTCATCCATCCCCAACTGTTGGGTAAACTCACAACTGCTGTGCGACCAGTTTCATATATACTCTGTTGCAGCTTGTTTACTAATTGTTGAGATTCATCTTGCCATTCTGGGAATTGAGATAAGTATCGCGCCAGTTTAATTTGAGTTACTAAATCAAAATTATTGCGCTGTTCATAAATATCTGCAAGAAAAGTATTGCGTTTTTCGCCCAATTCTGATAAAGCAATTAAAGCATTAAGTTGCAGTTGCCTTTTACATAGTTGCTGTTTACAAAATTCGTATTCTCCAGGATTCGCCAAAACTTTTTGTAGATAAGCTTTCAGGCGAGACACCATTGTAGAATCGACTAAATTAGGAAACACCTGACTAGCTTTAACTAAAGACTCACCTGCATAAGAAGAAACCCAAGGGTCAGATTTTTCTTGTTTGGGGAAAGCTGCAAAACCACCATCTGCTATTTGGAGTTTTTGCAATTGTTCAATGGCTTGTTTCGCCTGTTGGCTAGGATTAAATTCTGAAAATGTCTGACCATATTTTTGTGTAAGATTTTGCAGATTGGCCGCAATTATTAACTGACTTGCAGCAGGTTCTGCAAACGGCAAATCATTATCTTCTAAAACCTGTTTTGCTGGTGCTTGAATCTCCGGAACCAAAGTACTCGCCAACTGAATATCTAAACCTCCCGCATCAGGGAAGGTGTTTTTATCAACATTCAAGGGAATTTTTACTTGTTTTTCAGTAACACCAGTTTCAACGACTTGTTCTGTAATTTCAATTGGCTTAATTTCCAAAGGAACTTCAAAAGCATCTGCGGCTGTATTATTTAGCTGCGTGGTAAAGCGAACTTTACCAACTCCCACACTATCCGCCACCATTGGAAAGCGATAAGCATGAGTTGCAGATTCAGCTTTGGTTTGTAAAGCAGTAGCTGTGGGGTTTTTGTCAGCAAACTTCACCGTACCGCTAAGTTCGCCATTAATTGAGAGATTTCCTGTATTCCCGGTGTTGTTGGTGACGGATAAACCAGCAAGGATGCGATCGCCTGGACGGGCAAACTGTGGCAAGATGGCATTAGTTAGCAGTGGCTTTGTGGCGATAAACGTCGCGTCCCCATTCCCGAAACGCAGATTTCCATCGGTGGCCACAGCCATCACCCGCCATGTAGTTAAGTCATCCGGGAGTTTAAAAGTTATCTGTGCATTACCATTAGCATCGGTGAGAACAGAACCGTTGTAGTAAGCTAAGGCTTGAAAATCTGTGCGAGTGCGAGTATTGGCTGCACCAGTTGAAAAACCACCGCCATAACCCCAACCTTTGGGTTTAGCTATATTTTGTGGTTGTAATATGACATCTGGTCGGTTATCGCTAAAGCGGGTAGATATTGGCTGTTCTGCATAAACTGTATCTACCAAATCTGGCGGACGATAACCAGAAAGTTGTAACACTGCCTCATTTACCACCATGACTGTAAACTGTCCTTGGGTGGGGTTTCCTTGATTATCTTTTAGTTCTAGTTGTACCGTTTCTTCTGCACCAGGTTCTAATGATGCTTGAACTGGCTTAACTTGTAGTTTTAAATACTTATCTTCTAAGTTAACTTTAAAAGGTGTAAAACCAATCTTCACCAAATTATCTAAACTTCCCGCTTCCACTTGGCTGATGGGTTTACCTTGTCTGACTAAGACAGCTTCAATGGCTGCATTTGGTAGCATTTCTGGCGTGACCTTAAACTGAATTTGTGGTGCCCCTCCTTGAACTTTGGTAATCTGCTGATAAAGGGGTTTGTCTTTAATTACAGCAAAATACAATTCTGCATCTGGATAGGGAGATTGAATTAGTACAGTAGCAGTTTCACCAGGTTTGAACTCTTTTTTATCCAATTTAACTTCTAAGACATCTCGTTCTCTAGAACCCCAAAATACTGGATTTCCCCCAGTTGCCCAAATTTGTAAATCTGTGGCGCTTAATTCTGATTTAGCATCAGTAAAATTAACTCTAATCCGGTAGGAACCAGATTCTGGCGCTGTCAAATTTACTGATTCTGGATTGCTACCGGATGTAATTTCTGCTTGTCCTACTGTTTTATATTCAACTTGATTTTTTGGTGTTCGGCTACCTTCAACCAATTGTGTAACGCTACTATATTTTATCTGTTGTAATTCTAGCCGCATCCGTTGACCTGTTATCGGTTTTCCTGTAGGGTCAGTAACAACCACTTCAATGGGAACAGCCTTACCAGCATCAGCAATAAAATTACTTTTTAATCCAATGAGGCGATTACTTGGTAAAGCTGTAAAAGTTTTGGAATTCGCTACAGATAGATTAGAAACATCTGCAACTTGCACATCTACCCGGTAAGTCATTGGATATGGTAAATCATTTGCCACATTCACAATTTGGCTACTTTTACCATTAGCATCTAGTTGGGCATTAGTTTGCAACACATCACTAGATATAGTAGGAGTTTCTTCTGGCCATAACCACTGTCGACCAAAAGTAAATTCTTCCCAACCTTTGGGAAGAAAATTAGCCTGTTGACGAGTAATAAAGTATTTTGCTTCTCCACCTTCTACAGGCGCACCAAATAAATAATTACTTGTAGCATTAATATTAACTTTCTCGTCAATGTAAGCAAATTCTTTATCTAAGCTGAGTTCGACTTTAAAATTGGGTGGCTTAAACTCAGCTACCCGAAACTCTCCAGAAATTTCTTGCCCGTTTTTACCTTTAGCCTGGATTGTATAGTAGCCTAAGCGCTGAGTAGCTTTGATTGGCAGTTCTAAAGAAAATGTACCAAATTCATTTGTAGTTTGCGTACCTAAATTAGTCTTTTGCCCATCAGGATTTATCAGAATTAACTGGTAAACAACATTTTTATCTTGCTGGATTGCACCATTTTGTAAGAAGTCAGCAAACGCAGTTAACCAAGCTTTTTCGCCTGGTTGATATAACTGTCTATCTGAAAAAATTACCCCGCGTGATTCTGGTTTACCATCTTGCCAACCTGCATCAATACCATATCCATAAACGCCGCTATATTCCTCAATTCTGGCGAATGCCCAATCTTGATTTTCACGGGCAATTACTAATAACTGTGGTGATTTGCTAGAACTTTCATTCCCAGAATAACATTGCTGTAATTCTTCCCGATTAATTCTAAAAGTTCCATTTTCATCAGTTTTACCTGTTGCACAAGGTACAGGTTCGGGGCGAGATTTAGCCTGTAACTTAGATTGATAAATTTCAACAGCAGCCGCTTGAACTGGTGAACCATCTGTAAGATGATTGACGCGAATTAAGCCTGACTCAGGAAACCACTGAGTAAATACACCCAAATTCGTCAATTCAACCATGCCATAAGTGGTAGGTTCTCGCCACAGTTCTTTACCATTCTCCTGATATTTATTAGTGCGGGCTTGCACTCCATAAGCTAACATTCCCGTAGCCGCACTTATTTTTTCCCGGAGAGGAACAGCAACGTCAACTGATTGATTTTTATTACCCGATACCTTAAAATTTTGCCAATCAGAAGGTTTTGGTAATAAATCATTACCATAGTTAAAATAAACTAAATCTGTCGGTTTAACTACTCGATAAGCTGCTTTGTATTTTGATTCTGGCAGATTTACTGTACTAATATTGAGCTGTAAATCTTTACCTGTGGGGAAAATATTCAAATCTGATGGTACCCAGATATCCCCAGCTAAATCTCCAGTATCATATTTAAGTGTGGCAGGTTTACCTAAAGTCTGCCCAAACTTATCTTTGAGATTTTCGCCGATAGTAATTGTATAAGTTTTGGCAGGTTCTAGCGCGTAAGGATTGATGCCGACAATTTTATCTTCATCGTTGACTTGCAGAATTCTCGAAATGTCTTTTGGTGCCGGATTAATGTTAATATTTTCTTTAGCTGAATCTGCCAATAAGACATTATTAAATTCTAGCTGAGGGCTTCCTTTAATAAATCTTCCAAAAGTTCCACCTGCATCTGGCTGTCCGTAATAGTTAATTTTCTGAAATGCCAAAGGCGAATAAGTTGCTAACTTACTGACAAATTGTTTTTCTGTAGGGAGATTGCCATAAGCAGGACGTATTCCGGGAGCAAATACTAGCCGATAAGGGGTTGCTTTTTCAAGATTTTGCTGTGGAATGAGGTTATAAATCCAGTTGCGTGCTGAAGGGTCAATTTTTTCTAAAGGATCTTCATTTTCTAATGGTTTTTCTTCTTTGTTTAATTCAACTTTAAAACCTGTACCTTTATTTTTACCTTCAGGAATTAACTGTAAATGTTCTTGTACGGAAGCTAAATCTAATTCTACATTGGAAGTAAACTGTAGCTTTTGTTTTAAATCAATTGGTTCAATATCAGCCTTTTCAATAGGATTGACACCGGGTAAATTAGTCAGTTTGATAGACTCGGTATTGAAAGTCCAAGGTAAATCTTTGTCTAAGCGATGGTTTTTTAAATCAGCTAAACCTGCTTTAAGAGTAACTTGAAATCTTGTCGCTATTGGCAATGCTTTTTCGGCTTGAAAACCCACCATGCGCGGTGTTAAAAAGCGAAATTGACCGGGTAAAGGCGGCCAAAGCGCAAATTTTTCTAAAATTTTCTGCTGTTCTGGACTGTCGAGGCTTTCAACTGGGATTAAAGCTTCTTTAAAGCGAATGCGGATTTGGTTAAGAGGTTTGGCATCTCCAATGGGACTAATTTGTTCAATCCAGTTTGGTAGTTTTGGCGGTGTTAGTGGGGAAACGGCTGGGAGTTGTTCTTTGCTTGAGTTGATACTAAAAAAATTACACCCTGCCATTCCCAGCATAAATGTAAAGAGAAGAATAAACTGTGTTGTTCTCTTGCGACTTGAGGAATGACTAATTTTTTTTAACGTAGATGCTTCTCTACGAGACGCTACGCGAACGGCTTGCCGCTGGCTAGTGCCAAGGACGCGAAGTAATAAATAGAGAATTTTATGGTAGAAACGGAGTATAACTCTGATAATCATATTTTTAGTAATTTAAAATAAAAAATTTGCAAATTATGGCAAACAAAAGTTTCATCCCCGATTGAGTTGGCAACGCCAAGACTAATAAAGGACGCCAAATGAATATTTTTTACTCAGACCTTGAATTTAACTATGTTTATTTACATAGATAACCAATACCGTGTGATTGTTCCGAAAAATCACTACAATTCTTAACTATGAATAGTATTTAAATTTTGCAAATATTAATTTACATCTGCTAAGTTAGAACAAATGAATCATTAAAGATATGACATCTTTACTGATGTAGATGTAATCACCGCGTCAAAATTAAGGTAAATTTTCTTAGGCAGGGGATTCCCTGATGAAACTGATTTTACGATCGCTACTCAAAATTAAGCATACAGGCAAACTTATCCTGGCTGTGCTGGTAATCTGTCTGGTTATTCGCTTACTACCTTATTTTGCACCAATTCGGACCGCAGACATTGCCCAAAATCAACTGGCAATGCAATTTAGCGATCGCAATGGTTTACCATTAGGAACATTGCTCACCCGTGACCAAGAGCATACATCAGTAATACCACTAAATCAGGTTTCGCCCCAGTTTATCCATGCTATTTTAGCCGCCGAAGATGGTAGCTTTTATCATCACGGGGCGTTGGATATGAAAGCTGTTATCCGCGCCAGCAAAGAAGCCATCCACGCCAAAAGAATTGTTTCCGGTGCTTCCACAATTACTATGCAGTTAGCACGGATGTTAGATCCTGTCCCGCGTACTCTGTGGGGTAAAATGCAAGAGATTTGGCTATCTTGGCGGTTAGTCGCAGGGATGAATAAAGATGAAATTCTCTCTGCATATATCAATCGGTTGCCAATGGGAGGGAATATATATGGTCTGGAAGCAGCCGCGCAGACTTATTTTTCCATCCCCGCTAGTGAGTTGAATCTTGCTCAAGCTAGTTTGTTGGCTGCTATTCCTAATAATCCTACATACTTTAACCCTTACCAGCATTGGGAACGATTAAAGCAACGGCAAAAATACGTCCTCAATCGTATGGTACAGGAAAAGTATATTAGTGGTGCGATCGCAGCCCGAACACAGACCGAAAAAGTTGTGTTTCAGTCTCGCCCACAAGGAATTATCGCCGCACCACACTTTTTGTTTTGGTTAGCTAATCAAATCCCCCCTAACAAAGAGAGGAATCAAGCCCCCCTTTTAAAGGAGGATAAATCCGTTATTCGCACAACTATAAATCGCCCTTTACAGCAGTTTGTCGAAGCACAGGTGCAACAGGTAATTTCTTCTCTCGCTGCCAACAACGTGCATGATGCATCTGCGTTGGTGATTGACAACCACACCAGTGAAGTATTGGCTTATGTCGGTTCGCCTGATTATTTTAATGAGGCAAAACTAGGACGCAATGATGGAGTGCAAGCGCTACGTCAACCAGGATCTACCCTCAAGCCTTTTGTGTATGAATTAGCTTTAGAAAAAGGTTTAATTCGCCCAAATACCATTTTGGCAGATGTACCTGCTCATTATGCAATTCCTGGCGCAAAACTTTATAGCCCCACAGATTACACCGAAAGCTTCCTTGGCCCTGTGCGCGTGCGAATTGCTTTAGCAAATTCTCTAAATGTACCAGCAGTGAGGGTGCTAGAAAAGGTAGGTGTGGAAACTTTCTTAGAACGTCTGCATCAACTGGGCTTTGAACACCTTAATCAAACTCCAGAACATTACGGTTTAGGGTTAACTCTCGGTAGTGGCGAAGTCAGTTTATGGGAACTAGCTAGAGCTTACGTTACTATGGCACGACTCGGAGAAGCTACACAGCTAGTAAGCACATTTTCCAATTCCCCACTCCCTACTCCCCACTCCCTACTCCCCAACCACACAATATGGCAATTAATCACCAACATACTCAGTGACAACCATGCTCGTGCAACAGCATTTGGTGTAGACTCAGTATTAAATTTACCCTTTCCTGCTGCTGTTAAAACTGGCACTTCTTCCAATTTTCGTGATACTTGGACGATTGGCTTCACCACAGATTACACTGTCGCTACTTGGGTAGGCAATTTCAATGGCGAACCGATGCGCCAAGTTTCAGGCGTTGCCGGGGCTGCACCCTTGTGGAATCGGATTATGTTACACCTGCATGAACACCAAGAACCAGGAGATTTTCCACCCCCAGAAGGTTTAGTGCAACTACCTATATGTGCAATTTCGGGTTTACGACCAACACCAGATTGTACCTCAGTAGTGCAGGAATATTTCTATCCAGAAGATAAAATTGCCTACGAACGTGAAAATCAATTCAATTTGCCACCAGAATATGATGAATGGTTGGCAAAACAACAGCAATCGAGTTTTGTTTCAAATAATTTGAGAATTTTATCTCCGCATCATGGCGATTTATTCTTACTGTATCCAGGTGAAGAAGCGAAGCAAAAACTTGAATTCAAATTAGCGGGGAATAAATCTGCACCTGTAGAGTGGTGGCTGAATGGTGAAAAACTAGATATAAACTCAGCTAATTCTTTATTTTGGAATTTGCGTCCTGGTAAATGGACTTTGGAAGCGAGAAGTGGTGAAATGAGTGATAAGGTAAGTTTTCAGGTAGAGTTAGCTAGTATTAAACCTACCCGCCGAGGTTTTTCTATTAGTAATTTTTAAGAAGATAGCATAGATACCAATAGTTGTCGGCATTATATTATTTAGACAGACTATTTGGCTTCGTTAATTAATATATTTGCTTACCGTGCCTGCTTAATAGGAATTTCAATCACAAACTCTGTACCCTTACCAGGTGTAGAAATACAGTTTATTTGTCCTTTGTGCTTCTCTACTATAATTTGGTAACTAATAGATAATCCTAAACCAGTACCTTTGCCTATAGGTTTAGTAGTAAAGAAAGGGTCAAACAATTTAGCCTTAACTTTTTCTGTTATTCCTGGCCCATTATCTTTAATACTAATAATCACACACTCTTTATTCTTAACTTGAGTATGGATAATAATAGAGCTAAGGTGTTTTTTATCTTCTCCTTCTAAACACTCTACTTCCCATCCATCTAAAGCATCAATAGCATTACTTAAAATATTCATAAATACCTGATTTAATCCTCCTGCATAACATTCAACAAGAGGTAAATTCCCATAATCTTTAATTATTGAAATTTCTTGCTTTTTATGCTTTTCTTTAAGACGATACTGCAAAATTAATAGTGCGCTATTAATTCCTTCATGAATGTCAACAGGTTTCATTTCTGCTTCATCAAGACGCGAAAAATTCCGCAAAGTTAGTACAATTTCGCGAATGCGGTCAGTGCCAACTGCCATTGAAGATAATACTTTCGGCATATCATCAACAATAAATTCTAAATCTATTTCATCAATCAGACTAATTATTTCTGGGTTGTAATTAAAATTATGTTGCTGATACAGGTTAATTAAACTTAGTAATTGCTGAGTATATTCTCTCAGATGCATCACATTACCATAAATAAAATTAACTGGATTATTGATTTCATGAGCAACACCAGCAACTAGCTGACCTAATGAGGACATTTTTTCAGTTTGAATAAGTTGTACTTGAGCGTGTTGCAGTTCTTGTAGTGTCTGTTTTAATTGGAAATTTTTGTATTTTAATTTTGCAGTTCTCTCTGCAACTTGCATCTCCAACCTACAATTTGTTTCTTCTAAGGCCGCTTGAGCAAATTTTTTAGCTTTTAAGTATTGTTGTAATAAACGCAATACGAAAAGCCATGCCGGAATCAGCATTGCTAAACTTATAATAGATTCTAAAAATGCCCAAAATATTCTTTTGTAATAATCATCAACTTTCTGCTGTAACTGAAGTGATATATTACGCTTTCTTTTAGCAACACCATCAGCATAAATTTGCTTTTGGTTTTCATACTCGTGGTTAGAAAGTAGTAGCTGTGCTGTTTCTTGTTGATTGTTTTTAACTAATTCAAAAGATTTATATTCCATTGCAACTAAGCGTTGGTTAGCAGCATCAACTCTTTTGGTATCCTCATTTTCATATACTTTAGGAGCAAGTTTAATAGATTCTTTAATAGCAATATCGAGTTTAGGTTCAAATTGTCGATATCGTTCTTCCCAAAGAAAGTTGCCTGTAGCAGCATTCATACGTGCTGACATTGTTAATACTTCATCAAGATAAGTAATTTCATCACTCAGCATTTGGAGTTTAAATTCATGTTTAGTAATACTATTAAAGTTATAATATGCTTCCCAGTTGAGCCAAATTTGAGGAATAAATAGGAGTAATGTTAGAAGTGCTGTTACAGTTACTATTTGAGAGGGAACGAATCTCAGTTTATTAAGTAGGTGCATTTTGATAGTATTTTTTCGATATACGGTAATTAGCTATTAACCAAAATTAATACTCATAAATAAGTTTTATTTCATCAGTGTTAATACCCAGAATACTTCTTAAAATGCCTATAGGTTCATTTTGATAAATTTCAAAATTAATCTCATTTATTTGTTTTACTTTAATTTTTCTACCATACATAAAACCTAGATTAAAATTTATTAAATCTACTGCTGAAAAATTATAAGGAGATGGATATAAAACTTTAGCAAAAAATTTGTAGATGAATAAGTGTAGTTTATTAGTCTTTAAGTCATTACCCATTGTAAATCCAATTACAAAAGCTTCATCTTCAGAAGAAATAGCTCTACCTAAAAGTATGTGAATATAATCATGATGACGCAAACTAATTTTTCCAGGTAATGCCAATGGACTATTAGGGTTTTCTAGCAACCAAATTACAAAAGGAATTTTTGGTTCATGTAACCTAAATACTACTGAATGTACTTCCTTTAAATTCATTTGAGCTATGTCTATTTGAAAAGCTTCATTCAAATCAAAAGCCATATCTATATTTTTAACGAAAGAACTAACTTATTAATATTTGTTTTTCTTTTAATTTGTCTATATTTACCGACAAAATTATTTTTATTTTTATAATTAAGTATAATTAAACTTATTTGCATAAAGTTTCAGTGAAAATACTGAAACTAGAGTAAAGACAAGAAGACATGAGCGGGTTTGAATCCCCACTGATAGCGCAGCGTAAAGCCTTCTTTTCTCTACGAGAGACTGCAACACGCTGCGCCTAGCAAGATCCCTGTAGGGGTACGCCAACGGCGCAGCATATCTTATTTGCCACAGATATGAATTCGATGAATGCGTTGCTTGATATAGGCAACAAGCTAGATACTAGAAAATGTCAAACTAAATATAAATTCTATAGAAAGCCGCAAGCTCAAACTATGACTAAGCAACCAACAGATTTAAACAATAAAGTTGTATTTGATCAGTTGTGGGGAATTACAAAGGAACTCTACCAAAAACTAGAAGCTCGTTTTCAATTACATCCAAACCCTTCTGTAGAAAATTTGCAGCAATACAGCAGTCTCGATGGTAATATGAAAGGCTCGCTTACCGCTTTTTCCGGAGAAGAAGTTGACTGGCTAGTTCATTCGTGGCTAGGAAACCCTGAAAAATCAAATTTTAGTACCATGCGTCTCACCACATGGTTGAAATCGCATATTCAGGTTCCTCATTTGGCTTTTGGGTTTAGCACACTTCCGAATATTTTCTTTTATATAGATTACATTCCCCGGACTGAGCTTTTAACCGATTTGGCATATCTCGATCGCTACTATGAACCAATTAACCAAACATTCTTAAAGTTACAGGATGATTCGTGCCTCAAGGTATTTACCAGCACAAGTCTGTATCTTCGCCTATTTCAATCGCCTGTTAGCTTGTGTTACACGGGCGCTCCTACTTTTGATACTCTTGAACTAACTCGCACACTTGCACATGAAACCCTCGATCGCTGGCTAACTTGGGTAGATGCAGCTGAACCTGTGCCAGAAAATGTACGTGAGGCTCTAGCATCTCGTGATTTGTTGGTACGTCGTAACAGTGCTGAATGTGATCCAGGTAATAAATTTGCCGCACAGATGTTTGGTTCTGAATTGACAGATAAACTTGTCAGATCGCTGTGGGGTGGCGTAGGCGTAGACTATAGTCCGATCACAGACTCTCATAGGTGAGTTCCGGATTTACCCAGTTGGTTTCTGCCAGAAACTCCCTAAATGTGGTCAGAAGCCCAGGAAAATCCTCTTCTCGTAAATGCCAGACATCGGCTTGATAACCTTGCTTGCGATACCACTGAATCAAATCGAACAGTTCCTTTTGCAGCAAGAGTAAGAAAATCCAGGCGGGTGTCTCTTTGTAGACAACTTTCATCCCCTGCGCTTGGGAGAATGCCTCTGCCATCCCAAGAGGAGTTAGCACATCGCCAGCTAACTCAATTTCTTGACCAATATACTTGGTAGGATGTTTAATTACGTAGGCAGCAACGCGGCCCATGTCCTTTGTTGTAATTAGATGAAGGGGCTTGTTTGGTTGAATGGAAAATGGGAAACTACCTTTGAGGATGGAAGGTCGCGTGTACTTCTTCCAAAACTCCTCCATAAACAAGCAAGCTCGCAACATGGTAGTCGGTAAGCCAGCTTCTTTGAGAATTTTCTCTACTTGATACTTTTGCTCTATGCGGGGGATTCCTGAATTCCTGTCTGCCCCACCTGCGGAATTGTAGACAAAGTGCTTAATGTCAGCCTGTATAGCTACTTGTGCAACTCGCCTTGCTCTCTCCACCTCTAGCGGGTCAATTTTAGCGGAGTCCGCGGAAGTAGCGTGGCAGTAAACAGCCGAAATTCCTGTAAAGGCTGCTATGAGTGAGCTTTCATCGTCGAGGTTGGCTTTTACCAGTTCAACTCCGGCATCGTTGAGTTTTGCAAGAGTTGGACGATTAAGGTCAATTTCTCTAGTGATGACTCGCAGGTTGGTAACTTTCTGTTCGAGAAATCCCTTGACGACATTTCCACCTGTGCCGCCAGTAACTCCGATGAGTAAGACTTTATCGGTGTTTGATTCTGTGCGATCGGGGAAATTTGACATTCTCTCTTCTCCCTGAAGTTCTCTATATTAAATTAAGTTTATCCAAAGATGTGAGAAGCAAACAATAGCATCATCTATTGCACATATTGGTTATTCCTTTAACTTTGAACTCGTAAATTATCATCGGTTTCTCCTCTCTAAATTGACGTATAAACTTGTACGATCGCTCTAGGGTGGTGTAGGCGTAGCCCAATCTAGGCATAGCATTCTATAGAATTTGGTGAGTAATTTTGGACAATAACACCGATAATCTCAACTCATTCCGAGCTTTAGCACTGCAAGTTACCTGTCATGCAGTCAACCAAGCAAGCAATACCCACGAAGCGCGATCGCTCATGCAAAACTCCATCAACCGTATAGCTCAACAAATTGCTGCTAGTATCGCTTTCATAGGCTTCGATTGTCGTTTAATTGTACTGCCAGAATATTTCCTGACTGGTTTCCCGATGGGAGATTCTTTGGCAGGATGGGCAGAAAAAGCTTGTATAGAAATGGCTGGTGCTGAGTATGAGGCACTTGGTAAAATTGCCCAAAACCATAAAATCTATTTGGCTGGTAACGCCTACGAAGTTGACCCCAACTTTCCCGGATTGTACTTCCAAACCTGCTTTATTCTTGACCCTTCTGGCTCAATTGTTTTGCGATATCGGCGGTTAAATTCTTTATTTGCTCCCACTCCCCATGATGTTTGGGATAAATATCTCGACTGCTATGGTTTAGAGGGAGTTTTCCCCGTAGCCAAAACTGCGATCGGTAATTTGGCAGCCTTAGCATCAGAAGAAATTTTGTATCCAGAAGTAGCGCGGTGTCTGGCGATGCGAGGAGCAGAAATTTTTGTCCATTCCACCTCAGAGGTATATAACAAAAACCTTACTCCCAAAGACGCGGCAAAAATCACTCGCGCTGTCGAAAATATGGCATACGTGGTTTCAGCTAATACCGCAGGCATCGCTAATATTGCTATCCCCATTGCTTCGGCTGATGGTGGTTCTAAAATCATTGATCATCGCGGAATCATATTAGCAGAAACAGGTGCAGGCGAGAGCATGGCAGCATTTGCCGAGATTGATTTAGGAGCATTACGCCGCGATCGCCGCCGACCGGGGTTAAATAATTTACTTGCACGCCAACGATTTGAGCTATACGCCGAAAGTTATCGCCAATCACACTTTTACCCTCCTAATACTATGCTGGAAGGAGAAGTAGACCGCAAACACTTCCTCCAAACGCAACAAGCCACCATTGAACGGTTAGCCAAACTGGGAATTATTTGAATTGGGAAATGGAGAATTGGAATACAAAAAAATAACTCCTGCCTCCTGCCTTCTGCCTTCTGCCTCCTGCCTCCTGCCTCCTGCCTTCTGCCTTCTGCCTTCTGCCTCATGACAAAACCAATAGAAGTCCGCAATCCTCGAACTGGCAAATTTGACTACGTAATTATCCCGCCGCCCCCAAGGCTGCTGGCACAGCAATGTAAGCGCACGCGCAGGGCGCAAGTTCGCTGGCAGCAACTGGGTTTAGAGGGGAGAATTGAAGCCTTACAGCAGTGGAAAAAAGCGATATTATCAGGACGCGATCGCTTGACGGAGGCTTTGGTAAATGATACAGGCAGATTATCGACCTCAGTACTAGAAATAGACTCCTTCCTCTCTAGCATTGATCGCTGGTGTAAGTTAGCGCCGGACTTGCTGCAAGAATCTGCGAAAAACACAGCAATTCCATTTATTGCATTGCAACAAACATCTGTTCCTTACGCTCTAGTTGGGGTAATTAGCCCGTGGAATTTCCCACTATTGCTGTCAACTATTGATACGATCCCGGCATTACTGGCGGGTTGTGCTGCCATTGTTAAACCCAGTGAAATTGCTCCTCGCTTCGTAGCACCACTGAAAACAGCACTCAGCGCCGTTCCCGAATTGCGCGATGTCTTAACTTTTGTTGAAGGAGCAGGCGAAACCGGTTCTATTTTGATTGAAAATGTAGATTTGGTATGCTTTACAGGCAGTGTAGCAACGGGGCGAAAAGTAGCAGAAGCGGCTGCTAAACGGTTTATTCCGGCTTTTTTGGAATTAGGAGGAAAAGACCCTGCGATCGTTTTAGAATCAGCCGATTTAGAATTAGCAACCTCAGCAATCTTATGGGGTTCCGTTGTCAACACCGGACAGTCGTGTTTATCAATTGAGCGAATTTACGTTGCTGAATCAATATTTGACAAGTTTTACCATCAACTAGTAGCTAAAGCTTATCGCCTTCAACTAGCCTACCCCACTGTTGAAAGTGGAGAAATTGGCCCCATCATCGCCGAAAGACAAGCAGCAATTATTAGCGACCATCTTTTAGATGCAGTGGAAAAGGGAGCAGTAATTCACTGCGGCGGTGTAGTTGAAGACTTAGGTGGAGGTTGGTGGTGTCGTCCGACAGTTCTCACGCAGGTTAATCATTCCATGAAAGTGATGACCGAAGAGACGTTCGGTCCCATTATGCCAATAATGCCTTTTTCCACAGTTGAGGAAGCAGTCTCTTTAGCAAATGACTCAATTTATGGATTGAGTGCTGCTGTCTTTGCCTCGGAAGCCGAAGCCTTAGAAGTTGCCCAGCAGATAGATGCAGGTGGTATTAGTATCAACGATGCTGCACTTACCGCTATCATGCATGAGGGAGAGAAAAACGCCTTCAAATTCTCTGGTATGGGAGGGTCACGCATGGGTGCAGCAGCGCTGAAACGATTCATGCGAAAAAAAGCTATTTTGATCAAAACTAACGCTACTAATGACCCTTGGTGGTTTGAGAATGGGGAGTGACCAATGCCATCATCACTATGCAACTCATTACCGTAACTAATGGCGTAGGCGTAGCCCGTCGTAGACATCGCTTCTGCCACAGTTTCGTCTACGATAACCAAAGCACTTGGAAGAACTTTCATAGTTTTGGTTCAGAACACGAGTCCATTCGTTCAGAACACGAGTCCATTCGTTCAGAACACGAGGTCATTCGTTCAGAACACGAGGTCATTCGTTCAGAACACGAGGTCATTCGTTCAGAACACGAGGTCATTCGTTCAGAACACGAGGTCATTCGTTCAGAACACAAGGTCATTCGTTCAGAACACGAGGTCATTCGTTCAGAACACGAGGTCATTCGTTCAGAACACAAGTCCATTCGTTCAGAACACAAGTCTGTTGGTTCACTTGGTCAGTGGTGTGGTGTTAAAGTATGGCAAAGAGAGCTGGGAATATGAGATGGAGTTTAGACTAAAAGCGATTTGTTATCATGTAATACACCATAAATTTGCGATGTATTACATGGTAAGCAATATTTCGCCAATGGTATCGGGATCTCGGCTCCATCCCTTATTGACATAGACAGTTGTAACTAGAGACGGATATTGAATCGTTTCCATACCCTACAGTACAAGTAGTAGACCAAATCGGAAGAAGATTGAAGCCAGGACGAAAACCTTCACCTCCTGCATTTGTGGAACATACATAAAACTCGTTTCCATTGCTATAAAAGCCAGAAGAAACTGCCGTCTTGCCTGCATCACGGCAAACACGCTCACAGAATCTACCATTTGCAGGCACCCAACTCAAACTTTGTGAAAACGCAGGTTTTGCAGTGGAGCTTATCAAAGATGAAACTAAAATAATAATGAAAAAGGTGATCGATATTATTCCTGCAAGATAACCAATACTTTTTCGTACTTGCATATACTTACCTATTTCCTAATTAATTACCTACTAAGATGTAGATATAAACCTATAATTTAAAATTAAAATACGAACTCCAAAAATTACGAAAATCCATTATTAATCTTTACAACACTCCCAACCTTTCCTGACACACCCGACCCCACCACCTACCCATAGTCTCAAGAGCGATCGCATTCACAACCCAGTGCGATCGCTTTTGTGGTGGGTAGTTAAATTTAAGTTGGTGCAGTTAAACTGGACTTTAGACTAAAAGGCTAGAGAAAAGCAGTCAGCAGTAACACTGACTGCCGTAAAGTCAATGAAAGTAATCGATAAATCATTGACGTGATGATCTTGACACAACTAGAAAAATTTCGGCAAGCTATCTACGATTGTTTGGGGAAAGCAAAAGATGCTGTATTTGAATTGATGGATGCAGTATTGACAAGTTCGAGTATCCCATCGTTTGTAAGCTTGTCACAAAGCCCAGTGTTTCGACGGCAATGGTCGAGCGTTTATGCAGCACTGCATGATAGTTGTCCACCGAAAAGGAAGTTGATGAAGTTGCTGGTACAGGAAAAAAAGCGATGCCTAGGTTGGGCTACGCCTACGTATTTGTAAAGCCACCATCACCCAGTTAAAATCGACCGCAGATTTAAAAGCGGCTGCTAAACAGACGGTGTAACGGACAATAAGTAGGTATCATTTACTGTAAATGATGCCCGTTGCTTGGCAGACGATTCAGTGTTGGATCAACTTTAAAACCAAAAGGAACATCAAGATTCCTAACACTCCTAAGTTGAAGTGTCACTAGTGAGAATAGTATTACAAATAGGCATTCCATTGGTAGAAACTACTCTGGAAAAATAGTGCGAGGTTATAGTAATGGATGAGCAGCATCGGTACTTGCGAATCGCCCTTGTTGTTGTTGGAATTGCTTTTCTCCTGGTTTATCCGTTGATGAAGGTCTGGCCATCGGGCTGGTCATGGCAACCAGGTCAATATGAATACGAACAGATGATCGTGGGTGTTTATGCGACGCTTGGTGTCTTTTTACTATGGGCTTCTCGAAAACCAGAAGTGCATCTCAGTTTAATCTGGTTCACCGTCTGGTCAAGTTTTGTCCACGCGCTGATCATGGCGGTACACGCAGTGATTGACCCTGCGGAACGTGGACACCTGTTCGGCGATGTTCCAGCATTAATCTTGGTAGCAATTGTCCTTGGTTTCCTAGCATCACGCGAAGTAGCGCCAGTGCATGAATGAGCGCGGCATAACAAATTAAATGCAGTGGATAAAGGATAGAGTTATCTGCCTCCAGTGAACTTTGTCGCTATACTACGGTGAATGATGCTCATTGCTTTGCGTAGGCGTAGCCAGCCGCAGGCATCGCACTCTAGATAAAATTTAGAAAGTGCTGTGAGTGAAACCGTCTACATTGAAATCAATGTTATTGGTTCTCTGACAGCCAGATCGACCAAAAACCTCATTATTGCTGCCAATATCGAAACAACACGGGACTGGTGGGACTTTCGTCGAAACAACTTCACTCTTTACACTTCAGAGGCTGTTTTAGACAAGTAGCTAAAGGAGATACAGCGATCGCCACTCAACGACTGGAAACTTTGCAAGACTTTCGTTTGTTGGCATTGAATCAAGCCGTACAAAGTTTAGCTATTCAATTCCTGACCCAGAGCCGTGGACAATAAAAGCGCAAACTGGCGATCGCAGGCGGCCGGACTGACGAAAGATATTGGTGTGGATAAAGAGGTTACTTGCAGCACCTCAACCGGAACATTAAAAGCCTACGAGAAATGCGTAGGCGTAGCCCGCCGCAGGCATCGCTTGGAAGAAAAACGGAATTCGTTATGCATCGCGTCAAGTTATGCCAGCAATGATTAAAGCTGTCTTTGACAACCTTCTCCACTCCCCACTCCCCACTCATAATATGCGAACATAGTTAAGTTGTAGCTGACTACCTGCACAGAGATTTAAAATAGATCCCATTTCAATCCCTGTTCTGAATCGCCCAGTAGATGCCACGGTAGAGATTCCTAGTTCTAAAAGTATTACCAATCGGTTACTGAAGACTGGCATTTGCTGTCACTGACTTAAAGGTTCCAGGCATTGTAATAAAAAACCCTGGTTGTACAGCGAAAACTTTTCCCAATTATTTTACTCGATTTTTACAAATATTAGAACAATAAAAGGTGAACTGCTATGTCAAATATTCGAGAAGGTATGCCCGTGCTTGCCCGTCATGAAGGAGATTGGGTAGGGACTTATACATTAGTTGATACAACAGGAAAAATCCTCGATAGTCATGAGTCTCACTTAACTTGTCAATTTCCAGAAAATGGACCTCATCCCTACTATCAAATCAATCGCTACAAATGGTCTAATGGTAAACAAGAAGAGCATGAATTTCCAGGAAGCTATAAAGATAATAAGCTTTGGTTTGACACTGATCGCATCCAAGGTAAAGCTTGGGAAGCCGATGATTCAATTGTAATTTTGTGGTTTAGTTATAAAACAAACCCAGAAATGAGTTTATACGAAATGATCTATATTAGCCCTGACAATAACAATCGTGCCCGCACTTGGCATTGGTTTAAGAACAACAAAATTTTTCAACGCACCTTAATTCAAGAAGAACGGGTAAGATAGTAATTTCTTCGCTCAGAGATAATCACTCATTATTCTCCAGTCCGCGCAGGCGGACTACCCTGCGGGAAGCCGCAAAGCGTCTATGTTTATGTAGCAACGACTTCCAGTCGCTAGATTTTCATTTCAAATTTCAACTTAGTAAGGTACACGCATGGCAAAAGGTGACAAAATAAACTTTTCTACTCCCAGTGGTTTCCCAGAATTTCTGCCTAGTGAAAAGCGTCTAGAATTATATTTGTTAGATATCATCCGTAGAGTTTTTGAAAGCTATGGATTTACGCCTATTGAAACACCTGCTGTAGAACGTTTAGAAGTGCTGCAAGCTAAAGGTAATCAAGGTGACAATATTATCTATGGCATTGATCCCATATTGCCACCAAATCGCCAAGCCGAGAGAGATAGATCCGGCGAAACTGGTTCGGAAGCAAGAGCTTTAAAGTTTGATCAAACGGTTCCTTTAGCAGCGTATATTGCCCGTCACCTGAATGAATTAACCTTTCCCTTTGCCCGCTACCAAATGGATGTAGTTTTTCGTGGTGAACGAGCAAAAGATGGGCGTTTTCGGCAGTTTCGTCAGTGTGATATTGATGTAGTTGCTCGTCGTGAACTCAGCTTGTTCTATGATGCTCAGATGCCTGCAATTATCACTGAGATATTTGAAGCAATAAATATTGGTGATTTTCTGATTCGCATCAATAATCGTAAAGTTCTTACAGGCTTTTTTAAGTTATTAGGAATTACCGAAGACAAAATTAAATCGTGTATTGGTATTGTTGATAATCTAGAAAAAATTGGTGAAAGTAAAGTAAAACAGGAATTAGAGAAACAGGGAGTTTCAGGAGAACAGACTCAAAAAATTATTGATTTTATTAAAATTAATGGTTCCGTTGATGAAGTATTAGATAAGCTTAAGCATCTCGCCCAAAACCTGCCAGAAACCGAGCAATTAAGCCTGGGAGTTAGCGAATTAGAAACGGTAATTGCAGGTGTGCGTAATCTCGGAGTTGCCGAAAACCGTTTCTGTATTGATTTATCCATTGCCCGTGGTCTTGATTACTATACCGGTACAGTTTACGAAACAACCTTATTAGGGCATGAAGCTTTAGGTAGTATCTGTTCTGGCGGGAGATATGAAGAATTAGTTGGAGTATTTTTAGGTGAAAAAATGCCTGGTGTAGGCATTTCTATTGGTTTAACTCGCTTAATTAGTCGGTTGTTAAAAGCTGGTATTCTTAGTACCTTAGCTGCTACACCAGCCCAGGTGATCGTAGTAAATATGCAAGAAGATTTAATGCCAACTTATTTAAAAGTTTCGCAACATCTGCGTCAGGCTGGAATTAATGTTATCACTAACTTTGATAAGCGTCCCTTGGGTAAACAATTTCAGCTAGCTGACAAACAAGGAATTCAATTTTGTGTAATTATTGGTTCCGAGGAAGCAGCAATGCAAAAGTCCTCGCTGAAAGATTTGAAAACGGGTGAGCAAGTAGAAGTTTTACTGTCCGATTTGGCTAAGGAAGTTAAAAAAAGGCTTGGCTAATAAACTTCTAAAATCCCGTTTTCTCTCTGTGCCCTCTGTGTCTCTGCGGTTCAAAAGTGTTTGATTTAACCACAGAAAATTATCCAAGTATTAAGGCAACTTATAAACTAAGGTAACAATTTATGACTCAAGCCTTACCTAAACTAGTAACATTCGATGAATTTGCTGCGTGGCGACCTGAAGGCGGAAGATACGAATTACATAATGGTGCGATCGTTGAAATGGCACAACCAGTTGGAGACCATGAAGATGTTGTGGGTTTTTTAGCACTAGAAATATCTGCTGATATCAAACGTCTAAATTTACCTTATTACATTCCAAAAACTGTATTAGTCAAAGCACTTGAGGGTGAATCAGCTTATTCCCCAGACATATTAATAATCAATCGACCAAATTTAGTGAATGAACCTTTGTGGAAAAAAGAATCGACTGTAAACCAAGCTGCATCAATTCCATTAATTATTGAGATTGTTAGTACTAATTGGCGGGATGATTACTACAAAAAATTAGCTGATTATGAAGCTATAGGTATTCCTGAATATTGGATTATAGATTACGCTGCTATAGGTGCTAGAAAGTTTATTGGCAATCCTAAACAACCTACTATGTCTATTTATCAATTAATCGATGGTGAATACCAAGTTACTCAATTTAGAGGTACTAATCGCATTGTCTCGCCTACTTTTCCAGAATTGAATTTAACCGCCGAACAGATTTTTCAAGCTGGAGGTTTACCAAGTAGTTAAAAATATCAAGAGAGCTTTTTACAACTTGTATAATTACGAATTAGTGCGATCGCAATACACTTCACCAAAGCTATGATCAGCATGGATCTCAATCACTAAATCAACCGCTGTTGCATCTTTTACCAACGGCTTGATAAATAACTCCGGGTGAAGCGATCGCCAAAAATAATTGACAAATTGCTCTATCTCTGCATTGCTCATCCCCGATTTACCCGCAGCAATCATCTGCTGTTCAGCCTGTTTGCGCCACTCCAAGGAACAACGGTAATCGGTGGGATACAGCACAATTAAGCTGTCTAATCGCTCCCATAGTGGTAGATAATCGTGGAGGCGAAGATTCATATCACGGGCAAATGCTTTATCTTCATCTGTGACAATTGGCGGTGGTGCAGTATCAAATATATCTGCGTTAATTGGTCGCACACCCACAAACCAACCTTCAAATAGTACAATATCTACATTTGTGACCATTTCTGGAGTAGTGCGATCGCCAGCGCCTCCATAAGCAGATTTATCAAACCGGGGAACCATCACCGAACTTTGCAACTGGCGGATTTGATCTAGTACAGTTAAACCTAAATCTACATCGTGGGTTCCTGGGGGACCGCGCCAAATCAAGCGGGGATCTTGTTGTGTTAAAACCAAGCGATCGCTGTAAGTTTTATATAAGTCATCCAAAGACAAACTCAAAGTCCGGTATCCCAACTGATTCAGAATCAAGCTGAGAACCTTAGACATTGTGGTTTTACCAGTGCCTTGTCCTCCCAATATTCCTTGAATCAGGGGGCGTTCTAACTGTTGGCGCTGCGATCCTATCTTGATTCCCAACGGCAGCCACAAGTCCCACAGCACCTGTAACATTTCCTTGGGTTCGATTTGGAGAGTAGTTTGGCAAAATTGACTAAAAGCTGGGAGAACAGATTTTAGCAAGTGCGATCGCTTTTCTATAACTTCATCGGCATTTTCCGGCGTGATCCCAAAAGCTTTTGCCCTTAACCTATCTGCCAATGCTGCTTCTTTTGCTTGCTGCTGCGAAGTTTTCCCCAGCCCATCCTTTACTAAAATTTCGCCCAGCCACCAACTCATAATTTACTCCTCCCTGCCCCCTGCTCCCCTGCATCTTCTCACGATCCCAGCTTAAAGGCTTCGAGAAACAGGCTGTAGGTGAAACCAACTTTGAGGAGATTTAGTGAGTCGACAAAGAGCGATCGCCTAGCGAAAAAGCTCTGACTGTAAAATATCCTACTAGTAATTTCAGTTAATACTACTAAAAAACCAGCTACCACTATGTCTAATTCTGCCCGTTGACCGGCTGTAGTGGAAGCTGCGTTTCCCAGAAAAAAACCAAACAAAAAACTAATGATTAGCAACGATAGCCGCCGCCAAGGATTTAAAAACCATTGCCCCAAGCGTGTAGCAATGGCATCGAATAAGTTATTGAGACGAGTGTTTTGCATTACAAGGGCTTCTGGGGAAAAGTCAAGATATCTTAAAATATCTCTTATACTAAGGAGGATACTGGTTTTATCATCAGGTTGTTTGTTAATATTGTAAATATCTACTGGACTTCCAGTGTTTATTTAAATTTGCCAATTTTATCATCTTCAGGGAAGTAGAGTTTCTTGGAGGATGTTTGGAAACTATAAATATTTAGTTTGATCCCCCGAAGCTAGCTTTAAGAAGTGGGAAAGTGACTCAAATATCCTTTTTTTGAGGGTAGGCAGTTGCTTGAGTTGGTTCAGCAAGAGCCAACGGTAAACCCGTCTTCTTTGCCTAGATTCACCGTGCTGCCTTCCCATTATGCAAACTGGCATAGATTTACGATAATCTTCAAAAGCTTTCCAAACATTCTTGTAAGGTGGCTTTTAATAGTAGGAGATAAAATATAGCGCTTAGATTTATTTAAAGTTTGGCAAAGTACGCCTTGTTGAGTCCGTTAGCGGTTTCAGGAAAGTTTTATTTTGTTATCTAAATGCATTGGCTAGCTCGGCATCTAATTTTCTTGTTTTTATCCAAGTCTAGCGTCAAGACAAAAAGCAATGGGTGTCTGTACCCCTTGTTTGTCAAATATCAAAGAGATAATTTCTTCCAAATATTTTCTAATTAAAATGATGTTTGTAATACATTGGTATTTCCAATTGTAGTAAAGTCTATATTAAGCTACTTTCTATGATTGCTTTTTGTGATAATGGGCTACTATTTGGTCAAGCCTAGACAAAATATTTATTTCTAATAACTATCAATATGAAATCTTCGTTATATCGTAACCTTGGTGTTACAGCTTCTTGCTTGGGATTGCTTGTTGCTCTAGTGGCATACTTTGGAGTGAGCGTATCCTTTGAGTCCACAAACCCAGATACATCTTCACAACTACCAACTGAAACTAGCCAGTGGGAAAGAACTTCCTCTACACCAGTTTCACCTGAAAAAGGTATTTCCGCTAGTCTATCTACTCCAACAACTACCCCAACTAGTGAAGTAGAACATAGCATTAAAGAGAACACTTATCCTGTCTTGGCAGAGCGTGATAAATCAGCAAGCATTGCCAAGGATGAAGGAACTTTACGAATGAGCAATCAAACAAATCAGCCTGTACGGTTGGCCCTACTGGCGCGACAGTCGGTAGCAAAAGGCTCTGGTACTAAACAAGCTAACTATGATGTACCGGCACATTGGGATTTTGCTCCTCAAGAAGGTAGTGACAAAGGACTAATTCTATCCCTACCTAAGAATAATTTAAAGCTGGAGAAGGGAGATATTTTAATTGCTTTTGCACAAGATGGTTCCCGCCGTTACTGGGGCCCCTATGTTGTCGGCGAAACTCAATTACCTAAATGGAATTACCAAAACAGAGAATGGCAATTAGTGCTTAGTCCATAGTCATATTTAGGTAAATTCAGCTACTATCAGTAAGACAAGTTGCTTAGAGAAACTTGTTCAATTGAAGCGTGTAAGTATAGCTGAAAGTGAGTAAAAAATTTTAATTAATCTACTTACACGATTCAAGTCGAGAGCGCAACAACTTTTAGCACAGCACATCCAACACTAAAGCTAGTGCTATTAATACAGAGGTAAGGATATATCTCTGTATTTAAATATATAAATTATTTGTCTGTCAATTTAATATTTTGCCATCTCCTAACAATTGGCAATAGGCTACGCCCCACTATAGGCGATCGCAACCTATCCTAAATTAACTTTGAATGTAAAAAATTGCCCCGCACTTACAGAAGCTAAGTGTGGGGATATTTCACTAAACTGATTTTACATAACGTTAACCGGGAACAGCAGCAATTTATCGGAGTATTTAGTGAGAAAGTTATTCCGGATTTGGTATAAGAAAAAGCATGATCACTGCAATATGTGCAATCGCCTTAGTCATCGTACATTTATTCTCAGGTAAACTACAATTCCTCAATAATAAACTGCGTAGTCGTTGGCTCTCATTTGGCAGTGGGGTATCTGTCGCTTATGTGTTCGTCCACATTTTGCCAGAATTAGGTAAAGCCCAAGTAACACTCCAAAGCAGTTTGGATATTAGGCTTGCTTTTTTAGAGCATCACGTCTATTTGGTGGCACTTTTAGGTTTAGGGGTGTTTTATGGCTTAGAGCGATTTGCAAACAAGTCGCGTCAACACAATCAAAAAACAGGCAAGGGAGATATTACCTCTTCAGGAGTTTTTTGGATACATATTGCTTCTTTTGCTGTTTATAACGCCTTAATTGGTTACTTGCTAGTACATCGAGAAGAATCAGGTATCAAGAGTTTATTGTTTTTTTCCTTTGCGATGGCATTACATTTTGTAGTTAACGATAATGGTTTGCGCGAAAACCACAAACAAGTATACGACCGGATTGGAAGGTGGTTGTTAGTAGCTGCGATAATTGTAGGTTGGGTAATTGGTATTGGCACGGTAATTCATCAGGCCGCCGTCGCAGTTCTCTTCGCCTTTTTAGCCGGAGGTATTGTACTGAATGTACTTAAGGAAGAACTACCGGAACAGCGAGAAAGCCGCTTTTGGGCATTTGCTTTAGGTGCGATCGGCTATGCAATTCTTTTATTAGCTTTTTAATTTCTGGCTCAACCACAAAACTATAAGATGCTAGTACCGCAAGGCAAAAGTCAAAAGTCATGAATATAGCGTAGGCGTTTCGTTTTTCTTTTGGTATGAAGTACAACAAAATCTGTTTACTTTAGTTGTACGTGAGCATATTTTTGCTAATCTTAATAGTGATGGCATTATCTACAAATCATAGATAATGCTTTTTGTCAATGGGTAAGCTCTAGTAATCAAAGAGACATAATATGAGTAGAAGAGAATTGTTGAATTTGAGACTTGGAAGAACAAAAGATAGATAACTAACGACTATTGATTATTGATTAGTGATTGTTGACTATTGACTAATGAGCATGAAATTGAGTGTTAAGCACACTGTTGATCAGTGGTTCAACAAAATAGCAAAGAATCCAGCCCTTGGTGTAACTGTGTCGATTTTGTGGTTGATAGTGATTGGCTGGATAGCTTTTGGGTGGAATTTGGGCAACACTGGCTTAATTGATGAGACAGAACCGTTGTTTGCCGAAGCTTCGCGCCAGATGTTCGTCACAGGTGATTGGATTACTCCATTTTTCAATGGCGACACTCGTTTCGATAAACCTGCTTTAATTTACTGGTGTCAGGCGATCGCTTATGCAATTATTGGGGTGAATGAGTGGGCAGTACGACTTCCTTCTGCGATCGCAGCATTCGCCTTAGTTTGTTTAGCTTTTTATACCGTACAGTGGTATTTGGGTAAACAAGATGAATTAGAGCAAATTTCACGTCCTACTCGCCGCTACAAAACATCTTTTATAGCAGCAGCGCTAATGGCACTCAATGGCGAAACTATTATTTGGGCGAGAATTGGTGTCTCTGATATGCTGCTCACCGGATGTATAGCATCAGCTTTGTTATGTTTCTTTCTAGGATACGCAGGGAAGGGAGTAGAGAGTAGGAAGCAGGGAGCAGGGAGCAAGGAGCAGGGGGAAAATTCCTCTCCTCTGCCCCCTGCCCCCTGCCCCTCTGCCTCTTCTGCCCCATTCCCTAATAAGTGGTATATAGCTTGTTACGTGCTGATTGCTGGCGCAATTTTGACTAAGGGACCAGTAGGAATTGTTTTACCAGGGCTAATTGTTGCCGCCTTTTTGCTTTACGTGGGAAAGTTACGAGAGGTGTTGCGGGAAATGCGCCTTCTCGTGGGTATATTAATAATTTTAGGTTTATCAGTACCTTGGTATGCTTTAGTAATTTGGCGCAATGGCTGGAATTATATTAATGCCTTTTTTGGTTATCACAATCTGGAACGCTTTACAGAAGTAGTTAATGGTCACTCAGCACCTTGGTATTTTTACTTTTTAGTGGTGCTGCTGGGGTTTGCACCATACTCAGTGTATTTACCAATTTCTATAGTAAGACTAAAGTTTTGGCAGCGATCGCACTGGCGATCCCTTGAACGTTTTCAGCAGTTCGGTTTATTCGCCTGGTTCTGGTTTGCTAGCATCTTTGGTTTTTTCAGCATTGCTGTTACCAAACTCCCTAGCTATGTATTGCCTTTAATGCCAGCAGCAGCCATCTTAGTAGCCCTGTTTTGGAGCGACTTTTTCCAGGATACACAGGCTAGGCAAACAACTCCTGGTTCCTCTTCTCCCACTCCTCCCATCTCCCCCTCTTTTCTGAGAGCTAGTGGTTGGGTGAATGTAATGTTTTTATCAGTTCTGGCAACAGCACTGTTTAACATAACCCACATCTTAGGTACTGATCCAGCTATAAGTAACTTCCACGAACTAATTCAACAATCTGGTTTACCAGTAATAGCCGGCCTCATGTGGCTGATTTGTGCCGTTGCAGTTGGGGGTTTATTACTAAGCCACCGATGGAACTACATTATCGGTATTAATTTAATCGGGTTTGTGGCGTTTTTAATTTTTGTCTTAACTCCTGCTTCGTTCTTTATTGATCGAGAACGTCAATTACCCTTAAGAGAATTGTCTGCGGTCATTTTAGAAGCAAAACAACCAAATGAAGAATTGATCATGCTTGGCTTCAAAAAGCCTAGTGTGGTATTTTATAGCCACATTCACGTAAATTATTTAAGATTTCCCCAAGAGGCTATAGAGCATATTCAAAACCAGGCTGCTAAGGGATTACAACCTCCATCGCTGCTGCTATTGGCTGAACAGAAAAAGTTTTTACAAATGGACTTACAGCCAGATGATTACAAGAGTTTATCGACCAAGGGCGCTTATAGCTTGGTTCGAGTTCCTTTTAAGAAAAAGAAAAATCAAAAGATAGACATATCATAAATAGTCATTAGTCATTAGTCATTGCTTATTCACAAAGGACAAATGACTAATGACCCGATTAACATTTTTCCTTGTAACCGTTGACAGCTAAAGCATGATTGATCTGGTTTAATAGGTCTTCCATTGATATTGATCGCGGTAATATTTGGGTAGCGATCGCACCAACAATAGTTTCTATAGATTCCAAACTATTCTTCTTCTGCTTGTCAATTTCCCTGTAAACTACCCCAGGTTGGAAACTGCTTTCTAGGCGATTTAATCGCTGATTCAGTACCAAAATTGGTGGTAATTTGTCAGGCGAATCTCCCAATGTTTTCAGTGCTTTTAGCACGTCTTTATGGATAGCGGATTCTCCTAAACAAATTAGCAGTAAGTCAACGCTTTGGTGGCGAATTTGTTGTAACACTTCTGCCCAACAAGGACTCATCGCCGCTTTGAAGCCTGCTGTTTGTAGGTACTGAATTAAAGCTTGGAACCACTCAGACCCCCGTTCAGCAGTCTCACTACTAATTGAGCAATTTTTTGCTGTTCGATAACCCTTAACTTGCTTGCGTCTTACCTGTGGTAAATCACGCAGCATTGTCAAATCTACTACCAAGATATTAGGAGGGCAGCAAATACCAGAAGCAATTTCCAGTACTGATAATAAGGCATCTGTTTTCTCGGTGCGATTGCCATTGTCTTTGGTAAATGGTGTTAAGTAAGGAAATACAGATAACCCTGGTATTTTAGAAGCTATTAGCGTAGTAGCAACATCACAAGTAACAAGTGGTAGAGCCGCCAAACGTGTGTGCTGAATTAGTTGTTGCAGATAAATTTGGGCGGTGGTACTTTCGACATCTAGCAAAATGACATCAAATTGCCATACCCGCGCCAAAAGTTCTGCTTGATCTAAGTCATCTACTTCAATCACTCGGTGTTCTCGAAGTGAGGGGTGAGGATTGACCGATTCCAATTGGGGATTCACCAACCTGAGAATTCGCAGTGGGGTTTTAGTCGGGGTAACTGCGCTATTGTCTAACCCTTGCTGCAAAACTGCTTGTGCAGTACATAATTTTTCTAAAACTGGTGCTAAGACCTGATGCTCTACTGGCAAACTTAAGAAACCATCGGCTCGGTTAGCAAATGCTTGCTCTTTTTCTGCTCCCGTTGCGGTCACAATTACAGATATATGACGGGTTGCGGTGTCAGATTTCAGTAAAGTCAGCACATCCCAGCCTGATAGTAAAGGTAGCAACGGATTCAAAAATATCGCGATTGGTTGCAAGCGCCGAGCTTTTTCGACTGCTTCTGTCCCCGATCGCGCAATCACTACCCGATATCCTAAACCTTTGAGTTGTTCAGTCAAGTCTTCAATATATCGGGCTACTGCCTCGACTACTAAAACCAACCGTTGCGAACTGGCGGGATGATGCTGTGTGGATGTATTAATATGCTGACGAGCTGCTGCGGGGTTTTCTCGTGTCTGTTGGTATCGTGTCTCTTCCTCTTCTCTGATGCCCATATCTGGTTCAGAAAAGCCTGTTTTTGGGGGACTGGGCGGCAGAAGTAGGGTAAACTGGCTACCTTTTCCTTCACGAGATAAGAAGCTGACATCTCCTCCGTGGAGACGGGCCAGGGCCCGAGTTAATACTAGCCCCAAACCAGTGCCTTCAAATTGGCGGGTGAGGGGATTTTCCAATTGTTGGAATTTTTGAAAGATTAAGTGTTGCTGATGTTCAGGAATACCAATGCCTGTATCCCAAACCGTAAAGGCAATCCATCCTTCCCAACGGCTCACCCTCAGCCCGATTTCGCCAGATATTTCGGTGAATTTAAAGGCGTTGGAAAGTAGGTGTACTAGCATCTGACGTAAGCGCAATTCATCTGCCACTATCTGGTCTAAACCTAGTTCAATTGAAAGGCAGAATTCGGGAGCAGATGAACGAGCATTTTGTTGAGTTTGGGATGTTGTTTTAGGAGTTTGAGTGTGGATGGCTTTGGCTTCTGATAGGGCGCGATCGCACACAGCCTGAATTTTCACCGGAGTCAGTGTCAAATCCATTTGTCCCGTTTCCATCCGGGTCAAATCTAAAATGTCATTCACCACACTCATCAGGTGGCGTCCGCTTTGATGAATCAGCCCTGCATAACGAGCTTGACGCTCGTTGAGTTCTCCCAACTGCTGATCCACCAGCAACCGCGATAATCCTAAAACGGCAGTTAGGGGAGTTTTGAGTTCATGACTAATACAAGCTAAAAATTCATCTTTCAACCGATTGAGTTGAATTAAATCGGCATTCTTTGCAGCCAATTCTTTGCAAAGCTGTTGCTGCTCAGTCACATCAGTAGCTAAGACTAACCACAAATCCTCGCTGAGTGCAACCTCAGCTTCAGCACTCATGACTTGAAACTCAGGACTATCTAAAGGAATTTTGGCAAATTGCCAGATTCGCTCCTGACCATTTTGCACTTCAACAACGCAAGTACAAGTCCCTACTTGACTATCCAAATAGCAGCGACTGTATACAGGATCTCGTGATGCTTCTTGCTGGGTCAGTTCTTGTTCACTACCATGTTCATTCTCCCTACCATTGGGATAAACCTTGATTGCTCGTTGGCTAACATATTCTGGTTTTTCGGAGCGGTTAGGGACAAGTATTGCCTCCACCTGTTGCCTAACTCCTTCTGGATCTTTCAAGGCTCCTAATTGCTCCCACCAGGCGGGATTTCGTGCTACCACCTCGCCAGTACCCGTTTGCAACATCAAAGGCCAAGGCAGTCTTTCCAGCAACTGTACCAGTGGCTGGTGTCCCAATGACTTGGGTTGAGTTGGTGGCTGCACACGAGTACCATACTCATGACGAGGCTCAGAACTTTGTAACCCAGCCATGCGTTCTTTAGCCAGCGATCGCAACAGGCGTGAACTATCCAGCAGCCCTAAATATTGACCATCAGAGTCAATCAGCGCCCAATCTAATTTCTGGTGTTTTTCGACTTGTGGATAACGCAAGTGCAACCTTAATTGCTCTACACGCTCAGAAGCTGATATTGTCTGTATTGGCTCAATTAGACCTTGACCCCAGGTGGAGAGTGATTGGTGTAAATTTAGATTTTTATCGTCACTATGTGTTAATAATTTTTGCATTAAACGGGCAGAATACAGCAATCCTATAGGGCAGTGGTGTTGATTCACTACTACTAAGCGATCGCACTGCTCTTGCTCAAAAATCTCTAACACCACTGCCAGAGAACTTGTTTGGGGGCAGCTAGGTACGGTTGCCTGAAAGTTATAAAGCGGGTAATCTAGCATTAACATAGGGCTTTGGGGGTCATTCTTCCTGTGGAACCCTCCGGCATTTCCATCTGCCAACTGTTGATGGTCTTTTCGCCTGAAGTCATATCCTCTAAGAAGACTCATATAAGCAACTCTGGTTATTTCAACGCCATTAAAACAACGGGATTTCCCCTCACGGACACTTGCTTGCGGACGAGTGCATTTTTCACGAGGCGACGTTTCTAATTTCTAGCAACTAGCCTCCCCAGTGTCTTACTGGTATTTAAACTCCTCATCGATAGCGACAGCTAAAACAATTATGGCCCCAAAGAATCGCTTTAGAACCTTGAGGAATTATAATGATTTAGAATAGGACAATCCTTTAAGTTCGTTTAAGTATCTTATCAAGGAGCAAAAGAAAGAAATCTATCTATACAAATAGATATGTAAATAATCAATTATCTACTGTGTCTTGCTATGCCGACAGATACCCCATCATCAAAAACCTACTAAGTCTTATTACTCAGTTGCTGCACTAGGTTGTTGAGTGGCTAGCACTATCTACTAAACATAGAGCGTTATTTTGGGGTTGAATCACCAGCTTACTGCACATTTACTATTCCCTTAGAAGCGTTAGCCAAACTTATCAGCACACGTTTCTTGGTCAGGGCGATCAAGGAGATAGATTCAAGAATAAATGTTATTACCGATATTGATTCTGCAACCTGATGTTAATAAATCTTTAAATAATCCAGTAGGCTTAGACAACCAAAAAAGTTTGAGCACGTGGGCGTGGAAACTTATTGACAGGATTATTGCCCAATTTTGCTATTTACCTGCTGCTGCAACTACCTCTGGAAAAATCAACTATTTACCAAATTGGCTACAACAAAATCCAAATAAGGCATACACTGACAAGTACATTTACCTATTTGCCAGTAACACCCAAAAAAGTCAACAGCATTTTCAGGAGATGACTCCATCAGAAAGGCAAGGATTATTAAGACAACTCAAATTAGATTACAGCTTGATTCTTATAGATTATTTTACCACAGATAAAACGCTCAAAGAAAAAATTGATAAATTTATCAATACTATATTTTATGGTAATATTCCTGTGCCCCAAATCATCGAAATTCACATGGAGGTAATCGAAGAATTTTCTAAACAGCTAAGATTAGAAGGAAGGAGCAATGAAACGTTACTTGATTACCGTCTAACGTTGATAGATATCCTAGCTCACCTGTGTGAACTCTATAGGAGTTCGATTTATAAATAAATTAAACTTATAGATGTTCAACTTGGAACAAGCTACCTCTATTAGTCAAAAAAGAGGGAAAGGGGCACAAAACTTGGAGCAAGGGGAAAACACCATAAATAAACGTAGCTGCTCTCAAACATGGACGTATTTCTTCTCGTGCCAAGACCCGAAATAAATATTTTATTTTTGAGCGTAAATCAGTTTAGTTGCTCTAAAACCCTTGAATACAGGGAAATTTCAGAAGCTTTCTCTCCTGCTACTCTGCCTCTTCGGTTACTCACAATGTGCGAACAAATATTGTATTTATATTCTCATTACTAGTTTGTAAGTGTATGAATAAAGCCAGAAAAACCTACGTTCTCAAGCTTTACGTAGCAGGTAATACTCCTAATTCAGTTCGGGCATTAAAAACACTCAAAAATATTTTAGAACAGGAGTTTAAAGGTGTTTATGCTTTAAAAGTAATTGATGTACTGAAAAGCCCGCAACTGGCAGAAGAAGATAAAATATTGGCAACACCAACATTATCTAAAATTTTGCCACCACCAGTTCGCAAAATTATCGGGGATCTTTCAGATAGGGAAAGAGTATTGATTGGATTAGATTTGCTCTATGAAGAACTAAGTGAAGGAGATTTTGAAGAGTAGAATCATGAATGATGCAAAATACCATTTATAAAATAAGTTTTAACTGTGTAGGCGAGCTATTTTGAGAAATAGTCTAGAAAAAATAGAGTCTAAAATTTAGTAAAAAACAGTCTTTAATAACCCTTTTGTTATCAAGCAATGAGTGAAAACGAGCAAGTAACATCAAAAAACACACCGAAAATTAGGGGTGTAGAAAAAATTCGTACGATGATCGAGGGGTTTGACGATATTAGTCATGGTGGTTTACCAGTTGGTAGAACTACCTTAATTAGCGGCACTTCAGGTACAGGCAAAACTTTATTCTCTCTTCAGTTTCTCTATAACGGGATTACCTACTTTGACGAAGCAGGAGTATTTGTTACTTTTGAAGAATCACCTAGTGATATTATTAAAAACGCTCATGTTTTTGGGTGGAACCTGCCACGCCTAATTGAGGAAGGTAAGTTATTTATTCTCGATGCATCTCCCGATCCTGAAGGTCAAGATATCGTTGGTAATTTTGACTTATCTGCACTAATTGAGCGATTGCAATATGCTATTCGCAAATACAAAGCTAAACGAGTTTCAATCGACTCAATAACAGCAGTATTTCAGCAGTATGAAGCGATGGGAGTAGTTCGGCGCGAGATTTTCCGCCTAGTAGCACGTCTAAAACTACTGAATGTCACAACTATTATTACAACTGAACGTAGCGAAGAATATGGCCCCGTTGCCTCTTTCGGAGTGGAAGAATTTGTTTCCGATAATGTAGTAATCGTTCGCAACGTTTTAGAAGGAGAACGCCGCCGTCGTACAAGTGAAATTCTCAAGTTGCGTGGCACAACTCATATGAAAGGCGAGTATCCTTTCACGATTACTAATGAAGGGATTAACATATTCCCATTGGGAGCAATGCGCTTGACTCAACGTTCTTCTAATGTCAGGGTATCTTCTGGTGTCAAAATCTTAGATGAAATGTGTGGTGGTGGTTTCTTTAAAGATTCGATTATTTTGGCAACAGGAGCCACAGGTACTGGTAAAACCCTGTTAGTAAGTAAATTTATTCAAGATGGCTGCCTCAATGGAGAACAGGCAATATTATTTGCTTACGAAGAATCACGCGCCCAACTATCTCGTAATGCTTCCTCTTGGGGAATTGATTTTGAAGAGTTAGAACATCAAGGTTTACTCAAAATAATTTGTACCTATCCCGAATCAACTGGTTTAGAAGACCACTTACAAATTATAAAATCAGAAATTGCTGTCTTCAAACCAGCTCGTATCGCCATTGACTCCCTATCAGCATTAGCTAGAGGAGTAAGCAATAATGCATTTCGGCAGTTTGTAATTGGTGTGACGGGTTATGCTAAACAAGAAGAAATTACTGGTTTCTTTACCAACACAACTGACCAATTTCTAGGAGCGCATTCGATTACTGACTCTCATATTTCCACGATCACCGATACAATTCTAATGTTACAGTACGTAGAAATTCGTGGAGAAATGTCGCGGGCAATTAACGTATTTAAAATGCGCGGGTCTTGGCATGATAAGGGCATTAGAGAGTATAATATCACTGCGGATGGCCCCGATATCAAAGATTCTTTCCGAAACTACGAACGGATTATCAGCGGTGCTCCTACTCGCGTTAACATCGATGAAAAGGCGGAACTTTCTCGCATTGTTAGACGTTTTGAAGACAAACAGAGTTCCGAACCCTAAATTTAGTATCGTAGTATATTCTTTCCTAAATTTAGTATCGTGCTATATTCTGTGGTGAAGAAAGGTTTTCTGCCGCTAGATTGATTTTCGTGTGAGGGATGCGGTGAAAGGACAGCAATTATTCCATAGCTTATTGCCTGGTGTGACGGCAGCGGTCTTAACAACTCAGCCTGCTTGGGCTGGTACTGTAAAACTAACTGGGGTACAGCTGGCGTCTTCTCCTAGTGTTTTGACTTCGACTTATGGTCAAGACTTGGTTGTGGACATCATGAATACGCAACAGCATAACGGTGCAAATGTTAGTATTCCAACCCTAGTACCTGCTTTCGGTTTCACCAAACTTAGTATGAAGCCTTTAAGTAATAACAGTATTCCAGTGTTTACGGCTGAAAATACTGTTGTGCCGATAAAACAAGTACTTAAGAAACATGAAAGTAAATTTTTCAGTTTAACACCTACCTCTAATGCTTCCCAGCAGCTAGATGTCAGCCGTTCTGCTCAAAATAACCAAAAAAACAGTAATTCAAACGCTTATGGGCAGGAATCAAAGAAGATAGTAGTTCCCAACTACACTTCAAAACCTTCTTCTGTTCAAAAAGAAATTTTGCCCCTGTCTTCTGCACAGCAGCCAGTGGTTCAAAAGGTAAATACTGTTACTCAGTTGCAAACATTTTTACAAACTTCAGCTACAGGTGTAGGATCGGCGAAACTGTTGTCAGCGCAAAGATGTCCACAGGAATTGGGGAAAAGCAAAACTGATTCCTCAACTACTTTGCTACTGACCTCAAGCACCTGTTTACAACAAAATGCTGGTGGCTCCCGCGTCGCTCAGAGTAATAGCCCGATTCCACCAGATTCTACGCCAACTCCCACTGTGCCGGAAACGGGAACTCCTGTACCAGAGGATTCAGTGCAACCTCCCACTGTGCCGGAAACGGGAACTCCTGTACCAGAGAATTCAGTGCAACCTCCCACTGTGCCAAGAGCCGTAACTCCTGTGCCGTCAGGACTAGTACAAATTCCAGAGAACCTTATTCCCAGTTCAAATCCCTTGCAGTTTCCCACCAAACCAGAGGAAGTGAGACTTCAGGGAAATCAGCCGATTACTTTGGCACAGGCTTTGGAGCTAGCACGACGTAATAATCGGGATTTACAGGTGTCTCTATTGGAGCTAGAACGCAATCGAGCGGCTCTACGTGAGGCGCAAGCGGCCTTATTACCCACTCTTGGTGTTAGTACGGATATTACTCGCAGTCAGTCTGCTGGAAGTCAGCTCTCGTCGGAACTCCAAGAACAGCAGACGGGTATATCATCTCCCGATGAAGCTAGTACATCTTTTTCCGGTCAAGCACAACTCTCATATAACATCTACACCTCTGGGAGAGTACAAGCTAACATCAGAGCGGCTGAAGAACAGGTGCGTTTCAATGAGTTGGCTGTAGAAACTCAGTCTGAGGAAATCCGCCTGAATGTTGCTACTGAATACTACAATCTGCAACAAGCAGATGAACAAGTACGCATTGCCCAGTCGGCTGTGCAGAACTCCGAGGCTAGTTTGCGTGATGCAGAAGCTTTAGAGCGAGCTGGGGTTGGTACGCGATTCGATGTGCTACGCTCTCAGGTGAATTTAGCAAATGCCCAACAAGACCTGACTAATGCTAGATCCCAGCAGCAAATTGCCCGTCGTCGTTTAGCAACTCGGTTGAGTTTGCCGCAGGCGGTAAATATCAGTGCGGCTGACCCTGTACAATTAGCTGGTCTTTGGAACGAAACGCTAGAACAAAGTATTGTGCTGGCTTTTCAAAATCGTCCCGAACTGCAACAGCAGTTGGCACAACGCAATATCAGTGAACAACAGCGTAGGCAGGCCCTTGCGGAGCTAGGTCCTCAAGTTAGTTTGGTAGCTAGCTACAACCTACTAGATCAGTTCGATGATAGTGTTAGCGTTACTGATGGTTATTCATTGGGAGTTAGGGCAAGCCTAAATTTGTATGATGGAGGAGCCGCAAGAGCAAGAGCAGATCAATCCAGAGCTAATATTGCGATCGCAGAAACTCAATTTGCTCAACAGCGCAACCAAATTCGCTTTCAGGTAGAACAAGCTTTTTCTACCCAGCAATCTAGTTTGGAGAATGTTCAAACCGCTAATACCGCTTTAGAACAAGCCAGGGAAGCTCTACGTTTAGCGCGTTTGCGATTCCAAGCTGGTGTAGGCACTCAAACTGATGTCATTAACTCTGAAAACGACCTCACAAGAGCTGAAGGTAATCGAGTCACAGCAATTTTGGATTACAACCGCGCTTTAGCCCAGTTACAACGGTCTGTTACCCTCAGAGCACTACGCTAGTACTGTTGACTCATCTCTCAATTAAAAATTTTAAAAGTCTCATTTTTCAATAATTACATTGAAGAATGAGGCTTTTTGCTAAAAAACGTATTTGTAACAGCAATTTTGTGAAATGATGTAGCATAACTGAGTGTTCGCTCGCCTTGTCAAAGACTCATGACTAAAGTAACATCTCAAGAAATTGCACAGTTTCGCTCTCAATTGGCAGATGATCCTAGCGATATGGAAGCGCTAGATTTGATTGAAGACTGTGATGGAGATTTAGAAGATGCGGCGATGACGCTAGCTATCCGGGCAGGACAGCAACCAGAAAGAGCAAATTCCGAGTGGTTAGATGCCCTGGCTAGAAAATGGCGTGTGGTCATTTGCGAACAAGAATATCGAGAAGATTTGCTTAATGCTTCACCTCAAAAGATGATGCAACATCTAAAAGCAATGCCGACGTTTCCTAAAATTTTGGCAACACCAGTTTTGATATATGTCCTCAAGCAAGGCGTAAACAATTTTTGTGAGCCACTAGATTTGCTCAAGTGATCAGCCCATGTATATTTAACTTGTGCGATGCCTGCGGCGGGCTATGACGCTCGTTCGCGCAGCGTGCCGTAGGCAAGACTCGCTATCGGCGTCGCGGTTTGTAGTTGAATTTTGTAGTTGAATTCAATACAGACCTAACCCCAACCCCTTCCTCGCTAGCGTTGGGGAGTAAAAATCAAAGCTTTTACAAACTCCTAACTCCTAACTTCTAACTCTTAACTCCTACCCAATGCAAGATTGATTCTACCAAGACTGATACGCTGTAATTAAGGCAAAACTTCTATTAGACAAATTGTAAAATCAATGAATTACCTTGTTGCCGTATTACCAGACCGCATTCAAGCCGAAGCTGCTTACTTAGCTTTAGAAGAAGAAGGCATAAACAGTACCATCCTCGGGAAGGGGTATAAAACGGCTGACGAGTTTGGCTTAATTGACCCCAAAGACCAAGCTAAAAAGCAAGCACAACTGATGGCAACCTGGCTGATACCGTTTGGCTTTTTTGCAGGTTTTACATTCAGCCTGATCACTGGTTTAAATACTTTTGCCTGGGCGGGTGAGGTTGGTAATCACATCGTTGGCGGACTATTGGGTGCTGCTAGTGGTGCTATGGGTGGTGTATTTGTTGGTGGCGGAGTCGGTTTACTCTTTGGTAGTGGTGATGCTTTACCTTATCGCAACCGCTTAGATGCGGGTAAATACTTGGTTGCCGTTCAAGGTTCTGAAACTCTGACTCGACAAGCAACCCGAATATTACGTCAGTTTGATCCAGAAAATATCCAAGGTTATGCTGACACAGGTAACGTGTAATAAATGAATCATAATTTACACATTACAACACAGCGGCTTGAGCTACTTCCTTGTTCTTTGGAAGTGGCGCAAGCGGTAATTACAAGAAATAAATCACAAGTAGAGAGCCTTTTAGGGGTACAGGTTCCTGATGATTGGTATGAATCTGAGGTGTTAGATATTTTCCCAATGTATGCTCAGATGTTAATAGATGATCCTTCCCACTTGGGTTGGGGTGTCTGGCTAATGATTCACATTGCCGATTCTACTTTAATTGGCGATTTGGGTTTTATTGGCAAACCCGATCAGACAGGAACTGTAGAAATGGGTTATGAGGTGCTATCAGCTTATCGTCAGCAGGGATTTGTTTTTGAAGCAGTAGAAGCACTGGTCGATTTTGCCTTTACTCAGCCAGAACTCAAAAGAATTATCGCTCATTCTCCAGACGATCATGTTGCCTCGATTCGCATTTTGGAAAAACTGGGAATGCAACAAATTGCTAGAGATGAAAACCTGCTTACATGGGAATTAAAGTTAGAATCAAGATAGTTTTAAAGGGGGGAATGGGGAATGGGGCATCGGGCATTGGTAAAAGATAAATGATTAATGACTAATGACTAATTCATAATTTTTAAGAATGTTGCCAAGAGAAGAACTTTTAAAAGGCGTTGAAAATCGAGATAGTGTAGCTCGTGTAATTGACCAAGCAGAACAGGCAATCAAAACTTGGGAAGTGGTTTTGACTGATTTTCTGTCTCCTCCAGAATTGGCGGAAATTCAACGGGTGTTTAACCGATTAACAGAAGTGCAATTAGTTGCGTGGGGCGGATACCCGCAAGCTGAACGCCAAAGAATAGCGATCGCTCGTTCAGAACTTCCCTTAGATCAATCTCAAGTCAGCCTTGTGGCTGTGGAAATTGCTGGTAATTTTCTGTTTGATACCGCCTCTCACCGCGACTTTTTAGGCGCAATGTTGGGAACGGGAATTGTTCGTGAAAAGACAGGAGATATCATTGTCTTGGGAGAACGGGGGGCGCAGGCAATTGTTGCACCAGAGTTGGTGGAATTTTTGGAAATGAGTCTTACACAGGTGCGATCGGTTCCTGTGAAAACTCAGCGAATTGAGATAACTGAATTAAAGGTTCGGGAACCCAAGAAAAAAGAGTTAACTACTGTAGAGGCTTCTTTGCGGTTAGATGCGATCGCATCTGCTGGTTTTGGTATGTCTCGCAGCAAAATGGTTGATTTCATTGATGCTGGTGATGTCCGCGTCAATTGGAAGGAAGTTACTCAAGCTAGTTCTCAAGTCAAATCAGGCGACTTAATTGCCATTCGCTCTAAAGGACGTTTAGAAGTTGGGGAAATCGCCGTTACTAAAAAAGACCGTTACCGAGTTCAATTAACAAGATATATGTAATAAGTGAGGAGTGAGGAGTGAGGAGTGAAAAGTTAAGAGTTTAAAATTTACCACTTTATTAAACTACAAACTCCTAACCCCTAACTCCTAACCATATACTTAGGCTTTAAAGTGTTTTGCTAATATAGTTAGCAGAAGTTTGCGTGGTACTAGCCGAGATAGTTTGCTTCTAATTTGAGTGGTAGTATCAGAACTAATAACAGTTGGATAGCCTTTTTCCAAAGCCTCTAAACATTCACAAACCACTTTTTTAGAAGAATACACTTTATCTGTACTGCTTGCCAGCGCTGGAGGAAAATTAGCTTCTGTAAAAAAGTTTGTTTCTATTGGGCCTGGACAAGTGACTAAGATACGGACACCATATTGACGGTTTTCTGCCCATAGCGCTTCACTAAAGCTTAAAATAAAAGCTTTAGTGGCAGCATAAACAGAAAGGTATGGTATCGGTTGAAATGCGGTAATAGAGGATACGTTAATAATACTTCCAGACCGACGTTGCCGCATCAAGGGTAGAAATTTATGAGTTAAATCTACCAATGCTAAAACGTTTAATTGCACAATTTTAATTTGTCTTTCTCCATCCCCTTCAGCAAAGTCGCCATAGTAACCAAAACCAGCATTGTTGATTAGTAAGTCAATGGTTAATCCTTTTGCTTTAGTGGCATCAAATACAACAGTAGCTGCATCAGATTCCGTGAGGTCTTTGATTATAACGTCTACTTGAATTTTGTGTTCTTCTTGTAGTTCTTTAGCTAATTGGCTTAGTTTCTCTTCGGAACGAGCAACGAGTACAAGATTTGTTTTACGTGCAGCTAGTTCCTGGGCAAAAGCTTCACCAATACCACTAGAGGCACCAGTAATTAAAGCGGTTGGCATTCTACATATTCAGATAGTTGTTAAGCATATTATTAATTTTAACTATGCTGCCTATAACTTTTAACTACCCAAAGTGATATACCCAAAAGACTAAAAGCAGTACTAAGTACTAAATTCGGGTTAGAGAAAGCTTTTACTCAAAACTCCTCTTTCCCTAAAATTTGACTTTCGGAAGTGATGTGAATTCTCCAAGTACACCAATATGGGAGATTCTTAAATCTTCTTCATCTATATATTGAATAGATGGGTCAATTTTTTCTGGTAATTCTCTGTCCTTGCATGACCACTCAAATAAAAATTTAGAGTCCACATCCTTGAGGTTAGCAAATATCTGCGCCCATTGGCTTCGTCGAATTCGATTTCCCCACCTTGATTGTAATTCTATTGAGTAGGCTTCCTGCTGATAAACAAAAAAATCAAATGGTCTTTCATTTAGATCCTTATGATCTAGTAAATGAATAAGATGAAACATAAAGCCATCTTCAGAAAGGCTACTTACAATATTTTTCAATAGCGGTACAACATCATCAACTGGCACATGTTCTAAGACAGATTTTGAAAAGATGAAATCTATTTTTTCTGAAGTAGGCATTATTTGAGACAAATCAATTGGAGCAATATATTCTATACCTAAGTCTTTTAAGGCTTCTACGGATAATTTTTTTAATGAAAGCAGTTTCTTTAAACGTAAGCGGATAATCTCACGATCTTCAAATGTAGATAGACTATCTAAGACACTCGAATGTACAGACTTACACACAGCTTTAAAAATATTTTCGGTTTGTAATAACGGGTAAACATCCGTTGCATAAACCTTTTTTGCTCCAAGAAGATAAAAGACTAACGAATGAGTTAGTAACCATCCACTTCCGATTTCAAGACAAATTTTATCACGCAATACATATTTTCCTTTCCCAGACTGAAGCAGATAGATAGCAATTTCACTAGCACAAATATCAAGCTTTTTGCCTGCAACAGCTAGCTTACTTGAATGTATTTTATTAAATAAAAGTTGATATATTTCAGATGATCTAACAATCGATTTTGTGCGTTCATTTAGGAGTCTAGTTGCTAGCTTTTTCATTTTGTGCACCTCTTTTACTTAACTGATCGTGAATTTTAAATAATACTAATAACTCTACCATTGAGATAGGTTATTTTATAAGTAAAGCATCTTAGTGATGTGCTCTTTTATTACTATCATGAGAGTAGATTAATCTAATATCCACTTAATTGACGAGGGGTATTTTATGGGGTCTTTGATTTAACAGCTACCTCCACTATTACCGTGGTAGGTCAGTCCTACAATGCATATAGAGGTTTATCTCTAGAAGTATTGCTAATTACCATTTTTCAAACCAATAGATAATTTCTGAGGCAGAACTATTGATAGCGACGCCATAACTATCTCCATGATTCCACTTGAAGCCAGGTCTACCTTTATCATTTGTATTTAATACTAATATTTCATAATTATCTGGAAAAGATTCCGTAGGAAAGTCACTGGTGTAGAAAAAAGTTGTCGGCACACCATTAGGCTGATTTATGTGATTGTTTGTATTACCACCCCTATATTTGTGTTTTGCACTACTTCTGTATTGTGAAAGCAATGTTTCTATCTTATTAGGTGGCTGTTTCAGCCTAATTTGAAAAAAACTACTTCCTTGCAAAAGTTCGGGAGAGTAAGCAATGCGAACGCTTTTGGCATCACTGGGAATCTCGTTAGGAAAATGTTTTACTTGGTCATTATCAGACCATAGTTGATTACGAATTTCTTTGTAGCGTGATGTATCAGTTATTATTTTAGGTTCGCTAGTACTGCTAAAAGTGGTTCTCAAAAAAAAGCTTCCCCCGACAATACAAAGACTAGCTAGGGCTAATAGAAATTGCGATCGCTTCATCAAGTTGGGTGTGTCTAACTTTCATAGTCATATACCCAACTAATAAACTAAATTAGTACTATTGCGGATATAGCATCAGAGATATTAACAGAAACTTTGTGTATCTAAGGGAAATTCCGGGTAATTGTGAAATTAATGTGAAGTTGGTCAATGATTACCTAGTCAAAAACCGCAGGTTATCTTCATTGAAACTAGTACTTCTTTTATAGCTAACGAAATCAATGCCATAGCCATCCATTTTTTCAATTCTTCCTGATGCAGCAATAACTAAGATGGATATATAAATAGTAGATGCACCTTAATTAAATCACAGCCCTCAACTTTTAGTTGAAGGCTTTTTTTATTGCTGATATTTTATAATTTGGAAATAAAATAAATTTGTTTATAAGTCTATTTTTCCCGGATATGGCGTTAAATAAAGTGGATTACTAAATAGTAGATGCACCTTAATTAAATTATAGCCTTCAGCTTTTAGTTGAAGGCTTTTTTATTACTGATATTTTTTAACGCGGTAAGAGAATAATTTTGTAATCAAGTTAAATATGCCCGGATATAGCACTCAACAAAGCGGATTAATAAATGGTAGATGCACCTTAATAAATTACAGCCCTCAGCTTTTAGTTGAAGGCTTTTTTATTGCTGATATTTTTTGATGTGTGAAAAACTAATTTTGTACCCAAGTTAAATATGCCCGGATATAGCACTCAACAAAGCGGATTAATAAATGGTAGATGCACCCTAATAAATTACAGCCCTTGGCCTAAAGCTGGGGGCTTTTATTATTTAAATATAGACGGCAGCAAACTGGGAGCTAACCATAGCGCATAACCAATGAATCCAAAGAACAACGTAATTAGGACAGTAATGCCGTAGCTGATGCAAATTAATAAACCGTCAGATTCGATGGTGGCAACAGCCAAAAGTAAAATACCTACAGTGGGAATGGGATTTGTAAAGGGAATTGGTAATATTAGTAATACTGTTAATAAAGAGATACAAAGACCATTAATTCGCCAAATCAAAGGATTATGGGCTATTTCTGCTAATCGGGGACGAGCGATTTTCTGTAAAACTTTGGTAAGACGTCCCAAATTTTGCAAAAGTAACTGGGCAAAGGGACGAGGAAATTTGTAATTAGCGATTTTTTTTGGTAGCCAGGGCGATCGCCTCCCTAAAACCATCTGCGCTGACAGCAGTAAACAAGCACCACCAAAAGGGCCAGTTAATCCCGGTGGCATAGGAAATAAAAAGGGCAAAACTAATAATGTAATTACTAGGCAAAACCCTCGTTCTGAGGTTTCTGCCAGAATATCACCTAGAGTCAAGGGTTGTTCAGCTAGGCGTTGCAACAGGGACTTTATATCTTCAGAAAATCTCAGATGCATTTGGCGTGAGTTGATGCGAGTTCCCACATTTTTAGCAGAGCTAACTTTTAATTTTTGGAGGTACTAAAACAGCTATAGCTTTAGGTATAACCCGAAAATGAGCAGGAGTGTAGGTAGTGATTTCACCATCTGTATTGATAGGGCGAGGTTTGCGAGTATGCACCTTTATTTCTTGACCTTGAAGAGAGCGTACACTTTCCCAATGTATATGTCGCCCTTGTCGCATAGCAGGAAATAATAGTATAATCTGCCACCAATGTTTAATCTCTAAGCTATAAAGGTCTAGCCTTTGGTCATCTATTGTGGCATCGTCAGCCACTGCCATCCCGCCGCCGTAATAGCGCCCGTTACCCACAGCAATTTGTACTGTTTTCACGCGAACTGATTCACTATTGATCACAATCTCCGCAGTAAAAGGTCTAGCTTCCCAAATCACTTGCAATGCAGTGGCGGCATAAGCAAATATTCCCCAGCGGCGTTTGGCTTCTTTGGTAAGCCGCTGGGTAATTTTTACACTCAATCCCAGGCTAGCAACGTTAAAAAAGTGCTTACCGTTCACCCAGCCCAAATCGATCCGGTGTAAATTTCCATAGGCAATAATTTTGCAAGCTTCATTGAGGGAATTCGGGATTCCCAAAGTCCTCGCTAGATCGTTGGCAGTTCCCAAAGGCAAAATTCCCAAGGGCAACTGAGTATCAACTAAAACATCTACTGCGGCATTGAGAGTGCCATCTCCTCCGCCAATAATTACCAAGTCAACTTTATGTTGATAGCGAAATATGACTTCGGCAAGATGTTTGGGGTCTTCTGTAGACTCCTCAATTAAATCAAAGCCGAGTGCCTTCAGAGATTCAATGGCTTCCGACAGACCCTTTTGCCCTTGGCGGGCATGGCGATTTACTAACAGCAGTGCGCGGGAACTCATGGTTAGTACCTTTTGTAGTTGATATGTCCAATTATCCGCATCTATGTATTCTGCTTTAATTTGACTACAAAAAAGTGTTTAATTTGTTATGCTATTCATCAATAATTCATCTTATAAATGCTTATTATGTTGTAGCTACTAATTTGTAATTTATATTTTATCTCTATTAGTCCTCGGTGTATTGATACTCAGTAAATATAATTTTTATTCACTAAATGGCTAAATTTAGGTCTTTTTCTTTGTAATAGGGAGATTTATGCGAACATAATATTATATAGCAGAGGTTCTTAGTTGAGTGATGTACAATAACTTCACCCTCAACTCTTTCCCTGCAAGCGAGGAGTGAGGCTATAATAGCCAGAAGATAATACCAAATAAAAAAATATTTTTTATCAGTAGTAGATACATATTTGTAGATTAAATTTGTATAAATACTATTAACATTCACAATTATTTAACTTTTGGAATGAGAAGATATTTATATCTTAACTCCTGCTATGGCAGATTGGAAATGATCTACGGCTCGGAAGGCGCTATTTATATTAATTTCTTTTATTAACCAGTTATAAGCTAAGGAAGCCTGAGTTAGTCTTGCTTCCTCTACTGAAGATTTACTTACTTAGTTCCTGACCATCTAAGCGACATAATTTTACTTTGTTGATAATCTTTGCGCCTATTCTTTCATAGAACTTGATTCCACGCTCGTTAGATACAGCTACAGTCCAATCGATTCTGCCACAGCCTTTTTCCTGCCCAATCTGGCGCAAGCGTAACATCAGCGCCTGGCCAACTCGGTGGCTTCGATGTTCAGCTTTGATATATAAGTCATCAAGCCAAATTCCAGGTTTTGCTAAAAAAGTTGAATAGGTAAAGTGATAGGTTGCTAACCCAATAGCATCCCCATCAACCTCAGCTAAAAGAACAAAAGCAAGGGGTTTTTCCCCAAATAAATCAATTTCTAGCTTTTGAGAACTTGCTTCTACAGATTTAGGACAACCATCAAATTCGGCTTTCAAATGAATCAATTCCATAATCGCAGGAATATCCCTTTGGTTTGCCTCTCGAATTGAAATATTCCTGCTGTTCATATTAATACTCGTATTGGGAGATAGTTTCTGTCTCATTCTTTGCAGCCTTTATCCACTCTTGCATAGCTGGAAGTGCCAAAACTGCCTCTACATAATCTCTAGAAACAGGATCTAATTGCACATCATAGGTTACAAACCGTACGACAACTGGAGCAAAGAATGCATCAGCGATCGCAAAATGTCCAAACAAAAAATTGCCACCATCCCCAAATTTTTGGCGTGATTCTTGCCAGATACTAGTGATGCGGTCAATGTCTTGCTGTACGCCGGATGCTAAACCTTTACCAGGATATTTAGTACGGCAGTTCATCGACATATTCTGACGCAGATTTTGAAAGCCTGAGTGCATTTCTGCGCTGATAGAACGGGCGAATGCCCTTGCAGCCTTATCTTCTGGCCAGAATTGCAGAGTCGGAAACGTTTCAGCTAGATATTCACAAATAGCAAGAGAATCCCACACAGTTTGCATATCGTGCAACAATACAGGTACTTTCCCTGCTGGAGAGTATTGCCGAATTTTTGCGGAATAATCTGGACTTTTGTAGAGAGGAATCCGAATTTCATTGAATTCCAAACCAAATTGTTTCATCGCTAGCCAAGGACGGAGCGACCAAGATGAGTAATTTTTATTGCCAATTACTAAAGTTAGTTGTGTCATATTTTTAATACCTATAAAGCTGTTCAATCCACATACACACATCAGCTTGAGAGCCTGAAGAGAAAGATTTTCCTGTTGCAGGGTCGTAAGCTTGCCAATAGATATTACCGTAGCGATCAACCTTTTGCCAAACTTGTAACTCGTTAGGATCTGCTAGGAGTTTTTTGACATAAATGTCCCAGATACTATGCAGAGATTTCCATAAGTTGAAGTTGGATTTTTTCTTGAATAACGGATTACAATTTATTGTTGTATCTTCTATTGGGAGACACTTAATGTCATTCTTCATATAATTATTCCTGAAAGTTACTCAGTAAATAAACAGTAGCAACATCTCAGTTAGGAATCAAATCATGGCTTGCATAGGTTGTATAAATGGTATTTATAGATATGAAAAATTACTAATACAACCTTTTTGCCACAATTAAATCAGGATATTTATACCCTTGTTCTCATCAATTAACCATGAAATTCTCCCAACTTCGAGCCATAGTTGCAGTAGCAGATCGTGGTAACTTTAGTGAAGCAGCCTTAGAATTGCAGCTTTCTCAGCCTGCGATTAGTCATGCAATCGCTACCTTAGAAGAAGAATTAGGCGTGCCTTTATTTGCTAGAGGCCGTCACGGTGCTGTGCTGACACCTGCTGGAGAGCGCATTTTATATCATGCGCGTCAAGCAATGCAGCATTTAGAGATGATGCAACATGAAGCAAACCTGCATAAAGGTTTACATGGTGGTCATGTGCGAATTGCGGCTTTTCGTAGCGTCGCCACCCACTTATTACCAAAAGCGATGCCTACGGCGGGCTACGCCTACGCACAATTTCATAATCAATTTCCAGAAATTGCTGTCACAATCATAGAGTGTCCTGCTTTCACCGATGTAGAACAGTGTTTGCGTGACGGACGTACCGATATTGGTATTACCTGTCTACCAACTAGTGAAGATTTGACACCTGGGAAATTTTTCAGGATGAGTATTTAGCTTTACTACCACCACATACCAAAATTAGCAGTCCAGAAATTACTTGGGAAGATATAGCAGCCTATCCACCTGTTTTGCTTCCTTGCACACCCTGTGGACGCATTCTTCACAACCACTTGAAGACTTTAGCAATCCCAATAAATACTGCTAGCGACATCCAAGAAGATTCTACAGTCGTTAGTATGGTGAATCAAGGATTGAGAGCAGCTATTATGCCTCGTTTAGCAGCTGTACCTATTCCTCCAAAGGTGCAGGTATACAGTTTACCTGCACCCCTCAAGAGAGTAATGGCAACTGCAATTCTATCTAATGCCCTCCATGTGCCTGCGGTGTTCACATTTTTGGAAATGTTGAAAAAATTTGATTTTTATAGTTTAGCTAAATCCACTTATTAACAATAAAAAATTTAGCCGCAGAGCCAGAGACTTACGCTGCCTCCAGTCATCGAAAAAATTATTAGGTATCGGATTTTTTTTGCCGTTTAACCGGATTCATCCAAACTTCTAAGCGACTAAACGCTTGTGAAGAAAGTAACGTTAAGCATAAATAAACCACTGCTACACCAGCGTAAATCTCAAAAGCGCGATAGTTATCAGCGACAATTAACTGTCCTTTACGTACCAATTCTTCAAACCCAATCACAGAAACTAAGCTGGTATCTTTCAACAAACTGATAAACTCATTACCCAAGGGTGGAATCATCCGTCGGAAAGCTTGGGGAAAAATTACATAACTCATTGTTTGTACAGAACTCAAACCTAATGATTGTGCTGCTTCTGCTTGTCCTGTTTCAATTGATTCAATTCCAGCACGCACAACTTCGGCAATGTATGCGGCGCTATTTAAACTTAAAGCAATTACCCCAGCTACCAAACGATCAAAAGTAAATGTAAAACCAAGTTCTTGTAAAATTGCAGGTAATCCAAAATAAATCATAAAAATTTGCACCAACAAAGGCGTTCCCCGGAAAAAATCTACATACGCCCTGGCTATCCAACGCACGAGTGCGATACGAGAAAGACGGACAATACCAATCAGGGAACCCCCAATTAAACCAAACGCTACAGAAAGTATTGTTAATTGCAATGTTACTAAAACTCCCTGTAATAAAGTTGGAAAAGCCTGCAAAATCACGCCAATTGAGGTAAATATTTGAGGTGCGCCAGCGTTAGTCTGGTTCTCAAATGGTGATTTAATTGGTAATGATGGTGGTTCGGCTTTAAACCATTTTTGATAAATTTGGGAATAAGTACCATTTTCCAGCACCCTATCCAAACCATCATTAATTAATGCCAAATTCGGGGAATCTTTAGCTGTAGCAATGCCGTAAAACTCCTCCGTTAGCAATTGCTGTACTACTTTTATTCCTTGAAGATTGCCCGTATTAATGGCATATAAAGTTACAGGCGCATCATTGATCACCGCATCCACATTACCATTGAGCAATTCTTGCAGGGCTATAGGTGCTGAATCAAAACTGCGAATTTGCACTCCGGGAATACCTTTAGCCTTTGCAGCCCCAGTTGTACCAATTTGTACTGCAATTTTTTTATTTTTGAGACTGTCAAAGCCAGTAATATTTTGATTGTCTGTGCGAATTGCGATCGCTAACCCAGCTTTAAAATAAGGATGAGAAAAAGAAATCGTCTTCGCCCTCTCTTCTGTAATCGTGATCGAACTAATCGCCGCATCTACAGTTTTGCCTTGCAAAGCTGGGATAATGCCGTCAAAAGGCAGACTTTGAAAATCCACTTTAAAGTTAGCAGAGGAAGCAATCGCATTCATCAAATCAATAGAAAAACCCTGCAACTCACCACCTTTTCCCTGAAACTCAAAAGGTGGAAACGCCGGTTCAGTAGCAACCCGCAGTGTTTTCTCAGCACTAGGATTCACCCCACAACCAGCCAATAACAAACAGCTAAAACTTATAACTAGAAATAAGCGCAGCCAACCGATAAAACTAAATTTAGCCATATTATTTTCTCTCCTCCTCTGCGCTCTTGGCGTCTTGGCGGTTCGTTCAAGTTATAATCTTGCAACTGTCCAATCTCCCGCCAAGAAATACATTCCGAGGCGTTTTTAGGACTACTGCACCTCTACATTAAAAACCTTACAATCAACTGTAGAGCAGCTTGACATGAGTAATGAACAATACCATCCCCGCCATTATTTTTGACAACATCGAAAAAAACTTTGGTTCCTTAAAAGTCCTCAAAGGAATCACCGGCGAAATCAACCGGGGAGAAGTCGTTGCAGTTATCGGTTCCTCCGGTTGTGGTAAAAGTACCCTACTACGCTGCTTCAATCGCCTAGAAACCATTGACAACGGGCGTTTAATAATCAATGGTATCAACTTATCCCGACCCACTGTCAACTATAACCAACTGCGGCAACTACGAACACAAGTAGGCATGGTTTTCCAACAGTTCAACCTGTTTCCTCATCTAAGCGTATTAGAAAATATGACACTCGCACCGCGTAAAGTTTTGGGTAAAACACCAAAAGAAAGCGCCCAACTAGCGAGATTATATTTAGAAAAAGTTGGCTTACACGACAAAGCCTCTGCTTATCCCGAACAACTCTCCGGTGGACAAAAGCAACGAGTAGCGATCGCTCGTAGTTTATGTATGAATCCCCAAATTATGCTATTTGACGAACCCACCAGCGCCCTAGATCCCGAACTCGTCGGCGAAGTTTTGCAAGTGATGCAGCAATTGGCATCAGAAGGGATGACAATGGTCGTTGTCACCCATGAAATGCAATTTGCAAAAGAAGTAGCCCATCAGGTGATATTTTTAGACAAAGGTATTGTGACAGAACAAGGCCCAGCCTATGAAGTGCTGACCAATCCGCAAAGCGATCGCCTACGTATTTTCCTCAGTCGCCTTCAACTAATTCGTAATTCGTAATTGGGAATTGCATATTTCTCCCCCTGCTCCCTGCTCCCTGCTCCCTGCTCCCCACTCCCCACTCCCTACTATTCAAAGATATTCGCGCAAGAAATCAAAGGGATCATCTTCCCAACAAGGTTCAGGTATCAGCCAAAACAAACTACCGTTGATATCTGCTTCAATTTCATCACCGTCATCTCTATCAAATAGTTCTATCAAAGCTGTCCAATCACGCTCTCTCAGAGAAGTTAACGATGGGGCATATACTTGGGAATGATTTGAGTAATTCACGCGCAAAGTTGTGCTTGAGTGCCGTAAAAAGTTAGTATAAAAATCTGTAAATAATTAGATTCTAAGTTTGACAACCGCAGTTAAATAGTTATTTTTATACTATTAAATATGGGCTACTCTCATTAGTGTCTCACAGTTTAAATAGGACTGCTATAGTATTTATCACATAAATACAAGCGTAATTTACTCAGACCGGGAAAATCCTTAAGGCTGCGATTCAACTAATTCCACGCCAAAGACTTCCGCAAACGACTGTGCTACATAAAAACGCGCTTCTTGGCAAGTGATTCCTGGAATCCATTCGGCTAAACTGCCTACAGGTTTATCAGAAATACCGCAGGGTACAATGCGCTCAAACCCTGTCATGTCTGGACAAATATTTAATGCAAAGCCGTGCATGGTAATCCAACGGCTAACTTTAATCCCAATAGCCGCAACTTTTCGCCCTTGTAACCAAACGCCTGTAAAATCTGGAATTCTTTCTCCCTGCAATCCATAAACTGCCAATACGCGAATTATTACTTCTTCGAGTTGCCGTAAATACCAATGGAGGTCTTTACGATAACGTTGCAAATTTAAAATTGGATACCCTACCAGTTGACCGGGACAATGGTAAGTAACCTCACCGCCTCGTTCAACTCGATGCACATCATATATACCTTTGTCAATATCGAATTTGAGAAAATCTGAGTTGCTTCCTTGCCCAAGAGTATAAACAGGTGGATGTTCTAGCAAAATTAACACGTCATCTAGATTAGGGTCATGGATACGCTCAGTGAGAAGCGATCGCTGCCATCCATGAGCATCTAAGTAAGGCATTAATCCTTGGTTATATAGTAAACAACGGTACTTATGTGGCTTTATACTATGGATCATGCCAAAAATCAACTCGTATCGGGGACGAAATATATTTCAAGTTACACAGATGGAGTCAATAAATGTAAAGATTTGCAAAGGATTTTAAAGGAAAGTCAAGGGAACATAAATTAGAAAATACAAAGTGCTAGCTTGAATATACAACCTCAATAGGTTTTAGGAGGAATTCTCTGCAATAAGCATCATGCCAAGACGATAAAGACGAATGTATTGGCTGATGATTTTCATAAGATTGTTTGAATTTTAAACAGAATCAAATTTTCCCAAAGACTTGTATTATTGAACAACAGCAAGCAAACTTCAACCGAACACAGAAGGAGCAACTATCAACAATTCTGTAAGCGTTCTTTTAACACAAAAGACAGTTACAGGAGCTACTGCTAATATTTTTCCACCAAAAATTTCTATGTGAAAATCCAATTGGATATCAGCGCAGAGATGAGGAGGAAAATCAAGGGTATAATGAGCAAAAACCCAGATGCAGTAGGCTTAGAGACAGCTTACGAGCAGTACATAGGAAAAGTTCACAATTTGTTTTGGCGGGAGTAATATACCTTACCGCAATTTCTTTTCATACAAAGCAAATTCACACATCAAATATTCAGTGGGAGAGTTTACATGAAGCTTGTCATCCACGGCAAAAATATTGAAATCACCGATGCAATTCGTGAGTATGTACATCAAAAGATTGAAAAAGCAGTTAGTCACTTTCAGAGCATGACAAATGAAGTGGATGTGCATCTTAGCGTAGCCCGTAATCCCCGAATTAATACTAGACAAGCGGCTGAAGTAACTATTTACGCTAATGGTAGCGTTATCCGTGCCGAGGAAAGCAGCGAAAATCTCTATGCCAGCATTGACTTAGTTGCAGATAAAATTGCCCGTCAACTGCGGAAATACAAAGAACGGCGTCAAGATCAGAAAACTCAGTCTCAACCAACAGAAGTAGTTGTTGCAGAATCGGTAGTCACAGATTTAATTGGCGATCGCACCCCCGAACTACCTAACGAAGTCGTCCGTACCAAATATTTTTCCATGCCGCCGATGACCCTTGCAGAAGCCCTGGAACAACTGCAACTTGTGGGACACGACTTTTATATGTTCCGTAATTCTGAAACTGGAGAGATTAATGTAATTTACGAACGCAACCACGGCGGTTATGGTGTGATCCATCCGCGCAATGGTAATGCCCATACTAACGGCAAGAATGGTAAGGCAACCCACGCTAATATTGTCATGCCGGAAAAATCGCATTCTAAATAGGGGCTAGGAACTAGGGACTGGGGACTGAGGACTAGGAAAGAATTTCTCAATCCCCACTACCCAATACCTAATCCTTCATTTCACAAGTTGTTGCAAAGTTTTCAATGCTTCTTCAACATGACCTTTAAAGTTAAACATTGAATCAAAGACGTATTGCACAACTCCTTGTTGGTCAATGACATAAGTAACGCGACCAGGGAATAAGCCAAAGGCGGCTGTTGCGCCATATAGCTTCCGCACTTGGTCGCCTTTGTCAGTTAACAAGGTAAAAGGTAGATTATATTTCGCAGCAAATCGCTGGTGAGATTCGCTGGAGTCAGCACTCACACCAACAACTTCAGCGCCAGCACTTTTAAACACTTCATACTGATCGCGAAAGGCGCAGGATTCAGCCGTACATCCGGGTGTGTCGTCCTTGGGATAAAAATATAAGACTACAGCTTTTGTGCCGCGAAAATCTTGAAGGCTAATTGTTGAGCCGTTTTGAGCGGGTAGAGTGAAATTAGGAGCGGTATCTCCAACTTTAATTGGCATAGCGAGTGGTGGTAATTACTTAACAAAATTTTACCTTGTATCCAAGTCTATAAATTTTGCTTGATTACCTGCATCAGGCGGAGTAGCTTAGATACTCACTCATTTAATATAAAATTCCGCTTATGCGCCTGACTTCACTGGATGTTTTTCGCGGCATTACGATCGCTGCGATGATTCTTGTTAATATGGCGGGAGTTGCAGATGATATATATCCTCCCTTAGCCCACGCCGATTGGCACGGTTGCACACCAACAGACTTGGTATTCCCCTTCTTTCTCTTCATTATTGGTGTAGCGATGACTTTCTCACTGTCAAAGTACACCGAAGGTAATACAACCTCAGCTATTTACTGGCGCATCTTACGCCGCGCCGCCATTCTCTTTGCCTTGGGATTGCTACTAAATGGCTTTTGGAATCAGGGTATTTGGACTTTTGATTTAAGTAGTATCCGCATTATGGGAGTATTGCAGCGCATTAGCATTACCTATCTGCTGGCTTCCTTAATAGTTCTCAACCTTCCGCGTAAAGGTCAGTGGATACTAGCAGCAGTGCTACTCATCGGCTACTGGCTAACGATGATGTATGTACCAGTGCCCGATTTTGGCGCGGGAGTTCTGACGCGAGAAGGTAATTTTGGCGCTTATGTTGACCGCCTGATTATTCCTAAAGCACATCTATATAAAGGTGATGGTTTTAACTTTATGGGAGATCCAGAAGGACTGTTCAGTACTATTCCCGCAATAGTAAGCGTTCTCGCTGGCTACTTTACTGGTCAATGGATACGTAGCCAACCTGTACAGTCACGCACAAGTATAGGGTTAGCATTATTTGGAGTTGGTTGTTTAATTATCGGTTGGGCGTGGGGATGGACATTTCCCATCAACAAAAAACTGTGGACAAGTTCCTATGTAGTCTTCACTAGCGGTTGGGCCTTACTTTTGCTAGCAGCTTGTTATGAACTCATCGAAGTTCGGCTGATACGTCGCTGGAGTAAACCTTTTGAAATTATGGGCTTAAATGCGATCGCACTTTTCGTTCCATCAGTTTTGTTAATTAAAATTTTAGTGAAAACTACTATCGGCACAGGCAAAGACGCTCCTAGTACCTACAATTGGATTTACCAGAATTTTTTCGCATCTTGGGCGGGAGTTCTGAATGGTTCCCTGTTATTTGCCATAGTCACTGTGTTGTTGTGGTGGGCTGTTGGTGTCTTGATGTATCGGCAACGTTGGTTTCTTAAAGTGTAATAAGAAAGTCAATTGCGAGTGAGACGATGCGATCGTCTACGGGAATACTGAGAACGAGCGATCGCAATTACACTTATTTAGTGAACATGATATAAACTATCGTTATTCTGTCAAACGTAAATATGCAAAGTTTTAATTTACGTTATATTTTATATTAGCCAACCTTCTGAATTATTGTACTTAAAAACAGGTGCAATAAAGTAAAAATGTTTTTTTGTGCTTTACGCTTAAGTGTTAGTTAGGTTACAACAGGTATTAAGTAATTATTTTTTAACAGTCAAGGAACAAAGGCGATTGCAGCGTTATCTATACTCTTAATCAACTCATTTCCGTTCTTCTTAAGGAACTGATCGAAGTTCTGATGTCTTGACAACAAGCCGCTTCTAAAATTCCGAATAAAGAAGCGTCTAGAAACTTCTCTGTGTGTTGAAAATTCTTATTTCTTCTAATTCACTAAATTAATCCATAAAAAAAATTGTGAGGTAATGAATGCATCGCATTAAACTTTGGGTACTTTTGCCAGTTACCCTGATATTCGGCTGCTCAAATCAACTGTTGCAATCTAGCCCATCTGTGGCAAACTCTAACCCAGTAGTAGTTAAACCTAGCACTCCAACTTTATTAGCAAAGGCGAGTTACCTCTCATCACTAGAACAACAGGTAATCGTTGAAACAAATAAGGTACGAACAAATCCCAAGTCGTACCTTCCGATTATGGAAAACTATAGAAAACGCTTCCAGGGAAACCGAGTCAAAATTTCTAATAATACCTATCTGCGAACTCAAGAAGGAGTCAAAGCAGTCGATGAAGCGATCGCATTTTTGAAATCAGCCCGTCCTGTAGGAGCGTTGAGTGCATCTAAGGGTATGTCTTTAGGAGCAAGAGACCATGTTAAAGACCAAGGCCCAAAAGGCGCTACAGGTCATGATGGTAGCGATGGTAGCAACCCCTTTAATCGCATCAATCGCTATGGTAGATGGCAAAGAACCGCAGGCGAAAATATCAGCTATGGTCCAAACACCGCTCAAGATATTGTCATGCAGTTAATTATTGATGATGGTGTGCCCGATCGCGGTCATAGAACAAACATTTTTAACGGTGCTTTTAGAGTGGCTGGCGTTGCTTATGGAACCCACAAATCATATAGAACAATTTGTGTAATTAACTACGCTGGTGGGTATAGGGAAAAAACGTAAACGTGAGTTCCACTAACCTCTCCCTGCTTTGAACTAAAGTTCAAGTCTGTCCCTCTCCGACTCGGAAAGGGACGGGTTTTGCGTAGCAAAACCAGGGAGAGGTCTTTTTATAATGATTGCTGACTGTAAAAGCGAAATGATCGACTATTCCCCTGCAACCCAAGTACCATGAAATCCATAAGGCACTCGTTGAGGAATTATCACGCGCGCTACAGGTTCAGCAGTTACATCTTGGGCATTCACAACTACTAATTCTGAAGTATCTGAACCCTCATCGTGGACGAAAGTCATCAGCCAACCATCATCCTCAGCAATTGCACCAGGACGCGGCGCAAACACAGCTTCACCGCCATAGCGCCCTTCTCCGAATTTGTGGGTTTGGGACTTTCCACTGCTGAAGTCGTACTTAATAATACCTTCAAATAAAGGTAGGGGATTGTTTGCCGCTTTGTTAGTGTAGCCATATCGGTTTTGCCGCCCCAATAGGTTTTCGTTGACGCGGGGAAATTCAGAAGCTACATCATCTAACATTTCTTCGTGTACTGTTCCCGTGTTGAGGTTAAATCGCCAGCGATATAAGCGCGGGATATTTGCTTCTGGGTTGGGTTGCGAATCACTAGAAATCAACACAGTAGTAGAACTCATGCGACAGGCAATAAGCACTACTTCATCTCCCTCTTCGTAGGCATTGAGGGTATGGAAGACGTAGCAAGAAGGACTCTCAAACCATCGGATATTACTGTTGTCACCATGACGTGGTAAGATGCCAAAACGACTTGGGCGATCGCGCTCAAACATCATTACAGGTTCTCCCCGTTGCGATCGCTCAGGCTTAAAAGTCAACGGCAAATCCATAAATATCGTGTAGTTTTCTGTGATGGCAAAATCGTGCATCATCACTCCTATTGGCAGATCAATAGGCACTGTCCGTAAAAGTTCGCCTTGTGCTGAAACCACACTATATTGCAGGTACGGTGGCGCAAACAGAGAGTAGCCAAAGAACATCATTTCGCCTGTCACCGGGTCTACCTTAGGATGGGCTGTAAAGGCAGAAGTTAGCTTCCCATCATAGGTATACTCGCCAATAGTATCTAATTCAGGAAGCTTAATGGCGTGAGGTTTACCTCCCTCGTTCAGCGCCAACATCTGACCAGCGTGCCACACTAAGGCAGTATTGGCAGTATTTTTGTAGCCACCGTAGGGGTTATCCCTTCGTGGTGGTTCTAACATCCCACTCCAGAGAGCCTTACCCGCTTCTCGTTCTTTTTTCCATCCCCTTGTCTGTACGTAGCGGTTACGATAAGTGGCTACGCCGTTGCTAATTTGCACACCATGCAACATCCCATCTCCGTCAAACCAGTGATATTCACCGATGGGTGTCCATTGAGGATTAGGGCCATTTCGGACAAACATCCCCGATAAGTCAAGGGGTAATTCACCGATGACTGATAATTTGTCTGTGGTGATTTCTTCGCGGATTGGAGCAAAATTGCGATCGAGATACGGATTGACTGCTATTGTTACCATTACCTTGATTTATAAGACTTACAGAAAAACGAGCCAGAGCCAACAACTTCTCCTCTTTGAGATGTTAACGGCGCGGGGGTTCTAGTGAAAACGCCCTACAGTATACAGTTTAAGCCTGTGGGCATGATAACCAATCATCCGAAAGAAGACAGTTAACTCATCCCACGGCTATGAAAACCCGCAAGATTCCGAGTCATTAGTACCGATGACCAATGACCAAACTCCCAATCCTTGAAGGGATGGGATTGTTGCCGATTTTCGTTTCGTGCTAGAGAGTGTTAAAGAATCTGGTAATGTGATGCATATGGCTTTTGGTGACTGATAACATTGAGCGCTAGCTTCAACCAATCAATATAAGTCTGTTCTTTTTTGATCACTAACTCCAGCACCAGCCTTTGCATGACTTGCTCACGGTTGGCAGACTCATCACCAAGTGATGGCAAATCGATGATTTCACATTCAGCAAGCTTTTTGCTTCGAGCCGCTAATTGTTGCTCCAGTAGATAAATGATGGTTTCATTCGGCAACTGATCTGCAAAATGCAACTGCACTAGCATTGGTTCTCGTACAGTCGGCAAGGGCTGATGAATTCCAAGCCATCGAGTGAATTCGGCTTTCCCTGGCTCAGTTACGCTATAGACTTTGCGGTTGGGGCGATCGTGCTGAATCTCAACTGTACAGGTAATCCAGCCTTGCTCAACTAGCTTATCGAGAGTTCTGTAAATTTGTGCCTGGTCTGCTGGCCACAAATGAGCAATGCATTGATCAAAGCAGCTCGTTTTGAGGTCGTAGCCTGTCATTTCTTGCTGCTGAAGAAGACCTAGAATTACGTATGGTAGCGACATTAAGACGGTTTTCCCATAATTGATATTTTTTCGATAGGTTTTACACTATGTACTTCTTATAAGTTTATGCTAATATATGATTAATCAAATATAAGATATAACGGCTATAAAAAATATGTTAATTGTCATAGGTTTAAAGAAGGAAACCAAATACATGAACTGAGGTTAGGCAAGCCTCTTGTAGAGAAGGGAAGGAAAATTTCTGGTTAAGAGCGGCAAGCCTGCTGGCGAACGTTTACGCAACTATGTATGTTGGATATGCTACTAATCGCTAGAGTATCACTCAACAAACCAGTTGTTCGCTACAGTTTATGTCGTAATGAATACCGACCTAGAAATTATTTAAGCCATTGAAGACTATCATAACCAAAGGATGGGTAACATTGACTTCTAACACACTTTCACAAAGAATACGTCAACATCAATATCTGCGTGATTTACGAAACAAATTACTCCACCTTCATAAGATGTTGCTGGAGACAGAACGCATTACCTACGAGCAGGTTAGTGGACGAGTATCAAGCGGAGAACTACTTCAGCTAGTTATTGCTCATGAACAATTTGCTTGGCTACATCGTATTTCTGAGGTGGTTGTGCAAGTTGACGAAATGCTTGAAGCAGATGAACCGATTGCAATGGAGGATTTTGAAAAGTTGATTGCTAATGTCCGCACACTGATTGTACCGTTAGAGACGGGCAATACCTTCGAGAGAAAGTATTACAACGCTCTCCAGCGCGAACCTGCTGCTGTGTTGGCACATGCGGAAATATCAAAATTTCTCATGACTAAGATTTAAGGATAGGTATATCAAGACTTGGGGCTTAAGCCCCAAGTTCTGGAGCAACCTCAGGCAATCAGCATAAGCTTAAAGGCTTATCATCAAGACCGCAGGGGGCAGGCAGCAGGGGGAAAAAGGACATATTTACGCAGATAAGGGATTTATCTTTGTTGATTGGCAGGCTGCCCCCTAACAGCCAATTACCTATGACTCACTACCGGGAAAAAATACAGGTAAGACAAACGCTGTCAGAATTCCACCAAGCACAATCACCTCAATAATTCTGAGATAAAAATTGTTTTGTATAAAATTATTTATTTCCGCACCAAAGTTCGTTTGTAAGCTAGTCAACCAAGTACGGAAACGACTAGACCATTTAGCAGGGCTATCTTCTGGGCGAAACTTCCACGAAAACATTGAGAGTAACAACGGCGCACCACCCACCTTGGTAGACATCAAAACATGAATCGCCACACAGCCTACCATCACAACCCAGGCGCAAAGGTGGAGGGAGTACCAAATATGATCTAGCTGCCCTGCTGGAAGCCATTCTTCCTTCATCATCCTGCCAGAGTTCACAGCCAAAATAGCAGCAATGAGCATGAGAGTATTTGCTAGACGTTGCAAGCTAACCCACCAAATCGGCTTGCCAACCTGGGTTAGTTGCTGCAAAGAATCAGATTGAAGCAGACGCTTTTGTCCAGCATGAAAGCTATAGAGGGCAAAAGCAGGGAGAATAAGCAAGAAAAATAATGCAAAAGTGCCGTGAATGCCCTGAATATCTCCAATTTCAGGAAATCGTATTTTACCAAATCGGCGATCGTAAGTGTTGTAAACCAAAAATCCGGTAATAATTGCTGCGATAACTAAAATTCCACTTAAGCCGTGAAGAATTCGCAACAATAAAGGTTGATAGGGTGCAGAACGAGGCATAACAATATTCCTTAATAGCTTATTTCAGAAAATTTTAACCAACAAGGAGGAAATTAACTCTTGCTTGGTTTTTTCTATGCTTTAATAGCCAATACTGAACTAAACTATGGCAAAGAAAAATATTAATAAAAATTTGAATGTATGGCAGAAGTTCTCCATTTTACAGGATTTATCAAAGGAGTATCCTATAAAAATTACTTGGATGATATATGATTAAAAGCCCTCTCCGATATCCTGGTGGTAAGTCAAAAGCAATCAATCAAATAGTTGAATATTTACCAGAAAGCTTTTCGGAATTCCGAGAACCTTTTGTGGGTGGTGGTTCTGTATTCATTTATTTAAGGCAAAACTTTCCTGATATCAATATTTGGATTAACGATTTAAACCGCGAACTCTTCTTATTCTGGAAATTGGCCCAATCTGATATAGCTCAGTTAGTTAAAGAAATTCGACATATTAAAGTCAAATATACAGATGGTAGATTACTATTTATAGAATTAACTAGCGTAGATGTCAATAATTTATCTGATTTAGAAAGAGCAGTTCGGTTTTTCGTACTAAATAGAATTACTTTTTCAGGAACTGTAGAATCAGGTGGTTTTTCTGAACAAGCTTTCCATAAAAGATTTACTGATTCTTCAATAGAACGGCTAGAAAAGTTAGAAAAAATTTTATCAGAAAATGTCCAAATTACTAATTTGGATTACAGCCAACTATTAAAATCAGAAGGAAAAGATGTATTTTTATTTTTAGATCCACCATATTTTAGCGCTACTAAATCAAAACTATACGGTAAAGATGGTGACTTGCACACTTCTTTTGAACATCAGATATTTGCTAACCTTTTGCAACAGTGTCATCATCGCTGGCTAATTACCTACGATGACTCATTGCACATTCGAGAAAATTTTCAATGGGCTAATATTTCAGAATGGGAATTACAGTATGGGATGAATAACTATAAGCAGAGTGGTGCGGCTAAAGGAAAAGAGTTATTCATTACTAACTACGAAGTTAAACTTGATTTGGATAAAAAATCACAAGTTCAGAATCTTGCTAATCCAGCTTTGCAATTAAGCCTTGAGATTTAAACCAACTTTGATAGCTTCCAATTTTCCGGTAGGATAACCTCATAGCTCTTAATATAGCTACAACATACAAACCTTAGCTATGATAACTTCCCCAATCCCTGCTCAAGAATCCTCTGCTAGCTGGTATATCCTGCTGCAACAATTAATAGATGGCCAATCCTTGTCCCGTACTCAAGCTGCTGAATTGATGCAAGGTTGGCTTAGTGAAGCGGTTCCCCCAGAGTTATCAGGGGCTATTTTAACAGCACTGAACTTTAGAGGCATTTCTGCCGACGAGTTGACTGGTATGGCTGAAGTATTACAATCCCAATCAAAATTAGGGACTGGAGACTGGGGGCTGGGGACTGGGCAAGAATCTATCCAATCTCCAATCCCCCTAATTGATACCTGTGGCACTGGTGGAGATGGCTCATCAACCTTTAATATTTCCACCGCTGTTGCTTTTGTCGCCGCAGCATCTGGCGTACCCGTTGCCAAACATGGCAATCGTTCAGCTTCAAGTCTCACCGGGAGTGCAGATGTATTGGAAGCCTTGGGTGTAAACTTGAGTGCCTCTAGTGAAAAGGTGCAAGCCGCACTACAAGAAGTAGGGATCACTTTCTTGTTTGCCCCTGGTTGGCATCCAGCACTCAAGGCGGTTGCCTCATTACGGCGGACTTTGAAGGTGCGAACAATTTTTAATTTGCTTGGGCCGTTAGTAAATCCCTTGCGTCCAACTGGGCAGGTAGTGGGCTTATTTACTCCCAAACTTTTAGCAACAGTTGCCGAAGCTTTACAGAATTTGGGCAAGGAAAAGGCGATTGTGCTGCACGGACGAGAAAAACTTGATGAGGCTGGGTTAGGAGATTTAACTGATTTGGCGGTGTTATCAGAGGGAGAAGTGCAGTTAACTAGCATTAATCCCCTAGATTTGGATCTAACGCCTGCTACCATAGGTATGCTTCGGGGTGGAGATGTCCAAGAGAATGCGGTGATTCTGAAGGCGGTACTCCAAGGTAAGGGAACTCAGGCACAACAAGATGCAGTAGCGTTAAATGCCTCGTTGGCGCTGCAAGTAGCGGGGTCGATCGCACTCCTAGATCACGCCCAAGGAATTAAAATCGCTAAGGATATTCTACAAAGTGGGGCTGCTTGGACGAAGTTGGAGCAGTTAGTTGAGTTTCTGGGGAATTGATTTGCGATCGCAGTTGCGGACGAAATTCTACTACATTACGTTTAATGGTGACATCATAGTTACCAAAAAAGTCATGTCCTAGAAGTCCAGTTTCTAGTTCCGCACCTGCGATCGCTACTGCGACTTTATTCACTATTACCCCACCAACTGCCATCGAATTAACATAGCCCACAGGAAATTCTACACCTCTAGAACTAGCGGTATTTGCCTTAGCTTTCCCTACTGGCAATACTCCCAAGGTATTTGCCATCTCTTGGGTAATTACAGTACCACTGGCTCCCGTATCCACAATCATCTCAAATTGTCGCTGGCCATTGAAGGTAACTTCGACAATTGGCGTTCCACCAAGCCGCCTTTTAATGGGGGCTGTAAATACTTCTGGATCTGGAATCACCACTGCTGATGAAGGTAAACCTGGCTCTATTGGTAACCGTTTTGTCGCTTGTGGAGGCAAGGTATACTTTGGTGTAATTGCTGTCTGGGGAACTGCAACTACTACCCTCTTCGGTTCGGCAAGGCGCACAGGGCGAGGATTAGCTTGCTTTTGGGCATATTTAATTTGGCGACGATATTCAGTAATTTTGGTTTGAGCGATCGCAAACTCTGGGCTTTGCCGCCGGACTCTTTGCATCAGCGCGATCGCATCCTGGTATTGATTCGCCACCAAAATCCAATCACCTGGAGATTGAGCAGATCGGCTGATACTCCAAGCGCCAACCGCTTTGTCTAGCCCCATCTCAAAAAGACTTGGTTCACTGTCAGACGGCTCTAGCGGCTGTACTTCTGGAGTAGAGGTAACTGTTGGTGTTGCTGGTTCGACGGCAGGCTGTACTGATGCCTGATCCCCAATTGGCGCGGGTTGCTCATTGCCACCAGTCGCCGTGTTTCGTTGGTCTTCACTACAGGCAACACACAAAACCGCTAGAGCGCTTGATAAAAAAATTAGGGTTGCACGGGATAAAAAAGACTGAAGCATAATTAATTTTAACCACCCAAGCTTTGCCAAAGCCACTCCCGCTAATTTAATTCCCTTTTAATTTTAATTAACTATTCTAAAAACTCCCAATTGCTCAACTCATGGGATAATTAACAATCGCAGTATTGGGAATAGGGAAGAGGCAGAGGGGCAGGAGGAAGGGTGCAGAGGAGAGGAATTTTCCCCCTGCTCCCTGCTCCCCTGCTTCTTTCACTCCCCGATCCCCACTCCCCACTCCCCAATTTACTATGCCCCTGACTGACGCAATACCAGCTTTACTTGTCCTGGCAGATGGAACCACTTATCGCGGTTGGTCTTTCGGTGCTACGGGAACCGCGATCGGAGAAGTGGTGTTCAATACTGGCATGACCGGCTACCAAGAAGTCCTGACTGACCCAAGTTACTGCGGTCAAATTGTCATTTTTACCTATCCTGAATTAGGCAATACTGGCGTCAATTTTGAAGATGAAGAATCCGATGGGCCCCAAGTGCGGGGTGCGATCGCACGGAATATTTGTCACCGACCGAGTAACTGGCGATCGACACAATCCTTACCAGACTATCTTAAGCAAAACCAAGTACCAGGGATCTACGGCATCGATACCCGTGCTCTCACCCGCAAAATTCGGATGCTTGGAGCCATGAACGGTGGCATTTCCACAACCATTCTCGATGAGGCGGAATTGCTAGAGCAGGTACAGGCGGCTCCCAACATGGCAGGATTAAATCTGGTTCGGGAAGTCACCACAGCAAAGGCTTATGAATGGTCAGATCCCACAATTCCAGCTTGGGAATTCAACTCTGAAGCTGCGGAAAATCTTGGAGAACCCTTTACCGTTGTTGCCCTTGACTTTGGCGTAAAACGCAATATTTTGCGTCGCTTAACAAGTTATGGTTGTCGGGTAATTGTTGTGCCTGCTGATACGCCACCAGAGGAAATCCTCAATTACAATCCAGATGGTGTGTTTCTTTCTAATGGGCCTGGCGACCCTGCTGCCGTCACTGAAGGGATTGCAACTGCTAAAGCGCTTCTGTTAAGTGAAAAGCCCATCTTTGGTATTTGTATGGGACACCAAATTTTAGGTCATGCACTAGGGGCAGAAACCTATAAACTCAAATTTGGTCACCGTGGTTTAAATCAGCCTGCCGGTTTACAACAACGGATAGAAATTACCAGCCAAAACCATAGTTTTGCTATTGACCCAGATTCTTTGCCTACAACAGTTGTGGAAATCAGCCACCTGAACTTAAACGATCGCACCGTTGCTGGGGTACGTCACAAATCTCTACCTGTATTCTCTGTACAATATCACCCAGAAGCAAGTCCTGGCCCTCACGATGCTGATTACTTGTTTGAGCAATTTGTTCAAGTCATGCGAACAGCACGTCAAGCCGCAACAGCCGAAGTGAGGTAAAAATAAGGAATAGGGAAGAAACATGGGAGCAAGGAGCAAGGGAGAGGAATTTTCCCCTCTGCCCCCCGCACCCTGCCCCTCTGCCTCTTTTCAATGCCCAATCCGCTACTTCAGTAGATTGTAGACAACTTGCTCAAAAACCATCTATACTTGAGCGTTCACTTTAACTCATGAGGAGGGAATTATTGCTGAGCCACTGAATCTAACCGTTAGCCTGAGAGGCACTCGTGAAGTCCGGGATAACTGTCAGCTATTCCGCCTCACAGGTTTGTTAGATGCCTTTTCTGAGCCGACATTTCGCAAGGTACTTGGCAGTAAGATTGACGAGGGCCCTAAGCATATTATTTTGGATCTCTCACAAATCGACTTTATTGATAGCTCTGGCTTGGGTGCTTTGGTGCAGCTAGCCAAGCAGGCTCAAACTGCCGAAGGCACTTTGCAAATCGTCACAAATGCCCGGGTAACTCAAACGGTCAAGCTTGTTCGCCTAGAAAAGTTTCTCTCCCTGCAAAAATCAGTTGAAGAAGCTCTAGAAAACGTCAAGTAGTCTTGATTGCTTGAACCGAGAGACCAATTCGGCTATCCAGATTCAACATCGGATAGCTTAATTTTTAAAACTTCTGGCAGAAAACCTCTCTCCTTGTGGGAGAGGCACAAAGCCAGTTAAGCTATTATGTTTAAAGTTGACTAATAACAAAAATATAGACACCCAATTCTTGGGTCTGTAATTGTCGGCTAGAATATCAAATAAACAATCAAGTTTATAGAAATTTGTAAGAAATACAAAGTCAGCAGATTTCTTTATGGGTAAACTTGATTTGATACTGTATAGTTAAAAATTGTCGCTTACTAAGTAAGCATGGCAATGCTATCAAGTAACAGGTGAGTTTGGTGTCATAATTTTACCCCATCTTAGACACAGACCACAAGTAGGCGCAATCTGATTTATAGGCGTTGACATTAGGGTAATATAAAATGCCAACTCTCAATCAAAAAGATAGAATTAGTAAGTATTTCTGATAGTATTGATTATGCTAAGTATGGTATTATGGCTTACTTCAGAAAAATCAGTCTTTGCAAAAAATGCCTGCCAAATGTAGCCCGTCAAGGAATGATTTATTGTGAAGTCACAGGAGGAAGAGCTATTAGATACACAAGATGAAACTCCTAAACAGAGTTTACCTTGGACTCAAGCACTCTTGACAAACACAGCGCCATTCCAACAGATTTCCCTCTCACAAGTGCAACAAATTTCTCCTACTGCTTTAGCATATTTGGGGGATGCAATTTATGAGTTGTATGTTAGAATGTTCTATCTGCTGCCATTGCAGCGGTCAGGAATTTACCATCGTTTGGTAGTGGAGCAGGTAAGAGCGGAAACACAAGCGCTACATTTGCGATCGCTGGTTCCTCATCTAAGGGACACCGAATTAGAAATTGTCCGACGGGGTAGAAACGCCGCTACAGGACGCCCTAAGCGACTTAATCCCGAAATTTATCAACAGGCAACTAGTCTAGAAACCTTAATAGGCTACTTATATCTCACCGATTACCAGCGTCTAACCGAACTGTTGCAAATGCTTCATGTAGAAAAAGGGTGAAAACTCAATTTCACAACAATAGGTAAAGCAATAGATTAGGTTTTAGAAATTCAGGTAATCGGTATGTTCAACCATACGCTATATTCATAACTCAAATGCAGAATAAACCGAGAAAAATCATCAAAACTTCTACTAATGAACCCAATCGTGGGCAACCCGTAAAAATTCAAGGTAAGCGTGTTGTTACTAATCCTACTCGCAATCCTAGAAAAGTAGATAGCAACCCGATTTCTGTTGCTAATCCCACTCGTAATCCCAGGAAAATAGATGTTGCTAATCCCAGCCGCAATCCCAGAAAAATAGATAGCAACCCGATTTCTGGCAACTCCCGCCAACGGAATAGCAATTTCTCCCAGCCGCCTGTATCTACACAACCGATAGAAGAAGATAACGATCTCATCTATGGTCGTCATCCAGTATTGAGTGCGTTGCAAAATCAGCGCAATCTCAACCGCATCTGGATCACTACCCGTCTGCGCTACGATCCCAGCTTTCACCATTTTCTCCTCCAAGCAAAGGAAAATGGCACAGTTATTGATGAGGTTGAACCAAAGCGCTTAGACTATCTCACCAATGGCGCTAATCATCAAGGTGTAGCGGCACAAACTGCTCCCTACGCCTACATCGAATTACCGGATCTAATTGAACAGGCAAAAACTGTAACCGATTCCGTAATTGTAGTGGCTGACGGAATTACTGATCCCCACAACTTGGGAGCAATTATTCGCACCGCCGAAGCAATAGGCGCTCAAGGTTTGGTGATTCCTCAAAGAAGAGCATCTGGGATCACTTCCACTGTCATGAAAGTCGCAGCAGGCGCTTTAGAAAATTTTGCTGTAGCTAGAGTTGTTAACCTCAGCCGCGCCTTAGAAGAGTTAAAAGAAGCTGGTTATTGGATTTATGGCACTGCTGCCAGTGGTAGCGAACCCGTACATACAGTGAATTTCACTGGCCCAATCGTTTTGGTCATCGGCTCAGAAGGTGAAGGTCTGGGTATGTTGACTCAACGTTCCTGTGATTTCTTGGTATCGATTCCTCTACAAGGTAAGACTCCCAGCCTGAATGCTTCTGTAGCAGCAGGTATGGCACTTTATGAAATTTACCGCCAGCGATCGCTAAATACCCTCCACCTAGATAAATTACAAAAAAATTCTTTGAAAAAATAACGCTAACAGAGTATAAAGAAATGTAAAAGATAATAAAGCAACATATCGTTTAACACTCTGTAGACGTTTATAAACTCGCGAAAACCATGAAAACCATTTGGCATAACCTCAAGGAAGTGTTACTTAACACATTCGACTCCCTCGGCTTGGCTTGGTGGGTAGAGATTGTGACGCAAAATCCCCGTTGCACATACTACTTCGGGCCATTTCTAAGTTCTTCTGAAGCAAGATTGTCAAGCATTGGATATATAGAAGATTTGGAGATCGAAGGAGCCACGGGAATTGCTGTAAATGTCAAGCGTTGTAAACCTAATACCTTAACAATTGCTGAAGACTTGGGGGAAAGATTTGACCGCAAAGTACAGCCTGCCTTTGGCGGTCAAATTTAAATTAGTTAGGCCTGAGAATGGAAAAGATGTGATAATCGGGGACGCAAAGACACGGAGAGACTGAGAATTCTCTTACCGCGTTAATGCGTCTTTTTCACTCACCGCGTCACCCATCTTCACTCTCGATTTATTCTTCGTCAATAGTCAAAATTTTTAAAATATTCGATTATTGACTACCAAATACCTGCGGATGTTCTTCCAGCCAATGGTCAATATCATTCAGCACCTGCTGGGGGACTTCCCACGGAAAAAGATGGGCAGTGTTAGGATAGCACTGCCACTGAGAATTGTTCAGGTGTTGAGCAGTTTCTAAACTGGAATCAGATGTGATGTGGCGGTCTTGCTCACCAGCAAGTACTAAACCAGGACATTGTATTTGTTGCAAATCTAGAAGTCGGTTGTATCCCGATTGAATTGCACTATAAAGGGCGCGAGTAGCAGCAGGAGAAGTTTGTAAATAAGCTGGTACTGCTTCAGTCGCAATGTAGTTGTAAGTGGTAGATGTATGTTGTTGAATTAGGTAGCGGAAAAGCGATCGCTTGCCAAAAGTTTCAATATTCCATTGCCAACTCGGTTTTATATAGTTTAGTAGGCCAGCAACGCCAGTATATAAATTATCCTGCCAAGTGATAGGAGGATGACTGCCACGGGGTTTTGCGGCTGTCGCCACCAAAATCAGCCCTGTAATCCGCTCTGGCAAACGTAATGCCAGTTCCATTGCCAGAATACCCCCAAGTGACCATCCCAATACTAGACACTTTTCAATCTCAAAGCGGTCTAGGAGGGCTTCTAAATCAGTCAAATGGTCATTCATATCAAAATTGCCATTCCAGCGACTTTTGCCGTATCCACGTAAATCAGGGGCAAAAGTTTTATAACGTTTTGATAAATGATTGGTAAAGACAGATAAACTACGACCAGTACCAGGATGACCGTGTAGGCCAAGAATGGGAAATCCTTGACCTTGGATGTAGACATTGAGACGTGCAGCAGTTGTAGGATGGCGATCGCTCATTACTCGTTGTTCTCCTGTCTAGCGATCGCTTCTATCGTTGTCGTATTCGCTTCAGCGCTTTCTGTTGTCGGCTTTAAAATTGCCTCAATTCGATCTAGCCTTTCTGTCATAGTAGTTCGTTATATTTATTATTTTTTTAATCTTGTCATACGGCTAGTACAACACGGTGTAAATAAACATACTATTTCAAATAGCACAAGAAGGTCGCAATACAATTATCCCTTTTTTGTCACTTTCGGCAGAGAATAATTTGTAACCCTTACCCAGATAAAATTTTAACTGTAGAGCTTTTATGGAAGGTTTATATTAGCTTGCGATCGCTAATCTTCCCACAAAATCTAGGTTTGATCATTTAGCCCCAATTTTTATTTCCCCAGAGTGACAAAAGAGAGATTATGCGTGAATGCGTGACCAACTTTTATCTTATTCCTCTTTAGTCACTTTCGTAGAATCTAATCGTTAAAACGGTTACGGCGCTTTAATTTCTAATTTTATTTTTGTTAGAGAATAAAACCTCAAACCTAGACTAAATCAAAGCCTCATAATTTGGCTGAGATTATTGTTTTCTGAGAATGACAAAAGAGGGTTATTCTTAAATAATCTATTTACAGAAGTATCTATTGAGGAAAGTGAATATGTGTTCCCGCCAACTTTGTTTTTTGCTGAGTCTGGGTGCTTTTGCTGTCCTTGGAAGTAATTTGTCTGCTCAAGCTCAACCAATTCCTATTTCTCCTAATACAATAACTCCAATGGCAGAAAATAGAGGAGCTAAAGGAACTCAAAGAATAAAGTTAAATTATTTTCGTAATGCAGAAGTTTTAAAGAAGATCCTAGATGAAGTGAAAACGCAGGAAACATGGAATCTCACAATAAATCAATCTACTAATGATGAGATCATCCTTTATGGCACGAGTGCGGAAAGAAGGTCAAGGAGAGAGGTCAAAGTATATTGCTTGCATTCGAGAACCGCTATATATCATCTGTGAAGGTGATTTATCAGAAAAAGTTCCGGTGACAAAGCTGGCTCACTAATTCTGTCTCGAGGATACGAGGCAAAGTAATTATTTCATAATATTTATCTTGCTCATCCCAGTAGCCGCAAACCTGATAATCACATAGTTCAAGATGTTCTTGAACTAGTCTATGAGCATCTAAGTTTTCTAAGATTTCAGTCAAATACCGTCATAATGGATGATTTTTTCATTGTAGTATTGTCATACTTATTCTGCACTAATGTTCTGTTACCAAACCTAGAAAGTGCAACACACCATCAATAAACTTTGCATGAAACCGCCTATCACCACCTTTACCTAATACTTTTGATTTCAAACTTTTAACTTCTCACAGTTTTAAGAAATCGGTTCATAAACCATTTGGGGAATTAACACTTCATCTTGTAATTGCCCAATACCTAAAAAGCGAGTCTCTTCATCATAAACTCGCACTATTTCAGGAACATCGAAAGTTAGAGAAATTCGCTGACCTTGACACCATTTTTGAGCAGATGCTGCTGGTAAACTAACAGATGACAAATGTTGTAAAGCTACATCTGGACAAATCGGTTGAAATATTCCGGCTTGTAGTTTAGTTTCTAAGTCGCTCAAAGTGAGACTATCTGTTAAATCGAAATCACTGCTTTGAGTGCGAATCAAAGCGGCAAGAGTACCACCAGTTTCTAAAATTGCACCTAAGTCACGAGCGATCGCTCTAATATATGTACCAGAACCACAGGCGATCGCAATATCCAATTCGGGAAAATCTTCTTCTCTCCAGTCCAAAATATCTATCTGAAAAACTTCTACTGTTCGCACTGGAACTTCCACCGTTATCCCTTGGCGTGCTAAATCGTAGAGACGTTTACCATCCACTTGGATTGCACTGTAACTAGGTGGTATTTGCTCAATCTTGCCTTGAAATTGTGGTAATGCACTTTTCACCTGTGCCAAACTCAATCCAGCACAAGGTTGAGAGGTAATGATTTCGCCTTGTAAATCATCGGTTGTGGTACGCACACCCAGCCGAATAGTGGCTTTATAAGCTTTATTCTCTGGCAGATATTGCAATAATCTTGTGGCTTTACCAAGGGCGATTGGTAAAACTCCTGTAGCAGCTGGATCTAAGGTTCCCGCATGTCCTACACGTTTGAGGCGCAACAATTTTCGCACCCGCGCTACGCAGTCGTGGGAAGTCCAGCCAAATGGTTTGTTTAAGTTGAGAAAACCTTGAAATAACACAGAATCAATGCTTACAGCTTCTAAATTCTACAAAATACTCATCATATAATACTCAAAGCATCAATATTCAGCAGTTAATACTTGATAAAGCATTAATTTATACGCATTAATTAGGGTCAAATATGCTCTCAGTGCCTTACCGAATAATACACAAAAAGTGCAGATAATGCCGAGGATTTTGGAAAGAAGGGAACTAGAGGAGTAGTTGGTTATTTTAAAAATAAAATAGGAGTAATAGGAGTTTTATATTGACATCAAGAATAGCCATTTTGGAGATGTTTTTCAGCAATAATTTACAAACAAAAGAGCTTAGATTTCTTTAATAAGTTGGGGATCTGCGCCTGTAGGTGTTTGCGAATAAGATAGGATTGCTATATTCTCGATAGTTGCAAGCTGAATATCATGAAATAATAACTCACCTTCAGTAATGGCTCTGTTATTAAATGAATGAACTTTGACCATTATTAATCCAAGTTGTGGAATTGAATACTCCTCCATCTTGCCAAAGTTCAATTAAATCAGCAGCACCATTTCGATCAACATATCTAGTTACATACTGTGTGTTATCCAATACTTTTTGAATAAGAAATTTACCCGTTTTCGCGTAGCATCTCCAAAGGAGAAGGCAACCAGAGGAGCAAGGGTGAAGAGGGGAAGTGTAATCCCTCGCTCGTCTGCTCCCTTAACGAAGAGATGCCTTAAATCAAAGGTATTGGTGTACCTAGAAAGTCACCGACAAAATCTATGCTTCCTATATTAAATGAACCTAGTCCATTATTAATCCAATTTGTGGCATTGAATACTCCTCCATCTTGCCAAACTTCAATTAAATCAGCAGCACCATCTTGATTAACATCTCCAGTTACATACTGTGTGTTATCTCTAAAGTCACCGACAAAATTTATGCTTCCTATATTAAATGAACCTAGTCCATTATTAATCCAATTTGTGGCATTGAATACTCCTCCATCTTGCCAAACTTCAATTAAATCAGCATCACCATCTCGATCAACATCTCCAGTTACATACTGTGTGTTATCTCTAAAGCCACCGACAAAATTTATGCTTACTATATTGAATGAACCTAGTCCATCATTAATCCAATTTGTGGCATTGAATACTCCTCCATCTTGCCAAACTTCAATTAAATCAGCATCATCATCTCGATCAACATCTCCAGTTACATACTGTGTGTTATCTCTAAAGCTACCGACTGAATCTGTGATTACTGGGCTATTAAATAAACCTTGACCATCATTAATCCAACTTGTGGATTTGAATACTCCTCCATCTTCCCAAAGTTCAATTAGATCAGTAGCACCATCTCGATTAACATCTCCAGTTACATACTGTGTGTTATCTCTAAAGTCACCGACTGAATCTGTGATCACTGAGCTATTAAATGAACCTAGACCATCATTAATCAAACTTGTGGATTTGAATACTCCTCCATCTTGCCAAACTTCAATTAAATCAGCATCACCATCTCGATCAACATCTCCTGTTAGATACTGTGTGTTATCTCTAAAGCTACCAACTAAATCTATAATTTCTGCGTTATTAAATAAATTTTGACCATCATCTCCAGTTAGATCCTGTGAGAAGTCTGGAAGACCAATGGACAAATCTGTGATTTCTGCGTTATTAAATAAATTTTGACCATTATCTCCAGTTAGATCCTGTGAGAAGTCTGGAAGACCAACAGACAAATCTGTGATTTCTGCGTTATTAAATAAATTTTGACCATTATCTCCAGTTAGATCCTGTGAGAAGTCTGGAAGACCAACGGACAAATCTGTGATTTCTGCGTTATTAAATAAATTTTGACCATTATCTCCAGTTAGATCCTGTGAGAAGTCTAGAAGACCAACGGCGAAATCTGGTGTTACAATGCTAACCATAAAGTTCCTTTATGCTTTTCAATACTATATAATCAATTTATTAAGGATTTATTAAACTGTTAAGAACATTTAACTAACCAGCAAGATGCTGTTTTAAAACTTCTCTTCTTGGTAGCCAAACGTTATATATGCCTATAAATCCCCTTTTAAGAGGAGGACTTTGATTGCGGTCTCCCCCTTGTCCTACGGTGTACACACAAGTCTTAAAATTCTACCTAGTACTTGGTTTCGTCATCTAGCTCTAGGTTGTGCGATCGCGCACAGAGAAGGAACGACGTTCGCGCCGCGTGTCGCAGAAACGCTGCACTCGTAATGACCATTTATTGGGTCTAGAAGCCCTGAAACATATCCTCTGCTAGATACGTAGTAAATATGTAAGTTAATAAAATAAGTTGATATCTGTAAATACGACCGATAATCAATGAAAACTGGCATTCAAAAAACAGCAGAAATCCTGGAGCAAGTTCACCAATTAGAATCTACACTGGGTTTAAAGAATGAAGCCTGTCGTTCCAAATTTTTGATTCACCCTGACTTTAGATCAAAAGTTTTTTTATTTTTGCATGGTTTTACAGCAGGCCCTTACCAGTTTGAGCCGCTCGGTAAAGCTTTATTTAACACGGGATATAACGTTTTGATTCCTTTACAACCCGGTCATGGACGCTCCGGTGACTGGAGACATCAAAACCCTCCACCTCTGCCAACAGATATTAAGATTTACCAAGAATTTGTAATTAAATGGTTACAGATTGCAAAAACCCTAGGTCAAGAAGTTGTGATTGGTGGATTATCGACTGGTGGAACTTTAGCTGCTTGGTTAGCTTTAGAGCATCCTCAGCAGATTGACTGCACCTTATTGTTCACGCCTTATTTGGGTAATCGTTATTCACTATTCGATTTACTTATAAAAATCTTGCCAATTTACTTTGAATGGTTCAACAAAGATGCACCTGGTAATTTTGGTTATAAAGGTTTTCGTCTTAAGGCATTACGGATATTTCTAGAATTAGGATATCAGGTTTTAGAAAAGGCTCAAGGCTGTGTTTCTGCCCCTATCTTAATGGTATGTAGTGAAGCAGATCATGCTGTTAGTCGCTCGAAACAGCAAGATTTTTTCCGAAGAGTACTTAAGCAGCAACCAAAATCTTGGTATTACTGTTTCGATGATTCGCTTCAAATTGAACACCGAATGATGACGAAACTGGAAGACAATGATTATGAGGAACTGATAATTACCCTTGCGAAAGCATTTGTTGAGAGTGATTTGACTTGGGTCGAATTTGAGCAAATGGCAAAGCGGATAACGCAGGAACAAGCCCATGACCAAATCATGCAAGAACTCAACTTTGATAGGCAAGTTTCTCAACAGCTATCTGCAATGATGACTCAAGCTTTCGGCTGTGAGCATCTCAAATGCATTAATCCAGATTCCTAGTGAGCATCCCCATTTTGCAAAAAAACGAAGAGACTCAAAAAATATGTGTAATCCAGTATAAGCATTAGTCGCTTTCGAGCGATCGCTATAAATTTCTGCCGCAGATATTCAATGGCAGAAGTTATACTAGCTATGTCATATATGCAGATTGTTTTAATTGTTTTATGTCTATTCAAGTCTACGGTATTCCAAGCTGCGGCACTTGCAAAAAAGCTTTGACGTGGCTCCAAGACAACGGAATTAACTATGAGTTTATCAACACTAGAGAGACTCCGCCGACCCGTGAGCAGATCCAAAACTGGGTAAAGTCTTTGAGTTTTGCTCCCATGCGAAATACTTCTGGTCAATCCTACCGCGCTTTAGGAGATCAAAAAAAGACTTGGACGGATGAACGGTGGATTGATGCATTTACTCACGACGCAATGCTGCTCAAACGCCCACTTTTCGTCAAAGATGGAACAGCTGTGCTGGTCGGCTTTAAAGATGAGGCAGTCGTTCAAGAAAAATTAGGGCTTTAGTCAGGGAGCAACGCGATTTGGTAATATCGAGGTTAAATTATCAATTACATTGCTGCACCAAGCCGAAGGATCAAAGGCAGAAGTGAAGAGTGTTTTAGCCTAATTCATGTTCTTGTATAGCTAAGTTTTTCTCGTTTCCAATCGTTTTACTTACCTTGAACAAGTCCACCTATATTAGGATTTACGCATAAATATTCTCTGGGGAAATTGGGTATAAAGTTTACTATTAACGCTGCCAATGATATATTAATCGCCCATGACGATCACGCACAAGTTCCCATTGTCCATGACGATATGGTTGTCCGTGATAACGTATAGAACGATAGCGCCGTCTATAATGATGTCGTCGATTACGTTGGCGCTGATAATAATATTGTCTAGTCCGTTGCCGTCTATGATAACGTCCTCGAGTCCGTCGATGAGCTAACAAAAGCTCTTCACTTTGCTCTCCAATTAATTTTGTCTCTACATCAAGATGTTCATTGAGAACACTATCTAAAGTATTATCTTTGGCTTCAGCTAAAGCAGGTGGGTACACAAAGGCTAATAGCAGAAATGCGATTAAGGATAGCTTTTTGAAACGGTTCACGTCTTTGCTTTTCCTAGACTATTGTTACTAATTTTATTTAATACTGAAGTTGAGTAACTATGTAGTTCAGAATTCACAAACTTGAGTACCGCAAAAGTAATAAAAGTACTTATATTAAATGTGAAAATGCTAACTACGACGGGCAACCAGATGATGTGCATCTGTTATGGGGCAAATGGACAGTCCTTTGGTAAGCTAACTGTAACTTTAGTTCCTTGCCCTACTTGACTAGACAAGGTGATATCACCACCATGTAAATCGACACAAGCTTTAGCGATCGCTAGCCCTAATCCTGTACCGGGGATTGTGTCAACATTACTTCCACGGCTGAAGGATTGAAACAAATTTTCTTGATCTGCCATTGGGATACCAATTCCCTGATCTTTGATATAAAAGATTACTTGTGATTCTTTACCGATCAGGTGGAATTCCACAGTACCTCCATCTGGAGAGTACTTAATTGCATTGGATATTAAGTTAGTAAAAATTTGCTGTAAAAGTCCGCGATCACCCCAAAAGCCCTGGTTATTACCAGTAATTTGAAAAATCAATTCGTGGCGATCGCCTACTGTTTCTCGCTCTTGTTCTATCAGATCAGAAAAAAATTGCAATAAATCGAGCAGAATAGGCTTAATCTTTGGTTTTTCCAGCTCAAATTGGTTAACTAGAAGCATATTATCCACAAGCTTGGACATATACCTTGCTTTCTGTTCAATGATTCCCAAGAACCTTTGTTGTTTAGACTCATCCAGTTGCTGGCTATGTTTTACCAAAGTTGATGCAGCCGCAAGAATTGAAGTTAGTGGCGTTCGATACTCATGGGAAACCGTTGCAATGATTTGAGATTTAAATACATTGAGTTGCTTTTCTTTGGTAAGCGCTGCTTGAGTTTGGGCTAGCAATTCCGCTTGTTGGATGGCGATCGCTAGTTGCACTGAGACTTCATTGAGCATTTGGGCATCATCAGTTTGCCACTGTCGTTCCCCGGAATTATGGTCAGCAATCAACAAACCCCAAAGTTTGGGGGCTGGGTTCCCATTGTTACTCAAATTAATGGGAACTACCAGATTTGCCTTAGTATTAAATTGCTCTTTCAGGCTGAGACAATTACACAAGCCAAACTCATAGTTATAAGGGATGGGGGATTGGGGATTGGGCAGAAGAGGCCGAGGGGCAGGGTGCAGGGTGCAAGGGGGAGAATAAGTAATTAATTGACCTCTTTCCTTCCTCTGCTCCCTGCTCCCTGCTCCCTGCTCCCCTGCTTCTTCCCTAGCCGCGGCACGATCGCACAATGTTACAGTGCGGTATGACTCAACTGAAGAGGCAACTATTTTACCGTCGCTATCTGGGGCGAACTGATACACCATCACGCGATCGCACTTCAAAAGTTGCTGTACCTCAGTTACAGCCGTATCCAAAATTTCCTCTAGGTTAAGAGACTGGCGAATTCGTAAAGCAGTCGTGGCAATTAAGCGTTGTCGCTCCTGAGTTTTGTTGAGTTGGGCTTGCAAGCACGATTGCTTGATGGCGTTACGGACTGTTATTTGCAGCACATCCTGTGTCAGATTTTGCTTGACCAAATAATCCAAAGCACCCTGTTTCATTGCTTGCACAGCTATTTCTTCATCGCCACGCCCTGTTAACATAATCACAGGTACAGATGTCTCCAATATCTCCTGCTGCATCTGCTCGAAGAGTTCTAACCCACTCATATCAGGTAGGCAAAAATCCAGGAGGATGACATCAAAGCGCATTTTTTGGCATAAAGCAAGTGCTTCTTCTGCACAGTCTGCCTCCAAAATTTGGTAGGACTGATGCGGATCTTTCAACAGATATCGACGATAGATTTTTCGATCTGCTGCACAATCATCGATGATGAGTAGCGTCCATGTGTCCAACATATATAAGTATGAGGCTTAGGGAGCCATGTAGATCCCTTTTATCCAGATTGTGTTTTTATTGCATAATTCTAAAAATAATATAAAATAACTATAAATAAAATCTAAATTCTTTAGTAATTCTAAAGTAATACAAATATTCATAAAACAAGAAAATGGGGAAAACGCATTTAAAAGAGACAAGCAGACACAGTGACTCAAAGAGGAAAATGTCTCTGTGTCCTCTGAGCCGTCTCCTTTGTTATCCTTTTTTCCCTAGTGCCTCATCGACAGAGAATAAACAAATTAATCCAAGACTGGCGGCATATTCGCTTCAAGCCAATAGTCCACAAATGCTTGAATGGTCTTTTTTAGTTCCTGAGCATCCATCGGCTTTACCAGATATCCATTTGCGCCCTTTTGGTAGCACAGTTCAATATCCTTGGGGTTAGATGATGTAGTAAAAACAACGACGGGGATTTCCTTGAAACTCTTATCTTGCTTGAGCCGGTCTAAAATGTCACGGCCATCAATACCTGGCAAATTTAGATCGAGTAAGATAACAGAGGGTCGTAGTGCTACTTTAGAGTTGCGTAAGGCTTCGCTTCCTTGTTGATGAAGGAACTCTAAAACCTCATCCCCATTAGTACAACGATGTATGGGGTTCTGGACGGACATACGCCGCATCAGACGTTGTAGCATCCGAAAATCTTCATTGCTGTCCTCAACAACGAGCAGCGGTTCATGAAGTTTTTTTGTCATTCGTGGTCTTAAAAGAGCTTAACAAAAATACATATTTGGTTATTATCTTAAACTATTCCAGCGTGAAATAGAAAATTGAGCCAACGCCTACGGTAGATTCAACCCAAATTTGGCCATTATGAAGCTCAACAATCTTCTTAACAATAGCTAGTCCAGCACCTGCTCCTCCACCGTACTTTTCCTGCGAGTGGAGCCGCTTAAATAGTCGAAAGATAGTTTCTAAGTGATGCTGTGGAATACCAATACCGTTATCTCGGATATAAAAGATTGGGAATTGGGAATTGGGGATTGGCAATTGGGTAGGGTTATCTTTCTCCTGTCTCCTTGTCTCCTTGTCTCCTTGTCTCCTTGTCCCCTTGTCCCCTTGTCCCCTTGCTTCTTCTTGAGAAAGGTAGCCAATCTCAACCCATTGCTCTGCCTTATCGTTGTATTTAAACGCATTGCCCAGAAGATTACTAAAAACTTCATTAACGAGAACTCGGTCACACTGAACTGTTGGTAAAGGCCGGGGAATGCGAATATCCACAAGCGCAGAGTCTTGGCGACTAGCACGAAAGACTTCAATCACTTGGGTAACTAATTCGTTGAGGTCAGTTGCTTGATCTCGCAGTTGCGCTTGTCCTAACTGCGAGAGTCGCAGCAGAGCATTAATGAGAGTTTCCATGCGTACAGACAAGGACACTACTGTTTGCAAGCACTCTATTCCCTCATCATCTAAGACTTGGGCATAGTCTTCTAGCAGCACCGTCGAGAAGTTATAAATTCCCCGCAAAGGCTCTTTGAGGTCATGGGAAGCAGCGTAGGCAAAGGAGGCTAATTCCCGGTTGCTGCGCTCTAATTCGAGGTTGATTTTAGCTAGCTCATCCGCCTTAGATAGTACAATACCAACGATCGCATTACTCAGAGCGATCGCACTCTCAAATTCACAAGTTTTCCAAGGTAGAGAAGTTAATCTAACCGTTTCTTGCCATTGTTCAAAAGATTTTCGTGGACATAGGACAAGGCTACCATCTGTCTGAGTTTGAATGGATTCGTTGGGATTACCCGCCCAGTTTACCGTTTGGATAACTTCAGGACGAAACCAAAGAATATAATAACGCCGGACTTTAGAAATCCGCAGTAGCAACAAGCCACTGGCAGTATCTTTAAAGATGAGCGCCTTTGGGTAAGGGACTTCCAAAGAATAAATTATTCCAAGAAAAACAAGAAATATGTTTTCTCAAGAATGATAATCATTTTAGGGGTAGAGAAAAGGGGTTGCCCTCGGCAACCCCTTTTCTCCCCCTCATGTAT
>JAHHHR010000083.1 GCA_019359245.1 Nostoc desertorum CM1-VF14 | reverse complement strand
GTTTGCACACATAACAAAGGCGACCGCCGGTGTCTGGTAAACAAAGCGGTCGCCTTTTCCCCTATCACGGAGATCAATATTATGACTTACGAAACACTAACACAGCAAGCAATTCCTACTTCTTCTCGTGACGAACAAACCTTAGCCCAAGCAGAACTGTACAGCCACCTCGAATGCCAAGCCAAAGCTGTAGCCCCAACCCAAGATCCTCTCACCAGCAGAGATCGCCGCATCATTGGCGAGATTATCGAAGTGGAACCCGAATCCGTTCGCACCATCTGGATCGAAGGCGGGATAACAGTATGGGTGCAGCTTGTGGAAGGCGGACAACTACCATTTGATCGGGACTGGTTCGCAAAAAGAGTTGCAGAGGTCAAAGCCACGTTACCAGAAACCCCACGGGAAAGGAACGAACGATTGAGTGATGAATTAGAAAAAGCCTGCACTGTTTTTGGTCTGTATCACGGTGAGATTGACTGGCTAAGTTTCAGCACCAAACTCTACCAAAATGGGCGTTTTGTCGGCTTCGTCGGGTGCAATCAACAAGGTTGGTACGCCAGACCAAGACAGTACGGACTCAATCGTGTGGCTCCGAGTGCTGAACAAGTGATTGGGTCGTTGGGAGTCCGAGCGGCAGTAGCGGCGTAAGTTGCTGAAGCGAAAAAGGCGATTGCACACCAAGAGAATTGCAATCGCCATTAAGTTAACACTAATGCACTGAATCATAACATAAAGAAGTACAGCAAGTAACCTCTTACTTCAAGTGGTGACTGTCAAGAGAAAATTCTCCTATCTGCTACAGATGCGAATGCAGATGCGTAAGAAATCCCTAGCTCTGGAAGTGAAAAAGGCGATTGCACACCAAAAGAATTGCAATCGCCAACAAGGTTATTCTCGAATAAATATAATCATGACACAAAGTACAGCAAGTAACACTGTACTTCAAGTAGGTGACTAAGAAAATTCTCCTACCTCCGACAGATGCGAATGCAGAGGTGTAAGAAATTTCTAGCCCTGGAAGTGAGAAAGGCGATTGCACACCAAAAGAATTGCAATCGCCAAGAGGTTCAATCTCGAATAAACACAATTATGACACAAAGTACAGCAAGTAAGCTGTTACTTGGAGTAGGTGACTGTGACTATCAAGAGAAAATTCTTCTACCTGCTACAGATGCAAATGCAGAGGTGTAATAAATCTCTAGTCTTGGAAGTGAGAAAAGCGATTGCTCTCCCAAGAGAAATACAATCGCTTCTAAATTCCATTTCTTAACCAACATTGATGATCACACAAAGTACACCAAGCAACCTCTCCCTTCAAGTAGGTGACTACCAGGAAAAAGCTCTCCTACCTGCTACAGATGCGAATGCACAGGTGTAAGAAATTCCTAGTTCTGAAAGTGAGAAAAGGCGGTTACTTCTCCAAGAGAAATGCAATCGCCTCTACACAAAATTTATGACAATTCAAATCATGGCACACAGACTATGATTACTACATTTTCTTTTCAAGAAGCCCAATCGGATGATCCAAGAGAGAAAATACTCCTGCCTCCAACCGACCCCAACGCAGAGGTCATAGAAATCCTTGGATACAATCTGGTTTACGTTAACGGACCTTGCCCCAGAAATTATCGAGTGTACAAAGCTGATTCAATGATTGGGGTGATATTTCAGCATATTACCCACTGGTCTAACGGAGTGGATTCTCTTCGATACGCCGAGCCGATTGATGCAGCTGTTGGACTAGACGACTTCATGAAGGTGGCAAGGGTATCAAAAGCGACTACAGAACAACCACCAACAGAAGAGGAATTACTCGACAAAGAATTTGACGCACTGACTTCTGACGAGTGGGAGCGGTTAAAGAGGTACGTTCCACATGCGAAACATTTGGTTGGAGTGTAAGGAAACGGGTGGGCAGTAAGACCCACCTATGTAGGAAGGAGCAAACTTAAATTTTATCCAAATAGAACAACACAACTCATCGGATAAACCAATGGAACCGATAGAAATACTGAAGCAGTTCAACTCCTGTTACGTAAATATTCAGGCAATTGCTCAAGATAAAAACTGGCTCTTGTTGATTGCTGATAAAAGGATTGACCCAGAGGCAGCAACTCATTTGGGCGATGTCCTCCATTATTTGGGTGAGGTAATGGCTTGTGTAGAAGAAATAGTTGAGGTCAAGTTTAATCAGGATGCAGAATCATGAAACTTTATGCAACAAGTATCCCTCAAACTTTGCCAAGTTGGGCAACTGTTATATCGAATAATGCAGGTCTAATTGAGGTTGAAATCAATGATAAAGACCCTGCCTTTCATTCAATCATTGAGGAATTATCTACCGAAATAGAGCCAGTAATTATCGGTGTAAAAGCTGGTGATTTATGCCAAAGATTCAGCATTGAAATGATTGATACTAACGAAGAACTTTGACAAGCAAAATTAGTAAAACCCAAAACAATGAAATTCACCACCGTATCTGTTAGTTACTCTAGAAAATTTAATCTCGGCGACTATGAATCGTTGGAACTAGGCTGCTCTCTCTGGGCGCAAGTAGAAGATGGGGAAAACGCGGATGGAATAACCCAATTCCTCTATCACCAAGCCAAAGCTTCAGTCAAACTTGCAGCAATGCCTGTCTTGAAAGCCTCAGAGTTTCAGATTTCTAAGGCTAAATCTAGCAAAAAAGTGTTTGGTGATGTAAACGAAAGTGATTGGTAATAATTTGGAGCCAATTAATGCAAGAACTAATCAAAGCTTTAATCAAAGCAAAGGCAGAGTTTAATCCCATTCAAAAAGATGGTACTAATCCTCACTATAAACGCAAATATGCAACGCTAGATGCTGTATTGGATGCTGTCACTCCCGGACTCAGTAAACATGGATTAGTAATAATTCAAACCACCGAAATCTTTGAAAGTAAAACAACACTGCAAACTCATCTGTTTCATGAATCTGGAGAGCGCATCACCAGCACTTATCCTTTACCTGAAATTAATGATTCTCAGAAGTTTGGCGCAGCATTAACTTATGCACGATGATATGCGGTTTGTGCAATTTTATCGGTGACGGCAGATGAAGATAATGATGCTGAAGGCGCAAGTACTTCTCAAAAGCCTGAACAGCCCCAGAATAACATTAGACCCCGCAAAGAGAATCAACAGTATAGAGTCCAGCCAACAAAACAAGCTGTAACTCCGCCATCAATCAGCCCAAAAGATTTGCGAGTCAAAGAAGTTCGCACACTTTTAAATTATCCATTGGATTTAGTCAAAGAATGGCTGCATTCTCGAAATGTTACGAGTCCAAGTGAGCTTGATTCTGTTCAGATTGACGAACTAGTAAAGACTATGTGTTTGGCTTGGGCTGGGAATAAGTTTGGACATCCAAATCATGCTGTTAACTCTTATCAAAAACACGTAATCGATGCTGTATTACAAGGTGTTTCTGAGATAGAAGCAATTCAAGCATGGATGGAGGGAGCGCTTGCACAATTACCTGAACTGAATTGAAAAGATAAATCATACTTCAAACTAGGGGTAAAGAAAAAGATGAACCTTTGGGAAAGAATGGATTTAATTGCATTAACAAATAAACGCTTTCTAAGAGACTTTAATGATTTCATTTTTGATTACAGTGGCGGATGGATGATTAAGCTTTTGTATCTGATTAAAGTGAATGTTGCCCTTTGGTTTGGATGGGAGTCGGAGCCAGAATACAACGATTGGCATTGGGGGCTAGCGTATTGTGACAGCGAAGTAAGCTCATCTTGGGATACTCCTATTGGAGCTTGTGACTGGTTAGAAATCTGTACTCCCGTCAGTTTTCTCAAATGGCAATATGGTATCGGTGAAAACTCGAATTACTAATCGATAACAGGCTAACTAACAAAAGATTAAAAATGTCCGATTTCCCACAATTAATTCAGTTTCAAAATCATTAAACCACTGACAAAAAAACACCCAAGCTTGGGGCAAACAGGTACAGTAATCCAGTATTCAGGACATGGCATGGTTTGCGTTCATTTCCCAGATATGCCACCTGACCAAGGAATTTTTTTCAATCCACATCATTTACAAATTATGGAGTCATAGCCAAGATTATGCCGAGAAAATCCACTTATCCCACCTCTACTGACCAATCCTCACTGTGCCTACAATATCTCGGTCGTTGTGGGGGTAGCGCTCAGGGCGGCCGCATCATGTCAACAAGACTACTATATTCTCAATAGACTCAAAAATAATCTCATTAACCCTTACTTGTTGATAAAGATTTTAGCGATCGCTTTGAGCCTTGGAAAATAAATCAAGCCAGAAATACTGATTTTTCGTTTGGTCTTAATCTTGGTCTTGATCAAGAGTACTTTAGATGCGTTTGCCCTGGGGTAGCGCTCGATTGTGTCATATTAACTTCAGTTTGTCAGTTATTCAAACCTTAGTCAATCAAAGGAAGGTAAAGATTAGCAATACAGGTGCTGGTTTTTATGTTCAATTGGAGGATTTCAAATGACTAATCACAAACAAGTTGTTTACCAATCAGGGTTAGACCGCAAGAGTAAAATGGTTTCTCGCCGCCGTACTAGGAGAAGATTCAACCCCAGGATTTTCATTGACCGCACGATAGAAACAACTGCAATTGTCTCTCTGCTCTTAACTGGGTTTTCAGGAGTAGGGGCAATGGCTTGCTGGGGAATGGAGATTATTGAAACGAATGCTGACCCCAACATAATCATCTCTGGCTGGGAGTACCAGAAAAACAAAAGCCTTGGAGCAATGCTGGTAAGTTTTTCTGCCTTCTTGGGGAGTTCTCTAGTCGGAGCTAGTTTCAGTATTCACCGGGATAAATTTTAGGGAGAGAAACAACGATGGACATCAAATTAACTACATCAGAGATTCGGACTATTTTACAAGGATGTCAATATACGTTGCGGCTTGTGGGGAGTAGTCGAGATTATCGTAAAATTCAATCGTCAGAACACTTTTCTACCTCAAATGATGTTGTGCTAAACGATGCTTTCAGTATTTTGGGAGAAATAGTTGACGCAATTGATGAGGTGGAGCAATTTTCTCAACAAGGAGAATCCAGTCATGGAGCAAGAAATTAAAAATGCACTTGGTTTAGGCGTTCCTGAACTTGCTATAGAGTCGAAACTAAAACTTGAACCAGAACTCAAATCAACAGTAACGATTTACGACTTCAGCGCTTTATTATCCAAACACGAACCGCCGAAAAAACCAACGATAAAAAATGAGCTTTCCTCCCCACGGCTACTTGATAATAAATGCCCTGATTGGTCAGCTCATCAAGAAAATCATGTTGTAAATAGGAGCAATAATATGTCGTTCACTTTGGATAATCGCTCTCAAAACAAAGAATCGTCCCTGACGCAGGCATTACGGCAGATACAGGAGTTAAACTGCAAGATTCAGGAATTAGAGCAGTACTATCAAGACTATGTGCGTTCGCAACAGAATTTGATTAGTGCCATCGCCGAAATCTGTGTTTCTCCCATCCAGGAAGTACAGGCGCTTCGTATTCTGATTTATCGGGGAGAAGCAGCTTGCCTAATGTACTTGCGTTCAGTGTTGGTCAAACAAAGTCAGGCTTCAAAAATGACCACAGAACAAATGAAAAAACCCACTTCAAATAAAACAACCAAAAACCGGGATTTTCTGCAAAATTCAAAAAAATGAATTTTATTTCTCATAGAGGCGCAGAATCAGTCAGGGCAAGGGATTAAGCAGACCATGAGACAGCTATTTTGACGGCATTACTACAGTGGGGAGGCTCATATAAATCATTCGCATATCTCAAAACCTTGATGCTACGGTGTTTGAGATCGAGCCTCACTCATGGTCTGCTTGCTTTTTATCGAAGGTACAAAAATTGTACCTTCGGTATCGCTGCATCAAAACGCATCGAATGAAAGATTTTATAAGTAATTGCATTATGTCAAACAAACACTTATTGAAGGTGAAACGGATTCATCCTAAAGAATTTAAATTGAAGCACGGATTATCGGTGTCCGAGATTCATGAACTAAGCGACTATCCACCAGAAACTCTTAAGCACTGGTTAGCTGACGAGCATAGTAATCGTTACCAACAACCAAAAGAATCTGTCTTAAATCATTTTGGTTTACTAGATTTATATTTAAGTCCTTAAAGAATTCAAAAAGGTCATACAGACACTACCCGCTTCGACGCGGGTTTTTTATTATAAAAGAGCAAAGTCAATAGATAGTCAATAGTTGTTTGTCATGGACATCAATATTGATACAGATATTGACAATGGTCTTGATACAGAGATTGATACAGATATTGACACAGATATTGACTATCTTTTTGAGACTATTGACACGGATTTGACTAAGTTCATGAAATCACAATGGAGAGAACAACTTTTTCATCAAAAACCAAGCCAATCGGGAGTCAATTTCTTGCTTTTACCGATGTCAAAAGCCAAAGCAACTAAAATTTTAGGCATTTGCCCCCGTACATTAGAACGGTGGACAGAAGTCGCTCAATTTGTTCCAGAGTATAGATTAATACTCTTGAGAATGAGAGCTTTTGCTCAAGAAAAGAGACTACGTGCGCCATTAATGACAACCTACCAAGTATGGGTAGTAGGAAAGATTGGCGAATTGTTCTCTGACATTGTTCAAGGCATTGATAAAAAACCCCTTGTTGAGGTCATTGTCCAAATGAACAAAAGTGAATATACTCGCTCTGTTTTTGAGCAGGAACTACTGAGATTTACATCACAAGAAAACGGAGAAACAGATTATGTCGGATAGCACAAGCACATTTACTCGCGCAGAGCTGTTTGAACTATTAAGTGCCAGCTACAGTCCACAACAAATTATTGCTGGATTAGAGCAACTTGCTTCCTCAGATCCAACTATTGAGCCGAATGCTGAAGAATTTCCTGTAGAAATTAGCGATCGCTTAGAGAGGCTGTTCAATCTGGCGCAAACAACCCTCGATAAATCAAAACTATTGAGAGGTAGCAGTAATTTGGCAAATATACAAACGGATGCTATAGAAAGTGTGAGTGAACAATTGCGTCTTGAAGGAGTCAGCCGCGAAACGTTTAAGGCATTCTTGGACATTGTGGCGGGTAAAGTAGTAGCTCAAGCCTTTGCCGTTCATCAATTTGAACAAGAGCTATTCAACCAAATCAAGAGTGAGCTTGATGTTGAGAGTTTACAGCAACAAACACAAGCGGGTTTTGAGGAAGTAGCATTTATCTATCAGTTGGCCAATAATCCCGAAATCCGGCAACAAATTACTAAGGACTACGGACTCAAGACTGGAGAAGAAATCAGACAAGAAGTTCAAACGCTCACTACTACTGCAACCCCTGGTTTTGACCCGAAAGCATTTTTGGATGAATTAGGAGTGCCGACATCAGAAAAAAAGTCTACACGACCTGCGACAATTCAGGACTTGAAAAATTTAACACGCTCTTTGTTGAGCAAGCAATTCCAATCTCCAGCTTAAAATGGCGCAAGTTCTTCGAGCAGAATCTTTTCGGATTCTCAGTCATTTTTTTTCTAGTTTGCATTGGGCTGTCTGTTTACGTTCGTGTTGCTAATGCACCACCACCCCAAACAACACAAAGTATCGACGGGCAACAACAATGAAATACCAGAAGCAAGCGATGTTGGGGTTATTGGGCATGGGGTTAATTGCAAGTCCTTGGTTATCACAACTGCCAGCCCAATTCAAAACTTACTCTTACGGCATTACGATTCGAGAGTCTGAAGAACTAGAACGCATTAAAGCCGAGCAAAGGGCAGCGACCGCCGACAAAATTAACTCTCTTGGAGTTACGCCCTCATTCAGTAAGTTACGAATCAGGAACTATTTAGACTCCAAAAAACGTAACCCTAGACCTGACACTACAGGTTATTTAGAAGATGAAACAGTTTTTGTGTATGACTCAACTGGTTTTTGTATTGGGCGAATTGAACAGAGGCAATGGAAATGGAAATATCGATTCAAAAACGCTTGTAAGAATTCGCCACTGTACCAAGATTCCCGTAATTGATTTATGAAATATCTCACTCCAAACAAATCTAATTCCCAACCAAAACCAGAATCATCACCACACAAAGAGCCGAAAAAAGGAGGGAGTGACTACTTAGAATTATTAGCTCGGTGGATTGTGGCATTAATCTCACTGCCAGTCATCTTTATTTCACATATCATTGCCCAATTCGTTACCCCAGGCACACCCGGATACAAGCTGGTTGGTGCAATTGGTTTCTGGATTGGTACGCTCCTTTCTACTGATAGCATTTGGCAAGTTTTATTCCAGGGAAAACCCCTCCTACCGTGGTTTGAGCAAGAATGGATCGGTTGGATGGGTTGGTTACAATTACCGTTCAATGTGTTGTTCTGGATTAGTTTTGGCATCTCTGCATTAGTCCAAGTGATGGAAGCTCGGACACTGCGTGGTAAAGAACCACAACAGGCCAAGAACGAGTTTGAGGAATCCAAACAATACACACTCGGCAGTAAACCGAATGGGAATATCGACCTGACAGTGGCATTGTGGGGCGATTACAAGAGGGCTGGCATGAAAGAACGTCATACAGGTGGAGCGATCGCACTATTCTTCTGGGTTTTGGATCTGACTACTACCTTCGTTGGTCGTAATCCCTTCCGCTACACTAACCCAGGTTTAATCCTGGCTTGTTTTGCTTACAACGTAGCCTCAATGATGGCAGGCGAGATTGGTTACAACATTTGGAAATTAACTAAGTAAGAGAAAAGAATATGCAGCAACAAATACCAATGCTAGGAACCAAAGAAACGGCACTTTTACGTGACGATTATCCCAGCATTGAGTATTTGGAAGCTGGGAATACTGCTTCTTGGTTACAGGAACGTCAAGATCAGTTATTAGTCCGCGCTAAAGATGAGCGTAATGGCATGAATCTTGCTAAGTTCATTACTTTAACGACGGCGGCGACTGGTGCTGTTTGTTATGCTACCTCTCCTCTTGCTCCTATTGGTGCAGTCGTAGCTGGTGTTGGTTATTTATGGTCAATTGTTCAGGACTTAAACGATACTCATCAATTTGCACCGATTCCCTTTATCCGTGGCGACTTCTTTACTTTCCTTTCGGCAATGGGTGATAGCGTCGCTAGAGTTGAATATTTTGCTAACCAAAATGAAATTGCTGACTTGATGCTGCATCTGGAGCCAATGTCTAAGTATGAGTTTGTCATGCTCAAGCAATCATCTCATGTGGTGTGTGAATACTTGAGCGCCGTTGAGCCAGGAAAAAGATTTTACGCTTACCGTTGGTTACTTGATTGGTTTATTCAGCTACGTGGGCAGTTTCCCACTCGTGAGCAATTGTCTGGGCATTTAGCGCAAGTGACAATTGACCCGCGAGTTAACTACCAACAAGTAACAGTTATTCAAGAGGCCATACAACCGCAAAATCTTGGTATCCCACAAGCTCGATTTGCTCAATTACCAAATCATGCTGTGGGAGCAAGGTTTGAAGAGGAAACGGGGCACAATGCTAAGAGCTTCGGGGAAATTTCTCCTATGCAAGGTGCTTCTTCCCTTCCAGTCAATACCGAAATCTCCACCTACACCACTAAACCCCAAGTGCAGTATGACCTAATCGCTCACATCGCCAAAAAAGTTACCAATATGCTATGGGTTGGTGTCCCTGGTTCTGGCAAGGGCATCACCATTAGCAATGCAATCGATGCTATTAAACGACTGCATCCTGACATACACATCTTTTATATTGACCCCAAAGGTGACGAGAAAGAAATCGGTTATTTCTTTGGTCGTGTTGATACTTTTAAACGGGCTAAAATCCTAGAAATGTCACCGATCGAAGCTGTCAAATGGGTCAAAGAATGCTTTAGCGAATTTCAAAGTATCTCTAGCTCCAAGCTGATTATTTTAGATGAAGGTACGGCTGTTTGTTCCAAATTTAAAAATACCAAGGGTGAAATTGGCTGGCTCAAAGACAAAATCATCTCTTACTGTTCTTGCGGTGATAGTTCCGGTTGGCATTTCTGGATTGTCGTACAAAACCCTCACACTGATGACTTGGGTATTTCTGGCGGACTGCGATCCCAGTTAACATCTGTGGCGTTGGTTCATCCTGATAACGTCCCAGCTTACAACGCCATGATTGCCACTCAACTCATCCCCAGCGATCGCAAGATTACTTCCACTCAAGTCATGGAGATTGCCGCACAATCACCAGTCGGTCGAGCAGTGTATTACGGCGGCATCAATGAATGGATACCAATGCCTCTGTTAAAGAATTTCTCTGGTTATAACCGGGATACCAAAAACTTTATTGACTCTGCACCAAGTAATAAGCAAACCTCTCAAGCTGAAACTAAGGAGTCTTGCACACCAACAACCCAAGCTCAACAGATGTTGGCATTTTTAGAGAAGACGAAAGCCAATTCCATTGATGAGTTTATCCAAAGCGAGTTGAAACTAGACGGAGTTCCACCAGAGCTAATCCGTTTGGGAATTGAAAGATTGCTTCAGAATTCACATCTTAAGTACAAATTCGACGGTTGGAATAGTAATCAAAATTAAAATTTGGAGAAAAATATGCAATCAGTTCTTAACTTTTCATCATCACTACGGCATACCTTGCTTGTCGGTACGCCCTACTCTGGTAAAGATGTTTTAACCAGTCATGCTATTCGTTCCAGAATGTAATGGTGAAGACAAGTAATTGAAAGCGATCGTTGACGTTTCGTTTCAGTGGGGGTCTTGAACCGCAAGTTCGCTTTGGTCAATAACACGCGCACCAGCTTTAGCAAGTGATTTGGCAATTTCTAGCCCTATTCCCCCTCCGGCTCCAATTACTAAAGCAATTTTTCCAGTTAATGAGAACTCTGATAACGTTACAACATTTACTTTCCACAATTATATTGAGCCGAGATGCCAATAGCTTGACAACAGAGTTTTAATAATAAAAATGCCCTCACCAGAGGGCAAGGGGCTATGCCAGGCGCTTAGGAAAAAAGAACGCTCACGATAAAATTGAAATTTTGGATTTATAACGGCTTTTATACTACATTTAGTGTATCGGAATATCGAAGTTTATAACTGGATAAATAACAAAACCTTGCTATTGGATGAGGTTTCGATTTCTTTTACAGCGTCAGCGTGGCGAAAAGGTCATTGCGCCTCATTGAGATTGAACCGGATAGTCACCAAATATGAGACACTAAGCATGAATACAATTTCATATGAACGCTCATTTATGAAAAAAGTGCTAATAAATTTTAATTGTTAACTGTCTAATGTTGCTATTTATGCTGAAAATAAGGAAAACTTATCGTTTTCAGGGCAATGCAAAATAGTACAAATTTAAGCATCGATTGTGTAGACAAGCTTAAGGTACTGGGAGATGAAACCCGTTTGGCAGTTTTACAACTTTTGATTGACAGTCCTAAGCGAGTCGGAGAGATGAATGCGATTTTGCATTTGGAGCAAAGTCTGCTCTCTCATCATTTACAGGTTTTGCGTCGAGCCAAATTGGTTGTGCGGGAGCGAGATGGCAAAGCATTTCTCTATCGTCTTGCTCCTCAAGTCGAAGTAGCTACAGGCAAGGCTTTAAACCTCGGCTGTTGTGTTCTCTCGTTCAATCAAAACCTGGAATATCTATAGAAATAAAGGAGAAGATGAAACATTCACAAATTTCGGCGATCGCAATAGGATTAGTGACAAGCATTTGGTTACAAGGTTGTTCTCAACCTCCGCAAGCGGTTACAAATGATGGAAATAGGCTACAAGGAAAATTGGTACTTACTGGTTCAAGTACAGTTGCACCATTAGCAGCAGAAATTGGCAAAAAGTTTGAATCGCAACATTCCGGTGTGCGAGTTGATGTGCAATCAGGGGGTTCTTCTCGCGGTATTGCAGATGCTCGTCAAGGTGTAGCCAATATTGGTATGGTTTCCCGTGCCTTAAAGCCCGAAGAAAAAGATTTAAAAGCGTTTTCCATCGCTCGTGATGGAGTAACGGTGATTCTCCATCAGGAAAATCCCGTGCCATCCCTAACTGACAAGCAAATTGTAGATATTTACACAGGCAAGGTGAATAACTGGAAACAGCTAGGGGGTAAGGATGGGGCAATTACAGTTGTTAATAAAGCAGAAGGACGTTCTACCCTGGAATTGTTTACCCACTACTTCAAGCTAAAAAATACTGACATCAAAGCACAAGTAGTGATTGGTGATAATGAGCAAGGAATTAAGACTGTAGCCGGAAACCCAAATGCTATTGGCTATGTTTCCATTGGCTCGGCAGAAAATAGCGCCGCCAATAAAGTACCAATCAAATTGCTACCTGTAAACGGTATAGCAGCAACAACAGCTAATGTACAAAACGGAAGTTTTCCTATTTCTCGACCGCTTAACTTGGTCAGCAAAACCGAACCCCAAGGACTGGCGAAAGAATTTATTAACTTTGCACAATCGCAGCAGGTAAGTGACATTGTTAAAAAGCAGAACTTTGTCTCCATCGCCCAATGATATTTGGTTAATTTGGATACTACGAGGACTGGCAACAATCGCAGGAGCAATCGCACTTTTAATTGTTGTTTTTCTACTTTGGGAATCCTTACCAATCTTCAGCCGTATACCACTATCCCGCTTCTTTACCGACTCCTCTTGGAACCCCACAGCAGGTTTATATAATCTTTCACCCATGTTACTGGGCACTTTCTTGGCAATGGCTGGTGCAGTGCTAATTGCTACTCCTATAGGCATTTTATCTGCTGTCTTTTGCCAATTCTATGCCCCGTCAATGGTAGCTCAACTCTATCGCCGCCTCATTGAATTATTAGCGGGGATTCCTTCTGTAGTGTATGGCTTTTGGGGATTAGTCGTGCTAGTGCCTCTGATTGGTAAAATTCATCCACCAGGGCCAAGCCTCTTAGCAGGAATAGCAATTTTGGCGGTGATGATTCTGCCAACAGTCGCCCTTGTAGCCGATGCTAGCCTAGAGAAAGTTCCCACCTCTTACATTCAAGGTGCTGCTGCACTAGGGTTATCACGTTGGACAACAATCTGCACAGTAGTTTTTGCATCAGCCAAATCAGGGTTATTTACAGGCTTAATTTTAGGGACAGGTCGTGCTATTGGTGAAACAATGGCAATTTTGATGGTGTGCGGCAACGTGGTACAAACCCCAAAAAGCTTATTTGATCCCATCCGCACACTCACGGCCAACATTGCTTTAGAAATGGCGTATGCCACAGAAGATCACCGTAGTGCGCTCTTTGTCAGTGGTTTGATATTGATGGGAATGATTGTGGTCTTAGTGGCGATCGCTGAAGTTATCAGTCAAGGCAAATGGCAGAGATAAAACAAAGCAAAGACAATCGTATCACTCTTAGAGAGTGGCTAGCAACAAGCTTAGTTTGGGCAACAGCCGCCTTCGTTACCGCCATTTTTTTATGGATAGTCAGCGATATCCTCTGGCACGGTATGGGATATTTATCTTGGGAATTTCTGATTAGTGAACCAGAAAATGCGGGTAGAGAAGGAGGCATCGCCAGTATTCTCGTTTCCACCGTTTTAGTTATTGGTGTATGTATGACGGTTTGCCTGCCCGTTGGTGTTGGTACAGCAGTTTTACTAGCAGAATTTACGAGTCGTGATAGTTGGTTCGCTAGATTAGTGCGTCGCAGTCTAGATGTACTTGCTGGTGTACCTTCGATTGTCTTCGGGTTGTTTGGTAACGTCTTGTTTTGCAAAGTTTTAGGATTGGGGTTTTCCATTCTTTCAGGCGGACTCACACTGGCGTGTATGGTGCTACCAATCTTGATTCGCTCTACAGAGGAAGGATTTTTAGCGGTTCCTAATGAGTACAGATTAGGAGCCGCCGCTCTTGGCTTTTCGCGCACAACCACAATATTTCAGATATTATTACCTGCTGCTGTTCCTGGTTTAGTTGTGGGATTTGTGCTTGGTGTTGGTCGGGCTATTGCGGAAACTGCGGCTTTAATTTTTACTAGCGGTTACGTAGACCGAATGCCACAATCACTCCTCGATTCTGGGCGTACCCTTTCGGTTCATATTTTTGATCTCTCAATGAACATTTCAGGAGGAGATAAGAGTGCTTATGCTAGTGCATCGGTTTTGCTATTACTACTGCTTTTTATTAATGGCACAGCAGCGTGGATTGCAAAACGTTGGTTACACAGCAGAGTTATTTCTGGATAAGGACTGGTGGATATAGAGGAGGATATTTTGGTAGTTGCTAAACCGTTGATTCAAATTGAGAACTTAACTCTGCAATACGCACAAAAAACTGCCCTTGCTAATGTCAACTTGGCTGTCAATGCCGGAGAAATTTTGGCTTTGGTTGGGCCTTCTGGTTGTGGAAAAACTAGCTTGCTCAGTTGTCTCAACCGCCTCAGCGATATGATTCCCAAGTGTCGAGTTCAGGGAAGAATCCGCATTGGTAGTCTAGAAGTGGTAAATTCCAAAATCAATGTCATCGCCTTGCGGCGTCAAGTCGGCATGATTTTTCAAAAACCTAATCCCTTCCCTTTCTCAATATGGCAGAATCTGGAATTACCTTTGCGAGAGCATGGCATCCGCGATCGCCACCAAATTGATACAATTATCGAAACCAGCCTCCAAGATGTAGGGCTATGGGATGAAGTAAAAGACCTATTGCAATCTTCAGCTTTAGCTCTTTCTGGTGGGCAGCAGCAACGTTTGTGTATAGCTAGAGCCTTGGCTTTGCAGCCAGAAGTCTTACTACTGGATGAACCTTGTAGCGCCCTCGACCCTATTTCCAGCAACGTTGTTGAAGATTTAATTATCAGTTTGCGCCAGCGCTATACTGTGTTAATTGTTACTCATAATCTGGCTCAAGCCAAGAGAATTGCAGATCAAGTCGCTTTATTTTGGGTACAAGACGGTATTGGACAACTAATTGAATCAGGTACTGTAGAGCAGTTTTTTGATTATCCTCAACATCCTTTAACAGTTGCTTATGTAACTGGTGCCAGGGGTTAAATCCACAAGCTAATTTTTTCATTCCTTGGGGCAGGTTTGCTAATTTGCTTCCACATAGGACTATCTAACGCTTCATCTAGTTCGCGTGCCAGTACCACAAAACCTGCATAACTAGCGTAAGCGAGTATGTCACAGCAAATAAAACTATTCCATCAGAAGCATTGACAAGAAGATTAGCCACAAACTAAGGTTTGATTAACAAAAGGTTATAAAATCCTATTTTTCACTTATATAAGTTAATTTTTCCAAGCTAACGTTTTAGGAGCGTTATTTATTGCACACCCAGAACCTATTCAAGTAGGAGACAGAGTGTTAATTCTACGTCACTTCTATGTAGCGGGAAAAGTTGGAGTAGTTTGTGGTCGAGAGTCTCACCCAGATGATCAACCAGGCAACCGCTGGCTCATTCAAGTAGATTCAGATAGGGAGAATATTGTTGTGTCGTTAACTGTGAATGAGTTTGAGGTGATTAGCCCAGAATTAGAGTAATTGAGCGGGTTATGCGGGAGGCTCCTGAGCAATTAACAATTGTTTTTTACTGCGCTTCAATTGTTTCCAAAGTGCCTTAATCTGTTTATAAGCCGAGTCTGGGTCAAGCTTACCATTGGTTTCTAAACAGGCAATGTAGCCAACCTTTTGTGCAAATTCTTGCAGGTTGGCATTAAATACTAAATTCTCTGGCTTAACCTCACCGTAATAGCGGCTCTGAGGGTAAAGAAATTTGTTTTTTTCGTCAAGATTAGGCTCGTTCATTACTTCACCCTCAATAAATGACTTTTTACCAACGATAATTACAACAGAGATCGCTTCGATGAAGATTTGTGCGATTGTTCTATAACGAACGAGTCAAAAATGAAAATACACTAATTATTATATAATAACTACCTGTTTATTAACTGCGATAATAATAAGACTTTTCAATCATTCACATAAAATGCAGATCATATCTGCATTTGGGTCTGACTGAACAATTCGCTATTTCTTAGTGACGCTCGTTCGCACAGCGTGCTGTAATTAAAATCAATCAGCCAGTATTTAGAAAATATTTCATTTTCAATTACCTGTCTGATTTGATAAGTTTTATTTAAAATAATCGCAAAAGAGTTGTCAAAAATATGCAAAACGCTAATCTACAAAAAGCGACATTCGGAGCAGGCTGTTTCTGGGGAGTTGAAGCAGCATTTCGTCAAGTAAAGGGAGTAATTTCTACAGCAGTTGGTTACAGTGGCGGACACTTTGAGAATCCAACCTATGAAGATGTCTGTAGAGGCAAAACTGGACACGCTGAGGCAGTGGAAGTGGAATATAGGCACGGATGTGTTACTAACTGAAGCACTTTTAAATTTATCTAATTCGTTGCCATAAAACACTGGTAAATAACACTGCAAATACTGAATGTACAATGATTATAAGTGTATTAATCATGCTGCCAAGAAAACTGTAAATTTGGGCGATCGCTACCAGACTATGAAAAATAGACAAAGCGATTAATCCCGGTTTTAGTTCTTTTTTATCAGTCAAATCCAGCATTAAAAAACTCAAAGTCCCTAAAGACAAAGCACCGCATCCAATTACCCGCAGTAAAGAAATAGACAGTTGGCTATCCAGGGTAAGCAAAGTTGGAAACAAGAGAAATACGCAACCAATTCCTATTTCAAAAACAGTATTGGCTATTAATAGGATTCGCATTTAGAAAAACGCACTTCAGACTCACACACACTTTAACATAACTTTATACGTAAGACTTACATACAGGCGATGCGCCTACTGTCATTGTCTAGTTTCTACATCACTGAGATTATCACCAATAAACCAAGAATTTGGTAAATCTATATTTTTAATCTATCTAATTTGCTCTTTATAAAGTAAAATCGCATCAACTCAACCCAAGACATCTTTACTACTTTTAGAATTGAGATTGTCGGTATCTTAACTTTAATAACTTGTGGCATAATGAGCAATATTCCCACGGGAGAAAAATCATTGTTGAGGTAAATTAAATGCCTGTTACCTACGAACTTAGAGATTATCAACATCAGTGGATAAAAGATATTTGGAATTCTTGGGATCAAGGTAATAGGCGAGTGCTTGCACAACTCCCGACAGCCGCCGGAAAAACGGTATGCTTTGCACATATTTCTCATAAATTCTTTGAACAAGGAAAGCAAGTTTTAGTCATTGCCCATCGGATTGAGTTGATATCTCAAGCTGCCGAAAAGCTCTCAGAAATTATCGGTGAACCAGTTGGGATTATCAAAGCAGGTGTTCTGGCTAATCCTGAACGGAGAATCCAAGTTGCTAGCGTTCAAACGTTGAGCAGACGAGAGGTATTGGATTTGCCAATGAACATTGGACTTTTGATATTAGATGAAGCGCATCATGCAACTGCTTCATCTTATCGACGACTAATTGAACATTATGAAAACGCCCAGATATTAGGTGTAACTGCCACTCCTCAGAGAATTGACGGTCAAGGTTTTGTTGATTTATTTGATGATTTGGTTATTGGCATTGACACGGCTTACTTAATTCAGTCTGGGTATTTAAGTAACTTTCGATTATTTGCAACAAATCAAACTATTTCTACTCTTGGAGTTGCAAAATCTCGTGGGGATTTTAGAGCCAAAGAGCTAGCGGTTGCCGTCACTAGCCAGATTGGGGTTAGTGAAATCCTTGAGAATTACTTTAAATATGCACGAAATCTTCGTACAGTTATTTTCGCCTGTAGCTTAGAACATTCTCGTGCCCTGGCTGCGGAATTTTCTCGTAATTATATTAGTGCCGAACATTTGGATGGGAAAACTCCCTCACAAGAGAGATTAGAAATATTGCAGCGTTTTCGCAATGGGACTACCCAAGTAATTACTAATTACGAAATCTTAACCGAGGGCTTTGATTGCCCTAATATTGAGTGCGTCTACTGTGTCCGTCCGACTGAAAGCTCTACTATGTGGCTGCAAATGCTGGGGCGGGTTCTAAGAACTTACACTTTAAAACCAACCGCGGTAATTATTGATATTACCGATAATTGGAAAAAACATGGGCTTCCTGATGAAGCCCGCAAATGGAGTTTATTGCCTAAAACTATATCAGAAACACAAAACAAAGGCTTAATCCAATGTGAGCATTGCACCCATATTTTTAAACCGCTAACTGATGAATTAGCTAAAATTGAAGCCGAAGTTGACAACGATGGAGTGGTGATTCAACATCACCAAGCTATTTGTCCAAGCTGCGGTGAAACGATTGATTTTACAACTATTGAGAGTCCTGCAAAGCCAAATTTTAGCAGAATCCGACTTAGACAGGGTTTTAGCCTTTCACTTACAGAAATTGACCTTTCTGTTTCTACTTACAGATTAGACTTAGTTACTGATACGATCCGAAGGCAAGGTTTACGGGGTGCGAGTCCCACTAAAATTTATAGCGCCATTTTCATCGCTTTTATTGAAAATATTACTAGATTTACTCTTGGAGATTGGCGCGAAATCGTTAAAATGGTTGAGCCATCCCAATCAGCAATTACCAAAAAAGCATGGGAACTGTACAAGGAAGCTTTTGAACGACATAAGAACCGCATCTTGGCTATGTCTTTTGTTGAACAGAAAAAGCTAAAACAACAAGGCAGTAGCAATGTGGCGACTAATGTAACAACAATAGAAGCTCTTGGGCAGTTGGAGAATAGTATATTCTGGGAACCAAAACCACAAGAAAAGTCATCTAAGTTCAAAAAGAATTTAGGCGATAATTATTTTAGACTGAAGTACAAATCACAATGGCTTGAATCCTTAACTTACTGTTCAATGCTAACAGGTGATTTTTTAAACATAAATGCTGGACTATTCCATGTAGAAACGAAAGATGTATATGTAAATATCTGTATTGAGGTTAGAGAACTTCCTGGGCTGAAATCCAAACTAACAGAGATTTGTGATGCCGCAGAGATTGAATATGCCTTTACTAAAGGATTTGGCAAGCAAGCCAAGGTCATGTTTCGGTTAAGTTGATTCCCAATGTTAGGTCATAACTAAGCTTAACTTGTTGAAAATTAATTAGCTGGCATTACCTAACCTATTTTGAAAGTTCCTGACTTAACTGGAAAAGTGTAGTAGGGTATGGGGGCTAAAAGTCTTTCCCCTATACCTCCTACCCTGTTCGGTAAAAACTATTTAGGGACAGTAGTCGCGTTGAGTTCACCCCTTTTCCCTTTTGCTTTCTTGTTTGCACCTTGTGTCACCTTCGGTTCTTCTGACTTACTGGAGTTGACCATTTTCACCAAGTGCTGATTTAGATAACTTTGTGCAGAGATATACAAACTTTCCCAAATCTCTTGGTTGCGGCTAATTTTTGTGCCGACTGTATTCCCTGCTGTCTTCTCTGACACCAAGTATTTGCGGAAATAGTTCGTCCACACGTGTTGCAAAAAGTCTTCGGCGAATTCGTTAAACGGCAGAATCCATTTATAGTCTTTATCCAGAAATACCCGATATGATGCAATTATCGGTAGTGCCAAGTCGGTTGGCGCACCAAACCCGAATGAATACTTGCTGTCCGGCAATAACGTAGTCTTACGTATATCAATTGATGCTAAATCGTTAACACCCTTCCTTCTGGGGTTGCTGATATGGTCTTGAATAATTTCATAGAGTCTTTGCTCTATCCACAGAGCTTGAGAGAGCAGAGGCAGTAAAGCGGTTAATCTCTCCCTTTCTGCATCTGTGATGTTACTTGAAAGACTCATCCCTACTGGATGTTTGGTTCGTTTATTGCCGTCGGGATTGTATTTATTTCTGTCGAGGCAGTAAAGCAGCTTGAGCAAATGGGTGACATTGCATTGAGCGTTTCTGGGAGCGCCGCTTTGATTTTGGTAATAGGCGATGCGGAATTTCCTATCTTCTGCTCTTTCTAACTGGACTAAATACTGCTTGATGAATTTGTAATCACCTCTAGCATTAACTTTGGAGCGAGAATCTACTGGCGTTGTAGTATTACTTGCCAGGGCTATGTCTTTGGCTAATTCTTCAGTCAGTCCAATGTGAATCGTAACTTTTACCCTAGCTTCGGTTAGGTTATATTTGTAATTTTTTGCTTGCTCAAAAGCTAAAACTGTATGCCCACCGTTGATAATCCCATCGCTACCGCCCTCGTTAGCTTCTAAAATTTCCAGTTCTAGCTCGGTTTTGTTTCTGTTGGGCTTAACTTTATTGGCTGACAGAACGATTCCACTGTGGCGAGAGAAGAATTTTTCGGGTTCCGTTGTCAGTGAGTCGAAGATTTGTCTGTAGGTCGCGCTTTTGCGGTTTGCTTCTCGAATATTCGGTTCTAGGGGCAGGTCTGTTGGGAAGCTGTCTACATGGGCTGTGGCGATAATGCAATTGGGGTTGGCTTGAAAATAGTTATCTATCTTAATATTCCAAGTCTTGGGCATAGTTTATTTCTTGGGAACTAGAATTTCTATGTTAACCAAAACCCTGACCCTAATATCGCATTTCCTAAAATAACGAGTACCGTTAGAGATTGACCTACAACATATTTCAGCATCTGCTCCCGTCAAATTATTTGTGGAGACTTTCCACGAGGTTTGGGTGGTTGGGCTGGAGTACCAATCGCCGCAAAAACTCCTCCCAACGCTAAAGATAGCTGTGATACTAAGTTAGTTACAAGCGCAACGAAATATATCACATCAAAAGTGTGACCAAAATCATCTGCCTCAAAAATCCTTAACCATATTATTTAAGTCCCAACTGTAAGTCAAAAAAGCGTTAGATAGCCGCTTGTTTCAACTACACCCACTTCTAGACTCAGGTGTATTTTTTTTAAGATTCATGGAGCGACAAAATTTTATCGCATCAACCATAACTTATGATGTGGCAGGAAACCTAATAACTGAAAAAACCGACAACAACAGTGATAGAGAGGTAGATACAGTTAATACCCATACTTATAAACTTACGTTTGAAAGCTCTGACTCCGACGGTGATGGCAAGGGTGATGAGATCACCATTTGTACATATGATGAGGGCAGCAAAGAGACATCCTCTAGCTGCTAGTTATCACCGAAACAGAAACATAATTATTTTTGGTCAAAATACAACTTATTTTAGTAAGCAAAATGGTTAATTCAAATACTGTGGTTTTAAATAGCTTGGGTTGGTATTTAAATGCTTTACCGTCAACTTTGTTAGGCACATGGACTAACGATGAAGATGTAGTTAGCGTCAATACCGATGATGATATTGCTATTGAGGTTAACTCCGATGTCACGGTTAATACTTTGGAGGGAGACGACAAAATCTCCGGTACTAGTACTAGCGTTGGTAATAATGACGATGGCAATATAGATGATATTGGAATTGCTAATGCAGGCACTATTAATACTGGCAAGGGTAATGATAGGCTCACTGGTACTGGCAACTTCACAGGAATCTACAATGCCTATAAAAGCACCATTAATACTGGCGCGGATCATGACACAATAATTGCTACTGGCAACTACGTAGGCATCTACAACCAGGGTACTATTAACACTGATGACGGTGATGACACAATCACTGTTACAGGCAATTACGCAGGCGTCTATAACTTGAATCGCATCAATACTGGTAAAGGTAAAGATATCATCACTGGCTCTGGTACCAATAATGGCATCTGGAACGACTATGCCAGCAAAATCGATACCGGTTCTGGCGACGATATCATAACTGGCACTACTGACGGCGAGTCCGGCATCATCAACTTCAAGCTCTTTAAACTCGATGGCACTACTATAGATGGTATAATCGATACGGGTACTGGGAACGACACAATTACTGGCACTGGTGGTTTAAACGGCATCGGCAACGGTGGCACAATTAATACGGGTACTGGGAACGATACAGTTTCTGGCACTGGTCAGAACGGCATCCAAAACAGTGGCACAATCAATACGGGTACTGGGAACGACACAATTACTGGCATTGGTAATAACGGCATCGACAACAGTGGTACTATTCGTACTGAGGCTGGTAACGATATTGTCGATGGTCTAACAGGTGGCTTTGTTGGCAATGGCAGTATTATTGTTGGAGATGGCAATGATATCGTCAAAGGATTTGGGGGTGGATTCTTTGATGGTGGGAATGGCAAAGATCAGCTGCTGTTTGATTTTGGAACCTACACTGTCTCAGGTAGTGCAAATTCTGCTGGCTTCTATACAATCAGCAATGGTATAACAGATATGCTGGTACAGAATTTCGATCTGATTAGTAGTACCAATAATCCGGCAACCATTTTTTCTTTCTCTAGTGTTATTGGTCAGACTTTTACGGTATGAACTGTGCCCAACAGCCCCTCTTCAAATGCAGAAGGCTGCTACAGCATTAATCACTGCCTTTAGGCACTTGCCATGAATTAAATCGCTCAGGCAGTCGCTCATGGGGAAACCTCTTCCGTCGCTGTCGCACAAGGCTATAGTAGTTAAACATTTGTGCCGAGCGCACCTGTTGGGCGAAGGCGACGGTGAGCGATTTTATTTTTTTGTTCTCCCTACACTCAGAGGCTGTTTCTAAAGAAAAGTAAAGCTAATACTTTGGAGGAGTAAGAGAACATTCCTAGAAAGAGACAGCACTTCCGGCAGATATGAGGTACATCCATCCTCAAAGCTGAAAGCTATGCTAGGAGAGGAGCAAGGAGAAAACTGTATTGCATAATAGCGGGAAGTGCTGTAAGGATGATGAAAGGGGTGAGAAACGCTTTATATCCACTTATAACCTCACCTCGTTTCATGATTGCTTTGTGTCACAGTTCAAAGCATTTGCACACCACCACTCACGGGTAAATATGCCCCGGTAATAAATTTTGCTTCGTCAGATGCTAACAGCAAAATGGCTCCGGCAACATCCTCTGGCAGCCCATTTCGCTTTAATGGCACCATTTGAGCAGAAGCGTCTTTATGTTCTTGAGGTAATCGGGCTGTGGCGTCGGTCAGGGTTAATCCAGGCGAAACGACATTAGCACGAATGCCGTGCGGGCCAAGTTCCAGTGCTAGACTTTTGATGAAGGCATCTAATCCAGATTTGGCGGTACTATGAGCGATAAAGCCTTCTCCTGGATGGCGAGATAAGCCACTACTGACGGCAATGATGCAACCTCGCTTGTGTTCTATCATCGAGGGAACAACTGCTTTGCAGGGCAAGAAAGCGCCTTTGAGTTCTCCGACCAATTTTGCTTCGAAGTCTGACCACTGATAATCCACAAAAGGAGCCATTGCAAAATTCGCGTTAGCATTAATTACCAACGTATCAATAACACCAAAGGTATCTACAACCTGCTGCACCATTGCATCTACTTGTTGTGGATCGCGCACATCGGCTTTGACTGCCATTGCCCGACCACCATCGGACGTAATCAATTCAACAACTTCCACAGCGGCGGCTTCACTGCCATAGTAATTTACGCCAACCGCAGCACCATGCTGTCCTAGCAGTTTGGCGGTTGCTGCACCAATGCCGCGACTTGCGCCTGTGATCAAAACAACCCGATCATGCAGCAACTGGCTAGTATTTGAAGTTTGTTGAAGTTGGGTCGCAATCATAATTTTCTCCTTCTATTTTGCTATGGTTTTAATCCCTCCTTTTTCACTTTGAGGAGAGAAAAATATGACAATTATCCTGAAACTCAGACATCATCAAGAATCGAGCGATCGCTGACTGAACATCTACCAAATCCAGAGAAAACAGAGCATCCTGAACAATCAGTTCCGGCAAGATGTTTTAAACACCTGCATCGGCTGCTGAACTTGCTCGAAATCTTCGGGATTGTTTAGGCTTGAACTTCAGGAGGTGCTTGGTCAGGATCAATTAACGGACTTCCAGATTGCTTATCTTCTGCAAGGGTCGGTTCAATCGCTTGGGGCGATAGTTTCCCATTCCTTCCCACCTGTTTAACCTCGTTCGTATCTTTTGGTTCAGTTACCGGAAGTTCGTTATTCCGTCGTGCGGCGCGATCGCTCAAATAAGTTAACCAGGAAGGCGACCAGGCTGAGTGGCTGTCTTTGCCAAATGCCCGCTCTTTGCCAATTCCACCCGGTTCTGGTAAAAGCTGATTTACCAAACTGAATAGATTAGTACTTAGTCCAGGGAACAGAGCATAGAATTTGACCGAGAGCCAAGTTGGCAAAGGCACGATCACTTCCGTAGCGCCCCGGCGTAGTCCAGCGATTGTGGCACGAGCAACCTTTTCTGCGCTGGCAGAAATCAACGGTAGCGAATCACTAATGCTGAACCAAGCAAATTCCTTGCGGTGTTGCCCTTTGATCACGGCATGATCCACAACTCCAGTGCGAATGAAACCAGGACATACAGTTGTAACGGTAATTCCATCTTTTGCCAACTCGGTTCTCATTCCTTGGGACAGCCCAACCAGGGCAAATTTGCTGGCACAATACCCGACCATGTGCGGAGATGCCACTTTTCCTCCGACGGAGGAGATATTTACAATTCGTCCGCTCTTTTGCTGCCGCATCTCTGGCAAAACGCCATAGGTTGCGTAGAGCGGTGCCCAAAAATGCAGTTTCATCAGATCGTCGTAGTCCTGCATGGTCAAGGTTTCTAGTGGACCAATAATATCCGTTCCGGCATTGTTGATGAGAATGTCGATTCTTCCAAAGCGCTCTTTTACCTGTTGTACCATTTGCTCAACCTGAGCTTGATCTGTCACGTTACAGGTCAGCGCGAAAACTTCTTTACCTCGTTGCTCCAGTTCGGTTCGTGCGCGTTCAAGTTCTGCTTCATCCCGCGCACAGATCGCTATCCGTGCGCCTGCATCAATCAACTGGCGTGCCATCACCAGCCCCAATCCGCGTGAACCACCTGTGAGCAGAATCGTTTTACCTTGCAGGTCATAAATCCGTTCGCGCCACCAGCGATCTAGCAGCAGGAAACCGGGTAGTAAGGCGAATGCAAAGGCGATGAGCCTGAGTAGGCTGTCATAGTTAATATGCATTAATTAAAAACTCCTGATGACTCCGATAGATTGGCGATATGAATTCATTGAATTGAAAACGACTCAAGCACCGACAGTGACGCGATCGCTGATTTCCATTTCCAGAACTTCTTCAATGCGTTGAATTGTTGCCCAAGACAGTTGTTTACCCGATGCATTAGCGTTTTCCTGTACTTGTGCTGGTTTGCTTGCACCGATGATGACGCTACTAATTTCAGGATTGCGTAAGCACCAGGTAAGCGCCAATTGGCTCAAGCTCAAACCTTCTTGCTCGGCAATGGGCAATAGCCGCTGCACCTTGAGCAACTGCTGCTGATCTAGTTCCCCATTGTTTAAAAACATATTTTGTTTCGGGTCACTTGCCCGTGAACCTTGGGGTAATGATTGCCCAGGTTTGTATTTACCAGTCAGTAGTCCTTGCGCTAAGGGTGAGTAATTGATTATGCCAATCCCTTCTCGACGGCATAGGGGTAACACTTCTTTTTCGATCGTGCGATCAAGCATATTGTAGCGAGGCTGATCTGATGCGATTGGTGCGAGATTTGTCAACCGGGTCAGGTCGGTCGCATGGGCGAGTTGTCCAGCACTCCATTGAGAAACCCCATAATAAAGGATTTTCCCCTGTTTCACCAGGTAATCAAATGCCATCAGGGTTTCAGCCAGAGGTACGGTCGAGTCATAACGATGTGCCTGGTAGAGATCAATGTAGTCCAGCCCCAATCGTTTCAAACTGGCATCACATTGCTCCAGAATATGTTTGCGTGATAGTCCATGATCGTTGGGTCCATTACCCATTGGGAAATAAACTTTGGTTGCTAAAACATAGGATTCACGCGCGTACTGCCGCAGCACCTTACCCACAATTTTTTCAGCTTCTCCCTCGGCATAAACATTTGCTGTGTCAAAGAAATTAATTCCCAAATCATAGGCTTGCTTAATACATTGACCGGCAGTGTCTTCTGCCGTTGCACCACCATAGGTAAGCCATGACCCTAAACAAATTTCCGAAACCCGAATGCCGTGTTTACCTAACTGCCGATATTCCATAAGTCATTTCTTTTTGGTGAAACCTTCATTAACTCCGCCTGCTGTCAAAACCAATGCTAAAATTCGTACTTCAAACACGATGCGAACAAGCGATAACAATGGCGATCGCATCAAGATTAATTGTTTAGGCCCACTTTAGAAAATGTTGATGCTTAATTTCTCTTTCATCAGGAAGAAACACTAGTTCATAAATAGGTGAACTTCTAATAAAAAATTTTGATGATGTGTTCGAGAATCTTTGAGGCGATACCCTGACGTCGGTGTACCTTGGTGGTACGCAGTGATTTGATTTCACCACTTCTTGAATTTAGCTTACTGTAAAGGTGAGCTATGCCTATAGCAGTAAACGGTAACATTGCCCCTAACAATTGAAGTGCTTGGGCGTAGCTTTTTAAAGTAAATATCGCCGAACTATGAACCTGGAACCAGACATAATTGCCATTTCTCTCTAAGGAATATCTACTCGTGTAAGTGCTGTACTTTTTGTGGCTAAGTAAATGTCTCTTCATATTCAGCCACAAGAGATAGCCCGGATTTCTCACAAGCAGTAAAAAATCAATTTACATGACCGGATGTGAGGCATTTTTTTGATACATCCTCAATCAAAATTTAGGCGCGGAGATAGATTAAGTATAAAGCCGCAGTTATAAAGCTAAAATAGTTACTATTTTTTTACTGGTACTAAAATCAAAATGCTCTGTTTATAAAATGTCCGCATTTCAAAACAAGACTTGAATCAACCCAAGCCTAAAGTATCATTAATTAGAAATAAGTAAAAGGCAATTTAACTTCAAATTAAGCAGTATTAGGGAACATTTTTAAACGTATATGAGCAGCAGCAAAGATATGTTTATATGGACAAGAGCTAGTAATCGCAATTAAAATGCGGCGTGCGCTTATAGTAATTAACGCTCCTAACTTCAATAATTTCGTCCGAATAGTCCCAACAGTAGCATTTTGTAATTCAGTTTTTGCTAAACATTGTTGACGCAATGCATTCATCAAAACATAAGCAAGAGAAGAGAACCATAAACGTAACTGATTTCCTGCAAATGTGTGGGTACTTGTTCTATCACTAAAAAGTTCTAGTTGTTGTTCTTTAAAGCGATTTTCTACTTCCCCTCGTTTACAGTATTTTTGTGTGTATAGTTTGCCAGGAGATACTTTATTAGTGGGAAGTGAAGTAACAACAAAACGAATATTAGTCCTTTTTACTCCATATTCCACTTTAGAAACAACACGACGACTACGGCTCCAAGATTCATGAGTTTTATAATCTAACGATTTATACCAAATTGAGTTACTAATCAAGTCAGAAGCAAATTCATAAAGTTGTTCTTCTGGTTTAAATACGGTTTCTAAAAATGAAACTACTGTTGATAATTTTTGCTCAAATTCAAGCTTCGCTCTACTTTGAATCGTTGTAGTCATCTTCATTAAACGGCTGTTTTGCGCCAATCCAAATACATAATCAACTCCTGGAAGAGACTCACACCAGTTCATTATATTTTCTCTAGCATAGGCACTATCTCCTCGTACCAGAATTTCAACATTCTGCCATTTTTGACGTATTTGTTTAATGACTCTCTGCAATTCTTCTAATGCCCCAAATGCTGGGTCTACATTAAAAGGGCGAAGTTTGGCTGCTAATAAGTGTTTCCCACAAAATATATAAAGTGGAGCATAGCAGTATCCCCCATAATAAGTATTGAAGAAAACTTGCTCCTGATTGCCGTGTACTAAGTCATCAGTTACATCTAAATCCAAAACAATTTGTCTTGGTTCTTTGACGTAAGATTCTAGAAATATTTTGACAAATAGACTTTCAATTTCTGATGGAGAATGCCCGATTTTATGATAACGACTGTCTGCTCCTTGTTCTATATCTTCAGGACAATGTTCCAATCGGTTTAATGTACTTTTTCCTGCTAAAATAACTGATTCATTTTCTCTACCGATTCTTTTTTGCAATGCTAGCGCAAACATTAGATCATGACGTAATTCTTCATGGTCATTTAAGTCTTCGTATCCCATGACCAACCCGTAGATTCGTTGTTTAATTAAGTTTTCTATTGAATGGTCAATTCGATAAGGCTTTCGGTAATCTTGGAAACATAGTGCAAACTGTGATGTGATTTGCAGTTTTCTATCTATTTCAGCAATTAGGCTTAAACCTGCATCAGATGTTACTTGTCCACCCTGAAAATTAACTACGATTGGAGGTGACTTTGGCTGTTCAAATCTGAACTGTTTTTGTATACGATCTGTCAAAGCTGGGGTCATGCTCTACAACTGCTGAAATGCTTTCTACATATACATTTTCGCAGTTTTTGATCCTCTTTTTCTATCTCTTTGTGAGAAATCCGGGATAGGACATTTGTACAGTACACAAGTACTATAAAAAGTACTGAAAATGAATCTAACCCAACACTCAGAAACAAGGAAGTGAAGATACATGGCAATTGAAGAACTGCAAAAAAACGATATGATGGCGCATCTGCAAGAGTCTCTTGATGCAGGCAATGATATTGGCCATTACGGCAGGCTAGTATTTGCAATGGTGGCACGTCATTTCTTAAGTGAGCATGAGTTAATTGAGTATCTTCAAAAAGATAAAGACTTCACTGAGCAAGAAGCACGTTCCCTCTTTCTACAAGTACAAGGTAAAGATTATAACCCGCCTCGACGGGAGCGTATTCTTCAATGGCAGTCCCAACAAGAATTTCCTATCTGTCCGAATCCTGATGATCCAGATGCTTGTAACGTCTACAAAGACTTACAGTTTCCAGAGCAGGTATATGAACATATCTCCGAATATCATGAACATAAAGCAGATAGCTAAAAACTGATGACCAACCAAAAAGTTGTTTTAGTTACTGGTGCATCATCTGGGTTTGGGCAGTTAATTGCTCAAAAACTGGCTACTGTAGGCTACTGTGTTTTTGGTACGAGTCGCAAAGAACATCCAGCCTCACAGGGCGTAGAAATGTTGACGCTGGATGTTACATCTGATTCTTCAGGGAGATCCAATAAATAAATCAGCCCAGCCGTCGCTTTCGCCTTGAGGGCGAAAGCGCCTAGATATCTCGGTTTTGCCAAAAATATTATTGATACGGCTGGGCTGATTTATTCTTGGCAAGTGCCTCAATAGAATCGTGTATTAATCACTTACTTACACGGACTAACCACATAGATATACTTGTGAATAATGCTGGGCAAATTCATGCCAGCATGATTGAGGAAACTTCTTTAGAACAAGCTAAGGAGATTTTTGAGACGAACTTTTGGGGTGTTGTACGTCTTACTAATGCTGTTTTGCCCTTTATGAGACAGCAACGTAGCGGGCATATTATCAATATGAGTTCAGTGGCAGGGCTGATCGGCGCACCTGGTCAAGGTTTTTACTCTGCAAGTAAGTTTGCACTTGAAGGTTATAGTGAAGCATTAAGTGTGGAACTAGACCCATTCAATATTAAAGTATCTTTAGTTGAGCCTGGCTACTTTAAGACCAATTTTAACCAAGCCATGTTACAGCCTACCGTAACTTATAGTGATTATGACGCTGTACGTGATGTAATTTTCTCATCTGTCCAGGGCGCAATTGCACAAGGTGACAATCCTGACAAGGTTGCAAAAGCAATTGCTCGTATTGCTTCAAGCTCATCACCACGATTACGCTACCGTGTTGGCAATGAGGCACAATGGTTGCCTCGCTTGAGAGCGATACTACCTGATAAGCTGTTTCGCTTTGGTGCGCGTAAACGCTTGAACCTACCTTAAACCACAGCATGATTTAATCGGACAACGAATTAGGAACTCCAGTTGCTCTCCACAGTAGTAATATATGGCACTAAGGACTGGCTGGAGTTACTGATGGCAGTGCAGGTGATGGCGCTGCTGGTGGTGCAGTTGTTGGAGGCTCTGTACCAGGCTGACAGGCTCCTATAAGTACACTTAACCCAAAAGCTGAAGCTAGAAAAATAAATCTTCTGTTCATCATTCCTCTTTGAATAATTTACTTGAGCATCAGCAAATCATCTCTGAAAATATGGCTATATATTGATTGCTGAATTTCCTCATGTTTTACAGCTTATGGCAAAAACACATTTAGTAATGAATCTCTCCAACGTAGTTTCCTTCCTATTTACTGTACGTTCGCTCATTTTTGAAGGTAAGAGGAATTAATACCTTACTGTGTAAGGTTTCAAGGTGTTTGTGGATCTGATAGCGGTGATACCATGTAATACTTGGATCAGAGTTTGTCAGT
>JAHHHR010000082.1 GCA_019359245.1 Nostoc desertorum CM1-VF14 | reverse complement strand
GTATCGTTATACAAACAGATAGCTTGATAAGACCTGCGGATTTTTTCTACAGCCGCTAAGGTAGCTTTGCTCCCCCATACCTCAGCATCGGTTTTGGCTTGCCAGTCAATCTCTTCTTTGATGGGTGGTGCAACCTTGGCAGGGATAACCTTGGCGGCGGGGGCGATACCTTGCCCTCCAGTTACCTTGTTCACCACCTCAATAACTTTTTTCTCTAGCCAAGAATCTAACTCGGTCACATTTAGAGTAACTGTTTGGGGTTGCTGTGCTGTGGTTTCCATAGCTCCTTTCTCCTGTTGTAATTGTTTGTTGGTTATATCTAATTGGTTATTAATGTCTTCTAACTGGTTATTACTTTGGCGTAACTCTTTAATCTCTGTTTCTAATTGGGCAACTCTCTGCTGTGCTGACTGTAATTGCTTTGCAGTATCCAACCGATTTTTAAATGACTCAAGCAAATAGGTAATAGCTGATTGCTGATTGGGTAGATTTAACTCCTCTTGCAAGTGGCGAATAGCTTCTAAATCCGAAGAACTAACCCGAACATTTGAAAGTTTTTCTTTTGATGGAGCATCGGGGAAACCTACAGGCTTTGTAAGGTAGTAATCGGCATACCCCAAAGTGGTTACAAGATTTTGTAAATCTCGGTCAGTGGGAGCATCCTTAACAAAGTGACCGGCTAACCTAGCGGCGTGTAGCATCTTGGAACCGATCGCCCCACTACAATCGCGCTCAGTAGCCAGTGCTAGATATGCGGCTCGGAGTGCTTTGCAGTTGTCTTGTTCTTCCCCGTGTCGAAAATTTAGAATCGGTGCTTTATTTCCCTTATCCCCAAAGTATGCCCGTACTACCCGGTTCAACGAACCATTGCGGCGGCTGTCAATAGCGCGGTTTTGGGCTGAAAGGTCTGTGGAATTTTCGTTAGCCACCTCTGCCAACAGTGCTTTAGTTGTTGGCTCCTTTCTTAACCAATTCAACCGATCAATTATGTAGCTAGCAGGGTAAAGGGTAGCGATGGGGAATACTGGCTTATCTCCCCGTTTTTTACCTTGCCCAGTGAACATTACCTGATAGCTTTGACCCTCAACAGCCGCAAACTTGGCACGAGCCAGAATTTCATGAGGGCGGCGGCCAGTGGCAGCAATTAACCCCACTGCTACTTCATGGAGGTCTTGGGATTCTAACAGCTTACCTGTTACTTCTAAATATTCGTCTGGGCTGATTTCCTGACTATTATCGAGGCGTAAGCTTACCCGTGTTGACTCGTTACGCTCCTCCCAATCCTTTTTATCCAGACCACACAGCAGTAAAACATAGTGCTTTAACTCATAACCTGTTACGTTGCCTTGGGCATCATGCTTGGGTACAGAATCAGCGTTTTTCCCTTGCTCTAATGGCAGTGACTTGAATTTTTTATAGAAGCCAGCCCGACTCAGCACAGTGCCTAAGCTTTTAATGCTGTAGTTAGTGTTGGTATTTATCCACTCGTTGAACTTCTCACAGTGTGGCTTGATCTCTTCAAGGCTTTGCAAATCTTTGACCGCAACAAAGAGTTGATCTACTTGTTCCTGAACTGCTTTAGACATCTGACTGACTCCCCTTTATTTCTAAGCTGTTATTAACTTAACTAACAAGTTAGCCAGTGTCAATAACCTGTAAGATATTTTTAACAGGTTATTGACATTAAATAACAGGTTAAGCTATGCTAATAACAGGTTGAAAAAACCACAGAAAAAGCGGGCTACTAACCCGCAGCTTAAAAATAAAAGGTATTCTCATGTTACTCACAATTGCTCAACCTCAACAATTCCAACCTACTAGCGACTACTTTGACGGAGAATTCGACGCGGCGATTGGATTACCACCCAAAAGCCAGGATGGAGACTACTGGCGGGGATATCTCGCCAAGGTAAACGAGACTGGTAACACACCGTTCTAAAACCCAAAGGGAGGCTAACAACCTCCCTTAATTTTGCTTACTTTGTCAATTTATCTTGTGGCTGTATCACGGAGTTAACTGGTTGATTTGTCAATCTGCCAGCGATCGCACCCACGGACAATAGCCCGATCATGCTGAAAATGATTAGCTTAATTGGCAAGTCGCTAATGCTAAAGACGTGTAGCGATCGCTTCTCAAATTCCCAGTTAACCATCAGAAATTGCACTGGATTAAAATCAAACCACTCTTGACTTTTGATTAACTCAACATTGCATTGGCTAAATTGTTGATGTAATTCACCCTCTACATCTGCCATATCCTCTACATAAATAGTCTTGAGGATTTTCACGTTACAAGGTGGTTGATTCCTATGAAAGTTATCAAGTCGAGCTTCGGGATTACGAGATAACCCAATTTTGTAACGACGGAGGTAACAACCAGGAATTAGCCCGTGATAGCCCTCTGCTTCCATTAAATAGATAAATCCCGGCTCATGGTCATTTTTAGGCTGATAGATAAGTGTCGTAATATCATCCAAGTCCATATATTTATTTCCAAACTATTTTGTTAGAAACTGTTATTTTTTTGCAGTTCAAACAGTAATATCTTTTATCCTTTCTCACGGTTAGATTTGCGTGACCACAGTGGGGACAATAAGGCTTTGTGTCACTTTGGCGGCTACCCCCTATAGTCGGAAATGACGCGACTGACATCACCGTGTCAGTGCTTACTGTGCTTGGCTTTAAAGTATCCCTTGTCAATCTCGTGTCATTCGTGTCAGGGGACTTGGCAACCCTTGCCAGTCGCTTTGTATCCTCTATTTCTTGATAGTTAAAACTGACTTTATCTAAATTAGGTAAAAAATAAAGTTTGGGTGAGCGAGAATCGACTACTAAGGCTACTCTTAATAATCTCGCATCATCGGTAACTAACTCATTTTTATGGTCGATGTATTCTTCAATTGCGTCTAAGTTCCGAATCAACTTAGCCAAGTTAGACTCGCTGTTTTTCCCCTTGCCGTAGGTATTCAGATAATGTCTGATTTTGGGAATGCCAATGATTATTTCGGTAAAAAGTGACCGATCATCATTAGTAAAACCTGGGATTTGTTTGGTCATCACTGATTGACCAGACACAATCCAGCCGATGTTATTATGACCAAACTGTTTCAGAATCTTCTTGAGGTTTTCCCCTGCCTTGTATGGCTCACTGCAAGAATTTAGGGTGTTATCTAATTCATCCCATGCCCAAATTTGAAAGAAGTTAGCAGCGAATGTGGGGTTTTGAACTCGAAAATTTCCGTCGTCTAGGCAATCATCAAAGGATTTAATCGCGGCTGTTGTGTCGCCATACTTAAGGAAATGCTCTAAAGGATAGTTGCTATCTTTGAGTGAAGCAACAGCACCAGGATAAGACACTGTAACCAGAGTATTAGGCACTTTCTCGCCCTTGCCAGTATTGCCACGAGTACAACCAGCTTTGAGAATTTCGCTAATCATTACCGCAGTGGTTGGGGTTTTACCAACGCCCGGATCTGCAATCAGCCGATAGCGGATAGGGTGAGAAGTGACGTAGTTTATAAATTCGTCAGGAGTCCCAACCATCAGCTTAATTTCATCTGTTTTGATGGCTGGGCCCATACGGTAACTGACCACAATACAATCGGTTATTTCTAGCTTGCGAACGCTTGTTATTTTGAATAGTCCTAACTTTTTAGCCAGCGTGTCAGAATGTTTGCTGATTGCTTCTGCAATGGCTTTGGGATGCACAGACCGGGAATAGCCATAGCCAATGTCTACAACACCGTCAGGCTTCACCTGAAAGCCTTTAACGCTCAAAGCTAGCCTGAGATCACTAAACAAGGTACGCGCTATTTCGTTGGCGATTTTCCCGTTGATATCAAAGCCAAATTCACCATACACGGGTTCTATTAAATCACCAAGCAATTGTTGCTGTAGCTGACCTATACGCTCGTTTAGTAATTCGATTTGCAAAAGATAATTTTGGCGCTCACTAGCGATTGCCTCCCCAACCTCATCTAAATTTTCGTTGTAGCTACTTGCTAAACTCTTGATAATTTCTGCTTTGCTTTGATGTCCGTGCGCTACCTTCTCACCCCAGGATTGCAGCCGTCTAAATAACTGCATAGCTTCACTGGTTATCGAGTCATGCTCTAAGTAAATTTTCTCTAATTCCTGAGACTTAGCAAGTTGAAAACGTTGATTAGCTTCCGTTTCTACTTGAGATTTAAAGTTAAATTCCCATTGCTCACATTCGGATTCTAAATATTCAATACGTTGTTTTTCTTGCTGTGATTGGGTAAACGCTTGGTTCAACTTAGCTTGCAGTTGGGCAATTAAACCCGTGTTTTCTAGCTTGCTGTGGCCTAACGAGTTGATGGTATTTCTTGCTTCTTTGAGTTCATCTCTCAAGGATTCTAGCTGGCTGCTAGCGTTAGTTAACTTTGACTTGCAAGTGTCAAAATCCCTAATTATTTTATGCAGTGTCTTACCTGCTTGTTCGTTTTTACTTTCAGCATCATTTAGCAATCTCTGTGATTTATTATCCGCGATAAAGTAAGTAATAAAACTTGCTGGCAATGCTCCCACACCAAGCATAGAGATTACTTTGGCTATATCGTTGGTGAACCCTCCAGAAGCTACTGCCAAGCCAGCGCACAAGCTAAAAGCACTTAGCCCTAAGCTGTAGGATAATCTCATGATTTTACCTCCAGATAATCACCCAATTGGGCTTTGAAGCTTGCTAGATTGCCCTGTGATTCAACAGTTTTTAGTCGCAATTCTTCAGCTTTAATTTGTGCTTGTAACAACTTTTGATTTAGTTCGTCTTTGCTATAAACCGAGATATTCGTGTCAGCGCTCGTCTTAACTTGACTAACATCTAAAGCAACTGATTTTTGGGTAGTTACCTCTTTTTGATTAAGGTAATCCAAATAATTACCCTTGACTTTTTCAATCTCGGTAGCTGCTTGGATGCCAGCGCCAAAAGCCTTTGAGTGTTTACCAATTACAGTAAATTTCTCGCGTGTTAGGTCGAGCGCTGCCCCGGTCAATTTGAGCGATCGCGTTGCACCTTCATAGATTTTCATCCCTTTATCAAGCTGGCTTTGAGTTGCCTGTGGGAGAGTTTCGGGAGGATTTAGGGGATCTGAAATATGGTATTGATTGGGTTGGAATGGTGGCATCATTCCCGGTACTAAGTCAGGGGTGACAGTTAGTAAGCCAGGGATGCGGCTATCTATGGGAGTAGTCGCAGGGGTAGCAGATGTGGAATTAGTGCTAGATGTCGAGTTTTGGTTACGCCCTGCTAACTTCTCAGCTACAGCTTTCGCGGCTGCTTTTGTAGTGTCAATTCTTGCCATTGCTCAAAAACTTTCTAGTGTTCAGTAGGGATTGATATTTAATTTCTAATTGCCTAAATGCCTTGTCTATTTCGCTAAACTCAAGTCCTAATTCCTCATCTAAGTCATATTTCTTCAGGACTTTGTTTAGCTCTTTCTCATCCGTCTTTGCATTCTCAATTTGACTATTTAGTTCGTCCATATTGCTAATAAGAAATTGCAAAATTAAAAAAGCCAATCAGCGAACTTATCTGAATATGCGTCATGGCTTTGATATTTTTTAGCAAATTAGTTGAGCTTTGTGAGAGCTAGATATTCAACATCGTCAATAGCCGCTAACACCTCATTTAGTGCTTGAACTGCGTCGCCTAACATCAAATCATTGTTAGTTGAAAAATATTCATGCTGTTGGATTTTCTGATAGTTAGCATCGCTCAAAACTACTTGTAAGGATGCTGAACAACCTCTCAGAATTGCTTTGATTTGTTCTGTATTCATGAGATAATTTTTCTGTAGTTTTCATCGCCGGAGACTGCATTCCATTTGCTATTCACAGGCGATCGCTTACTTTGTCCGAGACAGCGATTGCTTTGTATTGCCACCGAAAATCATTCTGTAAAACCTTCAAACCGAGATACTTCTAACTCAGCATTAGCAGCCGATTCCAAGTAGTTGAAATATTGCTTAACGTCACCAAGAGCTACATCACAATCAAAACGCAAGCCTTTAAACTGTGGATGCTGGCGAATTTGCCCAAGTAATTCCTGAGCTTGAGCAACTAGCTCTGGTAAGGAATTACCGCTCATATTTACCTCTGATTCAATGCCGGAAATTGTAAAAGTCATGGCGTTAGTACTCTTTCTAATAACCAGTTAACAAAGTCGAGGGGAGATAACAGGATGTTGATCGCTCTCACGCGATTAGCTTTTTTCCCAGTTCGGTGATGATGCCTTCAATTTCTTGGGTCAGGTCAGTTTCATCTGGGGTAACTTCTGGCTTTTGTTGTGCAAGTCCAGCCAAATCTCTAATCGCTCCCAAATATCCTTGCTTTTGGTGTTGCCAGTGCTGATTGATACTCTCTGTTAGTTCCGTATCTCGCACAGCCAAGTTATTTAGAATCAGTTGGTTCTTAACTTGGGCTATAGCGTCTACTGCTGCAATTTCTTCTGATGCCTGCCTAGTTAGCTGTTCAATCAGCGTCATTTGGGCGTTAGGGCTTGAGCCGGGGGTAGGGGCTGTTAGATGTTGCTGTTGCCCTTGTAGGGATAGGGCATTTTGTGGCTGTTCTGTAGCTGGCTCAGATGTTTGCTGTGTTAAATTTTGTGAATTTTCAGGTAACTCTGAGGTGCTAGCCACAGTTGGTAATTCTGGCTGAAAGTATGAGGCGATCGCTTCTAAATCTAATTCCGAAACTGCCTTTACAGTGTCGAAATCATCAGGGCGAACATGGCTTAAAGCCAGTCTCAAGCTCTGTTCCGTGGTCATATATCTTAAGCAAGCATCATGAATGCTTACTGTGTCTGCTGTTGGTGCTGTGGTTCTCTTCCGTGTTGCCATGATTTACGCTCCCTTTTGGATTTTTTGGATTTGCTGGAATGCTTGCTGATAGCGGTATCTAGAAAAATCATTCGGGTTTTTGGCGATATAGCCTTTGACGCGATCGCTGCGTCGGAGTTGAGCCATTAATCGCCCTACTCTCCCCAAAACCCATGCTTGATAGGGCGACAAGGGCGACTCGCGATCATGAGTGTTATCGGCTTTTTTGGGGTAGGCATCTCTGAAACTGGGGATTCTCCAGAAGGCTAAATTCTCCCAAGTGACCAAAGTCGAGCGGCTAACACCCAAGACCTCAGCTAAATATGTCTTGGTAGATGGGAAATCAAGGAATGAGTCTATGTCTGTAGAATGTTTGCTCCGTCTAGGTTTCATGGGTTTACTACAGTAATCAATGTGAATCAGATAGTAACTAGCTAGCAATCAGAATAAGTACACATCACAATGTCGCTCTTAATCGCTAAACCCCTTACTCTATAAGTCGTTGGGGTACTCGTAAGACGCTAATTAGTGGCTTGTTGTTGATCGATTGCTTCTTGTGTCATCATACATCTAATGACACAGATTGTGCAATATGTGTTATTCCATTTCTAAATTACAAGACGTATCATGAGGTAGAGTGATGAACACGGATAACACAATGAGTGGAAGAGTGAATGTAGTGCTAACTGATGAGGTCTACGAACTTGTCAAAAACCTTGCAGGGATAGAACGACGCTCTCAAAGTCAGACAGCAGCAATTTTGATTGAAGAAGCTTTAGAGGCACGCAATCTACTACAAAAAAATTCCTTAACTGACAAAGGTAAGGGGGCCGCATGAACGAAACATTAGCAACCCATGACACAGAAAAGCCAGAGATATCGCCAGAAGCACTAGAAACAGCAGAAAATTTTACGACAGCGCTAAATAACTTTAATTGGCGGGCTGACTATTTGAAATTCTGTGAAGTTTTAGGCTTTACACCCGATAGCTATGCTGAGGAGAAATACCAACAATTTCGAGAACTGGTAAGCTACCTGGACTGTTTTGATAAAGAGGCGATCGCCAAGATGATTGAGGCAGGGAAATGACAGATACACCAGAACAACCAAGCCGACTTGACCGTATAGAAAATCTAGCTATCAGAAATACTGAAGCTATAGCTAACCTCACAGTAAAGATTGACAACTTGACTGATAACGTAAATGAGTTAACCAGCAACGTTGACCGAGTTCTTGCTCGTAGCGCGATTTTGGATGATGTGTTACTTGAGTTACGTGATAGCCATGAACAACATCAGCGTAACTTTGAAGAACACCAGCGCACTACTAACGCAGCATTAAATCAGCTTGGCGCAATATTGCTACAGCTAACACGGATTGATCCACAAAACTAGCTCAGGCGATCGCAATGGTGGGAGTGGATTATGAAGAGATTTCCTTAAGGAAAGCGATCGCCTTATCAATAATTCGTATTTTTGAGGACTACACAAAAGATATAAAATTTTTATCAATTTCTCTAAAATTCACAGAATAAATAGCAAAAAAAATGCTAGCTACACAGCCTTCAGCTTTTTGAGTGCGATCGCAAGGATTAACCAACGGTAAGCACAAGCACACACGCCCAAAGAAACGTTTATCAGACGTTTCAGCCCAAGACAATGCAACAAGCAAGTCTAACGAATTTATATATTCTTCTAGCTTACCGACTAATCCCTACAATCTGCAAATTTAAAAGTTAAGGGGCTGTCCAAACCAACAAAGGACAACCCAATGAATAAACCCCTCACTTCTGACAGACAGGGGTTTGCGAATGAAAAGCCTAGTATTCTAACGCAAACTTTCCCCAACAATCAAGAATCTCGAATTTCGGAATTATCAAACCATATAAGCGATCGCCGAACTAGCACCAAATATTTAAAAGCGGGTTGCTGTGACGTTGCTCTAAGACCATGCCCCGACCCGGATGAGTTACTGCGATCGCCTAACCTCAACTTAGAGGAGTCCTTTTACTTACAGCGATTAGTTAAGCTTGGCTGGTTTAGTGGTCAGGTGGCCGCCGTACTTCTCCAAATTGAAGCCAAGGTTGGAGGGGTGGCAGTATGAATCACAAAGGATTCGGCAAGATAGCCTCACCCCAAAAATCACTAAATCAAGAACTAAGGCAGGTTTTTAGAAAATTCAACAAGCGAGGTAAGCTCAGAAGTACCCCTTGGGCTTTGCATGAAGTCTCAAGACTTGAGTCCAGAGATGGAAAAGTCCATCAAGTTGTTGTAGCCGACAACCAAAATGACATGGCGCAAGGCGATGCCTGCTCTGGGCGTAGCCATCACCATGATAGCGAAATTCAAGCACTGGGTAATTATCAAGGATTCAAAGAGCCATCCGCACCTTATACTTTGCCAGCCAGAGAAGATTTTGAAGCAAGCCACTGGCAAGAGTGGGGTGAGAGTGGGATTGACAGTGAGATAGCGGCACTTAACTTCAAATCGCTGTCAGGGAATGCCGCTTTTGATTACTTGCTCTACTCCGATAAAATCAGCCGCCGCAACGATGGGCGGCTACGCGATGGGGATATGCGGCGATATGCTCACCTCTCTAATGGTGGTTGGTGGTGTAGCGGAATAAATATTATCACTGGTGAAGATTCCGATTGGGGATGCTTCAAGCCCAACACGCCAAGAATAGATGAGGGTAACAGCAAGGCAATTAAGTATGAGCATCCCCCCAAAGTTGACACAGAAATTTTTGCCTTACGGATTCCCGCCCGGATCTGGGAATTAATTAGCCGCCGCTACGATGTGGCACTACCAGAAAATTACCAAAGTTTACCTTTTGGTGATTTTTGGCGATGGGTGAGAGAGAATACCCAAATTCCCGTTATCATCTGCGAGGGTGCTAAAAAAGCAGCTGCAATCTTATCTTGTGGTTATGTCGCCATTGGTATACCCGGAGTATGGGGAGGCCGTCGCCAACCAAAGGATGAATACGGCGAAAATAACGGCGCACCGTACCTAATCCCACAGTTAGCCACTTATGCTCAATCAGGCAGGCGAATTTATTTCTGTTTCGATGCCGATGTGAAGCGCACCACGGTTAGAAGCGTGAATGGTGCGATCGCTAAAACTGCCAAGCTTTTATCTTTGCGTGGTTGTGAAGTCCGAGTAATGGGGTGGCATTTGGCATTAGGCAAAGGGATTGATGATGTACTAGCCGCTTACGGCCGCGACCAATTTGATACTATTTACTGCGATGCTCTGAAATTAGATGAGTGGAACACCAAGCAACTAAGGCGGCTCACATACACCCCAGATTTGAACTTAAATCAGCGTTACTTGGGTGAGTTGGCTATTCCTTTGGGTAAGCAGCTAATAGGCTTGAAATCGCCAAAGAACACAGGTAAAACTCACTTGCTTCAGTGGCTAACTGACCCGATAATTCGCGCTGGTGAGAGGAGAGTGTTAGTAATTACCCATCGGGTGCAACTGGCAACCCAGCTTGTAAAAAAACTGGGATTACCTTTCATTACCGAAGTGAAGCAGACTGAGCAAGGCTCACATTTCGGAATGGGGCTAGTAATTGATAGCTTACATCCAAAAAGCCAAGCCAAATTTAACCCTGATGAGTGGAAAGGCTGCTGGTTGATTTTGGATGAAATCATGCAGCTAATCTGGCATTTGTTGAGCAGTTCGACTTGTCAGACCGATCGCGTAGCCATCATCAAAAATTTCAAACGCCTGCTACAAAATGTTGTTAATTATGGTGGGAAAATCTTCATTGCCGATGCTGACTTAAACGATATTGGTATTGACTTTATCAAAGGGCTGCTTGGGCAAGAGATTGACACTTTTCTCGTGGAAAATACATTTCAGTTTGTAGAGCCTTGGCAGGTAAATTTAGTACAGGGTAATAATCCAGCACAATTAGTAAAAATCCTTACCCAAAAACTAGAGAATGGGGATAAGTGCTTTGTTGCTTTGTCTGGACAACGGGCTAGTTCTAAATGGGGTTCTCGCAATTTGGAGGCGTACTATAAAAAACTGCTGCCACACCTGAGAATTTTACGAATTGATTCTAAAAGTACAACTACTCTTGGTCATCCGGCTTTTGGCTGTACAGATGATTTAAATGAGGTAATTAAAAACTATGACCTTGTTCTAACTACCTCGACCATTGAGACTGGGGTATCAATTGAAGAAAAGCATTTTGATTATGTTTTTGGGATTTTTCAAGGCGTACAAACTACCGATGGTGTCAGACAGCATTTATCACGTTACCGCCCTCCAGTCCCTCGTTACATCTGGCTTAATCCAGTAGGCATCAATAGGGTAGGCAATGGCTCCAATAGTGTCAAGGCATTACTAGCAGGTGAGTACATCAAGAATAAAGCCAATATTAAAAAGCTCGTTGATTTGGGATTTGAGGAATCGATAGAAGGCAATTTTGAGAGCATTTGCATTAATACTTGGGCGAAGTTAGGGGCAATCATCAATGATGGGATGAATAGCTATGAATCGCAAATCATTAGTGATTTGAAATCTGAGGGACATATCATCTGTGAAGTCAGCGCAGATGAATTACCCGAACCCGCAGAAGTAGAAACTACTAAGCAAGAAATTTACAACAACTGCAAATCAGAATATGCGGGACATTGTGAGAATGTAACTGCATCTGAAAGCATTACAGATGAACAGTTTTTGAAACTAGATAAACAAAATTGCAAAACTGAGTCCGAACAGTTAAAACACAGAAAAGGTGAGATTGAAAGGCGTTATAACGTGACCGTTACTCCCGAATTAGTAGAGAAAGATGATCAAAACTGGTATTCAATAATTCGATTAGATTACTACCTTGGCGTGGGTAGGGAGTTTCTACCGGATAGGGAAATAAACGTCATGTCTACCGCTTTAAAAAATGGTGGTGGAGATTATTTCATTCCCGATACTAATAAAAGCTTTATTGGGAAAAAAATTGATGCTTTAGACTGGATTGGGTACAAAGAGCTTCGAGAAACGGACGGATTGAGCAACAATCACCCATTAGCACAAGCAGTATTTGAGAAAGCAAAAACTCATCAATCCGATTTGAGTTTAATTCTTGGCGCTAAGAGTAATATGTTTGCAAAGCTAAATACTCCCATGCAAGTCTGTCAAAAACTAGCATCTCTTACTGGGTATAAATTCCCTCGATTGCGGCGAGAGGGAACACGAGGCAACCAAGTCTGGATTTACGGTGTCCCCGCGCCAGACTTCCAAAAAGATGATGAGGGGAATCTGGTTTTGGTCGATGGTCGCGCTGTTCCCGTTAGCGATCGCCGAGAGGAAGTTTTTACGGCATGGGTAGAGCGCGATATCCTAGCCAGAGAAAAAGCCGCCAAAGCCAAACTGGAGGCACAAGTACAAGCAACAATTCCCAATTGCCAATTGTCAGCACTTGCAGAAACCGAAATTAATACGCTGACTACATTACAAGAACAGTACGCAGAGCAAAAAACACAGACCCTAACAGAAGAAGTTGAGTCAATAGTCATCACTCATGACTCAGAAAGTCAGGTAATCATAGCTGAGTTACCAGTTGAAAATCATCAGCAATCCACAGAAGCGGTAATTGAGAAACTACTAAAAATTTCTAATTGGGGAGAAGTTGCGGCGAACCAAGCCGAGATTGATCAAGTTTGGCCGCTACTTTCAGAAAACCAGCGTTCGCATCTCTGGCAACTTCATCAAAAATATCAGCAGCAATTGTCTTTAGAGGAATTGGCACAGCAGGCGATCGCTACACAAGCTGAAATTAAGGAAACGGGTTTTGGTTCCCACTTCCGAAGCTATGTTTTGAAAGCTGTTAGAGGGGGAATAGCGATCGCTCGGAAATGCTGGGGCGACAAGCAAGAATGCTCAATTCCTTTAAATCAACTATTGCTAGCCAATTAAAATTGAATCAGAATAATGCACTGTTTACAGATTTTTGGATTTTTGCGTACTCAAATATTCAAAAATTTAAAGATGTAAGTATTTAAAAGCCTGAGCATAGCTGGTACAGTAATAACATTCGCAGAGGGTTAAGTTTTTGAGTACGCAAAAACTTAGAGATTTAACAATTCAAGTTTTCAGCATTTGAAAAACTCAATATTTGAGATATCACCATGATTATCACAGTTGCATCCTTCAAGGGAGGGGTGGGGAAAACCACAACAGCAGTTCATTTAGCTACTTACTTACAAGCCTTTGGCGAGACACTTCTTATTGACGGCGACCCAAACCGTTCTGCTAGCGGTTGGTCAAAACGTGGCGCTCTGCCCTTCAAAGTGATTGATGAGCGGCAAGCTGCAAAGTATGCGAAGAATTACCAGCACATTATCATTGACACCCAAGCAAGACCGGAACAGGAAGATTTAGAAGCACTTGTGGAAGGATGTGATTTACTTGTGCTTCCCACTACCCCGGATGCTTTATCACTTGATGCCCTGATGCAGACTGTTACTACTCTCAATTCGTTAGGTGCTGATAAATTTCGCATCCTTATTACTCGCGTTCCACCTAAACCCCGGCGAGATGGAGAAGAAGCAAGGGCAATGTTAACTGAGGCTGGATTACCTCTATTTAAGGGTAGTGTCCGTGATGCAGTTGCCTTTCAAAAAGCCGCGTTAGCTGGTGTACCAGTTAACAAAATTTCTGACCCACGCGCCAAAATTGCTTGGCGAGATTATCAAAGCATCGGTCAGGAGGTGATGAAGTGAGCAAATTCAAAGGTATTTTGGATGCAGCAAAGGGTCGTGAACCTGAACCGGAGCCAGAAAATCAAAGCCAGGAAACAGAAATTCAATTGCCAGAAGTTCAACAACCTGAAAAGGTAGAACTCAAGCCAGTTGCCCAATTGCAAACCGAACCGCCAAAACGGGGACGACCCAAAGCCAAACGCTCTGACCCTGACTATGAACAGGTAACTGCTTACATTAAAAGAAATACTCACACAGCAGTCAAAATTGAACTGTTAAAGTCCAGTCAGAATGGCGAAAAGCGTGAGTTTAGCGAACTTGTTCAAGATTTGCTAGAGCAATGGCTAAATTTGCGTACCTGAAATTTCAGATATTCAAAAACTTGAAAAGTTAAATTTTTAGATATTTGAGTTTTTGACTATGTGACTTAAAGGCGATGCCTACGGCGGTAAACTACGCAGTCCAGTAAAAGCTGAATGTGGCGATGCTTGTTGGCAAGCAAGCCACTGCGCGTCTATGTATGGCTTGCACTGCTTCTCAAAATCCTTATGAAAAATCCATCTGGGAGGTACTGCCCCTCCTATATCTGTGTTATCAGCACAGCGCCTCACTTTTCGGCTTCAGGTGGAAGGCGGAAGATGGAGGAATTGAACCCCCAGGTGTTACCCTGCTCTAGTTTTCAAGACTAGTTGCCCTCCCTTGAGCAGCATCTTCCATATAAGGGGTGTCTGGCGGGACTTGAACCCGTTATGACTGGTTCCACAAACCAGCGCCGCGACCGCTTTGGCTTCAGACACCAAGAGTGGAATCAATGGGACTTGAACCCATAACCTCCTGCTTGCAAGGCAGGCGCTCTAGCCAGTTGAGCTATGACCCCATGTGGCAGGAGTGAAGGGACTCGAACCCCTACAAATCGATTTAGAAGATCGATGCCCATCCATTAGGCGACACTCCCATAAATTGGTAGCCCCGGCAGGGATTGTAGACGCAAAGCGGCTTCCTCTTTGTAAGAGAGGCACTCTCCCAACTGAGTTACAGGGCTAAGAAAGCGATCGACGAGACTCGAACTCGTACCGTGAGTTTGGAAGACTCTGATGCTGCCGTTACACCACGATCGCATTAGTCAAGCTGGTGACAGGAGTTGAACCTGCAACCTACTGATTACAAGTCAGTTGCTCTGCCAATTGAGCTACACCAGCATTTGGTAGCGGAGCCGGGATTTGAACCCGGTATGTGAAGGCTTATGAGACCCCAGAGCGCACCATAGCTCTATCTCCGCGATACCCCTGACTGGATTTGAACCAGCAACTTCCAAATTTTAAGTTTGGCACCTCTTCCACTTGGGTTACAGGGGTAAGTTTTGGTGGGCGCTACAGGGGTCGAACCTGTGTCAGCCTGATTAAAAGTCAGGAGCATAACCGTTCTGCCAAACGCCCAAGATTTGGTGGATCGCCCAGGGGTTGAACCTGGATAAGTCCCCTTAATCCAATCTTGTACGAATATGTTTTTTCACTGCGTTGTTGCTAACACCTAAACGCTTGGCTACAGCTGTATATGATGTTGCCTCTACTTCCTTGATCAGATCCTCTAAGTTGCCCCAAGCAATCTTTGTTGGCTTCACATATCCAGAGTTTTTATGCGAACAGGATCTACACCTGATTCCAAGCCTTGATATTTGTGTGCCACAATCTAAACAAGAATAGCTATTTTTCTTATTTTTATTGCCACAGTATGTTTCTGTAAGTGAATGACAATTTGGGCATAAAAGTCTAAGATTTTCTAGTTTATTATTTTTCCTATTTCCATCGATGTGATCAAGATGTAAAGATAACTTCTTCTCTTGCCAGTAAAGAACTCCGCATTCATAACATTTTTCTTCCAGCAGCCCTACCTTGATTAGTCTTTTTTTGAGTCGATGTGTATGAACTTCAGTTCCGTCAATTAAAAGTTTTTCAAGTGGTATTTCGATTTTTCTTGAGTTGGACATTCCTATATTGCTTCTCAAGAAATGAGATGTATCAAGTCCTAAACGCTGCACATCTTTCTGAACTCTATTATATTTTGAACTGTGAATTCGCAAGCCTAGATGTCTCAAAATATCAGCATAGGTCAAGCTAATTTTTACGGCTGCAATTAACGCTTCATCTGTGTACATTTTGGCTTATAAATATTACATAATTTTCCTCATTTTAGTAAGTTCATGGGGTATACAGGAGTCGAACCTGTCTGAGTCGGATTAAAAGTCCGATGCACTCGCCGCTATGCCAATACCCCATACACAAGGCGGCTGCATATCCGCTCTGCCTTTCTTGTATGCCCGAAGGGCTTTACGACCCAATTTGGTACTCCCGACAGGAATTGAACCTGCAAAAATTCCGTCCCTCAAACGGAAGCGTTTACCAATTTCGCCACGGGAGTATGGTTGGGCAAATGGTCGGGATGGTAGGATTTGAACCTACGGCTCCTTGTCCCCAAAACAAGGCTTCTAGACCACTGAATTACATCCCGTTGGTACTCCTGACGGGAGTTGAACCCGTACACAGACTGTTTTTGAAACAGCCGCCTCTTCCAGTTGGGCTACAGGAGCATAGGCTGGGAAGGAAGGAATCGAACCTTCAAACTTCGCATTCAAAGTGCGACGGCTTTGCCTGTTTGCCTACTTCCCAATAAATGGCTGCCCCAGTAGGACTTGAACCTACAACCACCGCGTTAACAGCGCGTTGCTCTGCCATTGAGCTATAGGGCAATGTGCCAGTCCCCCAGATCCGGATTGAACGGATGACCTCCTGTTCTTCAGACAGGCGCTACTACCAACTGAGCTACCAGGGGGTAAGGCGAGAACGGAAGGACTTGAACCTTCACTTTTCAGTTTCGTAGACTGATGTGTTATCCAGTTACACCACGTTCTCAAAGGCGGAGAGAGAGGGAGTTGAACCCACAGTGGACTTACATCCACGACTGTTTAGCAAACAGCTTGCCCTGCCGATAGCAATCTCTCCAGAATGGGCCGGGCTGGAATTGAACCAGCAACGCAAACGCGGCGGTTTTACAGACCGTTGCCCACACCAGTAGGCGAGCCGACCCATGAATTTGGTAGTGCAGACGGGACTTGAACCCGCTAATTACACGCTTGAAAGACGTGCCGCTCGGCCACTTCGCTTCTGCACCATGTATGCCATGTAAGTTGAAAAAGCTGTTGATTCACACACAGGAATTGAACCTGCATAGACTGTTTTAGAGACAGTTGCCTTACCATTAGGCGAGTATGTAAGCTTTTTCGGTCAGGACACGGCAACGCACAGACGCTTGTCTTGAACCCAGAACAACAGTTTTGGAGACTGTGGTGTTGCCATTACACCATCTGTGCATTTGGTAGCAGTGGCGAGAGTCGAACTCGCATATACCAAGTTATGAGCTTGGGGCTTTGCCGTAAATCGCTACACTGCAACGTTTGGAGTCCAGGGCGAGAATTGAACTCGCACAGTCGGTTTTGCAGACCAATACCCTACCGTTAGGCGACCTGGACATACTACGAGGACGACAGGAATCGAACCTGTGACCACTTGCTTCGGAAACAAGCGCTCTTTCCGACTGAGCTACATCCTCATTTGGAAGCCTTGACGGGAGTTGCACCCGCTTCTCTCTGACTGAGAATCAGAACGACTTATCTATTCGTCCACAAGGCTACACGGGGATGATGGGATTTGAACCCACGGTCTTTCGCTCGACAGGCGACTGCTTTAAACCGGACTAAGCTACACCCCCACGTTGGATGGCAATTATTTAGTTTTCATGGTTCAGAAGTGTTTGCGCTATGCCTTTTTGAGAGGCTGTAGTGCTTCACTACATATATACTACACAATGTATTACAAGGTGTCAAGGGCATACTACAAAATTTTGAGAAGAAGTGAGAGGACATTGTGATGTAATCGCGGTATTGCCCTCTCTGATTGAGTTTGAAGTAAATTACTCAGATTCACTCAGGCGTTGTGCGCTCCAAAACTGTTCGGCAAATGCAACTGCTGGGTGAATTGGGGCTTTAGGCTTGCTTTTGAGTACCATTCCAGCTTCATGAGGTAGGCGATCGCCTTTGGTTGAATTACACTTCTCACACGCAGTTACAACGTTGTCCCAGGTATGCTGCCCACCTTTTGAGCGGGGGATTACATGGTCAAGGGTCAGATGCTTGGTGCTACCGCAGTATTGGCAGGTGTGGTTGTCTCGCTTGAGTACCTCACGCCGATTTACAGGTGGTACTTTCCAGTGGCGTTCGGGATTACCAACAGTCAAGCGAATATGTTCGGGAACTTGTAGTACAACACTAGGTGAGCGCACTTCCCACTGCTTTGTAGTACCAAAATTCAACGATTCTGCCTGACCTGTGACTAACAGCACGATTGCTCGTTTGATGTTGATACGTGCCAGTGGTAAGTAGTTCTTAGAGAAGACCACCACCGAATTTTGTAATATGTGTGGTTGAGCTTGCATCACTGATTCACTCCTCAAAAAATAACCCCCGCCTCTGAGATTCAGGAGCGGGGGTCAGATAGTTGATACTTTTTGCCCTATGTTGGTGCTGTAAGACATTTGCACCTCCCGCTTTGGATAAGTTGATCTAGATTCAGCCATCCGGTAATCGCTTCAAAAATACTTTCACGCTGCAATTTACAGCCGACAAAACAATATATTTCCTCAAACGCAAACAGCGCGAATACTCTGCCTAAACCCTTGTTGGGTCGGCAATGCACCGTGCTACTAATGGTTGAAGAGAATCTGCTGATCATTGAAGGCTTGTAGTATTTGTAATTGAAACTTATATCAATAATACAGTTGTAGTATGCGTTTGTCTACTGCACAATTCTGGGGACGGGCGAACGCTGCGTGAATGCCTTGGCGGTAAAGGCTAAATTTGCAGATGGGGCATCATTTTTTCTCAGCACAACCTTCTAAAACCTTATTCCCCAGGATAAAAATTGCCGAGTATGGATACTCTTTATCTGACATACCATCGCTACAGGCATCGACTTTTTTGATGATTAAGATATTGTTGCCTTTGCCTTGAAGTCGGTAAACTCGCACCAAGTCTGCTCTCCGCGCCTCTGCTTTTAGAGGTGCAACATAGGAGAAGGTTTGCTGTTTTGTGTCTGGTGAAGAGTAGACAATTCCCTTCTTGCTCACAGTAACACTCCAAAAGGGTTCTGTACCCCTAGCGATGAATTCTTCACTACTCGTAGTTTCTGCAACAACGAGACTATTGCTAGTAATAGATGATTCATTGGCAGTACTGCGACTGTTAGCTAGTAAGCTAGCGCCAAATAAGAGCAGAGTAACATAACAGATGAAACTTTTCATGTATCGAGGTATAGCTACTAATTTGCAATATTCTTGTATGTTATTGGACAATGGACTATCACTACTATTACTCACGCCTGGGAAAACTTCCTCTCTTAGGTGAATTGCTTGCTCCAGGGTTGCTATCGATAATGATTCAATGTACATAACACTAGTCACTCAAGCTTAAAGTAACCATATCTATATCTAGGCTACTATCTCAATTAACTGTAAATTTTTCGGTGAGCAGGCAGATTTAAGTGGGAACCATTATTGCTGCCATTCTCCCTCTTCATCCCGAAGAACTAATTCTACCCTTAGTTTTCATACCTAATTTGCTTTTCCTCTTTCAGTTTGTTTTTCCTAGTTGAGGATGGCACCAAATCGAAACGAAATACGAGCAAGTCCTGAATCTGAATGCTGTTTTCGTAGCTTGGCTCAGGTAAATACCAAAAGTAGTCCTGGCGCACATGATCCATCCGAAATCCGCACTTTTGATAAAAAGCAATGTTGGCGATACTTGAATTAGACGTGCCGACGAGTATCTGTCTCTTGCCGCGTTGCCTCGCCTCTTGAATCAACCAAGCAACGAACTCTTTACCTAAACCTTGCCTTTGAAACTCAGGGGCTATACCAAGTTCCATAATTTCGCAGGGGTCGCTGCGCCATTTCATGGTTGCTGCACCAACCAAGTGTTCGCTGTCGTCCATGCGATATACAACATCGACGAGGTTAGCAAGTCCCCATCGCAGCGCACGCTCCGATTGTTCTGCCAACAGTAGTATCGGAATCAGCGCTTCAAGTTCGTCGTCACGAGCTTGTCGAATAGCAATCGCCATTTATATTCCCCTTTAATCACAATTTATTTTTCAAAACTATAGTACCAAGTCTAATTAATCGATATAAACCAGTAAAAAGGAAATTAATCATCTAAAACTTAGTCCCAGCAAGGCTTTTAGAATTGAACTCTTCACAGTACAGTGAGCGATCGCAGCCTTAGATATTGTCAAGTGTGAACCGTATAGTGAGGAGAGCAATCGCTTACTTTAAACAGTATTAACGCAAGCTACATAACTGCTTTTGACAATAAGCCCGACATATCCAACACTGAATAAAGTTGTAAAGCGATCGCCCTACAATTTCCTCTAATAAATGGAGAAATATGATGGATGAAGACAAGCCCACAAAATCTAGAGTTATTACAGGAACATTTAAATATTGTAATTCTGGCAGAGAAGAAGAAAAAACAGTTACTTGTTTATTTACTGAAAGGTCAGAAAAGTTTGAATTAACAAAGGTGTATGTTGTTGAGTTTGGATGTGAGCTAATTTTTTGTAAATCAGATAACCACTTTTTAGTTAATGATTAGTGCGATGCCCACGGCACAAGCTCCACAGTATAAACACTGTAATAATATGAAAATCCTAATTAAAATTTGGCTGAAACTTCTACTAGATGACACCCTTTATTTATTAGAATAGGAGTGTTTTAAAGAGATGGTAAATAGAAAACTTATCGTTTGGGAAGAAGATATTAATAATATTGAGCAGAATTGAATTAATGGCGTTGCTTGCCGCCGTAGGCATCGCTCCCACTTTTCTCTAAGAAAATTGTTTTATATAAAGGTGGGTAGAGTTTGAGATACTACTGCTACACTGTTGTTTTCAGTATTCTGTGAAACAGTAGCATATCAAATGACAAATTATCTTTTACCAGAAGACTTTAGGGTATACGTTAGTGACGAAGGGAGTGTTGTCAACTGGGCAGCGCCTGGATATACAGAGAAAATTCTGCCCACCGTCAACAAGTATATGTTGCGAGATGGCGGTTATATTGCTTGTTATTCTCGCAATGAAGAAGGAAGTATTTATTCTGTTGGTGGTGGAATTTATGTAATGGGTCAAATCCGATTACAAGGTCGATACATTGGGCGGATATTTCACCCCTTGGGTTATGAGGGTAAAGATATTAGTGCTGCTGTTGAGTTCAAAACCCTTTGCAATCAAACATTTTCTGCTGCACGCAATGGCGGCTGGGCTGGTGGTGATACTGGCGGTTGGTTTGGAATCGAGTAATATCGTTTTTAATTTTCCGAAATCGCTAACTTTACTGTGGTAGTAACACACAGACAAGCAAATATAATGCACTTTCTATAATTAACCTTTGGGAATATACCCAACTCAAGCCTAGTCGTTGTGACTAGGCTTTTGAGTTTGAGTCTGTTACCCGAAGAGTTAAAGCAGGTATCGCATTTACCACAACGATAACTGCCCCGGTGAAACATTAGACTTACCGCCTCTATGGTATAAAAGGTGACAAGCACTGCACAGAGCTATAAGGTTGCCTCTGTGATTATTTGCTGGATTTCTGTCCCAATGGTGTACCTGTAGCGTGTACACTCTACGTTTTGAGCGTGTAAGTTTTACTGTGTTTTCTCCTGGGGGGATGCACTGTAACCCGCACTTTTGACAACGCCACTGGGCTTGTTGCTTAACTGAAGTGGCAAGTTCTGACCAATTGTCTGGGTACAGAGAATGGGTAAACGTCATCAGTGTAATTCAACTAAGGCTTGACCAATTGTAATGCTTTCTAGCAGTACGAAAGCTTAACCAAATTCATGCATACATATAGGCGATGGCTCCGCCCGCCGCAGGCATCGCTACTAGCCATAAATATCTTTTAATACAGCTTCTAGCCCTGCATTTAAATCTTGCAGTGCTGCATCTATACTTTCATAACTTTCTTTTCCCTGCCAAAACATTCCACCACAATCGAGTGCGCGTATAAAAGAATTGAGAGGACTATCTACGTCATAACCAATTTCAATCCAGCCTTCATGCTCATCTACCCAACGAGCAATATTTGGGTAAGTTTTTTCAAATGAAACTTTCATATTTTTCTCCAGAACTAATCACCCCATCACTCATCATCATCGGGCAAATACAACCCACTGCTATCAGTTGCTTTGGCGTGCAGATACATTTCCGTAATCGTTACTGAACTATGCAAAAGATGTTTATTAAAATATCAACCAATCAAAACCTCGGCAGCACTGTACCCGTTCCTGCATCCTTCTTCACTCTTACATACCCCTTGGTAGTATCGCTTTTCTTCTGCCCTAACTGGTCTTGCACCTGAAACAGTGGCTTAATTTCCACCGCCCTCGTAGCATGAGAATGCCTTAGCCAGTGACACGAAAACTTCACCTTCGCCACCTCAGAGATATCCTGAATCAACTTTTTAATTGCCCGATCGCTCAACGGCAAACCCTTTTTTGCTGGGTCAGGCGACATATTGGGGAACACTGGCATCTTTTCACTAGCCATACCCCGATATTTTTTAAGCAACTTAGAAGTCTCGTGATCTAACCCAATCTCCCGGTACTTCCCACCCTTACCCCAAAACTTAATTGTGTAATACCCCCGTTGTCTATCCTCCGGTGTCGGGTCTGGTTGCCATTTAAAATCGCGCCAATACAAGCCCGGATAATCTTCTTTGGGTTTACCCCGTTCATCACCCGGAACTGTTACTCTACCAACTTCACCAACCCGCATCCCACTATAAAAAATCAAGTTAAAAACTAGCCAATACTGCCCCCCTAACTGCTTGGCAGCATCAGCAAGCTTCTCCATTTCCCAATCTTCGAGATACCGCTCTGCCTTCGGTAACTCACTGAAATTATCGTAATTTATCGTACTTGCAATATTCCGCAAAAAATAGCCAATACTCTCCCCACTCCCATAACTCCAGAGCGATCGCAATATCAGCACTCGGTTACTTTTAGTATAGGGGGAAACCTCACCCCAGGAAGCAATAAATTCTAGTAACAATGGTTGCTGGATTAATCTTAGATCAGGTATACCTTGATTCCGTACCCAATCAAGCAATTTTTGACCAAATCGGTAGTATTTTCGTTTAGTTTGTTCGCGGTTTTGGCTTCCAGCCCAAGCCAAAATTAACTCCTCATCATTACCCACCGCAGGCGTGCGGTAATAATATTGCCGAATTACCTCCTCTACCAATTCTGGAGTTACTTGAGCATTAGTGTTTTTAATTACACTTGGTTGGGGAGTAGCAGGCAGAATTTCTACAGAGCCAATCTCAATATTAGTAACATCCATCTGGTCTTTAGGGTTACGCGACCATAAAAATATAGCTTCCTGGAAGTGCTGTTTCAGGAAGCTTTTATATTCTACGACAACGCCGTGGATATGCCGGCACTCTTCGTTAATAATTCCAAAAGCCTGCACAAAAGTAGCAATATCCCTTCTAGGGCGAAAGACCCAAAACACGGCGGACGATTCCCGAACTCTTTTGTGCTTGAATCACCAATCCCTGATATGTTGATAGCATTGCTATCTACTTGATATCGATAGCTGTTGCTATCAATTGCGATATCACTATGCCTGACGAGAACAAACCCAGCGAGATGATCCGCGTACCCACTCCCCTGATTCCAGCAGTTAGGGAGTTATCCCGGCTGCACCGACAAGGACGAACAAGCGAGTTGCTTCACTCTTTGGATGAATTAATACTGGCGTTGGACAGTAACAGTAGAAGCGCCAACCCTACTTCCCAAACGATATTAGCTATTTGCGAACGACTTGATAACCTAGAGTTACAGTTGTCAGGCGAATCTAATAGCAAAGAAACCGGAGCAATCCATAATCTCGCCGATTTAGAACAAAAAATTGAGGAGATGACAGCCCGGATGGCACAATTCGCCGAGGCGATTATTAAAATTCAAAATCATCTCAACAACCAACCGAAGCGGCAGAAGAAATCGTACTACAACAATTCATCCTATCAAGGGCATACTCCCCGAATCCAACCATTAACGGAAGAAGGTTTAGCTAAGAGACTTGGTGTGAGTCAAGAAACTGTACGCAAGGAGCGAATTAATCTGCACCCACCGCTTTTTGTAGCATGGTGCAAGGGCAAAGATAGATCAGGGTTAGGGTGGGAATTTAACGAAAATACGGGGTTATATCATCCGGTAAGTTAGTATTTTGATTAATTTCAAGAATTTCTGAATTTACACTGATTCGTTCGTCTTTTTGCGATGTCTGCGACGGGCTGCTCGGTGTCGCCCTCTTCAATTTCAAGCGAACGCGAGTAGTGTCCGCACCAGAGGAAAGTAGGACGGTAGCAAGCTTTTTGTATTGAAAAACTGGACATCCCCTCAAAAATGGTGATGATTAATTTAATCTGCAATCTTTTTCGAAAATTTATGCGTTTAATCAATCGTTTTCAGGGTTTAGCTGTTGCCACTGCGTTAATTGCTCTGTTGGGGTGTTCGCCAGCAGTAACCCAGCCACCAACACCGACAACAGAAAAACCATTACAGCCAACGCCGATTGTACCTACCTCAATAAGCCCTCACCTGCTTTTGGGCAATCCCAGCAGTGGAACTGCCACAAAGCTTACACCTGATAATTACCTCATGGTAAAAAATCAATATGCGCTCTCTTACAACAACAGTAAGGGAACTGCCAACTGGGTAGCTTGGCAGTTAAATAAGTCATGGCTGGGTAATGCAGAACGCCAAAACAACTTTCGTCCTGATAATACTTTGCCTGCGGGTTGGACGCGAATAACTCCCAGTGCTTACACAGGCTCAGGTTACGACCGAGGCCATATTGCACCATCGGGCGATCGCACTCTGACGATAGAGGATAATTCTTCAACTTTCTTGATGACAAACATGATGCCTCAAACGCCGGACAACAACCGAAACACTTGGGGGAATTTAGAAGATTATTGTCGGCAGCTAGTAAGCCAAGGTAAGGAACTGTATATCGTAGCTGGGCCTTTTGGTAGCCAAGGCGAACCTCTTAAGGGTAAGGTGATAGTTCCCAAATCAACTTGGAAAATTGTTGTCGTACTAGATAATCCCGGCTCTGGACTTGATGGTATTACTGCTAATACTCGCGTCATTGCGGTGAACATACCGAATGAACAAGAAATCAACAACGATTGGAAAGCTTACAAAGTCAGTGTTGATCAACTCGAAAATTTGACAGGCTATGATTTTCTCTCTAATATTTCCCCAAATATTCAAGAAGTTATTGAAAGCAAAGTAGATAGTCCTTAAGCAAGTCAAGTTTCAACAACTTTCGTAGAAATCCCCGCTAAATTTCCAGTTGGAGTTTGACCAACAATATAAGCATCAACCTCTTTATTACCGAGGCGATACACTTGTAAATTACTCAGGTTTTCTTTGAGTGTCTGCACAAGGGTTTGAAAGCGTTTGACGGTTTCTTTTTCTTCTTCCTCATGCCAATCTTCTTCTGTCGTTGCCACTTGAAAAAAATCGTCAACTCCCACAATTTCAACGGGCGTATTTTGTGGATGATTTGTTTGTTGTATAACTTTTTGGGGTGTTACAGGTGCGATATCTTCCCAAAGAAAAACCTCAAATGGATACTCGGATTCGCTCATAAATAACAAGCCGTCGGATGCAAGTTTTAGCTGGTCTAGGATTTCTGAATTAGTTTTGGTCATTGTAGGGTAATAATACAGCGATCGCACCTCACAAAGTATCATCCCAAAAGCTGAAAAACCCTATATCGAGTCATCCATCCAACCGCACTCCGGGCAATCCCAATGCACCCGTGCTGTGTAGTCCCGGTCAAAATCATGCTGGCACTGGGGACACTTGCCAGTAAACATCGGATGGGTATCTAGCAGTTCTAGCTGTTGCTGTTGCGTCCGGCGCTGTTGTGGTTGCAAGATTAGTTCGCCGTTGTAATAACTGGCCCCCTCCGGTTCCCATAGTTCTGCTGGTTCGGCGTTGGGGTTTTCTCGAAAGTCCAAACAACTATCCTCCTGTGGGCCTGCTGGGTGAACGACACAGACGAGGTGGGGGTTGTGTGAGTAAAGGAGGCAGCGATCGCACTGGTGGATTTTCGGCATAGTACCAGTGTACTGCCACAAAACAGCGATCACTTCTTGTGTACAACTTTCCTCTAAGAATTTTTTACGGGCGATCGCTCGACTGAGTGCAACTTTTCCTTTAAGAAGTATTGAAACTGCATTACTGACCGAGGAGTAATTTTGATTTACTTTTAACAGTTACCAACTCCAAATTGTTTAAGCTGTTGTCTCAATTCATACTTGTTACCATCTGGTAAGATAGCACCTGTCAAGTCGGCACCAGTTAAATCAGTACCATTTAAGTTTGCATCTGTTAAATCGGTGTTACGCAGATCAGCATTGCTAAGGTCGGCATTGCTTAAGTCAGTATTTTTAAGAATGGCATTTTTAAGAATAGCACTTTTGAAGCAAGCACTAGGCAAAAAGCGTCCGCTCAAGTCGGCATTTTGTAAGTCAGCGCAATATAGCAGAACTCCAGTATCAACACAACCTGATAATGTTGGTAATGCGTTCTTGATTCTTTTTATAATGCGTGGGTCGGTAAGACTTAAGTTAGCGTTACTTAATTTTGCGTAACCTAATTTAGCACCTTTGAGTTTAACATTATTTAAGTTGGCATTAGTCAATTCAGCCTGTTCTAAATTCAACTCACCTATCAATCCTACGTCACTTAGAAATCGAATGATGCGTCCTTTGCGTTCTCCGTCTTTATCTAGCCTGCGTAGTATTGATAAAGTACACGCGCGCGCTGCGTCTAGTAATGCATTTAGTTTAGGGTCTTTGAAATTCGTATCTTCTTGTTTTTTAGTAATTAACAGTTTTAGTTCTTTGTCTATAAGTAGTTCTGAAATATGTTTGAAGTAAGCCAGCATCGCTTCTTCACGAGAAGTAATATCAACTTGTTGTTTTTCACTACGCTGAAATTGGTACAATACAATTGGAATCGCAAGTGTACCAGCCAGCCCTAACCAATCCCAAAGTGTTTTACCTGATTGAAAATGCTCAGTAGTTTTTGTAAGTTTAACAATTTTTCCATCTCTAGGATTAATTACCTCTTCTACAGTTACTGATTTATTAGAGTCGGCACCGAATCCAACCCAATTCACTCGGTACAATACAGGAAGAACTGCAATAGCTCCAGCAATAGCTAGCACTATTAGTAGCTTACGCTTTGTGTTCCAGCCATTTAGAGGTTCTTGCACGCTCATAGTCGGTAACTCTAATGAATACACATATATTTATATTCATTTGGATAGTACCTAATTCCTGATAAATAACTAGAACTTACGCACGCTCACAAAAATACTATCTTGTGTATTAACGGAATTTGGTCATTTCAAGCTTTTGACGACCAACTTCACATAGAGAGCGATCGCACTCTGGTAATTTCGGCATAGCACCAGTTTATCCAGTACAGGTAGCGATGCCTACGGCGGTAAACTACGCTGGAAAGGCAATTTGTTCCTCTAAGAATTTTATGGGGGCGATCGCCTTATGACTAACTGATGCCTTGGCAATCCGCAGTAACTATTGACTATGAACTGTGGCTATGGACTAATGACGGCAGGACTAATTACCATGTGACCAATGACTAACCAAACTATTCATGTTGTAGCTCGTTTTGTGGCAATACCTAATAAAGTAGAAGAACTCAAAGCAATATTATTGGGACTGATTGAATCAACTAAACTTGAAGCAGGTGTCATTAAATATGAACTTTTACAAAATCAATCAGATCCAACAGATTTTACTTTTGTAGAAGAGTGGGAATCTGCGGCAGCACTGGATACTCACTTAGCGTCACCCCATGTGCAAGCAGCAATAGCCAAGCTAGAAAGATTAATAGCTGCGCCACTAGAAGATATCCGCCGTTATTCTATTTTGGCTGCGATACCTACTATCCAAGGAGTGGAATCTTGAAATGGTTGCAGACAGGACAGTTGGTTCTTTAATTCTTCTAGCCAGGGGTTGAAGGTGAACCGCATCGCACCCCAACAAAATAATATTAGCGCTTACCTAAATATAGGTAAGCGCTACTGTTTTATTTCAATTCAGGGAAAAAATATAGTGAAATGAGTTCCCTGATTTTTACTATTAATTAATTCCAATTTAATTGATTACACAGCACTGCGACGATTTAGCAAGTTCCACAAAAATACAGCGACAATTGCGCCAAGAACCGCTACTGCAATACCAGGAATGCTCAGTGTGGGGGCGGCTAATGTCAAGGTTCCTGTACTGAAGAATACACCCAAACTACCACCAACAAAAGCACCGATAATTCCTAATAAGATTGTTCCGAGAATTCCGCCACCTTGATGACCGGGGTAGATAGCCTTTGCAATAGCACCAGCAATTAGACCTAAAACAATCCAAGCAAGAATATTCATTGTTTTAATTCGATAGACGTTTTTTACTTACAAATAAACAATAGCAATCTAAACATTGACATTCAATCTACCAGCAGAATCAACTATTAATAGCCTTGAGGATGAATGCTGTTACTTCTGGTGATATACCCCATAACTGAAATGGATAATAAATAAAAAAGCTCCTAGTTGGTCTAAAACTAGGAGCTTCGTTTATTCATTGCTTGATAATTGCAGTATATGCATTTTTAATGATTTATCTCATCTACTTTAAGAATTAAGCTAAGTTTGAAAGCCGAATATTAATTTGATAAGGTGAAAGAGTAAATGGCTTGTAGCTGCGACCAATGTTTAAAATGTCCTCAATTGCTAGCTTGTTAAATTCAGCCACCTTTACAACTACCTTGGCACTAGCAACAATTATTTTTTATCCATCAAAAAGTCTGTCACAAATACCAAGCGACGGGCGCAACACAGTTCCCCAGGCAGGTTGTCTATCTGGGTATCCTGATGGCACATATCAAGGTTCGCGCCCAGTTACGCGCTATGAATTCGCTGCTGGCTTGAATACGTGCCTAGAGAGGCTAAATCAAGTTATTCCTGCTAACAGGGCGGATTTAGCAACTAAGCAAGATTTGGAAATTTTGCTCAAACGACAGAGGGAATTAAACCAACAACTTCAAGAACTCAACGAGCGAGTTGATACCCCACCTGCTACAAAATAAGTATTCGACAGCAGTTAGTTTATGCGATGGCGTACCCGCCATGAGTCGGTGGCATCGCTCCCACTTGGGCCAGAACTGAAAACCTTATCACTCTCCATCCGTAAGCTCTAACTGATAAATCCGCATTGATGGGTATTCGTCCATCATCCGCCAGTAGTACCCAGTAGGCGGCGACTGCACCCTACCACCGCAACGGTACAAGAAAACTGGTTCACAGGAGCGCATAGCTTTCTTCATCATCTGCTCCAGGCTGGGGTCTGGGTTGTTGTCGTTATACCAGATAATATGAGATTTACCGAAATATTCAGCCGCCATTAAACTAGCAAACAGCCATTCCATAACTGATTGAATTTGCTGTTTCTCAACGCCGCAGCTTTGTTGTCCGTAGCTATCAATTGTTGGCTGGGCTGGTTTGGGTTTGAGGAAGTTTAAGAATTTCATGAAAGTGAGAAACGCAACTATTACCAGAGTTCCCATTTGATGAGGTGCGATACCTAGCTTGGGCAAGAAAGTGCGATCGCTCCTTTTTCTTTACCACTGATTAAAAAGTCATTCATAGTCATCAGACATAACAAAAACCCCACGAGTGAGGTGAGGTTGATTTTTTGAAATTTTGGCATACTCCCTTAGTTTCTCAGTTTTGGGAGAAAATTATGGCGTGGGGATCACCTTGCGTTAGCTATGTGCTTTATTGATTTACCTTGTTAGCTTTGGGGGTCGATAAGAGATTGAGACTGCCGTCTGTGTTTGAGCAGCAGCGAAGTACCCAAAACACCCAGGAGCGCGATACTCAACGATGGCTCTGGTACTGCCTGTGTTTGACGCGATTGGATGTATGTAGATAAACCAGCGAGATTATCGGTATTAATTAGGTCAACATTAGCATCGTAGAGGGGGCCCCAAACACTGGGTGCGTCTTGTGGCAGATTCCAGAAACGCAGGATTTTGTTCTCACCATGTACCTGAGCCACGATATCGTCTAGGGCTGCCTTGGTGTCATCAGGGATGGTGCCAATACCGTCCCAAGCCAGATCGCCATTAAAGAAAGTGTTCCAGTTACCACTGATTAAGGGGATAAATTCAGGTGCTATCCCTTTGCCTATGTCGTCAGCACGACCATCATAGGCGGCGTAGCGCAAATCCTGAGAGAGCATATAATCTCGTGGTCGATTACCTGAGATGATGACATTAACCGCTCCCTTTTGCGTGTCGTAGCCACCAGAGGCATTTTTGGTGTAAGTAGTGAACAGTCCAGGATTGTTAACTGCATAGGTGGTTAGGACATTGTGTAGGCGCTCGTAGGTTGAAACATCCTCACTCTTAATGTCAACCAACAAAAGTAGGGGTGTACCATCGGCGTAAATGCCACCGTTGTTTACCTGACTCGCCAAGTCTTGCAATGGTGTCAGGTATAAATCCTCAATCGTGGGCAGCGTCGTTGGGTTAGATACTGGGTCGTGAGCAACGCGTAAGTCTGTGCCATAGAGCCAGATATCAGATTCAACGCTGATGAAACCGTTGTGAAGAGCATCAAAGAGTGGGTACTCATGTTCATAGTCGTTATGAGCATGGGTGCGTGGTACAGACTTATCAAGCGGACTTATAACTGTATCGGCATAAGCTTGACCGACATAACAACTTGCTGCAATGACACCAACAGCCAATGTGCGAATGAGACTTTTCATGGCATATCTTCTTTAAAGTCTCTCTCAAAATAATTGGCTTGTATCTTAGAGCGAGTTAAGCTTCGGTAATCTTTTTCTTAAAAAGTTAGACACTGCCGTAGGCGATCGCCTATTTACTATCTCTTAGCAACAGAAGTGAAATAATAAGCTAGTATGCCTTGCTGGTACAGGAGATGCAGCGATGACCTACACCATGCACGACGCTCAAGAAGTAGCAAAGCTTGCTGCTACTGATATCTCGGTTTGGCTGCGCTCTAAACCAGAAACTATTAGCGTTGTTAATGTTGAAAATGACCCAGAGTTTCAACGCAGAGATATTGACCTCATTTGGACAACGCACAGTGGCGAAATTTTGATTGAGATTAAGGGCGATAGGTGGAACAAGACTCGTAACTTGTTCTTTGAAACGAAAAGCAACCTAGAAAAGGGAACCTCCGGCTGCTTTATGTACACTGAGGCAGATTGGCTATTTTATTACTTTGTCAATACTCGCCAACTGTACAGGCTACCAATGCCCAAAACGCGGGAGTGGTTTTTGATTACCATGCGGCGGTTTCGGGAGCGCTCGACTACAACGCCCGTGGGGAGTAGCTATTACACGACTGTGGGGCGACTTGTGCCGATTACTACAGTGATGATGGAAGTGGCGGGGATTAAGATGGAGCAGTTGTACCCGGATTTCTCACAAACTCAGAAAAAAGCGGAGCTTCAAACTGATAAAATGTATATATGGTAAGCATTTGAGCAGTTTTAACCGATGAATCTACCCGCAACGCGATCGCTCCCAAAACAGTTCA
>JAHHHR010000081.1 GCA_019359245.1 Nostoc desertorum CM1-VF14 | reverse complement strand
TTAGGGCTGACCACTGTCATGCAAGGATTTTGGGCTATTTTACCTTCTTTCCTTGCACCTGAATATACTTCTAGGGTCTTTTTATCTACAGACTGTCACCTTTTCTTTCTTTTTCAGCAAGCCCTACATAGTTTTTTGAATGAATTATTTTGCCTGAAAATGAAGATGAAAATTACTATAAAATCCTTCAGCAGAAAGCCTATTCTTCCAGAGTTTTCGGCACTCATGCTGCAAATTTAAGAATTCTTGGTTTGAAAGTTTACTATGGAATTCAGCCACTTTCTCTGCAATATATGGTACTTCCTTCTCATCTACCCAGACACAATATTTTTTCCAGTCAATTATAGAATCGTCAGGTAAAACGCAGTCTGTATCAATAAAAATTGGAATACGACCACAACTGAGAATTTCATATAATCGAATGGAATAGTTTGCAGAACCACGACAGCACAAAATGTAGTCGCTCTCAACCATATTTTTCACATATTCAGCACGAGCCTTTTGTCTTCGCTCTATATCTTGTGTATTTAGAAATACTGTTTCGTCTTTGATGATAAAGTTTGTGTTTACTAAAGAGGGGCTTTCTGCAAGTATTTTCAGAGCCTGACTACGCAGAATTTGTCCCTTGTAAGGCGAAACTCCAAGCTCCAATGATTTGGTTAACGTCAAACTGTGATATAAAAACGCTTTCAGTTTCTTTTCCCATGAATCCGGTACTGCTAAACCACAAAATCCAACAACAGGTTTATCAGATTTCTGCCTGAGAGATATTTCACCCCCTAAATATTCTTCAACAAAATCTTCAGTAAAAGAAGGCATAATAATATCCTTTTGCCCCTTTTTAGACCCATATACTGCCATTCGGAATACTGTTGCATTCTTGACAGGAATTTCTTCGGCACAACAATCACCTGCAAAAAAAACAACTATTTCTTTGCCGCTATTAGCTACTTTATCTGCAAATTCAATAGATAGATTTTCTGCTTCTTTATTAACTTTACTTCTCCAACTATCTCCTCTGATCAATCTCCAGTTGGTAGGCATAACAACTACATCAGCTTCTTCTAACGAAGTCATTTTAAAAAGGGAATTACTTATTTCTATATACTTGCCATACGCTCTAGACCAAGGATGTTTTTCACTAGGGATAAATTCTTTCCAAAAAGGATAAAGGATTACAACTGGTTCCATCCCTTCAGGAAGGTAATTTCTATCAGAATAGATATTTAATTGCATATTTTCACCTGAGTTAGACTAGTTGAAGAACTGAGGGATTATACAATAAATTTAATTTATTTAAAACAATGTCTGCTTAAGTACTTTTTATACTGTAAAGCATAAAAAGTACTTACATTTCTGAGTTTAAATTAGCTTTAAAGTCAATGGATTAATCAGGGTAAACGCATCTAAATTCGTGATATTGCTTAAGAGGCTTTATTCCTCTTTCTTTTCTTGCAAATTATTTATCTTTGTATTTAGCATCAAGATAAAGTTGTCCTGGCTCTGTTGTTGTTATAGAGTTATCCTGGCTCTGTTGTTTTTCTTTCTTTTCTTGTACAACTTGAGTAGAGTATATTTCAACATCCCGTTGAATAATATCTTCTACATGACCTGCAAAAAGATTAAACGCCTGTTCGTGGCTTGTATAATTATGATAAGGGCCTGTCAATTGTGAAAATTGCCACCCTTGGCTTTTCAAAGATTCGACTGTACGGCGATAGTGCCGCCAACGTTCTCCATAGTGAAAAAACTCTTCAATGGCAGCACTAATAGCAACTATTTGGCTCAAGCTAAAAGTTGACCAAAGAATGACATTTTTGACTCTATCGTTAACTTGTAAAGTAGAGTTAATATTTAAACTCACCAATGCTGGCAGAATTATACCACCAACAATAGTTGTTATCCGTAACAAATAATGGCGATCGCGTGAAAAATTTGCCTTACCTTCCATCCAGATTACTTGGTCTAACCAGCGCGATCGCAAAAAATGCTTTTGCACATCGCCTAACTTCATACCTTCAAATAACTTGTCAAAATCTTCCTTTATATTTTTTTGATAACTATCTTTTTTTACCATTATTCACTCCTAATTAGAAAGCAAATCTTTAATGATTTTGCCTAAATTCTCAACTTCCTTCTCTATATCGCTCAAGTCGATGTATTGTAATCTACCAGATTTCGCTAACTTTTTAGCTCGCTCATCAGTAGCCTGTCCACGCAAGGCATCTGCAAGTATATCTGCGGTTCTACCACTACCAGCAATCACAACAACCAACCTTCCAGTATTAACGCTAGAAAGGGCATCTTCAAAGGTGATCTCACCACCATTCAAAAGTACTGTTACCGAAGGTGCCTTATTGGCTAACACAGTTGCAACATGAGATATCCAAGGAGACTCGTCGCCCCAATTATTGCCAGGAACCAGTACAAAATGAGTATGATTTGGCTCTAGTGGTGTCAAATCAATAGTAGATTTTTGTTGATTAGGTAAAGCCACTTTGTTTTCGGGTGTTACACCAATCAAAGCAAACTTAGCATTTATATCGGTACGAGCCTCACCCATTAATTGCATGACTCCCGCATCCGTACCTCCATCCACAACATAAGCCCCTAAATTCTCGGCTATGGGGGCTAAAACTTCTGTAAATAACCGTTTAATGCGGAGAAAGTCAGCTTCACTGATGTTACTTGCACCCCCCACTACTACTAAAACAGAACGTGAACCGCCAAGTCCTATTCGCTTAAGAGCATCTGGTAATTCAACTTGTTGATCAACTCGAATAGCTAATGCTGTTTGCCCACTGTCAAAGTTAAGTTTCAAACAATTTTTCATTTGTCAAAAATACTGGCTGCTTAAGTTTTCCAGGGTAGAACTTCGCAGCCATATTCTGCAAGTACTGTATTACGCACAGTCAATTGCTGAAGCGTTGAGCTTTTTGTCCTAAAAAGGAGCGATGTCTCCGACGGGCTACGCCTACGCAACAAGCTTTAGTTAGCGCAGCTTCAAAAAGCAACGTTATGATAATTAATCTGTCTAATAATAAGTAAGTTGGCACAAATAAACCTCAATAGTACGGAAACGATTAATCGCCTCCGTAGAGCAGTCAAAAATCATTGAACTATAGACTTTGGGCTATGGACTCTTGAGAGTGGACTGTTAGGTACTGCGCCCAACCAAAATCAGCCGTTGTACAAATTTCCACAAGGATAATTGAAGTGACTAAGACTAACTCAGACTTTCTTACCTCCACCGATCCAGCGATCGCAGAGTTAATCAATGACGAACTACAGCGTCAACGAGATCATTTGGAGTTGATTGCTAGTGAAAACTTCACCTCTGCTGCTGTACTGGCGGCTCAAGGTTCGGTATTGACAAATAAATATGCCGAAGGATTACCTGGTAAACGCTATTATGGCGGTTGTGAGTATGTCGACAAAATTGAGCAGCTAGCGATCAATCGCGCTAAACAAATATTTGGCGCTGCTCATGCGAATGTGCAACCTCATTCTGGCGCACAAGCCAATTTTGCAGTGTTCCTGTCGCTGTTGGAACCAGGAGACAAAATTATGGGGATGGATTTGTCTCATGGTGGACATCTCACTCACGGTTCACCTGTAAATGTCTCAGGTAAGTGGTTCCAAGTTAGCCACTACGGCGTTAACGAACAAACACAACAACTTGACTACGATCAAATTCGGGAGCTGGCGCTGAGGGAGCGTCCTAAGCTGCTGATTTGTGGTTATTCGGCTTATCCCCGTATAATTGACTTTGAAAAGTTCCGTAGTATTGCTGATGAAATCGGCGCTTACTTACTTGCCGATATTGCCCATATTGCTGGTTTAGTTGCTAGTGGTCTTCATCCTGATCCCATTCCTCATTGTCATGTAGTAACAACAACTACCCATAAGACTCTACGCGGCCCTAGAGGTGGTTTAATTTTGACCAACGACGCAGAACTAGGTAAAAAGCTAGATAAATCTGTTTTTCCTGGCACCCAGGGCGGACCATTGGAACACGTTATTGCTGGTAAGGCAGTAGCTTTTGGAGAAGCCCTGAAGCCTGAGTTTAAAACCTATTCTGCCCAAGTGATAGAAAATGCTCGTGCTTTGGCAGAACAATTACAAAACCGGGGTTTAAAGCTAGTCTCAAATGGCACTGACAACCATTTAGTTCTCGTGGATTTACGTTCTGTCAATCTAACTGGTAAGCAGGCAGATCAGCTAGTCAGTACTGTAAATATTACTGCTAACAAAAATACTATCCCCTTTGATCCGCAATCGCCATTTGTTACCAGTGGGCTGAGGTTAGGTTCGCCAGCAATGACCACACGGGGCTTGGGAGTAGCAGAATTTACCGAGATTGCAAATATTATTAGCGATCGCCTGCTTTCTCCAGATTCCGACGTAGTAACCCAAGATTGTCGGCAACGGGTAGCAGCATTGTGCGATCGCTTCCCCTTATATCCTCACCTGGAAATTCCTGTACCAGCACTAGCATAATTGGGCATGGAAAAGAGGCAGAGGGGCGGGATGCGGGGGCAGAGGGGAAAAATCTTCTCCCCTGCCCCCTGCCCCCTGCCCCCTGCCCCCTGCCCCCTGCCCCCTGCCCCCTGCCCCCTGCCCCCTGCCCCCTCCCCCACTCCCTGCCCCCCACTCCCCACTCCCCTTCCCCAATCCAATGAGTGCAGAAATTATTTGTGTTGGTACTGAACTGCTGCTAGGAGATATCCTCAACGGCAATGCTCAATTTTTGGCGCAACAATTAGCGCAGCTAGGCATCCCCCACTACTATCAAACAGTGGTTGGGGATAATCCAGAACGCTTGAAGCAAGTGATAGAAATTGCTATTTCCAGGGCGCAAATTCTCATTTTCACTGGTGGACTCGGCCCGACACCAGATGACCTCACCTGCGAAACGATCGCTGATTTTTTTAAAGTTCCGTTGGTAGAACGTTCTGACATCATCGAAGACATAACCCAAAAATTTACCCAACGTGGCCGGGTTATGTCACCAAGTAACCGCAAGCAAGCTTTGATTCCCCAAGGTGCAGAAATTCTCCCCAACCGCACTGGAACAGCGCCCGGTATCATTTGGCAACCCCGTCCTGAAATTACGATTTTTACCTTTCCCGGTGTTCCCAGTGAAATGCATCTGATGTGGGAAGAAACAGCCGTGCCATTTCTTAAAAGTCAAGGTTGGGGTAAAGAAATTATTTACAGCCGGAGTTTAAAGTTTTGGGGAATTAGTGAATCGGCTTTGGCCGAAAAAGTTTCTTCCTATTTGAAGTTACCAAATCCCACAGTAGCTCCTTATGCAGGTAAGGGAGAAACAAGATTGCGAGTTTCTGCTAAAGCAACTTCAGCAGCAGCAGCAGAAGCCTTAATTGCGCCTATTGATAAACAAATTAAAGAAATTGCCGGACTAGATTTTTACGGCGTTGATAATGATACTCTCGCTTCCGTGGTTGGTGAGTTATTGCGGGCATCAAAAGAAACGCTTTCGGTGGCAGAATCTTGCACTGGTGGCGGTTTAGGGCAAATGTTGACAGAGATTTCTGGGAGTTCTGATTACTTTTGGGGTGGAGTAATTTCTTATGACAATTCGGTGAAAGTTAGGCTGCTGGGGGTTAACCAGGAAGATTTAGATAAATTTGGGGCGGTAAGTGCGATCGTTGCAGAGCAAATGGCTGTTGGGGTAAAAACTCGCCTTGCAACAACTTGGGGATTGAGTATTACTGGTATTGCTGGTCCAACTGGAGGGACAGATACGAAGCCAGTGGGTTTAGTTTACATTGGTTTAGCTGGCCCAAAAGATGAAGTGATAAGTTTTGAGTATCAGTTTGGTACAGTCAGAGGTCGAGCTTTAATTCGTCATATCAGCGCGAATGCGGCGTTAGATAATCTGCGACGGAAGTTGTTGACGAGGTAGGAGGTATGTTATTTTTGTCATACAAATGTATGACAAACGAACCTATCAATGCGAATTAATGCGCGATTAGATGACGAGTATGCTGATAAACTAGCCTTTATTCAACAGCAGACTAATTAGGCAGTAACAGATGTGATTAAGTCTGCTATTGAATTGTATTACCAGCAGCTTCAGCAGGAGCAAAAGAATCCTTTCTCAATGCTCACACAAACAGGCTTTATTGGTTGCGGTGAGGCACATCCGGATTTATCTGTAAATTACAAATCAATTTTGAGAGATGGTTTAAAAGCTAAGTATGGTTATCGTTGATACTGGCTTTTGGTTAGCATTGGCAAATCGCAATGACTCGTACCACACTCAAGCAATAACAGTACTTGCTAATGTCAACGAACCTCTGATTACGACTTGGGCTGTCGTTACAGAGACTTCCTATCTACTGCTAACAAAGATGGGGAACCACGCCCAAGTAAGTTTCATTAATAACTTATTTTTAGGGGCCTTTACGGTTTTTGATTTGCAACCCCATCATGGTAAACGCATTTGTGAACTGATGGAAAAATATGCCAACTTACCGATGGATCTGGCCGATGCTTCGTTAGTAGTTTTGGCAGAAAATCTGGGGCATGGAAGAATTTTGTCTATAGATTTCAGAGATTTTAATGCTTACTATTGGAAAAATCAGTATCCGTTTGAAAATCTGATGGTATGTTAAAAAACTCAATTATGAATTACGCAGCTATGAGCAAAATTCCCATTCTTCAACCAAATCACTCATACACTTTCAGAAGCTATTTTGAGATGTCATTTGAGCCAGAAGATATACTGGCTGAATTTGGCTATTCTTTAAAACGTTCTTCTCTCAATCAACTAAAGTCCAGCATTGAATTAGACAGACTTGCAAATCTAAAATCTAGAATTGAGGAGAGTTTGCCATATATTAGTTTGACTAGTGAAGCAGCCCGCAGAGAGTTACTAATTGCACCAATTTTATTGGATGTTGTTCATTACACTCAAGCCCAACTTAGAATCGAATATCCTCTTTATAGTTACAGAGCAATTAAAAGGTTCCCTTGATTATTATTTGCACGCAGCTGGTAAACTTTTAGTTGTAGAAGCCAAAAATGCTGATTTGGCGAGAGGTTTTACCCAGCTTGCTGTAGAATTGATTGCTATTGATGTGTGGACGGGTTAATGGCAGTCACCACATATTTACTAATCCAGATATTCCTGAGCTTGTTAACCTGCAAAATCGAAAGGGTGAAGCTGTTACGTATCAAGTCCGTCAATTTCTAATTTTGATTGAAAAATATACACTTACTTTGGAGGATGAAGGATGAAGAACTATCATATTAATATCTTCTACAGTCAAGAAGATGAGGGCTATATTGCTGATATTCCTGATTTGAAATACTGTTCAGCATTTGGTTCAACTGAAGAAGAAGCACTTCATGAAGTTTTGAAAGCGAAAAAAGCATGGTTAGATGCTGCGAAAAAAGAGGGAAAACTAATTCCTGAAGCGAGATATCGTCCTGCAATTTACCAGATAGTTTTATGATTAGCAGAGAGGCGATCGCATCTCCAATGGTCAGACTTTTTACAGGTGCCAAATACATCAGCTAGCTGAATATTATCTAGAGATGATGTCTATCCATTCAATATTATTTACCTCTACTGCTACTCTGATGTCTCGCCATTGAACTTGTATAGCAGGCTCTAGTTCAGATGTAGTTATCTCCTGTTGAGTTACTAAAGCTTCTGGTTGGCGGATGGGTTCAGATATGCTTGCTTCTATATCTATTAACATTTCTGATATCTATGGTTTCATGGCGGCTCTCTTGATCTGCTGTAATTACAAAAGAGTCCATTTTTTCACCGGGAGATTTCTTGTTCTCAACTTAGAGTTCCCAGGTACAGTTAAAAATTAACATTTATAATACGTAAGTTTTGGACGGATAAAAAAACTATGGAGCGATCGCACTTATTTAAAAGGTAAGTAAAATAAGTGCGATCGCTGCTTCTATGTTTACTCCAAAATAACTTGTTTGACAGTGATACTTATAGTTTCAAGTAATCTTGATGGTTTCAAGTTCAAAGTCCTAAGAAATTTGGCTTGGGAGTAGTGACACCATTACGACCAATCGCAGGGATTTCCACTAGCTGATCTGTAGCAGTAGGAGTTCCATTAGTATTGCCACTGGCAGTCACTGAATTTTGATTGCCGGGATGTCCATTGGGGATGAACAATTGCGGATGGTCAAAGGGTGCTTGTTCAAGGAGGACTCGCTGATCGGTAAGTCCGTTTTTTAAGAAAGCGACCAAATCAGCTTTTTTAGCATCGGTTAAGTTCAACGGTGGTGCACCAGGCCCACCGTCGTCACCTCGACCACGATTGTAAAAGTCTACTACTTGCTCTAGAGTTGCCATCCCACCGTTATGCATATATGGAGCTGTCAAGCCGATGTTACGGAGGGCAGGTGCTTTGAACAGTGATTTAGTAGTATTTCCGGCTCCTGGGTCATCTGAGGCAGGTCTGACACCGAAGTTAGGGAAGAAGCCGTTAGTTGGATTATTAATTAGCGGATCAGTTGAATCAGTTGAAGCTACTCCTGCGGTTCTTCTCACCGAAGCGGTAGTGAATTCTGGAATCGCATGGCAGACGTTACAACTACCGCCACCATTAGCCCCATTATTGACAAATACAGCCAGACCGCTTTTTTCTTGAGCGGTAAGAGCATTGATATTTCCCGCTTGGAATTTATCAAAAGGTGTCTTGTCAGACACAAGAGTAGACATATACTTTTGGACTGCTAACCCAGAGAATAAGGAGAAGTTCCAATCTCTAAGCGAAAACTGATTTGCAGGTAAAGTCTGTCCTTCCTCACTCTCATTACCATCATCATTTTTAGCGAGGATTGTTGGTGTTCCTTTACTGTCAACTTGAATGATTGACTTTGATTTCCACCATTCCTTCTTAAAGGCTTTCCGAATCAGCTGATCATAAGATGCGATTTTCAGACCGGGCTGACGGGATCGACTGTCAGATCCTAAAACACTGTCTTGCGGATCTACAAGTTGTTTACCTAATGGTCTAAGGCTTTTGATCTTCTGACCTTTTTTTCGCAGAAACTTAGCACCGACTTGAGGTAAGGTACGCCCCTCAGCAGACGTCTCAAATTCACTCAATAGTGGTCCAGTTACTAAAGAAGCTATAGAGGAATTGTTGAGCGAAACGGAAACAGCAGTTAGTTGTTTTGGTTTTGTAGCTTTGTAAACTTTAGCGCTAAGGTCTGCTGCTCCTTTTGGATTCACCCCATTGAAGGTTTCTTTGGCGCGACCATCCCAAAACTGGAGTTTGTTGAAGATTGCATTAATTGCTGTTGGAGTATTACGCGGCGCAACTCGACGCACATTAATTCCATTGACTTGAAAGCCGTCTGGATCTGGCTTAGATGTAGTAGAATCCACTGCTTGACCCGGAACAGTGTTCTTAATAACACTGTAAAACACACCTTGAGATGAGGCGGCATCGTTAGTGTCAGAAATAACTGTACTGGTTCGATCATTAGGATCTGCCAGTTTGTGAAATGGAAAATCTGCCGCCGTAAGTTGATAGTTTGCACCACCACCTACCTGGAAAGTTTTATCTTTCAGTGATGCCAAAACACCAGGACTGATTTGATTTTTTGATCTGTTATCAGCTCCGGCATGAAAGTGACAACTAGCACAGGATTGAACGCCATCACTACCAAGTTGCATATCCCAAAATAGGGCTTTTCCTAGCTTGAGTAAGGCTTTCTGGTCGTCAACAAAGTCTGCGATATTGCTTGGTTGAGGCACTGCTGTCAAGAGTGGTGGGTTCGCCGGTGTAGGGTCTCCAGATGTAGGCAGTGGTAAACTGGTTATGTTATTTAGGGGAGCCGGGTTCGGTGTTACTTGCGCCGATACGATCCCTCCACAAGCAACAGCCACAGAAACTATGACGAAAATTGCTAGAGGGCGTAAGTATCTTGATATTATCGTGGTTTTATACCTTAAATAAATCCAGAATAATACCAAAATTAGCATGAATAATATTGCTAATGCAGTATTTGAGCGTATCATTAAGACCTCGCGATACGTATGGAAACCATAAGGTTGAGGCTGACTTAGAAAGACTCAGCCGTCCTCTATGTAGTATTGCATTACTTATAATACATTGTAACCATATAAATAATGCTTTTTAATCGCATAAATGACGCATTGTAACAATATACAAAATACCACGCCGCAGTAATGCAATTCTCTATGGATTTCAAGAACAACAAGGTGTTTAGTATCAAACAATACACTGTTGAAGCATATTATTTAATTCAATCTCTCAAGCTAGTACAACACGGCGGAAATAAATTTATTAGGTAAAAATTGTGTAATCATGTAGTTAAATTATTATTTTTAATAACATATAGTTTTAAATGAATGGCACTAAAAAAAGCTGATTCAAGATGTTTAAATCATATTATTTTGTTAGGCAAGCGATGTCTACGACGGGCTGCACCTACGCAGCTTGGTTAAAAGTCGGACTTGACTCTCAAGGGTAGGGTGTTTACTTTGAAGTCTTTAGCCCATAAACTTCAACGTATGATTGCTAATTCCATGAATGCTACGACGTTCTCCCTACCTAAATTACTTTGTATTATTCAATACATTTAATATCAACCATCAGTCATTCTATGTCTACCTATCAGCACAATTAATCACGGGATCGCTTGCTGTATTCTTCACAGTTTGTTACAAAAGTACAAAGAACTTCTAGAGACTAAAAACCACATGTTCGGCGGACTTACTGGTTTACAAAATCCTAAAGGCACAGATTGGGGAGAGCGGATGCTCAACACGGTCGCCAGCCAAACGATTCGCCACCTGTTTACCCAAAGCGAGTCAGTAGAAGTCTTTGTGCGCTGCTATCCCTCCAGCAAACTGTTGCAAGGCAGCATTGATAGCTTCAAAATGAGCGGTCGTGGCTTGGTGATTCGGAGAGATTTCGCGGTGGAGGAGATGTCTTTTGAAACCGATGCGGTTGCCATTGACTTCAGCTCGGTTTTAAGTGGCAAACTCAGTCTCAAGCAACCTACTCAAGCGGTCGCGCAAGTAATTTTATCAGAAGCAGGCATAAACCAAGCCTTTAATGCAGAACTGGTGAAAAAGCGCCTGCTTAACCTCACCGTACCATCCCTGACAGAATTATCTGGCGGTGAACCAGTATCTTTTACCGAAGTTCAGGTACAGCTATTGCCAGAGAATCGCTTACAGCTTGCAGCAAAAGCAGATTTAAACAATGGCGAACTCGTACCCCTGAGCATGATTTTAAGTATAAGCATTGAAAGGCGGCGGCGAGTTTCTTTTAAAGATCCAAAAATTCAACTTGATCAAGTGCCAGAAGCACAACGGAAAATCTCGCAAACCTTGAGCGTGGCGCTGGTAGAAATTTTAGATAATATGGTCGATTTGGATCGTTTTGACCTTGATGGAGTCAAAATGCGCCTCAACCGATTAGAAACTGAAGGTCAAAAACTTATTTTCAGTGGATATGCTGAAATTGAACGTATTCCAAATAGCGCTTGATCATAAATTATTACGCAAAAAAGCAAAGTAAAGTTTTTCTGAGCAGCTTTACATAAGGCTTTAAACAAATTAAATACCGCCTAAAATCATCTAGGCGGTATTTTAAATGTTGAGGTTTTGAAGGGAGTTAGGAGTTATTAATTATAAGTTGTAATTAATTTTTATTTATCACTCCTAACTGCTGACTCTCTATCGTCCCACCCCTACATATTGGAATCCAGCTCGGATCATTGCTTCGGGGTCAAGGAAGTTACGACCGTCGATAATAACGGGGTGGGCCATCAATTTTGCCATTTTCACATAGTCGAGAGTGCTGAACTGCTGCCATTCTGTGACGAGTACTAAAGCATCGCAGCCGTCAGCTAGTCTTTCGGCATCGGTTTCTACTAGTACACCAGAAAGCCCATGACGCATACCTGTTTGGGAAACAATGGGGTCGTAGGCTTTGACCTTAGCTCCCAGTCGGTTTAGCTGCTCAATTAGGTTCAGTGCTGGAGCATCGCGCATATCATCAGTATCTGGCTTAAAGGTTAAACCGAGTAGTCCAACAGTTTTGCCTTTAAGAATTTTCAGAACTTGTTGGAGTTTCTCCAAAGCAATCAACCTCTGGCGCTCGTTGACACTGACAGCAGATTTTAGTAGCTGGGCTTCATAACCATAGTCATCAGCAGTGTGAATCAGCGCGGAGACATCTTTAGGAAAGCAAGAACCACCCCAACCAATACCAGCTTGTAAAAATTTGTTACCAATGCGGGAGTCTAGACCGATACCTTTGGCTACTTGAGTTACATCAGCACCAACGCGATCGCAAATATTAGCAACTTCGTTAATAAAACTAATTTTAGTGGCTAAAAAAGCATTAGCGGCATATTTAATCATCTCCGCCGAACTCAGGTCTGTTGCCAGAATGGGCACTGGGGGTAAAGATTGATCATCAGCGTACTTGCGTTCCACAATTGGCGCATAAAGTTGCCGCATTAAGGCTACTGCTCTTTGACTATTGCCTCCTAGTACAATGCGATCGGGGTTGAAGGTGTCGTAAACTGCCGAACCTTCACGCAAAAACTCTGGATTGCTTACTACATCAAACTCGGCTACAACCTCAGGTAATTTATCGTTACTCGGCACTCCACCTGCGGGTACTAGTGTTTTCTGCCGCTCTGCAACACCATCTAGAACCAGCATCCGCACCCAGTCACCTGAGCCAATAGGTACTGTAGATTTATTCACTATGACTTTATAACCACCGTTGAGATTTTCCCCAATCCCACGGGCTACAGCTTCAACATAACGAGTATCACTTTCGCCGGTGGGTAAAGGTGGCGTTCCCACAGCAATAAACAGAACTTCTCCGTGGGAGACTCCAGCAGCGAGATCACTAGTAAAATGAATCTTTTCTGTTTGAATGGCAGACTGGATAATTTCTGAGAGTCCCGGCTCAAAAATTGGAGATTGCCCAGACTTCATTAACTTAACTTTTTCTTCGTTGTTGTCTACGCAAATTACATCATGTCCAATATAAGCCAAGCAGGCACCTGTAACTAAACCAACATAACCAGTACCAATCACGCAAACACGCATTTTTTAACTCCTCACTTTTTTTGGGGTTAGTCTTCAAAGATAAGTATCAAGATGACACTTGGACACTGGCAGTAAACTCAGCCAATAAGCATACTAGCTACCGATAGGGTGAGCCTGCATGAAAATTTAGAGCAACGCTAGTTGCTGCTTAGGTGGCTGAATTATTTACATCGTTTTCAATGCGAGCGCGAAAATCTTCTATTGTTAGTTTTAACCCCTCTTGCAGAGGAATGGTAGGTTCCCAATTTAACCAAGTCTTTGCCTTTGTGATATCAGGCTGGCGACGCCGGGGATCGTCCGAAGGTAGCGCTTCAAATTTAATCTGCGCGTCCGGGTTAATCATATTTTGCACAGCTTGTGCCAATTGTAAAATTGTATATTCACCAGGATTGCCCAGGTTGACTGGACCAACGTAGTCGCTATTCATTAGGCGGATGAACCCTTCTACTAAATCGGAAACATAGCAGAAACTCCGAGTTTGCGAACCATCACCGTACACGGTTAAAGGATTACCCCGCAAGGCTTGAACTATAAAGTTGCTCACTACCCGACCATCATTTTCTAACATTCTTGGTCCATAGGTGTTGAATATCCGAACAACCCGAATATCAACTTTATTTTGCCTATAATAATCAAATGCTAGTGTCTCAGCAATTCTTTTACCTTCGTCGTAGCATGAACGTATCCCAATGGGATTGACGCTACCCCGATACTCTTCAGTTTGGGGATGAACTTCTGGATCACCATATACTTCACTGGTTGAAGCCAAGAAAAACCTAGCTTTCACACGTTTAGCCAGCCCCAACATATTGAGTGTTCCCATCACGTTAGTTTTAACGGTTTTAACTGGGTTGTACTGGTAATGTACTGGTGAAGCAGGACAAGCTAAATGATAAATTTGATCCACTTCTAACCGAATTGGTTCGGTAATATCATGGCGGATCAGTTCAAAGTACGGATGACCTAACCATTTAAGAATGTTCCGTTTGTGACCAGTGTAAAAATTATCCAAGCATATTAATTCATGCCCATCAGCCATTAATCGGTCGATGAGATGGGAACCAATAAACCCAGCACCGCCCGTCACCAAAATTCTCATAGTTTCCTAGTTACTTACAAATATTTTCAGTAGCTATTGCACTTACTTTTAGATTACCCAGCTTGGGGGCAAAATACAAAACTCAAAAAAGAACAAAGTTTAATCAAAAAGTGTCGTTGAACTTACCTATTTCCCTAGAGTTATATTTTTATTATATTTTTACTTGGTTACTTAACAATTTCACTAGTAAAAAAATAACAAACATTGTCTAAAAAGTGTCGGTCTTCCACCTTAAATTCATCAAATCTTCAACAATATAAAGTGTTTTTACAGTTAGTACTATTTTTAGTTGGATGCAAAAATGGGTTGACCTCTTTGTACTTCAAAGTCTTACCATTACCGATATTTTTGTAATAATCAAGTTGTCGCATTTAGCAACATCTCACTTTGTATTTAATTGCAGAGGCTCATATCATTTCACGAAATGAAATTCCTGCTATAAATACATAAGTTTTTAGGAGCGTACATCTGTATATTCCTATAGCCGATTCATTTGTTGCAAAGATTTTTGTCAATGCAATGTTTCTGGCAGAATATACCAACGAGTAGCCTAAGTCCACGTGGGTGAGCTTAACTATGCTTCATATCATACAGCAGACGTAATGCTGGTAACCGTGTTAGATATAACTACATTTGTAGTTTGAGTGCGTTGCGGTTCTCCAAGCATGACAATGGAGCAGGTAAGTTGTCTGGCTAACTGAGTTGTGACATCACTAATGGCTAACCCTCCAGGGCTAGTACGATTACGTATGAAAGGTAAAACGACTAAATCATATAATCGTGCTGCCTGTAAAATTGCTTGGGCAACATTTTCATGAGCAATAATTTGAATTTCTGGGGTATTGGCCAAAGCTAAATTAGATACTAATAGTGAGAGATGCGATCGCCTCCAAGCAATTTTACTCGAACTAGTGCGGCGATCGCACACATTCAGTACAGTAATATGGCTCTGATTTGCCTCTGCCAGCATCTGGGCAAATTGTACAGGCTGTAATGTAGGTGCTGTTAAGTTTTCTACTGGTACTAAGATGCGCTGAATTTTTTTTGGTGATTCTACTAAACGTGTCACCGCTACTGGACAATGGGATGCCCAAAGCACACCATCAATCACATTTCCAAATAAACGCGCTCGCAACCCAGTCCGTTTACCCCAACCCATAACAATTAAATTAGCCTTTTGTTCACGAGCAGCTCTGCTAATTCCTTGAGCAAAAGCATCATCAATTCGCAGCACTGGTTCTGCGGCCACACCCAATACTCGACTGTGTACTGTGGCTTTAGTTAATAACTGCTCACTTCGTTTTAGAGAAGCTTCTAACTGAGGTGCATCCATCTGAGCAGCAGCATTAGCGATCGCAAGCGGTATAATTTTTCCCTTAGATTGACGTGCTAATAACGCCGCCATTTCAATCAAATACTGCTCGGTGTGAGGATTATACACAGGTACGACTATAGTAAAAGCACTGTTTATTCTTGGTGCGCTTTCGTCAGGTAAGGGTGGTGCTGGATCTTCGGCTGGTGATGAATTCAAACCAACAGCTATTCTACTTGTCATCAACGGTCCCAAGGTCGATGTGACAACCATTAAGACAATGACGCTGTGTAATACTTCTAGTGGCAGCAACCCAGTCCGGTATCCCACTAACGTTGCTGCTAATGTTGTACCAACTTGAGGAAGTGATAGCGACCACATGGTTAGCATTTCTTGCCAGTTATAGCGGTAAATCAGTTTTGTGAACAAAGCTGCAATCAATTTACTGCCAATCAAACCGATTATCATCAACAGCGTTAACTTGAGCGTGTCCAGGTTGTTCACAAAGGTGGGTAAATTGATTAGTAAACCCAGATCAACAAAGAAAATGGGAATAAATAGCACACTGCCAATAAATACCACCTTTTCTTTGACTAGTCCTTCCCCTACAGCTTCATTCACTGCCAAACCCGCTAAAAAAGCACCAACAATTTTTTCTATCCCAATCAGTTGAGCGCCCACAGCCGCCAGAAACACAGAAAGCAACACAAACAAAAACTTGTTTCCTTCATCATCTCCAGACCGTTTGAAAAATTCTTTGCCTGCCCAATCAAAGCCTGTGACAACGGCAACAGAGTAAATAGTTAACCGACCGGACAAGGTGAGTAGTTCAGCAAAGCTAAATGTCCTATCATCAGCCATAGCTACACAAACAGCTAAGATCAGCACTGCGCTAATATCTGTAAAAATCTTAGCTCCAATGGTGACAGTAACAGCTTCGTTGTTTACCACTCCCAAACGACTGATTATGGGATATGCCAAAAGGTTATAGGAAGCGAATAAAGAGCCAATTAAGATTGAAGTATTCCAGCCGTAGCCTAAAATCAGCCCTACTAAGGTTCCCATCACCAGTGGTACAGTGAAAGTCAAGCAGGCAAACCCAAAGGCGCGGATTTTTTGCTGGCGAAACTGTTTTAGATCAACTTCTAGCCCTGCGACAAACAGTAAGTAAATTAACCCGATTTCTGATAGCAGGTTAATCATCGGCGAGCCAGACTGAAATAGATTCCAGCCTGAGGGGCCAAGTACCAGCCCTGAGAAAACCAAACCCACTAATCCTGGTAATCTTAGTCGCTCAAACATGATGGGTATAACTAAGATGACCACCAGCAAAATAGCAAAGGGAACAATTGGTTCTTTGCCAAGAACTTGGGAAGTTGGTTCCAGAACAAGAACTTGTGATATGAGTTCCATAGGTAGGAATTGAAGGGGCTATGGTAAAACAGCGATTAGCTTAGGGGCGATCACTTAATCGATATAAATGGATGGAGAAGCCACCTGAGGAAAAATTAAAAATCTTAACTTACACTAACTAGGTAATTGTTTAAGAACTAACTACCTACGGATGGATTTGGCTCAAAATGAACCGCAAGCGATCGTAGTCATCTTTGAGTAGCACACTCAGGCTGCGTCCAGCTTTAATTAACCATTCTCGGTCAGCTTTGCGTAACTGGTATATATCTCGAATGGCTGCTGCGGTTAAAGACTCTACTGGCGCACCGTTAATACAAAGCAATGTTCGCAAAAAATCTAGTTCTTCAGTAAATTTAATGATAGCTTCTGGTTCACATCGATAAACAGCTTGATGAATTTGCGGGGGACGGGGTGGTAGATATTGATATACTCTTTGGTTATAACTTTGATTTTGCGAAGATAGTTCAAATCCCACAATTGCGGCTCTAAATTCTGTTCTCAACATGGCAAATATCTGGGGTTGTTCTTCGCGTAAGTCTTGTAATGACAACCCCAAAGCTCTGGCGCGGTGTACAGAATCTATTGGCATAGTAGTAGCATAATATACCACAGCATAAACTTGATTGCCCGATTCTTCGTCTACAGAACAGACCCAACTACCAAAGGGCGGCATAGAAGGAAAGCTCAAATCCTCTGGTTCTAAACACTGAGCTAAAAATTCAGTACTGGTAGTTTCAATCACCTCCGCAATGTGGTTGGGATGGCGATCGCCAGTAGCAAATTGTGGTAAGGGGAGGCGCATGGGAGTGCTGAGTTAGGAGTTAAGAGTTAGGAGTGATGAGTTAAAAGTTAAGAGTGAGGAGTGATGAGTTGAAGAATCATAATTTCTAACTCCTAACTTCTCACTCCTAACTAATCTCACTCCTAACTCCTAACTCCTAACTAATTTTATTTGGCTTTTTTACGTCCGGCTGTGGTCTCTACGAGTTCCAATTCGCTCAGGCGGAAGGTAATCAATTTATCCCAGTTACCACCTTCAAATAATACGGCTACCTTGCCATCACTCACCCGTTGCACGAGTCCTTCGGAGCGATAATAGGTATCTGCGGGATTCTTGACGCGAACAGTTGCTCCAGGCAGAATCATGTTTTTAGCCTCGCTTGTTTCCTTTTAATAGCTTAATACTTGTTAATAGTCATTTGTCATTTGTCATTGGTGAGCCAGTGCCGTCTTCTCCCACTCATGAGAGGCTAGTGTAGCGGTAACGAGGTACGAGCGTCACCCGAAGGGTCATTAGCAAAGGACAAATGACTAATGACTAATGACTAATCAATAATACTTCTGCTTTTGTCGAAAATTTGCTACTGATTCTACTATTCCCAAGGAAATGAAGTTGGTCAGCATAGCAGAACGCCCATAACTCATCCAAGGTAGGGGAATGCCTGCCACAGGCGCTAAACCAACTGTCATGCCAACGTTGACAATCAGCTGAAACACAATCATGGACAAAACGCCAATAGCCAACAAGGAACCAAAGTTATCTTTGGCGGTTTGGGCAACATGCAGTAGACGGAAGCAAATTAAGCAGAAGGCAAACAGCACTACTAAACAACCAACAAAACCGAATTCTTCCCCCACTGCGGAGAAAATAAAGTCTGTATGCTGTTCAGGTACGAAATTCAGTTGCGTCATTGGTCCCTTGAACAAACCCCATCCCCAAATTTCACCAGCACCAATAGCAATGCGAGATTGAATTAGGTGATATCCAGCACCGAGTGGATCGTGATCGGGGTTCATGAATACAGTTAGCCGATCTTTTTGATACTCTTTCAAAATATGGTTCCAGGCGAATACTCCTAATTCGCCACCCAGTATATTGAGAGTCCACGCACCGATAGCACCTAAACCAAATCGACGCCAAGGAAGAGTTTGCCAGCCCACAATAGCCATCGCAAATGACCAAAGTATTCCTAATGGCCCAAAAGATAGTTCTTTGAATAAAACTATCGGCTCTGATAAAGGCCAAGATATAGTAAACAAAATTGCAGCAACCACAGGAGAAATCATCAGAATTAACCAGCCTGGGTTAGCATTTGCCCAGTACAGCATTCCTAAAACGATGGCACCAAATACCAGTGATGTTGCTAAATCTGGCTGTAAAAAAATTAATCCCCAAGGTATAGCAGTAAATGCCAGAACGCGGAAAACACCTTCGAGGTTAGAAGCTGTACGCCTATGTAGCAAAGCTGCTAAGGTGATAATCATACCGACTTTGGCAAATTCAGAGGGTTGGACATTGAAACCAGCAATAGGAATCCACCTCTGTGCCCCTTTAGCGCTAGTGCCAGCAATCATTACAGCAATTAAGCTGAAGTTCGTTAGTGCGTAAGTTACCCAGTGCCACTGCATCAAAACTTCATAACGGATACGAGATAAAAACAGGGCTATAAGCACGCCGATACCCGCTACCATCCAGTGCCACCACCAGTCAGTTACTGGCTGCTTCAGTTCCGTACTGAGAATCATGAGTCCACCAAAGATGCTGACAGCAATTGGTAAACAAAATAGTAGCCAATCTACATTCTGCCAGGGCTTAACCCAAGACTTCCAGCGAATTTTGGGGAGCGATCGTTTTAATAACATTTTGCCAGTTTAGACTTTAGCTTTTAGATTTAAGTGTTGGGCATTGGGAATTAGGGATGGGGCATGGGGGATGGGGCATTGGGCAATAATCAATAGTTCTTCTTTCCCTGCTCCCCCTGCTTCCTCATCTTCTCCCTTATCCCCAATTCCCAGTCCCTATTATTCCCAAGCTCTAGCCCAGGAAGAAGATTGAAATTAAAATTAATTATGTCAAGGCAGCAACTGATACTTTACCAGCAATGGTAAGAGCGATCGCTGTTAATGCTTTTGCTGAAGCTGAATCTGGATCACCGACAACTATCGGCACACCGCTGTCACCACCAACTCGTGTGGAAATCTCTAGAGGTACGCACCCCAACAGTGGCACTCCCAATTCAGCAGCTGTTTTAGAACCACCACCGGAACCAAAGATGTCATACTGCTTATCTGGTTGATCGGGGGGTATAAAATAGCTCATATTTTCTACGATTCCCAATACCGGGACATTCATCTGCTGGAACATCCGCAATCCCTTGCGAGAATCTAACAGGGCTACGTTTTGCGGTGTGGTGACAATTACTGCCCCTGCCATCGGCACTGCTTGGGTTAAAGTTAACTGAGCATCGCCGGTTCCCGGTGGCATATCTACAATCAAATAATCCAGTTCTCCCCATTGCACTTGATAGAGAAACTGGCGAATTATACCATTGAGCATCGGTCCCCGCCAAATTACTGGCTGATCTCGGTCAATCAAAAAGCCCATTGAAACTAATTTGACGCCATGATTAAAAGCAGGTTCTAGGATGTCACCTGCTTCAGTGGAACGTACTGCAATTTGGGCATCAGCTAGACCTAGCATGGTGGGGTCATTGGGACCATAGATATCAGCATCTAGCAAGCCGACTTTCGCTCCAGTTTGGGCTAGAGCCACTGCTACATTCACCGCTACCGTACTTTTACCAACGCCACCTTTGCCACTGGAAACAGCAATGATATTTTTCACCCCAGAAATACCAGTGCGATCGGGCAAACTTTTCTGTTGCGGTGTTTCTGCTGTCACTTCTATACTGACATCTATAACGCCTGGTAGCTTTTTGACAGCTTTCTTACAGTCTTCAACAATAAATTCACGTAAAGGACAGGCGGGAGTAGTCAACACCAATGTAAAACTAACCTTGCCACCGTCAGTTTTCACGTTACGAATCATATTCAGTTCCACCAGACTTTTGCGGAGTTCTGGGTCTTCCACTGGTCGCAACACTTCTAAGACAGAGCGAGAATCGAGGACATCGTACATAAAAATTCAAATTCAAAATGAATAAATACAGTTGCGGAGAACATCTTAGCTATTAACTAGACGCTTTCTTAAGCAAGGTCAGCTGAGTGTTTTCACTGTTACTGCCGTAATAAAACTTAGTAAATGGCATTATTACCTAATAGAATCTTAACTTTCTTTGGGTATTGGGAATTGGGTATTATTCATTAGCCATAAGCTATTCTCCTTGCCCTCAATCCCCTTTGCCTAAAAATCAAAACAACTGTCATTAAGAGATTTTTTCTTACCAGATACCGTTGGCAATGCTGTCTTTTCTACAGCCTCTACTAAAGACCGTGCTACGCGGTCTGCATAAGGACGGGATAAAGACCAAATTAGGGGCGATAACCACCCGCGTAGCGTTACAGAATAAGACAAGCAAGTACCACAAACCGTTGACTCTACTTGATAAGTTACCCGTTCCTCTATCCCAGGAATCGCCAGCACTCGGATACTCAGCATCTCTTTATGATTGACGCGCTCCACAAAAATACGGATGGGAATCGGTGAAAAGCGTGTTACGGCATGAAAAATTAATCCTGGTTTGGGTACTAATCCGTAGGGTACGTTAGTACTCTTAAGTAGTGGATGCCAGGAAACATCCGTTAAGTCAGCGACTTTTTGCCACAGTTCATCTACAGAGGCAGAACTAATCTCTCGATACGTCCGCACCAGAGAAGCGCAAAACCGACGACGTTTGCGGTGGATGAATTTGGATAACCAATCTTGCATTTTCCTAATCCTCCTCCTCGCTAGACACTTTCTGGTAACTCTGGTATTGTGGGCAACTATGCTTAAATCCTAAATTAAAATTTTCTCAGAAATGCCCTAAATATAGCCAGCTACGATTTGGCAAAGACGCCAACAGCCAACATAATAAAGCAAAGAAGCTTTGAACAGGCCAGTCAAACCCTTGATACTTCCAGGTTACGACTAAAGTCTAGTGTTTATACCAGAATGTTCCAATTAAGAATTTCAAAAAAAACTCAGTCAATATACAAGCCTATACGTATTTGAGGGAAAATAACTCTAGTGATGCCCATCAATCGTATAAATGCTTAACCAGTAAGAAAAAGCGGGTTGGGCAAATAGAGCTTGATTGTTGGCGCGTGTTTCCCCCAAATTTTAAGATAAGAAATTTGCGGCTTTCTGGAAATTGTAATTTAGGTTCGGGAATCTATGTTGACCAACTCGCAAACACCAACTGTACCAGCAGAATCATTCAAGTCTCTACCAGCGCCTGACGCTCAGACTAGAGTCAGTCAGTTTATGAAACAACTGCAAGACGAAATTGCCGAATCATTGGCAAAACTAGATGGTGTGGGTAAGTTCCATGAAGATAGTTGGGAACGCCCAGAAGGAGGTGGAGGGCGATCGCGCGTGCTGCGAGAAGGTGCAATATTTGAACAAGCTGGTGTAAATTTTTCTGAAGTTTGGGGTTCCCACTTGCCAGCCTCAATTTTAGCCCAACGCCCGGAAGCCGCAGGGCATGGCTTCTATGCTACGGGTACTTCAATGGTGTTACATCCTCACAATCCTTATGTGCCCACAGTTCATCTAAATTATCGTTACTTTGAAGCGGGACCAGTGTGGTGGTTTGGTGGCGGTCTTGACTTGACGCCTTATTACCCCTTTGCCGAAGATGCAGCACATTTACACAAAACATTAAAACAGGCTTGCGACCAACACCACCCAGAGTATTACCCAGTGTTTAAGCGGTGGTGTGACGAATATTTTTACCTTAAGCATCGTGATGAGACACGGGGCGTAGGTGGTCTGTTTTTTGATTACCAAGATGGTCAAGGTGCTTTATATCGCGGGCCAAATCCCAACGGGGAAGCGGCTATATATAGCAACCAGGTGGGAACACCAGAAACCCGCAATTGGGAAGATTTGTTTGCCTTTGTGCAAGACTGTGGCAAAGCATTTTTACCAGCCTACGTACCAATTGTAGAACGGCGACATGGGATGGAGTATGGCGATCGCCAACGGAATTTTCAACTCTACCGCCGGGGACGGTATGTAGAATTTAACTTAGTTTATGACCGAGGCACTATTTTTGGTCTACAAACTAACGGACGCACTGAATCAATTCTCATGTCTTTACCACCCTTAGTGCGCTGGGAATACGGCTATCAACCGGAACCCAATTCCCCCGAAGCCGAGTTGTATGAAACTTTCCTTAAGCCTCAAGATTGGATCAACTGGACATCACCTCAATAGGAACTGGGGATTGGGCATGGAAAAGAGGCAGGGGAGCGGGGTGCGGGGGGCAGAGGGGAAAACTCTTCTTCCTAGCTCCCTGCTCCCCACTCCCCATTTAAACTTACTACTCAGTACTATTTTGGTGAGTTAAACTACCAAAGGTAAGCACTTAGCAGAAAAAGGTGACAATTTTAGCTATAGCTTGTTAATCTCAAGTGACAGCATTAGACAATTCTGTAAGTAGCTAATCTTAAGAGGAATGCCACGGGGAGGGCTTTAGTGATTCATATAGAGCAAAAAAGTTATACAACTCAAGACGGAAATACCGTTATTGTCCTGACACCAACAGGTCGCTTAGACATTACCACTGCTTGGCAATTCCGCCTGAAATTACAGGAGTGTATTTCCAAACTCAGCCGCCATGTAGTTGTAAATCTGGCTCAAGTAAATTTTATTGATAGTTCTGGTCTCACATCTTTGGTGGCTGGAATGCGTGATGCTGATAAAGTTAAGGGCAGTTTCCGCATCTGCAATGTACATCCAGAAGCCAAACTCGTGTTTGAAGTAACGATGATGGATACTGTCTTTGAAATCTTTGAAACAGAAGAGGAAGCTTTAGAAGGTGTACCTCGTAGCATCGCTAGCTAAAAAAGAGTTAGAAGTGAGGAGTTAGAAGTTAAGAGTTAATTGAAACTTCATAACTCGTAACTTATGATTCATCAGTTTATTTTATTAAATACTGATTTCGCTTGGTGTAGCGATAAGGCCCCATAATCGCTCCCCAAGTTGCTTTTCCAGTTGCTGGATCAATTCCTTTGTCGTAGCTGTGAAATTCTATTGCAGTGGCTTCAAATCCCAAAGAAACAGAGATGCTATTTCCAAGATAAGTAAAGCTGCAACGATTTTCTGGTAGTGGGGTAGCGGTAAACTTATAGCGATCGCCTGTTTGTGTTTCCTGGGTAACTCTTAGGATACAACCTGGTAGTAAATCTAATTGTTCGGGCTTCAGTGTGTTCAGTAGAGCAGGGTCATTACCTGCGCCTCTTAATGCATCTGGATCTTGAGGCATATAGTATTGTACTTCCAGAGATGCATCAGAGTTGCTGCACTGGCGCAACCGCATAATTCGCTGACGGTAAGGTTGATCTCGCTTAATAACGTTAGCCTGTTCAGCAAACAGTGTGATGCTATCTTCTGTAAACAGATTAACTGGTCTTTGCCACAGGCACAGGTGAACATACCAAGCTGGTTCTGCTATGGCTTGTTCCCGATTATCAAATTCACCAGCTAGGTACTCACCTAAAGCAATTAACTGTGGCGAGAAGTTCATAAATGCAATAAACGAATCATTAAGGATAAAAATTTTTGGCTAGTTTTTTTCGGGATAAACCGTCTTATACCCTGTGGTTACCAGCTTATAAAATACTTTTGATTTGTCTACATTGTAAATGAAACCGTCACCAGTCAAAAGCTAAACTTGGCAAAGTAGCCTTTAAGCGAGAAAATAGAGATACGTCGCCCTTAACATTTTCTTTGTGAATAACGTCCGTACTGTCTCTGATACAAAACGAACTTTTTACAATCTTCACACTCGTCCGATTAACACTATTTATCGTCGGGTAGTAGAAGAATTGATGGTGGAAATGCATCTGCTGTCAGTAAATATCGATTTTAGCTACAATCCAATTTATGCCTTGGGCGTCGTCACTACTTTTGACCGCTTCATGCAAGGCTATGAACCAGAACGGGATCAAGAATCAATTTTTAACGCCCTATGTCGGGCTATAGAACAAGATCCGCAACACTATCGACAGGATACCGAAAGATTGCAAGGTGTAGCTAAAGGTTTGCCAGTTAAAGATTTAATTGCGTGGCTAGGCCAGACTACTTACTTAGATCGAGATGCTGACTTGCAAGCACAACTGCAAGCGATCGCCAACAATCCTAACTTTAAATACAACCGTTTGTTCGCAATTGGTGTATTTTCGTTATTGGAACAGTCAGATCCCGAATTAGTCAAAGATGAAAAGCAACTCACAGAGGCGCTAAAAGCGATCGCTGCTGGCTTGCATCTTTCTAATGACAAACTCAACAAGGATTTGGAGCTATACCGTTCTAACCTAGAGAAGATGGCGCAAGCACTGGTGGTGATGGCAGATATGCTCTCAGCCGATCGCAAAAAACGCGAACAACGTAAACAGCAATCAACTATCACCGTTGCTCCGCCAAGTTCTAACGAATAGTTAGGAGATGGCAAATGGAAGTTAGGAGTTAGGAGTTAGGAGTTAGGAGTTATTAACAACTCATCACTCCTAACTTTTAATTTTTAGACGCCCAATAACTTGTAGATTAAGCTGTTAATTATAGTCAGCGTAAATGCCCCAATAACAGCACTCCAAATACCGTAACGCAAGCGAAAGCCCTCTACTAACCAAGCAGCAATACTAAAACAAACTACGGCAATCATAAATGTGAAAATGCCGGACAGCAAGTCCAGTGTAAGTAAATTTGGTACTGCAAAAACGATACTTAAAATCGGTCTGACTATTGCCGTCACGATACCAAGCACTGCGGCAGAAAGAAAGGCTTTACCAGGAGTATCAATTTCAACTCCTAAAGGTAATTTACTAATTATTAACAAGCTGATAGCTGTTACTAACCAAACAATTAAAAGCGTCACAATATTCATGCCACAAGCCCTGAAACGTGAATGGCAATTGGTGATAAATTACTTCAGTTTCTCGGTGAAAAAATCTTTAAAGCTCAACCAATTATCTATAAATTAGCAGTAAATTTTTCTTTAACGGAATTTTATTTCAGATATCTTTAGGTTTGGGAAAAGTTTGAAGGGGAGTAGGGGAGGCAGGGTGCAAGGGGGAGAATAAATTACCTCTTTCCCCTCTGCTCGCTGCCCCTCAGCCTTTTCCCCATGCTCCTATCTCATCTTTTGGGATTAGGTTGAGTTTGTTTAGGTGCTACAGGCGCTTGGGATGCTGGTGGGTTGGAAATACCAGGATTGATAGGGCTGATGCCTTGTCCAGTTGGAGGCTGAGTTATGCCAGGAAGAGGTACAGGATTGGGTGCTAAGGGAAATTTAGGGGCAAGATTCCCTTCGGGATTGATTCCTGGAAATGGTGCGGTTGTGGGTATTGGTGCAACACCAGGATCGATTGGGAAAGAAGGGATATTAGGCTGGTTGAGTAAGTTTGTGGGTGGTTGAGATGGGCCAGGAATAATTCCTAAAGAAACGCGATCGCCTCCTACTTGCCGTAGCAAGTCTAATGTTTCAATGACATCATTGTAAATTGCTGTCCGTGAAGCATTCAGCACCACAACCCCACTAGGGTTTGCTTGGAGATACTGTTTTAACGCCACTCCCAAATCGTCTCGTTTTACAGGCTGTTTTTCTATGTAAGTATTGCCAACGGCATCAATAGTTACGATCAGACTTCCACTCTGTGATGTTATTCCAGATACTGAACTAGCGCTGGCTTTGGGCAAATCAACATTTATTGCCTGTTGTCGGGTAAATTGTAATGCCGCTAACAAAAAAAACGTCAGAATACAAAAAACAACATCAATTAAAGGGATGATTTGAATTTGGACTTCTTCAATTGGGGTATGTAGATTAACTTTCATTTTCTCAATTTAAACGCCTGGTTTGGGGGTTGAATTCTTGACTAATTAGGTAAATTCGGGGGTTCAGGTGGTTCAGGCAATCTAGTCTTTCCTGGCTTGCGGGGTGGAGTGAAATTTTCCCGCACAATTGTTGATGTACTATTACTAAAGTCAGGCGGGGACTGGTGGTAGAGCAATTCCATCTCATTCCCTGCCTTCCGAAAAACTTTGACTTGGTTGACTACAAAACTTTGAAATAGGCGATAAAATACCAAACTAATGATGGCAACTATTAGCCCCGCTGCCGTACTAATTAAGGATTCACCAATACCAGTAGTTACCCCGGCGGTAGATTCAGTTCCCAAGTCACCAATCCGAATTGAGCGCAAAGACTGGATTAGCCCCAAAACAGTACCTAACAATCCCAGCAACGGCGCGAGGGCAATCACGGCTTCTAAAAGTTTTTCGCCCCGCCGCATTCCAGCCAATTCATCTTCGGCTGTAGCCTCAAGTGCTAGTCGAAAGGTTTCCGCATTGCTTTTCGCTAAACGTAAAGGGGCGTAGAGAAAACGCCCGACAGGCTGATGGCTTGCTTGTCTTGCAATGTCAGCAGCTACTTGCCAATTATCCTGGGCAGCATCTAGGATGCGATTAACTATTTGCTTTTCCTGAGTCAAAATTCGCAACCAGAACCATAGACGCTCAAAAATCACACTCAAAGACAGAACCGATAGAACAAGCAGAGGCCACATAGCTGGCCCGCCCTTATAAAATAAATCTACAATATCCACTGTTTAAGTTTCCTCCCTCCATGACTAGAGCAAATGTGCTAAAGCATTTTAATTCTAGAGATTAATGCAAAATGAGGGACTTCCAAAATATAAATTTACCGAAAACTTAAAAAGACAGTGTAAGCATGGCGTATTTGACTTAGATTGTTAGACAAACTTGTTGCTGGGTTACCATAATCCCGAATTAATACAATCACTGTCTAATTTGTCAAACCCTTGCGGTATTAAACTCTTATGGATAATTACAAAATAGGTTTTTGAGAACAGATTACGAGTAGCGTCTTCCAGACTAACTAGGGCGGTTATTCGCACCAGAAGTTTTTAGAATAATTTGTCAAAATTAAAGATAACTGGAGGTTCAAAATATGAAATTTTCAATCGAATCACTTTACACCTGGTATCGCAGTGTGCTTCGTAACCCGAAGTACCGTTGGTGGGTCATTTTAGGAACGCTAGCCTATTTGGTTAGCCCATTTGATATTCTTCCAGATTTTATACCCGTTGTGGGACAGATTGATGATGTTTTCCTTTTGACTCTGCTAGTTTCTGAGGTGTCTGGGCTAGTAATTGAGGGCTGGAAGGCTCGTAAGGGTGAGGTGGGTACTGAAGTGCCTAATACTACTGAGGGTTCTACCTCTAGTGGAAGCACTATTGATGTTGATGCTGTTTCTGTTAAGTAGTTTTAATAAAACCCCTGCTTTTGGAATCTGAGGTGGGGGATATTTTTTTAACGCAGAGGAACGCAAAGGGAAGCGCAGAGGGGAGTTAGAGGTTGTTGGCTACGCGTTTGATGCCTTCTTTGAGGTGGAGGACGTTAAAGTTGAGGAGAAGACCTAGTTTGCAGTTTGCGAGTTTGAGATAGGCTAGGAGTTGGACGGAGTGAATCGGGTGAAAGGATTCTACAGATTTAATCTCTACAATTATTTGGTTTTCGACAATCAAATCTAATCGGTAAACGCATTCCAATTTCACTTCTTGGTAAACCAAAGGCAATGGAATTTGTTTACCAACATTCAACCCGGACTTCTTCAACTCATAATCCAAGCACTCCTCATAAGCCGACTCCAACAAGCCAGTCCCCAAAGCAGTATGCACCCTCATCGCACAACCAATAATCACCCCACTCAAATCATTCTCTCTCATCCTCTGCGCCCCTCTGCGTTTAAAAATCTTTCACAAATTCCGTCAAGAATCTAAACGCCTTCAAAATATAACTAGCGCAATCTCTAGGAGAAGTATTGTAAAACGATCGCCACGCACTCGCCTTATCCTCGTCATAGCGATCGCTGCGATGACTATGATTTTCTAGCCACGCCAATCGCACTGCATGTCCAATTAACACATCCAATACAATATATTCTTCGATTTGCAGCTTGGGATTATTGGCAGCGATCGCTGCTAATTCGATTAATGCTTCAATATTAACTTGGCGGTATTCTGGAGCTTCAATTTTATTCAGCAAATGCTCGACTAACAGAGCAAAATTTCTTTCTCCTGCTGTCATTTCCGACAACATTATCTCACTATCTAAACGATTGCGGCGCTCTAGTTTATCCCCAATTACTAGACCCTTGCAATGTTGCATTAATAGCCAAACTTGCTTAAAAAATTCCTTTGGTACGCGCCCCGTCGCACCCTCGGCTTGACGGAACCGTCGCCAACCACCCGGCGGAACTTCTATCCCTTCCCCTATTCCTGGTAATACCACCCAAGCAATATCACTTTCTTTTTGTTTGACATGCAGTGATTCTTGCTGGCGCAATAGGTTACTCATGCCAGTATATCCAGTTAATACCTGACGCAAGCGCACTTTAACTTCAAAGGGTGAAAGTTGCATTAAGTAATCGTATGCTTCATCTTGGGTGACGTGTAATTCCTGCGCTAGTTCGCTGGTTATCAATAAGATGAGATAGCCGACTCTCAGCGTTAGTAGTCCCTGAAATAGCTCGGGTTCTGAGCGAATTAAGATGCCAACATAGATTAAAATCTCTTGAGTGAGGACGCGATCGCGTATATCTTCACGACAAAAATGATTAATTTTATCGGCAATTTCATCGTGAGACATGGGTACGCTAATCAAGGACGCTTCACTATAAGCTTTACCCACAGCAATTTGCTTACCTCGCACCAAAATACTCGTTACTGCATCTGATAGGCTAATATCAACCATTTGCCGTAACCCCGCAGCCCGGCGCACTACTGCCCAAATGCCTAAATCTCCAGCTTTGGTGTAAACTTCATCAAGTAAATCGGCTACGGTAACAGGATATCCTGGACCGCCATACCCTGTATCAAATTCCATTCCTTGCAAGCGAGTTAAAGTTTGCAATAACTCGATTTGCTCATAGATATTTTCTGATGAGCGTAAATAAGAAAGTAATAATCCGAAGTTGGTTTCACACTCCATCTGAAACTCTTGGGTATGTCCTAAGCGCCAACTTTTTTCAGGATGATAAGCCAAATAATAGCAACGTGGACTAGCATTTTTCACTGGCGATCGCGAAAATTCTGCATTTGGGAGAAAATCAATTCTTTGGATTCCGGCTGTTAGCATTAGCTGATTTAGCCGCCCTAATTTCACCCGTACACCGTTACAAATACCATCTTTCAGTTCTTGCATCAGTTCTAGTAATGCTTCAGAACCAATTTCTAACATGGTGTGCGTCAACATTAAAGTCAAGGTAGGACGACCTAAATCGCTCCAGTATTTTTGAATATAAGCTAGTTCACTTCTAATTTGATCTAGCAGAAAATGGTAATCAAGAGTTAAGTAAAACTGTTGAGAGTCTGAGAAGGAAGGCAAAAATACAATTGTTTCACCGCGTATCCGAAATATTCTAGATGTTGTCAAACTCCGCAATCGCCGCGCTGGACGCCCAGTTAAACCAAGTTTATCGTTACGTCCAATTTGGGTATAAATAGCTGAAAATTCTCCAGCTTTTCTCACCTGAATCGGTTCTACTTGGGTAGGCGTTTGTGCTTCAATTCCGTGAACTTCTAGTTTCTTCTGTAAATCTTCATCTTCTGCTAATAAAGCAATTTGTACTAAAGATTCGCGCTGTTTTCCCACACATAAATGTCTTCCTAAAGGGTCAATATCACCAATTGCCAATAACCCTTCACTCAACATTTTACCGAGAAAATATAAACTCTGCGCCCACACCAAGGGAACATTTTCATTGGGCAAACGTGGTTGCGTTTGGGGTGCTAGCTTTTCTGCTTCTATCTTTTCGGCTGGAACATAATAAAGTTCTGGCAGTAAACGTAAACCACCTTGTTCTATGAGTAATGATTCTAAAAGCTCTTGGTATTTTTTAACTTGTTCTTGCTCGCCACGAAATAATCCATCGAGAACTAAATAAGTAAAAAATAACGGCCATTCGCATTCAATATGCTCAAATTGCTTGAGTTCCCACGGTTCGTAGTGCAAACGATGATTATCTTCTAAAACGGTTTGGTGTCCATCACGCAAGAAGCGTTTGCAGCCGTATTTACCTGCGAGTTTATTGATAATATCGTTTAAGGTGCGATCGCGTAATTGTAAATCTTCTACTGCAAAGGCAGGATAACTAATAATACTTAACAGCGCCGCATCAATTTCTTTGGAACCAGATTCTCTCGGTAATAAGGATTCCAGGGTAATCCGGGCGCGGGCAATTTCATCTGGTAGCACATGAATCACTGATGCTTGACTACCATGTACACCAAACAAATCCAGTCCATTGATAGCTTCTAAAGCAGCTTTTGCCATACCTACGGAACTGGCATTTAACTCAGCACTACCACGATTAATTTTATTACCACGTTCCCAAATGCCGTAATCTGGTGTGCGGTAAGCTCGTCCAATGTAGTAAACCAAATTTTGGACGAAATTCACTTCATCAATTGTATAAATTATTTGCAATCCCGCAGCCGTCATTTGCCCCAACATCAGCAAGAATATAGATGTGGCATCAAGTTGCAAATGTCCCCATTCGTCATCACCAACAACAATGTCACCGGTTGCAGTATTGTATTTGGCGTGCAGTCCATCCAGTAGCGACTGAGTATGTTTAAATGTTTCTACTTTATGAGCCTGTCGCATCATTGCAAAGAGCAACCCGCGCATCAGTTTGATGACACTGTGTTCTAGCTCATAGGTGCGTCCTTCATCGTCGTCAATCTTGCGGTATGCAAGTCCTAAACCCCAAACTGCCAAAATGCTGTAAACGTTGTCTCGCACCCAGGCATCGGTATAATCGCCGTGGGCTGTAATCGCTGTACTAGCAGGTAACAAACCAGTAATCGGATTCTGTCGAGTCAGAATGATCGTTTTGATTTGCTGATAGTAATAGTCCAGACTAGCTCGCAAATTGGTAGATGTTTTCATGATTTGGTTCAGAACTACTTGCAAAATTCGACCCTGTAACTGTGAAGTGAATTACCTAAACCAAGCCAGAATAAGTTCTGTAATGGTTGATGGAACAACAGATGAGGGTAGTGTGAGTTTATTATTATCTCCTGTTAATACCCCTCTGAGTACTGAATTTTAGCGATCGCAAACGAAAATATGATATTTGTTCAAATCTTTATCAATACGCGTAAGAGTTTATACTTAAATTTACATTATTTTTGATAAATCTAAAGAAGGATCAAAAATCTTTCAAAAGAGGCAACATGAGCCAAAGAAAATTTGCCTAAATTATAGGTATACAAAGTTTTAAACAAGAAAAGACTGTAGAAGAGGAAATGAATTATGTCTCTGCGTTACAACAAAAATCATGCTCTCTTGGTAAAAGTGGTTTATTCCCAAATTAAAATTAACGGCAAAGTTGAACTAGTACCATTGGAACTATACGCTGATGGTTCGCTTAAGCGGTGTAATGGGTGAAAGTTAAGAATTAAGCGTTAGGAACTGTTTATTATTGAGGGTTGTTATCTCTAAATAGGGCTTGCTGAAAAAGAAAGAAAAGGTGACAGTCTGTAGATAAAAAGACCCTAGAAGTATATTCAGGTGCAAGGAAAGAAGGTAAAATAGCCCAAAATCCTTGCATGACAGTGGTCAGCCC
>JAHHHR010000080.1 GCA_019359245.1 Nostoc desertorum CM1-VF14 | reverse complement strand
GAACTGTTTTGGGAGCGATCGCGTTGCGGGTAGATTCATCGGTTAAAACTGCTCAAATGCTTACCATATATACATTTTATCAGTTTGAAGCTCCGCTTTTTTCTGAGTTTGTGAGAAATCCGGGTTATAGCTAATCCCGATAAAACCGCTTTGGAGGGTCGTCCATCTCGACCTGTAGTCAGACAAGGGTCTATTGGTGCTCTTTATCAAGAAGCTGGGGGAAAGGTTTGTTATTTTGGGAAACCTTATCCTTTAATCTTTGAATACATTCAGAAGTGGGCAGTTAAACATCTAGGGTTGGAAGCATGGAAAGATGCCATGATTATTGGGGACAATTGTGAGACAGATATTTGTGGTGGGAATCAAGCTGGTATAAACACTGCACTTATCACAGATACTGGAGTTGCTACTGAACCAATCTTGACTTTAGGAATAGAGAAATTTTTGGCATCTCTTCCTATGGAGAATCGTCCAAAATTTCTGGTCTCTTCGTTCAGTACTGGAGTTTAGTGGGCCATGAACTTGTAGTACAGCACCACAAAGTTTGCTACAGCCTTCTCCCCCCTCACCGCCATCCACTCCCCACTGAAAACATAAAAGCCCTCGCCTGCCACAGCGTACCACCAGAAATCCCCCTGCTTCCCAGTAGTCCTTCACCACTCCAGGTTGCCACTGCCGGGAGACGGGATTGTGGACTTGTACTGGAGTTCCGATCATTACATCTGCGATCGCCTGAACCTGTCTTCGTACCCTTTGGAGAAGACTTAAGAAGAGCTTCTGGCCGCCCCCCGCCCTCACCCTGCCCGGCTATGGTTTTTCCTCGAAGTATTCTTCACTCCAATTACTGTAATAGTGCTACTTGCTAAAAATTCGGCCGACAGAAGGTCGCAGAGATAATATTTAACCTGAGTTCGGGATCAGCCCAAACCCTTGTTACACCATTGCTTAATTCTGAGATATGTCAACGTGTTTACGTCGTTCCCGTCAACTAACACTGAATAAATCTTCTTAACCCAAACTGACGACCCAATAATCTTCCACCCGACGATATAACTGTGACCATTGGTGAGAGGTTAGAATGATTGCACAAACGTCTGTGAGCCTACGGAAAAAGGGGATAAATCTAGCGATTGAGACTGCTTTTGGCAGGGCTTTAACAACTGCTAAATCTTAATTCTCTTTTGTGACAGCAGTCTCAAGATTTTTGGTTATTTTTGCATAAAGCACAAAAATCTAGCTGAAGAGTATTACATAACAAGCTTTTATATAAACCAAGGGACAACGCTTAAAAGTTCCGTATTTTATTTTTCGCAGTCGTAAGTTATAGCCGCTCCTGCGTTCATCAAGCAAGTAAGGCATCACCGAGTAACAGTCAAATCCGATTATGGTAGAAAATTTTGAGGCTACACAATCTTCAGACCAGAGAACAGAGATAGATATTATCTTTAAAGGATTAACAATACTTATAGTTGATGACGACAAAAATCACCTGAGTTTAATAAGCTATTTTTTTTGTAGATATGGAATTAATGTAATGTTGGCAGATAATGCCTCGTTAGCATTTGAACTAATTCAACAACACGCAGTGGATCTTTTAATTTGTGACATTGCAATGCCTGGAAAAGACGGCTATTGGTTAATACAGAAAATTAGGTCACTACCACTCTCATCAATTAGAGAAATCCCGGCAATTGCTTTAAGTGGCGTTTCTTTTGAGGAATGCTATGAAAAAGCGCTTGCATCTGGGTTTCAAACTTATATTCAAAAACCTTCAAATCCTAAACACTTAATGGAAGAAGTAGCAAAATTACTATAGTAGTTTGAGGTACGCTTGTAGTATTTAAATACCGGCTTGGGAGGCAAGTGCATGATGTTGTTTACGCCAAGTATGGGGAGGTAAGCCATGATGTTGGCGAAACTGGCGAGACAAATGAGATACATCTTGGTAGCCTAATGCTTTAGCAATTTGCTCTACTGTCTGCTCGCTATTTTGAAGTAATAATCGTGCTCCTAGCATCCGACGTTTGACGATCCAGTTGTTTATAGTTTCTCCTGTTTGCTTTGCGACTCTATTAGTTAAATAAGCAGGAGAGTAACCAAGTGCTTGGGCTACATCACACAGACTAATTCCTTCATGATAATGGGCTTCTATAAACTCAAACATTGCTTTTAACTCTGGAGCGTTGGGAAAGATTGATGTTTCTTGGACAATTACTGAATTCTTCTTTGCAGACACGGAGTTAAAAGCTTTCTGAAATTTAGTAGCGCACCAGGATTGAAGAAAAGCCTGTCTCTGTAAGCGGATATTAATCGCTTTAAGTAGCTCGTCTAATGTTGATGGTTTGGTAATGTAGTCGTCCGCTCCTAACTCCATAGCTTTGCGAATATTTGCTTTAGTCGTGCTGCCAGCAAGAAAAATGAAGGGAATATTTGCTGTTTGGGGATCTTGGCGTAAGGTATTTAGAACTGTATAACCATCAATATCAGGCATTGTAATATCGCAAATCACTAAGTCAGGTAAATGCTCTTGTATTTGTTTAATACCTAGAACACCGCTTTGAACATCCATGACATCAAAACCTTTTGCTTTTAGTCCTTGGATGTAAAGATCCCCTGTTACACGATCATCTTCAATAACCAAAATTCTTTTTAACGGTTCGATATCATTTTTAGCTAACATAACTTGTAGTAAAAAAAAATCCTGAGGTTTGTACCGACTTTTCAGTAGTGATAAGAATAAATGCCTCTGTTTTAATAAAACTTTTGAATAGAGATGTTATTAATATAAACACAAGCCTTTATTAATCACTACTTTTTAGAAACACTTAAAACGGGCTATGTCGCATTTTAGAAAAGTATTTAAATTGTCCTTATTAAGAAGATAACATTATTATCTAGAAAATACTTCTATTCCTTCAGGAATAGAATTAACAATCTTATTAATAATTTTCAATATTTCAAATAAATGAAGACAATTTAATCAGGATATTGATGATTATTGATTAATACTGTATTCAACACTTAGCTTACAACATATCAAACTATTATGTAATAAATTACGAAAAGATCCTACTTTTCCTACTTTTCCTACTTTTCCTACTTTCCTACTTTGATTTACTTTATTCTTTGAATACCCCTACATACTCCCCACTGAACACATAAAACCTCTTAGTGGTCTGGTAGTTGCGGAGAAATAAAATACCAGCCATTGTAGAAGAGAGGAAGCGGAGAACTGTCCGCGCCTGCTCTAAATCTCTAGAATGGGAATCCCAGGGTTTATGCTCACCGATACGATCAAATCTACGTTTAAAGATGCAGCGCAGAAACTGACTGGCTGTTCGTTTACGAGACTTCATGGCAAAAGTTACCGAAGATTACTTCGATAGTTCAGCACGCATTGCAGAAACCGTTTTGGGATGGAGTCGCTCCTGTGTGCAACTCGGCTTGTATGAACGGCGGACGGGGATAGTCTGTGTCGAGAATTATCAGGCGAGAGGACGACACGATAGTGTTGAAGTATTGCCCAACTTAGAAGCAGATATTCGTTCATTGGTGGATGCTCAAGCTCAAGCCGACCCTAAATTTCAATCGACCTTTCTGTATGCCCGCATCAGTGCGAGAGCGGTACGAGAGGCATTAGTGAGTGTTCATGGCTATGACGAGAGCGAATTGCCATCTCGTCAAACTTGCGGAGAAATTCTCAATCGCTTGGAGTATCGCCTAAAAAAACACAAAAAACGAAACCCTTGAAAAAGATTCCTCAAACTGATGCCATTTTCGACAATGTGTTTCGGGAGAATCAGGCATGGGATGAGAATCCTAGGTCGTTGCGAGTGTCTATCGATACCAAAGCTCAGGTGAAGATTGGAAACCTTTCTAGAGGTGGTAAAGCCCGGACAATGGAGGCCAAAGCTGCGGATGATCACGATACTCAGTGGCAATCAGTCTTAGTTCCCTTTGGCATTCTCAACACCCACACTTCAAAACTATCGATTTACTTGGGTCAGTCGGCTGAGACTAGTGATTTTATCGTTGATTGTTTAACCGCTTGGTGGCATGAGAATCAACACAATTACCTTGAACTTGATGAATGGGTCATTGACCTTGATGGCGGTGCCGCCACTCGTAGTAACCGCACACAATTTATCAAACGCATGGCTGAACTGTCTTGTGCGATTAATTTAAAAATCCGGCTGATTTACTATTTCCCCTACCATAGTAAGTATTCTCTAGTATATCAGTATAATATATACTAGTTGCCCTAAGTTTTACCTTTTTTAGTGATTTATAAACCAAATTGAGTGCAGCAGTATGGCACCTCCTTACTTACCTCTCTCAGCAGAATTGCTGATGAAAGCTTTTCCTTTTCACTTTGCGTTTAACCGTAATCTGGAAATTGTACAAGCTGGTGATGTTTTAGAGCGTATTAGTCCTGAAACACTAGTTGGTCAATTAATAGACCAGAATTTTGAGATTAACCGTCCGAAAATTCCAATTGATTTTGATGCTATTAATAAACAATCGCGCGCTCTTTTCATATTAGAGTTTCTCCCCAATGGAATGCAGCTTAAGGGTCAAATGATGTATCAGGCAGAGCAGGAGATAATCTTTTTCTTAGGTTCTGCTTGGATTACAGAAACAGTTAGCCTTGCTCCTCTGGGTATCAAACTCAAAGATTTTGCAATTCACGACCCAATTATTGATTTTCTTTTTTTATTAAAAGCTCAGAATACTGCTTTGTCTGATGCTAAAAAATTGACTAACGAGCTTAAGCAGCAAAGAGCGCAACTACAAACTGCGCTGCAAATCAAGGAGAAGTTAGCAGAAATAGCAGAAGCACAATCTAAAAAATTAGAAATATCCCTTAAGGAGCTACAACAAACCCAGGCTCAATTAGTTCAGGCTGAAAAAATGTCCAGTCTGGGACAGTTAGTTGCAGGAGTTGCTCACGAGATTAATAACCTTGTTATACCAATTTTGTATGAAGTTGCATAGAATCAAAAGGCTATAAACTATGCTTGGCAAGCATTCCGGCTTTCTATAGTTTCATGCAGCTTCACAATAATTTCGTATTAACTTTATTTATGGAAATTTGAAACATACAAAAGAATATACACTGTCTCTATTGAGACTAATACATCTTTATCAGGAATTTTATACTCATCCTGTACCAGAAATTCAATACTGTAGTGAAGAAATAGATTTAGATTTTTTAGTAGATGATTTGCCAAAAATTCTAAATTCAATGGAAATGGGAGCCGAACGGATCTCTGAAATTGTGTTGTCCTTACGAAACTTTTCTCGTCTTGACGAAGCAGAAAGGAAAAGTGTTGATATTCACGAAGGTCTAGAGAATACGTTGCTAATTTTACAGAGTCGGTTAAAGAATAACGTTGAATATCCGGCTATTCAAATAATTAGAAACTATGGAGTTCTGCCTTTTGTAGAGTGCTACGCTGGACAATTAAATCAAGTATTTATGAATATTATCAGTAATGCTATTGATGCACTCGGTAACTATAATAATCAACGCACGAGTGCAGAGATTAATCTTAACCCTAATAAAATTTGGATCACAACAGAAATTATCGGAGCAAACTGTGTCATCCGAATTGCTGATAATGGTTCGGGAATGACAGAAGAAGTTAGAAAACGACTGTTTGACCCATTTTTCACTACTAAGCCTGTAGGTAAAGGTACAGGTTTAGGTTTATCGATTAGTTATCAAATTATAGTTGAAAAGCATGGAGGAACCCTCAAGTGTTTATCAGAAATAGGACAGGGTACTGAGTTTGTAATTGAAATTCCTCTAAATTTTAACAAGGAAATAATTAGTTCCAAACAATCAGTGAGTCTAGTTAAATATTTTCTAAATATAAAGTATATTTAATTACCCAAATGATGACCCAAATGATGCAATATATTACAAATAAAAATCTAAAAATAAGCGGGGTTTGACTGGCTAGGAATTTAGCGTTTAAACGCGCTCTTTTTGAGGACAGTGGTATTATGAGTAAGTTGGTTATACCAATTGAATATGAGGCTGCATAAAAAAGAGTTTCTAGAATAAAGTTAGGTTCTTCCGGCAGTTTTATGGTGATAATTAAAAGTTACTAGATTTTAACGACTGTAATTTAGTGCTATTGATACTTAAAATCCAGATGGTGTGAGAATTTAAGAAATATTAAGTATACTTAAAAACCTGTGAAAATTTAGTTTAGATTAAAACACGGTATTTTAGGCGAACGCTATGAAATTTCCTGTAGAACAAATCCTGAACCTTCCGGAAATGCAAGTATTAGATTTTCAAGAACTTGAAGGGGAAGAAATAATTATAACGATAGAAAAAGGAGTGAATTATTCAACTTGTCCTTACTGTCGACAAATTACTCGCAGCATACATCAAAATCATTGGCGGATGATTCATGATTTACCGTGGAATAAAAAACCAGTACTCTTAAAAATAAATCGCCGCCAATTTAAATGTCATAAGTGTAAAAAAGTATTTAGTGAACAACTAGATTTTGTAGATAAAAGTAAAGGATATACTAAAAGATTAGCATCCGACATAGTTCAGCAAGTATTAAATAGTAATATCCATAGTGTTGCCCAAAGAAATGGCTTGAGTGATGAAGAAGTAGAATCGATGTTAAAAAAACAGGTATCACAAATATTAAATATTAACTTAAATCAGGTAAAAAAGTTAGGGATAGATGAGATTGCATTGGTGAAAGGACAAGGAAACTACTTAGCAGTATTAGTAGATTTAGATAGTCATAAACCAATTGAGATAGTGCAGTCAAGAAGAATAGAAGATATCCGTGAAGTTATTGTCAGTTGGGGAGTTGATGTACTTAATCAAATAGAAGAAGTGAGTATTGATCTCTGGTCACCTTATAAAAAATTAGTAGAAGAGTTAATGCCAAATGCCAACATAACTGCTGACAGGTTTCATGTGATGAAACAAATTACGGATGAATTAGATACTATGCGTAAAAATGAAAAAAAAGCTGCAATGTCGTTAGATGATAAATCAGAAAGAGCTAGAAAGTTAGAAGCATTAAGCAAGAGTAAATATAGCTTACTGAAAAATGAAAACTCTTTAAATGAAAAGCAAAAATTGAAATTACAATCTGTGCTAGAAGTTTCGCCTCATCTCGCTAAAATGCACGCACTTAAAGAACAATTTCGCCAGATATTTGACACGACTAAATCTTGGGGAGATAGCATCACGCAATTATTAGATTGGATGTATGATGCTCGTTCATATTTTCCGAAAAGTCTAGGGACAATGGTGAGATGGTTTGGGGAAATAGTTGGTTATTTTGACGGCAGAACTACCAGTGGTACTGTAGAAGGGATTAATAATAAACTCAAGTTAATTAAACGACTTGGATATGGCTTTCGAAACTTCAATAATTTTCGTATACGCAGTTTATTAAACTGGCACTTTAGTATTAATTTTCCATAAAACGGACGCAAGAACCTAAAGTTATAAAAAGAGATATAGGAATCATCAAGCGTTTGAAAGCAGTTGTGAATCAAATTTAGTTTAAGCTGACGGCAAGCTTCACGCATTACTCAGTAACCAATAGGAACAATCATCTGAGTTTCTTCAGCTATAGGAATAAACTTCTCCGGGGAAACAAATCCTTGTTGCGGGTGCTGCTAACATACTAGAAATTTGACACAAGTTGAGTCAAGGGAATACGAATAATAAACTCAGCACCAACTCCTGGCTGGGAAATGCATTCTAAAGAACCGCCATGTTTTTGTGTGATAATTTGGTAACTAATAGCCAGTCCCATCCCTGTACCTTGTCCAACAGTCTTGGTGGTAAAAAAGGGATTAAATATTTGCTTTAAAGTATCGGATGGTATTCCTAGCCCATTGTCGGCAATGCTAATAGTGACTTGATCTGGTTTCAGCAATTGGGTGCGAATATAAATTCGGGGATTATCGATTATATTGAATTTTTTTGTTGTCCATCGACCTTTAAGGGCTGAATCTTGTAAAGCATCAAGCGCATTCACTAAAATATTCAGAAATACTTGGTTTAACTGCCCAGGATAACATTCAACTAAGGGGAGGTTACCGTATTCTTTGATCACCTCAATTTGCAGGTGCTTGTTAGCAGGGTTGAGGCGGTTTTGGACAAGCATTATCGTACTATCAATTCCCTCATGAATATCAACTGCTTTGATTTCAGCTTCGTCTAAGCGTGAGAAAGTCCGCAGGGAAAGAACAATATCTCGAATTCGCTCTGCTCCCGTGAGCATCGATTTGAATAATTTAGGAAAGTCTGACCTCAAAAAATCTAGTTCAATTAAATTTGTAAACTCCTCAATTGCCTTGATTGATTGGGGATAATGGCTTTGGTAAATATCTAATAGTGAAAATAAATTTTGGGTGTATTCATCAGCCGATTTGAGATTGCCGTAAATAAAGCTAACTGGGTTGTTGATTTCATGGGCAATTCCAGCTACTAATTGCCCCAAACTGACCATTTTCTCATTTTGAATTAACTGAGCTTGAGCTTGCTGTAAGTCTTTGAGAGCTGTGGCGAGTTCCTCTTTCTGACTTTGAGTTTGTTTGAGTAATTCTGCTTGCTGTAATGCTACACCTAGCTGAGAAGCAATTTGGCTAAGTATATATACTTGATCTGTTTGCCATTTTCGAGGTGCATTGTTTTGATAAACTCCTAGCAGACCCCAAAGTTGTTGACTTTGATAAATAGCAGCAATCACGTAAGCTCTTGCCTGGCATTGCTCTAAAATTTTCAAGTAGCACTTACTAAAGCCAGCACTGTAAACATCGTCACAAACACGGTAAGTTTCATTTTGAGAAAAGCGTCCTCCCTGTGTATCTTGTAAATAAGTATCTACAATTGGAGGAATAGATAAATTTTTCAAACTACATTCACTGATATTTTCTACTAATTGTGGTTGATGCGTTTGCTGCCTAATTAGAGGCAACCACCCTTGTGCTAAGGATTCAGAGACAACTTTTCCACTCCAATCTGGATTGAAACGATATAAAATTACACGGTCAGAGTTGAACAATTGCCTAACTTCTTGAGTAGTTGTCTGAAAAATATATTCTAAATCAAGAGATTGACGGATTTTTTCAACGGTGATCGCAATAATTCTCTGACAATCTGCTACAATGAGTGTTTCTATCGGTAGTAATTCTGAGCCTTGATTGTGAGAAGTCATAATCATACTAGACGCAACAATAATCAACTCTTACCTAGAGTTCCCTTGTTTTGCTTCAAAATTAAAATTCTGCTGGAAAATTGCAGTGTAATTGACTCAGTAAGACTACGGGTGTAAAGTACTGGAGTGCGTATAGCAGTAGTAGTCAAAAGACTTAATATACTCCAACGAAAATCTGGGCTTTCTGAGAACAAAAACCTAGTTTTGGGGATTAGTGAATCGGTGTTCTAGTTGCCATACGTGACATTTCTCGATTAGCGACAATACCAAAAGTGGATATCTAAGAACTCTTGCATAAATATTTTGTGGAATAATTAAGAATTATATTAATTTTAATTTCAACTTTGTGACATTAAAATAGTCAGAGGTAATCATTTTCTTATAGAAAGCATTATCTGGTGATCGTTAATTAAAAATATCTCAACAAACATCACTCCAATTGGAGAAGCCAAAGTCTGAAAGCCCTTGAAAGTCTTATTTTTCAGTTTTTGGCTATAAATTTTAGTTTCTGTTAGAAAAGAAAAGCTCAAAACTTTATCAAATCAAAGTTTCAGAGTTTGGCTTTGATTATTGTTTTCCGAAAGTGACAAAACAGGGATTAGGGGAATTGTAATTATAAATTCTGTACCTTTCTTAGGAGAGGAAATACATTCTAATGTTCCCTGATGTTTTTGAGTAATTATTTGGTAACTAATAGATAAGCCTAAGCCTGTGCCTTTCCCGACTGGTTTTGTGGTAAAAAAGGGGTCAAAAAGTTGGTTTTGAATATTTTCCGGGATACCACAACCATTATCAGCAATAGAAATAATTACTAACTGCTGGTCAGGAATGAAACTAGTACAAATGCAAATCTGGGGAATATTAGTAGTTTTTTCATCGACTATCGATTCTTCTAAAGCATCGATTGCATTTGCAAGAATATTCATAAACACCTGATTGAGTTGTCCAGGGTAACATTCTACCAACGGTAAATTGCTGTATTCTTTGATGAGTTTAATTGCTGGATAATTAGCTGTAGCTTTGAGGCGATGCTCTAGGAGCATCAAGGTATTATCAATACCCTCGTGAATGTTTACCGCCTTCATCTCCGCCTGATCTAGACGGGAAAAGTTACGTAAAGATTGTACAATTTCTGTAATTCTTTCAGCACCAATTCTCATAGAAGCTAGTAACTTTGGTAGGTCTTCTATTAAGAAATCAATATCTATGGCTTGTGCTTGGTTTTGGATTTGGGTTACTGGGTTAGGATAGTATTGCTGGTATAGTTGCAGCAGTTCAAGTAAATCTTGGGTGTACTGATTGGCAGGGGTTAAATTACCATAGATAAAATTCACGGGGTTATTGATTTCGTGAGCTACACCTGCCACTAACTGCCCCAAACTAGACATTTTTTCACTCTGCACCAGTTGGGATGCTAGCAGCTTTGCTTCTTGTTGTAGTTGTGCTTGTGATTGTCGTAATCTTTCCTCTGCTTGTTTGCGTTTAGTAATGTCGTGAAGAATAACGACATATTCTTGAAAATCTTGATGCGGTCGGTCGGAAATAGAAATTTCCAAAGTTTGGACACCAGCTTTGTGGAACAGAGTGTGTTCACTTCGCTTTGTCCATTGCTGTGGATAGTCAGGAAATCCAAATATCCATTTGCTGAGGTGATTTCCTGAACCTGTCCCACTAATATGAAAATGTGATAATCTACTTTCCATCTGAGAGAGGTGTATCACTTTATGGCTGGACGTTTTGAAGGACTGAGTGACGAAGAAATGGAAGTTGTTTGAAGATATCTTTTCTGAGGAGGTATCCAAACGTGGCAAAGGAATGCCTCATGCACCATATCGTCATGTATTAAATAGTCTGTTGTACATTCTGATTACAGGGTGCCGATGGTGTGACTTACCACATGGTGATATATGGACATCGAAAAGTTCATCCCATCGATGGTTAAAGCGATGGCGTGAGGATGGAACATTTGAATACATACAAGCACGTATATTAGCGATGCCTGCGGCGGGCTGCGCCTACGCTAATGAGAAAGGACTGATAAACTGGGATTTTGGGGCTGTAGATGGCTCTTTTTCCCCCTGGGAAAGGAGGAGGTGAAGAAATTGCGTATGGTGGCAAAGGAAAAGGTATTCTTATCCACACACTTACTGAGGGTAATGGAATGCCCCTGTCTAACTCGACAACTCCAGCTAACGGCAACGAGAGGGAACAGGTATTACCTTTACTAGATAAAGTAAAATTAAAAACTTTAAAACGCGGTAGACCACGTAAACGACTTAGAGTGCTGGCTGCCGATAAGGGGTATGACTCGAAACAACAACGTGCAAGTCTACGCAAACGAGGAATTCGACCCCAAATACCAAAAAGAGTTTGGAAAACTAAGAAAAATAAAGGTAGACCGATCAAAATATCTGTGACAAGATACCAGCAAGAACGTTGTTTTGCTTGGTATCAACGTAAATACCGTCGTTTAGTTGTTCGTTGGGAACGCCGAAAAGTATATTTTGATGCATTTCTTGATCTTGCTACTATTCATATTTGGATTCAAAGAATTTTATTAGTGGGATAGGTTCAGATTATTTTTCTTCCAGTTGGCATGATTTCCGTCGATGTGGTGTAGGTGAACCCGTTCCTCATCGATGAACTTTAAGCCGCAGGAAGCACATCTATGGTTTTGCTTCTTAAGGGCAATAGAAGTTTCGCCATCGTAGAGCTTACTATTACGTTCACTCCAGTAGGCTGTATTTCCGTCATAGGGGGATTTAATCCCTTTAATCATGACGTGTTTATTTTCGGAGTTGCAAGAATTTTGTACGGTAACAAATTAAATGGCATTGAGACAAATTCCTATCATCAAGCTAACGCTTACCTACTTGATGAGGTTTGCAACAATTTGTGTTGGCATAGCCTGTAAGTTCTCTGCGCTGCTTCTAAGTTGAACGCTAGAGAGTTCAGGCTTCACATCCTCAATGACATTAATTTGGCACTGCGACAAATAAAAAGTCACTGTACAAAAGCGATGAATGAGCAAAAAGTTAACAATGCAATTGTTTGGCTGCAATGAGGATAAATATACCCTGCTTTTGTTCTCAATAAGCCAAATATGTCCTAAAATAAAACATTCGTTTTGTTTGCTATGCAGCTAGAACAGGAATTTTACTTAGCTGCATTTTTAAACCATGTTTTGGGCGTAACGTTAATGATGGTTGAAGCACAACTGGATGGTCTGGTTGTAATCTCAAACTCCACAAGCGTGCAATAGTCGCTAAGAGTAAAGTCGCTTCCATCATGGCGAATGATTTACCAATGCATATCCGTGAGCCGCCACCAAAGGGAAAGTAGGCAAATGTGGGTAGTTTTTTTTGCAAATTATTTTCCCAACGTTCTGGCTCAAAAACACTTGGATTTTCAAAGAATCTCGAATCTCGATGCATCACCCACTGACTTATGAATACAGTTGTACCAGCTTTGATATTATATCCTCCAAGAACACAGTTCTGCAAGGAAACTCGACTTATTGCCCATGCAGGTGGGTACAGCCGCATTGCTTCCATAACAACCTTCTGCGTATAGGATAAAGAATGAATATCTGAAAAAGTTGGTATACGGTTTCCCAATATTGTTTTTAATTCAGAATGCAATTTTGCTTGTACTTGCGGATGCTGTGAAAGCAAAAACCATGTCCATGTCATAGCATTAGCTGTTGTTTCGTGCCCTGCCAAAAACAGAGTCATCACTTCATCTCGCACTTGCCGATCCGTCATACCAGTTCCATTATCTTCATCTCGTACCTTTAGTAACAGTGAGAGTAAGTCGCCGATATCTTTACCGCTTTCTCGTCGCTCGTTAATAATCTTATAAACTATGATATTTAGTTGTTTAGTCGCTTGTTCATATCGGAAGTTACTAGGAGTAGGTATCCAACTTGGGAGTAGATATTGATTGCTAAGTTGGTTATTAAAGTCCATTACCGCGTCCAATGCCCTCTGTACGCCAAAAACTTCATTTCTAATATCAAAACCAAATAGCGTCTTTGACACTATTTTTTCTGTCAACGACATCATATCTTGATGAATATCACGGACTTCCCCATTTTGCCATTGCTCAACTAATTGATTAGTATAAGAAACCATTACATCAGCATAGGCTGCAATTCGCTCAAGATGAAAAGCCGGCTGTACTAAACGGCGTTGACGTTGCCAAAACTGACCTTCACTATTAAGTAAGCCGTTGCCTAAAAAGCGAAGTCCACGTCGGTAAACATTACTTTTGACAAAGTTGGGCTGCTGGGTAACTAAGACTTGCCCAATCAAATCAGGATGATTAATCATCATCGCTGGAAAAGGCCCTAAATCAAAGCGGAAAATGTCGCCATACTTACGTGCGGATTCTGTGAAAAAGGTTAGCGCGTCTCTATTGATTTCAGGGAGATTGCCAACAAGAAAATGTCCTTTAGGCCCAAGTGGAACTTGTGATGTATACATAAATAACTAGAGAAAAAATACCTTTTAAAAACTGTTATCTTCTTGTAATAATTTAGATGCCGTGGAAGTCCTTCGCTTTAGACATGAGGCTAAGGCGCAGGCGATTAAAATCGCCGTTTTAAAATCTATCTAACATTTAATTGCGATTATGCTAGTTGCAAACCCTTCTAGCCTATGGTTTACCTGGTTGTTTCAGCCTTTACCTTCAGGTAGATTTTGTTCTTGACTGTTTTTGAGGTTATGGTATTTAAATAGATTGAACGTAATTAGGCTCAGATTGCCCCCTCAAGACACGCCAGCGTCAGCCTGACACCGCCGCCAACCCCGGCAGCCGCCCCCCCCGATAGAACTCCTGCTGTAAAAGAGACAGAACACCCAAAATTCCCAACCCAGACCAATGGTGATCGCCTTCTTCACAAGACCTCTTGCAAAAGTCTTTTGTTCATTCACTGCATCGACTAAATCATCATTTAATGAAATTGCCCCAGCTATAACCTATGCTGTCAAGGGATATCAGAAGATAGCCGCAGTGATGAGAGCAGGTCTTGGAATGATTACCCTCATGCAATGCTTCATGCGATCGCTGTAGGCAAGATTTGCAGTACTTGTACAGAGGTATAAATAGTTGCCAAAGTATAAACTGAATTGCTGGTGAAAGATGATTATAGTAAATTTATATACTCTACTGATGTAAATAACTCGGTAGAGTATTCATTCTGGAAAAATGAATGACGATTAGTTTATAGCAGTTTAAAATATTTCTTCAGATAGGGAACAGAATGATTTTAAGGGGCTGTTTCTCTCTAATATTTTTATTTTTTAAAACAATTATCGAATTTGTCTAACTTCAGGTATATCAATAAAAATTGATTTCATCTATAGTTATTCATGTGTTCTCAAAGTATTGGTTCGGCCTACAGTATACATTCGCCAGAATGACTGTAAGTGGGGGATAAGTGCGAAAAGTCCCAGCTAGCTAACTGCCTCGGCGGGTTTTCTGCTTGGGCTTGATTGGCATTGGACTGCCAGATAGAGAGGTTGTGAACTTTTCAAATCTCTCGTATTTTTTTCAAAAATCAAATACTACTCCTATATCTTGTCTATATCTTCAAGGAGAAATAGTAATGCATACGAGCGCTCGCATCCCAACCACTGATATGGAAGTTACTAGTATCCGCTTAGAGCGAGAACTCAAAGATAAGCTCAAAGAAGTAGCTGGTAATCAGGGATATCAAGCTTTGATTCGAGATGTCCTTTGGAATTATGTTCAGCAAAAATTAGGTGATTGGAAGCCTTCATTCTCACGAACCGACATTCGAGCTAGCATCGCTGCCACAGCTCAACAAGAAGAACGCTGTGTACTCACAGGTCAACTAATTCAAGCCCAAGAACCGATGTTGCTAGGGCTGACCAGGAATGGGGATATGGTTCCTTTGAGTGTCAAGAGTTTGGTTGGATAGTCTTATATTTACGCAATGCAGTTCAGTTCTTTTTGCTAAATAACTGAACTTCTTAAACTTCCACCTCTGATGCTGGGGGAAGATTACCGAAACTACGCTTATCAAAAATAGTCAATATAGAAAGACTTTGGCAACTTCAAGAAATGGGAGTGCGATTGCATATAGATGACTTTGGTACTGGCTATTCATCCTTAAGTTATCTGTATCATTAATTGAATTAACTAAGTTAAACTTGGTATATAGGCTTTAATTTAGCTATTAAATTTAATTTGATAAAATAACGAAACATTAATGTCTTTAGAAACTTTTCTAAAGGTGTTAATATTGCTGTAAAACTATTGCAGATGGACTATCTACACCGTACCGAAGTTTCTAGCTTCCTGCCAAAGTTTGTGCAAAAATAACTCAGTGTGATGGCTCATGGTGGTGAAAAAGACACCTACAGCATCCTTAGAACTATCTAATAGCCAAGAACCTCGCAGGGTGACTTCCATATATTCGGCATCGCAGGCACAAAGGGTGACGATCTGTGTGTGATCTCTTTTTACCTCAGCCTTAAGCACTTCTAGTCCTGGTAAATCAGCAGGAAGCAAAAAGGAGGCGGTGCTAGGTTGAATGGATAAACTTTGCCCAACTCGCAGGGACAAAATTACTCGCTGGGCTACCCATTCTTCTAGCGACAGAGTAAGACATTCTAAATAAAAGCTGCTTTGAGTGTAAGTTAATTTCAGCATTTCTTATGCTCTCCTGTTATTCCAAGCTTGCTTGCATATCTATCCGAAGCTGTTCGGCAAAAGAAATCGCGGGGTGGATTGGTGCTTTTGGCTTTGGGAGCAGTTGCATACCAGCTTCAAACAGTGTACATAAACGCATTCTGGGTAGCGTCTGTCTGCGCCACGCTGCTCGCGTTCGTAGAGAAGCGGCTTGTCGCCAAACATAGCTTTTATCAATGAAGGCAGGAGTTAGGGGGCAGGAGGCAGGAGGAAAACTGACCCATAACTCCTGCCCGTGACCGGAGGGTCTTGGGTTTAAGACCCCCACTGAACTTCGTTTCAGTGGCTCCAAGTCAGGAGGGGTTTGAATCCCCTTCTGCCCTCTGCCTCCTGCCTCCTGCCTTCTTCAAGAGAGTTACATCTCTGGCTGTGACTAGCTCATAAAGAACCCCCGCTTCAAGTTTTCGGGGAAGCGGAGGTTAGAATTAACCGAAAAATTTTCTTGTTAAATTAGGTACTAATTCATTAAATACATAATATTTGATGCATAACAATCCCCCCAGCAGGGATATTTATTATTAATAAACATTGATTTTTTAAGAATTATCTGTAGGTGCTTTCAATCCCAGAATGAATGCGATAGTCATTATGTATAACTTGTAAGGTTAGTTGCTATTAACTAACAACATATTATTACTGGATTCACTAATCATTTCTCAAAAATCCAGTCAGTAGGATGGTAATTTACTATCAACAAAGCTATAACTATTTTTAAAATACGCCCTAGCCTCCCAAATCAGGCAAACCCTACATCTGACGCAAAGAATTTAAAGGCTTGGCTTAAATAAATAATCAAAGTATCTGCTTTCATAGTCTTTTAATTAGTAACTATGCTTATGAGTGCCAAATAGTTTCATACTCTTTAACAAAAAATTGTACCTGCCTCAAAACTAAATGGATCATGGCGGAAGAAGTCTTCCAAGATGAAATTATGGAATTTGCCCAGCAGTCTAATAATTCAATTCCAACTAATTCGGAATTATTATCCCAACTAAATCTAAGTAAGTAATCATCATGCCCAGGCGTCCGACACTGGATAAATTTTTCAGCAATAGTGCCAGAAGTGAACCCGTTATCAGTAAGAATTTTAGTGAGAATTGCAGCGTGTATGCTATCCATTAAAGTGCCTCAAATATTATTTAGAGTGCCGTTACAGAACTTCCTGAAAACGACGATTTATTGATAACTATAATGCTCCCACTTGAACTCCCAGTAATGCATTACCTGATGTGCCCTGTCAGTAAGATAGTTCATCCCTAGATTAGTTTGTCTATGGTGCTATGTCTCCTGTGGATCTACTTCAATTAGCTTTATGACACCTTCAACTAAATGCGTATGAAGACGGAGCTAGCGGCATCAAAGCCCTTTTCTATTCATCTTTCAAATTTTTCTCCTTTCGGTAAACTGCTAGCAGCCCCCAAAGCTGTTGACTTTGATAAATAGCAGTAATCACGTATACCAGTACTAGTCAAGAGACTTCAGAAGCGCGGTAAAGGGGAAGGTGGGGGCCCCTCAAGAGATGTTGTGGCTTCCAAATTTCTTATGAATGCAGTGGCTCTGATTTCCATTCTTCGAGTTTTACATATACTTCGGTAAGGTGAGAAATAGCATATTTTATATCCCATTCTTTGAATCCTAAACTTTGATACAGCTTTGCAGCAACTTGATTCTCTTTGCGGTAACTGGTGGCAATCACTTCAACATCAGGACACAGCTTGAGGCGGCGAATCACCTCTAGCATTGTTGCTCGTCCATACCCAAGACGTTGGTATTTACAGTCAATCATTAAACGCATAATGAATCCTACACCTGCAACTACCTCATACATCGTAAATCCAACCATTGGAACTGACGGCTGTTCATAGCCACACGCCGCAGCATCATAGACTGCTAAAGGAAAAAGATTAGGATCAACATAAGCTTGTGCTAAAGATTGTACAGTAGTAGCAACCAAATTTTTCTGCTCTTCACAGACCTGAAGACTGAGGCATGAAAGAAGATTTTCTTTTGTAATTTTACGCAAGTGAACTTTAACCACAAGTTTGTCTGCCTATGATTCAATTACTTCCTAAATTCTATTTAACTGCTCCAACTCTCCACCACCACATACTCCCCACTGAACACATAAAAGCACCCGCCCCCCACAGCACACCTCCAGATAGCTCCCTAGCTCCCAGTAGCCCTTCACCACTTCTGGTTGCCATTGCCGGGAGATGAGATTGTAGACTTATCCTGGAGTGACAATTCCAACATCTGCGATCGCCGTTCGCTTAGATAGCAATTAGTGTTGCTTTAGCGATCGCATAGAAAGATGGAAATTGGCTGTTGCTCCCGCATGAGTATAGGCTAGATAGCAATTTGAGATAAGCTAATGTTGTCCTTAAGGATGTCTATCTCTCCAGGAGAGAGTACTTTATCTTTCATTTGTTGAAGCTCATGTAGGACAGTGTTAGCATCGGTAGCACCAAATTTGAAGTACTCAGTTAAACTACCAGTGCGATAATTGTAATTATGATAACGGTGTTTAAAATACAGTTCGACATTACCTCTGTGTGGCCAAGTTCCAAGTATTTGAATAGCAACATTTTTATACTGGGGCAGTAAATCTGCTTTTATTTCTGCCAATCGCTGTTGGATAGGTCTAGTAGTAACTCCTATCTTGTACAAAGTGCCAATGTGTGTTTGAATCTCTAAAAAATACAGAGAACAAGATAAAATTCGTTGGAATTGAGCGCGATAAAGTGTTAAGTCAGTAAGGCAATATAACTTATCTGCTGCATTTTTGTATAAGGCGTGTTTGGCTGCTAGCTCTAGTTTCAGTAGCTTTTTGAGTAACAGAGGTTCTTGCACTTCGTTGAAAAAACTGAATTCTAGTGCTCCAACAGGAATTTTCCCTAAACTAGTAAATTCATAAGCTGGAGGAGTTAAATACACGTTTTTTTGGAACATTCCACCTTTGATAAGCCCCGGAGTAACTAAGCCAGGGCTGATAGGATAATTGATTGAGCCGTATTCTTTCCAAAGCAATTTTAACTGTGCTAAATCTTTACGCGATAGGTAAATATTAAAATTATCATACAGTGGTAAAATCGGGAAATCACGATTAGCTACAGGTAAGCAGGTTGCTGAAGAATGTGCAAAATGATGTTGTTTGACTTTGCCTTTCTTAGCAGTTAGCCCACTGTAACAGTAAGGGCATAAAAGCTCAGTCTTACCACTACCAACATCTTCAACACAGACTAATTGTCCATCTGGAGCTAGACCAAATTTGAGCCACATTGCTACACTTACTCATTAACAGAAAAACCAATCGGGGCTGATAGTAGAAAGTTCAAGCAAGCTTTAAATAATTTGCAGATATGCAAAATTTGGCTCAAACTAGTGCTAGTGTACTATAAGATTTATAATTTAGGATTTGATTTGCTTGAAAATGGTGTGAAAAGCGAGACTGCTTGTAGTGGATCTACCCTTGGGACAAGAATCTGTCGCTAGAACCAGGAAAATAGTTCACGTAGATATGGATGCCTTCTACGCATCGGTGGAACAGAGGGATAACCCTAGCTACGCCCGGTAAACCGTTAGTAGTCGGTGGTAGCCCGAATCAACGAGGTGTGGTTGCAGCAGCCAGTTATGAAGCCCGTAAGTTTGGCATTTATTCCGCAATGCCTTCAGTAACCGCTTTTGCGAAATGTCCTGGGCTTATCTTTGTCAGACCGAGATTCGACGTTTACCGAGAGATTTCTACTGCAATCCACGCGATCTTTAAACGCTACAGTGATTTAGTGGAAGGGGTTGCACTAGATGAAGCATATCTAGATGTTACTGAGAATAAGCAAAGTATCCCCTACGCTTCTACTATCGCAAGACACATCAAAACTGCGATTTTCCAGGAAACCCAGTTGACGGCAACCGCAGGTGTGTCAATTAACAAGTTTCTTGCAAAAATGGCATCAGGGCAGAACAAGCCGAATGGATTAACGGTGATTTTGCCAGAACAAGCGATCGCCTTTGTAGAGCAGCTGCCGATTGAGAAGTTTCACGGTATTGGGGAAGTTACGGCGGCGAAGATGCACTCACTCGGCATTCACACTGGGGCAGATTTAAAAGTGCGAACTCTTTCTGAGTTAACACACCATTTTGGTAAAGCTGGTCAGTATTATTACAAGATTGCCAGGGCAGAAGATGATCGACCAGTTGAGGCGAATCGAGTTCGCAAATCGATTGGTGCAGAAACCTCGTTTGCACAAGACTTAAGCGATATCAGCCAGATGTTGCAGGAACTTGAACAGATTGCTCAAATTGTCGAGCAACGGTTAGATCAGCACGAAACACGAGGACGCACATTAACTTTGAAAGTCAAGTTTTCTGACTATCATCAGTTAACCCGCAGTAAAACAATGCTTGCTCCCATCAGTGAACTCTCTACGATTTTTGAGATAGCCAAAGCGCTGTTTGAGTCGATTGACCTGGAGAATCGCAGTATTAGGTTGTTGGGCATTTCCTTGTCTAATTTGGATTGTATTTTTTGTAAATATTGTTAAGCAAAGCGCAATTGGAGTGAGCCTTCCAAGGGGCATATAATCAGTAAGTATTGCCAATTGAATTTAGTAAACATTATCTTCATACAATTGCATCTAATATTCATTTGCTTTTTACCCAAAGGTGAAGTTGACTAACTACTCTGGATATAGACTTTCATTCAAACACTATATTTAACTCTATAACTGAACAAAACCTTAAGCAAGTTAGAAAATTTTTTAGGAGCATTAAGGTTTAATAATTTTAGTTTTTCAGTATCTGTTATGCCAAATTATTAGTTAGACATCAAAACTTTCCAGAATACAGTAAGTTATTAGGGAATCCGAGACATTTTGCCGTCAAGTTTGTCTATAACAGAATTGCTTTTGGGTGACTTGAGCCAGCTTGATTTGGTGTTGATACAACTTGATCGCTGTAAGCAAAATTTGCAGTACTTACACAGAGGTATAAATATTTGCTAAAGTATAAACTGAATGCTGGTAAAAGATGATTATAGTAAATTTATATACTCTATCAATGTGAATAACTTGGTAGAGTATTTTTGTGAAAGTACGCCTACCGTAAGCGATCGCCAATCCTTTGTCGTTGTTACAACCGCCCCTCCATAGTCTACGATTGCTGATTGCTCCCTTGAGGTGATAGGGCAGGGCTTGAAGGGCGAATGGGAACCATTGGTTCCCAAAATATGACTGATGGTGTTACAGCAATTGTGGGGTTTTGTACCAGAGGTTCATAGAGATATCTGTGTGGTAGATATGCATATCTTGCGATTACGGAGAATTTCAACCCTATGTCTACCGGAAGAATATAGAATATCGCGCTAATATTAAGTAATATTTTCTAGGAATAGACTTGTTCCAATTTTCAAAGTTTTGAGTAGGGGAGAACATAGGCGGCTGTCCCTAGTCGAGGAGAGAAACACCTAAACAAGCAGATGAAAACAAGAATTTCTGACTCCATTGCTGACCATTTTCGAGGTGGGGAAATGGCAACCCGGATTAACCGCTTGGACTGGTCGCAAACGCCGTTAGGTAAGCTTGATGCATGGTCGCAGAGTCTCAAGTCAGTGGTCAAGACGCTGCTTGCTTCGAGCTATCCGATGATTTTAACTTGGGGCACAGATTTCATCCAAATTTACAACGATGCCTATTCGCAATTGATTGGCGAGAAACATCCCGCAGCCCTTGGGATTGATATTCGGATTACACTCGCTGAGGCATGGGACACGTTGGGGCCAATGATCGAAACAGTGATGTCAACGGGAGTGGCAAATCTGACACCAGCATTGCTGCTGTTGCTGGAACGCTCCGGCTATCGGGAAGAATCCTACTTTAGTGTTTCCCATGCTCCGGCAGAAGACGATTCTGGGCAGATTGTCGGAATGCTTGCGGTGTGTAGTGAAGTGACGCAGCAAGTATTGGGGGATCGGCGATTGCGGCTGCTACGCGATTTATCATCTAAAGCAGGCGCAACCCAAAGCGTTGAAGCAACCTGCCTTGATGCGCTTTCCGTTATTGCATCTTCCCCAATGGATGTGCCGTTTGCACTGCTATATCTGCGTGATTCCGATACTAAAAGGTTGCTTTTACAAGGAACTGTGGGGATTCAAGCAGGGGAAGTCGTGAGTCCGAGAACGATCGAGCTAGAAACCGATGGCACAGATGTTTGGTCGTTGGCGTTGGCGGCAAATGGAGAAACGATTCTAATTGAAGGCGTTGATCAATATATCACAATTTTAGGCGGTGCGTTTAGTGAACCAGTGAAATCTGGGATCGTGTTACCGATCGCCTCATTTGGGCAGACAGCGACATTGGGTGTACTGGTAGCCGGAATTAGCCCTAGCCGTGAGCTAGATGAGGGATATCGCTCGTTCTACGAATTATTCGCAGGTCAGATATCGGTTTTAGTCCGCAATGCTCAGGCATACGAAGAAGAACGCCGACGCGCTGAAGCATTGGCAGAACTAGATCGGGCGAAAACAGTGTTTTTTAATAATGTCTCTCATGAGTTTCGCACACCTTTGACGTTAATACTGGGCCCGTTAGAGGATATTTTAAGTAACAAAAATGGGTCAAAGGTAACAACTGAGGAACGTGAGCAATTGCAATTAGTTCACCGAAACAGTCTACGTTTGCTCAAGTTAGTTAACACACTGTTAGACTTTTCGCGCATCGAAGCAAATCGGATTGAAGCAGTTTATGAACCTGTTGACCTTGCTGAATTTACAACTGAACTGGCCAGCGTCTTCCGCTCAACTATCGAACGCGTCGGTTTACGTCTAATAGTAGATTGCCCACCTTTACCAGAAGCGGTGTATGTAGACCGCCAAATGTGGGAAAAGATTGTTTTGAATTTGCTCAGTAATGCTTTCAAATTCACGTTTATTGGGCAAATTAGTGTAACCTTGCGTTGGTACACGGAATATGTAGAACTGGAAGTCCAGGATACAGGTACAGGAATTCCAGCAGCAGAATTGCCCCATTTGTTTGAGCGTTTTTACCGTGTACAAGGGTCACGGGGCCGCACTTATGAAGGCTCTGGAATTGGATTATCACTAGTGCAGGATCTGATTCGACTTCATGGTGGCTCAGTTCGTGTGAGCAGCAAAGTAAATCAGGGAAGTTGTTTCATTGTTTTACTTCCTACTGGTACTGCTCATCTGCCCGATGAACACATTGTATTTGGGCATGATTTGCCGAACACTACTTCAGTAAGGGCTGCTTTTGTTGAGGAAGCATGGCGTTGGCTACCGGAACAGAGCAGGGGAAGTGTGGGCAGAAATGATTCTTCCCCATCCTCCCACACCTCCCACACCTCCCCAGCTCGCATTCTTCTAGCTGATGATAACGCAGATATGCGCGATTATTTGAAGCACTTACTCCAGCCGGATTACGAGGTAGAGGCAGTCACAAATGGAGCAGATGCATTAGCCGCAGCCCATAGACAAATACCAGATTTAGTACTCAGCGACATCATGATGCCAGGAGTTGACGGTTTGCAATTGTTGCACCAATTGCGCTCCCACTCATCCACTCGTGAAGTACCGATTATTCTGCTATCTGCCCGTGCAGGGGAGGAATCTCGTGTTGAAGGTTTAGAAATGGGTGCGGATGACTACCTGATTAAACCTTTCTCGGCGCGAGAACTGCTGGCACGGGTGCGGACAAATTTGGAATTATCTCGACTACGTAAACAGGCGCAAGCAGAACGAGCGCAACGAATTCAACAGCAGGCAGCGCGGGTAGAGGCGGAGACAGCAAATCGCATGAAAGATGAATTCCTGCAAGTGCTTTCCCATGAGATTCGCACACCGCTTAATGGAATGCTTGGCTGGGTTAAGATGTTAAGCCAAGGTAAATTAGATCGTGCTGCGACTGCTCGTGCGCTAGAAACTATAGAGCGCAATGCCTTGGCTCAAGCAAAATTAGTAGACGATTTGCTCGATGTTTCACGTATTATCCGAGGACAATTGCGGCTAGAGAAGCATTCGCTGTCTTTGATCTCAGTGATTAAACAAGCTATTGAAACTGTAAGACCACAAGCTGAAGGTAAAAATATAAGTATTGAGTGTATGCTTGACGGGAGCGCGAGTTGTGTTTTTGGGGATGCTAGCCGCTTACAGCAAGTGGTGTGGAATTTGCTGACTAATGCAGTTAAGTTCACGCCTTCTGGAGGACGGGTGGAGGTTTGCCTAGAAGCGAGTGGTAGTGATGCGCTCCTGAAAATCAAAGATACGGGTATTGGTATTAACGCTGACTTTTTGCCTTATATCTTTGACCGCTTCCGTCAGGCAGACGCAAGTACAACCCGAAGCTATGGAGGGCTGGGCTTGGGCTTAACAATAGTCCGGCATTTAGTGGAAATGCATGGGGGAACAGTACAGGCCGATAGTCCGGGGCGATCGCTGGGAGCAACCTTTGCTGTGCGCTTACCTCTGATGAGCATCTCTTATATTTCTGAGGGTGCAGAATCAATCTCTGGAAACGATGAGAGTCAAATTTCACTCAACGGTTTACGAGTATTAGTTGTTGATGATGAAGCTGATGGACGTGAGCTTGTTGCCTTTATCTTGGAACAACATGGTGCTTTGGTGAGTGAAGCAGCATCAGTAGCCCAAGCCTTGTCAGTGCTAGAGTCAGGAATGCCACACATACTGATTTCGGATCTTGGTATGCCAGAGGAGGATGGCTACAGCTTTATTCGTAAAATCAGGGTTTTGCCAGTAGAAAAAGGGGGGAAAATGCCAGCGATCGCCTTGAGTGCTTATGCGAAAGAAGAAGACCGAAGGCGGGCGCTGCTGACAGGCTTTCAAATGTACTTATCCAAGCCATTTGATCCAGATGAGTTAATAGTCATGGTAGCAAATTTGTCAGGTCGTTTTCAGCAGACTTAACCCTTCAATTCATTTATGTTTATGTTAATTGTGCTTTGAATCGTAACTTGAGGTGCGGTTTGTTCAGCCAAAACATGGTTTACCCAGTTTAATCATTTATACTGTGTACATTGTTTCGTTTCCTAAAAATACGGTTGCAATTGCGATAAGCTCTCGCTTAAGCGCGACACAGAAAACAAGATTACTTCCTTTGCCACTCACAAAGTACAAATACAGTGATTCATGGCATCGTACTGGCTCTGACCTTTGACAAGCTGGGTATTGTCTGTGGTACTGTAACTGTATATCATCTAGGTGCAAACACAAAATAAGATACAATATTAATGTATTTTTAATAAGCAAGGTGTTAAATCCCTGCAAAGATAGTATTAAGATTTAGCTTTTGCGAGTTTAATTAGCATAAAAAGCTACTTGTTCTCAAGAAATGGCAAAGGAGAGTGTTATTAAGCGTATATTGGTTTGTGACGGCAGTAAGTTATGGGCTGTCACCTGAATCAAGCAATCAACAGTTTAATCTGATAGTGATTGATTATCCTACATTATTTTTGAGGTTTAAATTGATTTAAAGGTCAGCCCTCTCAACGCGAACAAATGAACTACTGACGCAACTAAAATTTAATTGTCTTAAAATTACACCCTACCCTTTAAGATTTAATGTGAATTGAATAATTTCAAGTTTAGAAAAAGTTTTGAAATTACTGATCTTCTACATTCAAGTTACCTTTGATTAACCTTTTTTGTAGAGCAACAACAACAGCTTGAGCGCGATCACGCACTTCTAATTTCTGCAAAATCGCATGAACATGAACCCTCACAGTCCCAGGTGTGATGTAAAGTGCCAGAGCAATTTCTTGATTAGTTTTTCCAGCTGCCAACAATGACAAAATTTCTTGTTCGCGTTGGGTTAGGGGGTTGGAAAGTTTTGAGATATTTTCTGAGTTAGGTTCGCCAAGATCGGATGCAAAAGTAGAACGAATTTCTTTGGTTGCAGTTTCATCCCACCAGGATGCCCCAGCAGCGACAGAACGAAGTGCCAGCACTAATTTTTCTGCTGCCACTCCTTTGAGACAGTAGCCTTGAGCGCCTGCTTCAATTAATCGGGCAATTAGAGATTTTTGGGAGTGGGAAGTCAAAACTAAAACTGGTAACTGAGGATTTTGCTGCTTAATTTGGCGACAGGCCTCTATTCCGCCAATTCCTGGCAATCCCACATCTAGTAGCACTACATCGAAAGATTTTTGGTTAATTAACTCAATAGCTGTTTCTCCATCTTCGGCCTCAGCAATAATCTCTAAGCCAGTTTCTTGTTGCAATCGCACGTACAAACCTAAACGAAAGAGTTCATCATCTTCTACTAAGAGAATTTTGATTGGGGTAGATGGCATCTCACACAGTAACAGAAGACTGAGATGGGTAAACGGGAAGTTTGAAAGCGAACATCGCACCAAAAGGTACTCTGTTCTCTGCCCAAATTATACCGCCGTGGGCTGCAATAATTTGCCGAGATAGGTAAAGCCCTAATCCAGAGCCTTTGGCTTGGCGTTGGCTATGTCCCTGGTAAAATCGTTCAAATAAATGGGAGAATTGTTCGGGTACAATACCTGCACCCGTATCCAAAATTTTCACTACTTGATAAGAAGCTTGCGGTTCTAATACTATTTCCACACGCTCACCACGCCGAGAATGATTGATAGCATTAACTAAAAGATTGGTAAAAACTCGTTGAAGTTGCAAAGCATCACCTTTAACCCATAGTGATCGCCGCCAATCAGAGTCACCATAGTTAAGTGAAAGATAAACGCGGCGGCTAGCTGCTAATTCCGAGAGAGTATTAGCAGCTTCTTCTGCCAAAATAGCCAAATCTATAGGTGCTAAGTTGAGTTTTAAGCCTTCTGTATCATTACGATAAATATCTAACAAAGTTTCTAGCAGTTGTAGGGAAGTTTGATGACTACGCGTCATTGTAGATAAAACTTTTTGCTGTGCCGATGAGACAGCACCAAATTTTTCTTGTTCAAAAGCTTTGAGAGTTTCAATTGCTCCCAGCAAAGGAGTTTTGAGATCGTGGGTAAGAGTAGAAGCAAAATCTTCACGCACTCTGGACAATTCCTCTTGAGCTTCTAGCTTGGCACGAGTCAGGGCGATCGCTTCTTCCGAACGGCGCAGGCGATCACTCAAAACACCTGTGACAATCAATGCGATGGCTGCGATCGCTCTACTGGCGATCGTAGAAGCCTTCATGACTTCACCACCTGGCATTACAAGATTCAGCATGGTTAGGCATACTGCAACGAAGGTAGCTTGAAAAGTACCACGCCTCCCTAACCAGGAGTTTGCTAACAAAATCGGCCCTGTGTAGAGATAGCCAAACACATATTCAGTAGGTGTAGAGTACTCCAGAATTAATGCAACTACAAATAGACCTGCAATTAGCAAAGATTTGCCTAAAGGCGATTCTTTATGAAGAAATTTAACTTTGAAATCTACCATTTAGGGCATGATGGTTAATTTTTTATTATTTTAACTAAAAATCATATTTACCTAAATAAACCATACCAGATTATTAACCAATTAATGAAGCGTTTACCTAAAAATAAACGTCCTAAACGCTTAATATATATTGCTCAATAAACACCATAAATAAAAAATGAACGCTGTTTTATACCCTTCTATTACTTGTTTTAGCTCATATAGTTAATTATATTAATTATTACCAAATAGAGAGCATTGTTCCTCTTGTTCTCTTACAATTGCAAAAATGCGTTATGGCATTAGGTTTAATAAGTGTAAAAATTCTGAGCAACATCTGCTATTGTGGCAAAGCTTTAACTAGCTTATCGTTGCCAGAAAGTTGCATAATTCTCGGCATTGTTAGAAATAATCAAGTCATCCTAGCAAGTGCTGAACCCATAATTTGGTATGGAGATTATATACTAGCTGTTGCTTTAAATTCAGCCTCAGTTCCCATGCTCAATTTTGTTCTTAACAAAAAGCATCCAGTTCACTATTTACCCAAAGAGTGTTTCATTAACAATTCGACAATATAAAAATGTATCAGGAGCTTTTTTAAATTCATGTTACAAGGATGGATACAAATTGCTTTGACATTACTGATAGTCATTGCAACTACTCCCTTACTAGGGAAATATATAGCTCGTGTTTTCATGGAAGAAAAAACACTCCTTGATGCAGTCATAAATCCCCTAGAAAAAGCTATTTATGTCTTTAGTGATATACGTCCCCAAGAAGAAATGACAGGTTGGCAGTATGCCAAAGCTGTACTGTATAGCAATCTCGTCATGGGGATTTTAGTTTATTTAATCTTGATGCTGCAAGGATGGTTGCCGCTAAATCCCACAAATTTAGGTGCGCCAAGTTGGGATTTAGCACTGCATACTGCGATTTCCTTTGTCACTAACACCAATCAACAGCATTATTCTGGTGAAACAACTTATACTTATGCCAGTCAAACTTTCGCCCTTGGGTTCTTGATGTTTACTTCAGCGGCGACTGGTTTAGCAGTAGGAATTGCCTTTATTCGTGGTTTAACTGGTAGACCATTAGGCAACTTTTACAGCGATTTGATTAAGTCAATCACGCGAATTTTGTTACCGATATCTGTGATTGGTGGCTTGTTATTAATCTTGGCGGGTGTGCCAGAAACTTTGGCAGGCCCAGCCACAGCAACCACCTTAGAAGGGGTAACTCAAGTAATTGCCCGTGGCCCGGTTGCCCACTTTGAAATTATTAAAGAACTAGGAGAAAACGGTGGTGGCTTCTTTGGAATCAACTCAGCCCATCCTTACGAAAATCCCAACGGCTTTACAAACTTATTAGAAATGTGGGCAATGATTTCTATTCCTACAGCACTTATTTACACTTACGGCATATTTGCTAACAACCGTAAACAAGCATGGCTAGTGTTTTGGATGGTCTTCGTCATCTTTGTCTTTTTAATAGGTGTTGCCGCAGTAGGCGAATTTCAAGGAAATCCCCTTGTTAACCCACTATTAGGAGAACAGCAACCCAATTTAGAAGGCAAAGAAGTACGATTTGGATGGGCACAAACAGCACTTTGGGCAGTCATGACCACAGCAACTATGTGTGGTGCTGTTAATGGTATGCACGATTCCTTAATGCCTCCAGGTGGATTTGCAACTCTTTTTAATATGTTTTTGCAAATTACTTGGGGAGGTCAAGGAACTGGCACAGCTTATCTATTTATCTATCTAATTTTGGCGGTGTTCCTGACTGGGTTAATGGTGGGACGGACACCAGAATTTTTAGGACGCAAAATCGAGAAGAAAGAAATTGTCCTAGCCAGCGTTGTCTTATTAGTTCACCCCTTTGCTATTCTCATTCCTTGGGCTATTACCTTCGGTTTTCCTGATACCCTTTCAGGTATTAGTAACCCAGGTTTTCATGGTGTTTCCCAGGTAGTTTACGAATACGCTTCCGCCGCAGCGAATAACGGTTCTGGCTTTGAAGGATTAAATGATAACACTCTGTGGTGGAACCTCAGCACTAGTGTCAGTATGTTGGCAGGGCGTTATATCGGAATTATTGCACTGTTACTTTTGGCGGATAGTATTTCCCGCAAGCAACCTGTTCCTATGACCACCGGCACTCTCAGAACTGACACTAGGCTCTTCACAGGAGTTACAAGCGGAGTAATTTTAATTCTTGGCGCTCTTACCTTCCTTCCTGCACTTGTTTTAGGCCCCATAGCAGAGGCATTTCTGATTGCCAGAGGTGGATGAAGAGAGCAGGGGGAGCAGGGGAGGCAGGGGGAGAATTTTGGAAGTTGCTAAATCATCCCGCAACGGGAGCAACGCGAAATATTCTCTTGTTTGCGCCTGTGCCTAATTTTTTTAAATTAATTAATCACCAATGACACCATCTACAAAACCGCGACAAGAACGCAAACATACAACCAAAGCGAAATCAGCCGGACTTTACAGGCGTGCATTTCAGCAAGCATTTGTCAAGCTGCATCCGCGTAATATGCTGAAAAATCCAGTGATGTTTGTAGTTTGGTTGGGTACGATCATCACAGCACTGGTAACAATTGCACCAAACTTATTTGGCCCAACACCTGGTGACAATCCCAGATTATTCAATGGTTTAATTACGCTGATTCTGTTCTTAACCGTTGTCTTTGCCAACTTTGCTGAAGCTGTAGCTGAAGGACGAGGCAAAGCTCAAGCAGATGCCTTGCGATCGGCAAAATCCGATGCTAAAGCCAAAAAACTCCTTGCTGATGGTTCCACCCAAGAGGTTAGTTCTACAGCCTTACGTCGTGGCGACCAAATCAAGGTAGTTGCTGGAGATATTATCCCTGCTGACGGAGAGGTGATTAAAGGTATTGCCTCTGTGGATGAATCTGCTATTACGGGAGAATCAGCACCAGTATTGAAAGAACCAGGGTCAGATATTGCTAGTTCCGTGACTGGAGGAACGCGTATCAACTCTGATGAACTGATAATTCGGGTCACTGCTGATCCAGGTCAAGGCTTTCTTGACCGCATGATCAGTTTAGTAGAAGGAGCTTCTCGCAGCAAAACACCTAATGAAATCGCCTTGACGGTTTTGTTGGCAGTTCTTACCCAGGTGTTCTTGGTTGTGATTGCCACTTTACCTACAGTGTCGGTGTACGTCAACTCACCTATTAGTATTGCCGTACTCATAGCCTTACTTGTGGCACTGATTCCTACCACTATTGGCGGATTATTAAGTGCTATTGGGATTGCTGGGATGGATAGAGTTGCCCAGTTTAATGTAATTGCGACTTCTGGACGGGCGGTTGAAGCCTGCGGGGATATCAACACCCTGATATTGGACAAAACAGGTACGATTACTTTGGGAAACCGTTTGGCGGAGGAATTTATTCCTGTTAACGGTCATTCTATGGAGAAGGTAGCAAAAGTTGCTCTAGAATCAAGCATATTTGATGAAACTCCAGAAGGAAAATCCATTGTCAAACTGGCAGAAAAATTAGGGGCAACATTAGATTTTGACCCCAAACAAGCAGAAGGCATCGAATTTTCTGCCAAAACGCGGATGAGTGGTACTGATTTACCCAACGAGGTGCAAATTCGTAAGGGTGCAGTGGACGCGATTAAAGGATTTGTGCGTTCACGAAGTGGTTCCGCAGGAACTTCGCGTAATGGAAAATTAACCCCTGAACTTGATACTACCTTTGAACGAATTTCTCGATTAGGTGGTACTCCATTAGCACTTTGCAAAAATGATGAAATCTTTGGTGTAGTTTATCTCAAAGACATCATTAAACCGGGTATTCGAGAACGTTTTGATCAAATGCGGCGAATGGGAATTAAAACCATTATGCTGACTGGAGATAACCGTATTACTGCATCTGTGATTGCCGAAGAAGCAGGAGTTGATGACTTTATTGCCGAGGCTACACCTGAAGACAAAATTGAGGTGATTCGGACAGAACAAGCCCAAGGAAAACTCGTAGCCATGACTGGAGATGGTACTAATGATGCCCCAGCTTTAGCTCAAGCAAATGTAGGTGTGGCAATGAATACAGGTACTCAAGCGGCAAAGGAGGCTGCTAATATGGTAGACCTTGATTCTGATCCTACTAAGTTAATTGATATCGTCACGATTGGTAAACAATTACTGATTACTCGTGGCGCACTCACCACTTTTTCTCTTGCTAACGATATTGCTAAGTATTTTGCCATTCTTCCGGCAATATTTGCGGGTATTGGTGTTGGCACTCTCAATATTATGGATTTGGCAAGTACCCAATCTGCGGTTTTATCAGCTTTGATTTATAACGCCTTAGTGATTCCAGCGCTTATTCCATTAGCACTGACTGGGGTTAAATTTCGACCATTAACCGCAGATCAACTTTTACAACGCAATATCTTTATCTATGGACTTGGTGGCGTTTTAATTCCCTTCATTGCCATCAAAATAATTGATGTTTTGATTGTATCCATAGGTCTAGCTTAATCCAAAATTCTGCATTCCAATTCACTATTTTAATTATGAACAATGTATTTCACTTTATTGGCGAAAAAACAAATCGCATTCCTTTATTCCTATTTTTACTGCTTTGCTTGAATGTACTTCTAGCACCAGCAGTACAAGCCGCAACACCGTTCGCAATATCACGTTCTGCATCTTATACTATTGCCCTTTTAGGACTCATAACTTTGAGTGTGAGCATTTATCTATTTGTAGTCATTTTTCAACCGGAGAAATTCTAATGGGCCAACTCAATAAAGCTGTTCGTTCCACTTTAGCTTTGTGGTTACTAACAGCCTTCCTCTATCCTTTATTCATGCTACTTTGCGGACAGATAGCATTTTCCTTTCAGGCTAACGGCAGCTTAATTACTAATAGTCAAGGTACAGTTGTAGGCTCTGCCTTAATTGGTCAACCTTTTAATAGCGATCGCTATTTCTGGAGCCGTCCCAGCACTGTAAAATACAGCATAGCCCCAGAAGTTGCCACAACTGGGGTGTCAGGAGCTAGCAACCTCGCACCCAGCAATCCTGAACTCCTCAAACGTATTCAAGTGGAAGTAGCACGGCTGAAACAAGCCAATATACAACCAAATGCTGATTTAGTTTATACTTCCGGCTCCGGTTTAGATCCTCACATCAGTATTGCAGCAGCCCAAACACAGGTGCGGCGTATCGCCAGCGCCCGTAATCTGAATCCAGCCCAAATTCAAACTCTAGTATCTCAAAACATCGATGGCAGATTCCTGGGAATTTTTGGTGAACCTGGAATCAATGTTTTGCAGCTAAATATGGCTTTGGATGCTTTACAGCCTGCAAGTTAACTTCTTGAGGGAGTCAATCAAAAAAGCGATTAATTACTCTGATTACAGTCCCAATAAACGATTAACTCAAAAAAAGTAACTCTCTCATTTTCTCCCAGCTTTCTAAATTAACTATTGTCAATTTACCTAATATCTTGTTAATGATTCATTCTCATACCCCATCTCCCGATAGTTCTTATATTCGTCCTCACCGACGCGGGAAACATAAGATTTTTATTGGTATGGCTCCCGGTGTCGGCAAAACTTACAAAATGCTGGAAGAAGCACATCAACTCAAACAAGATGGAATTGATGTAGTTATCGGTATCGTAGAAACTCATGGACGCAAAGATACGGCAATGAAAGCTGCTGGAATAGAGGTAGTTTCTCAAAAAGCCTGCATCCATCAGAACGTCACTCTACAGGAAATGGATACAGACGCAATTTTGCAACGCTCTCCCCAACTGGTTCTAGTGGATGAACTTGCTCATACTAACGTTCCTGGTTCTCAACGAGAAAAGCGCTATCAGAACGTGGAAGTAATTTTGTCTGCTGGAATTGATGTTTATTCCACTGTCAATATTCAGCATTTAGAAAGTTTAAATGACCTAGTGGCAAGAATTACAGGTGTGGTGGTGCGAGAGCGTATTCCTGATTATGTACTTGATGAAGCTGATGCTGTGGTTGTCATTGATGTTACTCCAGAAACTCTAGAAGAGCGCTTACAAGAAGGAAAAATTTATGCTCCTGAAAAAATCGAGCAATCCCTGAAAAACTTCTTTCAGCGTCGTAATCTTATTGCTTTAAGGGAACTAGCATTAAGAGAAGTAGCAGATACAGTTGAGGAAGAAGGAAACACTTCCAGCTTAGTAGGACAAACTTGCAATGTTCACGAACGAGTTTTAGTATGTGTATCTACTTACCCTGATTCCGCGCAGTTGCTACGTCGAGGCGCACGCATTGCCAATTATATGAATGCGCGATTGTATACTGTGTTCGTAGCACATCCCGAACGTTTCCTCACCAAAGAAGAAAGTTTACATATCGATATATGCGAAAAATTATGTCGAGAGTTTAGTGGCGAATTTTTACACTTCAAGAGCCAAAATATCGCCAAGAAAATTGCTCAAGTTGCAATAGATTGTCACATTACTCAAATTATCATTGGTGAGAGCCAGCAGTCTTCATGGAGACGATGGCTCAAAGGTTCCTTCACACAAAGATTGATGGAGCTAATTAGGCATCAAAAAATAGACTTACATATTATCGCTACCGAGAAATGAGTGTAAGGATTCAGGTCTAATATGGCGGAAGCAGAGACGGGCGAGACTGGTAATTAAGACAATCAGCCAGTAGTGCCTGTACAAAGAAATCAATCACAGACCGACCTTGACGGCGACAAGTCTGTACCA
>JAHHHR010000079.1 GCA_019359245.1 Nostoc desertorum CM1-VF14 | reverse complement strand
ACGGAGGTAGTGTGACCACAAAAGTATATTCAGCTAAGTATCGCCACCTGAAACAGATTTATCAGCGCGAGATGGGTAAAGAAATTTCAGATATCACTTGGTATCGAGTAGTAGCTTTTCTTAAACAGCGTTTTAACTTAGATGTAGAATCAGCTTCGGCTCAAAAAATAGTTGAGACATTTGCAGGAATTCGGCGGCGTTACGGTGCGCTAACCCCTGCAAGCAAAGGATTTAATGAGCGCTGGCAAGTTTTCAAACACTTCTATGAGTTAGACGCTAGTTACAACGGCAAGAGTTTTTTAGTTGCGCTGGCAGACTATCTAAAAATCAATCTTGACGATGTACCACGCAGCACTCGTTACTACTGGTTTAGTCAAGCCGGACTATCTTTCAGCGCTGAAAATATTTACCACTGCAAGGATTTAGCCCTTGTTGCGTTTATTGCTGCTAAATGGGCAATCAACAGACGACCGCAAACGATGAAATCCGCGACCATCTCAGTTTTAACACTAGCCATCTAAGGAGCAATCATCATGTCTGACAAGTTCACTAACAATGTCCGCGCTCGTTTGTACAAACAGGGTTATCAAGGATTTACCAAGGACGATTATACATCTGCCGCGATCGCTGTTGAGTGCGATGACCTTGACAATCCCACCAAAGACCAATTGAGCCAAGCAGTTGACTATCTCAGAGAAAAAGCAAGCAACCGATTATCTGTAACTGATGAACCCGTTGAAGAAACTTTTCTAGTAGGGGCAGATGATGGAGAGCCTGAAGTTGAATCTAATCAGCTTACAGTCGCCGAACCAGAGAATCAAATTGTGCTGACAGACCTTGAAAAACAAGCCCTTGTAAGAGATATTGCACAGGGGGCAGGGATTGAACTCAAAGCCGCGGATGTGAAACAGATTACAGTGTCTATTGCTTCGACCTTCGCATCTAGAAAAGAGTTAAACGAGGCGATTTTTAACGCCCTCGTCCACTTTGCAAGAGAATTCAAGAATCAAGAAGTATCAAAAATACGACGCAAAGCCGACGAAATCAGGCAGACACTGGCAGAGATGGATGATGTTGCAGGCAGCGAACTGACCCAAATCAAACAAGCGATGGAGGCGACCGCCCTGGACTACAAAAGCCAGTTTGCAGACCTCGCGTTATCTTTCGCCGGAATCATCGATTAAGCCAGTCGGCAAACTCACTTACAAACATTTGTTGATTGGGCTTGTGGGGATACCGTTGCTCATTGCACTGCTGGCCCCCCTGTCTCAATGGTTTATGACGGAATGTTGCACATACAGGAGTCAAAAACGTGAAGCATATCAAGAATATCGTTGGTAAACACGGTAAAAAGCTCAAGGCAAGGGCTGAGAAATTAGGCGTTGCAGACAGCTTAATCATGGGTTGCATTAATGGTGACGATGCAGCATTGACCAAAGTAGGGGAAATGGGTAACGAGGGCGAACGCATCTTAACCATCATGCCCTACATCACAGATAACCTGTCAGCGTTCATCAAAGGCACTGAGGAATATAACAAAGGACTTACAGAGATTTACAAGCAAGCTGGCGCGTCTGGTATTGCCATTGATAAAGCCAGCGCTGATTTAACGATCGCAAATTTAAAGTACGGTCATGAGCGCTCAGAAATCGGATTGAAGCTGGCCAGCGACCGCACACTAGAGAATCAGCGCTACAGAGAAAGCATCGACCTAGTTAAGCTCAAGGCTTACATCGACTACCATATCAGCAAAGTTGACCATCTGGCGGCTGCTAAATCGCAGTTAGCGCGACCTGTAAAGGCACAGCTAGACGCTGATAGGACTTATGAAGCGGAAAAGGCAAAACATCTATTGACTTATGGCGAAGGTTCAGACCTTGATTTAGTACCTCGTAAGTCATTTACAACTAACAAATTAGTGCAAGCATTCCGCACTGCTGTTTCTACGATTTTCGAGTAATCAGCATAGCCTGCATCCCCTACTCGCGTTACCGCTCAGTAGGGGAAATCAAAATTTGTCATTAGAACAATGTTAGATGAACTTAACACCTCACTGCAAGACGGGGACACCGAAAAATCACTTGACTATCAAGATTATCCTGATACCGCGTTTACCCAGGATGAACAAGAAGCTATTAGAAGATTCAAAGCGAAGGAAATTGAGAAGCTTAATCGTAGTCGCGCTGTTCTCAAAGGTATTGAGTCTTGCGGCTGGGGTGTTACTTCCTATTGCTTGGCTAAGTATTTAGTAATAGCTACAGGCTCGGCGGGGCTATTGCCTGCGGTCGCTATTGTGTTGGGAATTAATCAAATAGTCAATCGTGATTTATTGGAGTTCACCGTAAATAAGTCTCCTGAAGGATGGGTTTTTACGGACATGGACAAGGCGATAAAATTTCTCTTTCAAACAATATTCGGATGCTTCATTTTGTGGACTGCTATCGGTGATTTCTACACCACAATGCAGAACTCACACAAGACTTATGACAACATCAAAGCGACTGTAGAAGATTTTAACCGTCTGCCAGAATCAGACAAAACTATTGTGTTTGTGGTGGGTGCATTAGTGGCAGGTGGTGTTGTTTACGGCATCCACAAATCCAAGTCATGAAGGCTCAATCACTACTAAAAATTGGTGCTGTCACAGCTTTACTTCTGGGGCTAGCAAGCGCTTATTACTACGGGCAGACACCGCACCCTTATCAGTTTACTGAAGTGCGATTTTGTCCTACTACCGCGAATAAACGGACAATGAAGTACTTTGGCAAACCCACACAATCACAATCAACACTTGATAATAAATACTGCCGTTTCAAGTACAGATTGCTCACAGAAGTATGGAAGTCACGACAGTTTAATGATGTTGTGTCTCTCCCTGACGGTGCTTTCATTACTAGGGATTTGGCTCCATCAGATAATCCTAGTCTGTGGTTATTAGTCGCGCCTGCTTTTGTCTGGATGGGTTATTACTGCTGGGCTGCCAAAGATGAGATTGACAACGAATCAAGTTTTCAACGTCTGGAAGGTTTCAAAACATCCATTAAGCGCCAAGGTTTAATTACCAGGACTGAGCGAGACTTACAATCACATGAATCAGAGCGCATTAAAGACAAGCATAAAAAGGACATTGATAGACGTGCCGATAATCAGCTAGTCCAAGAACGCTATATCTCTCTAGAGGAGTTACAGCAACAGTATCAGCGTCAGTCCGAGCTTGAAGATTTACAGTTTAGCAACACGGTTAAACAGTTCGCGGTCGCTGATTCTGTAGCTGATAAATCCATTGCTGAAAACAGAAGAGACAAGCGCAAGGCGGACGCAGAAAACATCAATCCCAGTAGTGAAAAAGTATCGGCTCCACAAGGCACGACCGCCCAAGAATTAGTTCAACTATTGAAAAATCATGAGGGTGGCTGGCTATGGGATGTCATCGAGTCTACAAAACCAGTTTGGGTGTTGGGAGGTCAAGGCAGTGGTAAAAGCAGTTTTGCTGCATCAATTGTTATGTGTAGGAAGGCGATTTTTGATTGGAATATTACATCAATCGTTGACGCTCATGGACATAAAAACAGAGCCAAAGCTTGGAAGTTGTTGATACCTTTAGAACCAGAATTAATCGGCGAACGTAACGATTATTTAGCTATTGGTGAGGCAATGGATGAAGCTGTTCAACGTTGGAGTGACCGCACAGAAAACGACAGACCCATTCAAACACTTTGGGATGAATTGACACAGCTTTCTCTGCAAGATGATTGTAAAGAATCAGTCAAAAAATTTGTGAGACATTCACTTACTGACGTTCGCAAGGCTGCCGAATATCTAGTTTGTATTTCTCATGCTTTTACTAATGCCGCCAGTGGCAATGCTGAGGGTTTTAATGATTTAAGGCAAAGCGAAACTATCCAAATCAAGCGCAAGTCAAAGAACGGTCGCGTACCTCTAAACCATGCTGAAATTAGTGGTCTTTATGATGACGACGGAAATCTGATTGAATCGAAGCGCGTCACAGTTCCAGACTGGTTTTATCCTGATAGCTTGCTCAGATTTCTTAGCGCTCGTTAGAGAAATCTTTCTCGTGAGTCACAAAACCGGAAAAGTTTGTCGATTAGTCGATTAAAAATAGTGAGGGATTTATATTTATGCACCCAATAGAATTTAAGAAAAAGTGGCAGTTAACTTATAACGAGCTAGCACTCGTCTTAGGTTACGAAAATGATTTCACTGTCCGTTGTTGGGGGATAAATGGAGGACACAGGCGCAACCCTCAAAAAGTTGTTTATGTCGCTTGTCGCCTTCTAGATGAAAAATGGTCATCTGAGGGGAAACAAATAGATTCTTACCTTTGATAATTTATATCCGCGTGTCTGCTAATTAATTACTTGAAATAGATGAATACTATGCACCCAATAGAATTTAAGAAAAAATGGCAGTTAACTTACGACGAGCTTGCACTTGTTTTAGGTTATCAAGGTGATTATACTGTTCGTTCCTGGAATATGATTGGAAGACATAAGCGCAACCCTCAAAAAGTTGTTTATGTCGCTTGTAGACTTCTCGATGAGAAGTGGTCAACTCAAGGTAAACAAGTGAATTCTTACCTTTGACTTGCTTTTTGGGCAATGTTCAAGAACTGGGGTAGAGCGGGTGGCGTAGCGGAGTGTCGGGGGCGGGCTGCCCAGTTGCGGGCCACTTCACGATAAACTTCCTGCCCGTCCCCGACACCACCCGCTCTAAACGAAGTGTCCCCAGTTCGTCGGGGCCTCACGAGTTGATTCGGTTGAAGCAATTTTGATATCAGTTAAATAAATCTTTCCTGAGTTTTAAGATTAATTTTGAAATCGGATACATTATTGGACTTAACCATAAATAGGAGATGACCTCTCATTTTCGTTTCTTCTTTTATTGGCACTCCACTAAACAAACAGGGAAACTCGTGTGCTGCATCACAATTTTTCGCTAATTCAAGTGCTATTGGTTTCACTGAATTTGTATTGACAAATAATGCAGAATCTCTCTGTGCCTTTTCCAGTTCTGGGATAGTATACCAGTTGAAAATAATATCGTCTGCCTCAGTAGCATCGTATAGTCCTACTAGTCTTCTATATTTTTTATCCATAAAATTCAGCAATCCCTTACCTTGTTCATGCTGTCTTCTGATGCCAAGGTTAATAATATTCCTTTGCGTCGCCATTTCATAAGCGAATTTTAAATTAGTCTGCTCATCACCTATAGAGTCAATTTTATTTTCTATCAAAATATCAGCACCATGTCCTGATTCATCTTGCATTCGACCACAAAACAAAATAATTTCTCCGCTCAAAACTTTTGAGATAATTTCTTGATGTGATGAATTTTCAAGACTTACATTTGGTTTCGCAAATCCTTTGTAAGGATTGTAGACATATCGTTTATTTTTACCTTTACCAATCTTCATTTTGAACTGTCCCTTGGATGATCTAGTCGCTCATTACTTACTTTTAGCTTAATCGGGCAGTACATAGTTTTACAGGTGGAGAGAAAAATGAGTGATTAGCGATTACCAAGTCTTGCGTGCAATCGCCCCGACTGTGATTGCTAGTAGATAAATTGCTAATCCTCAGTACCAAGGTGTATGCTGTTACACAAACTGTCTGCCAGTCTGACCGATGACTATGACCAAACTAGACCGGGTATCAGGACTATATCGCTATAATTCCGCACCCCGGCCACGGTGATGCCAATTGCTCCCCAGTGTGTCATGTCCACGAAAAATTAGGGTTTTGGGTCGCTTAGGCGGTCAAATTGACATTAGCTAGCTTTCCGAGGATTTAATTTTTTATGTTAAAATCGGCAAAAAAATTTAGTAATTTTTTAATTTCAAATGGAAGAATTTGGGGTGAAATGAGCAACCGTGCAGAAAGTTATGCTAAGGAATTGGTGAGCCGTTTTCAATATCCCGATCGCCAGGGATAAACCTGTACCAATAGCGTCTTATAGAGAAGGTAGAATGATGAGAACAGTTTTTGCTAGTCTTCGCTAAATGTTTACAAAAACTGCTGTGATTCTTCCACTAGTTTTTCGCTGTCCTTCCACATGGTAATGCTGCTATCACGGTAGATTTTGGCGATGAATGGGGCAGGATGTTTACGAACGAATTCTTGCATTGGGATGATCGCTTTTAGAAAGATTGAAGCCATCTCTTCTCCTGATACACTTTGGGAAGCAAATATAAACATCTTGACCTGAGCGCGTGCAACGGCAATCCTTTCTATTAAGTTGTTGCTAATTCTGCCATCTTTGGTCAAAACAACCCAGCCTCTTTTGCCAATCTCTGGCAACCAGTTTACGTCTTGAGCGCCTTTTTCAAAGTGTTCATCATGAATTTCAATAGTGATACCTGCACCGCGAAGTGTTTGTACAATACGCTTATTACCTAGACATCTATCTATGAAAAACGTAATCGATTGAGGCTGGGTCATGCAACAGCAGGTAGTTCACACCGGATAGCTTCTTCAATCATAAGCCGATCGCAGTCGTAATCATAAGCAAGTTCGTCAATTGAATCACCTGCTTGATAGCGCTCTGCCAAGACGCTGGTAGCAATCCCTGTTCCAACGATGACAAGGCGACCAAAGGCGATACGAGGATCGATGACGACAACGCGAGGGTTGTCTTCCTCGTGAGAGCGGGTAAAGGGGTAAAGCTTAATTGCAAGTCCTGTATCGTCTGGTTCAATTCGTTCAAGGTGAGCAGCAAAAGCTTCTTTTAGCTCCGTTTGTACCTTTTTAGAGGCATTAATCAAAGAGCCATATCGCTCAATGAACAGGTCAACACCATCGGTAAGAAAACGTTCACGAGCAAGCGGGTGAGATGCTTGAAATTGTTCATCAATAAAATCAAGAGCGGTTCGCACATTGCCTAAATCAATTTGATGGTGTTTGCGAATTGCTCTTAGAACATGAACCTCAACTAAATTGGTGAATGAGAGAAGTCGTGGTTTAAGATCACGAATTGGAATTAGGGGTCTAAAGAAGCTGGAACCGTTTGAGATTGGATAGTGTCTCCCAATCGTCCAAGATCGAACAGTGCCGACTGGAATACGCAAGTAACGGGCAGCATCGCTAATGGAGTAGGTGGGAATGTCTCTAGGGTCAGTTTCTCCGTAAAGCTCGGTCATAAGCGTGCCTACCAGAGATGTTTATTTCTATTATTGAGTAAATTTAAGTGATATTCAATATATCACCATTTAATAAAGCTACTGTAGAGCGACTATATTGCTGTTGTAGGTCTAGGTAGAGCCACTAATTATGGTTATCCGCCTATTCAATCGCTCTTGGCTTTGCCTACTTTATTGGATACTTAAGTGTCCAAGCAAAGAGGGGTAAAAGTAGCGAGCCTGTCATGAACCGCCACGCAACGCCTGAAAGCCTTGTTACGCAGGAGTTACAGAAATAAAATAGCTCTTTCACCCGAAATTTTCAGAAAAAGCTTGTTTTTGCAGTATTAATTGACCTTTAGGTTAATTGGTACAGTTTTTTGTACGGCACAACAAGGATTTGAAGCTCCTAAATTTCAAAGGCTTCAACTGGTACAGATATCCAGGATGTTAAAAATAGGTCATCAAGTCCTTAGCGTAAGTTTCTGAATGGATGCTCATTTCACCCCGTAAAAAGCGCTGTCGAAAGTGGGCAATTGTGTCATGATCTGGGTGTAGATTACCTGCCAAAAAGCGAAACGGGATAGATTCGTAAGTAGCTCTATAGTACTTTCCCCTTACGGAAGTAAGCAATTAACGCATGAAAAGACCGCTTAAAGTTTTATGTATAAAAATTCTGCTGACTTGGGTATTTGCATATCCCTCAATTCAGTTTTTGCTAGCGATTAATAACATTTACTTAGAAGATAACGTAAAGCAATACATATACCTAGCTCTGACCATAGCTATAATAATAGGTTTAATCATAGAATACAAAGTTAAAAATGTAGAGAAGTAACTAAAGTTGGCTTGTATGATATCAATCGTGATATCAATGCCCCACAAAGAGCGATGGCGTACCCGCCCGCTGGAAGCGATCGCTCAGAAACTAGTAGATACTGATGTACATAATGGTAGTCCCAAAGCAACAGGCTGTGGAAAGCACCAAAATCTGTCGCTCACAGTTGATATGACTCACTGATCGCAACCATCTATCAACCAGGGGTGGGGTATAGAAGCATGTATAGTGGTGGCTGTGGAATTCTACCCGAAAATTGGGCATAGAGTTTGAATCCCACACTAGTTGGGGTTTTTTGCATTAACCCCCGAAAAGGGGGATTCTAGAATTTGTTGTTGAATGGTACTTCACTCTTTTGATTAGTACGCGATCGGTGAAAGCTAGTCAGGGTGAAGAATATCACTATTTCTTAGACGATCTAAGAATGGTATTTTGAGACATGTAAAGAGACATAATTCAGACTTGTCTCAAATTGTACACTTTCTGAGACGGGGTTTAGCCAAGAATCTTATCTGGCAAGAGTTATAGGGTGATAGCGTCAAAACTCACTTTTCATAATCCCCCTTTTCGAGGGTTTATCCCAAAAACTCCTAGTTGAATTTTGTCGGATTTAGCTTGCCTACTGTCCCTCCTGCCTGGGGTAATGGGAAGAGACCAGGGATGGTTTTGGGAGAGCAAAGATTCTCTCGCCAGAAGAAATTCAACTAGTTGTGTTAAATCAAGGTTCAGTTAAAAGTTCGTTGGTAGATTAATATTGCTCGGTGTAGCAGTAACTGTGCTATTAAAAGGGAAAGGAATAGTTCCAGGCGCTACATCTAAGGTAATAGTCAAAGAATCTAGCACAGAAGAAAGCCCTAAGCTTAAATCTGCAAATAATGAATTGGTTAGATTGCCGTTTACTCTTTCAAAAGAGTTATTAGGCTCTGAATAATTCGTCAGAAAATCAGTGATTTTATTAGCAATAAGTGTAACATCCTTAAAACCACTATTATTAATTCCATCAACATAATCTAAGCTGACAGCAACATCAGTAATACTGGTTCCATCAATTGGAAGTAAAATGTCTTCTAATTGAAACGAAACAATATCATTAACTTGACCACTGGCAGTGCGCGTAGTTGTGCTGTCAAACTCAAAAGGAATAATTTTAGGAGATACATCCAGTTCAACACTTAAAGAGTCCAACAAAGAGCCAAGTTCTAAATTTGAGCTAGTAAATAGTTTTTCGGTGAGATTACGATTAATGACTTCCAAAAAATCATTGGGGTTATTTGGATAATTAGTTAGGTAATCTTTGACGTTATTAGCAATAGCTATAACATCCGCGAATAGAGCAGGGTCAAGTCCATTAGTATAATCTAAGTTAACAGTGACATCAGCAACCTCACTATTCTCAACTTGAAGCTGGATATTTTCTAGCTTTAGTGAAACAATATCCTGAGCTTCACTATTGCTAGTACGAGTAGTAATGGTGTTAAATTCAAAAGGAATAGTTCCAGGTTCGACATCTAATTTTACAGTTAAAGAATCTAGAACAGAAGAAAGTTCTTGATCATAATCATCTAAAAGTGCATCAGCTAGATTACTGTTTATAACTTCAAAAGAATCATCAGGATTTGAATAATTAGTTAGGAAATTCTCGATATAAGTAGCAATGGGAATGACATCTTTGAATTCACTTGACTCAATTCCATCAATAAAATCAAAGCTGACCTTAACATTAGTAACACTACTACCTCTTACAGGAAGGAGAATGTCTTCTAACTCAAACGATACAATATCGTTAATATCCCCACTTGGTGTACGAGTATTTGTAGTGTTAAATTCAAAAGGAATAATCTTTGGTGATACATCCAAATTAATACTTAATGATTCCAAAATAGGAGAAAGTTTTAATTTGGGAGCGGCTAGTAGCTGTTCAGTTAAATCCCGATTTAAAACTTCATATAATCCACTAGGAATGGGATAATTTAGTAAGAAGTCTTTGGTGAAGTTAGCAATAGCTATGACATCTTTGAATTGGTTTGGTTTGAGATCATTAATATAATCTAAGGTGACTGTAACATCAGTAACAATTCCACCATCGAGAGGAGAAAAAATATCTTCTAATGTAACAGAAACTAGGTGAGATTGCTGTGGAAGTTTACGAGTACAAGAACGAGTATGATCTGACATATATTTGTTTTTACTAACAACTTTTAGTGAATCTACTCAAGACTTTAAAATACCTTAATTATGACTACACAGACAATATTTTTTCCTTTAAGAGTGAATATAGCAATATGACTAAGGGCTTGAGTACTGACCCTAGAACTAAACTAAAACGGCAAAACTAACTGGAGAGGTGAGACTAAAGGCTTAATTACGTATGCGTCTTAGAAAATATCAAACGAGTTTACTATGCTTCCAACCTACCTCTAGCAAGTTTTACCGCTCTAGATAATTTCGAGTAACTCTGCATAGCCCCAAGAACCACCACAATCTTCAGGAGGACAAGCACGTTTCCCAGTGATGCATACAGGATAATTTGTATCAGGAGTTGATGGTAGTTCTTTTTCTACCAAAAGCTAGTCATATAGAAATTTTTAACGCTCTGTTGGTTTCTGTGTCACCGGGGCAGTTGCAATACTGTTCGGTTAAGTCTTACGTCTTTCTTGCCAATCGACATAGAAAAAGAGAATTGCAAGCATTATATAGCCAATAGCCCAAGGCGTGCCAGTTCCCCAGCCGAAATTAACAACTGTATCTGCAACAGTCCAACGATAACTGTGCATTAACCCAACCCAGGAAATGACAGCAGCGCTCACAGACCAATAGGCAGCTTGGCGAAACTTGCGCTCAATAATGTAAACTGTGATGCCAGCTAAAATCATGGCAGAAAAAATAAATCCTTGCTCAAGAGCAAAAGCCCCATCAATATACGTATCGCTCAACTTAAACTGCTCAATCAAAGTTGGTGTCAAAGGTTTTTCCGGCGTGCCCAAGCCTGCTGCCCGAAGTGCATTTTTAGCAATTAGCGCACCCCAACCAGCAATGCCGGGTAATAGACCAATAACCACAGCAGGTGCATGGTTTGACGGGGTGGCTGTAAAGCTTTGAGCGACAATCACAATTCCAATCCATAATACAATTGCCATCCCGGCTTGGCTAGACTGTGCAAAATTGGGAGTTTTGTACGTTAAGAAATCAGATCAATCGCCAAAAGCCTTGCCATTAAAGATTTTTGGCGTTCAACTCTCAAGGAATTTTTTAACGCTCATTAGTCTTAAATACAAAAAATTTCATTCGGATGACACTTTCTGAAACTATTGATAGTTAAGGGTTTCAACTTTTTGAGGTTTTCTTAGCGTACAAATTTCCCAATTTTGCACAGTCTAGCCCATTTCACCCCTTTCCAAAGTGCCTGAATCTGGTTGTAAACATCTTCTGGGTCATTAACTTACTGTTTTAGCTAAAAATACGTAATTACCCGGAGATTAAATCGAAATAAAATTTGGTAGTATGAAATTATACAGATAAGTTCCGAAAAATTGAGTCAAGGCTATTTGATTTTGCCTTTAATCTTACATGATATCACCGAGTGCAAGCAGGCAAAGCTGCTTTTAGATACCAGCCGTGTTTCGAGTTTATTCGTTGTGTAGCGTGGATCTGGGTAATTATGACGGGTGGTATCTTTTTTTTGTGGTCTCCCCTTAGAACGTCTCAATATGGAGCTTGAACGCCAAGTACAAGAGCGAATAGCTCAGTTGCAGCAAGCACTGGACTTTGAAGTAAGACTCAAAGGGATCACTGATCAAATTCGCAACAGTCTGGACGAAAGCCAGATATTGCAAGTGGTTGTGCAGGAATTAACCCTGATGCTAGGTACAATCTGCTGCCATACAGCTTCCTATAACCTCGAATCTGCCACTTCCACTGTACGTTATCAGTACACAACCTCTGAATATGAAACTATTGCCTCGTCACTTTCATCTGTTGGTCAGGTAGTTTTCATGAACGCTTTCCCTGAAGTGTACCGTCAGCTTCTGCAAGGTGAGCATTTCCAATTCTGTGAAATAGATGTCAGCGCGGTTCGCAAGCCGTTGACAATTTTGGCTTGCCCGATTATTGATAATCAAGCCATTTTAGGAGACCTCTGGCTATTCAAACAGGAAACGGATGCCTTTAATGAGCTAGAAATCGGGCTGGTGCAACAGGTCGCAAATCAATGTGCTTTTGCTATTCGTCAAGCCCGTTTTTATCAGGCATCTCAACAGCAAATTGAGGAACTTGAACGATTAAATCATCTCAAAGATGATTTCGTAAGTACAGTTTCACATGAGTTACGCACACCCATGACTAACATGAGAATGGCGATTGAGATGTTAGAAGCTATTTTGAAACAATCACAGACACTTGAACCTAAACACAGTAGTGCCACTCGCTATCTGCGAATTTTACGAGATGAGTGCCAGCGAGAAATGAGTCTGATTAATGACCTGCTGGATTTAACTCGTCTTGATATCAACACCGAACCATTAGTGCTGACCACCAACAATCTTAGTACATGGATTCTTCAGATTCTTGAACCTTTTGAAGAACGATTTCTTACTCAGCAGCAACAACTGCACATAGATATTCCGACTGAAATACCTGCCTTAACTACTGATTTCTTCCAATTAGAGGGTATTCTAGTGGAGCTACTCAACAATGCCTACAAATATACTCCTGCCAACGAAACTATAGCAGTATTGCTATGTGCCACACCGTCAGTTTTGCGATTAAGCGTGAGCAATTCTGGTGTAGAAATTTCGACAGATGAACTTTCTCATATCTTCGATAAATTCTACCGCATTCCCAGTCATAACCCTTGGAAGCATAAAGGAACAGGATTGGGGTTGGCATTGCTTCATAAGCGAGTGGAACAACTCCAAAGCACCATTATTGTGTCTAGCGAGCAGAAGTGGATCACCTTTACACTGCAAATTCCTTGGAGCATACAGCAGGATTAAACGGTTTAATAGTACCCTCAATAGACTCGTAGCTAATGAAACAAGTATTAGAAAACCTTTCCGAAAGGAAATGTTAGAAACAGCAGTGCCGTTGTAGATCGCAGATGGCTATTAAAACGGCTCAGACCATCGCTTCACTAAAACCTCTCCAGAACTTCTATCAGGGCTAACGTGCAGATATTTACTCGTAGTATCCAAACTTGTATGCCCCAAAGTAGCCTGAACCAAATGCACCGGAACACCTTCATCTAATGCGTGGGTAGCATGACTGTGCCTAAGCCAGTGCGCTGAAACATTCATGGCATTCTCTAATTCTGCTGCTGCCGCCCTCTTCACCACTCGGTCAATACCAAATAAACGCTTGACAATAAAGGCGTAAGTGCCACCGAGACTTTGACACTTACACCAGGATCTTGCACTAGGATATATTGAGCTATATCCTATTTCCATTAGGGTTGTAGATGCACGCAGATAACTAACTTTAATGAATGTAGTTTTGCTCACGATTGCTAATCAGGACAACCGTGTTTTTGCGGCATTTAGCAATTGGAGAAATCAAAGTAACAGTATAATTACTGTACGTTCGCTCATTTTGTCAGGGTGAGAGGTAAGGTCCGAACCCGTAATAAAAGGGAGCAACGCGATTTTCTGAAGTCGGATAAAAAACGAGCGATACCTGCGGTGTTCTCGTTGCCATCGCTAAAATAGGCTAGACTGTGCAAAATTGGGAAATTGTACGCTAAGAAAACCTCAAAAAGTTGAAACCCTTAACTATCAATAGTTTCAGAGAGTGTCATCCGAATGAAATTTTTTGTATTTAAGACTAATGAGCGTTAAAAAATTCCTTGAGAGTTGAACGCCAAAAATCTTTAATGGCAAGGCTTTTGGCGATTGTTCTGATTTCTTAGCGTACAAAACTCCCAATTTGGCACAGTCTAGCCTAAATCGCTTCTAAGGGCAAAATAACAGGGATTTCGGGTGGGAGGTTGTAACGGATTTTAGGAAGGATTGGGAGGGTTGGGAAGGGTTGGGGAAGGTTGGGGGTCTTCGTTAATAAAATCGTCTTCTGGTGGTGCAGTGAATAACCCGATTAATTCCTCCTCATTGAAAGGATTTCCCTCTGCTTCTAGCTCGGCTTCAATTTCTCTGGATAGCCGAGCTAGTTCATTGCTTTGTTCTGTGGGCATATTAATTAACTAAAGTTGACTTATTGATTATTCCCCGTTTCAATCTTGGTATACCTACTTATCTGCCCTTTTTGGGGCATGGGTATAGAGAAAATCCATTCCACGCTTTCTGTAGATGGTGCTAATGGTGTAGCAAGGCTGATCGCACCCACTACTGCCGCCACAATCGCCTACACCAGTTTTCGGTTAATCCCACAGCCCACCATACACACCCCTGGAATCGCACTCCTTACCCCACTCATGATTTAAGTGGGGCATCGGGGATGAAGGGAAGGGAGGAGAGGCGATCGCCTTCGACGGCAAGCTACGCAAATACAAGGGTCATAAAGTTTAGTTAATAGCGATAAAAAAATCGCTATTAACTAAACTTTTTGATCAGTCTATACAGTTAGTACCAGCATACTAGCATTATTGTATAAACCTACCGATTTCCTAACTGCGCTGCTGATTCAGCGCTTTCCTTATCTGACTATCTTTTCATATTTCAAGACTTCAGTGATTAAATCTCACCTTACATTTCATATTTGACTAGCAACCGCGTTGCCTGACGACGGCATTGCTGACTAATTGTATTCAAATCGTTGTAGGCTGTGGATCACAGGGTCTACAGTCTGGCAATGAAAATCAATCGGCACTTAGCGCTAAGGTTCTCACACAGTCAGAGATACAGCTAATCTTCAGTCATGGCTTAGACAATGACCGCGCGAGCAACGAGAAAATCGCAGGCATCGTAAACTGACTATTTGGCATTGAGCCAAGATGGACATATTTAGCAATTGATAACAGTTCGCAATAACTTCTGATTGGCGCGACTCTCAACGGAGTAATGGGGTTTGTGGCGTAGTAGACTGTCCATAATAGAGCGCGTACACCGGACACTATCCTGAAAGCTAAATGAGGCCGCCACCCCCAACTCGTCTACCAAACAAGCATTACAGGTCTAGAGAATACCTTACACCAAGCGAGGTGCGATCTCTGCTGGATGCTGCGCTCGATCGCAAAGCTCGTTATTCTCACCGTGATTATACACTGATGTTGCTCATGTTTCGCCACGGCTTGCGGGTGGGGGAAGCTGTAGGGGCTAAGTGCGGTTTGCGCTGGGATGCACTGATGTGGGCCGAACGCCAGATTTTCATCACCAGGGAAAAGGGCAGTGACTCTGGGGTGCATCCGTTGAGAGATGATGAACTGGAATTGCTCAAAGAACTCAGAGAGATGTTGCCCGATAGTAAATATATTTTCGTTTCCGAACGTGGTGAGGTGATGTCCACTGATGCGGTGCGAAAGCTGCTTGGACGGCTGGCGGCGCAGGCGGGGCTTGATATCAAAGTTCACTGTCACATGATGCGCCATGCTTGCGGTTACTATCTGGTGAATCAGGGTTACAACACCAGGGAAATTCAGGACTTCCTGGGACACCGTGATATCAAGCACACTGAAAAATATACCAAGCTGAATGCTCGACGCTTCCTGAATTTTGATTGGGGCGATTTGTAAAAATTACTTGGAGGCAGCACCCTAAGTTAATAATCAAATTCTTAGCTCCCGGACTTGCAAGCTATCTGGCAAGGATACGACTGGATTGTAATCGACGGTGCGCCGCAAATAGTCATTGCTAGCCTTTTTATGTAATTTTACGCAATAAAAAGTTTGGGTGTTATTTTATTTTTACTCTCCACGAGTGATGTAAAGATTGTTAAAAAAGTATTAAGTAACCAGGATCAACCAAATGCCAAGTATTTATTTACGATCCGTAAGCGATCAATGTTTGTTCCATCTTTTGCAGGAATTCAGCGCATTGGATAGTGAAATTTCCTGTCTGATTCGCTTTTTATTGGATGTGAGATCATTTCAGGAAAGATGGGCTGAGGTGGGAGGGCGCACCCATCTTGGGGAGTTGGGCTATCATGTGGAAGAGAAAATCAACCAGGAAATAATAATCGCCATGCTAGTCCAGGGGCTATCATGCCCAGTAAGCAGCCCGACAGTAGTCAGTTAATATTGGGAGTTTGCTGATAGCAAATACATTTTCGTTTCCGAGCGTGGTGAAGTGATGTCCACGTCTGTGCGGTGCGAAAGCTGATTGGGCGGCTGGCAGCACAGGCTGGGCTTGATATCAAAGTTCACTGTCACATGATGCGCCATGCCTGTGGGTACTATCTGGGAAATCAGGATTACTACAACACCAGGGAAATACAGGACTTCCTGGCTTAGGCATCCATTTATTCCTCCTCACTGGATTTAGAGCTTCGCAGCACAAACCCACCTATTGCGTCCTTGTTCTTTAGCTTTATACAAAGCTTTATCAGCTGCATTAATCAAGTCTTGAGGTGAACTTTTAGCTGTTGGTTTTTGAATCGCAACACCTAAACTGACGGTCAAAAAAGATTGAAAGTTATTCTGATTCCTATGGGGAATCTTTAACTGTTGAATAGACTTTTGAATCAACTTAGTTACTTTGATAGCACCTAATTCGTTCGTATTTGGCAAAATGACAATAAATTCTTCACCACCATAACGAGCTAGTAGATCAGTAGGACGCTTTAATACAGCTTGTGCTGCACGAGCAACTTGTATTAAGCATTCATCTCCAACTAGGTGTCCATAAAAATCGTTATAACCCTTGAAATAGTCAATATCAAATAGAACTAAAGATAAGTAATTCTCAGTTCGTCTTAGTCGAACCCATTCCTGCTCTAAAAATTCATCAAAACAATGACGGTTTGCGATTTGGGTTAGACCATCTAACTTACTAAGTTTTTCTAGCTGAGAATTTGCGAGTTCTAAAGCATGGTTCGCTTGAGCAAGTTGATGAGCTTGAGAGCGGGATTGCTCTAATAATTCGGAATGTTCTAAAGCCACATTAAACTGAGCTGCTAACTGTCGGATAAATTGAATTTCAGGCGTTTTCCATTCGCGTGAACAACGACACTGATGAACACATAACAATCCCCATAAAGTTTTTCCTTTCATTAGAGGTACAACAATTTGTGCCTTGATTTGAAATTGCTCTAACAGTTGAAGGTGGCAATCCTTTAGCCCAGCTTGATAAACATCTGATAATACCTGTATACGCCCTTGGTGATAAGCAACTGCATATTTTTCACTAAAACAATCATCCTTCACCTTGATGGCGATCGTCGAATCGTAGTCAGGCAATACATTCTCGGAGACAAATTCACCAGAGGTATAGTTAGATTCCGGGTTAAATCGAAAGATACTGACGCGATCAGTACGGAGAGCTTTACGAATTTCTCGTGCAGTTGTCTTAAACAAGGTGTCTAAATTAAGAGATTCACGAATTTCAGCAACTAAATTAAACAGAATATCTTGCTGCTCATTCGCTTTATGCAGTTCTGCTGCTTTTTGTTCTGCTTGAGCTAAAAATTCTGCTTGTTTAACTGCAAACCCTAACTGTGTTGCAATCTGAGACAGAAACCGAATTTCTAATTTTTTCCATTCATGTGGCTGTGAGTGCTGATAAGCAGCAAGTACTCCCCACAGTTTTTTTCCAACAAAAATTGGTGCAGTTGCATAAGCTCGAATATGGAACTGTTCTAAAATTTCTAAATGGCATTGAGACAAGCCGATTGCGTAGACATCTGAAACAACCAAAGTTTCATTATTACGATATCGTCCACCTTGATGCTCTTGTAGATAAGAGTCATTCCAAACTGTATTTTTTCCTAATGTGTCTACATCATCCCATCCCGGCTCTGCAAACTCAAATTCGCTGACAAATTCTCCACCCCAGTTTTCATCGAAACGATAGACGGCAATCCGTTCGATGCGGAGTAACTTGCAAGTTTCCTTAGTAGCTGTACGAAAGATTTTTTCTAACTCAAGAGAAGCTCGGATTTTGCTAATCACTCTGTAAAGCGCCCTTTCTTGCTCTTCTAGCTGCTGAATTTGAACGTATTTATCATGCAGTTGAGTTTCTAAATCACTAACACTAGGCTGTCCTAAAAGCTTACAGAGTAAATAAGCAAATACTTTCAGTATTTTCTGAACAGTCTTGTATAACATATTTAGAGTGTTTTAGTAAAAATACAGATGAATAAAGACAGCTACAACGCTGTAGAAACGTAATTTATTTTGTATTGTATAGCCATTATCCCGCAAGGAAGTTTCGCAGTACTAGCAGCTCGACAATGAAATGCCGAAAGCAGATAAAGTTTATTTACTATAAGAAGTAATTAAACAATACAGACTATTTAAAAACTTGAAACAGTCTGAACTGACTTGAGATGACAAACTGTTTATAGAAAACTTTCAGACTGCATTACACTTTTGGAGTCCGGCGAGAATCTACCTCTACGTAGAGCAATTTCTTGAACAGCTACAAAAAAAACACTCCTTTTACTCTTGTAAGCTGGGCTTTCTAAGGCATAAAAAGTCGGGATTTAATAGTTTCACGACATCGGCAATTAGGGGGCAGGGAACATCATCCATCATTTACCTCCAAAAGCCGCCTTAACTCCTGCTTTAAAACCTCCGGATCTGGCAAATAAAGTTGATATCTTGACACAAAAAGCTGATTAGAAATACCACCCGTCGCATACTCAACCAAAATCTCATCCTTATCTCGTGCCAACACAATCCCTATCGGCTCGTTGTCATCCTTCATATTCTCCTCAGCGCGAAAATAATTTAGATACATATTCATCTGTCCAATATCCTGATGACTCACCGCTCGCGTCTTCAGATCGATTAAGACAAAACACTTGAGAATGCGATGATAAAACACCAAATCCACAAAAAAATGCGTGTTGTTTAACGTAATTCGGTATTGCTGCCCAATAAATGCAAACCCCTTGCCCAACTCAAGTAGAAACTTCTCCAACTCAGCAATTAAACGATTTTCTAGCTCACTCTCACGATAATTGCGGTCTGGTAAATCCAAAAACTCGAACACATAAGGATCTTTGACCACATCCCGCGCCGACTCGATCCGTTGCCCATCCTTAGCCAGTGCCAAAATCTCGGCCCGATCCTTACTCAATGCCACCCGCTCAAACAAAGCCGAATCCTTCTGGCGTTTCAACTCCCGCACACTCCAGCGATCTTGGATGCACTGCTGCTCATAAAATGACCGCGCCAAATCATCGGAAATAGCTAAAAGCTCCGTATAGTGCGACCAACTCAATTTGCCAGACAGTGTTTGGCAATTCTCATAGTTCAAATAAAACAGACGCATATACTGCTTTCTTAGAACGGCTAAACCCCTTACCATACGCCGCTTTCAAATCTCGTGAAAGCACCTGTAACAACTTACTGCCATATTCTGCCCGTTCCTTGCCCGCTTGCTCAAACTCGACAATATAACGCCCAATCTGCCAGTAAGTTTCTACTAAAACTGAATTAACCTGCTCAAAAGCCCGTTGTCGCCCCAACGCCAAACACTCACCAATGCGATCTAACAACTGCTGATATGAACCATCATTAACCGTTAAATCACTCATAACTCAAACCCCAACGAGAGCCAACTGCGTCTGAAATCTCCTAACAGATGTAATAATGTAATTATGTAAATAAATACAAGTGTAATAATGTAATTTATTACATTAGCTTTTTAGCTCCTCCTCAACTAGAGCAATCATATATTCCTTAATGGTGATGCCTTTTTTGGTAGCACGGATTTTAATCTCCTGGTGCTGTGCCTCTGTAACTTCAAAAGTGACTCGCTTGCTTTTGCCGTTGTTAACTTCTTCTTGAGCTGTAGTACTAGGTGTTTCAGCACCATTACGACTTTCCACCCACGCTGCTGCTTCATCTTTTACAGGCGTTTTCTGAACACCTGGCCTCAAGCTTAGTTTTTGTGATTTTTTAACTTCTGCCATGATTCGTTTCCTCTCTTGCTTCTAATATTTCCTCAACAACAGCTCGTACTTCATCACTGGCAGCACTTTTCGGGGCAGCCTCCAAAACAGTACTCCCAATGTTCAAACACTCAGCAAATGCTACCCTTTGACTTATCTGTGCTTTTAACACTGGAAAGGGGTATTCTCCTAAAACTTCAGTTACTTCTCGCCCAAGAGCAGTGTTCACTATCTTTCTGTTGATTAGAAATGCTGCTGTTAGGTCTGGCTTATATATAGTGGCCTCTTGTACGAGTTCTACTACCTCATGCACCGCCCACACATCTAAGGGGGATGGTTGCACAGGAACTAATACAAAATCCACTGCCATAATTGCTGATCTAGTTAAGTCAGAAACTCTTGGCGCACCATCAATGAAAACAAAATCATACCCCTGTGCTAGTTTGGGCAATTCTTTGTGCAAGATAGGACGATCCAAACCAATGACACTAAATGGAGCTTCACCATTACGTGCTGCTGCCCAGTCACGGGTTGAGCCTTGAGGGTCAGTATCAACTAGTAATACTCGATACCCCATCATCGAAAAAGCATGAGCCAAATGGATGGATACTGTGGTCTTGCCACTGCCCCCCTTTTGGTTCAAAACCGCAATTTTCATAAATGTGTTTTTGTAAAAATGTAATTCATGACGTGATGACAAATTTCAGAAGATGGCAATACCAAGCTTAATCCCTAAATTACAAATTTACAAATGCATAAAATAGCATTAATACAAATGTAACTAATTACAAAAATACATTTGTAACCAGGAATTGAGCAATTTTATGCAGTCTTAGTATCTAAGTGATTTAAATTTCTTTAGAGTACGGTACAAACTCTTGGGTAATAAACCTATTGCATATAAAAAACCCTGGAGAAATGCCAACTCTATCGAGATTGCAATTTATCCAGGGTTGTAAAGTATGTATTTATGGCACGTAAAAACGTAAACTAAGTATTCCCAAAAATTTTGGGATTTGAACATTATATAGATATAGATGTGGTCTTCAGGGGGGCTGCCGAGATCCAGCACAGAGTATATGCTCTTCTCTGCGCTAAGGCACGAACCCGTCATAAAATGCCCCAACAAATAGGTACTCATCAGCCTTTGAATACCTATTTAATAGTTATAGTTACAGTAGCTATTTCTTTTGCCAACGCGCATTCTTGCGGGGTGACTGACTGGCGGATGATATCCAACGCCGGATAGTGTAACGAAAGTTGCTGCATTATTTTTTGTGGGAGTTAGGAGCATCAACAATAGTAAGAGACAAGCTTTAACAAAAATATGGCTACTGAAAACCTTCTGCTTGCCGCCTTGCCCCCCGATGTGTACGAGCATCTCAAAAACAAAATGGAACAGGTAGAGCTTTCATACGGCGAGATACTCAACAGACCCGGCGAAGCCATCGAAGAAGTCTACTTCCCCCTCACCAGCTTAATCTCAGTCACCATCACAATGATGGACGGTAGCACCGTTGAAGCCGGAGTGGTCGGAAGCCGCGAGATGGTAGGGATCAACGCCTTCATGGGCGGTCAGGAGACGACGCAGACTCAGTACATCGTTCAGGTTCCTGGCAAAGCGGTGAAAATGAAGGCACATTTGTTGCTCCATGAGTTCGACACCAATAAGTCGCTGCGGGATGTAATGCTTAAATACACACAGGCTTATATAGCACAAATCTCGCAAAATGTTGCCTGCAACCGCATTCATACTATAGAAAAACGCATGGCCCGTTGGTTGCTTGAGTCCAGTGACCGTCTCTACTCGGATGAACTCATCCTGTCTCATGAGTTCCTCTCCCACATGCTGGGCGTGCGCCGTTCTGGCATCACCGAAACCGCCCATATTCTAGAAAAGAAAGGTCTTATCGAATGCAGCCGAAAGAAAATCAAAACCATTAATCGGCAGGGACTACAAGAGGCTTCCTGCGAGTGTTATAGGGTAATCAAAGAGGAATACGATCGCCTGCTAAACTTTAACCTAGAGAGATAATGGATAAACTTGAGCCGCATATCTCGGCTCAACTTCGGGCTGAATCAAGAAAAGTTGTCATGCATGGCTTGAGCAAGCTGAGTCAAAACATCATCACATCAGTATATATTTAGTAGTTACACAATTGGGCTATTACGTGTAATGCAGCCGCGGACTAATTGCCAAACCTGATAGTCCAGCAGTCCGATTGCAAATCCGGCGGGAGTTCTGCTGGAAACTCATCAGTAGCATCTATCATGACGCTAAAGTGTTGAGAGGCGTTTTTTTCTAACCTTTTGATTTCACGCAGCCATAATGCTAGGTTCTTACCCATAAAATCAGGATTAGAGGTATCGAGAATTAACAGACGGACTCCGCTATTCGCCATCCGTCGCAACCGTTTTTCAATTTGCTTAGATGTAATTGATGAGGGTTTGATGCGGTAGGGGTCAGCAACATTGAAACTCATGACAGCTACACTGTATCGACCTTCTTTTATTGCATCGCCATTATCAATACTGCCCATGAAAATGAAAACTTCGTGGTGAGGGGGGCAGGATTCGTGATCGACAACGTTCAAAACGTTAGTGGCCATTTCGCTGTTTAGATATTTATGAGTTGTCTCTTCATCCAGCCACAAAGTTCCAAGCCCATCTTTTTCTGGGTAAATGAATTCATCAATGTCTGGGCGAAACTCTCCAACATTAATTAAGGCATACCCTTCGCCAAACTCCCGCTTCATCTGATGTATCTGCTTAAACGCCTTCGCCACAAAACTTGTATCAAGAAGCACTTGTGAGCAGAAGTCATTTAAAGCTTGCTGCAAAATTGAAATAGCATCCACAATAAACAGGACTGTACTTGAAGTTGATGATAATAACTCATTCTAGTATGTTTAATTGGCAGAAATTTCAGCGATGTTGTTCCACGCAGCACTAACTCAAGCAACTCTTAACAAATAGACGGCGAAGCTCCGTGTCTGCCGCTGCCTGCAAAAAATTGGTTTGCTCGACGAGTGGATTTGTGGCAGTGGCAGACACCGGCTATTTGAGCGAAGCGGTTAAGAGTTGCGCCATCACCTAGAGGGAGAACCCTTTACTTTGTCTGATTGATTGTTGTTGCTGTTCTTCTATTATCTGTTGCAATACGCGATCTGCTTTTTGCCAAAGCATCAGGTCTTCTCTCTCTACTGACCCAATATGAATCGGTGAATACTCAAGCTCACCTGACTGGTTTCGGTTGACAGACACCCGGAAAATTTCACCTCTTTCATCATGGGTAAATACCAATTCTCTACCCCGTTTCTCCAGAGTGGCACGTTTGAATCTAAGGCTATTTGAGCCAGTTTCTCTTAATTGCCAGTTGATTAATTTAACAGCAATAGGCACAGCCATAGCTAAAAATTCCGACTCTTGACGCTGCTTTTCTGTGAATGACTGTTCTGGTTCAGACTTTTGATCTGCCAGTTTATTGCTAGCGATTAGTACCAATTCTCTGGCTTCATCTTGTGTCCACTTTGCTGGGCTGGCAAAGATAATTTCTTCAACTTCCTCGGCAGGTTTATCATCTTTGAGTGCCCGTATAGCAATTTCTTTATCTCGGTCAGTCACTAATAAGTTTTGCAAGTCAGCACTGTAATACTCATATAACTCGGCTGGAAGATTATCTTTTAACTTTGGTTCATCTGTGGTTATACTTGGAGTTTGATTAAGAGCAATTGCATCCACTGCTTTTTGCGAACTATGGAGTTGATCCAAATAAACAATCGCTGCTTCCAGGTCGTCGAATATGGTTCTTCCGGCTGATAGCTGCTGCTGATTTTGAGAAAGTTGTTGTGTTAATTCTAATACTGCTTCAGTTAATGCTGAAGAGACAGTCGATTGCTCAATATAATCAGAGATTGATAAGATAGCTCTCTTCTCTAGATATGATTGTAACTCAGTCGCAAGCACTGCATCCAGGTCATTGAATGTAGTTTTATCTGTAACAAGCTGCTCTTTGTATTGAGAAAGTTGTTGCGTTAATTCTAATACTGTTTCAGTTAATGCTGATTCAATAGTCGATTGCTCAACGTAATCAGAAATTGCATCAACTGCTCTTTGTGATATAAGCCGTTGCTCCACATCAGCAATCACCGATTTTAGGTCGTCGAGTGTGGTTTTATTATTAGCTAGCTGCTGCCGATATTGAGACAGTTGCTCTGTTAATTGTAGTAACGTTTCAACCAAGACATCATCAACTACTGACTGTTCAATAAAATCAGAGATTGTATTTATGAGTTCTGAAATAGCTCGTTGTTTCGCATCTGATTTAGCTGGGTTTAGCTGGTGTTTATTTTCGGCTATAGCTTGAGCTTCTTTCGGGAAGATGGTTGATATTAGTTGCTGATTAACTTGGCTATTATCTACAAATTCTAATAAATTGTTTAAGCGTTTAATTTCGCTATCGTCCCGTTTGGGGTCGTAGTTTATCCCCAACTCGGTCTGAAGCTTTGTAAATGAACACTTATATTTATTGAGATTACCTCCCTGTTTCCAGAGCAAACGGGGGCTACCATCTTCATTAACTGAGCCAATATCAATGCCAAACTTGATACCCCTTACCCCGCCGTGAGCGTAATAACTGACGATAGCTTTAACTTGATGCTCTCTCCATAGCTGCTCAATTAGCTCTTGTATTGTGGGTTTATTTACTGCCACTTGCTCAATCGCCCGTCGCATTATTTCTTCGCCTGGAAGTCCATCGCGCTCGACTCGTTCCAGTTGATTCCGAGTCATAGCTTTCTGCTTACTCTCCCAACTGCTTTGGATTTGGATTAGCTGAAATTCTCGTTCTAGCAGTCGGGCGGAGTGTTCTGAATAGGCGTAATTGTTCCAGGTGCGAATAGACTTACCATCTAGATTATTGACTCTGGATGCAACGATGTGGGTGTGGTCGTGTTCTTTATCAGAGTGCCGCGCTATAAAGAAGTCATAAGCTGGTAGTTCTGATTCTATAAATTCATCAACTAGCTGGTTCAGTTTGGTATCAGCTATCCTTTTATCTGGCTGTTTGACTTGGGATTCATCACCTTGAAGCCGTGACAACACAATGACATTTGCAAAGTGCCGTTGGGATAGATTAGCTAATTCGTCATCATTGAGAGTTCTATCACTCTGAGGTACACTAAGCATTAAGTGATAGCACGGGTCTTTTAGTTGGGGGTTAAGGTGGGCTGATAGGGTAAACTGCTCGACCAGTTCATTGGTACTTTTACCATACATATTCCCGCCAATAATCTTGGCTTTCTCTTTCTCTAAGACGTATTTGGTAGTACCACGAAATGATTTATTAGCTTTCACTTTGGTAATCATTGCGTTACCTCTCTACCGTAGGTTGAGTGAGTGATTGGCGAGTCTGTTCTAAAAGTGTTGTTAATTCTTCAATAGTTCTCAGATATGATTTCACCTCGTTAGTCAACGGTTGGCTACCAATTTTTACAGCTGCGTTAATAGCTTTGGTCTGTTGGTTTAGGTTGTTGCCAATCTTCTTTAGCTCGTAGATAGCCTGTCGGTTAACTTCGGGAATGACTAATTTAGGATGTGGCAAAGGGTAGTCAAATAATCTCGCTCTAATATAGTCACTTTGCACCACTCCACTACACCGTTGCTCTAGCCTCGCTTTTTCAGAATAGCTAGCCCTAAATGTGATGGTTACTTCTCGCTTTTCATCTGGTGCTACTGACCGATTGGTTAATGTGTCAGCTAGTTGATTACTGAGATTTATACGTGGGTCTGGTTGCATAACTAATTAGGCATTCATTTATCTGCTTATTCATTTTTTAACCGGGTTATTCGCTGTAGCTGCGCTGGCACGCAGTGCCACGCAGGTAGGCGAATAACCCGGAACCTCTTGTTGACTCATTTACCGCTTTAATAGACCTGATTATTGGGGGTTTGGGGGACACCCCCAACAAGCAACCACGCCGCTTTTACCGAAGGTAAAAGTAGCACGTAGTGCGTTACGGCGTATTGCTTGCCTATGCCCCCACGACAGGACTGAGGTAACGACAACCAAGGGGCAGAACGGGAGGCTGGGGGAGTACGAGACTTTGGCGAACCACGATTGACTGTCTGCAACAACAAGAGTGTAACCGAGGGCTGGGTCTGTTTAACAATGCTGCCAACAGCCTTTGATACTAAGAATGTTGATTCATGGGTAACTGCTTTTTTAGACTAGTCTACCTCACGAGGATCTAAACAATTTTTTGTTGATATTCGTCACATCACGACAAGAAACTTAAACTTTTTCTGACCACGACTTTTTTACAATGAAGTGATTAATTATTACTGGTGGCTATGCCTCGCAAACCGAAAGCTGTTCCTTTATCAAAAATAGAAGATATTCAAACCAGTCTGAAACAGAAAGCGGCGACTCCTAAAACTATCAGCCTGTCTGATTTAGTCCTCAGTTTGGCTAAACCTATTCAAGATATGTTAGACGCTGGCTATTCTTATGACGATGTTTCTGATGTGTTTAAAGGTCATGGGGTAGAACTGGCGGCCAGTGGTCTGAAGAGTTTTCATAAAAAAGCTTCGACATCAACTGACAATAATTTGAGTAATGAATCATCAGATAAAGCGGTTGAAGAATCAGTTAATTCTGACTCCGAGCCGGAATCAACTGATTCTTCAACCACAAATAATAACTCGGTTCCAGCAGTAGAGCCGGATAGTTCACCACAGAATAGTAGTGAACCATCCGACTCATCGTCAACTAAAACTAGTAAACGAAAGAAAACAACTCCTAATACTTCTTCCCAATTTAATATCACTAATAGGAGCGAAATATGAAACGCATCGTGATGATACTGGGGGGCAAGGGTGGTACAGGTAAGACTGCCTTTACTCGCTTACTGCTGGATGTAATGCACAATAAAGGAATTAATTATTTAGCTTATGACGCAGATACAGAGAATCCAGAACTGTACGAGTACTATCAGAACTTTGGCTCCGGGGTAAGGCTGTTAAATTTCCTAGAGGTGGCAGAGGCGAAACGCTTTTTTACGGAAATCAAAGCCGAATCACCCGACTCAATAATAGTAGATATGCCGGGGGCATCAAGCAATAAAACTAGGGAGATTATCAGTAAATTTGGGTTATTCAAGATTGCAGGTGATTTGGGTTATCGAGTAACGCTGGTGACTGTGCTTAACCTTGGTTATTCAGTCATTACTAGCTTAAAAACTATGGCTGAGTTCTGTAGCGATAAAGCTGATTATGTGGTGGTAAAAAATCTGTGCTGGGATAAAGGTTCAGGTTTTCAGCGCTGGGAGAACAGCAAAACATCAGCAGCGATAGCCGAACTAAAAGGTATAGAAATAGAGATGCCAGAGCTAGACTACTCGACCTTTGACACGTTGACAGAAAAAGGTCTACCTTACTCGGCTGCGACTGAAGAGAATGGTTTTCCTTTTGGGGATTACCTGCTAGTGAGTGGGTTTTTAGATCAGGCTAAACCAGAACTTGAAAAGGCTGGGGTTTATCTAGGGTTACAACAACCAGAGGTAAATCTTCCTACTGAATCGTCTAAGGCTTCAACTTCAAAACAAGCAAAAGCCACTGCGTCTACTTCTCGCCAAGGTAAAAAGAAAACTGATGAACAGCAACGGCAATAGCAACGGCAATCACAGCAATCCTCACTCTGAAACTGCCGATTTAGTAGAGAGCAGTGAACTGGGTGAGGTGAAGATAGCACTGGGCAGATTATATAGAGAGTTTGACAGTTTTAAGCAATCACAAAAAACTGAACGCGAAAGGGATAGGGCGGAGTTACAAGCATGGGCGCAAACGAATTTAATTCAGAATCAACTCCTCAGCAAAGCGATGGTAACTATCGAGATGCTGACGGGGGAATTGAAGAATCAGAATCTCTCCTCCTCAGAGTCCGAGCAGAACAACGAGAATTTGAGACAAGAATTAACTCCCTTACTAACGCAGTTAAAGAATATGCCCAAGTCAACAGCGACATTAGAGAGCTTAGAATTCAAAGGGTTAAAGAGCGAGATAACAGAATTAAAGCAGAACTGGAATCAACTGTTGAATCACACGAAGAACTTGACTATGGTGATTCAGGAGTTGAAGAATACCCCTCCCCCCAAACCCATCACCATAGAGAAAGAGGTTTATCGCTCTGAACCCCTAAGCCAATATGGAATGATGGGGTTGATTACTACATCATTTGCTTTGTCAATGTTCTTCGCACTAAATCAATTTATTCCGGTAAAAATCTCGAATGATTTCAATAACTATCTACAAGCTATATGGCAGCGTACTGGTTTTACTAATACCAAGTTACAGCGCGTTGAACGATATCTTGGTAGTGACCCTAACCGCAAAAGATAAGTGGATATTAGCGACGATTATTTCATGTTTTTGCCGTTATATTCAACTTGATAAGTTGTTTTAGCACCGCAGCTTATTCTAGTAGTGCGGTTCTTTTTTTCAGAAATCAGTAGATTTAACTCAGTTTTGGGCTGAACGTTTTCCCAGATTCTTCGTCTACTATCTGTTGAATATCTGGATGGAGGTAGTATCCTCCATCCCGAAAAACTAAATTGTTTTGGTCAATCAAAGATTGCAAAACTCTATCAAACTGCTCTGTGGTAAACAGGTACTTAGCTGGATAAAAACCCCTGTTGATGAAATGCACACTGCGGATAAACAATTCTGTGTAATCGTGGATATTTTCAAGCTGCACACCCCAAACTATGGCAGGCGGTAAAGCCTCATCTTTGGGTTGTACTGCTCCTGCCATCCTGATTGTTTCTTCAGTAATACCGTTACCACTCCTGGCAACTTTTTTACGCCGTTGTGCTTTCCCCATGCTAATCCTCACTGCAAAACAATAAGCCTACTCTTGTTACATGACACTTGTAATAGATGTGGTTTAAGGCTAGTTAATCGAGTAAAACGACAAATCCAGTAAAAATTTTACCTTCATAATGCTCAGTTTTAACGCTCCTGACAACGCCTTTTTTCCCGTCAATAGCCAGCCATAAAGTATGGGAACGATCTAACTCGTGTCCAATATTTAATACTAAATACTGGATCTGTTTTCTAATCAATGCCCAACCAAGGACGCAGATGAGCGCGTCTAACTTTCACCCCTGGCTTTTGCTTACTACCGATGCGGATATCATTTGATTGTCCGCACTCCCAGATGTAAACTAGTTCGCCGTTGTAATCAGCTAATGAATCTGCGCCGAGTCGCCACACGCTATTAGCTGCATCCTTAATGTGTTGCAGTTGTTCTTCTTTAAATCCTGCAACAGCTTGGCGTAGTTCCTCAACTTTTAGCGACATTACAAGCTGACCAAGTGACGACAAATCATCCCAGTTATTAATCATTTGTTGGGTGAGAGATGGAGTAGTGACGACCTCATCGGGCTGTGAAGTCGTCACAGTGACGACCTCGTGACGACCTGAAACACTTAGGAGTGAAGGATTTGATGAAAGTGACGACGTATCCCCCTCATTCTGCTCTATAGGAAATGGCATCAAGTAGCATTGGTTGTTGCCCTGATCTTCTATTTTTTTGATTAAAAGGTCGTCACTTTGTAAAAGTCCGTCACTATCAAGGGTTTGAGTCGTCACTAAGGTCGTCACTAGGTCGTCACTCTTTTTATTGAGGTCGTCACTAGTAGAAATTAAAAGAGGGAAATCATGTCCCGGCTTGCGGATTGCAATGCAGGTGATAAACCGTCCCCTGTTGGTTTTGCGTTTTTCTGCGTCAATTAAGAGTTGAGCTTTCAGCAAGTTCAGCAACGTGCTAGAAAAACGTTGCTTGTTCATTGTTCCTTGCCCGTTGTTGTTGGCCCATTGAGCGTAATTGGCATAGAGAAATTCATCGGCGCTTTGGCTGATGTCTCCAATACCCGTTACTGCATTGGGGTCATAGTACAAACATTCGTCAGCCCAGTTAGCCAGTGGATTAGTCTCCATGAGGATTTCTTTGCTGAATGCAGCCAGTGACGATACTTTGTTGTTTGTATCGACAAAATAATCCTTAATTTCTGCTTCTGGCATGGACAACACCCAGGACAGGAAACCAGGAAGATAGGGCGCGAACTCTTCCATCAAGTCACGGCGCTGATGGGGAGGAATAACACGATTAAACGGCATCGACAGACGACGGCGGGCGGTGGCATTCGTGTAATCGGTGCTTTGCATCGCTTCGTTTGCTGCTACCATCACCACACCATCAAATTTAAAACTGCCTGTTTGCTGTACCCCTTTTTTCTCGTGTCGCAGGTCGTCATAGCCTGTGATGGCTTTAAATACGCTGACATCTCCTGTGTAGCGTTCAGAATCAGTGATACAAATCAGCTTCTTGCCGTAGAAGGAGGCAGTCTCAAAGCGATTCTGTTCTAGTTGCTTAAGTGTTGTGATTGCGTAGTTTTCTTTACCTACTAGGTCTTGCACAAGTCTCAGTAATGTACCTTTGCCAGTGCCGCCAGCGCCGATTAACTCTAGATATCTTTGCATCTTGCCGCCCCGCTCGGTGATGGTAGCGTTGATTGCAGCGCGAATTACTTGCACCCAGCTTTCTTGTCCTTCGCAAATTTCTAGTAGCCATTGCTGAATCGGGTCACAGCCGATACTACGGTCAGACCACTTAAAGGGCAACTGAGTCAGCATTCTATAACCAGGAGCGTGGGGGTATTCTTGAAGGGTATTAACATCTAGTACACAATCTTGTAAACAGATGTAGCCGGGACAGACCTCCCAGTGATTAATCCTTAAATCACCCTTGAGGAGATTCAGCGTATTAGCGACAAAACGATAGCTAAAATGTGGTTTCAGCGATCGCAACTCTGTAACTACGATGTCTTGCGCTTCCTCATGGGGAATTTCACCCCAAACACCGAGCTTATTTTGTGCCTCATACCAGTACCATGCTTTATTAGCTACGTGCCAAGCCAGTCTTGCGCGGTAATTGTCTGCTATTTGAGCAGCAAAAGCCGACTCTGACAAGGTTTTGCTGTCGTTCTCGTCTTCTTGGAACTGACGTTCCCAAGTTTCTAAGTTAACAGCCTTCGCTAGCACTTTGTCCCTAAAAGCGTCGCTACCGTTGGCCTGAATATAATCGTCCATCCCTTTCCCCTCTGCTGCACTCCATAAGCCCGTGGCAATGTACACAGGCACTTTAAACTTAGCTAATTGACAAGCCAGTTTTCTCTGTGCTGCAATCACATTTTTATTAGCTTTGGTGGATTCGTCGGCATCAAATGCAATAATCCATCCAAACTTAGCACGGGCTAACAATTCTAAGGTATCGACTAGGTAACGTTTGCTTTGTGGGTCATTTTTGGCGGATGTTAATCCCTGTTCAACACCAGCGAGGGCAACTGTGGGGAATCCGTTAGAACAGCCGGCGATCGCTTTAAACAGTCCCTCAGAGAGAAGTAAGCAGGGATGACCGTTTATGTGATAGCAAAGTGCTTTGAGCGCCTCTAAATCCTTCCAGTAGCCTGGATTATGAGGATGACGGGGTAGCATTGCATCATATTCTTCCCTAGTTGCTGTCCGATATTTGGGCGCTTTCTTCTCGTCTGGGCTTTTCCAGGGCTTGTTAGGGCGGTACTGCCCAAAACCGTTGCTTCCTTCTAGCCAGATGCCAGCGGAAAGCGCTGTGTATCCTAAGCGCTGGGTCGCTTCTTTGATTTCCATTGAGCGACAGTTAACAGCTATCCACTCTGGACACAAGCCCCGGTTTGTTACGCACTCTTTATAATGTCTGTCTGTAAGTCTATTAGCAGTCTCTTTTGCAGTTGTCTGTGTATGATTCACTTTTTATTACTCCGAATTTTTTAAAATCCGGGTAACTCCTTATTGCAACACGACCGCAGAACTGGTTAACATAGAGTCAGCGATCGCGGTTCCGAAAAGTCTGACAGGACATTTTCACTTCGGAGTTACCCGCGTTATGACAAGACAATTAATGAAATCCAGCCTTTGCTGGTACGAATCCCCTTTTAGTTACAGCTAGAAGGGGATATTCGTAGGTTTTCTTGACAGATGCTGATGTATAGCAGTCGCAAGTTTTACGCCACATCCTTTACTGTGAAGCCCTTGCTACACCACTGAACTAGCAGCCATCTATCAGATTCTTTGTCTAAAGCTGGCTTTAGTCGAAAAGCAAAAAAATCTTCCCAAGCCTCTATACCGTGCTGTGTAACGAATTGTTTTTCAACTTCTTTAAAGCGTTCCCAGTTGCGCTCGGCGATCGCGATCAGCATTGGGATTAATTCGCTTACTGGTATCTGGGTAGTTGTTTCACTCATCTGGGTAGCTCTCAAAAATACAAATTATTGGTAAAGGTTCTATCTTGGTATCGACAACTTTAACTAATCGTATTCCTCTTTTTCTGCCTATCCTTTTGCAGTTTTGCTCTGAAGCGGCAGGCAGCCAATATCTAGTTTCGGCTAGTGGGTCAAATTTCCCCTCAACACGCTCTATACCGTCGTTTGGCTGATTTTCCTCGGTCAAATTACCTCCTGATTTTGTTCTGCGCGATCGCGTTAATCATTTGTCCTTTTCCTCCTTTTTCTTGTCTATCGCTTGCTCAAGCAGCATTGTTATGAGGTTGTTAACGGTTCGATGCTCATCCTCAGCCCATTCCTTAAGAAACTCGTGCTTATCTGGGTCAAGGTAAACCATGACTCGCGGCTTTTTACTAGGCATCTCTACAGGTACATATAAGTACTATCGCTTGTCAGCAATTGTCACCCTAATAAGAAAATTTGGGAAGGGAGTTGCACTTGTCAGTACCTGCTGCTACTATATTAGTGTCAAGGTTATCGATGCGTCAATAACTTAAGGCAGACGCAAGTAAGACCCAAGCACAAAACGCTAAGGCGATTTCCTTTCGAGGGTTGCAAGGGTTGTAAGCGCTGTTTTGACACCATTCAACTATTCACAGCAATATCTGCATTGCGTCCGTTCATTTTCTGCGGTCGCGGTAATTGTGCGTGTCTGCATTAGGACAGAGGATTCATGCATATCAATTTACGCAATTTAGAAGCAATCAACGAACTACCTCTTGAGAGAACAATGCTTAATCAAAATCAATTACGAAGGTTAGAAGCAGTAGATCGCTGGCTCAGAGAAATCCGAGATTCTGAGGAATTCAAACAACTAGAATACTCCCCAGATGTGATGCTAGGAGATGCAATTCAAGCAGTAGGCGAATTACTTGATGAACACGAATCCTATGATTACAAGCCCACGAATTTTACTGATTCAGAGTGGCATTCATATCTAGAACAAAAGCCAGTAATGCACATTCGCCGTGTGAAGAATTGGCGTGAAAAGATTAACTCATTCATATTTAATGGAGCGTCATCAGTAGCAATTGTGAGCTTGGTAACTGCTAGTTTTATGGTAGTTGGTTCTATCTTTTGTCACGGGTTTGACCGGATTGAGGAAAGTAGAGGCGAGGAATATCAACCTACATGGATCTACAACGCCAAAATTTTTGAAGGAAGCGCTATCGCCTCTATCGCGGTCTTCTTGGGTGCAAGCTTAACGGGCGCGTGTGTTGCTGGAGATAAAAATGATGATTGATAAAGAGCTTGTAGGATGCGTAACCCTCCTAAGCAAATCCAAAACCTACAGTATCGATGGCGCTCTCTATCGCTATCTCTATAGCAGCGATAGTATCAAACACACACAATATTATTTCCGTCCTTTACCGCGTCAGTCTAAGAGTGCTGACTTAAAGCTCAATCGGGACAAAGTGCTAAGGCGCTGCTACGAAGTGCCGAGCTTATATAAACAGCACACAGCAGAGATAACTAGGAACTCAATACAGTTGAGTTTGTTCTAAATCGGAGCGATAAATTTTTCCCATACATGACTGCTCTAACTAGGCTTACTGGGACGTATTCATGGGGGTAAACGAGAAAGTGTCAGTATGTCTTAAAAGCTGACAAACCTTGTTATTACGTGGTTATAGCCGACAAATATTAGCTTGGAAAGCCCGTCCAAAGTCCAAAATCCAAGGTTATTGATAGTCGTCAGACTCAGGACTATATCAAATACCTCGAATCAGACTCAGGGCTATATCAAATACCTTGGCATAACCGGATGTCCAGTTAATTTTTGACCAACTTAAATAGTAGTACGGAGGTAGTGTGACCACAAAAGTATATTCAGCTAAGTATCGCCACCTGAAACAGATTTATCAGCGCGAGATGGGTAAAGAAATTTCAGATATCACTTGGTATCGAGTAGTAGCTTTTCTTAAACA
>JAHHHR010000078.1 GCA_019359245.1 Nostoc desertorum CM1-VF14 | reverse complement strand
ATTTTTATGCCTCTAAACTATCACTAACTGTCTCAAACCCTTATAACTCTGTCTTTACGAAGATATCAAAGTTTTGCCTCAAAGCTTTGAACAGTCTGGCTTTGGAGTTTTCGGACAAGTCTAATGTAGGATAATCAATCACTTTTATTTATTAAATTAAAAATAAAATATAATTGCTTCTACCCTAAAAGGTCTTTAAACTGAAGTAAACCGGTCGACAATAAGTTGGTTGTAAAGTTTTTCTTGACAGTAGCTTAGGGAAACCAACTCAAATACTTTGTATATTTCAGTGTGAGTTTAAAATATTATGCCTGCGGTAATCTCTAACAAATCAGAATATGCACTTCTAGCCCTATTAGAGTTGGCAACCTGCTACCCTAACGGTGAAGCCCTGCAAATTCGAGAGATAGCGGCATTGCAAGACATACCGAACCGCTATTTGGAACAACTCCTGGCGACATTAAGGCGTGGAGGTTTAATTAAGAGTATACGCGGAGCCAAGGGTGGTTATTTTCTGGCACGAGATCCCGGAAAGATTACAGTGTTAGATGCTTTTAGCTGCATGGAAGGCTTAGATATTGTTGTCTCTGATTGTGAACCGACTCCTAACACAGTAGAAGGTGAGTTAATTCAAGAAGTCTGGCAGGAAGCATGTCAGGCTGCTAACTCAGTTTTGGAAAAATATACACTCCAAGACCTTTGTGAACGACGATCAATGCGAAAGCAGAAGGAACTTATGTATTACATTTAGAAAGCATGAAGTGGAAAAATTTTCATTTTTAACTAATTTAGCACAAGTCCCACATCTCACTTTTAGGAGTTTGGGATGAATGGGTGTGAGTGAGGAATTGACCAACAAACATTTTCTACCTCTGGTAATGAATCTAATAAACAAAAATAATTTTCTCTACCAACGCTATCGATATCTCGGTAAGCATACGCCTCAAAACTTTTTATTCAATGCTAATCTTCAAGAATTTTCTCAACGTGTCTGTTATCTCTCTAATCTACAGACTTTGGGAAAAATTTCTTCACAGGAGTGCTATGAGGAAATTGAGTTACTCTGGCAGCAGTTAACACAGAGCTTTAAGACGCTAATAATTGATGAGTTTGACGTAAATGAATAATTATAGCTGGGTATAATCCCGCCAACATCAGAATTTGCTTCAACTGGCCGGTCATCTTCTGCTCTGGCAATCTTATATAGCGGTTCTCAGTTGGGTGCAATATAGTAACAGCAGTGGGTGAACCATCCAATAATATCTTTTTTGGTTACTGCATTGAGGGCATTTGTAATGGCCTCGTCTAACTGTTGATATGTTCTAGCAGCTTGCGAACGTAAAAACTCTTTCACCTTCGACCAACAGTTCTCGATTGGTGAAAAATCAGGAGAATAAGGTGATAAATATACCAGTCTGGCTCCAACTGCTTCAATAGCTTCTCGGATGCCTGTGACTTTATGAGAACTGAAGTTATCCATGACAACACAAGCGCCTGGCCAAAGATTTGGAACGAGAACTTGATTCACATAGGTTTCAAATGCTGACTTGTTAGTACCGCCAGTAAAAGTCATGGCAAATGATGCCTTCCGTTGACATCGCTCCAATCATCGTCACATTTTTTCCCCGACCGTCAGGACAATCACCATAAGCGCGACTGCCTTGAGGCGAACGAGCGAAGCGTCTGGTCATCGCAATATTTACTCCTGCCTCATCGATAAATACTAAGTCTGCTAAGTTAACTTCTCCAATAGACACGTCCGGAATATGATTTGGATACAAAAAAATGGTAGAAAGTAAAATTGGCCCTCTACCAACCATTAAATAAATGATTAATACCTTCGAGTATATACAGAAATACCCCTTGCGTACCAAGCAACTTCTGGGAATTAGTTATGAGAAATTTACCGACCTTGTGGATTCTGCTAAAAAGTGCTATGAGGAAGAACAACAAAAACGTGAACAGAGCAAAATTAGAATACATCGTCGTGGAGGTGGACGCAAAGAAATATTGTAAGGATTCAGGTGGCAGGGTATTGACAAAGGGGACGCTTGAGAGAGAATATCACAAATATGAACCAAAACCTGCCTCAAGATTTAGACCGAGAAAGCTTGAACCAGTTATCAAAAGAAGAACTGGTAAAGATAATTATTGATCAGGGCAAGGCAATATGTGAGTTACAGAAAACAATCTTAGAACTACAGCAAGAAGTAGAACGTTTAAAAGTCAGCCGAGATTTAGATAGTTCTACCTCATCGAAACCACCATCTGGAGATATTCTAAAAAAGAGCGAAAACAAAAAAGCATCTCTGGAGGGAGAATCGAATCATCCCAAAAGAAAACCAGGCGGGCAACCAGGGCATCAGGGAAAAACGCGCTCTGGTTTTGGCAGAGTAGATCGTTATGAAATCTTACGTCCAGAAGATTGTGTTCACTGCGGTCAAAAAGCATTTGCGACTGTGGCAGTAAAAATAGAAAAACAGTCTGTAGCGCAATTAGTAAAACGTCCCATTGAAATAGTGGAATATCAACGCCATACCTGCGTGTGTGAGTGTTGTGGAAATGTACAAACAGCCTCATGGTCGCCAGATATCGTTCCAGGGCAAGATTTAGGAGTTAGATTACAAGCGTTCTTAGGATGGGTAAACAATTATGCACACATGCCTTATGAAAAACAGCAAGAAATGTTGTGGGAATTAGGGCAAGTTGAAATTGGGCTTGGAACGTTAGTCGCAACTAATGAACGAATCCAACAAGCGATTGAACCGAGCATTATTGAGTTAAGTAGTTGGGTAAAGCAGACACAACCGAATGTTCATGTGGATGAAACACCTTGGTCAGTTAAAGGAGTCAAAGAATGGTTGTGGGTAGTTGCCAATTCTGATTTCTGCCTGTTTACTGCGGCTGACACTCGTTCACGATCCGAATTAGAAACAATTTTAGGGACTGAGTATGCAGGGGTACTCAGCAGCGATGATTTTAGCGTTTACAATGGCTATCCAGCTTTTGCCCAGCAGAAATGTTTGGCTCATCTACGCCGACACTTCAAAAAACTAATTATTCTTCCAGGTCTTCACAACCAAGCTATTGGCGAAGCTTTTGTTGATTTAATTGATGAAGCTTTTAGGAATTATGCCCGATGGTTTGAGACTCTTGACTCCACCAGTTACAACGATTGGGTCAACCAATTTAAATCTAAATTGTATTCCTTACTCCATCAGTGGCTTGATCTTGCAGGAGCTACGGCCGGCAACCTTTTACGCTCTTTGCGTGATAAAGCAATTCAATGGTGGTATTTCCTTGACTACCCTGAAATTCCTCCTGATAACAATCAGGCTGAACGATCGCTGCGTTTGGCTGTGACGAAACGTAAAGTAAGTGGTGGCTCCCGTTCAATGGACAGGTTTAGACACACTGCCCATCTGTTAACAGTGGTGCAAACCTGTCGTCGTCAAGGTAGGTCTGTGATTGACTTTTTTGCACAAGCACTGCTGGCTAATTCTAATAATTATCTGTCTCGCCCATCTCTGCTTCCTAAATATTAGACCTGAATCCTTACGAAATATTATCCATCCCAGAGCAAGTATGTCTGTGCTTGTTTTATCTGAGACAAATACCCACATTTGAAGTTTTAGGAATATCGTTTGGTATATCAAAAACAGAAGCAAATGATACTTTTCATAATTGGAGAAAAATTTTCCGGAAGATTTTGCCTGCAAGTTTGTTAGAGCAAGTGGGGAATAAGGAAGGTGATTTAATGATTGTACAAGAGATATTGACGAGTTTTAAGTTGATAGTAGATAGTCTGGAACAGCCAATAGATAGGCCATCTGACAACGAAGAGCAAAAAAAGTTATTCTCAGGAAAGAAAAAACAACATACTAGAAAAAGCCAGGTGGTTTCCTTGCCAGAAGGTAAAGATATAATTGATATAAAAGTAGGTTTTCCCAGACCAACAGCAGATATAAACCTATTTCGAGAACAACAAGTTTTCTTTGATGGACAGCAAACATTTGAAGGAGATAAAGGGTACCAAGGTGGTAAAAATATTACAACTCCTCATAAGAGGAAAAGGAAACAAGAATTAAGTGAACAACAAAAAGCAGAAAATAAGGTTTTATCGAGTAAACGTATATTTGTAGAACATTTAATAAGGATAATTAAAATATTTCAAATAGCATCGCAACGATTTAGGCTAAATTCTGATGTTTATAATGAAATAATTTTAACTGTATGTGGATTAGTTAGACTCCGAATTGGTACTTTAGTTTTATGAACTATTGAGATTAAGAAAAAATAGCGATCACTAGAATGAGGATATTCTACATTCTTGCTCTAAACTATCGGTAACTATATCAAATACTGATTGCTGCGTTGGAAGAGGAATCTGCAAGGTTTGGTTTCAAAGCCTTGTCAATAATGCCTTGCAAGTTTTAGAACGTGTCTAATGGTTGTCCAATATTCTGCCCTTAATTTTTGCACCCTTTCTGTATATTTTTCGCTTGCGTGCAATGTTTTTTTTTACGCGTTAAATTCAGCTTTTGTGTGATTCTGCCCATTGTGGAGCGACTTATTTTTATCTGAGTATGTAATTTTAATTGCTCGCACAATTCCACCAAGGTAGCATCATTATCTGACTCTACTAATAACTCTACTAATGCCAGTTGCTCATGATTGAGTTTCGATTTTTGACCTCCACTGTGAGGTTTTGCCTCAAATGTTCCACTGTTACGATATTGTCTGAGTAAACTTTGAACAAAACTCAAGCTGACGCTAAATCTTTTTGCCAGTTCTCGTTGAGAGCCTTGTTTATTATTATGTGCATTTATCACTTTCTGGCGCAGATCACAGGAGTAAGGTTTCATTCCACAAGTACTTAGACGTTAATATACTCCATCATCTCATACTGTATTGCACTGAAGCAGGAACCGCTATAATTGCGATCATTCAAGGTTCTAGCAACCTCAGCCTTAGTGCCAGCTATTTTCTAACTGTCTAAACGAGGTTTCACGTTTTCAAGCGTGCCATTCATATCATAGAGAATATTCCTGGAAAAATAAGGATGATGAAAGGGTGAGAAACGCTTTATATCTACTTATAACGTCACCTCGTTTCATGATTGCTTCCTCTGACAGTTCAAAGCATTTGCACACCACCACTCACGGGTAAATATGCCCCGGTAATAAATTTTGCTTCGTCAGATGCTAACAGCAAAATGGCTCCGGCAACATCCTCTGGCAGCCCATTTCGCTTTAATGGCACCATTTGAGCAGAAGCGTCTTTATGTTCTTGAGGTAATCGGGCTGTGGCGTCGGTCAGGGTTAATCCAGGCGAAACGACATTAGCACGAATGCCGTGCGGGCCAAGTTCCAGTGCTAGACTTTTGATGAAGGCATCTAATCCAGATTTGGCGGTACTATGAGCGATAAAGCCTTCTCCTGGATGGCGAGATAAGCCACTACTGACGGCAATGATGCAACCTCGCTTGTGTTCTATCATCGAGGGAACAACTGCTTTGCAGGGCAAGAAAGCGCCTTTGAGTTCTCCGACCAATTTTGCTTCGAAGTCTGACCACTGATAATCCACAAAAGGAGCCATTGCAAAATTCGCGTTAGCATTAATTACCAACGTATCAATAACACCAAAGGTATCTACAACCTGCTGCACCATTGCATCTACTTGTTGTGGATCGCGCACATCGGCTTTGACTGCCATTGCCCGACCACCATCGGACGTAATCAATTCAACAACTTCCACAGCGGCGGCTTCACTGCCATAGTAATTTACGCCAACCGCAGCACCATGCTGTCCTAGCAGTTTGGCGGTTGCTGCACCAATGCCGCGACTTGCGCCTGTGATCAAAACAACCCGATCATGCAGCAACTGGCTAGTATTTGAAGTTTGTTGAAGTTGGGTCGCAATCATAATTTTCTCCTTCTATTTTGCTATGGTTTTAATCCCTCCTTTTTCACTTTGAGGAGAGAAAAATATGACAATTATCCTGAAACTCAGACATCATCAAGAATCGAGCGATCGCTGACTGAACATCTACCAAATCCAGAGAAAACAGAGCATCCTGAACAATCAGTTCCGGCAAGATGTTTTAAACACCTGCATCGGCTGCTGAACTTGCTCGAAATCTTCGGGATTGTTTAGGCTTGAACTTCAGGAGGTGCTTGGTCAGGATCAATTAACGGACTTCCAGATTGCTTATCTTCTGCAAGGGTCGGTTCAATCGCTTGGGGCGATAGTTTCCCATTCCTTCCCACCTGTTTAACCTCGTTCGTATCTTTTGGTTCAGTTACCGGAAGTTCGTTATTCCGTCGTGCGGCGCGATCGCTCAAATAAGTTAACCAGGAAGGCGACCAGGCTGAGTGGCTGTCTTTGCCAAATGCCCGCTCTTTGCCAATTCCACCCGGTTCTGGTAAAAGCTGATTTACCAAACTGAATAGATTAGTACTTAGTCCAGGGAACAGAGCATAGAATTTGACCGAGAGCCAAGTTGGCAAAGGCACGATCACTTCCGTAGCGCCCCGGCGTAGTCCAGCGATTGTGGCACGAGCAACCTTTTCTGCGCTGGCAGAAATCAACGGTAGCGAATCACTAATGCTGAACCAAGCAAATTCCTTGCGGTGTTGCCCTTTGATCACGGCATGATCCACAACTCCAGTGCGAATGAAACCAGGACATACGGTTGTAACGATAATTCCATCTTTTGCTAACTCGGTTCTCATTCCTTGGGACAGCCCAACCAGGGCAAATTTGCTGGCACAATACCCGACCATGTGCGGAAATGCCACTTTTCCCCCGACGGAGGAGATATTCACAATTCGTCCGCTCTTTTGCTGCCGCATCTCTGGCAAAACGCCATAGGTTGCGTAGAGCGGTGCCCAAAAATGCAGTTTCATCAGATCGTCGTAGTCCTGCATGGTCAGGGTTTCTAGTGGGCCGATAATATCCGTTCCGGCATTGTTGATGAGAATGTCGATTCTCCCAAAGCGCTCTTTTACCTGTTGTACCATTTGCTCAACCTGAGCTTGATCTGTCACGTTACAGGTCAGTGCGAAAACTTCTTTACCTCGTTGCTCCAGTTCGGTTCGTGCGCGTTCAAGTTCTGCTTCATCTCGTGCACAGATTGCTATCCGTGCGCCTGCATCAATTAGCTGGCGTGCCATCACCAGCCCCAATCCGCGTGAACCACCTGTGAGCAGAATCGTTTTACCTTGCAGATCATAAATTCGTTCGCGCCACCAGCGATCTAGCAGCAGAAAACAGGGTAGTAAGGCGAACGCAAAGGCGATGAGCCTGAGTAGGCTGTCATAGTTGATATGCATTAATCAAAAACTCCTGATCACTCCGATAGATTGGCGATACCAATTCATTGAATTGAAAACAATTCAAGCGCCGACAGTGACGCGATCGCTGATTTCCATTTCCAAAACTTCTTCAATGCGTTTAATTGTTGCCCAAGACAGTTGTTTGCCCGATGCATTGGCGTTTTCTTGTACCTGTGCTGGTTTACTTGCACCGATGATGACGCTACTAATTTCGGAATTGCGTAAACACCAGATAAGCGCCAATTGGCTCAAGCTCAAGCCTTCTTGCTCGGCAATGGGCAATAGCCGCTGCACCTTGAGCAACTGCTCCTGATCTAGTTCTCCATTGTTTAAAAACATATTTTGTTTCGAGTCACTTGCCCGTGAACCTTGGGGTAATGATTGGCCGGGTTTGTATTTCCCAGTCAGCAGGCCTTGCGCTAAGGGTGAGTAATTGATTATGCCAATGCCTTCTCGACGGCATAGGGGTAACACTTCTTTTTCGATCGTGCGATCAAACATATTGTAGCGAGGCTGATTGGATACGATCGGTGCGAGGTTTGCCAACCGGGTCAGGTCGGTCGCATGGGCGAGTTGTCCAGCACTCCATTGAGAAACCCCGTAATAAAGGATTTTCCCCTGTTTCACCAGATGATCAAATGCCATCAGGGTTTCAGCCAGAGGTACGGTCGAGTCATAACGATGTGCCTGGTAGAGATCAATGTAGTCCAGCCCCAATCGTTTCAAACTGGCATCACATTGCTCCAAAATATGTTTGCGTGATAGTCCATGATCGTTGGGTCCATTACCCATTCGGAAATAAACTTTGGTTGCTAAGACATAGGATTCACGCGGGTACTGCCGCAGTACCTTACCCACAATTTTTTCAGCTTCTCCCTCGGCATAAACATTTGCTGTGTCAAAAAAATTAATTCCCAAATTATAGGCTTGCTCAATACATTGACTGGCGGTGTCTTCTGCCGTTGCACCACCATAGGTAAGCCATGACCCTAAACAAATTTCCGAAACTCGAATGCCGTGTTTACCTAACTGCCGATATTCCATAAGTCATCTCTTTTTGGTGAAACCTTCATTGACTCCGCCTGCTGTCAAAATGCTAAAATTCGTACTTCAAACATAATGCGAACAAGCGATGCCCATCGTATCAAGATTAATTGTTTAGGCCCACTTTAGAAAATGTTGATGCTTAATTTCTCTTTCATCAGGAAGAAACACTAGTTCATAAATAGGTGAACTTCTAATAAAAAATTTTGATGATGTGTTCAAGAATCTTTGAGGCAACACCCTTACGTCGGTGAACCTTGGCGATACGCATTAATTTGACTTCACCACTTCTTGAATCTAGTTGTTTGAGCGCCCCGCATTTGAGTAATTCCGAACCTTCCCAAGCTTGTGAGTCTTTTGATTCATCCCCGGCTTGGGAGCAATGCACTTTCTAAAGGTAGATGAACTTTAGGATTTGCTACTTTTGTACTAAGGCGCGGCTGGGGTTAACGATGGCACTGCCGATTCAAGGTTTGTGCTTAAACTGTAAACTCTGCTAATCCCTGCATGAATACCTTACTTGCCTCTTAGCGGAATGGCACTAAGAAAAGCGCAAATGTATTATTTACAAGGGTTTCATCACTTTGGAAAAACGTAGGCTAATGAACCAGCGATGGCGCAAGCGCGCGGCAACTTTACTATCACTAATTTTTTACTGCTGCTAGGTTAGGGCAAACGCATCTAAAGTATAAAAATCCTTTAATACTTGGATTTCGGCGTTTTGAAATTTAGCCTATTTTTTCGTCAAGATTCTTACCTAGCAAGAGTTTCAAAAATACCGTGCGTTCGCCCTGGCTGCTAGGTGCTTTCCTCAGCTTACCTGCTTTGTATACCAATTAGATAGTTCGGGGCTAATGACGATTTTCAGCGCAATATTGTCCTAGAATCAGGAAAATTGCATACTCAAGATGTATCAGAATATAAATCTGAACGTTTGCTAGTTGAGCTATGCCATCAGACTACTCTGGTCAAAATCTTCGTGGGCGCTCCTTTAGAGGTCAAAACCTTGAGGGAGCAAACTTTAGATATGCAGATATCCGAAGTGCAGATTTTAGCGGTGCAAACTTGAGAGGGGCGAATTTCAGTGGTGCAAAGGCTGGGTTGCAACATCCGTGAGAGGTTAAGGTAATTGCACTTTTGTCAAGAGGGTGCGGGAAAAGGGGATAAATCCAGCCTGGAGACTGGCTTTCGGAGTGCTTTGACGACTCCTAAATCTTGATTCTCTTTTGCAGTGAAGTATTTAATAGGGTCATCCGCCTTACCTCTTTCTTGCGCGACACTAAAATGGTATAAACCACGAAAAATCATCTCCAAAGAAATGCGGTCAAATGGCAGAGATAATTCGTCTGCAACCGCGTCTCCCAGGTCAACTAATACTGCATAAAAGAGCCAAGTAGCCCAGACTTGTAACTTTACACCATTAATAGAACCAGTCCATAAATACGAGAGTCCCAATAAACGTTTAACTACATAAAAAGCCTCTTCAATTCTCCATCTTCTTCGATATAAATCAGCGACAACGTAGGGAGGTAAAATTTTTGGCTCAAGGACAGAAGTAATATAAGAATAGTTAGTTTTACCAACTTTTATCTCAATTAAACGCAAAGTAAGCACTGGTGCGCCACGACGAACAGTACCAAGTTGAATCAATCGGTCTTTAACCGAATGGTCATAGCTAAAAATCTTTAAGTATTTTAGAGATGCTTTAGCTTTTAAACGAGTGATAAAATGAACATCTTGATTAATCAACTGTTGTAAAAAAAGAAAATGATAGAAACCTCTATCTAGCAAAACTAGAGTTTTAGGAGGTAGTAAATTCAGCAATGCAGCTTCAAAATTCGTTTCGGATGCGGCAGGTTTAGTATGAAACCAAACTTCAATAGGTAAACGAGTAACCAAATCAATAACTGTACAAATTTTACCCGCTAGTTGCCCTGTTTTTAGGTCTTCCAGGCTTTTTAGCTTTCTAAATAGGGCTTCAAGAGTGGAGCCATCAGCTATCCAAATCTGTTCAAAATTAAGCAATGCAAACTTAACACTATCTGGTAATGGTCGTTTGACTCGTTGTTGCCAATTGAATTGTAATCGAGGCAACAAATCTTTAAATACACGCTCAAATAATTCAGCAGGGAAAACTAAAAATCTTTCTGATAATGATTGTTGAGCAACTTTTGTGGGATGACACCATAATAAACCTTCTCTAGCTAGCAGACGATTTAACTCTTGAACACCAGGAACTTGTCGCCATAACAGTGTTAACACTGCTGCTACCATTAATGATAAATTCAGAATTCTATCTCGTAACCCCAACTGCTTATAATATTTTTGTTGAGCAAAAACTACTGGGGTTAATAAAGCTTCTAAATGATTAGCGATCGCTTCATTATCTATAGTCGGAGTATGATGTCGTTGTGCGTGGTCAGAGTTGACTTTTGGTCGCTTGGACATGGTAGAAAACCAAACTTTTTATTACCTCATTTGATAATTGAATTTACCTAAAAAGTGAGCCTCACATTTCACAAAGTTATTCTCTCGTTACAATACTTTTTTTACCCTATTTAGTTGTCAAAGCTTTTAAAGATAATGATAATCAAATAGAGGGGGAGGAGGTGAGCGACGCTCACCTCCTCCCCCTCTCCCCATACACGATTATCATTCTTAATAAGGGTATTTTGAGTATTTTAACTGATTGACAAAAAGCACTTTATCTTAACCTCTCACCGATGCTCCCTGAAACTGCTGAGACATTTATTTACCTTGCCATGATTCGGATTATGGTGAAGCGATTGGCATAAAATTTTCACTCTTATAACTTTTCAAACATCCTCTTAGAAGCATTATTAGAGAAAAACCGTTTTGCTTTATTAACTCAGACAGAAGGGGTGATTCTTTTGGTGGTGTTACTATCGTTGCTGTGGTCATTTGAGTCTCCAGTTGGTTTCCAGATTAAAAATAATCAGGTTTGGAGGGCGCTCGCTTCATTATTTTAACTGCCTTGGGTGGATATAGCAGGAGGCAGGAGGTAAAAGTATTACTATTCCTAAATTTTATGCTTTCAAAATGTCTTAACCTGTGTGACTACAGCTATATCATCGGAAAGCTTAGAATCGCTTAATCATGTTTCTACAACAAGGAATAGTTTCGCTAGACTGGAATTGCAGTGCTATTCTGTGTTATTTGTATTTTTGACAATTGAAAATCAGGTAATTAAACGTGCAATTGGCTCTTGATTGCCCACTTTGGGGGGAAGATTAAGGCTGACCCAGCGCGATAGGATAAGGCAGATCCAGCGTGATGGCTCTGGGTTTGCGTCAATTATTTTTGCAGAAGACAATCAAAACCCTGTTTACGAAATGATCTCTGCCTTCTACCCATGAATTTCTACTCCTCAAAAGAAAATTCATCTGCACCGCCTCCAGGTGAACCGATCAATCCAGAGCAATTCCCTCAAACCGACGCTCCCTTTCCGATTGTTGGCATCGCCGCTTCTGCTGGCGGATTAGAGGCATTTATAGAACCCATTTGATATCTTTTTTCTAGCTAGCAGCTAGTCTTCTGAGCATTAATCTGATAAAACAAAGCTTGAGCTTGGCATTGGCACGAGCGAGTGTCCGGTCAAAATTTTTGACTAAACTTTTACACCGCTCCACCCAAGCGTTTGACCTTTCAATTACCCATCTAGCCGCAACAGGTACAAATCCAGATTTTCCATTAGCTTCCTTTTCGGCTTTCGATGGCTTGGCTGAAAGTTCAAATTGGATTTTGCTCATGATTTGAGGATAAATCTGCTCTAACGCTTGGGTAAGTTTATCAGGATGATAGCCATGATCTAGCAAGATTGTAATCTTAGGTAGCTGAATCGGTTTGGATTTGAAATAATCGATGTTAATTGAAAGCATCTCAATCAACCCAAGGTCATCAGATACACTGGCTTTAGTACAGTGCGTAAAGAAGGGGAAGCCCAGTGTATCAACTGCTAGATGTCTTTTGATCCCATTTGTTGCTTTGTAAAAACAGAACCCTTTGGATTCAACGCTAGCATTACAAGTGTTTTTTACTGCTTGTGAGTCAATTATTATTAGGGTCGTCCACTGCGGTTTTTTTTTACTTGTTCACGCACCCTGCCATGCAAATTGGTCATAATATTGTCAAGGATACCCTCGCAGCACCAATGCTTGTAATGCCAAAATACAGTAGAGTAGGGCGGCAAATCTTTAGGTAAGTCAGCCCAATTGCAACCATTCTTGAGTTGATAAAATACACCGTCAAGAATTTGCCGCTTTGTCCACAAAGGGGGTCTAGTTTTTTTCTTAGTCGGCAATAATGGCTCAATAATTTCCCACTCTTTGTCTGTCACGTTGCTTGAATACCCCATTTTCAACCCTCGCTGCTTGAATCCACCTATTTCTGTTGATTCTACTTGGTCGCCTAAAAGATACCAAATGGGTTCTATAGGACTCCTATTTGATTTTTGAACAAAATTAGGTATGTAGGGTGTGTTAGAACGAAGTTCGTAACGCACCATTATCAAGGGTTTGGTGCGTTACGCTATCGCTAACACACCCTACGTATCTTTTCAGAAATCAAACCGGATTCCTATATCATAAGAATATTAGGTAAGATATCTATCAACTTGAATATACTTGTTGAGTTATTTTTAAAGCTCCAGATAGAAGCTTTTAAAACTGTTAAGTAGGAAAATATAATTAATCCTAATTTAAGTTAAGGGATTCCAATATGTATGGTTCAATTCAGCTAGTTCCGCTTTTTTATACTGGAGTTATTGGGATTTTATTTATCCTGATCTCTTACTTCTTAGCAGTAAATTAGATTTAGAAACTAAAACCTATTGGATTTAAGATTTTTACAGGATTCCTAATAAGACGAAAGTAGCAAAGCTGTCACCAGTCGCAGGCAACAAATGAAAATTACTTTTGCTGCTGTATAGAACCCATTAATCGCCCTTGACATAGTGCGTATGAGGAAATCCTGTGCTAGTAACCTAAGTTGCGGGTTATAAAATTCTGAATGCTTCGTAACCGTTGATTTAGATAAATGCACATAAAAAGTTGACGGTTGCGCTAGAATGCAACCGGAATTTAGAGTTGAGCATCAAGTATGAAAATTAACTTATGAGATAAATGCTTGTTGGAGAGTAAATGCAAAAATGAATGCTTGTAGTTTCAGTAAAAACCCTTCATAAGTAACAGCATGAATTGATTTTGGGAAAACACCAGTAATGCTACTAAACACTGTTTCAATATAATGTCTTGTATGTTGCAAAATATACTGATTCCAAGGTTCATCTTGACGCTTAGAATTCTTTTTCCGCATTACTTTTAAGAATATTTGACTTGTTTGTTCAAGGTCGTCTTCAGCAGTATAATCTGTGTACGCCAAATCACCATATACTTCGCTATTAGGCGGTATATTTAAGGGCAATGCCTTTAATGCACGGACATGACTGGCACTACCAGGTAGAAAGGCAAATTCTACAGGAATACCGTTTTTGGTAGTTAATAACTGGACTCGCACCCCATAAAAATATCGTTTTTTCGACGCAATGTAACCTCGATACTCCTTTGACTTGATTAACTTGACATGAAAAATACGGATATTATCACACATCGGTACGGGAAATGAGTCTAAAAGATATTCCGTACAATCACTAATTTCTTTAAAAATCATTCCCATTTGATGAAACAAGTCGTTCATCAGCATTGATATGCCGTGTAATCTCCGGTTAAAACGTGATTTATCTAACATATTCAATATCAATTTATGGTCTAACATAATAGCTACAAGCCTTACTATGATTTCCATTAAAAAACATCGCCGCGCAGATAGCCGTTGTCATAATTTCTGCATCATTCATGACTCGACGACAATCTTCATTATGTCCAATCGCCTTCAAGAGGTCGTCTGTAATAGCATATATGGCAATTATTTCGTTTAGCATACAGCCCTCCTAATTTATCTTCTTGGAGGGCATTTTATTGCTTAACACACCCATTGCGATCGCCCATAAGAGTAACTGGCAACTTGGGTTAATATGGTAAATAATAGAAAAATCTGGAGTAAATAGCTATTTCTACCGCAACTATGACCAACAAAAATGTTATTAAACGTATCTTAATTTGTGATGATGTAGCTGATAACTCTTTGTTGATAAAAACCATTTTAGAAGCAGAGGACTGTCTAATTGAAATTGTTGATTCTGGTGCAGAGGTGCTAACCTTCCTTGAAACAAACCTTAACCCACCTGACTTGCTAATACTAGACATTCAAATGCCTGTAATGGATGGATTTGAAGTTGTTCAACGCCTGAGAGAATTAACTAAATTTCAATTTATACCAATTCTTTTGGTCACAAGTTTGGATTATGATCTTAATCAGATGAATGAGATAAAATGTGATGGATTTATCCAGAAACCCATTGACATTGATCCAGTCATCTCTAAAGTCCGAGAGATTTTATACCGAAATTCTTAAATATTTCCTCGTAAATGCTAGCTACTTGATTAATACATTAAGGTTATAAATAATGCGATTGTTGTAAGGTTGTTTGAACATATCCTATTAATGCATCCGGATCAACAGGCTTTCGGATAATGCCATGTACCTTCACATCAAATTCTTTCTGAAAAAATGCCTTTTCATCAGCTGTGATCAACACAATAGGTAAAGATTCTAAAAGAGCATTATTTCTAATGCGGCGAACTACTTCGTACCCATTCATAATAGGCATCATTACATCCAGTAGAAGTAGGGCAGGTCTTTTAGATTCCAGAAAAGCAAGTGCTGCTGCTCCCGAATTGACAGTTTCAACCTCATAACCCTCCATTTCTAAAATGGTTTGAAGGAAAAAGCAGTTATCAGCAATATCATCACAAACTAAATTTGGCTGACAGATGGCCTTGCCATGAAGCTAAAAACAGCTTAAGAGTCTAATCTTATTCACACTGTTGAAGCGTTAAAAGATCAACTATCCCAATTCTTCAAGAATTGGAAAACAGTTCAGACACACAATTGCAATCATTGATGAGCTTGTGAAATGCTTACGACGGTAAATGAGGTTTTTAGAAGTGAGGCTTACACCTGCGCTAAAATATGATGTTCCCATTCTGAAATAATGGCAATTGAATAGCTTGTAACTGTTTGGCATTGTCAAGGTTAGACAAGGAAATCCCCAACAATCTGATAGTACGATTCTCCAGATCAATCGACTCAAACAGTGTGTTGGCTATCTCAAAAATCGTAGAGAGTTCACTGATGGGAGCAAGCATTGTCTTACTGCGGGTTAAACGCTGATAGTTAGAAAACTTGACTTTCAGAGTTAATGTACGTCCTCGCGTTTCATGCTGCTCTAACCGTTGCTCGACAATTTGGGCAATCTGGTCGAGTTCTTGTAACATCTGGCTGATATCACTTAAGCCCTGTGCAAACGAGGTTTCTGCACCGATTGACTTACGAACCCGATTTGCCTCAACTGGGCGGTCATCTTCTGCTCTGGCAATCTTGTAGTAATAATTACCTGCTTTACCAAAGTGGTGTGTTAGCTCAGTCAGCGATCGCCCCTTCAAATCTGCGCCACTATGAATGCCGAGCGAATGCATCTTTGCTGCCGTCACCTCACCAATGCCGTGAAACTTTTCAATCGCCAGTTGTTCTACAAAAGCGATCGCTTGCTCCGGTAAAATCACCGTCAGTGCATTGGGTTTATTCTGTCCTGATGCCATTTTTGCAAGAAATTTGTTAATTGACACGCCTGCGGTTGCCGTCAACTGGGTTTCCTGGAAAATTGCAGTTTTGATATGTCTTGCGATAGTAGAAGCGTAGGGGATACTTTGCTTATTCTCAGTAACGTCCAAATATGCCTCATCTAGCGCAACTCCTTCCACTAAATCACTGTAGCGTTTAAAGATAGCGTGGATTGAAGTGGAAATATCTCGGTAAACGTCGAATCTCGGTCTGACAAAGATAAGTGCGGGACATTTGGCAATTGCTGTTACTGATGGCATCGCGGAATGAATGCCAAACTTACGAGCTTCATAACTGGCGGCTGCAACCACGCCTCGTTGATTCGGGCTGCCACCGACTACTAACGGTTTGCCTCGGTAACTAGGGTTGTCCCTCTGCTCTACCGATGCGTAGAAGGCATCCATATCTACGTGAACTATTTTCCTGGTTCTAGTAGTGTACCAACCCAAAATTGCTACGTGGAGGTAAGCAAGGGAGCAGGGGAGCAGGGGAGCAGGGGAGCAGGGGAGCAGGGGAGAGATTGTATAAGTTCTTTCCCCTCTGCCCCTCTGCCCCTCCGCTCCTCTGCTGACCACAACGCAAAGTTTCCTTGGCAGACTACTAGCGACAGGTTCTTGTCCCAAGGGTAGCTCCACCACAAACAGTCTCGCTTTTCACACACCATTTTCTAGGAAGCGCAAATACAATAACTTAGACTGACGGAAAACGTAAATGTGTCCTAGTCCAGAAATTAGTTGTACGGGTGCAACAGCAGATTCATCCTGGGTTTTGTAGCGCGATTTGAGAATAAATTTACTGGTATCTGTCTGGTAGGTAAGTTCTTCTGTTTCTTTCTCAATTACGGAACGATCATCTGCTTCATTAGGTAATTCTAGTGCCTCCCAGTTTTCCCACCCGATTCTCTCATCTGCTGGTTGTCTGAGGTAGCTATCTTCAAATATAGAGGTTATTGCAGATGTGGCGTACACGCCCAAGAGTTCCCGTAGGCATCGGAACACAGGTACAAGTTTATAATCTCATATTATGAAGTTATTATAAAGCAACTATAGTGTTACATGAAGATTGCTTAACTGTCTTAACTGGCATTGAAATCGGACTGCTATTCAACTTATGTTTCTCGTATAGAAGCAATCTAGTTCAGCCTGTTCATAACCTTAACAAGACTTCTCTAAGTCCTTTAGGCTAGTGTTGCTCGTTTTGTGGATGTTTGGTGAAATAGAGCCACTTAATATGGATATAAGGACTTAGAAACGAATGGCACGCTTGTAAACCCAAAACCCTACGAGGGCTGGGTATAAGGGTGTGGGGTGTAGGGGAAACCATAACGCGAAAACAGCTTTTTTGGATATTGATCTCAAATCTAAGTCTTTTCTTTATACGCTTACCCCTTACATCTAAAAACCAGCCATATCAATGTTTTACGCTTAACAAAGACAAACCATGAAAAAAGCATTATTGTGCTGTTTTGGAATAATTTTAGCAATGTGGGTTGTAGTAAGCCCTGCGCTGGCCTTATCACCTGACAAACCGGGCTTACTACCCACATTTTACGACGTACCTAAGAATGATTTGCTTGGGAGTCCAGGTTCGCTCATCAAGTCGGAGAGAGTCGATGCACCTGACGGAGCAAGCGCGTGGCGCGTGGTCTATCGCTCGCGGAAGGCCTCTGGTGTACCAGTTGCCGTGTCAGGACTCGTCGTTGTACCAATAACGCCAAAAGACAATCTTCCCGTTATTAGCTGGGCGCACGGTACTGTTGGCGGGGCCCGATATTGCGCCCCGTCCAATGTACCCAACCCAGTTACTGATTTCGTCGGCTATCCTTCTTTGGAGAGTACCGCGCCGAATGATTATGGCATACCTGGGCTGTCAACCTTTATCAAAGCGGGATACGTCGTTGTGGCAAGCGATTACCAAGGCTTAGGTACAGGAGAAAATCACGAGTACGCAGTTGGTCTGAGCCAGGCACAGAACGCGCTTGATATCGTCACAGCAGCACAAAAACTGACACCAGCAGTAGGCAATAAGGTCGCGCTTTTAGGATGGTCACAAGGCGGACTGGCTGTGGTGACTGCGGGCGAAAATGCGTCGTATACGCCTGATCTCCATATTGTGGGCATAGCAACTTTGGCCCCTGCAAACCCAAAGTCCTTTCTGATTCCTGATATTGCCAAGCAATCTACTGGCGGCCCGCGAATCGGTCGCATCATTCTCCTGGAGAGGGCTTATACCTGGGCGTATGAGGATTTACAACTCAGTGATGTATTCACCGACATCGGCATCAAGGCAGCCGAGGCCGCTTCTGGGCAATGTATGCAGCAGTTGTCGATCACAGGGGACACCGCAGGAGGAGATACGGTTCTGTTTAAGCAGAACACCAATCCTGATGCGTGGAAAAAAAAATTCATCAAAAATGCCATAGGACAAAAAGGTTCCGACATCCCTGTGCTAGTTATGCAAGGGACTGCCGATAACATAATCCCCCCGGATTCCACAGACCTTTACGTCAGAGACGCTTGTGAACACAACACCCCGATCTTTTACAAAAAGTATATAGGAAAAGATCATCGATCCCTGTTGCTGGCTGCGGAGGTTGACTTTACGACTTGGATCAGTGACCGATTCACTGACCAGCTCGCCAAAAAATCGGTACTGTCCAATTGCCCTGTCGCTGAAATTAAGTTAGAGTTGGGCGAACTTGGTACAAAAGGCGATGATTAGTATCAATTAAGACTAAAAAGCTTCTATATACTGTAGTATAAGGAGTTTTTTATTGACACTCCCCACCTTATGACTACATTGAAGGTGGGGATTCTACATTCACCGTCAGAACTTGCTCTAGCAGATTTACACCAACTAGCGTAGAGGTTCCAACTCCTGTAGCGTTACTTTCCTTGTGTCCCGCGGAAATCCTTAGAGATTATATTAAAACTCTCGCGTTGCCACTTAAGAAATAGCTCATTCCTCATACATCTGTTCTTTGTCTTACCTACGGTAAAAATCAATTACAGATGTAATCGTCAATCGCTGCCTTACATCCCCACCGTATAGACGGATGGGGTATTACGGCGCTTAGATAAACAAGGTAATAATCTGTCAATTTTGAATTGATGGGTAAAGCCGCTTAAGTTTTAGATACTTTGGCATGAGTGTTAAATTGGTCATGCACTATAGTAATCATATAGTCAAATTGGTTAATTTTTCGTTACATACTTATAAATTTCCCGCCGACTTACTTAAAAGTATTAAATCAATGCCGAGCATTTCTATTATGCTGTTGGGACTTAGTAGGTATTTATAAAGCTACTATGAATCAATTAGCATGCTATATGAAGTTTATTTAAATACTCCTTAACTTTCTTAACTGTCCTTGCTTCTCTATCTCAATTCATGTAATTTAAGTAATTATACTTAGATAAACCCATCATCAAGGATAAAAACAAATGACGGTACAAGACCAGACTCTTTCTACTCTTTCTGAGAAACAGACAACGTGGGCTCTTGGATGGTTAATTAATGAAATTGCGACTGAAGAAGTACTGCCATCTGATGATCATATAGTATTGCCAAATCCTGCTCAGAAGTTGGAAGACTTGCTCGCTCACCGTATAGACTTTTACCTGAAGAAAGACCCGAAGCTTACAGAATTTATTGGCGAGTGGGAGCGAGTCTGGGGACCGTTTGTTTACCTAGCTCCGCCTCCATTTAATCAATATGCAACTAATGCAATTTTTGTGGCAAAGCAAGACAATAAGTACGTTATTAGTATTGCTGGTACGAATCCTAATTCTCTTCACAACTGGTTGATTGAAGATTTGTACGTTGCAGTCCAAGCGGATTGGGGTGATTATGCTGGCACAGATCCACTACTTCCTGCCAAAATATCTATGGGAACTAAGATTGGTCTTGACAACCTCTTAAGACCACATCCAGGATCATCGACAACTATCATTGATTTTCTCACAGACCTATTAAAAGAAGCGAGCGAAAAAATAGAGATTACAGTAACGGGTGCTAGTCTAGGTGGTGCGTTGTCTCCTGTCCTGGCACTTGCTTTAAAGGAGAAAAAAACAACATGGGACCCAGATGGACAAGCTACATTAAAGGTTGTTACATTTGCTGCACCTACACCAGGCAATTTGGCTTTTGCACAATACTATAGCCTGCGACTTGGAAATACCACAACACGCGTTTGGAATAGTCTCGATATTGTTCCCCATGCCTGGAATACGAGTCTGCTGAGTCAACTTCCCAGCCTTTACGCTCCTGAGATTAGCTTTAACCCTCTTATTGACAAGTACGTGAAGATAGCTAAAGCTTTGTCAATTTTAGGAAATTATACTCACCTTATTCCGAATGCCCGTTCATTAAAAGGTACATTTCGACCTATACCTATAAAACAAAATTCCGAAAAAAGTTCTAAGCAAGTAGAGCTAGATGTTCAATCGTTAAAGTCTCTCAAATCAGCACAGACACAAACACAAGAAACACAACATTTGTCTGTGTCAGATGAAGATATCGAGAGATTCGGTCAATTCTTGCAACAGGCTGTGCAGCAACATATATATGCGTACTTCGATTTACTGGAGTTTCCATCAGAGTTAACAGAGTTTCTTACCGATAAAGAACAACTCCCACCGGGTTTAAGACTTGAAGATGCACAGCCAAAGGTTACTAAGAGCGTGGTTAGTAAACTGTTGGAATACTCTGCGAACCCTGATGTAGAGCAGTAACCCTTAAACGAATCTGACTTTTCACGGTATGTGGAAAAGCTCATTTGAGCGGTTTCCTAAACCCTGATTTTTCCGTTAGCTATTTTCATTAACTTAGAGCTATTGAGAATTAGGTTGTGGAAAAAACCACGCTTTTTCGAGACTTGAGGACTTCCCGTGAAAAGTCAGGTCTATTTGCACCTACCTGGAGTAATCATTTTACATCTTGGTTGAATGGCACTAAGAAAAGGTAAAACCTCGTCAGGGCAAAGACACTGGGAACCAACAAACTACCTAGTGCAGGGCTATTTCATTTTAAAAAGTCGTTATGAGTAAACAACAGGAGAAAAGATGGCAACAAAATTCACGACAACACACGAAATCTCAGGCGACCAAAGCACATTTTGGAATAGGTTTTTTAACAAAGATAAAGATTTTATCACTCAGTTATACATAGACCATCTTGGCTACAGTCAGTATACGCTCTTGGAACAGAATGAGAGTGAAACCGAGATTTTCCGCAGGGTTGTTATAGCACCTAAGCTAGATTTACCTGGACCTGTAATCAAAATGTTAGGCTCAGACTTGAAATTTATCGAGGAAGGCAAATTTGTCAAGGAAACCCAAGTTTGGTACTCTAAAAAAATACCAAGTACACTAGCTAACCAAATCTTGTGGGAGGAGACGATCCGGATCGAATCAATTGGAGATAACACCATCCAACGGATCATAGAAGCAACATTGGAAGCAAAAATTTTCGGCGCTGGGCAATTGTTAGAGGCTTCGTTTGAACAAAAGATAAGACAAGAAGCCGATAAATCTGCCGAATTCCTAAATAAGTTGTAAAAAATAGATGCCCGACTTTTCAAATAAGTCGAAGTTGTAGTTAGCAAATCAGGTAAACAGACTTATGGGTAGGGCGGCCGCATCATGTCAATAAGCAAAGTATATTCTCAATAGAGTGTAAAAATAATGTCATTAACGCTCGCTTATTGCCAAAATTTTAGGTATCACTTTGGGGCTTAAAAAATAATCAAGCGCGAAAGGAAAGATTTTCTCGTTGGTTCTTAACCTTCGTTGTGATCAAGAGTAATTTAGATGCGTTTGCCCTAGCCTTGTAAGTAAGCGAATATCAGGACTATCAATATTACATTATCTTTAGTAAGTGTTGAGCAGAGACACTCATTTCCAATTCAGATAGAACAGTTGATAAAGAGCGATGTAGAAAAAAGTAGCCCAATACCAGCCTCAGAAATAAAGCCTAAAGAGAAACGTAAGCGTGGACGACCAAAAGGAAGTAAGAACAACAATAAAGCAGACGTGATTTTAACATCTGAATTAGTGCAAATTCAAAAGATGATTAATTCGCTGTTCAAGTTATTAGCTGGATTTGTGCCACTTACTTACTTAGTGCTAGATGGGCATTTTGGTAACAATAATGCTTTGCAGACCCGGCACCCGGCACTGTTCAATAGCTTTGCTGTAGTCTTTATAAAGGATAGCTTAGACCAATAAAGCGTACCATTCCGTTATGACCCATGTAGAGAGATTTTTATCTAGCGTGGCAAAACTAGCTAGAGCAAAAACTTAAACGTAGTAAATTCGTTATTATTGAAAATTTTGGTTTACCTATTTACGCCTATTTCAATCATGAAAAATCTACTCTAGCAAGTTTTACCACTCTAGATTTTTATAATAAGAAAGGTATTGCGAAGTTAGTACAAAGCAATCAAGCTATTATATGAAGTTTATTTGAATATTAGCTTAACTTTCTTAACTGTCTTAACTGTCCTTGTACACAGATTTAATTACTGATATATCTGAAATTGCTAAAGCTAAGAACCGACAGCCAAAGTAATTTCAAAAAATCAAGGAGGTAATTTATGAGCAATATTTAAGAATTACTACCTGCTTCAGAATTCCTGAAAAAGAACTTAGATATTTCCGAAATTCCCCTTGAAGCAGAACCTCAAAATCCCCATCAGGTTGATGGTCAAGCAGTTTACGCTTGGCTGAGATTCTGGCTCATCTGAAATTTTACTTTGTGGACTACATCCATCCACACAGATAGAGGCGCACTGTGCTGATCGGATAACCCAGTTTTGAGGCTGGATGATCTTAAAGATAACTAACAAGACTTATTTAAATTATGGTTGAATCTATTAAATCTGATCAAGCTCATCAAAAACAAACTCTAAGAACCGAATGGCGATTAACTCCTGGTTTCTTACATCAAGGCTACACAGATTTTGAATCTGCACATATTCTGTTAGGCCGTTTTCTAGCAGACAGAACATCTGTTAATCCACTTTCTGAAAAAGAACTTTTTGCGTCTGACAACATTTTTGAATGGAGACATGAAAAGCCATTAGAGAAAGTAATTAACTCTAGAGCCGATTTTGAGTTTTTGCTGTTGCATCCCAATTTGTTACGCAAATCGATAATTATTATTGAGCCGTGGTCACACGTAGGCATCAATACCCTTGGCGAAGAAGTGCGCGCTTCCAAAAATGTAGCTTATATTGCTCAGAAAGTGGCTGACATGGACTCAATACTGTTTCCTGTTTGGTCAACGGGAATTATTGATCCAGAATTAGTCGCTGGGGTAATTAGCTCTAGTTATGCAGTAGTGGTGGAAGGAGGCGACCCATCGGTTTATGATGCCTCGACCTGGACAAGCCCAGCTTGCCCACGAGAAGATATGTTTGCGTTAGTGGAAAAATTATTGATTTCGCGATCGCCTGCTAGCGCTCCTGCTATCTTTATTTGTGTAGGACATCAGCTTGCTGCACAATGCCATATACGGCTGATTCAACGAGCAGTTAAACAAGTCCTGGAAACAACATCTTTAGAACGGGACAGTGAAGCAAAAGCGCTCAGATTACTACAAGAAGTTGCAGAACGTATTGCAACGATGGGTGAAACACTTCAAGTTAAAAAGCGTGATGGACGAATAGTTGCTAATGGCTGGCATGATGAGCATTTTGCTGTGACACATAATGAGTCAAAGGAAGTTGGCGATCGCGTATTGTTACCTTACCAGTCACCTGACGGTAAAATTGTAGGAATTCCTTGGGAATTGATTCATGCTCATGATGTGACATCAGATGCCCATGAAGGTGTAATTGACACAACAATTCAGTATGAGCGCGAAGTATCAATTTCAATGTTTCACTCAGATGAAGTTAATGAAGAGGTAATACTGTTCGCTAACTGGGCTTATCGTAGTATTCATGATGCTATTGTTCCTTATAGACACATTATAGCTAGCAGCCCTCTGTCATGGTTGATACAACTACCTGACTCTGTAGAAATTTTATGTTCCACAGCAGTTGATCAAGAGATAGTCACAGAATGTTCAGCTACTTGTATCAATTATAAAGACTTTGAAACTAAAAAAATTCGTCGTTCTTTCACTTGCCAGTTCCATCCAGAGCTGTTGTCAGACTTACGTGCGATTGGCAATAGCGAAGCTCCTGCTTATTCAACTTTAAAAGCAGATGATGGAGTACGCTTATTTGTAAGACTGTTATATGCAGGAATGCAAGATTGATAGGAACGTTGTAACTGCTGTTTAAGCTGTTAGAGTCGAGGGAGGGTAAGCTAATCGGCATTTAAGCTGCAATATAGCTAGCATTACCTTTGTTTTTGAGTTTCCGATGCCACTTAATGACTAACTCGCCTTGATTCAACAGCTTATCTAGCAGTGATTTTAATTCATCTACTGATTTAAATAAGCGATGGGCAATATATTCTTTACATGAGTGCCAGACTAACTCAATAATATTGTAATCAGGGCTGTAAGCAGGTAAGAACTCTAAAACAAAGTTTGGGAATTCTTCAGATATCTTAGCTATAATATCTTTGCGTTTATGAAAACTAGCATTATCTAAAATTAAAATAACTTTCGGCCCATATTTTGCAAAATCTTCAGAAAAGAAAGTTTGAACCCACTAGTCTTATATTCAACTGAGCGGCAATATTTTTTAAACTTGGGGAACCCCTTCATGACCAAACCCCGGCATGAATTACGCAAGTAATTCCAAACCGCTTAAACCACAAGTGTTTCGGCTTTTCAAGCGTGCCATTCAGTTCTGAGAGTGATTGCAGAGTGAGCGATCGCGCAGTGATTCCACAGGAGTTTTGCCTTTCTCAACTGCTGTGTTAGTTTTCAGATAATCCTGCACCAAGTTGCAACCATAAGTCAGTGCATCTAGGTGGAGAATTCGCGGCAAGTTCCAAAGGATGAGCGTGTTGTCATCACCACCGGAAGCAAGGATTTTTCCATCGCGGCTGATTGCAATTTGCCTAATCGCTGCGGTATGGCCTCTGAGGGTAGTTAGTTCTGTACCATCAAGTTTCCAAAGCTTGACGGCTCCATCTCCACTTCCAGAAGCAAGTATTTTACCGTCGGGACTAAAAGCTATCCCCCAAATTGCAGCTGTGTGACCAATGAATGTTTGCAGCAACTTGCCTTCAAGTGTCCACAGCTTAATGGTATTGTCGCCACTTCCAGAAGCAACCATCTTACCGTCAGGACTAAAGGCGACTGTCCATACTGCCGCCGAATGTCCAACAAATGTGCTGAATAACTTACCTTCTAGCGTCCATAGTTTAACAGTACCATCCTCACTAGCAGAAGCAATCAGTTGACTGTCAGGGCTAAATGCAACTTCCCATATTTCGGCTTGATGCCCTTTGAGAATCTGTAGCGTAGGTTGACCTACACGCCATATTTGAACATTATTGTCAGCATTAGGTATGGCGATCGCTCGACCATCAGGACTTAATAACGCTCCGGTGATTTTGCCATCAGGGTTTTTGTAACTAGCAATTAACGTACCATCTCGCCGCTTGAGTTGTACTGTATCATCTTCACTAGGAAGAGCAATTAACTTGTTATCCTCACTGAAAGAAACCTGGGAGACTGAGCCTTTTTGAGTCAAAGTTTTCTGTAATTTGCCCCCAGGACTCCAAAATTTCACAGTATTTTCGTGGCTGGCTGTGGCGATGGTAGAAGTGTCGGAGGCGATCGCTATTGACCAAATCCCGCCTTTATGAGCTACGGCACTCTTTTGAAATGGATTTTCACTCTGCCAAAGTCTCACAAGGTTTTCTGCACCTGCGGTCGCTATAAAGCTACCGTCAGGACTGAAAGTAACTCCCCAAACAGATGCACTATGTCCTCTGAGCGTTCTGCGTTCTATGCCATCAATATCCCAAAGTTTTATAGTTTTGTCGAGACTAGCGGAGGCAATAGTCTGACCATTGGGACTAAACGCGACTCTTGAAACTCCCGCACTATGACCAATGAGAGTTTTATAAAGACGATAACTACCATCTGTGCTGTCTCGCTGCCAAAGTTTGACAGTTGTATCTTCACTCGCTGACGCAATAGTCTGTCCGTCAGGACTAAAAGCTATTCCCATAACCCAAGCTGTATGACCTTGGAGAGGTTGTAGGGTATTGGCATTCTGCCAACCTGAACTGTTTTGTCTCCAAAGTTTTACTGTCCTGTCTATATTGGCAGCTGCAATGGTCTGCCCGTCAGGACTAAACGCAACTCCCAAAAACCCAGCTTTATAACCTTGAAACGTTCTTACCAAAGTGCCGTCTCTCTTCCAGACTCTCATAGTTGTGTCCCAACTAGTAGAGGCAATGGTCTGCCCGTCAGGACTAAACGCAACTCCCCAGACTGACGCTGTGTGACCTTTAAATGTTCTTGAAATGCGCCACGATGCGTCTTTGGGATCGCGCTGCCAAAGTTTAATAGTACTATCCTCACTCGCCGAAGCAAGTATCCGACCGTCAGGACTAAATTTAACTGCTCTAACTGCTCCCTGATGACCTTTGAGAGTTGCAACTAGTGTACCATCACGTCGCCAAAGTTTGATTGTTCTATCCATACTGGCTGAAGCAACCAGAGAACTGTCAGGGCTAATATCTACAGCCATTACAGCTGCGGTATGCCCCGAAAAACGGTTGTACTCATCTGCACCATAAACTGCTTGTTCCAGTGCATTTTCTACTTGAGGTGCTCCCTTTGTATTTGATTTGCCTAATTTTTGCAGTCTTTTTTTTGCTTTGATTGCTTCTACAAGTGCATCTAATCTGCGATTTGAAGCAAAAAGCCCCTCAGAAGAAGATACAAGCGCTTGAATTTCACTGTTTTTGGCAATAGTTTCACTGTTGCGAGTCTGGTGATACAAAATGAAAGTTCCTATTCCCAAACTACTAGAAAGGAGTAATCCAATACTGACTGCAACTAGTAGATATCTCTGAAATAAAGCCGTTCTTTTCTCTTGTGCTAGTCGTGCTTCTATTTCTTTAGCCGTTTTTTTCTCTTGTACGAGTCGTGCTTCTACCTCTTTAGCCCGTGCTGCCTCCAATACCATTTGCACTTCTTTGCGATCGCATTCAACACTTGCGGCTAAAAATTGATAATCCAAATCGCTCAAACTCTTGCCCTGTGCCCAATTTTGAGTATCTTTTAAAGCTTGTCCTCGCAACAGACGCGATTCATCTTTGTAACGCGATGCTACCCAAGCGTTGAATGTTTGCGAGTAGGGACGGAGATTATCTAGTTGTCTCAACACCCATTGGGCATTAAAAACATTTCGATAGATAGGATTTTTAATTTTGAGATAGCCGTTGTGTCTCTCTACTAAACCGGACAACAACAGTTGTGTTTGTTCCCGACTATCATCACTTGGAACAGAATGAAGAGGCGGAGGGGAAAACTCTTCTCCCCCGCTCTCCCGGTTACTGAGCGCATTCCTTGGCGCAGCCTCTCGTAGAGAAGTATGCTTAAGAGCTTCTTCTGCAAGCAATACCTGTTGATAAATACCCAACAACCGTCCTGCCTGTTGTTCGTTGAATAAGAGGCGATCGCGAATAGTACGCAAATGTTCGGGTTCGTCTTGTGACTGCCAATTTTGAATAATCTGCTTAAGCACTAATTGCTCTACCCACAATGCTTCTATACCTGGAGGCAGGGTAATCTTCCCTCTAGTTTCAAAGGCTACTTGAGTAATTAAGTCACAGAGTTTTTGTGTCAGAAACGGTTGTCCGCCTGTCCAATAAATAACCTCTTGCAGTATTGCTTTTGGTTGACTGACTACTTCTTCTAATCCTAGAAGCAAGGGTGTGGCTTCATGCAGTTCAAAGCCCTGTAACTCAATTGCTTTACCAAGGTTAAAGGGCGTGCGGCGTTTATCTGCAATCAAGTCGGAGGGACTAGCTACACCAAATAGTGCAAATCCCAAGCGTTCAAAGTTTGAGTTATGCGGTCGTAGATTATAGCACTGACGAATCCAAGCAAAAAAGTCGTTAATTGGAAAACTTAAACTCAGCAGGCTATCAATTTCATCAATAAATATGAGGATGCGTTTGGCTTTGCCGTTTTGTAGAGAATCACTTTTGAGATTTGGTAGTAAGATATCTTCAACAAATAGCTGTAGTTTTTGCACCGAGGAAATACCTGCTTGCATTTCCCACCAACGCTGAAAGTCAATTTTTGACGCTAATTTTAAGCTATAGAATAAGCTGATAATAATGCCTTTGTACCATTGTTCTGGTGTAGTATCTTCAATACCCAAGCGAGTCATATCCAAGTAAACACAGCTATGCCCTTCTTCCTTAAGACGATAACTTGTGCGCTGTAGTAACGATGACTTGCCCATCTGACGAGAGTTGAAAACATAACAGAAATCGCCAGCTTTCAAGGTGGCATAGAGTTGTTCATCTGCCTGACGGGTAACGTATGTGGGGTCATCACTGCGGAGACTTCCTCCTACTTGATATCTCATATCTAAGTGTGGTTATCAAATGAAAACATTAACATAATTATTAGTAATTTGTTAGATAAATTATTGAAAGTAAATATTGCAAATATTACATCACAGCTTTATGTAATAATTCAATTCTTGGAAAAACCGCAAATTTCAATTTCTTCTTGGCTAAAAGTATCCTTCAATATCTTGCGGAGAACACGCTGAATATGAAGGTGTTTTCCAGGCTTGACTTTTGTCAGCGTCAGCAGCAATAGATTATTCTCACCAAAGTGTTCTATTCCAGCTACGCGGGTAGGTTCTAGAACATCCTGTTCATCTGCTTTTAATTGCTGCCCTATTTTCTCAACCACTCTATACACATGATCTAAATTTGAGTTATATGAAACGCTAATTTCTACCCTTGCATATATATACTGCTTAGAGTAGTTAATAATTGATCCGATATCCCCATTACGAACTATCTGCAATTGACCATCAGGATGACGAACGTGAGTGGTTCGCAGTTCAATCGCCTCTACAATTCCCTCAATATTTCTCTCTTCCACTTTCCCAACTTCAACATAATCACCAACCAAGTAATAGTTTTCAAATAAAATCAAAAATCCACAAACAACATCATTAATCAGGTTTTGCGCCCCAAGACCAACTGCTATACCTACAATTCCGGCACCTGCTAAGATAGGTGCAGGATCAATGCCAATCAGCTTGAGTATAGTTACTCCAGCAGTAAAGTAAACAAAATATTTAGCAAAACTTCGTATTAAGGGAATTAACGTCAGCCGTTTCTGTTGCTGTATTCCCGTTGAATCTGTAGTTTTTAAGTAGAACTCATCCAGGATAAAGTAAACGACTTCAATCAAAGCATTGGTAATAAAATAAACCCCAATAATCTGCACAATTCTAGGGGTATAAGCACTTATCCAAGCGATAGGTTTTATTTCTGGAACAACAAGATTTACTATGCCAACATAGAGGACGTATTCCAAACATTTTTTGGAGAGGGGAATTAAGTGGCGTAAACGCTCGTATAAACGCAGTAGATTGTCAGAATTGGAGTATTTAAGACTCAGTGCATCGAGAGTATCAACGATGGTAGCAACAGCTTTAATAATCAGTAAACCAATTGTAATTATAATGTATATTTTTAAGGCAATGTAAACATATTTGGGGACGACTTCTGGGATGTAGAGAAATCTAGCACAGATGATAAAATAAGATATCCAGATAGTATGAATAATAATTCTTTTTAAGACTTTAAAAAAAGCCTCAATACTCTCATCATTAGCTTTTATTTGATCGGCTTGCTTTGCGTAATTGCAGACCCAATCTATACCCCACTTTAACGGTGGGATGCTAAATTTAACTAGCAAGAGCAAACTCACACTTTTCAAGCTTGCCGTAAAAATATTGCTCCAAAATTGGGTAAAAAGACTGCGAATTAGATTAAGTTGAAATTCTTGAATGTTTCCACCTCGATAAATCACCATCCCATTCACACCAACCAGCGCCAGACATATAACCACAGAAATTAAAATTAAAATTTTGCTGATACTGCGGCGCAGAAAAGTGATATTTGCAGTTTTTCCTTGAAGCCATGAAACTTTAGTGACTTGCTTGAAGATTATGCCAATTAGCCAGTTAAATAGCAAAAAAATAATTATTATAAATATGACTTCGCCCAGGATAATTAGTATATTATTCATTTTGTAAATATCAGTTGATTCATTTATTAAATTTAAGCATGGAACTACTCCACTCATTGCCTGAATTTGCAACTATCTGTGTGCATGGATGTAGTCCACAAAGTAAAATCTCGGACGAAGCCAGAATCTCAGCCAAGCGTAAGCTCCTAGACCTAGTAGTGCGATCGCAATTAAGGGTAAACCGAGAGTCAGTTGCAATCTATCGGGAAGGAGAGCAACAGCACAAACAGTAATAACAAAGTAGATTAAAAGTACTGCTTCCAAGCGTTGCACAACCAAAAGTGCTTCTTTACAACTAGCATATTCTAAGCGACAAGGTGATCTAAGTCTTCAATTGGCATCATAGGATACCAGTGCTGAAAAAAATTGAATTCCGGTTTCATTTGATGATAAAAAATAAGGATGTCGAGGGTAGGGTGTCAGGAAAGAAAAAAACCGTGGCTGAGTGGATTCAGAGACGAACCAAAAGAAAAAGATGTACTTCCAGACGCTAAGGAATTCAAAATCTGGACAATCCCCAAATATACCACCCCTCTTTAATACCTCTATTCGCATTGGCGCAGCTACGCGCCCTTGTTAATCTGAGACGACGCACTTGCTAAAAAAGGAGCAATGTGATGTAAGTGAGGTCAGAAAAACTAGCGATGTCTGCGGCGGGCGTAGCGATCACTGAATTATTTTTTCAGCAAATTAAATTCAATATTTATACAAAACTACTAATGCTAATACTTAAAAAGTAAACCATAAAACGAACAGTGTTATTATTCGTTTTATGGGTTTTTCTATGATTCCTCTAATGGTAAATCGGTCGTTTTGGAAAACCGCCAGCTAAACTTTCATCGACTTTTGCTGCTTGTAAAACTAGCAAATTTTGGTATTTTGCACCTACAATCTCACGCAACCGTGCTACTGGTGGAGCAAAAAAGTGCATGGATGTAGTCTACAAAGTAAAATTTCAGATGAACCAGAATCTCAGCCAGGCGTAAACCGCTAGACCATCTACCTGATGGGGATTTTGGGGTTCTGCTCAATTAAGCTAAAACCTCAGTCTGTAGTAGCGCTTTGCGTAATGCAGTTACTGCTTCTTCTGTCTCTATCAATCTATCGATAGCAAGCGCAATATCATCTTCAAGCTTTAACAGTTTAGCTGCTTTTTTTACAGCTTTTTGCTCTTCAATTGAGTAATGGTCAACACGAGCCATTTGAATTGCATGATACAGTAATGACCTTGATTTAGACCAAGTAGGAACATCAACTGTAATCTTACTCAGCAAATTTTCTAAATCAGCATTTTTGTATTCAAATGTTTTGTATTTCTCTATTACTTCTTCAGGAGCGCCAGCCATGCGCTGATGATTTAGTAACCAGTTAAATTCGGCTTCTGAAACCTCCCCGTCTGCTCCAGCAATAGCGAGCAGTGCATATCCATAGTTAAGATATGCTTCAAGGGGAGCTGAGGAAATACCTAAGTTCTTTTTCAGAAATTCTGAAGCAGGTAGTAATTCTTGAATATTGCTCATACATTACCTCTTTGTTTTTTTGAGAATTTACTATTTAGCAGATACAATTTATAAATGAAAGAATTATTGCCCAGGTTTCTAATTCCTGTTTACCCATTAAATTCTTTCTATAATTGCTGATGTACTGCTATTGCTATCTAGGCATTTAGATATTCTCAGCTAAGAAGCGAAAATGCAAGGACAGTTAAGACAGTTAAGAAAGTTAGCAAAAAATTATTTTAAACTGAAAACATATTATAGTTAAATACCTGATATCAAACAGCTATTAACTGCTCTTGTTGAAAACGTGGAACTAAAATTTTCTCGAATTTGATCCTGTACTTTTGCGATGCCTAGGTTGGGCTGCGCCTACGCAGTACTTGATATTGAGTGAGTGCCTTACTATCGCTCTATCAAACAATTGTGGATAGCTGTTTTGCAAAATAGGACTGGTAGAGTCCGTAACGGGGTAAGACGCGATCGCCCTCAAAGCGAATTAATCCCAAACCCTCAAGCTTGTAAGTGTCAATAGGATTAAGAGAAATACCTTGCTTTGCTGCCAGAATTTCAGCATAAGTCTTTGCCAGTCTAGGATTTTCTTGCAGTTTGAGCAACTGTCGCCATAAATGATCGCGGTAGATGCCACCATTGGCGATCGTTTCCTCTATTATTTGTTGCACGGTCATTTCTTGAGACCTAAGATAGTACAAACTAATCTGAATTAGTGCTGGATGTCCCCCTACTAGTGACATTAGTTGAGCAAAATCTTTAGCTTTCAACGAGTCTAAACTATACCGCCTAGCTAAATCTTCTACTTGTGGTTGAGTAAAATCGTTCAGACGAATAGGTAGACCAATATTAAAAGGAGAGAGGTTAATATCCATAGAGATGTAGTCTTCGGTTGAGTAAACCATTACTAACCTCAGCTTTTGCCAGTTGGGATTGTGTCGTGCTTCCTCACACCATGACCTCAACAAAGCAAAAAAATTTTGACAAATGTGAGGATATTCAAAAAAACGGTCAACTTCATTCAACACTAAAACCACTGGGCTTTGACATTGCTCGAGTAAATAGTTTTCTAAATAGAAGCCGCTACTCAAGTTGTAGCCAATTTCTTCATTCCACTTTTCTTTGAGGTTGGGGTCAATACCTAACCCTGTTGCAATTTTCCAGCAAAGACCACGCAACAGTTTATTTACATCAGTTAAACACTCGCTATCGAATTGGTAGCAATTCAGATTCACAGTCTGATACCCAAGTTTCTGTGCAAAGGCACAAAGCCGCAACACAAGAGAACTTTTACCCATCTGTTTGGGAGACCTAATCCGAATCACGCAGCCACTAGTAGTTACTTCTCGATAAACTTTTCTCTCTAGCGGAGGACGTTCAATATAAAAGTGAGAATCTAAAGGTACGGGGCCATCCGGGTATGACCAAAGATTTTTTATCTTTTCAGTTTGTGTGTGATGTTTTTCGACAAATGAGGTTAATTCGGAACGTTGAGATAAATTTTCTTCTATATTTGCAATAGGCAATAACTCAGATGTTTCAGTCTCATTTGCTTTATTGACTATGGTGTAGTCTTCGCTGTGTAATTCTAGATTAAAAGCGCTAAAGCAGAGTTTTATAGTTTTTTGATCTACACTTTCACGTAAAGACCATAATTTACTCAAAGTTCTAGTAGAAAGATTAATGCGCGAACTTATTTCTTCTAAACTCAAGTGTTCGCCTTTATTTTCTACTATCTCCACAGAAAGAATTGCTGATTGTAACCGTTTAATTCCTGTAGATGTTAGTACAACTCCTCGTTTGCGTTTAGTTTTATACATTGTAGTTCCAAGCATTTATTACAAATGAGTATCACAAGTAACATTTTTTTTAACCGCAAATTGAAATTACAATTTATCGTAGCAATTTTTGATACAGTGTTATTTCATTTTTTCTTAGAATCCATTGAAACTCTAATAAATTAATTTACACTATATTAGCTTGATAGTAAACATTTACATCAATTATCTACTTTTCCCACTTTTCCTACTTTTCCTACTTTTCGCCCTTTTTTACTCGGTATTTTGATGGTTGTCTTGCAACAACTATCTGAAGAAATGAAGGCTTTGTATTTGCCTGAATTTGTACAAATGTGATTGAATAAATAATGTAACATTTTTAACTTGTATGAGTTATGACTTTTTTTGTTGGTGTGTTACAAAAATATTATCGCTTAAGCAGAACTTTAAATACTGAGTATTAATAGTTTTGGAACTACTTGTTATCAAGACTTGGTTAAAAACCTCGCAGAAATAATTATGCACAAGCAAAGTCCAAAGATAGACCTAACTTTTCACGTTATGTGGAAAAGTCCACCAAAAACCTAACCCCCTAACTTCCTTCCCAACACGGCAAGGGGAAAAATTCAAAGTCTCTCTCCTTAGGTGATTTCTAGGAAAGAACTTACCAATAGAGGTAAAATGTACCCTTGATGCAAAGAAAACAGGAGCAAGCATTTGGATACGTTAGCCACAGCCACCGCACCCAAATCATTAACACCATCGTAATTTGAAGACTTGCGGTTGGCAGCATCGAAAATGAATGGAGTAGAACGCCGGAGTTTTCAGGCAGAGATACGCAAATTTCTCACAAACAATAAAAAATCAATTCACATCGCTTGATATAAGACATTTTTTGATACATCATCAATTGAAATGTATGATGGTAAACAAAGTAAGTACAAAATAGCCATTATCAAGC
>JAHHHR010000077.1 GCA_019359245.1 Nostoc desertorum CM1-VF14 | reverse complement strand
ATAATATAATTGCAGTTTATCATTGTAAAATTTATAGTCAACAAAAACTTATGATTGACTGGGGCTGAACAACTAGTCAACCCTTGAAATTGCTTCTTTCTGACTTTTTCAGCAAGCCCTAATTAAACTAGAACTCTGGCATTTGACACTCTTCAGCATCAGTATGAGTCATGTTACCATTCTGCTGCGAAAGATCCTGAACCGCCTGTGAATATGCGATATCTGATTCACATACCCTTCTTAATATTGAATCAATCAGTTATAACCAATCTTTTGGACTCTTAGCTAGCTAGACTGCCAACTCAAGACGAGAAATTTTTCTTTTCATTGTACAGTTGTATTAATCTAAATAAAAATTGGTAATTGTTATAAATTAAGGTGTGTATTCTCTCTGCAATCTCTTCAAAATCATTTGATTGAGGTCTGATTGCTTTTAATGCTATGATTTCCTCAAGATAAAGTTTTATGGTATCTTTTAGAATCTTCTGACAAATAGCTAACTGTCCATTGTAACCAAATACGTGATAATTATAGCTTTTATTGACAATATCTAGCTTATCTTGAATGCTTAACTTTTTAGGGATGACATCAGAAAAATCATCAGCAAGAGCAACTTTAGAACCTACTAAGTTCTTCTCTACTTCCTCAATAAATTCAGTGGCCTGTTCGTGACTCATGCCAAACTCAGTAAGCTGGCTAACTTTTTGTAATTTAATTCCAACTTTGTCAACCTTGCTAAATTTATTAGTACTTTTAAGCTTGTCAATAACTTTCTGAACAAATCCCTTTTTAGCCTCATCATCTTGGAACTCTCCAAACAACAACTCAAGGACATCTAGAGATGTCTTTTGCCTTGGTGGAAGCTTTAGAAACTGTGCTTTCTTAGAATCCCACTTTTCCACTACCCTAGCCTGATTTAGCAAGGATACTGATAAGTCTCCTCTCTCAGCTAGCCTATCAATACTTGCATTTCCACAACAGTACAAGACCAAACAATGCCAAATAGATAAATTCCCTTTTTTCACTTTTTATTCTCCTCATTATATATATTTCGAAATAAAATTAAGGTTTAAATATCAAGAATAGTACTTGCTATAAAAGACCAGCTAAGTGTTATCAACTATATAATCTGATTACAGTAACAGTCAAATGCCAAATAAGGCAATATTACAGCAAATTAACTAAAAGTTGCTGCAATATTGCCTTTAAGCTTAATATTTAACCTTGTAACGCCCTAGAAGGCTTTATATCTAGATAATGCTCTACTAAATACTAATTAGCAAAGTATGTATATGTAATTTAATTACAAATTCAACTACTATAGTATTCAGATTTGAATACGCTGTCAACACTGATTTAAAAAGTCAATATATAAATTAAACTTAAAACAAAGATACTAATGATTAATAAAAATTATGGAAAATTCTTTTACTGCTGTATTTGAAAAGTTAGATGACTGGTATATTGGTTACGTTCAAGAGTTACCTGGTGCAAATGTCCAAGAGAAAACTCTGGAAGAAGCTAGAGAAAGCCTACGGGAAGCGATAGAATTAATTCTAATATCAAATCGGGAACTCGCAGAGCAACAAATTTCCGGTAAAGATGTCGTCCGCGAACAGATTAATGTCAAATTATAGTGAAAAGACGTGAATTGATTCGCCATTTGGAAAAGAACGGCTGTTTGTTTCTTCGGGAGGGTGGAAGGCATACGATTTATTACAATCCATCAAACAACAGAACCTCAGCAGTTCCAAGACATACTGAGATTGTTGATATTCTAGCTATCAAAATTTGCAAAGATTTGCAGATTTCCCCACCTTAGTGTTGTAGTGTGTGTTACGGCTTTTGCAGGGCATCAAAAATCGGACGGAAATATTGCGTTACACATTTCACCTAAGGGATTTCCAACAAATAAATTATCCAATCTTGTGGGGTGGTGACATACTTACGAATTTTACCACCCACCTGCTTAATTGTATCGACTGACGAGAACTGATAACTATTTGACTAATAATCCTGTTCTACACCACCTACGACTGGTCTAATTTCAGAAAATGGATCAGTGCCACCACCCCAGTTAAAATCACTAATTCGGATGCTGAAACCGCCTAACTCCAGCACCGGATTGTAACGCAAGGTGATCCCATAGGTGCGACGGCTATATTCTAAAATGTAGTCCGTGCTAGTTTCTTTACCAGTATCCAAGTTAACAGATGTTTGAAAGCCTAAGCGAAAAGGGCCGTAGATTTGCTGTGATATCCCAGCACTCAACACTTTGTTATCAACGGAGCGATCAAACAAAAAGGGTGATAATCCGCTGTTTAAACCTTGAGAGTAACTAATATTAAAAGCGGTATAGTCGAAAAAAGGCCGAGAAAAATGACCAATTTGACCTTGTAAGCCAATTGTAGCAGTTAGGGTACTTTGGTTATCTCCATTGGTGTAATAACTGCTAGTGCCTGTAAGTCTACCGATCGCCTGCAAGTAAGGAACTACAGGGTTAGCTGTGTATCTTAACCCTTCAGTGGCAGTGGGTGGTAATGGTTTTCCCTGCCACAGTAATATCCCTTTACTGAGTTCAGCACTGCCTTGGAAACGACCTAGTGAAATGCGATCGTTTTCCCGCACCGGCTCTAGTAAGTCTTGGCGATCGGTGTTGGCATTGATATATCGAGCGCTTGCTTGATAGGTGAGGTTGATGCCACTCTTGCCTAAAGGAATCACGGGAGAGGTAACAATACCGCCAAGACTGCTCTGGACGGTTTGAAAGCCAAGGGTACCATTGTAAAAGCGAGTGCGGTAGCTATATTCCAGATCCAAAATGTGGGGAAGGGAAGTCCCTAATATCTGGCGCAATCCTAACCTCGCCCGCAAATTCTCTTCTACCTTGTTCAAGTCAAAACTAGTTAACTCTCCAGTCCCCTCAACTACTGCTCGTGGACTCAAAACAGAATTTATCTTTGTTTTCGCAGCAAACAGTGCGCCTAAGTCACCCGTGCCTTCTTGCACAGCTCTCTGTATTAGCAACTGGGGCGTGATTGTCCAGCGTGTTTGCTCTGTATCAATCACTGGAAAGCCACGCTCAATATACAAACCACCCCGATCTTCTCCATCATAGCCGGGGGAAACTATTGCAGGTGTAACGTCCCGCTCCCGGCGGTCAATAGTCCGTTCATTTACCGGAATTGGCAAGGAGATTGTTTGATCCAATACCAAACGCTGCCCCTGTGTCCTGATGCGGTCTACCAAGGGTGTCTCTCGCGTCAGAGTTACTTTATCGGCGCGTAACTCTAATTCTGGGGGCGAAAAAGGATCATTGGTGATGCGGACATCTCTTGCTTGCCAGCCTTGCGGATAAAAGTCAATGTTTTCAGCTTCAAACCTGAGCCGATTCACTGCACCCCCTGCTTTCGGTGGCGGGATATTGGTAGCATCTGCCTGACCACCAATTGTCACATCAATTCCTCCAGGGCTACTCACACCGGAAACGGGCTGATTGGCTCTAATGCTATCGCTGGGCGGACGTCTTGGAACTCCACCAGCAGTTCCAGCAGTTAGACCCGTGGGTGAGAAAGCAAAATCTGTTTGGGCTGAGGGTACGTAAATTTCTCCTCTACCATTTAGCAGTTCCCCATTATCTTGAACAAAGTTATAAGTAAAGCGTTGTCCGCGCAGTACCTGATCGCCCCGTGTTAAAGTTACGTTGCCTTCTCCGGCAGCAATCAAGTTGTCTAAATTGACTTGCAGGCGATCGGCATCCACCACCGCCCCATCAAATCGCACAACTACATTGCCAACAGCTGTAATAATTCGCCGTTGCTCGTCATACTCTTGCCGGTCTGAAGTGACTTCTACAATTCTCGGCTGGACTGGTGGCGTGGTAGTGGACGCTTGTGGTTGATTAGTGGTGTCTACCTTTGGTGTAGGCGTTGGTACTTGAGTTGGTTGTTGAACTTGGGACTGGAATTCTACAGTGATGGGTGCTGAGAGTTGCTTTGTTGGGTTACGAGACTTGAATTTTATAAAATTTTGTACTGATTGAGAATTCGATGCAAGATCAGCAGCAGATACAGAGATATTATCTGTTCCTGAAGACTGTGGTGCAGTAATATCACTTTGCTGTTTTTGCTGGGTTAATTTCTCAGCTAAAATTCCCGCCTTTGATTCGACTAACTTGTTGCTATTTGCGACACTTGGGACAATTTGAAGAGGACGCAAAGATTGAGCGAAAAGGGGACTTGGGGAAACTCTATAGCTAAAGCTACCATCCAAAAAGGTTTGTTTTTCTCCACTAGAGTTTGAATTTGGAAATTGCTCTTTGAGTTTTTGAAAAGGTTCACCTTTTGCGGCTACAGAGGAAGCCTCTGCTCCAACTTTTCTTAGCAACGCAGTAGCTTCTCGTTCCGTCTTCCGTTTGCGTAACGCTGCTCTTAGAAGAATTTCTGAGCGCTCAACGCCGATGCTCGCACTTGTCTTTGTCTCTTCTTTATCTTGGCGGTTAGAGGTTTTAACCTCCTGCGTAGGATAACCAACAATCAGCGATTTTCCCAAAATTGCAGCATTTCCAGAGCTAATTATGGGCGAAACTTCTGGCGGATGGGGTACAGAGGGGATTTTGGCAACTACCAAGTCATCCTGAGTTGAGTTGTTCAAACTTGGCAATGGCGGATCACTCTTGGTGTCACCCGCAATTACCGATTGAGGCAAATCCTTGGGCTGCTTGGATTTGTCTATCTTTTCCTGCATTCCAGTCTCTACAACTGAAAGAAACTTTGGATAACTAGCAGATGAGGCGTGATTTACAGGTTGTAAAGATTCGAGGATAGGAGGCGGATCGGGCGGCAGAACTGGATGAAGCATATTTGAGCATAATCGGGCTAACAAACAGCCAAATGACGGACGGAAGGATGAATATACATTTTGCCTTCCGACTGTCGCCTTCTGCTACCGGTAGCAAGCCACTTGGAGGAGGAAACTTACTAGGCGAGAGTTTAGTAAGTTTCCGTGGCATTTAGTATCTTCCGCCTTCTAATGTCGCGGATGATTTATCGCCCTTTTACTCTAAGTCCCGACGGCCGGGGTTACGAGCTGGATCGTTTGACAAAAATCCGAAGACAAAGATAGTTACGAAGAAGGCAACAACAATATAAACAGCGATTTTTAAAGTCAGCATAGAAATATCTCCAAGGGGTAAGACAAAGAAAGCTTTTCTTTCAGGATCTGCCATGCAGAAAAGATAGCTCCTTTATATTACCCAAATCTCGTCCCTTTTTGAGAGGACTCTGGAGACTGGGGTTACTCTTGTGACGCTAACTGACGGCAAAGGTTTCCCAAAAAGGTAACAGGGGAGATATTTACTATGCCCCATGCCCTATTTCTCAACTTGAAGTTTTGCGAGGTTTTTACCAATTCGGTTTTTGATTACTCGTGCAGGTATGCCTACAGCAACGGAGAAAGGGGGAATATCTCTATTGACAACTGCTCCCGCACCAATAACACTGCCTTTGCCGATAGTAACGCCATCTAATACTGTTACTCCATGCCCTAGCCAACAGTCATCCTCAATCACAATTCCCTTACGAGTAACACCTTGGTATTTTATCGGCTTCATCGGATCGGCAAAATTATGATTATTAGCATATATCCCTGAATGGGCAGCTATTAAGCAGTGTTTACCAATTTTAATGTCTCCTGGCCCCTCAATACACACATTGGGGGCAATAAAGGTGTCTTCATCAATATGTATACACGTATTGTCCAAAGACCCTATATCAACGTTACGCTCAATAGCAACTCTATTTCCTAGATGAATTCTATTATTTTTGTGTCCTCTAGCATCCATCCGCACACCCTTGAAAATATATACTCCGCTACCTATCTCAATACAGCAACTACCGTTAAATTCAACACCATTTTGAATATAGACTGGGCTGCCTATCTGGGCAAAAATACTACGATATCCCAAATTACGCAACTTTGGCCCTAGAATAACGGTAGGAATATCACCTAACATAGTAGTTACTAAAAGTTCTTGCACGCGCTGCAATTTTGAAAAATATTGCTTGTTATGCATAGCTACATATCTCTTCAATTAATTGTTGTTGACAGGATTGATGTGTTGCGGTTTTATCTTGAGCTTCTGCAAATACCAATAAGTCATGTAATTATTAACACGTAACTTAAGGTGGTAGTATTACCGAAATTTACCCATATTTTTAGATGGTTTTTCAACATTTGGAAAACCAGAGCCTAGCTTTGACTATGTGAGCAATTCTTTAACTTAGGTGCGATAGAATTGCTCAATTGATATACACAATTGCGTTAGGTTTATAGAAGCTTTTGTACCAGTCACAGCACGTAAAAGTTTTGCTTCTTTCCACCAGATTAATTAACACAATCTCAGTGCATTGCATGGTTAAACCCCAGACTATTAAATTGTCTAATGGTAAAATTTGCTGGGTTAGATAGGCTACTGTTTTGGTTATCGGGCAAATTTGCAAAGTTTGTTACGTAAATATGGATAAAATTGTTTACTTTGAGCTAATTTATCTCAAACGGTTTTAGCATTTTGAAACAATTCGGTTCCACAAGCTCTTTTGCAACAAAAAATACATTTAACTAGACTATATTCAAAGATCAGATAAAATTTTTGCCTAGCATAAAAATGTAATTATTGTTAAATTTTTATGGGTCTTATTGCCTAAATAAAATCTAATTAGGGTGGATTATCTCCCACATCAGCCATCACATTGAAGTTAACCATCGGTGCAAACAAGTAAGCGCTTCCCCGAGTGCTATGACGGCTTTCTTGCAACGAATTTCTAGAGTATGCTGCTCCAATCATGTTGCACACGGATGATTTACAGACTAACAAATTCACGTTTATAATTACATAAATTGCTTTTAATAACAATTGTTTTTAACGATAACACATTTTATTTTAAGTGGAACACTATTATTAAATAAGTTGATTTTCAAGTTAATTGTTGATGATAATAATAAAAATTAGTTAACTTTTTTACTAGAGCGATGCCTACGGTGGGCAAAGCCTACGCTACTCTGAAATATTTTTATACACTTAGAGAAAATTATTGAAAAAGGTAAGTTTAAAAATGCTTTAAGCGGTTAATTGCTATTTATGTCTATATTTCTAAGGTTGCTTGTTGAAGTAATGCTATCATTAGGTGTTCAAGTCAAAATGATATCTACTATACTTATGACGCTCTCTTCGTTAAAAAGCTAAAAATTTTCTTCTTATTTATTACTTGTATCTAAAAATTTGTAAATCACCCATTCGGGTGAGCCAAGCGGGTGATGCGTGCTTGGCACTACTCATTATAAATTTTATTGAAAGAAGACTAAAAAGTAACTTAGTTTCCAGGAGAAGTCCAGAAAATAATATTAAATGCCTACATTGAGGTATCGGTTTTAACTCACATACTTGGTTCTAATTATGGCTTTAATTAAAGAAATTGTCCAAGAAGCTCTAACTACCGGCTATCTGAGTGTTGTAGCCGAAGATCAACTGCGATCGCAACTTCAAAGTAATTATGACTCAGAAGACCTAGATGCCTGGATCATTTTACAGCGATCTATTGTCGCGGGTGATGTCAAACAAGAATCACGCCGAAAAAAAGCTTCCCCCTCTCCTAAAGCCAAGGACACTTCATCTAGTAAAGCCAAGGACACTTCATCTAGTATCAAACTTGCTTATCAAATGGCAGCGGAGATTGCTTATGCAGCAGCTGTAGCTTTGTCAATGACAAAAAACACCAAAGATCAGCCTTCACTAGGCGCGTAGAATAACACCGTCGCAAGTTATTTCCCTGTTTTAGCACCAAAACATTTATACCAAGTAGTTAGCGTAGGCGTAGCCCGCAGCAGGCATCGCTTTTCTTAGTTAACTGCTTGGTATTATTTTTACATGATCCTAATTTAGGCGATGTTTACGACTACGAGACGCTGTGCGTAGCTTGCTTGCCCGTAGGGGTACGCTATCGGCGTCGCATCACCTTAAGCTAACCTTAACCGAAGAATTATAGTAAGTCTTTTCTCTCATACTGACTCTATGCTAGGGCACTTTTATTAAAAAATAATTAAATTATTAACTGTTTCTTGATGCAGTTATGAGGAATTTTCCCCCTCAGCCAAGACCTTATAATTGATCCCCGCAATGAATTCTAAAATAAATATAAATTATTCGTTCAGAGCTATAATTTTTTTAAGTGATATATGGCACTAAATGATTAAATTTTAATATACCAAGTATATGGCTGAGGCTAAGGCATAGAATTAGAAACACCTTGGTGTAAACTTTAGCAACGAGGTTAAAAAGAATTCTCAATGCTTAACAAAGTCATCGCTTTGTCACAAATTACTGTATAAAGAATTGGCAACATTGGTAAAGAGAGTAAACAATAACCATAGTTAAACTTGGAGTTTTGCCAACTTATGCAGCCAATTCGCACATTTAATGTATCCCCTTCACTACCACCGCGACTCGAACCACTACGGCGGCTGGCATATAACTTGCACTGGGATTGGAACGTTGAAACTAAAGATTTATTTCGTCGCTTAGACTCTGACCTTTGGGAGTCTAGCCATCATAACCCGGTGTTAATGTTAGGAACAATCTCTCAATCGCGGCTTCTGGAAGTTGTCGAAGATGAAGGCTTCCTAGCACAAATGGATCGATCTGACCGTCAGTTAGACGATTATTTACAAGAGCGGACTTGGTATCAGAAACAACGAGAGCAGAAACCAAAAGAATGCTACGCCTATTTTTCGGCGGAATTTGGACTTGTAGATTGTTTGCCCGTCTATTCTGGGGGCTTGGGTGTCCTGGCGGGGGATCATCTCAAATCTGCTAGTGACTTGGGGCTACCGCTTGTGGGTGTGGGTTTGCTGTATCAGCAAGGTTATTTTGCCCAGTATCTTAATGCTGATGGCTGGCAGCAAGAGCGCTACCTGCTCAACGATTTCTACAATATGCCCTTGCATCTAGAGCGCAATCCCGATGGTTCAGAGCTGCGGATTGCCGTAGATTATCCAGGGCGCAAGGTATATGCCAGAGTTTGGCGCGTACAGGTAGGAATGGTTCCCCTGTATCTGATGGATACCAATGTTGAACCCAACAACACTTACGACCACGACATCACAGATCAGCTCTACGGTGGCGACATCGATATGCGTATCCACCAGGAAATTATGCTGGGGATCGGTGGTGTGCAAATGCTCAAAGCTTTGGGGCTAAAAGTTACAGCTTACCACATGAATGAAGGTCACGCCGCCTTCTCTGCTCTAGAACGCATCCGTTTGCTGATTCAGGAAGAGGGACTGAATTATCCCCAAGCTAAACAGGTAGTGGCTTCCAGTAATATCTTTACTACCCACACACCAGTACCGGCAGGAATTGACTTGTTCGCTCCCGAAAAAATGCTGTATTACCTGGGGTACTATGCAGAGATATTTGGGTTGCCCAAAGAGCAATTTTTAGGACTTGGGCGCGAGAATACAGGCGATTTATCGGGGCCTTTCAGTATGGCGGTGCTGGCGCTGAAAATGGCAACATTTTCTAACGGTGTAGCACAGCTGCATGGTGTGGTGTCGCGGCAAATGTTCCAGGGCTTGTGGCAGAAAGTGCCAGTAGAAGAAGTACCAATCGCCGCAATTACTAACGGTGTCCATGCTCGGAGTTGTGTTGCGAAATCAACTCAAGAGTTGTACGATCGCTACCTCGGACCAAACTGGTCATCAGCACCACCAGATAGCCCATTGTGGGAGCGGATGGACGCTATACCCGATGAAGAGTTATGGCGCAATCACGAACGCTGCCGCTTAGACATGATTTTGTATGTGCGGGAGCATTTGGTCAAGCATTTGACCGATCGCGGCGCTTCTGTGTCCGAAATTGTCCAAGCCCAAGAAGTTTTAGATCCCTACGCTTTCACTATTGGTTTTGCCCGTCGGTTTGCCACCTACAAACGCGCCACCCTCTGGATGCGTGATTTGGAAAGGATTAAGCGGCTTTTGCTGGCTAACAAAGACCGGAAAGTGCAATTCGTGATTGCTGGTAAGGCACATCCCAAAGATATCCCCGGAAAAGAACTCATCCGCGAGATAAATCACTTTATCCGCGAACAACATTTAGAAAAACAGGTAGTATTTGTTCCCAATTACGACATTCACATATCTCGGTTGATGGTTGCGGGTTGCGATATCTGGTTAAACACACCGCGTCGCCCACGGGAAGCCTCTGGTACCAGTGGCATGAAAGCAGCCATGAATGGATTGCCAAACTTAAGCGTACTAGATGGCTGGTGGGATGAAGCTGATTACGTCCGCACAGGTTGGGCGATTGGACATGGAGAGAATTACGACGATCCTAACTACCAAGATGAAGTAGAAGCAAATGCTCTCTACGAATTGTTAGAGAAGGAAGTTGTACCTTTATTTTATGAACATCGGGATAGTGATGGTTTACCCCGTCCGTGGGTTGCCAAAATGAAGGATGCAATTCGGTTGAATTGCCCATTCTTTAATACAGCGCGGATGGTAGGAGAATATGCACAAAGGGCTTATTTCCCAGCCAGCGATCGCTATCATACCCTGACTGTTGATAACTATGCTCCAGCTAAAGAATTAGCTGCTTGGAAAGAAAAACTAAGCGAACACTGGTTCAATATCAGAATCAAAGATGTTGATGTATCGGCAGCTTCAGATATTGAAGTTAACCAAACCGTTGCCGTCAAAGCCAAGGTTGACTTGGCAACTTTGACCAATGATGATGTGCAGGTGGAGTTATATCAAGGTGCGATCGATGCCAATGGTGAAATTGTCAACGCAGTGCCAGTGGTGATGGATTATCAAGGTGAAGATGCACAGCAATTGAGCATTTACACGGGTAATATCACCTATACTGCTTCTGGTTTACAAGGTTTGTCTTTGCGTGTATTGCCAAAAAATCCACACCTGGCTAATCCCTATGAACCAAGGTTGATTGCTTGGGCAGAGTAAGAGTGCTGAGTAGTTATTGAATACTCAAGATGAGGCGTTGCTGATTTAAGTTTAGCAACGCCTTTTATTGTGCAATGCAGTTACGCCCCGAAAATAATTATATTCTTTGGGGGATGATAATGTAGCCAGTGGTGCGATCGCCTAATACTAAATTACGTTGTTCTCCCCAATACCACCAGTATGCAGCAACGTAAGCGCAAATTAAACTATCTAGTTTATCTTCAGTTGCTTTGAGGGCTGCGCCTGTAGTGGGGATTTCAAGAATAAACGTAGACGCACCAGTGGCTTGCTGTAGGCTACCGCAGAGACGCAGAGGAGGAGAGAAGGAGGGGAGGATATCGAGAAGATAATTTTGGAGTTTAATTAGTTCTAGACGGCGTTCACTGAGGCGTCCTTTTTTGTATTTGAGGATGCGTTCTAAGTTGAATAGATTAACGATTGCTGGGTGGGGAAAAACTTCTATTTGATATCGGCTAAGTTTTTGCGGTTCAATGGTGGGTGCGTGTGCAAAACCGCGTGATTCTAATTCTAAGCCAAAGTTGATGGTGCGATCGGCGAAGGCTAGGTTTTGATTAGCTGGATAGCATCCTGCATGATATTTACCAAAGTACTTGTGGCTGAGTTTATCGGGGAGGCGGCTTCCGGTGGCGTTGGGTATGAGAGTAGGCGCATCTACGGCGATGATGGCTGGTTCGTCTGGTTGTACGCTTTGATCAATCCAGGTGAGGATGTCTGCAATGGCTTCTTTACGGTCTAGATCAAGTAGTTGAAGTTGTTCATCTATCCATTCTAAACAGCATAGTCCACTTGGTTGAGATTTCCAGCCTAAATCAATGCCAATAAATTTCATGGTTATAACACGAATTTGCGATTATTTTCGCATTATGAGGCAACGATTTACCTAAATTTATTTGCTAAAAATCGTGAAAAATAATCTTATAATCTTAAACAGCTTGTCTTAATTTATTTTACTTGGCAATAAATTAATCAAGATTATTCTAATGAAAATTTTATTTTTACATCCCAATTTTCCCTCGCAATTTCGCAATCTAGCAATAGTTTTAGGTAAAGATCCTAATCATAAAGTCGTCTTTGGAACAAATCGTCCTGAAGGGGAAATACCTGGTGTTTACAAAGCTATTTACGCTCCTTCTCGTGAAGCGGCTCCCCAAACCCACCATTACGTTCGCAACCTAGAAAATGCTGTTCTCACCGCACAGGCTGTCTATCGCGTGGCAGAAAAATTAAAAGCTGAAGGTTTCGTTCCAGATATAGTTTATGGTCATTCTGGTTGGGGACCGACTTTATTTATGAAAGATATTTTCCCCAAAGCAGAATTATTATGTTACTTTGAGTGGTTTTACCATGCTCACGGTTCCGATGCAGATTTTGATCCCAATGAACCATTGAATGCTGATGATGAATGCCGCATCCGCGTGAAAAATGCGCCGATTTTGACTGATTTATATAGCTGCGATCGCGGTCTTTCTCCGACGAATTGGCAACGTCAACAATTTCCCAAAGAATATCATAGCAAACTCACTGTAATTCATGATGGTGTTGATACCAAATATTTTGTTCCCAAACCAGGTGCAAAGTTAGTTTTACCAAGAATAAATCTTGATCTTTCTCATGTAGAAGAGTTAGTAACTTATGTGGGACGGGGGATGGAACCTTATAGAGGTTTTCCGCAGTTTATGGAGGCAGTGGCACTAATTCAGCAGCGAAGACCTAAGTGCCATGTGGTAGTTGTGGGAGAAGATCGGGTGGCTTATGGCAAGAATCTCCCCGATGGTCAGACTTATAAAAAATTAATGCTAGAAAAATTAAAATCATCTTTAGATTTATCGAGGTTGCACTTTACAGATAGGCTTCCTTACAATGAGTATCTTCAAGTTTTACAAGCCTCTTCTGCTCATATTTATTTAACTCGTCCTTTTGTTTTATCTTGGTCAATGTTAGAAGTCATGGCAGCAGGATGTTTACTAATAGCTTCTAAGACTCCACCAGTATTAGAAGTCATCCAAGATGGAGTAAATGGATTGTTGGTAGATTTCTTTTCTCCTCAAAATGTTGCTAATCGGGTTGAAGAGGCGCTAAATAATCCTCAAGAGATGCAAGCAATTCGTGCAAATGCGCGAGAGACAATTTTGAAGCGTTATGATTTAGCGAAACTGTTACCACAGCATTTGCAATGGATGTTCGCTGGTAAAAGTTCTGAAAGTTTGAAAAAGCGCTCAGTTTCTAAAGGATTTGGCAAAAATTAGATGACATTAGTCATTAGTCATTAGTCATTAGTTACAACTAATAAAGGACAGATCACAAAAAAATATAAAAGCGATATTTAAAATGCGGATTCTTTTTACTATTGCCCATTTTTTCAAACCTAACAGTGAGGGCCGTCATGCTTCTCAACGCAAAGACCCACAACCCCGCTTGCAGGCGTTAACTAAAAGCATTACCGCTTTACACCAATTATTTGGTAAATCTCAAAGTATCATCAACATTGCTCAACGACTAGCTTTCCCTGCTAACCAGCCTCAGTCGCACGAACTAGACATTGTTATTTGTACAACCAAAGATAATCATCTTCTGAATCAGCTTCTTTTGCCATCCCATTTATATAAGCATCATTCTACTAATGTAGAACCTCTGCTTTTGGGGTTTGAGTGCCAAGTTGTTCTGCAAAGTTGTCTCAATAAGTATGATTATTATTGCTTTCTTGAAGATGACCTAATTATTTATGATCCTTGGTTTTTTATCAAATTAAACTGGTTTACTCAACAAGCAAGTGATTTAAACTTGCTCCAGCCAAATCGTTATGAAGTTTCCCCCCACGGTTTGGTTCACAAAGCTTACATTGATGGGGATTTGGCTTTGCGAGTAACTGCTCCCTTTCAAAATGTGCAGGAGCAACCGGAACTCAAGGGTACAATTATGAATGCACCAATTACCTTTCGCCGTGCCCTCAATCCTCACGCAGGCTGCTATTTTTTAAATGCAAATCAGATGACTCATTGGGCTAATCAAGCTTATTTCCTTGATCGAGATATTAGCTTTGTTGGGCCTTTAGAAAGTGCTGCCACTTTGGGAATTATGAAGACATTTAGAGTTTACAAAACCTCACCGGAACAAGCAAGTTTTTTGGAGATTCAACACTCTGGAACAGGGTTTTTGGGGCTAATTGGAGGACAAGTTGGTTTGGCAGAAAAGGGAAATTGAATTTTAGGATTTGCTGAGAAAGATTACTGCGATCGCTATTTTGGAAAATTAGCTAATTCTCTATCTAATATACCAGCTTCTTTAGTTTTAAGAATTCTCCTTTATTTTTAGTATTCAGAGCAATATCAGTTAGATAAGGAATAAGTGCGTAGCCTATACACTCTGCTAAACGTGGTGGTACAGCATTTCCAATTTGCCACATAGCTTTTTTCATAGAACCTTCAAAAATAAATGAATCTGGAAACGTCTGTAATCTTGCCATTTCGCGAGCGGAAATAACACGGTTGAGATAAGGATGAATATGAGTGCCACCGTGGTTCTCTTTAACAGTCATACTGGGTTTACCAGGATATTGCCGTTTGAAAGCATCAACATATTTTGTATATAATGAACCACCTGGAGGTACTTTAGCAATTCGCTCCATATACTCAGGTGAATGTTTAGTCCACTGATGGTTTATCTCTGGTATTGGGGTATATGCTGGTAAATCAGAAATAGCCGATTCAATAGGTTTGTATTCTTCGGGTAATAACTGAGGCTTAGGATAGGGATTTGGCATTCCAAATCTGTTAGCTATAAAGATGGCTCTTGGTCGAATTTGTGGCACTCCATAGGCAGCAGATTCAAGAATTGCAACAGATATATTAGGATAACCAATAGATTTAAAAGCTTCGATAATTGCTTTTTTTACATCTCCGTTTTGTATAGTCAGAATACCTGGAACGTTTTCCATAACAACATACCAAGGACGTATTTCTGAGACAACACGCACAAATTCATAAAATAAACGATTACGGGGATCTTTATGATCACGTTTTCCTGCTACCGAGAAACCCTGACATGGCGGCCCGCCTATCACAAGATTTACTTCAGATAAGCCGATTTGTTGTAGCCAATTACGGGAATCAAACTGTTCGATATCTCCACAAAAGTGATGACATTGTGGAAAGTTATTTTTATGAGTAGCAGAAGCGATTGGGTTGATTTCAACGCTAGCTAAGGGTTTAAATCCAGCTTGAACTAGTCCTTGTGTTATACCTCCTGCTCCACAAAACAGATCCATGAAGGTGTAATTAGATGCTGGATTTGGTACAGGATCAACATCAATGAATATTTTGTATGGATCTAAGCCATTTTGGTCTAGTTCTCGTTTGATACGTTCATAACGTCCTAATTTGGGTTTTTTTTGCTTTATAGTAGAGTGATTTTCCTCGTTAGGAAAAAAAGAAAGTTGGGTTCCTTGCATTTTTTGTTTGATATTGATGTCTGCTTCTGTGTGATATATAGCCTGAAATGTATCAAGCATTGCACAGTTTTTGCAGAAACCCACATAAGCTCAACTTAAAACTTGTTTTAAGATTTAGGTTGCTACTCCACGAAGTTTAAATCCGCTATATTGCTGCTAAACTTCTCTTAAATTGTGACTAATGGTTTTTCAACAGAGGTAGGCGCGGTTAGCGGATCAAATCCTAACTGCTCAGTAATGCGCTCTCTGGCTAAAAGGCGGTACTCCCAAAAATGCTCGCCAGCAGCACATAAACCTAGATACATATTCACGAATTGGGGCTTGGTGCGGAGAATAGCCCAAAGCTGTTGCCAAAATTGACCCCGAATTTCCTGCCGTTGCCAGCCTTGACGCCAGAGCAAGTGTGCCAGCAGTCGCAGTCCTTTGCCAGGAGGAAAATACATTGTCTGCTGTAATTGGGGATTAGGTGTAATCTTGAGGCATTGTTCAAAACAACGTCGGAGATAGTTTTTGGGTTCGTACATTCTCCAAATTGCCTCTAAATATTCTTTAGCAACTTCAGTCATCGGCCGGGTAGGAACAAAATTCATTAAGGAATTCTGATCCCCCACCTCCAAAATTCCAAATTCTTCTAATAATCGCTCCTCTTTTTTTAGTCTTTCCCAGAGGGCAGTATTGGGAAGGGCTTGCAGTATACCTAGCATTGGTTGAGGAATGCTGGTTTCTTCAATAAAAGCTTGAATTCGCTCTCCAGCACCAGTTTTTTCTCCGTCAAAACCAATGATAAATCCTGCATAGATTAACAATCCAGCTTGATTGATGGTACGACAGGCTTCTAATAGGGGATTGCGAGTGTTTTGAAACTTGCGAGTGACTTGGAGGCTGTCTTGATCTGGTGTTTCAATACCCAAAAAGACTGCGTAGAACCCAGCTTTAACCATTAGTTCTAATAGCTCAGTATCTTCTGCTAGGTTGACGGAAGCTTCGGTTAAGAAAGTGAAGGGATAATTGCGTTCCTGCATCCAGGGAATTAATTCTTGTAAGAGGCGTTTCACATTGCGCTTATTGCCAATGAAGTTATCATCCACTACGAACAGAGATCCCCGCCAGCCTAAGTCATAGAGGGTTTGAAGTTCTGCTAGAGTTTGACTGGGTTCTTTAGTGCGTGGTTTGCGACCGTAAAGATTGATGATGTCACAGAATTCGCATTCAAAAGGACAACCGCGAGAAAACTGGATTGCCATCATTAAGTAATCATCTCGCTTGAGTAAATCAAAGCGAGGGATGGGGCTTTGGGTTACATCTGGTTTTTCAAGGGCACGGAAGGTTCCTTCTTCTTCACCTTTGGCGATCGCTTCTAAAAATTGTGGAACTGTAATCTCCCCTTCATCTAAAATCAAATAGTTAGCTCCTGCTTTTTGGGCAGGTTCTGGTACTGAGGTTGGATAAGGGCCACCTACAGCAACTTTTTTCCCCAGTTGCGCTGCTTTTTGAATTTGGGTGAGAAAGTCTTCTTTCTGTGCAAGCATTGCAGAAAGAATTACTATGTCGCACCATTGCCAATCAGCATCCGTTTCTTGATTAACATTGCGGTCATAAAACCGAACTTCCCAGTCTGTTGGTAGCATAGCGGCAACAGTGAGAATTCCTAGCGGTGGAATAGATGCTTTAAGTCCCGCTATCTTCATGAATTCGTCGTAAGACCAAAAGGTTTTGGGAAAGCGGGGGTAAAGTAAGAGTACTTTCATTGCTGTAGTCCTCTAATTAAATTTTGTTTAGAAAATTTTTACTTTTGATAAATCCGTGTTCTGGATGCTCATTGCAGAGATGATGCTAATAGCCTACTAGCCTGAGTCAAAGAATTAACTCATAAATTCGAGGTTACTGCCACTTTCTCTGAAAGAAAATTAAATTTTGTCTATTTTTGTAATCAAAAGTACATAAACTGCTTTGAGGAAGAGAAAAAGCTTTAGTTATAGCGTTTTGCAGTTTAGTCTTTCTATTATCGTGTTATGTAAACGCAACCTTTTACAATGCCATTGCATCAACTAACAATGCTATTGCATTAACTAACAATGCTATTGCATCAACTAACAATGCCATTGCATTAACTAACAATGCCATTGCATCGACTAACAATGCCATTGCATCGACTAACAATGCCATTGCATCGACTAACAATGCTATTGCACCGACTTTTTCTTTTACAACGGACTACAGTCAAGCTTTACAATGTCCACCCTGCCACACTTCCCACCCTATGCGTGATAAATTCGGGTAAAAGCTGTCTTACCACACAAACTTGTCGTTTTCCTTTCTGAAGAATCGGATTTGAGTTAAAATCTCTCATTCCACAACGGCGAGTTGACCTGGAAAATGTCAAAATTAAATGAGTTTTGCGTAGGCGCAAGCGACTTGTCGCCAGACATCGCCACTTTAATAGCGCGGATTTGAGATAACTAAGTTGAAATTTATGGGCAAGCAACGTGTTCTTTCTGGAGTTCAACCAACAGGCAATTACCATCTAGGTAACTACTTGGGAGCCATTCGCAACTGGGTAGAAGGTCAGAGCGAATACGAAAATTACCTCTTTGTGGCTGATTTGCACGCGATTACAGTGCCACACGACCCAAAACAATTGGCAGCTGATACCTACACCCTTGCTGCTCTCTATCTAGCTTGTGGTCTTGATTTAAATCACTCCACCATCTTTGTACAATCACACGTTTCGGCCCACAGTGAACTCACCTGGTTGCTCAACTGCATTACACCTCTCAACTGGCTGCAAGACATGATCCAGTTCAAGGAAAAGGCTGTTAAACAGGGAGAAAATGTGAGTGCAGGCTTATTAGATTACCCTGTACTGATGGCAGCTGATATTTTGCTTTACCAAGCGGATAAAGTGCCAGTGGGTGAAGACCAAAAGCAACACTTGGAATTGACACGGGATATTGCAGCTCGGTTAAACCACCAATTTGGTAAACCAGATCAGCCAGTTCTGAAGTTACCAGACCCTTTAATTCGCAAAGAAGGAGCAAGGGTGATGAGTTTAGCGGACGGTACACGCAAAATGTCGAAATCCGATCCTTCGGAGTTAAGCCGAATCAGTTTGCTAGATTCACCAGAACAAATTCAATACAAGATTAAGCGCTGTAAAACTGATCCCATTCGTGGGCTGACTTTCGATGATCCAGCGCGTCCAGAGTGTAATAATTTGTTAACGTTGTATACATTGCTGTCTGGAAAGAAAAAGGAAGATGTAGCCGTTGAATGTCAGGATATGGGTTGGGGGCAATTCAAGCCATTGTTGACGGACACGATAATTGAATCCCTGAAACCAATTCAAGAAAAATATCAGACAATAACCAAGGACAAAGGCTATTTGGAGTCTGTGTTGCGGGATGGAGGAGAAAAAGCTAGGGCGATCGCAAATCAAACTTTATCACAAGTAAAAACTGCTTTAGGTTACTCGCTTCCTCTATAGGTTTTCACTTTTGGGTGTGATTTGCTATACCATTTAATAAATGGAAATTCTTAATTTTATGCATCACACCCATAGCCCCACAGCCTTCCAGAGAGCTGTACAAGCAGGTGAATTTCTAGTTACTGCCGAGGTAGCACCTCCAAAAGGGGGAGATCCAGTGCACATGATTCAAATGGCGGCGACTCTTAAGGGAAGGGTTCATGCCGTCAATGTTACCGATGGTAGCCGCGCAGTATTACGGATGTCTTCGTTAATGGCCTCGGTTATTTTGTTACAAAACGGTGTAGAGCCGATTTGTCAAATTGCTTGCCGCGATCGCAACCGCATTGGTTTACAAGCTGACCTTATGGGTGCTCATGCTTTGGGCATACATAATATCTTAGCTTTGACTGGCGACCCAGTAAAAGCAGGCGATCATCCAGATGCCAAAGCTGTGTTTGACTTGGAAGCTGTGCGACTGCTGCAACTGATCCGGAAAATGAATCAAGGCGTTGATTGGAACGAAAAACCTTTGACTGATGGAGCGTTAGATTTATTTGTTGGTGCAGCTGTAGATCCGCAATGCAAAAGTTGGTCGGGTTTGCAAAGTCGATTTGAACGCAAAATCGAAGCAGGAGCGCAGTTTTTTCAAAGTCAGTTGATTACCGATTTTGAGCGGCTAGAAAAGTTTATGGATGCCATTGCCTCTGGCTATAAAAAACCGATTTTGGCAGGGATTTTTCTGTTGAAATCGGCAAAAAATGCCCAGTTTATTAATAGATGTGTTCCGGGTGTAAATATTCCCCAACATATTATTGATAGATTGGCAAAAGCCAAAGATCCTTTTGAGGAAGGGATGAAAATTGCTGCTGAACAAGTGCAAATAGCACGGCAATTATGTCAGGGTGTCCATATGATGGCAGTGAAGCGAGAAGATGCGATCGCGCCAATTTTAGATTTAGCTGGGGTTGCTCCAGTTAATCAGTTAGTATCTAAGTAAATGAGATAACTAATCTTTTCTTACAGCAGATGGAAACAAACATCTGCTTTTTTAATGCTGCAATCAGCCATTAAGCTGTTACACATTTAAATTGAACATTTACATCAAGGCTGATGACCGATGACTGATAACAGCTAACAGTTTACGGCCGTAAACAGTATTTATATAATTTAGGCGCGCATCAGCTTAACTATTGGCTTCCAAGGGGCGCTGAAGGCAAAGCTCGAAACATTAATTTTCTAATTTTATTTAAATATTAAAAGCGCGATCGCCTCTTTTATGTTTAGTTTTACTAAACCAGAAGCGATCGCAGTTAAAAACCTGGGTTACATCTTACCGTGTTGCAACACTTGTTGTAGATGTTGGCGAATCTCTTGCGCGTGTTCAATATCAGATTGCCGCAATTTTTGGAACAATTCTACACAAGGCTGAGAACCTACTTGCTCTGCATCTTTGATATAGGTATCGTAAGCTTTAACGGCTTCAGCCTTGTTGTGCAAAACGGTGACAAAATCGTATTCCAAGTTGCTAATGGGTTCTTGAGATTCTCCGTTACCTGTATTTGTAGCCATTGCTTGACCTCTTTTAGAATTCCTAATTAACTTTATACTCACCCTTAAAGAGCGATTCATCTTCCAAAAAGAGTATATTTCAATACGTCAGAAGTACCTTGCGAGTGGCGTAGCCCGTCGTAGAAATCGCCTCACAATTACCTCAGCATTATTCAATTACTACAGAATTTATTAAAGGGTTAGTTTTAAGGTAATTACAACAAAAAAGCGCCCCCCATTTCTGGAAGGCGCTTTTTATTTAGCTAATGTTCAGAATTAACCGTTGATAGCAGGAGCAGTAAGAGCTACAGGAGTAATTTCACCAGCAGCTAAGTCTAGGGGGAAGTTGTGAGCGTTACGCTCGTGCATTACTTCCATACCCAAGTTAGCGCGGTTGATTACGTCTGCCCAGGTGCTGATGACGCGACCTTGGGAGTCAATTACTGATTGGTTGAAGTTGAAACCGTTCAAGTTGAACGCCATCGTGCTGATACCCAAAGCGGTGAACCAGATACCGACGACGGGCCAAGCTGCGAGGAAGAAGTGCAGTGAACGGCTGTTGTTGAAAGAAGCGTATTGGAAGATTAGACGACCGAAGTAGCCGTGGGCTGCAACAATGTTGTAGGTTTCTTCTTCTTGACCGAATTTGTAACCGTAGTTTTGTGATTCGGTTTCGGTGGTTTCACGCACCAAGGAAGAAGTTACCAGAGAACCGTGCATTGCAGAGAACAATGAACCGCCAAATACACCAGCCACACCTAACATATGGAAGGGGTGCATCAAGATGTTATGTTCTGCTTGGAACACGATCATGAAGTTGAAGGTTCCAGAGATACCCAAAGGCATACCATCAGAGAAAGAACCTTGACCGATGGGGTAGATCAAGAATACTGCGGTAGCGGAAGCCAAAGGTGCGCTGTAAGCTACGCAGATCCAAGGACGCATGCCTAAACGGTAAGAAAGTTCCCACTGACGACCCAGGTAGCAAGCGCAACCGATCAAGAAGTGGAAAACTACCAATTGGTAAGGACCACCGTTGTACAACCACTCATCTAAGGAAGCAGCTTCCCAAATGGGGTAGAAGTGCAAGCCAATAGCGTTGGAGGAAGGAACAACTGCACCAGAGATGATGTTGTTTCCGTAAATCAATGAACCTGCAACAGGTTCACGGATACCGTCGATGTCTACTGGAGGTGCTGCGATAAAAGCGATTACGAAACAAGCAGTAGCAGCTAGCAGGGTTGGGATCATCAATACACCAAACCAACCGATATATATACGGTTGTCAGTGCTGGTAATCCACTCGCAAAAGCGATCCCATACGTTAGCGTCAGAGCGCCGTTGTAAGGTTGTGGTCATTATTTTATAAGTGCTGTTTTTTGTTAAATATGGAACAAGCAGATTTGATTTTGCCTGTTGAAATACAGTCTACATTAATTTACTTTGACGCGATCTTTGACTTAATATTCTGTAACAGAATTCTTTAACATAATAATCGAAATATAAAGTTTTCCTGCTATATAAAGTAGTAATAAAAGTAATGAATTTAGGCTTTGTAAGCCATTTCAAGACTAAACTGGCTATAACTTTCAATGACGTGATCGCCTCGTTTATTGTCTTTACATTCCTTTACAAATAAGCTGTTAGAGAAATTTTCAACTCTATCGATTTGTAACGAAAGAATAAGTTGTACATTGTCTTACTGTTTTGTGTTGATTTTTTGTAGAAACTTAAAAATCAAAGTATATGTAGGGCAAACTACCTTCAGGAGCGAATAACCAAACAGCGTAGAAACAGATGGGGACAAAGACAAGCTTAAGAGGCCAGTTAAACTCTAACTTCAGCATTCGGTTAAAGGCATAAACTACAGCCATAAGGGCAGCTAAAGCTATAAGTAACCAAGTGAGTTGAGATTGGCTTATATTTAAGGCATCTACATATACCTTTTGAGCAAACTGATCGTCAGCAGGGTAATTCCAAAGATGCCGAATTACCAAAGAAGAGTCTTGAAGATTAGGTAAGCGGAACCAAATCCAAGAGGTAAAAACCATTAATTGGGTCAATAACCAAGCTACAAAGATACCCAGAGGATTTTGCCAGAATTGTTCTAGCTTTTCAAAGCGATCGCTCATAGTATCTGTAAGTCGATGAACCACCAAGGCTAACCCGTGGAATATGCCCCAAACTACATAACCCAAGGCAGCACCGTGCCAGATACCAGCGATTAGCATTACAATAAATAAATTCCAGCAGGTACGTACTAAACCCTGACGAGAACCACCCAAAGGAAAGTAGACATAGTTACGTAGCCAATCTCCTAGAGTCATGTGCCAGCGTCGCCAAAATTCGGAAATATTGGTGCTGAAATAAGGAAAGTCGAAATTCTCAGGTAGAACCAAGCCAAAAAGCATAGCACTACCACGGGCAATGTCTACATAACCGTTGAAATCTAGATATAACTGCAAACCGTAGGCAAATGTAGCTAACCACAGATCGGTACTACCCGCCCGTTGTAAGTTCCCAAAACATAAATCGACGAAAATCCCCAAGTGGTCTGCAAAAATACCTTTTTTGACTGCGCCCCTAGCAATCAACCACAGCGCCTGGGCTACTCTATCGCTACTGGGGAAGCTTAGTGTATTAAATTGATTTGCTAAGTTGTGGTAGCGCGTAATCGGGCCTGAAATCAGTTTGACGAAGAATAATTTGTAGGTAGCAAATTTGAGAAACTGATCAGTAGCAGGGGCACCACGATAAACATCTATTAAATAGGCAATGCATTCAAAGGTAAAAAATGAAATTCCCAAGGGTGCAATTAATTTAAAAGAGCTATCTGGTGAGTTTGTTTGTATATTAAAAACAAACTTTAATAAAGGGGTAAAATACTTAAAACCTAATAATAGTAAAACATTTAAACTTATCCCTAGCCACAAAAGTTTTAAACGACGGCGATTCCAGTCACCTTGGGCAAATTGCCACTCTTCATTAGAAATTTGCCAATCAAGAGAATGTTTTCCTGGTGATGTATTTTTACCAATCTCTAGCCCCACACGGAAATTAATAAAGGTTAATGCTAATAGTAGTGGTATATACTGGATGTGCAATGATGCGTAGAAAACCAAACTGGCAATTAGCAGCGTCCATAATCGCAATTTATGTTGTGCTAAAGACCAATAAATTCCTAACACACTCAATAAGAATAGCCCATAGAAAATTGATATAAAGTTCATTTTTTAGTCATTAGTCATTAGTCATTAGTCATTAGTCATTAGTCATTGGGCATGGGGCATAGTTTTCTCTCTGTACCCCTTGCCCCCTGACCCCCTGCCCCTCTGCCTCTTACTTCACGGGCCAAGGAATCATCGGGTCATTAGCCAACTTTTTAGAGACTTCGTATGCTCCAAAGCGGTTGAGGTGGCTGGGGTCAGAAAAGTAGTCATTTGCTTTTGGCCACTGTTGGCTCAGATCTCGATAAATAAAGTTGGGACTAGTAGCTAGACGCAACATATATTCCTGAAATTCTTGCTCATATTGTTTACGCACTGGATCTAAATAATCTGCCGTAAGAGGCATATTGATAAAAACTAAGGCAATTTTCTGAGACTGGGCAAACTGAAGCACTTCTTGAAAGGCAGCATCTTGCTGTCCTTCTACTTGGAAAAATTTATAGTCGTTGTCGTAATTTCCGGTAACTCTAGAATGTTTTTGATAGTATCTAGCAGGATTGAAGCGAATAGACAAAGGTAGAAAACCATCAAAATCAACTGATTGTCGAGAAGTAATCTCATCTGAAGTACCGTCTGTTGGTTGTCTTTGTGATGCAACTGTCTGATTGCGACCAAATATAAGCAGTTGTTTTTGCAGTAAATTTTTAATTTGGTCGCGGTTTGGGTAGCTAGCAGAAAGAGATGCTAAAGCCTGATTTAACGACTGATTGACAGCTTCATAGGTGCTAATTTCCGGTTTTTCTTCTTTTACCTTTTCTTCTTTTGAACTTACCGTATTTTCGGGCGAATAACTGCTATCGGCTGTTGTTGGGGTTTTTTGGAATGCTTGTTTATAACCAGCTGATGCCGCGATGGATTTAAAAGTAATATCCTCGCGTCCACCGTTGAAGGCACGGGCCCCATCTGCCCAAAGAATTATTTTAGGCAGTTCTGATGGTTCTAGTACATGGCGAATCACAAAGTCTACAACTTGTGCGGTAGCACCGTTAATCCCAAAGTTAAACACATCAATATTTGGATAGCCCTGAGTCACTAAAGCTTTAGAAAGTGCTGCCGGATCTATTCCCCTAAGAGCGCGGGAGGAGCCAATAATTAACACATCTGGCGGAGTACCATTTATAGCCAAACGCTGTTTATACAGTGCTAGTTGCTCGTCTAACTGCCTAACATTGAAACTTGGCATTTGCGATCGCGCTGCTAAAAGAATAGCGGTAGCGGTTGCTTTTTCCTTCAGTGGTGCGGCTGCTAAATTATTTATTGGAGTCTCATCACTTTGAGTAAACTCAGAAGCATTAAATACAGAACTCTGATTTGGAGGAGATTTTGTTTTAGAAGTGCTGGTAAAAAATGTCGTTTTCTCACTCTGAGTTTTCCCAGATGTCAAAGATGCCTTTTGCCTAGAAGAAGATGAAGGCAAGACATTAGCCACTTTTGGCGAACTAGTTGTACCCCGTGCAATAATTTGACCCAACACCCAATCGGTTTGGAGGGTAAGTAATAATCCTAGTGTCCCCCAAACTAAAGCAATCTTAAGTCCTTGAACATCAGGGGTTTGTTCTTGCGACTCGTGGCTTTCGGTAAATAGCTGGCTTTTCAACAGGAATTTTTTCGCTGTTGCACTCGCCGTTACCATCCAATCTCGCGCTACTTCTGTCACAAAACTTTGAACATCTTCTGTCGTTAAGTCGGGGCGCAAAATTGGCTCACTAGTCTCAGAGCTTACCAGATCGTTAACGTATTTAGAAGTAGCAGCAAATTCTGGGGTTGCTTCTGGTACTAATCGTTGGCGATGCTCAAGATCAACACCATAGTGCCAAAAAGGTTCTTTATTCCCAGCCCGGCGACCGTAGACACGTATCCCCATGATACCAGGAATCTTTAACTGGCGAATAAACTGTGTAACTTTGTTTGCTACTTGTTGACGTCCTGGGCAAATAGGCGCATCACACATGATGTGTAATAAATCATTTTTGTTCAGCAGGAGGACGCGAACTCCACCTGTCAATAGACGCCAATCCAGGTCAGGATTGAGTAAACGCTCCAGTAAAAATATGATGGCTGGTTCATCACCAGTATTGGCCAAATCTAGCGGTGATGTGGCAAAGGCGGGATATTTTGCAGCAGGTAAAGCCAGCCAATCAATCCAAGTAGGTTCCTGGTCGCCTGCTTTTTGTCCGTATACAGTGGCGGCGAGAATGCCTTGAGGGGCGATCGCTTCTAACTGGGGTAAAATCGCATCTAAGCACACTACCTTGTCGGGAATTGGAGCGGTTCCTAAGGGATCAAAAGCTGGGATACAAAAGATATGTAGTGTTGATTCTTTCAGAGAAACTTGTACACCAATTTTTAACCCTGACAATACCTCAGTTAATAATCGAGCGATCGCTTGTACATCTCCCCAACGCGCCCACTCCTTCAGCATTACCTCTGGTGGTGTCAAATCCACCCGCAGCAGCCAATCAGGGGCAGTTTCGCCGCTTACCTGGGAAACAATTATGGCATCTTGGTAGCCAGAAAGCTTGAGATAACGCAACTTCTGTGCTATCGGTTCAGCAAGCAACGATGCATCAGGGCTATAGCTCGACTGGCAAAATATCCACAAGCGATCTTCTTCTGGCTGAGAGTTCTTTGGCTTATATGGCTTAATCTTTACTTGTACTGATACGCCTAATACACTTAGCGTTTCGCTAAGATACCGAGCAATGGCCTCTGGGTTGCCTTGGCGTGCCAAACTTTCGTTAGAGACAATCAGCGCCCCACCCAATTGTTTTGATTTTTCCGAGTCTGCTAGCAAGGCTTGCTCCACCTGCTCCAGATGCTTATCTATTTGATTCAAGTAAACCCGGTGGCACCATTTGGGGCGTTGTTCCCCTTTTCTTCGGCCATAGACAAATACTTGATATATTGAGGGTTGTTCGTTACTTGTGAGGATATCTAAGTTTGTTTGTTGTAGTGCTTGCAGCAAGTCAGACAAAGTGCGCCAACGCTGCGGACATTCTGTACCTTCACAAAGAATATGAAGGTCATTTCCCCGTAACCGAACTTTCACTCCGAAAGTGTTGATCCCTGTTGCTTGGCTTACCCATTGCACTAAGGATTGCTGGCGATCTGGTAATACTGTTTTCATGGGAAGTTAACTTTACAGGAAGCGATTGTTGGGGGATAGTGCCTGCACTTGTAAACTAGAACCATAGGTCTATCATACTCTGACGGTTTTTTTTAACAATTTTGTTACCTTCGTAGCTTACAAAATCGGCCAAGATAGTCTTGTATAGGTTGCAAGTCTGACTAATGTTGAGTTTTGCGTTTATTTTACTAATAGGGAGTCATAAATCGGAAGTTAAGAGTTAGGAGTTAGAAGTTAGAAGTTAAGAGCCAAGCGTCAGAATAATTTTATATGACTGACTGATGGCTTGTCCTTTAAAGCTGGACTTGCTTCCCACTGCGCTAACGCCCTTAATTGGTGAAACAACCAACAAGCTTATCTCATTTAATACTCCATCCCTTGATCGTTGGAGCCATCTTAACTCCTAACTCGTAACTTTCAACTCCCGACTCCTTTTGACTCATATTCCCATAACCAAGAATTAGCAATGCCTCCTGCCAACCAACAACCTTCAACTAACCCCACATCCAATCTGGATTTGTTTAGCATTCCCCAATCTTTCCTTTTACAAATAGGTACAGCGTCTATATTACTGCTGCTCATTACCGGAAAAACCACAGTAAGAGCGCTAGAAGGCATAGGGGAAGCCAGTGAAGAATTGTTTCGAGGCGATCGCCTCCCGATTCTCGACTTCCCAGAGGATCACGAAACTAATCAAACTTAGAAAATATACACCAAATAATTATTTGCTCAGGAACAACCTGGTAAGCACTAAGTGCAAAACCTAGAAGCGTAAACAGTAATTAGCTTTACAACATAGAGAATATGGGTTCCCTTTTATACTCTTCGTCTCAAACTGCGGATATATACCCGGTGTCGGAATTATTTTTGCGTCATCGTCTCCAGGTAGTGGAAGAATTGTGGGAGTCTGTTCTCCGGCAAGAATGCGGTCAAAACATGGTAGATTTGTTGCGGCAGTTGCGTGATTTGTGTTCGCCAGAAGGACAAGCAACAAATGACCAAGCATCCTCAGCCGTCAAGTTAATTGAACAACTAAATATCAACGAAGCAATTCGTGCGGCTCGTGCTTTCGCTCTGTATTTTCAGTTGATTAACATCATAGAGCAGGAATACGAACAACGGCAGCAACTGAGTCGCTATGAGGCAGAAACAGAGGCTATAGCGCCAGAAACAGCATCCAATGTCAATTATTCGTCTAATCAAGGAGAAGATGACGCGCCTGTTAGTAGGGGAATAGCAGCAGACTTGCTGAGAAAGAATTATCTAGAAAAAGCGCAAGTCAAACCAAAAGGTACTTTCGCTGCCTTGTTTCCCTATTTATTGAAACTGAATGTACCACCCCAGCAAATTCAACGTTTAATCGCACATCTGGATGTGCGGTTAGTTTTCACCGCGCACCCGACGGAAATTGTTCGTCATACCATCCGGGATAAGCAGCGCCAAGTGGTACAACTTCTGCAAAAACTGGATACCCTGGAAAACCATTTTGGTACTACGGCCGGGGGATATGCTTGGGAAGCAGCAGATGTCCGCGAACAATTGCTTGAAGAAATTCGCCTCTGGTGGCGCACAGACGAACTTCACCAGTTCAAACCCACTGTGCTAGATGAAGTGGATTATGCGCTGCACTACTTCCAAGAAGTTTTATTTGATGGTATTCCTCAACTGCATAAACGTTTCAAACACACCCTATCCAACACTTTTCCTTGGCTAGAACCACCGAGTAAAAACTTTTGCTCTTTTGGTTCTTGGGTAGGCTCAGATAGAGATGGAAACCCATCAGTCACACCCGAAATTACCTGGCAGACAGCTTGCTATCAGCGCAAAATGGTGCTGGGGAGATATATCCAGTCAGTGAAAAATCTGATTGAATTGTTGAGTGTGTCGATGCACTGGAGTGATGTCTTACCAGACTTACTGGAATCTCTAGAGTTGGATCAGTCCCAGTTGAGTGAGGTATACGACGCACTGGCGCTGCGTTATCGCCAAGAACCATATCGGCTCAAACTGGCTTATGTGCTGAAACGGCTAGAAAATACTCGCGATCGCAATCTAGCTTTGTACAATCGGGAAACGCCAAAAAATCAAGATAGCCCCCTATATCGTTCGGGAGCCGATTTTTTAGCAGAACTGCGGATGATTCAGCGCAACTTGACAGAAACGGGTTTAAGCTGCCGAGAATTAGAAAATCTGATCTGTCAGGTAGAAATTTTTGGTTTTAACTTGACACAGCTAGATATCCGCCAAGAATCATCCCGCCACGCCGATGCACTGAATGAGATACTACAATACCTGCAAATATTACCTCAACCTTACAACGAACTATCTGAGGAGCAAAGAGTCGCTTGGCTTACAGGAGAACTGCAAACTCGGAGGCCGTTAATTCCGGCAGAATTGCCATTTTCCGAAAAAACCAACGATGTAATTGAAACCTTTCGCATCGTGCGATCGCTCCAACAAGAATTTGGTCTAAATATCTGCCAAACTTACATTATCAGTATGTGTCGCGACGTGAGCGATGTGCTGGAAGTATTGCTTTTGGCTAAAGAAGCCGGACTTTTTGACCCCGCCATAGCCGTGGGAACCATTCAAGTTGTCCCTCTATTTGAAACAGTAGAAGACTTACAACGCTCTAGAAGCGTTATGCGGAAACTGTTTGAACTCCCGTTATATCGGGCTTTGTTAGCCGGCGGCTACGAACATACAAAAACGAAGAGTCTTGTGGATGAAAACTCATCCTCCCCTGCCTCTTGTCCCCCCTCACCCCTTCCCGTGAACTTGCAAGAAGTAATGCTGGGGTATTCTGATAGCAACAAAGACTCTGGTTTTTTAAGCAGCAACTGGGAAATTCATAAAGCCCAAAAATCACTGCAAAAAATAGCAGAAAACTATGATTTAAGTTTGCGGATTTTTCACGGACGCGGCGGTTCTGTGGGACGGGGTGGCGGCCCTGCTTACGAGGCGATTTTGGCTCAACCGGGTCATAGTATCAATGGACGAATCAAGATTACCGAACAAGGAGAAGTTTTGGCTTCTAAATACTCCTTGTTGGATTTAGCTTTGTACCACATGGAAACCATCACCACTGCTGTGATTCAAGCTAGTCTACTGCGGACAGGGTTTGATGATATTGAACCCTGGAATGAGATTATGGAAGAATTAGCAGCGCGATCGCGTCAACATTATCGTGCTTTAATCTATGAACAACCTGATTTTGTTGACTTCTTCCATCAAGTAACCCCCATTGAAGAAATTAGCCAACTGCAAATTAGTTCCCGTCCAGCCCGCCGTCCATCTGGTAAGAAAGATTTAAGTAGTCTGCGAGCTATTCCTTGGGTATTTAGCTGGACACAAACCCGCTTTTTGCTGCCTTCTTGGTACGGTATTGGCACAGCATTACAAGAATTCTTGAACGAAGAACCAGAAGAGCACTTGAAATTACTACGCTACTTTTACGTTAAGTGGCCGTTCTTCAAGATGGTGATTTCTAAAGCCGAGATGACCTTGGCAAAAGTAGATATGCAAATGGCGCATCACTATGTCCAGGAATTATCAAAACCAGAAGATCAACCCCGCTTTGCCAAGGTTTTTGACCAAATTGCCAGCGAGTTCTATCTCACAAGGGATTTGGTGTTAAAAATCACCGACCACAGTCGACTGTTAGATGGTGATCCTGTCTTGCAACGATCTGTGCAGTTACGCAATGGCACAATTGTCCCCTTGGGATTTATCCAAGTTTCACTACTTAAGCGCCTACGCCAGTCTATGAATACTAATGCTACTTCTGGAGTCATCCACTCTCGTTATAGCAAAGGCGAGTTACTGCGAGGAGCATTGTTAACTATTAATGGGATTGCAGCAGGGATGAGAAATACAGGTTGATTGGAATGGGAAATTGGGAATTGGGCATTGGGCATGGGGCATAATGACCAATGACCAATGACTAATGACTAATGACAAAAAATAGAATTTTAATTTGCACTTTTTTGGCGCTATCAGCAGGTTTTTTTGGTGCTTACACTAGCGGGCAAATCACCATAATGCTGCATAGCCAAAAGTGCCAAAACCAACCTTGGGGTTTAAAGGAGATGTGCAACGCTTGGATGACACCAGGAGCAATATGGCAAGGTAGCACAACAGGACTATGGACAGGCACTATCTTAGGGGCGTTTGTTGGTGGTTTAGTGACCCGACAAGCTCGTGATTAGTCTAACGTGAGTTCGATAAACATCTCCCTGCCTTTAACTAAAGTTCAAGTCTGTCTATCTCCGACTCGGAGAGGGACAGTTTTGCGTAGTAAAACATCTTAAAGGTCTTTTATTGATATCTTTCTGGTTTCATTCGCTCCCAGGCAAAATTCATTTTTACCCAAGCATCCCGCCAGTAACTTTTGAAACTATGTCCTCCTGCTTTGAGGGCACGATAATGACCAAACCAGACCAGAATCACTGGTACGTAGTAAAGAAATTTCTGTATAAGATAAGTGAGCTTCCGTAACCATGCAGGACGGTTTCTGTGTATAATCGCCAAACGCTCGTATTGGAAACGAATATGCTTCACTTCATCTCTCAATATTTGTTGACACAATTGTTTTAGAACTGGGGAATTTGTTGCGTTTTGAATTGCTTTATAATAGACCAGTGCTAGAGTCTCAACCATGATGACAGGAGTTGTCCAAATCTCCATTGTTGGGATTGCATAGCGTATTTTCCGAAACAGCGTATCACCCCAGTTACGCTGCAATTGAGGAATTTGAGCAAGGTCAAGAAAGCGTCCTAAATCCCCTCCATGACGTTGTTCTTCCTTGATGAATAGTTCAATTACATCAACATATCTGGGATCTTTGATGCGCTGTGCATAGTTTTTAGCAGCAGCCAGCAAGTGCAACCCATCTGATGTCTCACCCAACTGCCAAGCTGCTAAAGAATCTGCTATGGCATTTTGTTCATCCTCTGTAATTTCTGCACCACGCTCCCAAGGTATCTCTAATTGAAACTCAGCGTTGGCTTTGTAGTAGGTGTACCACTCATCAGATGTTGTGATTGAAGGCAAAGTAGGTAACAGCTTATGAGGATTCATTGAAATTCCAAATGTATATAACATTATGTTGTTTTAATGATTCCCAAGACTTTGTTTCGACTAACAATGCTATTGTTTCAACTGACAATAGCATTGCATCGACTTACAAAAATTAACTCACCCTTTGGGAACACTGACTTTTTTCTAAAAAGATATTTTAAAAGTATCATTACTAACATCAAAACCCTAGAAATAACCCCCTTTCCTATAAAAGAATTGGGTTACAAAGCAACTTTCTACTGTAAAACGCAGGATAGGCAGCTTTGGTGTCAGCAAGACTGGTAAAATCTACCCATAGCGAAGAAGAGTAAATCACCATGCCTACCGAAACTAACCCAGGAAATCAAACCACCACAGGGGCTGATGCTATTGATGAAGCGATCGCACAGGGAATTGATTTTGATGGTTCGCCCATTCCACCTGCCAAACTAGAACTTTATGGTAAAGTTATGGCGCTAGAAGGTAATAGACAGCGCAGTGGCGTATCTAATACTATGCGATCGCGTATTGTGCGAATTGGTGCAAAACACATTCCCCAAGCAGAACTCGACCAATTACTTGTAGATGCTGGTTTCGCACCCCTAAAAGAAAAAGAAATTGCCTTTTTTTATAGCGGCAAATAAATATTAATGTTTTACAACAGTTCTCATTTATTTGAAGCCAATATGTTGTAGGGGCATAGCAATACTGTGCCCTCAATTGTTTACCTCAAACATCCCAAATTGCCATCGGTACTTTGATTTCTTGAGTTCTTTCCTGATCGAGTTGAAAAGTGTATCTTCAGCAAGATTTTGTCAGATATTCCTTGTGTTTGAATTGGCAGACAGCTATATGTACTTAAGTCATAGCTGAAAGACTTGGAGAATAGATGTCAGGGACTATGTCAAATTCAGAAATGCAATACCGAGTTCTCGGCAGTACAGAAGAGAAAGTTTCCGCCATCGGATTGGGTGGTTGGCATATCGCCTTGAAGCACGTTGATGAGGAACTGGGTATCCGAATTGTTAGAACAGCCATTGATCGTGGCATCACCTTTATGGATAACAGTTGGGATTACAACGGTGGAGTCAGCGAGATTCGCATGGGGAAAGCGCTGCGCGATGGCTATCGAGACAAAGTGTTCCTGATGACGAAAATCGATGGTCGCTCTAAAAAAGCAGCAACAAAACAGCTAGACGAATCACTCCAACGCCTGCAACTTGATTGTATCGATCTCGTTCAGCACCACGAAATCCTTCGGCACGAAGACCCGCATCGAGTTTTTCACGAAGAAGGGGCGAATGCTGCCTTAATAGAGGCGCAAAAAGCTGGCAAACTCCGATATATAGGTTTCACTGGGCACAAAGACCCTTATGTTCATCTGCATATGCTGGAAGTTGCAGCCACTAACGGGTTTAAATTTGATGCAGTGCAGATGCCGCTCAATGTCATGGATGCTCACTACCGGAGCTTTGCAAAGTTGGTTCTACCAGAACTGGTCAAAGAAAATATTGGCGTTCTGGGAATGAAAAGCTTGGCAAACGGTATTCTTTTACGGTCAAATACTGTAACGCCAATTGAGTGTTTACATTATGCTTTGAATCTGCCTACATCAGTTGTGATTACTGGAATTGATAGCATGGAGATTCTAGAACAAGCCTTTGAAGCAGTAGAGACATTCCAGCCAATGAACGACGAGCAAGTGCGATCGCTCTTAGCAAAAACGGCAGAAGCGGCATCACGCGGCGAGTTTGAGCCTTTCAAAACCTCATCAATTTTCGATAGCACTGCCCAAAATCCAGATTGGTTGGGAGAGGAGCCACAGCGCCTCCAGCAATTGATGTCAGCATAATCGCAGAGTATATTGTATTAATTGATGCGTTACGCAAGAACTAATTTAGCTTACAAGATTAGCGATCGCACCTTTGTTCATCAGAAAATATGTTAACTTGCGTTGACCCTTTTCGAATTAAAAATTCTTGATGACTCTTTCATTTTTAATTGAACATTTTAAATTTTTAATTCCCCACAGGGTTTGCCCTCACTGATACCGCAGCGTAAACCTTGCGGCATAGCTTCTCAGAGGCTACGCCCTGCATATGTTTGAGGCTTATTTCTCCCTCAAAAACGTTTAAGTTTGTTTAATTAGATCCTTAATTACCAGCAAAAAAAAATCTTTGCTCAAAATTCAATCTATCAAAATAGTGAATTCGTTTAGTAACTAATGACGCAACAACTTCTATCTAGGGATCGATATGGCTTATGAGCTAAATGAAGTAAAAATAGTATACTAAATCACATGAAGACGTTCTCTATGAAACTGAATTATTTTACAAAACAGCTTTCCACGGTAAAACGCTGGATGGCTACAACACTGTTTTGTATGTTAGCGATCGCTTTTGTTTGGCAAGGTGCATTTTTCTCGAACACCTCAGCAATGGCTGATCCTGCTGCAACCTTGATTGCATCCTCAGACTCAGGCGATCGCGCTCAAGTAAAAGCCAATAGAGATGCTGGACGAACCAAAAATTTCATTGATGATACGGCAGATAAAGTTAAAGATGCTGCCAAGAGTAACGCCAGTAAAGTTGACCAAGCAACAGACAATGGTAGTTTTATTGAGCGCAAAGCAAAGAAAGATGCGGCTACAATTCAGAAAAGAGCAAATGAAGATGCATCTAGAACTAAAGAAGCAGTAGACAACACAAAGAATGTTGTTGAACGTACTGTTGATAACATCAAGGATGCTTTTGGTAAATAGTAATCCTATTTGATTTGTAAAAATCGAAAGGCTTAAATTCCCGACTTTTTAGAAAAGTCGGGAATTTTGCTGTTTACCAATAATTTAGGAAAATCTAAATTTATTACACAGTAGAACTTACGCATTGACAGAAAAATGATATTATGCAGTCAATATGAACTTCTGCGATAGGTGTTCTAAAATAAAGTCACGAGCTACTTGAAGAGATAAATTTCTTTGGAGTTCATACCAATTGTCAATTAGCTCTTCTACCCGCATTAATTCTAATTGTGTAAAAGCTCGAATTGCGCTAAAAAAGTGAGTTTTAATTGCCTCAGATGTCCTCACCATAAATCGACCAATACCACATACTTGCTTAATAGCTCTGTGGTAGCATTCAATCCCCCAATAATTGAATGTAATGTGTTAAAATCTGTTCGACTAATTCCAAGTAGTGCATTTTCTTCAGCTATATATATCATGTAGTATCTGTGAGTTTCGTTTTTGAAACTTTTCCTAAATACTTTTACTTTTCCAAAATTTTTTAGATGCACTACTAAACCAATTTCGGGAATTTCTAGATTTTGAACTTGGGTAAAATTTTTACCATCAACTGAACATGAACGATTTTTCGCTATACCAGTTAAAAACGTCAATCCCTTGTCTTTAAAGAACTTTACGTTGTCTTTGCTAGAATACCAAGCATCGGTAGTTACTGTATCAGGCTCCAATCCCCAACTCAAAATCTCAGCAATCATTTCTCGCAAATAATCATTCTTTGTCTTACCTTCTTGTTTGTTATAAATGCGATAATTTAGAGGGACAGACTTACCGGACAAATCGGTATAAGTAGGTGGGTGGGAAAATTTACAAGTATGTAACAAAAATTTAACCTGAAGAATTAGAGTTAAATTTGACACGCTCCGTACTGTAGTTTCCTTTTTTTCCCCTAGCTTGAATACCATCAATTACA
>JAHHHR010000076.1 GCA_019359245.1 Nostoc desertorum CM1-VF14 | reverse complement strand
CAATATTTCCTGGTGTCTATTGCGCGGTGGAACCACACTGAACCCTTCCCGAACTCAGAGGTGAAACGCTGCTGCGGCCACGATAGTTTAGGGGTAGCCCTACGCAAAAATAGCTCGATGCCAGGTTTTATATTACTAACTAAAACACAAAAACCCCCTAGTTCACATAGCAACTAGGGGTTTTTGTTTATGTAGCATCTGAATGATTAAACAACCGCAGTGACGCTGAAGGCACAGAGAAATAATTCCGATACAAACGGATTTGATGTAAGAACAAACATTAAGGTAGGTCGCAAAGAAGCAGCTTATGAGGCAGGTGCTAAGGTTTATCGCCCTCTCCCTGCTCTTCCGTGCCCCCCTCCTCTTGTGGTGGTGCAGATATATTTTGCTTTTGCTGTTCTTGTAACCAGGCTTCAAATAGTTCATTCAGAAGTCGCACTTTCATAAATTCATCCAGTTGTGCGGGGATAAATTTTTCCAGCCGCAAAATCACGAACCAATCAGCAATACGGGTAGGGGGCAATATCTGACCTGGTTGACTGCTAGAAAGCATTTGCACCATTACAGGATGTAGTGCATTCAGTTCAATTGGGCCTACTAAGCCTCCAGTTTGGGCTTCTGGGCCAAGTGAATATTCGCGCGCTAAGTCAGAAAAAGAGTTTTCTTTTGCCTGAATCCGGAAGTAAAGTTCTTGGGCAATTCCCACATCCTGGGTTCGCAGCAGGGAATAAATTACTTTGTCTAGTTTTGCCTTGGACTGAAAAAAGTAGGATTCAAGTTTATTACCCCAAGTGGCTTGCTTGAATTTTTCAATTTTAAGTTTACGAGTAGTAATAACTTCTAGTTGTTGGGGAGTCAGCCCTTGATGCGCCATCCAAGCCTGGATGTCTTCTTCATTCTTGAACTGTTTTTCAGCGTAAAACTGCTGTTGAGCTTGGGCTACCTCCTCAGGTGTACATATTGCTACATTCGCAGCGCGTGAGTTTTGCTCTATTGCTTGATCGATGATTAATTCGCGCTGCAACTGTGGCAGCATTTGGTAACTTGCCAGTAAGGAAATCAGTTCACTAGCTGTGATTGTACGATTACCGATTTGGATCGCTTCAGTCATTAGCTTTTAGGCATCTCAAAATATCTAGTTTGTTAAATAAGCTAAACCTTAGCCCATTCACTGGGAGTTTTTTTTTAATCTTACCGAGTTAGTTACGCTAACCTCACTTTCGTAATAGTTAAATCGTGGCTTTAACATACTTTAAAATATACAGTTTATATGAGTTTTTATCAAAGATTCTACGTAAATATGGCCAGATGTGAAGAAAAGGACAAAGGACAAAGGACAAAGGTCAAATGACTAATGACACTTATCGCCACTGCAACTTAGAAGACAAAGTTATCAGACGGAGCTAGGGTGTCTTTTAGTTAAGCCTCTCCTAACAAAGGTATTTTACTTAAGGACTTGTTGAAGTTGCCAGAGATGGAAAAAGGCAGCACATCTCATGTTACCTTTTTCCATTAGAGATTTATGTATTCCGCAACCAAAAATTCTAAAGTTTACAACGACTCTAAATAGTTCAAAAGATCAGCCATTTCTTGGGCACTAGGTTGGAATTTTGGCATTGGTGGTGTTTCGCCACTGATCACCTGGTGAATCAGTCCATAGCGAGACTTGTGTTTTGAGACAGCTTGCAAACTGGGCCCTACTCGCCCGTCTGCTTCTAAGCCATGACAACCAGCACAGTTAATTTGAAAGATCGCGTGTCCTTGAACTGGGTTTCCTGTTAAGGATAGAACACTCTTGACGTATGGATCGGAGGCTTGAACCAACTGAACACCAAAAAAGCCCAAAGGGACTGCTAGCAGTATAGCCAGCGTCAATAAAACGATCCGCTGAATCAAAATTTCAGGTTTGGTAATCTGGTTATCCAAAAGGTTTGCTGTGAAAATCTAGGTGTGCTAAAAAGTTTTCATTTCCTACACATAGCTTAAAAGTTCTTGATTGTGTCTGCAAGCACAGAAGACTATTTTCTTGTAGGCAGTCGCCCTGTAAAAAGGCTGTATGGCGCAGGATTCATACGAAATTTGGTAAAATCAAAAACAGGCAACGAATATTTAATAATTACAAAGAGGAGATTTACAGTGGTTGAACCCCTATTATCAGGTATTGTCCTTGGTCTAGTTTTCGTCACCCTCGCCGGATTGTTTTACGCTGCCTATAAGCAATACAAGCGCCCCAATCAGTTGGGGGGCTGAGGGAATGCCCAGTGCTGAGTTCCCAGTGCTGAGTTAGGAGTTAGGAGTTAGGAGCTAAGAATTAGGAGTTATGTTGTTCCTTATCTCCTTTATCTGCCCCTAAACCCTCACTCCGAATTCTGTAGAAAGTAAGTGATGTGTTGCCGTAAACTTTCTGGCGGCAAATTTCCCAAGTCGGAATCTCTGGCGGTGTCCAACCTTGTGAGGTGTGTTCAACTGCGATTTCACCACTAGGATCTAAAAGCTGATAGTGAGCGATCGCTTCTAATACTGGCTGATACAATCCACTAGCATAAGGTGGATCAAAGTAGATTCTATCGAATTGCTTGCCTGATAAAATCTTTAACTGCTGGATAATATCTCCTCGCAACACCCGAAGTTCTTGCTCGGCATTAGCTACCTGCTGCCAATTCTGTTGGATGGTGGCACAGGCTCGGCTCGATTGTTCAATTCCCACTACTAGGCTGGCTCCTCTACACAAAGCCTCTGCGCCCATTGAACCAGTACCGGCGCACAAATCCAGCCAGTGGCAACCTGCAATTTCTCCCTGCCAAATATTAAATACTGCCTCTCTAACCCGCGCACTAGTGGGTCTAGTTTCTTTTCCTGGTAAAGTTTTTAGCTGACGATTGCCGTAAATTCTCAAGCTCATTGGTTATTAACCATTAGTCATTAATCATTTGTCATTAGTCATTAATTTTAGACAAAAGACAAAGAACAAATGACAAAAAGAGGATTAGGCAGGAATTTTTTCGCGGACTTGAGCAACAAAATTAGACAAGATTTGCAATCCAATATTAGAGGATTTTTCGGGGTGAAATTGAACTGCCATCAGGTTTTCATGAGCGATCGCAGCTGTGACCGTTTGAGTACCGTGGGTGATAGTTGCTGCACGGATTTGCGGGTCTATTGGGTCAACATAGTAAGAATGGACAAAATATACCCAAGGATCGGCTGGTAAATGCTCCCATAAAATACTTTTTGTCTGAGTCATTTCTAGTTGATTCCAACCCATGTGAGGAATAGTGATGTCAGATTCTGGACGAAACCGCCGCACTTTTCCTTTAATAATTCCTAGTCCTGGTTGGGTGCCTTCTGCACTTGATTCAAAGAGAATTTGCAATCCTAGACAAATTCCTAAGAAAGGTTTACCAGATGCGATCGCTTCTTTAATAGGTTGTTCCAAACCACGCGCTCGCAGGTGTTGCACTGCTGGATCAAATGCTCCCACTCCCGGCAGCACTATTGCATCTGCTTGTTCTAATTCCTTTGGAGAATAAGTAACATTAGGAGTTGCCCCAGCTTTTTCCAAGCCTTTGCAGACTGAATGCAAATTTCCCATCTCGTAGTCTACGACCGCAATTACTGGCATTTACCTGCTCCTTGTAAATTTATTATGGAGGGTTTTTCTATTCTAAATAATATTTGTTATGAAGAAAAGAATTCTATTAATTTATTTTGACATTTGGATAAAAGATCAACAGTGGAATTCTTCTGATGATTTATTATTTGAAGTTACCAAACTTGATCTGATCCCAGATGGCTTAAGTTGTTTACCCTAGTTACCCGTAAATATGTAACTTGCCAGTACTCAGGTAATGGAAAAAATGAATGCAATCTAACCTGATGACATCATCTGTTGTGGCATGGCTATAAGCCGTACACAATTAAATGTGGAAGCAATTGCTAGCTGGAAAGAAATGGTTTTGTAGACAGAAGTTGATTTAAAGGAATTAGTGACAGTAGTAACGGTAATCCAGATTAGCCATGACTGCGGGAAATTTGTCTGCGATCGTGTAGCAGAAGCACCAGAGAGCCTTTACTATTCAGTGTTGGACTAATTAAGCCAAAACAAACTCGTTCCGGTTCTCAATCGGGAAAACTTGATGGGGATTCTTGCAGATTTCGTATTAATTATTAACAAACTGGCACTTTCATCAAGTTGTTAATGTCTGTATGGTGAAATAAATATCTAGGTATATGTTGCCATTGTTACTAATTTTCCCAATTGCCCAATTAACTCCTACCACGCCACCACCTGAAGAGGTCGTGCAATTCCAAGAAGTGCGTCCTTTGCCAGGCCAATTGGATAGAGTACCAACGTTTAACAGCAATAGTCCAGAATTGGTATTAAAAGAAGGAATTTTACTCTCCACTTTTCCACCAGATGGCAAAAAAGTGCCAACGGCGCATCTGAATTTTCCCTTTCGAGGACGATTTGATATTTTTGCTCACCATGTTGCTAAAGCTGAACCGCCAGAGAATTTGCGGTCACTCTATCTAGGGATAATTTTGCACAACCCTAATTCTGAAACAGTGAGGTTAAATATTTGGCAGGCGGCGAGTTATTTGAGCCAACCGGATGCACCATTTATTCAATTACCATCCTTGAGCCAAAATCTTTTGGGTACAATTTTTGCTGGTCCAGGCGATCGCGTTATGTCTGATGTACTCAGGGGACGGCGGCAAGAGAGTTTCCCTGCTCAAATTGACATTCCAGCAGGGCAAAGTCGGATGTTACTAAATCTACCAATTCCTGTGCAGGGACTGACACCACCTCTTAATGGTCGTTCTACATTCATGCGACTGCAAAGTAATGGCACTGTTTATGCAGCTAGCCTAGCCATGTTTGCCCAGGTTAACCCCGATGGCAGCGAGCGATCGCCTACTTTAGAAGAGTGGCAAAATTTACTCAATAATAGTGATGTGGCTGGACCACGAGATAAAGCGCCCACTCCCTTAGAGGAAACTGGCAAACCAAGAATTTATGGGCGTGTTGCTGGAGTGGCTAGTGGTTCACGATGGAGAGCCTTATTAGTGGATAGTCCTAAAGCCAGGTATCTGACTATTCCCCAGCCTGGTCAAGTATTTTCCTACGCTCTGAGTAGCTTGCATGGCGGTACCTTAGGAACTGGTCAAATTCAAAGTGCGCCCATGCTGGTGCGCTATCCTGACACCGCATATCGCGCTCATGGCAACTATGGGATTCAATATAATCTCAAGTTGCCGCTATACAACAATACTCAAAATCCTCAAACCGTTAGTGTATCCATACAGACCCCGCTCAAAGAGGATCAGTTAGTTAAAGCAGGGTTACGCTTTTTCAGTACACCAGCGCGTCAAGTATTCTTCCGGGGGACAGTGCGGGTACGTTATAAAGATGACCAAGGTCAGCCAAAAACAGAGTTTGTGCATTTAGTGCAAAAGAGAGGTCAACCAGGGGAACCGTTAGTTTTATTAAATATGAAAGCAGGCGATCGCTCCTTAGTAGAAGTTGACTTTCTCTATCCGCCGGATGCTACACCTCCGCAAGTTTTAACAGTTTCAACTCAAACTGAACCTCGGTAATGAGTCATAGGTAGTGGGTAATAGCTTTTCTGCAATTACCTATTACCAAAAAATATTTGTCAGCTGGATTCACGAAGCTCTATTCTTTACCAACTTGGCGCGGCTTAAAGGCACATTTGTTATAAAGCACCCAGTTAGGGTAACGTCTTACAATGTTTACTGAATATATGAAATTAGTAAATATGACAAACAAAAAATCTTTGATTTTGCGTGCTAAAGAAATTGCCGACAGTATGCAGACCTTCTCTCACCCTTGGAATCCAAACTCGGAAATATCGGGGACGTACATGGGACGCACGGTTGGACTAAAGCGTACTGGGGTCAACTTTGCTGTCGTTCCTGCGGGTAAAGAATCTTTTGTTTACCATTCCCACCACTGCGAGGAAGAATGGATTTATATTTTATCAGGGCAAGCGATCGCAGAAATCGACGGGGAAGAATTTGAGGTTTTCCCAGGGGACTTTATGGCATTCCCAACTCCTTCAGTAGCCCACCATCTCAGGAATATAGGGGACGAAAACTTAGTTTACTTAATGGGAGGAGAAAATCTTGATGTGGAAATTGCTGATTTTCCACATCTGGGAAAACACATGGTTCGACGTGGCGATTCTGTGGAAATCTTCGAGCATAAGGACGCTAAACCATTTAGTTAGGCAGTTAAGTCTCAAACTGCTTCATTACATCTTCATCTTGATAAAACTTTTCACCTCAAGTTTCTGTATTTAGGGTGAATACTTATTCTGCTCCTTGGGTTGCAATAGAAATAGCAAACTATAGCGATAAAGGGACGGCATGGCAACCGATCAAAAAATGAATCAAGAAACCAAGTTAAATTCGCTCCATCCGCTTGTTGGAATCTTGATATTACTGGTAGAGGATGAGCCAGATATTGCAGATTTGCTCATCTTCATTTTGGAAGCAGCTGGTGCAGAGGTGATGGCTTTAACCGATGCAGAAGCTGCCTTTGCCTTAGTCGAATCACTTCATCCCGATATTCTGCTGTGCAATGTGAAGTTGCCCGAGCATGATGGAAATTGGCTAATTGAACAAATTCGAGTACATTCTTGCCCATCTCTAAGACAGTTGCCTGCGATCGCTATTACTTCTTATACACGGGAGGTTTCAAGTTATAAGGCTTTGAATGCTGGTTTTAATCGATTTCTAGTCAAGCTTGATAGCCCAGAGAAAATCATAGATGAGATTGTTTACCTTCTATCTTCCGTTACTTAAATATAAATATTTAGTTTTTATCTCGTTTTTGACACTGACTTTATTTAATAAACGCTTGGAGGTACAGCTAGCTGTACGCTCCTACAAATGACTCTACCTTGGAAAACAAACCCTAAGTGGGTAGGGTAAGATGTTGGGTATATTTGTTGACTTTATTGAAAACCCTTTGCTGGCTTTTTTTGCCCTTTGCTCTTGGGCTTGGATTTGCTAACTTCTCCTAAAGCTTCTTGAAATAAGTTATGTAGATGTATAGGGACGCTAGCAATTTCTGGTAACTCTGGCTCAAGAGGTTTGTTGAATTCTTGCAAAAGTGTATCCAAGTCACTTTCCAGGCTAAATTCTGGACGTTGCAAAAGTGTTCGCAACACATTTTCTAATTGAGTTGGATACTGTTGTGCTAATCGATGCCAAATAAAAGCATTAATACTTTTATCTTCAAGGTAATACCGAACTAGTTTTTCAGCCCCTTGAACACTTTGCCAGTCTTCTGCTGATAAGATTGTTTGTACCTTATTATATGTTGGTAAAAACATTTGTCCCCAATGAGGATGAGAAAGAGCCGTTACCTGTTCTGCTTTCTTAAGTTCAGCTGGTAAATCAACTTTTGGCATAACCATTTTGCTATTACCGCTTTTGCTATTCAACATCTGAGAGACTACGTTGGAATCAGCACCAAATTCTTGTGCTGCTGCTTTAATTTCCTCGTCTCCAATACCAGCAGCTTCCGCCACTTCAGCCAGTGATTTAGAAGTATCAATTCCTGCTTCTGCAAAGCGTTTTTCAGTAATTGCCTCTTGGAATTCAGCTATTTTTTTATTAAGCTGGTATCCAGGTAGTGTAATTTCATCAGTACCAAAAAAGTCTACAAACTGCTGATGATATTGTGCTACTGACTGCCAAGCTTCTTCTAACAAGTCTGGAGCATCGCTGTAAAGATTACTTTTATAGTTTTCTTTGAAATTACCAATTGCTACAGCAAGTTTTGGTTTACCTAATTTACCCATTACTGTGTAGGGGCCAGAAAACATCCAGTAGTTATCGGTAACAGGAGAAATGCGAGTTAGTAAAATTTCTCCTACTTTGAACCGAGATATTGCCTGTAATGTTTGCACATTGTTTGGCTTGACGATGTAGCGTTTATCTGTCAACCAATTCGTCAACTCAAAGCCATCAGGTAGGATGTTGGCAATGGCAAATAAACCAATAAAACTATGATGCCAGCTGTTGAGTAGGTTGCGATCGCTCTGGTCTAAATTTGGATGGCTTTCGATAAACAACTCTAATGGTGACTTATCACCGACTTTCCCTGCTGTCACAAAGCTATCGATGATTAAGTCCTGCTGTGTACTATCCCCACTTCCACGGCGCAACTGTGCGGCTGCATAAGTTTCCAGCGCTTGTGCAAGTTCGCCTTCAGCATCAAGGACAAAATCAACTAAGGCTTGTTTTAATTGGTGCGATCGTTCTAATATGACATCCACAAGTTAATCTCTCGGTGCAACAGATGTAGATTATAGCTCTTGAGAGAATTACAGCATCTAGCTATTGCTAGATTTATGCGGATTTAGCCGTCAAGCTTCTTTTAAACTAGATACAAGGCTCACACAAGGTCATTACAGATGGTTGCAACTTCAAATTTTAGCTATATTTCCCCAGAAGATTATCTCAAAGGAGAAGAAACCAGTCCTATCAAGCATGAATATAGACAGGGACAAGTTTATGCAATGGCAGGAGCAAGTAATACCCATGTAATTATTAGCGGAAATCTGTTTGCTATGCTGAGAAATCATTTGCGCGGGAGCGGCTGCCAGGCTTATATCTCAGACACCAAAGCACATATTGAGTCGATTAATACCTATTACTACCCCGATGTCATGGTAAGTTGTGACCAACGAGATAGAGCTTTTAACAATTTTCTGCGTTACCCTTCGTTAATTATAGAAGTGCTATCTCCAACAACAGAAGCGTTTGACAGAGGTGATAAATTTGCTGACTACCGACAAATGGAGTCACTTCAGGAATATGTACTTGTGAGTCAAACTCGGTTAAATGTTGAGTGTTTTCGACGCAACTCAGAGAGACAATGGGTACTTTATCCTTATGGACAACAAGATATCATTCATTTAGCAAGTGTAGATTTTCGGTGTGCTGTTGCAGATTTATATGAGGACGTTACTTTTGAATCCCCCTAATTGAGTGACTACTAGATTGAAAGGTAGAAACCAGAATATTGAGAATTGAAAAATGTGTTTTTAAAGAGCAAAATAAAAAGGCAAAAGAAAATCTTCTTTTGCCTTTATTAATTTTTACCTTTTAATAGAGACGATAAATTTCAAGTCTCTATTCATCGTCGAAATCATCTACCTCGTCTTCCTCGTCTTCCTCATAATCGTCGTCGTCTGCGACTTCATCGGCGATTAATTCATCTTCGTCATCTAGAACTGACCTTTCTGCACGTCTGCTACCAAAACCAGATTCGCCAAGAGTAGGAGAATCTAAATTATAGGTGCGAGCTGTGCGGTCATCTAAGACCATATCCAGGGGATCATCAACTTCATCCAAGACACTACTGGTAATCTCAGCAGCATAATCATCGATCGCACCGGGTTCATCATAGGTATTGTAGCCAGTACCCGCCGGAATTAATCGCCCGATAATCACGTTTTCCTTTAAGCCGCGCAGCCAGTCGGATTTGCCTTCTATAGCTGCTTCGGTAAGTACCCGTGTTGTCTCTTGGAAGGATGCAGCGGAAATAAAGCTGTCGGTGTTCAAGGATGCTTTGGTGATACCCAATAATACGGGGGTATACTGTGCCCTAGCACCGCCTGTAATTGCCATAGCTTCGTTCACCTGCTCAACTTGGCGCAGTTCCACCAATTCGCCGGGAAGCATGGTGGTGTCACCACCATCATCAATCCTGACTTTGTTGGTCATCTGGCGAACAATCACTTCAATGTGCTTATCGGAAATATCAATCCCTTGAGATTGATACACCATTTGCACTTCATTCACCAAGAATGTCTGTACCTTCTGCAAGGCAATGCTGGCACAAGCATAGATTCCATCTTCGGAACCCAGGCTAAAGAAGATTTCCAAAATTTCGTGGGGATTGGATGGGCCATCAGTCAACGGTTGTCCCGCTAATACTGTTGAGCCATCTGGCACAATCAAGTTTTGTCCTGGGCCTAGAGGATAATCTGTCACCACGCCGTTTGATTCTACGACCTTAATAGCGATCGCTTCATCACCACTTTCAGCGTAAACTACCTTAACTTCACCCGCCCGGCGACATAAAATGCACGCTTCTTTCGGTTTACGAGCTTCAAGCAGTTCTTCAATCCGAGGCAAACCTTGAATAATATCTCCGGTTTTGGCGCGTTCAAACACCAACAGCACCAAGTTATCACCCCGTTGTACTAAATCGCCGTCTTCTATTTGCAACACAGCACCAGGGCTGACTCGATAAGGGCGACCAATGCGGGTAGTAACAACATAGTTCTTAGTACTCAGGGCTGATTCCTCACCAGATGCAGCAGCAGCATTTTTAATATCCACTACTTGCCCTGATTCTGGAGCAAAAACTCCAGGAGCAATTTCTGTACCTTCTACTAGCAAGTCACCCACTTTGACTTTAGGCTGAGTACTAGTATTAGTGATGAGCATATCAGTATCGCGCAACACTAAACAACGACGCACATTTTCGGTTCCTTTTCGGACGCCCCGTACTATCCCCCCTTCTTTACACAAGATTTGGGTACGTGCTACCACAGCTCCAGGGGCGATGGAAAGCCCATCTTGTACCTCAAGTGTGGTTTGGGTGCTACCTTGGGTGGCATCAGCAGTAATGTCTCGACGAATTACCAAGGACTCCAAAATCACCAACTGTAAGCGCTGAACTTCTGGGTCTTCAGTATCCTCTACCAATTCGATATCTGCTGCTAGTGGCGAAGCATTGTGGTCTTGTTCGCCTTCTTGCTCGATTTCTAGCACTAGTTGAGTTCGCAGCAGTTCTACACCTTCAACAGACTTGACGCGTTCCGAATCTTTGTAAGGTAGTCTTTGCACAGCCCGCAACTGAATCGAACGCCCAGTTTGTTGACTTACTGATGTAGTTGATGGCACATCCGGATTATCCGGTACGGCAAACTCAACTACTGGACGACTCAACAGGGCAGGTCCTTCTGGTGTCTCCACATACTGGATATAGCGTAATTCTGTGGCTACATTGCCTTGGAATTCTTCACCAGGTTGGATGAAGGTGTTATCTCGCCCAATAACTGATTCTGGATCGTCCACCATCAACAGTTCGCCTGGCTTCACCACAACTTCCCGCAGGATGTCGTTTTTCTGGGTGACTTCTATCACACCACTGTTTTGGCAGAAAATATCTTTCACCACTTCGGTACCAGCTTCTACAAACTGACCGTCTTCCACCAACAGCAAGGAGATATCTTTATTAACTTCGTGGCTTTCTTCGGGAATCCACAAAAGGGTACCGCCCTGCACGACTTCATAACCCAGCTTGGCTTTGCCTTTTTTCTGGACTTCTACACCCGCGAATTTCAGGAAACCACCAGTGGTTGTGCGATAGCGATCGTCAATTAACTCAGCTACCACTTGACCATTTTGCACTTTTGTGCCCGGTGTAGCCCGGAGGTTAAATACCTGGTTGTTGCCAGTGGAAACTAAGTAGTTGTTGCGACCTTGGGAACTTTGGACTGTTACCGTTGCTTGGTCTAATACTACAGAAGCGGTAATAATCTCAATTTCCCTGGTACTCTTACCTGGGGTAGCTTCTGGCAAGCGCACTACACCGCCGTGCAAACTGCTTAACTTGGTTTCTGCTAAAACTCCATTAGCGGCGATCGCATCACCATTTTTGACCACCAATTCTGCCCCAGGCGGCAAGTTGTAAACTTCCCCAGACAAAATCCAAATCAAGCCACCGCGTGCGGCTGTGGTTGTGGTATTACCTTGACGGTCAGTTTTTTGCTCTGGAACTACTTCGGCAAATTGCACTTCCCCTGCTAAGTCAGAGGCAACATCCTTAACTGCTTTTTCTGTATTAGTCCGAGTTGTGCGTCCACCAAGGGCAACCTCTGCCAATAACTGACCTTGTTTTACCTTATTTCCATCAAATACATATAGTGTTGAACCTTGGGTAAGATGAACCTCTTGGCTGTCTGGGGTAACATCACCTACTTTTGTTGGCTCCAAAAGCATGATGCCATTAGCTTCAACATATAGAGCATCTTCCCCGTGGCGGGTACGATATGTTCTGGTTTTCAGTTTGCGGGGGAGCTTAACAGTCCCATCGATTTTGGAACGCACTTGTTGTGCCACTTCCCCAGTAAACACACCACCTGTGTGGAATGTCCGCATGGTTAGCTGAGTACCAGGCTCACCAATACTTTGGGCGGCAATAATCCCTACAGCTTCGCCCAAGTCCACCATCTTGGCGTGGGCTAAACTCCAGCCGTAGCAGTGTTGACAGACGGAACGTGCGGCTTCACAAGTTAGGGGCGATCGCACCACAACTTCTGCCACCCCAGATTTTTCAATTTTCTTTGCCAATTCTTCAGGAATCGGCGAATTGCGTGCTGCAATCAATTCTTTTGTTACCGGATGCACCACATCTTCGCCAATAACCCGTCCCATCAAGCGGGTTCCCAGAGGAATCAAGGTTTTGGCACCTTCTGTCATGGGTCGAATCGCAAGACCTCTAGTGGTGCCGCAGTCAAATTCCCGAATAATTACATCCTGGGATACGTCTACCAAACGGCGGGTGAGATAACCAGAGTCAGCCGTCCGCAAGGCAGTATCCACCAATCCTTTTCTGGCACCGTAAGACGAAATAATGTATTCCGTTACAGTAAGTCCTTCACGGAAGTTGGTTTTGATGGGCAAATCGATAATTTCGCCTTGAGGATCTGCCATCAGTCCCCGCATTCCCACCAACTGCCGGACTTGGGAGATGTTACCCCGTGCCCCGGAGAATGCCATCATGTATACGGAGTTCAGGGGATTAGTCTTCTTGAAGTGGACGACTACTTCATCTTTCAAAGCTTCACTGGTACCATTCCAGGTATCGATTACCTTTTGAAAGCGTTCTACTTCAGTGATTTCTCCCCGTTGGTAACGAGTTTCGGTGGCGCGAATTTCTTCTTCAGCTGCGTCTAAGAGCAATCGCTTAGTTGGTGGTATCATCAAGTCGTCTACACTGATGGAAACCCCTGCTTTGGTAGCGTAGCGAAATCCCAAATCTTTCAGTTTGTCCGCCATCACTGCGGTTCGCGCTGTACCACAATGCGTAAAGGCCCAAGAAATTAAATTTCTCAGTTGACCTTTATCAACCACCCGATTGCGAAAAATCATTTTTTCAGTCATTGGTCATTAGTCCTTGGTCATTAGTCATTAGTCATTAGTCATCAGTCATTTGTCATTAGCAAAGGACAAAGGACAAAGGACAAATGACTAGCTTGCAAGTGCTTCCTGGATGGCATTATTGTAAATAACACGACCAGGAGTTGTGTATATATACTGTGAAAGTACATTGCCCTGAGCGTCTTGTCTGACTCGACGGAACTTATAGAGTAATGTCCGGCTGCCATCCTCGTTTTCCGTCACTTTCACGGGTTCTGTATCCGGTTGGTCTGATTCTATTTCACCGTCAAACCGCACATAGATATAGGCGTGCAAGTCAATTTGCTCTTGCTGGAAAGCCATAATTACATCCTCTAACGAAGAAAAGTACTTTCCTGCACCTTTTGTCGCACCAGGATTTTCTGCTGTTAAGTAATACGCTCCCAATACCATATCTTGGCTAGGCGTGATGATCGGTTTACCCGTGGCTGGTGACAAAATATTGTTAGAAGCCAACATCAACAACCGAGCCTCAGCTTGACTTTCTAAGGACAATGGGACGTGTACCGCCATTTGGTCACCGTCAAAGTCGGCGTTAAATGCTGGACACACCAGAGGATGCAGTTGAATCGCTCTACCTTCTACCAAAATCGGTTCAAAAGACTGAATACCCAAGCGGTGCAAAGTTGGTGCCCGATTTAGCATTACAGGGTGTCCTTCAATCACCTCTTCCAGCACATCCCAAACGCTGGGGTCATTACGCGATATCAGCTTTTTCGCAGCTTTGATATTATTCACCATGCCGCTACGAATCAAGCGGTTAATCACAAATGGTTGAAATAGCTCAATTGCCATTTCTCTAGGCAAACCGCACTGGTGAATTTTCAGCTTTGGTCCGACCACAATTACAGAACGCCCAGAGTAGTCAACCCGTTTACCTAACAAGTTTTGCCGGAAACGTCCTTGCTTACCCTCAATAATGTCAGACAAAGATTTCAGAGGTCGGTTATTTGCCCCTACCACAGTGCGTCCCCGACGACCATTGTCAATCAAAGCATCCACTGCCTCTTGCAGCATCCGCTTTTCGTTCCGCACAATAATCTCTGGTGCCAAAATTTCTTGCAAGCGTGCCAAACGATTGTTGCGGTTAATTACCCGCCGATACAAATCATTTAAATCGCTCGTGGCAAAGCGTCCACCATCTAGTTGCACCATTGGGCGCAAGTCCGGGGGAATTACGGGAATAACTGCCATCACCATCCATTCTGGTTTTGAACCAGTAGCAATGAAGTTGTCAATTACCCGCAGTCGCTTAATTAGCTTGGCTCTCTTTTGTCCTTTGGCATTGCCAATTTCTTCGCGTAGGCTTTCGGCTTCTTGTTCCAAATTGATATCGGCAAGCAAACGCAACAGCGCTTCAGCCCCAATACCTACCTCTACGCCTTGAAGCACAGAATCTTCGCTATAAATTTGGTCCTCTATTTCCAACCACTGGTCTTCGCTCAGTAGCTGTTTGTAAGTTAAAGTTTCGGCATTACCTGGACTCAGGACAACATAAGAGTTGAAATAGACAATCTGTTCGACATCCCGCAAGGGCATATCTAACAGGATGGAAATATAGCTAGGAATACCCTTGAGATACCAAACGTGAGCTACTGGTGCAGCGAGTTTAATATAGCCCATGCGGTGGCGACGCACCCGTGACTCGGTGACTTCTACCCCACAGCGCTCACAGACAATACCTCTGTGACGAACTCTTTTATACTTGCCACAATGACATTCCCAATCTTTTGCGGGACCAAAGATGCGCTCACAAAATAAGCCATCCATTTCTGGCTTGAGAGTTCGGTAGTTAATCGTCTCTGGTTTGGTAACTTCACCTACTACTTGACCATTGGGCAATGTTCTTTCGCCCCATTGTCGAATGCGTTCGGGGGAAGCCAAGCCGATTTTTACGTAGTCAAACTGATTAGTTTGGGCAGGTCTCATACTTAAATGCTGAGTTCCGAATTATGAGTTTTGAGTATATTTAGTTTTACAAAATTGGGAACGGGGCATTGGGCATTAGGCATTGTTCCCATTGCCTATGCTTCATGCCCTATTCCCGAATCCTTATTCGTCTTCTTCCAGCGATTCGCGGGAAAGAGATTCATAAGTTGGTCGAGGAGGTGTGCGACGGGCTGATTGATCTGCCATCAAATCGACTTCCACATCTAGGGAACTGCCGTCTGTTTGGGTTTCTACCTTGTGTACGGCAATGTCTAAGCCCAATGATTGCAACTCGCGCATTAGCACCTTAAAGGATTCTGGGGTTCCAGGTCGAGGAATTGCCTTACCTTTAACGATCGCATTTAACGCTTCATTCCGTCCTTGCATATCGTCAGATTTAACTGTGAGCAATTCCTGTAAGGTGTAAGCTGCACCAAAGGCTTCCAATGCCCACACTTCCATTTCTCCAAATCTCTGACCACCTTGTTGTGCTTTACCACCCAAGGGTTGCTGAGTCACGAGTGAGTATGGGCCTGTGGAACGGGCGTGGATCTTATCATCCACCAAATGCACCAGCTTCAGCATGTAAGCCACACCGATGGTAATTGCTCGGTCAAAGGGTTCACCTGTCCGACCGTCATACACCATGATTTTGCCTGGGTTCTCTGGGTTATATACCCAGTCTTTCCCTGTTTCGTCTCGTGCTTCTTGCAATTTGCCATGCACGATTCGACGAGATGACTCTTCCCCGTACATTTCATCAAAGGGAGTAATCTTAAATCGCACTCCCAAGGTTTGACCAGCCCAACCCAAGAGGCATTCAAATACTTGTCCGACGTTCATCCGACTGGGTACACCCAAGGGGTTAAGTACAATGTCCACTGGTGAACCATCGGGCAAATAAGGCATATCTTCCGCCGGTAATATCCGAGAAATAATCCCTTTATTCCCGTGGCGTCCTGCCATTTTGTCACCAACTTGGATTTTGCGTTTTTGAGCAACATACACCCGGACTACCATATTGGCTCCTGGTGGTAGTTCATCGCCTTGTTCACGAGTAAACAAGCGCACATCAACTACGCGACCTTTTTCACCGTTTGGTACTCGCAAGGAATTGTCCCGTACATCTCGCGCTTTTTCACCGAAAATTGCACGCAACAGTTTTTCTTCTGGCGGTTGGTCAGATTCACCCTTGGGTGTGACTTTTCCTACCAAGATATCACCAGCTTCTACCCATGCCCCAATGCGAATGATTCCTTGTTCATCCAACTGACGCAAGGCATCTTCCCCGACGTTGGGAATTTCTCTGGTAATTTCTTCTGGCCCCAGTTTGGTTTGTCTAGCTTCAATTTCATATTTTTCAATGTGAATTGAGGTGTAGACATCATCCTGCACCAGTCTTTCAGAGATTAAAATCGCATCTTCGTAGTTGTAGCCTTCCCAAGGCATATAAGCAACAACGATATTTTGTCCTAGCGCCAATTCACCGCCTTCGGTGGAGGAGCCATCAGCCAATACCTGACCAGCAACAACCCGTTCACCAATGCGGACGAGAGGCTTCTGATTTAAACAGGTGTCTTGGTTAGAACGTTGGTACTTGGAAAGGGTGTACTTAATTTCTTGGGTATTAGCTTTAGGACGGACGCGAATTTCTGTAGCATCCACATAAGTGACATCGCCATCAGTACGCGATACAATCACCATCCCGGAGTCTCTTGCTCCTTGGGCTTCCAAACCAGTACCCACCAAAGGACGTTCTGGCTTGAGCAGGGGGACTGCTTGCCGTTGCATGTTCGATCCCATCAGCGCTCGGTTAGCGTCATCATGCTCCAAGAAGGGAATCATGCTGGTTGCTACCGACACAATCTGTACAGGAGATACTGCTACGTAATCCACCTGTTCTGGTGTTGTGGTAGAAAATTCTTGGCGATAACGGACTGGCACTAGTGGCCCAATAATGTGCCCGGTTTCATCTACAGGAATATCTCCAGGAGCAACCCGTAGATCGTCTTCTTCATCGGCTGTCATGTAGGCTGGAGGCAGATCAAATCTGACTCGCCCATTTTCTACAGGTCTAAATGGTGTTTCGAGGAAGCCGTACAGGTTAACCCGCGCATGGGTTGCTAAGGAGCCAATCAATCCGGCGTTGGGGCCTTCTGGTGTCTCAATGGGGCAAATGCGTCCATAGTGACTAGGGTGAATATCTCGCACTGCAAATCCAGCGCGTTCGCGGGTTAAACCACCAGGGCCAAGGGCACTCAGGCGGCGTTTGTGGGTCAGTTCTGCGAGAGGATTGGTTTGATCCATGAACTGACTTAACTGGCTGGAACCAAAGAATTCTTTAATTGCTGCTACCAGTGGTTTGGGGTTGACCAAGGAAGCGGGGGTTAGAACTTCGGCATCGGATACAGTCATCCGTTCTCGAATAATTCTTTCTAAACGGTTCAAGCCAACCCGCACTTGGTTTTGCAGCAATTCACCGACGCTTCTAACTCGACGGTTACCTAGGTGATCAATGTCATCGATGTTACCGATATCATATTCTAGGTTGATTAGGTAATCTACGGCTGCCAAAATATCGCCAGCAGTCAACACGCGCATTGTATCTGGGACAGAAAGGCGCAATTTCTTGTTGAGTTTGTACCGTCCGACGCGACCAAGGTCATAACGTTTCGGGTCAAAGAATCGGGAGTCTAGGAGTTGTTGTCCACCTAATACTGTAGGTGGTTCACCAGGACGCAGTTTCCGATATAACTCCATCAGGGCTTCTTCTTCAGAAAATTGCCCTTCTTTTTCGATGGTTTTTTGGAAATACTCTGGATGGCGTAAGGCATCAAAGATTTCGTTGTCTGATAAACCTAAAGCTTTTAAGAGTACCTGCGCTGAGAGTTTGCGGGTTTTGTCGATACGTACCCACACCAAATCGTTACGGTCTGTTTCAAATTTCAGCCATGCTCCCCTGTTGGGAATTAAGCTAGCTGAATAAGTACGTCGCCCGTTTTTGTCGATTTCTGATTTGTAATAAACCCCTGGCGATCGCACGATTTGATTGACAATTACCCGCTCGGCCCCGTTAATAATAAACGTGCCGCGATCGGTCATCAAAGGCAAATCACCAATGAATACCTCTTGCTCTTTGATTTCCCCGGTTTCCTTATTAATCAACCGTGTGGGAACATACATTTGGACGGCGTATGTACTATCCCGCCGTTTGGCTTCTTCGACGCTGTACTTTGGCTCCTTAAGTTTGTAGTTATGTCCTAAAAAGTGCAGTTCTAATTTGCCCGTATAATCTGTAATAGGACTAAAGGAGTTAAGTTCTTCTATCAGCCCTTCTTCCAAAAACCAGCGAAAGCTTGAGCGCTGGATTTCAATCAAGTCGGGCAATAGAAAGGCGGGTTCCATGTATGTTTCTTTGGTCATGCCTCTACCTTTGTCAACCTGGTTAAATTTTTACTTAGACACTGCTGTTTAACGCTTCCCACTGCTAGCAAGTGTCAGTAGCTGTTTGGGAGTTTCTTCTTACACACCTGTAAATAGCATATGTGGGCAAATGCAGCGATTAAAGCTGGAATGAGCAATTTGGACAAGGGGGTAATCGCCCAAAATCGGGGACTCAAACGCCAAAAACCCACTATAGTCTTGATTTAACAAGAATATACAGTTGAGATATTCCTGAGTTTTATCTACTTTCTTCATTTCCCCTCCAAAAAGCGCGTTAATTTTCTGACGCAGCTCTATACGGTGTGTCTGAAATCGGCCACGCTATTTATACTGTCAGTGATATCTTAAATATCCTAAGACTGAGGGAATGATCCGCACCTTGTCGGCTTTGAATCAGAATCACTTCATTTTGCTGGATTATACTCACAAGGCAATTTCGTTTAACGATTTTGTATAGGTTTGATAGAGACCAAGCCGATGTTGGGCAATCTAGCTCAATCTGGGTTGGCACGGTTAGTCATGTGTGGAGAGCATCCGCTTGTAGAGATTTGGAGGATGGCCAAGCCGATAACAGTACGGGAAATTAGGCTCAGAAATTTTAGGTTCCTTCCTTTATCATTATGGCGCAAGCAAAGTGTTTTTGAGGGAATAATATTACCATATTTTCCCCCCTAGAATTTTATTTTTTTTAGCACAACTGAATAAAATAGATTAAAGCACACTTTATATTGACAGACCAAATAATTCACAGGCATTCTGGGTGGTTTGATGGGCGATCGTTTCTACCGTTTCCTGACGCAGTTTAGCGACTTGCTCGGCTACGTATTGCACGTAGGCAGGCTCGTTACGCCTTTCGCCCCGTTTCGGAACTGGGGCGAGAAATGGGCAGTCTGTTTCAATCAGAAGGCGATCGCTACTCACCATCGCAGCAGAGGATTGGATCGCTTTGGCGTTTTTAAACGTTACCGTCCCGCTAAAGCTGATGTATAACCCTAAATCGAGAAACCATTGAGTTTCTTCTGGCGTTCCTCCCCAGCAATGCATGACACCGCGCACTGTTTCTCCCTTGATATCCCGCCATTTTTGCAACACTTCTTTGGTTGCCACAGCAGCGTCGCGGCAGTGGATAATTACTGGTAAGTTAAGTTCAGATGCGATCGCTAACTGCGACTCAAACACCATAAGCTGATGCTCATAGTTATCAGCTTTGTAAAAATCCAGCCCCATTTCTCCAATTGCTACCACATGAGAGTCAGAACTCGCTAAAGTTTTGATTTTCTCGGCTGTCTCGTTATTCCATTTATCAGCATCTAAAGGATGTAACCCTACGGCAAAGCTGATTTCGGGAAATTCGTGCGCTATAGACTGAATGCTAGAAAACTCCTCTGGGTGAACACACGAATGTACTAAACGTACTACTCCTGCTTCTTGCCACCGCGATCGCACCATTGCTAGATCCGGCTGGAAACTATCAAAGTTGAGATGAACGTGCGTGTCTATCAGTTGCATTTTTTGCCCTTTGTCATTGGTCATAAATTATTAGCCCTTGTCACGACTAAGGATAAATGACCCTCCGGGTGAATCTTCTTCCTACTAGTCACTGCTTTGCGATCGCCAAGCTTCAAATAGAAGAGAAACGATGTCCGCCACTTATTTTAATTGGGCAGAACCTAAGCCAGTAGCTCATTGGATAGCCCTACCGTGGACGGGTTAAGAGGCGTATAGCAAGTGGTGTGGAAACCCTCAAGACTGCACTGGCAAGCCATTACCCTTGGCGTTTCACACCACTTACTAGAACTTTGGAAAACTTTATAACATAGTGGCTTTGTGGGTCACAGGAGGGCACTGACTCACCAATGACTATTCAACAACTGCTGGAGTTAGGGGTTTTAGTTTATGAGCCAATCTCGATTTTTTCCTAGCCCCATTGTTCGGGTGAAGCACACCCCGTTTGATCGCTTTATCAATTTTGCCGTAAGCCTCAGATAACCGAGCTTGTGCTTCTTGTTTTAATTCTGGGGTAGGATTAGCTGTATAGACAGCTACAGCATTAACGTATTTCTTCATCAGCGTCTTGACTGCTGATTTGTAAGCTTTGTTACGCAGTCGGTTACGTTCTGCGATTTGGGCACGCTTGAGAGCAGACTTTGTATTCGCCACAGTCAATTCCAAAAATACTATTAATATGTACACACACTACTAGACTTATTAATATAGCATTCAAATTACCAATGTTATAATTTCCTAAAAAATAATTGGGAATTTGGTGCTGGAGATTGGGGAAGAATTTAGTCCCTAACCCTCGCTCCCTAATATTCAGGCTTTAATTTGGTGTGCCGTCAATTTAAGAAATGCGTTAAAATTAAGGTACATCAAGTAGAATAGTGACTCTAAATTCATCATCTAGTTAAGCAATGTGATTTGCCAGTATAATGAATATATTCCTAAAGATGTATTGTAAAAAGGCAAAGAAGCGTAAATAGCTAAAGTCACAAGGCTTTCCAAGTATAGAATCGATATTATATTATCGTGTCTGTACAAATGTTAACTACTAAACATTAGGAAAAAAATAAGTAAAAATTCTACTCAGACCCTGACCGCTGTAAATATGGGGGATTTGGATGTGTAAACACACTACCTCCACCCCGTAAGGAGTGAGGTAAAGGGCATAAGGGTAGCGGGAAATGGCACACCTGCTTCCTGCTGCTAGCCTACAGAGGCTGGTGGAACTGAGTAATTGAATCGCTTTCTTAAGCAAACCATCTGCTGGCAAGCTTGAGAGTATCAAAAAAATCCAGGTTAAGCTAGAGAAGAGAATTAGAGTCAGCTTACACACCCCAGTGGGTCAAGAGCAATACTAAATCTCAGGTGTGAATATTATAATTTTGGCATTGTCCTTACTCCATGCTGCGAATCATTACTCAGCAGGCAGACGTCAGAGCCGAACTACAACGGATCTGCGATCGCACCCATGACGAACACGTGCTTCATAAAGAAGCAACTGTGCGGGAAGTTTTGCAGGCAGTGAAGCGCCAAGGCGACAAAGCTGTATTGCATTACACAGCAGAATTTGACAAGCAAACCCTGAAAGCAGAAGAACTTCTAGTTACAGGCTCGGAATTAGATGCAGCCTATCAGCAGGTGTCAAAAGAATTGCTGGGCGCAATTCGGCTAGCTTGCCGCCAAATTGAAGCGTTTCATCGTCAGCGAGTACCGAAAAGCTGGGTACATTTTGGCGACGATGAAATAGTGCTAGGCAAACGCTATACTCCCGTAGATCGAGCGGGGTTGTATGTGCCTGGTGGTCGCGCTGCCTATCCCAGTACAGTGCTGATGAATGCAATTCCGGCTCATGTTGCTGCTGTACCTCACGTGGTGATGGTAACACCACCAGGCCCAGGGGGTGCAATTAACCCAGCAGTTTTAGTTGCTGCCCAAGAAGCAGGAGTACAAGAAATTTATCGCATTGGAGGCGCACAAGCGATCGCTGCTTTAGCCTATGGCACAGAAACAATTCCGAAAGTGAATGTGATTACTGGCCCTGGGAACATTTATGTCACCCTAGCGAAAAAACTTGTATATGGCACCGTCGGCATTGATTCTTTGGCAGGCCCTAGTGAAGTGCTGGTGATTGCCGATGAAACCGCAAATCCGGTGCATGTAGCTGCTGACTTGCTGGCCCAAGCCGAACACGATCCAATGGCGGCAGCAATTTTGCTGACGACAGATGCGGCTTTAGCGAAAAACGTGCAATTAGCCTTAGAAAGACAGCTAGTAGATCATCCACGGCGAATAGACACAGAAAAAGCGATCGCTCATTATGGGTTGATTGTCCTTGTAGAATCGCTCCAAGCAGCAGCAGAACTCTCAAATGAATTTGCCCCCGAACACCTGGAATTAGAAGTTAAAGACCCTTGGGCGCTCCTACCACAGATTCGCCACGCTGGGGCAATCTTTTTGGGTTACTCTACACCAGAAGCTGTAGGAGACTATTTGGCAGGGCCTAACCACACCTTGCCAACTTCTGGCGCTGCCCGTTATGCCTCGGCATTAGGGGTGGAAACTTTCCTCAAACACTCCAGTATTATTCAATATTCCCAAACCGCGCTGCAAAATGTGGCTAGTACCATTGATGTGCTAGCAACAGCAGAGGGCTTACCTTCTCATGCTGATTCAGTCCGGCGCCGAATTCAGCAAGAAGAGTAATTTGGAATAGTTTTTTGGCGGGCGTCTACAAGTTGGGCATTGCTCACCTAATCCACTGGCTTATTTAAGGAAGGAGTTACTTGCATAATAAGCCAGCTAACAGTTCAGAGGAGGGCAACCCTCCCCAAAGAACTGGCGAAAATATTCTCTACATCAGTTGCTGCGCCCCACTAGCATCAAAGTGGGGTGAAAGCGATCAATAGCACAGCCTCAAATATAAACTAAGTAGGCAGACGAAAAAATAATTTAGTGTAGCTGCCAACAAGTTTTGCTACATACTTATGTAAGGGGTCTACTCTTTAGGAGACGAGGGCGGTGCTAAACAATATTTTGGTAGCTCTGGACGGTTCGGAAGTTTCAGAACGAGTAATTCAGACTTTAGATAATTTGGCCTTATCAAAAGATGCCAAGGTTATTCTTTGTCATGTTTTTCTTACGCCAGAGTCAGAGATGGAACTACCCGCTGATCGTCCTCAGCCAGAGTCACCAACATTTTCTTATTTTCATGTTGAAAAACAGCTGCAATCTTATCAGGAAAACTTATCAGTCAGCAGTGATTTAGAACTGGTAACTGGTGATCCTGCCGAAGAGATTATTCGCCTTGCCAATATTTACAAAACTGACTTGATTATAATTGGCAGCCGAGGGTTGATTGGGATGAAGCGAATTGTCCAAGGTTCTGTTAGCAGTCAAGTTGTGGAAGAGGCTAATTGTTCGGTGTTGGTAGTGAAGCCGAATTAGAATCAGGTAAAGGCAAATCAGATGCTTATGCCATGACTACAACCCCAGCATTTACTAAACGATTTACCTTTGAAGAGTATCTGGCTTGTGATGATGGCACTGATACCCGTTATGAATTGGTCACATGGAGAACTAATTCCCATAAACCTGAAAACTGGGCAACATGGGGCAGTAACAGAATTTCTCAATGTTTGCTTTCGAGCAGAAATTCTCCGGCTAAAGTTGGATTGGACTTCTAAACAAACGGTTATCGGTGTTCGTTACCCCTGTGCTGGCAGATGGGATATATCGAGAATTCCAGATGTCTTTGTGATTCCATTGCCTTAGTAAGGAGGATTTGAGAAACCGAGAAGCAGTTATTGAACTCAAAAAAGAACCACCCCTGTTGTCGGTGGTGGAAGTCGTCAGTGAGCCAACAATATTGTAAATTATCGAGCCAAAAGAGTTGAGTATAAGGCAATATAGTTCAGTTGAGGCTAAAACTCTTTGTCAAAGTTAGTTTTTTTAACTAACATACAGACGCGCAGAGAACACAGAGAGAATAAATCAATGCTTAACTGAACTGTATTGGAGTATAAGGTTTTAAATATTCAAGAGTATTGGATTGTATTACTTCAATAATCCAATACTCTCAAATGATGACTTTAAGATAGTGAGTGATCAAGATTGTAGTTTTACTTGACGGTAAAACAAAAGCTTATCTAAAACTTATGCTTCACTTATACAGTCGAGTTCGGCAGTTGATTCATCTAAATATTAGGACTAATTAATCGTTAAAGATTTTTTAGTCGAGAGCGTAGCCTTTCTAGCTTTTCTACAGTACGTCTCAGCCGATTTTCTAGTTTTGCTCTCTTGGATGTAGCTCGTCCAATTCGGTCACTTGCTCCGATTTGTAAACTTGCTCCGTTTGCTCCTACTCCGTTTACTCCTACTCCGTCTGCTCCTACTCCGTCTGCTCCTACTCCGTCTGCTCCTATTCTAATAATACTCTCACCACCAGACAAGTTTGCTTCTTCGATTTTAGTTAGTGAGATAAACATTGGGGATGTTTGAGTGCTTTTCATAGTTAACATCAGTTACCAATTATCAGTTTTTAACCTTGACAAAGCTATTTTCACTTAAGATAATGAGAATAAACGTCTACCAAAATGATTAGTATTCCATATCTCTACAGGAAAAATACCCGTAATTTTGGTATCTCTACCCCACTATTACTTAGGCTTTTACAGTAAAGGTGTTGTAGTTCAATATAAAGACTTTTGAACCGCTCCAGACGCGTCAGGTGCAGAGAGAAAAAAAGATATTTTATTAGTCACCTTCAAAAGGCTAGTCATACTTACTTACTGCAAACGAATAGATAAATTTGGTTATTCGTTTGCAGTAAGTAAGGTAAAAACAGTTTCATTATCCAAAGTTATAAAAATCTGGTAAATATACTCAATTGATCAAGTAGCAGCGCTTGTTTCGCTACATAACTATTCAAAGATGAACAGTTATGTTTATGGAAAAGCGCTGCTAAAAATTATTGAAGCTTATCGGTGGACAACCTTAATGTTAAGGTTGTTTAAGAAAAGTAGAGGAAAACCATAAACCTATGTTAAAATGACTTGCGATAAGGAAGCAGATAATGGCTGGTAGGATTAAGTTAATTAACAATTGAGGCACTGCAAAAATAATTTAACCTGCGGTAACAGGGTAACTTATTTAATTTAAAACGCAGGGGTTCGCTTGTCTAAAAACATATTTAATCCTGCCTTAAGGTTATTGTTTCTCCTCTACTAAACTCTATAGGTTTGAGCGTAATGATAAGTTTTATACACTTAACGTTACGTCAAACCTAAGAGTCTATCATCCTGCATTACCACCAGTTGCAGCACCACCAGTTCCAGCACCACCAGTTCCAATGCCATCTGCACTAACTGTACTATCAAGAAGAGTAACAAAACTTTTCTTCACAATAATTTTGCCACCAACGCCAACACCGTCGCCGCCAATGCCGTCGCCACCAACGGCATCGCCGCCTTTATTGACTTTTACGATTTTTTTCTTACCACCAGACAAGTTAGCTTCTTCGTTAGTGCTTAATGCAGTAAACAATGTGCTTTCCATAATTTTAGTTCCTGTTTGCTTGATTGTTGTTATTTAAATCACGTCACATTTAAAGTAACAAATCTACAAAAGTATATTTAGTAACTTTTTTGTGCCGCTAAAAATATTATAGGGTTATTGCTGAATAGATCAAGCAATTAGTTATTTAAGAAATGTGTATTACACACCTTTTTGAATATATTACATAGTTCCTATTTATACAAAGTTGATAAAAAATCTTAAAAAGATTTGGGGGTTAATTCATAGTATTGATATAAGTATGATGCTGTAAAAACTTAATTTTACCAAAAATCTATAAGTAGAGCTTATAAAGTATTAATACTGATAAATTAACTCAAATGCCCAGAATTAAAGACATAATTAATAGGATAGGCAACTTTTTTATACGAATCATGCTTAAATAAGTTTATAAAACTGTAAACTGTAATTGTGATTTTTAAATAAGTATTTTTATATAAAAATGTGGCTTTTTATATTATTTTATACACCCTGACTATAAGGATATATAATTTATTTTGATAGAGAAACTCCTAAGTTCGCTTAATTATTAATTACTTTACAAATAATTTTTATTCTACATAATACAAATCTTTTGTAAGTCAATAAAGAAAAGATGAAATTCTAGATATAAATTATAAAGATTTCACGCTCTTACTCAAATGTGCTAATTGCTGTAACAGTCCTAAATGATTAGTGAAAATTATATGTTTCTTTTTTCTTTCTTCCTTTTGCTTTCTTCTCTACAAGACGCAGCGCGTTGGTAAAAGACTCTTGCAGAGATGGCGGTTCGTTTCTTTATCTATATCTTTCACAATTCAAATAGGATTGCTATATACGTATTAAGTATGTCAATATCAAGCTTATATACAGATCGCAGCTAAGTTTAACATATATATATAAGGCACTTAGTTAGTAATAAAAGCAAAAGCCATCGCTTTCGACCTCCAGGGCAAAAACACCAACTTATGGGAGTTTTGCAAAAAAGCTCGTTTAAAGAGAAGACGGCAATACCCGGCAGAGTTCGTTATAACGATCGCACATTAATGCACAACTTAAAGCGCTACTGAGTCCAATGCAATGCGAGAGGCGATCGCACTCACAACCAACGGAACTATTGAGACAGGGGAATTACAACTCAGACAGAAGTGCAAGGAGCAGAAGCCGTTGCTGAATCAGATCGAGAGGAAATGAACCAATATCAGCAGATGGGAAATGCGGGGGCGATCGCTATTCTCTAAATTAAAAAAAAAGAATAAGCTGCCGTTGCTACACTATAACGGGCCGAAGCGGGACTGAATGCTAGCGATGCTAATGTATATAGTGTAGTTCCGACTGGTGAAGACCGACGTTTTGGGGTTTGCCCTTGTGCGAATCGCCAGGTTACTCAAGACCAGCAACGCTATAAAGTTCCAGAAGACTTATCTGTACTGGTAAAAATTATTTTAGGCATTATTTCTGGTTTATAAACTGGGGACTGGGGACACGGAGAATAACCAATCCCCAATCCCCAATCTCTTTATGTCAATCGAATTAACGCTCTTGAGTTGCCAAAAACTGACGCAAGCTTAACAAACTCACTGTTTGACCCAAATTTAAAGGCAAAAGCGAAACTCCTTCCAAGCGGGACTGTACCCAACCTTCTCCCCAGTACCATTCGTGGAACCCGTCAATACCTCCACTAAGTACCAAGCGGAGACAGTTTGATTTGACAACATCTACTTGATGATGAATCGCAACTGGCCCAGTCCAGGTTGTAAACTGGAATCCTGGAAGCAGTTCTTCTGGCATTCCTGGCGCAAAGCGTTGCCCTAAGAGCCATTTTTCTAGTTGTACCGGATGCAGCAGACTGTCACGAATTGCATCTGTTGATGCTTCGATTTCGATCCGCAGTTGGCTTTGTTGAAAATTACCCAGCATTTTTATAGGATTACCTAAAGGTGAGACATCGCTATTTCTAATATTGCAAATACAATCACTGATTATTAAGGCATCACTTTTCTACCTGCGGAGAACTTAGAATAGAAAAAGTGAACTTGTTAAGAAATGTAAGGTTATTCATGGCGGATCAGTTAATTCGTGCAACAGCAGCCGAAGGTGGAATTCGTGCCGTAGGTGTGATCACCACACGTTTAACAGAAGAAGCACGGGGACGACACAAGCTTTCCTATGTGGCAACGGCAGCACTCGGTCGAACTATGGCAGCAGGCTTACTAATGGCTTCTAGTATGAAGCGAACTGGGTCAAGGGTCAATGTCCGCGTGAAGGGCGATGGGCCTTTGGGCGGCATATTGGTAGATGCAGGCTTAGATGGTACGGTACGCGGGTATGTGGCAAATCCATCGGTGGAATTGCCTCCCAATGCCAAAGGTAAGCTAGATGTTGGCGGTGCAGTAGGTGGCGGCTACCTCTATGTTGTCCGGGATATCGGTTATGGTTATCCTTACTCTAGTACGGTAGAACTAGTTTCTGGCGAAATTGGCGATGATGTGGCTCATTATCTAGTAAATTCTGAACAAACACCTTCAGCTTTAGTTTTAGGTGTGTTTGTGGGAGCAGGCGGAGTAACCGCGGCTGGAGGATTACTGGTACAAGTATTGCCCAAAGCTGCCAGAGACGAAGCCCTAGTAGAAACGTTGGAATCACGGGTTGCTGGTTTAGCAGGATTTACGCCATTGTTGCAAGCTGGTAAGACGTTACCTGAAATCTTTAACGACTTACTGGGAGACATGGGACTGGAAATCTTTCCCGAACGGCAAATGCTGCGTTTCCACTGTGGTTGTTCTTTTGATCGCGTTTTGGGGGCACTGAAGATTTTGGGAGAAGCCGAACTGCAAGATATGATTATTAAAGATGATGGTGCTGAAGCAATTTGCGAGTTTTGCGGCAACGTCTACCAGGCAAGTAGCGATCAGTTAGCTCAACTAATTGCCGATTTGCAAGCTGAATCTACCGTTTCCGGATAAAGTATAAAAGGGCACTGATTTTTTAGATTGCTAATGCTACTCTGTGGAAAGAGATACTCAAAAAAATAGCTTTTTAATCATCAGAAAGTTACTATGTCAACAATGGAATTATCGACCTAAAACAGAGCGCTATTCAATTATTTTGGTGTGAGAGATGACAGAGCGGGATATTCCAGACAGTTGGTCTTCAGCCAGTGGAAAAGAGCCAGATCAAAACAAAAGATTATCCCGAACAGAGCAATTCGGAGAAACTCAGCCATTTGATGTCCCAGCTACTGGTTCTACTTCCAAGTCAGTGAAGCGGCGAAAAAAAAACGATATGCCCCTATGGGGCAAAAAGCTACCCAAAGCGTCTCGTAGAGAAGGATTACCTATAAATAGTCATTCAGAAGAAACTACCCAACTCAGCAGAAGCTTTGGTAAATTGCCACGCTGGATGAAAAGCTGGGTGTTGTGGTCAGTACTGCTAATGTTAATTCCTGGCAGTGTAGGGTTCTTGTCAATTGCAATGCTGCTAAAGTTGCCAACTGCCCCTAATTGCCCCTCGATTTTCTGGCCCCTAGCTAGTGCTTCTGTGCGGCTACACTGCGCTCAGTTGGCGGCTTCTAAGCAGACAGTAAACGATCTTTTGCAAGCGATCGCTCTGGTGAAGGAACTACCACAAAATCACCCGTTGCATGGAGAAATTGATCGTTTCATCGAAGAATGGTCACGGGATATTTTGAAGTTAGCTGATCAAAGTTTCCAAACTGGAAATTTAGAAGAAGCGATCGCTACTGCTCGTAAGATACCCGAAGATGTGGCAGCTTATAAATTAGTCGATGAGCAAATTAACAAATGGCAGTCGATTTGGTCAAAGGCAGAAGCTACATACAACGGTGCGATCGCAGAAGTAAAGGAACGACGCTGGCAATCGGCCTTCATGCTATCCGCCAAAATGCTGCGCGTAGACAATCAATATTGGGCAGGTACTAAATACGATCAATTGAATCGTCTAATTGCCACAGCGCGAGAAGATGGCGATAAGTTAGGAAAAGCTGAAAATTTAGCAAACAGCCAAGTTGTTGATAATTTATTAGAAGCTATCAAGTTAGCCGAGTCTATTGGGCAAGAAAGCTACATTTATCAAAAAGCTCAGGAAGCGATTCCCGCATTTGGACGCAAAATGCTGGAATTGGCACAGGCAAAACTAGATAAGCAAGATGCGGATGAAGCACTAAATATTGCTAGACAAATTCCAGAGATTACGAAACTACAGAGCGAAACAGATGACTTTATCGCCATAGCTGACGCGAAAAGGAGTGCTTGGATAGGTAATGTTTCTGGTTTAGAGGCTGCGATCGCTCAAGCACAACAGATTGATCCTTCAAGACGAGTGTATAATGAAGCACAGGAACTGATTGCTCGTTGGCAGTTAGAAATTGAAGATGTTGCCAATCTAGAAAAAGCGAGAATATTGGCCAGCCAGGGAACAGTCCCTAATTTAACAGCAGCGATCGCTCAAGTGCAACTGATTCCTGCGAGTAATCCCCGCGCTACAGAAGCTAGGCAAGAAATGGGTCGTTGGCGTGCCCAAGTGGAGACAATTGAAGACCAACCTTACTTAGAACGCGCCGAACAGATAGCAATATTTGATGATATTAACTCCTTGCAAGCTGCGATCGCTCAGGCTAGCGAAATTCGTAGAGGTCGTGCATTATATCCAGAAGCACGGAAAAAAATTCGTACTTGGATAGGAAAAATTCAGCGAATTCAAGACCAGCCCTACTTAGATCAGGCGCAAGAACTGGCTAATAGCGGAAATCTCACTGCCGCTATTAACCTAGCCCAACAAATTGCATCGTCAGGAAGGGCGCTTTCACAAGAAGCACAAGCTGCGGTAAATGACTGGCAAGGGCAAATTCGCACTAGAGAAAACTGGAAAAAAGCTCAAGAAGTTGGGGCAGCTGGCACGCCAGAAGCTTTGGTTGAAGCAATGCGACTGGCGGATCGGGTTTCAAACAATAGTATCTTGCGTATGGATGCGAATCTGGCTATTGACCAATGGAGCCAGCAATTGTTAGAAATAGCACGCTCTCAAGGTCAGTCTGATATTGCTAGAGGGATGGACATTGCAAAATCGATTCCACGCGGTAGTTCTGCTTACAGTGCAGCACAAGAGCAAATTAGGGCTTGGCAGGAATTTCTAAATCCTCAACCAGCACCTCAACCTCAACCTCAGCCGGAATCTCTACCCTTTTCTCCATCAACTACTATTAATGGACAGTAATATCTTTGTTAATTAGGTAGCACAGCTAGCGTCCTACCCTACGAAAATTTATCAAGAAAGGCAGAGTGCAGGAGGCTCAGTTGGGAATACTGGCTCCAGGTCTGAAGCCCGTGACCAAAGCGAACTTGCGGTTTAATACCCCGCCGAAAACAAAAGCGCTGACAATTGGTTGGGGTCTGAATCCCCATTCAATTGTTTCCTTCTGCTTTCTGCCCTCTGCCTCCTGCCTTCTTCAATCCCCCATCACTCTCCCCATTCTTTAATTACAGAAAATAGTGATGAGTAATCATCATCAGCAAATGACATTTTTACGGCTGTTTGCAAGATTTGCCGCACACCTTTAATACTACTGAGATCCAAACTTCGGGATTTCGCTTCAGAGATAAACAATTCTGTATCTTTGAGCAAATGTTTTGTGGGGAAATTCGGATCAGCATAATTGCCATCCAACATCCGTTGTAGCTTTTTGTCGAAGGTAGGTGCGTAAAGTGGACTGTCGCGCAAGATTTGCATAAACACATCCACATCGACACCTTGACGCTGGACAAAAGCCAGACTCAGAGCAAAGCTAGTTGTTAGGGAAGCTATTAGTTGATTTAATGCTAATTTGAGCGCCGCCGCAGATCCTACTGGCCCTATAAGTAAAGGTTCTGTCCCAAAATTTTGGAGTAGCTTTAAGTAGCGTTGATATTGTTCTGGCTCTGCCCCTACCATAACACTCAACTTGCCAGCTTTTGCTTCTGGGATACTTCCTAATACAGGTGCTTCTAAATACTCACCACCACCACCAACAACTGCATCTCTAATTTCCTGGCTTTCTGTGGGAGTAATTGTTCCCATTTGGATAATCGTGCGTCCTTCCAGAGTTTGCCAAGCAGTATCTGAAAGCAACACATTATAAATAGCCGGGGCATTAGTAAGCATTAGGATTACGCACTCAGCACCACGAATGGCGTGGCGGGGATGTGTAACAACTTCAGCTCCAGCTGCTTTTAGTGGTGCTAATTTTTCTGGGGTACGATTGTAGGCAACTAGCTGTATATCTGCGGCTAATAACCTTTGAGCCATTGGTAGCCCCATCAGTCCAGTTCCCAGAAATGCCACCTTCATTTTTCACGTTCCTTTAATACAGCGTAGGCGTAGCCTGTTGTAGTTCCATCGTTTGATTTTAATATCAGTTATCAGTAAACAGTTATGTCTAAACACTGATAACTGTTCACTCACTAGTGACTTATATCTCTGGCAATTAGCCACCAGCAGCAAAAGTCGCCATAATTATCACTGAAAGTAAAAGCCCTGGAGTAAGTAAGGTTACTAACATTAACAGGTCATGAGTGGACATAATTATTACTTTGGTGGTGTGTTTAACTTTACAGTAATCACTGTTATGCTAGTCTAAATAAGACTAATACTGCATTCTTAAATAGAGTTTTAACTTTTCAAATTTATTTTTACTCTGGCAGGGCCAATCCTTTTAGTGGTTGAGTAATTTCTGTCTTATCCAGACCTTTGCTCTGAACTAGGACTCCAAAGCCGCCCAGCCCTGTGGGATCTAAAAATTGGTGTAGTGCGTCTCGCCTCTGTAGTAACTGCGAGAGGGGTTGCTGTTGATAAGAAAGGGCTGCAATGCGATCGCCTAACCCCAACGCCATCAAAAACAATCCCTGCTGAATAAAACCAACATTCTTTAAATTGCACTTCTCACCCCAAATTTCCAAAGCCGTAAAGTCAACATGGGCAGTGATATCTTGTCGCCCAATATTGATATAAGGGTTGTCGTGGAAACGATGGTGATAATAGCACTGTAACGTTCCTTGCGATCGCCTGGGATTATAGTAACGACTAGCAGGGTAGCCATAATCAATTGTTAACACATAGCCACGCTGCAAGCGGTCTGCTACTATACTCAACCAGTCTAGAGCAGCTAAATTAATTTCACTACGGTAGCCATCTTGATATACACTTTGGGTCAAATCGATTCCTACTAAATCTAAATATTCAGCCAGTTGGTGCTTTGAAGGTTCTCCTGTGACTTCTACAAATGATAGGTATGGGGCATTGGTTTCTTTTTGATTCTTATCTGTGGTTACATAAATTTCTCGGAGTTCGCCTGTTTCTAGGATGAATTGATGGACAGGGAAAGCATCGACTAACTCATTAGAAAAAAAGCAGCCTGCGATCGCATTTGGTGGTATTTCCTCTAGATTGCACCAATGCACGGGTAAATCTTGTAAGCGTTGCTGCTGTTCTTGTCTTAAAGTTGGAGACTTTTCAACAATGATATATTCCAGTGCAGTAAAAAAATCTGGGTAGTGCTGTTGATGATATTTGAGGATATGCAATGCTAGCAGTCCTTGACCTGCTCCCATTTCTACCAGAGAAAAGGGTATAGGTTTTCCTAAAATCTCCCACATTTGGAAAAACTGTTCTGCTAGTAACTCGCCGAAGTCAGCGCTGAGGTTGGGAGAGGTAAAAAAATCACCACCTTGAAAGCCAATTTTGACTGCATCGCTGGAATAGTAGCCGTGTTCAGGGTGATATAAGGCCAGATCCATGAATTCGGCGAAAGTAATTCGCTGCTGTGGAGAGGTGGTAATGTGATTTGCGATCGCTGCACACAGCAAAGCATTGGAATCCATAAAATTTCAGATTTGAGATTGGGGAATAGAGAAAATAAGCTAAAAGCCAATTTGCTAACTAGTACAGTGTGGCGGAAATAAACAACCCATTCCAAATCAACGAAACGCCTATACTGTATTCATTTTGACTTTTGACTTCCGTCTTGCGGTACTAGTACGTCACGGCGTAAATAGAGCAACCATTGAATACACAGTGACTTAACTCTCCAGAATGTTTCGATCTGTTGCTAGAGTTTGTGCCCCTGTTTGCATTATTTCTATATCTGATGGCGACCAATAATGAGGTCCTTGACAGTGATGTGCTATTAGCAATCCCCATAATCCTCTAGGAATTAAAATTGGTACAACCAAGTTGGCGCGAACCTGCAAATTGTACAAAAAATCTCGGTGACAAGGCTGGATTGGCTCTAATTCAATATCAGCGATCGCTTTTATCCGTCCTGCTAAGTATAAAGCAGCATATTCGTTGTTAAAACAATCATCTGGGCCAGTGGAACCAAGTATTGAGAATTCTTGAGAACTCAAAGATTCAAAAGTCACCTGTCCTTGCCACTGACTATAAAAATAATACAACACCACCCGATCAACCTGAAGCGATTCTCTGAGTTGATTGGTTGTTTGCCGGACTAACTCATCGCGCTGCATTGTTTTAACAAGGCGGTCGAGCAAATTTTGCAAACCCTGTTCACGGCGATCGCGGCTATGGTTAAATTCGGAGTGAGGATGAATTTGCACAGTTCTAAAATTACGATTAAGTAAATGCTGCCGGATTTATATAGTAATTTATTAGACCTTGTTTTAATACATTCTTGTATTTATAGCAGCAATTCAATTTTAACGGAACATAACACTATTCAACCTCTTCTCTATGGGACACTACCTGAACGGGGAATTTAAAAGAAATTATTAAGAAACTCATTTTTTTTATTTACACCAGAGAAAATTCAAGATTATAAATTTAAAATTAAGAATTTTGTAAATTCACAAATAATATGTTTGGTTTTTCTAAGGTTTGACCTAATAAATATACTTCAAGCAGTAATGTAACAATTCAGTTTGTATTGATAGTTACAGATATTTGTGATGCTGTTAGTATTTCTCGTTCCCATACAGAATATGAGAACGAAAGACTGAGCAGAGACTAGTATATTTGCTGATTACTTTATCAAAATGCCTAATTGCTTTATAAAAATGCCCGTTTACTTTCTCAAAATACTGAAATGCTTTCTCAAAAAAAGCTCTGACTTACTCAAAAGAAGCTTTTGCTTTCTCATTTTGGTGTTTTCCGCAAGCAAAAGAAGCTTTGACTTACTCAAAAGAAGCTTTTGCTTTCTAATTTAAGTGTTTTCCGTAAGTAAAAGAAGCTTTGACTTACTCAAAAGAAGCTTTTGCTTTCTCATTTTGGTGTTTTCCGCAAGCAAAAGAAGCTTTGACTTACTCAAACCCCAGTTTGCTTTCTAATTTAAGTATTTTTCGCAAGGTGTAGGTTGGGTTGAGGAACGTAACCCAACATCATCAAAGCTTTATTAGGTTTCGCAAAGCCTCAACCCAACCTAATATAGGGCTTCTGGGTTGAGTGCAATACAGACTTAACCTCCAGGCCCTTCTCTACAAGAAAAGGGGAGTAAGATTTAAAGCCTATCTTATTTTAGGAGAGAGGAATGGAAGTGAGGTCAGACTGTGTTGCATCCATACAAAAAACGCTACATTCGGAGAACGAGGTGACGAGGTGAACGAGCTAAATTGAGGGATTGAAATCCACGGTAGTAAGTCTTGCTTGTGTAGACGCGGTTTATAACCGTTCTTTTAACTATTTAACTTTTAACCAACTAAATATATCTGCTGGCGTAATTTGCCAATCTGTTAATATATGAAGAACAGCCAATTTATCATTATTATATTTTACTTCTGGCAATTTATTAGGTTGAAATACCATCACCGATTTATCGTTAGAATCAAGAAACCAACCTAATCTTGTACCATAATTTATACAAAAAATAATTTTATCAATCACACGGTTAGGAAATTGATCAGGTGATAAAATTTCAATTATCCAATCTGGATAAGTTTCAAACTTATTGTGGTGTATTAATTATGTGGCAGTGTGTTAGGAATAACCTTATATAGCAATCCTAAATGATTTATGAGAAAATACCATACTCATTGAGCTTAGGAAAGTCAAAATTTTGACCATTAATGGCTAGCTCAAATAACGCCTTGACTACAGTAAAAGAATGACAGAAAAAA
>JAHHHR010000075.1 GCA_019359245.1 Nostoc desertorum CM1-VF14 | reverse complement strand
AGCTTGATAATGGCTATTTTGTACTTACTTTGTTTACCATCATACATTTCAATTGATGATGTATCAAAAAATGTCTTATATCAAGCGATGTGAATTGATTTTTTATTGTTTGTGAGAAATTTGCGCTAGACCGTTCATATAGCAGTAACTTGCAATATCAAACTCTTGCCCCTCTGTTTGGTCTTGACCCAGGAACTTTTGAATATACTTGGCTACTTCAACAATATGGCTATGCTGAACCTTTTAGTATGTCCATTGAAATAAATGACAAAATAACAAGCTCTATCAGTATTCCTGATAATTGCCCTCCCGAAAAACCTCCCACTCCTCCATCAAATGAACCACCTGGAAACCCTAGTAATCCATTCGACCTCCTCAATCGATTTAATCCATTTGATCCAGGACACACTACTACCAACATTATCGCTTCCAAAGATCCCAATGACATCCTTGGCCCACAAGGCTATGGTGCAGAACGCTGGATAAGCGCAGCCGACCCCCTCAACTACACCATCCGCTTTGAAAACGACCCAGAACTTGCTACTGCTCCCGCCCAAGTTGTCCGCATCACCCAACAACTTGATAGCGACCTAGACTTCCGTACCTTCCGCTTAGATGATTTCGGCTTTGGCGACACCTTCATCGACGTACCAGATAACCGGGCTTTCTATCAAACCCGTCTGGACTTAACTGCTACTAAAGGCATTTACGTAGACGTGATAGCAGGTGTTGATATTGCTACAGGGCAAGCCTTCTGGGAGTTTACCTCAATAGACCCAGCCACGGGAGTAGAGCCAACCAATCCCCTGCTTGGATTCCTACCACCCGACCTGACTTCCCCAGAGGGTGAAGGCTTCGTCAGCTACTCCGTGCGTCCCAAATCAAGTATTGAGAATGGTGCTGTTATTGATGCCCAAGCTTGTATTATCTTCGACATTAACGAACCCATTGACACACCAGCAATTTCTAACACCATTGACACTGGTAAACCTACTAGCACTGTCAACGCCTTACCCAGCAACATTAACGACACCAGCTTCCAGGTCACTTGGTCTGGCAGCGACAACGCAGGCGGTTCAGCATTGGCTGATTTCACTATCTACGTCTCAGACAACGGTAAGTCTTTTGTCTCCTGGTTGGAAAACACGACTCTCATTGAAGCAACCTTTAGCGGACAACCAGGTCACACCTACGCTTTCTACTCCGTTGCCCGTGACAATGCTGGGAATGCTCAAGAAGTCCCCACTCAAAGTCAAGCTTCTACAAAAGTAGCTAATGGCAACAATAACCCAGCGTTAGCGGTAAATCAAGGGCTAACACTCAATGAGGAAGGAACCGCAGACATTACCACCACTCAACTGCAAATCACTGATGCTGATAACACTGCCGCCCAGATTATTTACACCCTGACCAATTTACCCATTCATGGCAGTCTCAAAGTCAATGGTACGGCGCTGACTGTAAGTAACACCTTCACCCAAGCTGACATCGATAATAACCGACTTACTTACACCCACGATGGCAGCGAAACTACTAGTGACAGCTTCAACTTTACAGTGGCTGACGGTGCGGGCGGCACAATTGACAGCACAACCTTTAATATTACGGTCAATCCTGTCAATGATGCGCCTACCTTAGAAAAGCAGATCGCTGACCAAACAGCAACAGAAGACTCTGCCTTCAGTTTCACCATCAAGTCAGATACCTTCAAAGATGTTGATGCAGGCGATTACCTCACCTACTCTGCCACCATTGAAAATGGTAATTCTTTACCAAGTTGGCTGACTTTTGATGCAGTTACTGGCTCTTTCAACGGAATTCCAGGTAATGCTGATGTCGGTAGTCTTAATCTCAAAGTAACAGCTACTGATACCAATGGTGCTGTAGTTGCCGACACCTTTACTCTAAGTGTAGCAAACGTTAATGATGCACCGACTCTAGAAAAAGCGATCGCTAACCAAACTGCCACACAAAACACGACCTTTAGCTTCACCTTTGCAGAAGACACCTTTAAAGATGTTGATGTAGACGACAGTCTCAGTTACTCAGCCACCTTAGAAAACGGCAGTCCATTACCAAACTGGTTAACCTTTGATACTACTACTCATACATTCAATGGTACACCCAGCAACGCTGATGTCGGTAATATCCGTGTCAAACTAGTAGCACTAGATAAAACTGGTGCAACTGCAACTGCTACCCTTGGGCTAGAGGTAATCAAACTTAACAATACTCCTGTAGCCACTGATGACGCTGCTATCACCTTAGAAAACCAAGCAGTGACTATCTCAGCTACTAAGTTGTTAGTCAACGACAAGGATATCGATGGCGACATCCTGAAAATTTCAAACGTCGGCAATGCTATCAGAGGTAGCGTAGCATTTAACCAAGATGGTGATGTTGTCTTTACCCCTGCTGCCAACTTCACTGGTAAGACAACCTTTGAGTACACTGTCAGCGACGGTAACGGTGGCAGTGACATTGCACAAGTTATCGTTAATGTCAATCCTGACAATAATATTAAAGGTACATCTGGTCGTGATGTCCTTACGGGTAATGATGCTGATAACATTATCACTGGCTTCCAAGGTCAAGATATTCTGACTGGCGGTGGTGGTAATGACCAGTTTGTCTATACTAACATCCGTGATGCTGGTGACACTATTACTGACTTTCAGGTAGGCTTTGACAAAATTGTGATTACCGAACTGCTCAAAAGTCTTGGTTATAGTGGTTCTAACCCCATAGCCGACAGCTACGTTAAGTTTGGCTCCTCTGGAAATAATGCCATACTTCAAATTGATCCAGATGGGAATGGTAGTCAGCGTCCTACATCGTTAGTTACTTTGCAAAACCTGACTGTTGCTCAGTTGAGCAACACTAACGACTTCTTGTTTTAAGCTAGCAGATTGTTGCAAGGTTTAGCCGTAGATAATCAATAATGTTTTTAAGTGGTAAAAATTTTCTCGTCAGGAATAATTTAGGTTATGTGGGAACCAGACAATCAAACGCTATTAATGTTACTCATAACAATAATTACACCATGTTTACTGGGAGGAGCAATTGCTGGGATAGCTACTCTAATTATCACAAGGAAAACCAATTTTTTTATTAAAACATTTAGACTATTAATTGGGGCTATAGGAGGGCATGAAGGTCTAGTAATCTGGGGGATTTCTAATCTAAAAGACAAGAGTCCAAATAAAATACTTAAAGTAATTATTTATGCTCATCAAAATCTTACTGGATTCTTGATTCCGAGTATGTTGGGTATAATAGGTGCAAGTATAGCTATATTTCTGACGAGAAAGGTGTTTCGCTGGCGTTCATAAATTACTGAACTATAATGGAGCGTTTTTCTGTCGTTTTTATTATTGTAGAATTATTCGCTTTTAAATTATTATTTGGTATGCTCAACGGAGCTAGTTAGAGATAATAAATAATGTTTTTAAGTGGCAAAAATATTATCTCTATGAATTATTTAAAAGTAAAACTTTTGACGACATAATAAAACTTAACAAAAAAATTGCGACTTACTTTTCAGCATTGGACGAAAACCAAATTGCCTTCCACCAAATGTACTAATTTTCACGAAATAATACATAAATACCATGTTTAATTCCACTTTTATCAAATCTTTCTCTCTAACTGCTGGTATTCTTAACTTGCTAAGTTTGAGCGGTTTAGCGTTTGCCCATCCTGCTCAAGCTGCAAGTATTAAATTTAGCACTTGGAATTCCTCTGGTGATGTCACCACACCGTTTGACGGTGCAGTTAATATATCCAATTCATCCTTTGGTGATGGGAATGATTTTGACTATAACCCCAGCCACCCTGATGCATATAATTACACGCAAAGCAATTTATCTACTGACGCTGGCGGAAGTTTGGAAAATTTTCTCGGTTTAAATGTTGGCGATTTAGACATTAATGGCATGGCTTTTCAAGGTTCTGCTATCTCAACTACCCTGAAAGTAGCAGCTGGTGAAAAGTTGAATTTTAAATGGAATTTTCTCACCAATGAAACGGCAAGCCTACCTCCTTTTAGCCCTTTAAATGATTTTGCCTTTTTTACAGTAAATGGTGAGATATTCAAACTAGCTGATGTTAACGATGCGTCAAATATCTCCAGTTTCTTTAATTCAGAGACTGGAGACAGAACTTTTAGCTACACTTTTACCAAATCAAATATTTACAAAGTAGGAATTGGTGTTGTAGATATTGACGATTTCACTAATACATCAGCATTACAAATTAGAGAAGTTAGCTTTATAGGTGTCATTCAATCTGTTCCTGAACCATCAGTCGCCTTTGGGTCTTGCCTTGTTATCGGATTTGGGACAGTCTTTCAAGGAAAGCGTTCAAAAATAAAAGCTAATAAGCGTGTTAGTTCAAAGAGCTAATTTTCAAATGGAGAACTAGGTTATCGAAAGCAGTTTCTCCAGGTTAGCTACTAATGTGGTTCGGATAATCTGGGGAAGCTCTTGAGGAAAGAGAGTGATTTCTTGATCGGTGGTGGTGCTATGGGAGTGACTAGTGCTAGTCAGCGATTTATTTACAACACTTCTACTGGTGCGCTGTTCTTTGATGCTGATGGCAATCAAACTGGGTTTGGGGCGGTGCAGATTGCAACGCTATCTAATAAACCTTTGATTGGTGGTAATGACATTTTTGTTATTGCCTAGTAGAGTTTAGGTAACTGTCACAGTCAGAATACTATACAAATACCATGTTTAATTCCACTTTTATCAAATGTTTCTCTCTAACTGTTGGTGTTTTAGCTTGCTAAGTTTGAGCAATTTAGCATTTGCCCATCCTGCTCAAGCTGCAAGTATTAAATTTAGCACTTGGAATTTCTATAGTGATGTCAGTATTTTGGACTTAGAAAGGCTTTATGCTTATTAAAAATTTGCTATTTTCTAATATTCTTTTAATTAACTTCCTTGTCACTGGATGTGTTGATATATATTCACCAGGTGATGAACCACAATATGAGAAGACAGCAGAAGATAATATTATATCTATGATTAAAACTCAAAAAACCTACTTTTCAAGCCACAAAATTTTCCTGAAACCACTTGATAAACCATTAAAATCAAATTCATCTTTTTTCAAAACTGAAAAATGTTATGGTTACTACACTAAAACTATTCCTGAAGTTAATGGTACATCAACTGTAAACGGTATTTATATTTATGCAAGACAGGAAGCATGTGATGGTAATTGGGGCATAGATCTGAGTTCTTATGTTGGTGGTGTTTTTGTAGTTCCTATTATTGATGCTAAAGAAATAAAAATAGTAAGTATCGTATGTAAAAGTACTGGTCCAGCATATGCACCCTTAAATCATCGACCAGACTATACAAATGGTTTAGTAGATTGCCCTCCTAAAGCCAATAAAGTATATTTAGAAACTGAAGTCTTGAAAAGTAAAACTGCTGAGGAGGTGACAAAGAAGCGATAAAGCTAACTGAATAAAAGTCATAGTGAAGAGTTGGTGATGAAAATAGCGTAGCTTATGAGGTTTCAAACCTATGAAGTTATGAGCTAAATCAGCCCAAAACTCCATTGCTTAGACCCATAACAGACCCTTACAGATTGCCAGTCGCTCATGGAGTAAACCCCCAAAATCGTGCTAGCTACTCATATAAACCTAACCCAAAAAGTGATATGTCGTCGTGAAGATCGCTTTAATTACTAGAGACGACCAACATATTTTTGTAGTCCCATTTTTTCTTAGTGCCATTCGGGTATAAAGCTTGAGTATTGTTATTTTATCTTTCTAATTATTAGACCTCTTGCAAAAGTCGCTCAGTAAGATTTGATTTTCGGGAGACAAAGCTCATAATTGTAGAGAGCAGCAATCAGATTAAACCTTAAAATAAATCTTTTTCGGCGATTTTTATAAGTAAGAAGACAAAATTTTAAACACCTTCAACTTCCGATTTACATGCTCACCTAAAACTCTAATTCTGGCTAATTCTTGATTACTCTTTTTATCCTCATAACTTAATTTACCTCCTCTAGGTTTTTTCTTGGGAATCCGACTATTGTTATGCAGTTTTTGAATACCTTGATAACCTTTATCGCCCAAGCACTCTATATCTTCTCTTAACCTAACTTGACTATTTTTAAATATCCGAAAATCATGCTCTCTACCCTTACCATGAGCGGTGCAGATGATTTTACCATTTGCTTGGTCTACCACTACTTGTGACTTAAGTGTATGCTGTTTCTTTTTTCCACTGTAAAACCTTTTTTGTTTTTTTTAGGACGTTCAATGGGACTTTCTGTAACATCAACCACTACTACTTCTAACTGATAATTAGAACTAGCCAATTTTTTTTCCCTGGAAGTGTGAACGCCCTATAAATAGGTAAGCGTATCTTCTATTTTGCGGATAATTCGGTAAGCTGTAGACTCGTTGACTCCCTGCTTATTGGCCTATATGGAAGTAGGTACGGTATTCTCTCCAGTGTTCCAATGTCATCAACAATTGGTCTTCCAAAGTGAGTTTACTTAGCCGTCCCGTTTTCTGTTTTGCAAGGCTTGGCGATCGCACTACCTCTAGCATCTGGTTAAAAGTCTCTAGTCGTAGACCACACAAGCGTTTAAAGTCTTCTGGCTTTAAGCTTTTTACTTGTTCGTAGGTCATCAATGTTACCCAGATCTAACCTACTTGTCCCACGTGTTTGGGACTTTTGCAAGAGGTCTATTCTTTCGGACGCAAACAGTACCGCCCGACAATCTCTACATCAAGTTCATAAGTATCGCTCAGTCCGCGACGCTGTAGGGCTTGATTTATCGCATTCTGCGATGCCATAATTTGCTCAACTCGCTGAGTATGGGACACACTCAAAGAGTGTTGGCGGTAATAGTAAAGAGGTTTTGCCAGATGTTCTACATTCGTCACTTCCGACAGCCGCAGGCATAAATCATAATCTTGGGCACGTTCAAACTCCTCATTTATACCGCCCACTTGCTCGTAGACTTCTCGACGCAGCAGCCGAAAATGGAAAATCATAAAATCAACCAACAGTCGCTCTTTAGAGTAAGGAATGCTAGAGCGTTGCCCGTATCCCAGAAGTTGATTGTCTTTGTCAATTACCTGATAATCAGTGTATACTAATCCGATTTCTGGGCGAGCATCCAGTACAGCAAATGTTTCCTCCAGTGCCGTAGGTGCTAATAAGTCATCACTGTCTACCAATCCAAAATACGGACTAGTAGTTTGTTGTATTGCAGCTTTCAAAGAACGCGCTCGTCCTAAATGGGCTGCTGCTACTAAACGCACTCGTTGGTCAATTTGAGCAAAATTACGAGCGATTTCCACAGAGCGGTCAGTAGAACCGTCATCCCAGATTAATAGTTCAAATTCGGGACGAGTCTGAATCAGGACACTTTTAATTGCAGGAGCAAGATAGCGCTCTTGATTGTAGACCGTCATAATAATAGAGATAAATTTTTTCATCAGGTTTTCGTTATAGTACAAACTTTAATTTATCTCTACTTGTAACTAAGAAATTAATGTATAATTTCTAACTTATTATATTTTGATTATCAGTTTCGGCTGCAATGACCAAAAGGCTGAATATACACTATTTGGCTATATTAGCTTCACTTCCATCAGAGTTTATCAACATAATTTGATTATTTGTAATAGTATCAATACTTAATAAAAAGTAAATTTATCGCGTGTAAATACGTGGAAATATCGTGGTTTTATCTAAAACTTGCAAGCCATTATGCAATTGAGAAACTAGGAATAAGAACAATACGCTCTCCAAAACTCAGTCACTTCCAATGGCTGAAACACCAAAACTACTAACTGCGCTTTCCCATCGGGCAAAAATACAAAAATCTTTACTATTGCTCCATGCCCTCAACCACCACGAACTCATCTAAATATTTCTTTATCGGACTCACTCTTACAGGAAACTACACGGCTGCCACCGCAATGCAGATGTTGGGGTATGAAGTCGTGCATTTTCCACGCTCACTGGCTTGGATTGAAAAGTTTGATGCGTTCACTGATACTCCTGTTGCCTTTTGGTTTAGGCAGGGATTATTACCCCAGGACGCCACTTTTGTTCTAACGGTAAGAGAAATCGAATCTTGGCTGGAGGCCTGCCAAACCTGGTTTGAGAGCAGACCAATCAGTACTCTCGACCCTTTGACGCAGCATTTGCGTTGCTATCTATATGGAGGACTCATCTTTGAGCGAGAGCGTTTTATCGATTACTACTGGACTCACTTAGAAATTTGTCGAAAATTAGCTCTCAGACATAACCTGAAACTTTATGAGTGGAACTTAGTTGCAAACCCTAGTTGGGATTTTTTATGTAACCTCACAGGGCGTGATATTCCATCACTTGCATTCCCTTTTAAATCTGAACGTCAATACAAAAGAGGAACGTGGCAGGGTGTTCTTGACTTTTAATTTTGTGTCAATAACTATACATTGTACTTGCTAAACTCATGTATTAAATATTAACTTTATTACGTAAAAGTGGACATTAAAAAAAGAAGAGCAATAACCAGCTTTTTGCCAGTCACGCTCTTGAACCTTATAAATGTCGCCAGAAGTTCTTACTAATAGTCTTGAGACTGATTACCTTGGGTTCTGCTGTTGCTTCAGAGGCATGACCAACAGCGACCGCAGCAACTTGTGGTGTAGGTGTGGCTAACAGAGACTTGAGTAATTCTTGCTGATAGTCAACATCTTCTACTGAGCGATATACTCTGTATGGTTCAATTTGCATACCCAAAGGTGTTGGGACAATCTTTAGATATTGATTTAGGGCATTGATATAAGCAACTGAAAAATTTCTCTGCTCTACATAAGGACGGATAATCTCTAGTAATTCAATCGCTCTGTTGATTTCAGAAATTTCACAATTACTGTCGATTTGTGACTGACTTCTTCTGTAGCCTTTCATCATCTTTTCGGCTACCAGATTATTGAATTTGCTAACGGCTCTTTGATGATTGGCTAATGTGTGGATTTTCGTTTGCGCCTTATAACCGACTCTGCCCCATTGCACTGTTAAGTTACTATCTTCGATAATGGCCGCCCAGAATTTATTGCTGTTTTGAATTGCGTCAACAAAGACTAAATAGATTTCCATCTTTCTTACCCTGTCAATTTCCTAACTTCAGGGCATTGCCCCATCTGAGATAGATATACTGAACGCGATCGCTACGAACCTAAAAGAGCGATCGCCCCTATAGAATCAGGAGGCAATCGCTTTCTCATCAGTTCAGATTCCGAAACTTCGCAGCACGCAAAGATTGAGTTTTCGCTGCAACCACAGGACTGCTAGCCCGTCGTGCGGTGGATGCCCAGGACTGCATCCGCTCAACTGCCGCCGCATCCTGGATTGCAAGCGGGGTAATGGTTTGACGACAGGTTTCGAGGTCAGCAAGTGTTACCTGCTGCGGTCTATCCTCATCGAATGCCAGCAAAGCAGCTTCCGAAGCAAGGGTTTCCAATTCAGCACCGGAAAATTTCGCGGTATTGGCTGCGATCGCTTCGAGATATTCAAGCTGTACTTGAATACCGAATCGCTCTAGGTGAATCCCTAGAATCTGTACCCGTTCTGGCTCTGTAGGCAGATCGACGAAAAAATTCTCATCAAATCTTCCCTTTCTCTTTAACTCCGTTGGTAGTGCTGAAGGGTCATTGCAGGTAGCAACAACGAACACCCCGCACTGTGACTCGGACATGAAAGTGAGGATATTCCCTAGAATTCTTTGGCTGACTCCACTGGTGTCACCACTGCCAGAAAGAGCTTTTTCCACTTCGTCCATAAATAAAATACATGGAGCAATTGCTTCGGCAGTTTTCAAGGCACGTCTAACATTGCCCTCTGATTCACCAACTAAAGAACCAAGAAGAGACGCAATATCTAGCTGGAGTAGCGGTAGATTCAGGATATGAGCGATGTTCTTAGCAAGTAATGTTTTTCCAGTACCGGGTGGGCCAGCCAGCAACACACCTTTTGGTTGAGGCAAGGAAAGCTCACGCGCTTCTTGTGTGAACAGCCGCCGCCGTCGATTGAGCCACTCGCGCAACAAATCCAATCCTCCAAAGGAGATGCTAGCAGGCTTGCCCAATTCAATACCCATTTGAGACAACAGGCGAGTTTTATACTCGACTGCTTGGGGTATGAAATTACTATCAATTAAAATCCCATCTGATGTTAGGTTATGTTTAACAGTTAACCGCAGGAAGTCGCTAATCTCCTCCAGAGTTAATCCCAAGGCAGCACGAGAAAGAGATTCAATTTCACTCTTATTGAGGGAAATAGTAAAAGTCAATTCCTGTTCAATAGCAGACTGTTGTAGGTCATGCAAATAAGAGTTGATATGTTCAAGTATTTGCTCAACTCCTGGTAGAGGAATTTCACAATAAGGGATTAAGCGTACAAGTGACTCATGTAATTGAATGTTTTGACCCAGCAGCACAATGCGTTTATCAGTCGGTTTGAGACGATGGTAGAGATTTTTTACCTTGCTAACAACCTCCCAAGATAACGAAGGCGAATTCTTACCAATAAACGAGTGAATGTCACCTAAGATAAAGATTCCATCAGCACTAAAATTCGCAATGTAATCAAACACATATAACAATGGGTCAGCATGTTGTGGTTTCTTATACTCTGCAACTGGCTTAAACACCAATCCCCCATCTGCTGCGATTAAACACTGCTCCAAGGTTGATACTCCCAAATTCCAGAAGAAGACTGGACATGAAAGCTTATTGTTAGCTTCAGCAGTCAGCCACTGAATAATCGTCGCTTCATCAGGAGACAGAACATCAACCGCAGCAATGGGAATTTGCGAATCTAGTGTGGAGAGAAGATTTGAGAGGTTCATTGTTTTTCAATTTGATATGTTGTGGAGCTAGTTCATCGTGAGTATTAACAAGTCTTACGACTACTTCATAAACTTCGGCATCGCCGTCGAAAATCTCTGCCGTCCCATTGGTCTGTTGATAGGCAATTGCGGCAACTATGGCATTCAGCAGCACACATAGCCCTTCAGTATTCGCTTTGATGATCACGGGCTGGCGTGGTTTTTTCTGGGCGTAAACGTGGATAAAGGGGTATTCTTTAGCTAATTCGTTCATGATGTTTTGGGGGGGGGGTTTAATCCCCCATTTTTTACTGACGTAAACGTGTTTGAGTGCTGTTCGTAGTCCGAAGCTGTGGTGCTGATTCTTCTTTGAAAATGCGATCGCCCTCCACAACTCCAAGTGCCTCCTCAAACGGTTGTGTAGCCGATAAACAACTCAAACCCTCAAACCCCTCTGCTTCCACTCGAACTTCACCTGTAGCATTGTCGAAATGAATCAGTATTGAACGTTCCATTTTATCTCCGTGCAAATTGTTTAACTTCCTGATGTCCGGCAAAGGTTAGGCGTAGAGTTTGCACAGTTCCGTTAGTTTCTTCAACGATCGCACATTCACCAAACCTTTCTTGTAACTCGGCGGCTTTAGCACAAACCAAATGCTTACCATAAGCCAGCATTAGTTTATTGCTGAAAAAGTCTTTGCCCAGCTTCGGAACTGTTTCATAACTGTCGTGTATTACGTCGTACACGCCGCTTGACTGATTCCATTTGAAACCGATGTCTGCACGGGCTTGAATTGTGCGACCAGATACGATGATTTCAGCACTTTGTCCTTGAGAGCCACCGTAGTATCCTTTTAGTGATTGTGCTGCTTCATGTACTTGCGGATTCAGTTTCAAATCTTGTAAAGCTTGTACCAGGCATTCACGGTTAGCAAGCTTGGTTTTAACGGTTGAGAAGTGTGACATGAGAATCTTGTTCCTTTAGTAGAAGTGCGGTATTCTTTTTGAGGTGTATATGCATTTCTTGTTTAAGATGCTAGTCTTGAGCGAATGCACACTCGTTCAAGACTATTTTCTACCTGAATTTGAACGACATGACCGTAGCTTTCGATAAGCCCACGTCGTCAGTTGCAAGTGATTGTAGATTGCGTTGTTCATCTAACAACTTGGTGCGGATAGAATCTATCTTTTGTTGCAATTGACTACGCCCCTCATTACCAAGATTCTTAGACTCAATCGCCGGATCATTAACGATAGAATCTAAATGCGCCATCATTGCCTCCAAACTACTGCCTGCCTCCGGTGAAGCGTTTGCCAGTAGCACTTGAACCTTCATCAGATGACGCTCCATTTTCTTTTTAAACTGTATGGGTTTCCTCCCTGGTTCCCAATCAGCCAACTCTTCAAGCAACTGCGCCGCGAGTTGTTCACCACCTGCCAGGGCTGATTCCCTTAGCCGTTGCTCTAAATTTTGGTCATACTGTTGGATGAATCGTGTAATTTGGTCTAAGCATTCGGCTTGCTGCTGATTGAGTTGTTCAGAGAGGGCAGGGATAATCACCGGACGACCAATAACAACTTGCAAATAGTCTTCAAGATCGGTCAGAGTCGGAAATGCTCTTAACAAGTTGGCTTTGACTGACTCTTGCTTATCCTGTGCTAATTCCCAGGTGTTAAGTGAGAGAAACTGGTCAATTCGCTCTTGATAATCATTAAGTCCCGCCTCGTAATCAGCTTTTAATTGATTACGTAGTCCAGGAGCGATATTATCTCTGATATTGATTAACTGATTCCATACCAGGGGAGCCAAATCAATCGGACAAACCCAATCACCAGTATCCGCAGACATCCATTCCTGCACAGAAGCAATTTCTTGCCTCAATTGGGTAGCAGCTTCATCGAGCTTCTTAAATACCTTAATACCTCGCAAACCTACTTCGGAATTTGTGACTTTAACGAGGTCTGATTCTATTTCAGAAACTTCAGCTTTTAGCACATCGGCCCATTTAGGTGCAGCAGACTTTGTACTTTTCTTTAACTGGATACGAAAGCGAATGCGAGTTTTATTTAACTGTGAGAAATTGTGGCGCTCGACTACTGCATCAGTTAGGAAATTTGCAGCAATAGGATTGTCGATTGCTTGTACCATGATTATTCACCTCAATCACTATTTTTCACTTTCAATTCAGCGAAGCTTTCTTTGTGAGTATTTCTCAACTTGTGAATGTCTGTAGTAGCTCTATAGATTACTTTTTTAGAGCTTTTTTGTAGCCGAATATGCCTTTTAATGACTGGTGGTTTATGTATGGGCATAACTCAAAATAGTTGAAGTTGCTGTGAATTATCCTGTATCGCAGGCTTCTCATAAACCATACCTTCGACTTCATAACACCGAGTCATGAGTTTGTTCCGGTTTAGCCGAAAGCTGACTTTTTTTCTTTGATTTGGCAGAGGTACAAATACATACTGTGGATGTTGGATAGTACCTTCATCACCCAAGTATCGTGAAAGCGTACCGTCGATTTGGTAAACTTTCGATGAACTTAACAGTGTCGCGTCATACACTTTAATCAAATTTAATTCCATCTGATTACTATTGAAGTAGAGTGTGTGATAATCTTTTGTGGAATCGATTTTTCTCTCCAGGCAGATTTAATCAGTTTGGCTGGAGAGTTTTTCACGGATAATCTGATTGAGTTTTTCCTTTAATTCATCAGTCAGAGCATTAAAATCAAACTCTTTAGAGTCCCAAACTTCATCCAGACTTGTAGACTCATCAATAATGTTTGCAATCAAACAAGATTCATCGTCATAGTTCCAGCCATTTGCTAAAAGCCACGGTAGAATCCCTTCAGATTGCAACAGCTTGGATAGGTCGAACGAGTCAGAAAACTGTTGTAAGTTTTCGAGGCTAGGGGGAACGATTGTTATAGTCATTTGTTGTTATTGGTAGTAGTGAGTACGCAGCAGAAAGAGGGGGAAAAAGTTAAAAGGATTTATGAATTAAACCATGTGTAGAATAGTAAGGTTTTACCTTTTCCCCTTCTTCATTAGCTGTAGACAAAACTTGAGAACTGATCAAATAGCTTCCCTAATTGAAGGTAAATAGGGAAGCATAAAGGCGAACACAATTGCTGCAATCACCTCAACAAGTATTTGGCTATTAAGAAGGCACATCTTCCCAGTAACCAACTTCATCATCATAATTTGCTTGCATAGACTGCAATTTGTTGACGAAGTTAGCAAATTCTTCGTTAGTTAGTAACTGCCTTCCTTTTTTGCCATAGTTCTCTGTGAGAAACTGTTTGCCCTTTTCGTCTTTCCAACCTAAAGCTTCAATCAATCGTTGTGACTCCATCATCAATTGATTGCGATCGAGTGCATGAGACGTAGCTACTTCTGGTAAGTTGTTCTTAGGCAATCCTTTTTTCCACCAATCGCTGATGGAATTATGCACAAGGGCAATTTCTTGAGCTATTGGTTTCTTGCCAATACAATAACTTTCCCAGTTGAGCGCAGTTGGCTTTTCGTATCCACTACATACACAGGCATTGGAAGTTTGCCCCCCTTTCTCACGTTTCTCTGTTTTCAATATGGGACAAAATACCCACATCGAATGCCAAAGTAAATTCTTCGGTTGGTGATGTTTGCCTTGAAAACTTGCATAAGCTTGTTCGCAGGTTTCACGGAATGCCATTAGTTGTTGATCAAACGACACTTGAAACACTCCCCAAGCAGTTATTTGTACTGGTGCGATATGAAGAGGTTGATTTTGGGCATCGACGAAAATCACCATATACCGCCTACCGAATTTGTAGGCGTTCTTGTCCAAACCATCACTGCTACGCCAAACTCCAATCACCTTTCTATCGTTTCCGTATAGCAGAGGCGATCGCCCAATCACAAGTATTCGTGGTTGTCTGTAGAGAGCGCCAGGAATGCCTATCTTTTCATCATTTTCGTCCAATTTGTTAGTAATAACTTTATACTCTTTCCCACCTTCTAGTTCTTTATTTTCGTACCATCCTGCTAATTGTTGATTTTCGTAAGCAATCCAAATGCCTGCGGGTGAAGGAATACTTTTGGCTGCTGGGGTCTTTTCGTAGGCTTTATGTTCAGCAGAATCAAAGTCAAAAGCTGTCATAGTAGCTGCTTGCCTTTCTTTAATGTTAGTTTTCGCAAAAAATAAGCGAAGCTCTAATTTTGAGTGGCACTGATTTTAAAACAGTGGTGGAAGAAAATTCTCTTCCACCATTTCACTTACGCCGCTACCAACTCCCGACGAACTTGTGGCAGTTCAATCGGAGCAGTTGCTCTGGACAGTCCTTCTATAGCCTCTTTCACGCTCCAACACCGTACTCCATCTGTACAGCGCCAATAGTAAGTCTTGGGGTCGTTTTCCCATAACTCATCAGCGTTTCTGACCTTGAAGACAATTCCTAAGAATTCACCATCAAGATATACATTGTGAGCCGTCTGAAACTCAGTGCGTCCTACATAAGTCAGTCGGTAGCCGTCCACTGGCGTACACAAGTCTTCTGCACGAGTACCGCGATACCCGCAGTTACCGCAGCCGTGTCCTTCGCAGTCTGGACAGATGGCAGCAGGCATATTCCACTTCGGCAGGGTGAAATCCCATTCAGATGGTGGCGTTAATATTCGAGCCTTGTGAGAAATATAACAACCAGCATGACCGATTACTTTATCAGAATGGTATTGGACGCTCAACGATAGCCAATCACAATCACCCAATAAGCCAATTTTCTCAGTAGCTTGTTTTAATTGTTCATCTTCTTTGTGATTGCATTCTACTGGAGCAGAAAGACTCGCTTTTACCTCTGCAACAGCGCGTTTGAATGGCTCTTTGTGATATCGAGCATAGCCGTGGGTCATTTTTACCCACACGATATCATCCGAGTTTATCCAGATAGTCACTACATCTTCGGGCTTGCACTCTTTTGAGTAATCCGACTGATTGACGATGGTTGCGATGATTTGGCGATCCTGTGTAGTTAACGGATCTTTTGTTGGCGCAGGGGCTAAACTTTGTGTCATCATTAGAAATTGCCTCTTGATTGGGTAAAAGGGCGATCGCACAGTTTCGCAGACGTAGCGATCGCCCTATTTTTATTGGTTAGTTTGTTGTGCTTGCACAACATTCTCACTCTAGAATTGGCGAAGCCTCATATTTGCTTGCTCCTAGTCAGTAACTGGAGCTTGCTACAGCAGCATATCTCTTGATCGGGCGGTAGTCGGCAACGAGCTTCAAAGCGACTTTCGTACTACTGTGGCAATTTTTTATTCAGCGCAATTCGATTTCCCTTCCTGTTCCCCTCGCCTTCTCTGGTTGTGCCAGTGCTTCAGTTACTCTCCCAGGTGGATTAATAAATTTACTATTTTCAAGGTTCAATGGTGAGCGCCTCTATATTTAACTGGGAGGCTGGCGCTTGATTCCTCTCTTATAATTAATATAATACTAACTATTGTTAGTGATGTCAAGAGATGATCGAGGTATTTTAAGCTCTATTTGCGGAATAAAATCCTTCATCTGTGCGCCAATTGCTTTACACAATGTTTCTAACTGTTTTACGGATACACCATCAAAGTCATCATTTATTAACCGAATGATGAAAGCATCACTACATCTATTTCCTAGCTGTTCTGTCAAAATCTCAATTTTTTTGAAAGACAACCCAGAATTCTCTTTTTTATCTTTTAATAGAGCAGCTTTTTTAGCATCCCAACGGACTGTTTGCACTTCCTCTATTGGAACTAACACAAGATTTACTTCAATATTTTGATGATTTTCACTAACCATAGTAGTTGACATAAAATTTTATAGCAACTACTATTGTTATGGATAATTTGACTGGGTTAACGTCGGCTGAAATTCCAGATGGGGATGATCAGCACTGTACAGGTGTTCGTAGCAATATTCATCATAACCCTGATGTAGAACCCTACGCTGAGGTTTGGTTTCATACAGAGCGTTCTTTTTTAGATGAAGTCATTGCTCCCTATTATGAACAGCTCCATTTAGGTTCAAGGCCCCTCTCTATTCAAGAGTTTGCTGATTTTCCATTACCAGAACTGCCTAGAGAGTTAGGTGAACGCCAAGCTCTGGCTGCTGCTAAGTACGATCACCTTTGCAGATACCATCAAAATTTTCCCAAATACCGAGATGCTCTACTAGAACCTTCACCATACCCAATTAAGCGACATCAAATTAGAGAATATGTCGCACAAGATACTATAGATAGACGACGGATTTATTTTAACTATCTTGCAGTTCGAGAGGTCAAAATTATTTGTCCTTTTCCGAATGTAGATATCGGGCAGATTGCTTTGGTTGATATGCCTGGTTTAGGAGATACTGGGATTGGTGATGCAGAGCGAATGATCAAAATTTTAGGACAAGATATTGATGTAGTTTTGTTTGTTCGTATGCCTAAATCAACAGGCGATTTTTGGGCTGCCGAAGACATTGAACTTTACGATATGGCTAACAGTGCTTTGATTGATCTGCCCATTAAAGAATGGTCTTTTATGGTTCTTAACCATATTACTGGAAGTTCTGATAATCGTCGAAATTGTGAAAGTTTAGCCGCAGCTATTGCTGAGAAACATATAGTTGTTCAAGAAGTTATAATTGCTAATTGTGCAGATTCTCAACAGGCACAAACGGAAATTTTAAATGGTATATTAAACTATTTAACTCAAAGAATTGAGGTCTTGGATCGGCAATATGCCTCTGCCTGCCAGGATAGATTAATTCAGCTTCAAAGAGCGGTGAAATCTGAATTGGAAAAAGCTAAGGATGCTTGGAGGCTAACCTCAAAAGACGATTGGTTCCCTAATTTCGTCATACTTTTTCAGGATTTATGGCGTAATTTAACCCGTGAGCTTGAAAGTTTGCTCTCATCTATGATCGTTAACCGCGATACGGATGATCAAAACTTTAAGATAGCAGTAAATTCAGCAATCCAATTATGTCGAACAGAACCAGAAATTCCTTCAATAGAAGAAATTAGGCAAAAACGTGATTGTACTGGCGCACTTGAAGCAGCTTACGCTGAGTGCCTACATGAAGTACGTACTCATTTATCCAAACGTTTTCTAACTCTTGATATTGCTTTGAAAGAGTCATTGGAAGAGGCAAAGTCAAAAGTAGTAAATGTTTTAAAGACGCATGGTAGATTGCAGAGATTAGCAGATGGAGAAGGAAGCGAGTTCCTTCAAAATTTAGCCGATACTATTCCGGAGCATTTGGATGGTTTAAGATTAGGTTTCCTAACGCTTGCAACCTTTGACTTGCAATATCGCGGCTTAATCCAACATCGTATTCGTAAGTATTTAGATGTTTTGATTCCTGACAGAACACCGTACAAATTGAATGATTTCTGGAGTGAAGCAATTCCTCCATTTTCCGCCAAAGTAGAGCGTAGTGAAAAGATTTTAGAAAATTTACGTAAAGCTCAAGCAGAGGCAGTTAACAACTGTGAAAAAGAGCTTAAAAATCTGTTGAAAGAGCCTCGCCAAGCAGGGTTCGCAATAGTTGAGGAGTTTGTGGATCGAGTATTACGTGCTCAAGGAGTTCAAACCGAATGGCAAATTTTTTTACAAGAGGTTGCCTCGGATGAACCTATCCCACTAATGCCTAAATATGATAGCCTATTTCTGAATTGAGAAGGGTGTATCAAGCGATGGCAGGACGTTTCGAGGGGTTAAGCGATCTGGAATGGAAATTGTTTGAAGATATATTTCCTCCAGAATCAGAAAAACGTGGCAAGGGAATGCCTCATGCACCGTACCGTTATTTGCTAAATAGTCTTTTATACATATTGATTACTGGATGTCGATGGTGTGACATCCCAAAGGGAGATATATGGGCTTCAAAAAGCGCTTCACACAGATGGTTAAAGCAATGGCGGGAGGATGGAACGTTTGAATATATACAGGCGCGTGTTCTGGCGATCGCGGATGAGAAAGGCTTGATAAATTGGGACTTTGGGGCTGTTGATGGCTCTTTTTCCCCCTGGAAAGGGAGGAGGTAAAGACGTTGCTTATGGCGGTAAGGGAAAAGGAGTGTTAATTCATACGCTTACAGAGGGCAATGGAATGCCTTTAGCTAACTGTACAACTCCAGCTAACGGAAATGAAAGAGAGCAGGTATTACTACTGCTAGATAAAGTCAAACTTAAAACTTTAAAGCCTGGTAGACCGCGTAAGAGAGTGAAGGTCTTAGCAACTGATAAAGGTTACGATTCAAAGGATAAACGCGCTGCTTTACGCAAGCGGGGAATTAGACCTCAAATCCCAAAACGAGTTTGGAAAACGAAGAAAAACAGAGGTAGACCAATCAAAATTTCTGTTCCCAGGTTTCAGCAGGAACGTTGTTTTGCTTGGTATCAACGTAAATATCGTCGTTTAGTTGTCCGATGGGAACGTCAAACAGTATATTTTGATTCCTTCATTGACCTTGCAACTATCCATATGTGGATTCAAAGGATTTTATTAGTGGGATAGGTTCATGTTTGGGCAGATGAGTTTGGCTCAACAATAGCACGTACTCAACTCAGACGAGATTGGATGCAAACAGTGGAACGGGGAGAGCAGGCTATCGAATTAGAAAGAGTAAGCTTCTTGAGATAAAGTTGCCAAAACCCCTTACTATCAAGTTTGAATTTTATGGCGATCACTTTATTTCTATCAAAATCCAGTCTAAAAATGACATAGAAAGTAAAGCGATCGCTGCAATAATCCTAACTTGGCGGTTTAGCACTAGAACAACTATTTACTGAGGAACACAGATGAATTATCTGTAGCTGTTGCTGAACTACAACGGCGTTTCGTTTGCTGGTGACTGGTAAATCTGACGCAATTCGGCAATTGTCGCGGCTGTTTTGATTCCTTCTTTAATTGCCCGTAATTGTTCAATATCTGACAGTAAGGAAATTTCTGACATCAGGCTTAAGGACTCAGCACCAAATTTGAGTTCTAAACCTAACTCAATTCCTTCGAGTAATCCTAACCGAATACCGCTGCGCTCAAAAGAAGTCACATACTGCATACGTTGTTCTGCCTCCAATTGTTCTACTTCAAAAAGAAACTCTCGCTCCAAATCTTGAGGGAGTGTCAATACCCAGTCTACAAAAGCTAACAAGTTTAGAACATCTTCTCGTTCAAACCCTTGCTGGTACAATTTCCTCACCAAACTGAGTTTCTGCTGCTTACGCTGTAACCTATCAGTACGCGTTTGTACTGCGGCTAGGTGTGCCATGACTACAGTTGCCAATGGGTTACGGCTGGCTTCCAGTTCAGACTGCTTTTGCTGATAGTCTACCAACTTGATCACAGGAAATTGGAAATTTACCATACAGCCAAATAATTCATAACCAAATTGATTCGGTCGCCAGTTAGTACGCTCATCACCAAGGACTGCTAATGACGCAACCGGACGCTTGTATCTATCGTAGATGCGGTAGTTGTAAGTGAACATCCTCTCGCTAAAGTCAAACTCTGACTGAGATTGGATTTCCAGGTGTACAAGTACCCATGCTTCATCTCCTCCAAGACGATAAATTTTTACCAATTTATCCGCAAGGCGTTTTCCTAACTCGGCATCACGCACTACCTGCTGTAATTCCTGGTCTAAAAATTCCGGCTGTTGTGTCCAATCAATTTCTGCATGGGCTTGAGGGAAGAAGAATTGCATGAATTCTTCAAAGTACAGTTGTAGTATCTGTTTCCAAGGGCTATCAAATTCAGTTTGTGGGTTGTTATCGCTCATGCTGCAAAAGCTGAAATACTATAATAGTACATTAGTCCTATCGCCCAATCTTAATTAATTGGAGCTAGATACATGAAACAGGTAGTCAGACAAGTTAAAGAGCGCAATAAGATTGAGCTTCAATTACAAAATATTCAGTATGAACTTTGGAGATTAGATGATTCTGAATATAGAAAGCTTAGGCAAAATAGCCTTGACATTAAAGATGACTCCAACTTCTTCAGGGAACTCTATTTTTCCGAATTATTAAGTGAAGATAAACTTAACCTAGCAGAATTGTTTATCACTTTAACGTCCCTGTTTGGAGATAGTAGCGATTTATTTGATCAGGACAGAGGCTCATTTTACTTTCCCATATTACTAGTAATCAAAAAGGAGATAAATACTTTTTTCTACTTCATACGTATTTTTGACTCTCGTGGTTGGATTTGCTACCAAACATCTAAACTGTTTGAGAATAAAGCAGATGTTGATAAAAACAGAATTCAAAATGAACCCTTTGAGCAAGAATTCTCTCGACAAGAAAGTAATAATTTTTGGAGCTATATCTACAGATATCTTACTGAATATTTTCACTCGATAAAATTAAATATTAGCGTTGAACCTTTTCTCAAAAGGATTGATTCTAATTTTATCCTTTATGGTTATTACGATCATCAATATTTTGAGGAAGGATATGAATGTGAAGAATTATATCGGGCGAGAATCCAGTATTTCAATTCAGTTGGTATTCATGCTTGGCCACCACAAAATATAAAACCTATCTTGCAAACTATTATTAGTGAAATCGCTGATAAATAGTTGCGTTCACCCACATAGCAGTGAATCAAAAAAGTTGCCTCTAATAGCTGATTCTGATACTCTGGTTGATCTGTAAATTATATAATTGCTTTTTCAGTTACACAGCAGTAGAGCAGTCATATATAGTATAGTATTGGTTTTATCTATACGCGATTGCCTTTGCTACTAAAATTTAACATAATCACTTGACCTAAACTACTGTAATTGTAGCAATCTCACAACAAGAACCGATATGAAATATTTCCATCCTCATTTACTTCAAAATCAGCACTAAGCTCCTTAGCTTTCTCATCTAAATACTGTTTAGCAAATTGAGTTGATATCTGGGAGTTTTTCGCCAGTAGCAATACTGTTATTTTCCCAGAGTTGTTTTCAAGTAATTCTAAAAACACTAACTCAATTCGTTTTTGTTCTGATTCAAGCAGTAATTCTTGTTCTCTTTTGTGATGCTTTATTAAAGACCAACTCAACCACCCACCCATAGCTGTTGACGGAATAGTAAAAATAATTAAAGCAGCTACAGCACCTTCTTTATCTTTAGGGGTAGTTTTAGGATTAATCATTTCCAGAATCATCAAAATAGAAAATGGAATCCCAAATCCCAGAAAAAACAATGCTAAAAGTTTTTTAATTAATCTCATATAACTTTTCCGCTTCTACCGTTCACACCCGATACCATCCCCATCTTGATCAAACCCATGAGGATCGGGTGGCAGCACTTTAAACCTTCGTTGGCTAATATCTCGGCAGTTTAAGTCCGGTGAATTCTTTGGAATGCAAAAATCTGGGTAAGCAGGGTCGCAATTATTCTGTTGCTGTCCTTGAGTTGGCACTGAAGTTGCCCGTTGAGCAGTTTTGTGGCGGAAGTTCCAAGGCATCACAGGATTAGGCTGGCTCCAAAAAGCTAAACGCTGTTGTTTAGCATAATTTTCACCTTGCAACAAGCTATCTTTAGACTCCCGACAGCCTTTGAGATACTGACGATAAACTACAGCTTGTCCCTCTTGCACCATATTGAGATTGACATTGCGATTCTCGACAAACACCTCTGCAACCAAGCGCTTGTATTTGTCAGTTTCAATAGCACGTAGGGTAATTGCTTGTCCCACTGGCAGCAATTGTTTGAGTCTTGCTGATGATTGCTGACCCCAAGGATTCTGTTTCATCTCTGGTGCATCAATGCAAGCGAGGCGGACAGTCACAGTTTTGTTACCCGTTCTCACCCGTATGGTGTCACCGTCACCTACGCTTACAACTGTAGCGGTAAGATTGTTGGCAAATACGGGTAACGACATTTGAGCTAGAAGCAAAGCTGCAACACCAATCAAGCGAAATTTAAAAACCATTTGTACTAAAAATCACTCTTAACTTCTTCTTTTAGGATTCCCAATTTCAGCCAAGCGATCGCTAGTTAACTCACAAATTAGTTTTATGTTTTAAAGTAGAAAATATTATCCAGTCTACTTTTTTTTAATTCTAGGTTTTTACTCTTTATCTTCAGTACTCAGAGAACGAATTAATTCCCGGATCACATCGGTTGCTGGTCTGCCAGTCATTGAGCAGTATTTTTCCAGCTTCTCTGCTTCACTTGAAGTGAGATTGATTGTAAGTCGTTTAGCAGCCCATTTTTTATTCATAATATTAGAAAAGTTAGGTTTTGCAACTACTTCTCTAATATCAATCACTTAATCTGTTAATACATGGGTATGAATAATGACTTTTAATTTAAGAGATGATGAAGCAAACTTATATGTTTTTGCAAATAATAGTGAGGACATAAAGTCTATTTCAGAAGATAAAGTTTCAGCCCATTAAAAACAACAATTATTAAGGCAGTACCAAGAAAGTATAAAATACCTTAAGAAAAAATAGGTACTCTGGTCAAGTAAGCTTTTACCGTTTCTTAAAAAAGCATCGCATCGGCAGCATTGTGATATCCCTGTTTTGTCAATCCGGGGGAAGCTAATCCCTGTAAGGCTTTCGCAGCTGTAGTTTTCAGATTTTTGCAAGAAATTTTAGTTACTGTTAGAAAATAAAGGTTCAAACCTTAGCTCAATCAAAGTTTCAGACTCTTGCTTCGATTATTGTTTTCCGAGAGTGACAGAATAGGGATATGCATCAGCAACCCATTGCCACAGCACTCTTTTTGGAGATATTAAAGCGACTAAGGAAGCGATCGCTTGTGACAAAGCAGTACACTGGTACTATGCCGAAACTTCCAGAGTGCGATAACTGTCTTCTCTATTCACATAACCCCCACCTCGTCTGTGTCGTTCACCCTGATGGGGTAGAGGGCCAGAACTGCTTGGACTTTCGACTTGACCCCAATGCCGAAGGAGAGGAGCTATGGCAACCGGAGGGGACAAGCTACTACAACGGTGAATTAATACTGCAACCACAACAGAGGTGGACGCAACAGCAAAAGCTGGAGTTACTTGATTGGCATCCAATGTTTACTGGTAAGTGTCCCCAGTGCGGTGCATCCTTTGACCGAGACTACACCTCAAGAGTGCATTGGGATTGTGAATGCGGTTGGATGGATGATTCAATTTAGACCGTTCGCTCTTTCTTACTTCCTTGCGCTTAATGCCTGCTTGCTCAATTGCATCACAATATTTTGGGGCAATGGGTCTATGACAGCATCAGTCGGCAGAGATTTAATAAAAGCTGTCACCTCTTCCCCAGTTTTATATTTCCCTTCACTCCAAGCATCAGCAATCTGTTTCGCTACCCGGTCAGCATCATCAGGGTTCGCATGGGCAGTAATACATTGAATATCATTACCAGTAAATGATATCCATGTCTGCCAAAGTCCCGTAACTGGATGCTGAACAATCCCTGTGGTCAGTTCGTTGTCCTTAAGCACTGATTTTTTCTGACGGCGACCGAATCCTTTAAACATGGCAATATTGAGTAAACGCTACTTTAAAATGCCCAAAATCAATATAGCGATCGCTCTAGTAAGCTGCTAAAAGGTTTGACTCCATCCAGTTGTGGGGGATAATCTACTGGTTTGTACATTCCCATTAATCACCTTGGAACCCAACCAGCTAAATTTATTTTCTGATTTGACCGTCACACCAGCACGCAGAGCAGAGACACTGGTAATGGGCCTTGAGGCGCTGTTGAAGTGGAAATCTCAGATTTTTGAATATCAGCAGAAGGTGAGGGAGAGCAAACCACCACAGCAGACGGCATTGTTTGACCTTGCACCCAACCATTGCGACCCTGACGCGATAAACCCTTTCACCTTGTCCCTGCAATCAATGGCGTTTTACAGGATGCCAACAGATGAGGGTAGCGCCGCTATTTATTTTGTGATTGATAATGCCATGCCCTTGCTGTTGTATGTTGGTGAAACAAGACGATCTGGTAAACGGTGGAAAGGTGAGCATGGATGCAAGCAATATTTAGATAGTTACCATTCACTGCATCATCATTATGGACTCCAACGGGAAGTTAGCATCGCTTTTTGGTGGGATGCACCCACAGACCGACGCGCACGGCAAGAGTTGGAGTCAAACCTTATTTTGAAGTGGCGCAGTCCATTTAATAAGGAGAACTGGGAGCGCTGGGGGCAGCCTTTTGGGTAGGGTGGCTTACTTATGCTTTATGGCGCTACTTTTTCTTTAAACTGTAACAAGCAGAAAATGCAGGCACTCTAGTGGCTGGAATTGTCATTAACTCCTGGGTTTTGGGATTACGCCCTTCACGCTAGTAGCGATGACTACGGCGGCAAGCTACGCGTCGCTCGAATGGGCCAAACCCTATAATTCCAGAGGCGTTACGCAAGATGTAAGGAAATAAACTTAGTTAAGATCCCAAAATGTCCTCACCACAAATCCAATCCTACCATTGTAACAACTCTCTAGACCAGCCTTCATCCACTGTGCCGTCGTGGAAAATCAAACTGCTGTATGACGGCCAATGTCCCTTGTGTCTGCGTGAGGTTAACTTTTTGAAAAAGCGGGACGCGGGTCGAGGGCTGGTGGCGTTTGTAGATATTGCAGCTGATGACTACAATCCCCAAGCAGATGGCGGTGTTGACTATGAAACTGCAATGGGGCGTATTCATGCTGTGTTGCCAAACGGAACGCTAGTTAAAAATGTTGAAGTTTTCCATCGCATTTACGAAATTCTGGGGATGGGTTGGGTCTATGCTGCAACTTCCTTACCAGTTATCGGTGCTATTGCCGACTTCCTATATGGAATTTGGGCTGATTGGCGACTTTTTCTAACAGGACGACCAGATTTAGCGACTATTGTACGAGAGCGTTCTTCTCGACTTGCTTGCAAGACCCAAAGCCGTTGTCGCTTAATGGATGAAGATGACTAAGCCCAGTTTCACAATAAACGATGTCTTACTGCACACTTAATTGAAATTGTGACTCGTGAAGGAGCAAAAAATGTGTTTAGTGATAGCTATGCTGGAGCTATGCAAATGCTAATAGCGCTAAGGAAAAGGCATCAAGGAAAAATATTTTATTTTTTAAACATACTAATTGCTGCAACACCAGACGCACCAGCATCAAGACATTTTTGATAATTGTTTTCGTTAATTCCCCCAAGAGCAAAAACTTTCATTTGTGTTGATTTGCAAGCTTTAGTGAGCATATCTAAACCAATACCTTTTGCTTCTGGATGAGTCGGGGTCGCAAAAATAGGTGAAAAAAATACATAGTCTAATCCTTCATCCTCTGCGTCTTTTATAGATTTTAATGAGTGACATGATTTTCCAAACAGTATACTATTGCTTTTTGCCTCTGGCATTTTAATTTGGTCTTTTTCTCTAAAATGAAAAGCACTAACTAAAGAAGATTTATAATTTAGAGAAAATGGTAAAATAATTTGCAATTCTTTGTCGGATAGATTTTCAATAATTATATCTATATTTTCTCTATTTGCCTCATATAATCTTATATAACACGAATCTGCACCGTTGCTGATAGCTCTGTTTACCCATTTAGTAACTTGAGCAGCAATTTTTGATTTGTCAGAACAAATTATTTCGGAATTCTCTCCTAACAAATCAAATATGGCGATTTTTTTAAAAGGTTTTATTGTTTCTTTCATAGAACCCTTCTTTCATTTTACAGTAATGGTTGTAGCAGCATTTATCTCATTAGAGGTCTTAACTCTACCATTTTCCTTATTCTGGCGACACCAAAAGCAAATGCTCTTAATTGTCAGTTCTCTTGGATAATCAGCTAGTCGGCACGCTCCCTCCCCATAATACCCTTGGAACCAAATCAGCTAGACCTATTTCCAGAAGTGAATCATTAGGAATAATCTCTCATGTGGAAACAATAATTGTGAGTGATGACTAAAACTTAGCTATCGCAAGGATTTTGATTTAAGCGTACATTCCTTGGCTTTTAGATGTTTGCCGTAATAATCTGTAAAAAAGTGTGAAAAATCTGCGTTTCATGTCATAGCGAAAGCTAAAATTTGCTTTGCTGCTCGTTGTCCACTGCGAATTGCTCCCTCCATATAGCCACAATATTCAATGGGAGCGGTATGCTCTCCTGCAAAAATGACTCCTCCGGCAGAGTACGGTAAATCAGAGCGCCAACTTTTCAAGTCTCTAGGAACGAAATAGCAGTAAGATCCCTGTGACCAAGGATCAGCACTCCAGTCATGAGTTGCAGTTGCGAGTGCTTTGGGAGCATTTGGCTTAAGCGTGGATACTGTTTGTTGTGCTAACTCAACGGAGTGTCCAGCAACATTTCGGCTAGGTGTTCCACTGCTTGTACAAGCAAGAATTCCGGCTTCACCTGTCTGAGTTAAGGTAGATTCCCAGACCGTTTGATAAGGTGTTTCTGCCACGACTAACCCCCAACTGGATTGCTGCCAGAAACGGTTGGAGTACTGAAGTAAAGTCTTAACCGATATCCCATAGGGCAAGTGAGCGATCGCCTCTCGTTGTGCCTCTGTAAGCGGAACTTCAATAGACAAATGGCGCAAAACACTCCAGGGAATTGTGACAACAATCCAGTCGGCAAATACTTCAACCTGTCCCTGAACCGTTTTTAAACTCACGGCAACAGTTTGTTCTTGCTGCCCAATCCGCACAACTGGGGTATTAAAATGGATGCAATCGCCCAAAAAGTGAGCAAATGACATTGCAAGTTGACTACTGCCACCTCGAATTCGCAAATTGCGATCGCCCGAAGTTCCACTGTAAGCAAAAAAGCCAACTCCAATCGCCTCCGGATCGGCAGCATACATTCCATAGGATTGCTGACGAACAACTTTGTAGGCAAAGGGATCAATGGAATGTTGTAACAAGGTTTTTTAAGGATTTTCTTTAAGAATAAGGGTGAGCCTCACTTTCCCACAGAACCATCGCAAGTATCCTCCCACACTGCTATGAACTCTTACCACTCCTCCTCTGTCTGGGGCGGTTTGTCTTTGGTCAACCCTACTACTCGCGCTAGCTTCCTTGCTTAGTCTATGCTCTCGCCAAGCTCTATCAACTGGTGTTCTAGCTTGGGATCGTAACCTTGGGCTATCAGAAAAGCATACTCGGTATCGATTATGCCGAGGTTGTGCATGTTGGTCATGGGGTGTGGAGAACGATTAATTTTCAAACGTGATTGGTAATAAATTGTACTTGAGCAACTATGTTACCTATTTTAACTGTAGAAGCTCTACCCATTGAGCGACAACGAGCAGAGGATTCATAATTTACAATGCAGCCAAGATTTAACTATCAATTAGTTAAATCCTGGCTGCCTTATAAAACTTCTAGCATCAACAGAGAGATACTATAGAACTCAATTAATTATGTATTTAAAATAATTTTATGCAACTAAATGAAGATTATGACTTTTAAACTTGCATTGTGGTTACTGTGGGCTGGATTTATCACCTATATTTTATTGTTGGCACCGCCTTTACACTTAAATGAAACGTTAACGCTGTTGAAAAATATATTTACTTTTCAGTGGACTGCTATTAATCCAATTATCCTTTCTTTATTTTCTCTAGTGGGTATTTGGCTATTAATTTACAGTAGTTTATTGTTCATTGATGGCAGGATGCAACCAATTCCTTTTTGGCCTTTTGCCTTAGCATCAGTGGGTTCAGGTGTAATTGGTCTTTTGCCGTATCTGGCTTTGCGTGAATCTAATCAACAATTTTCCGGACACAAGGATGCTTTTTTGAGTCTGCTGGATTCTCGCTTTTACGGTATTGTCTTAACTTTCAGCACAGTTTTTTTGCTTGTCTATGGTTTTGCCTTCGGTGATTGGGGAGATTATGTGCAGCAGTTTCAAAGCGATCGCTTTATCAATGGTATGAGTTTGGCATTTTGTCTGTTTTATCTTTTATTTCCTATTGTTCTTGGTGATGATATGGCTCGTCGTCGTTTCCCTGATGCCCAGGTATTTTTAGGAGTGGTATTTTTCCCCTTACTCGGTTCTCTTGCTTATCTCTGTCTGCGCCCACCACTAGTGCAATCAACTATTCGTGAATAATCATTAATAACTAATCGGTAAATATCGGCATTTTTCAATTAGTCCTATGAGTCAAAATTGGGTGAGCTGGGCTATCGCTTCGTTGACTCTATTTCTAATAAACCTTATTACTCTGTATTTTCTGTATTTACGGAGAAATTTTCAAATTTTATTTTGATTAATTAAATCAGCAAAATATATCTTTGTGGAGTTGAAACTGATAGCTGTATTTTAAAGACAGCAATTGACTCTTTTGAGCGCGGTATTGAACCAATCATTATCGAGGATGCAAGCTTTAGTGATGGTGGTCAGCAAGCACATGATGCAGGTACTTTTTTGCCCAAACGTAATATAGGAAAAAACCAAATTAAGACGACTGATGGAATTCTTTAGAAGATTTCATAAGCTGTTCCACAGAAACTATCCATTGTGAGAAAATGTTCACTTGATCTTCAAATAGGCACGGCTTCAAGGAGTAACAGCGATGGAAATGCGATTTTTAGGAAAGTCCGGTCTTCAGATTTCGGTTCTCAGTTTCGGTACAATGACATTCGGTGGTAGCGACTTTTTCCAAGAAATTGGGGCGACTCAGGTAGACGAGGCGCAGCATCTGATTGATATTTGCCTTGATGCAGGTGTCAACATATTTGACACAGCAGATGTTTACTCAAATGGACTTTCTGAGGAGATTCTTGGTAAAGCCCTCGGAAAGCGTCGTTCTGATGTAATTATTGCAACTAAGGCTTATGGTCGTATGGGAAAAGGAGCAAATGATACTGGATTGTCACGTTATCATCTGATTCGAGCCTGTGAGGACAGCCTACGTCGATTAAACACAGATTACATCGACCTCTATCAAGTTCATGGTTTCGATGCTCTAACTCCACTAGAAGAAACACTTCGCGCCTTAGATTCACTTGTACGTAGTGGCAAAGTTCGCTACATTGGCTGCTCTAATTATTCAGCTTGGCATTTAATGAAGGCGCTGTCTGTATCAGAGCGTTTGAACTTGGAGCGCTATGTGTCACAACAGGTTTATTACTCACTTGTGGCGCGAGAGTTGGAATTTGAACTAATTCCTCTAGGTTTAGATCAAGGTGTGGGTATCTTAGTGTGGAGTCCGCTTGCTTTTGGTTTCCTCTCAGGTAAGTATCGTCGTGGTCAGCCCCAACCAGAAGGGACGCGACGAGCAAAAATCGATGATATTGGCACTGTCAGTGACGTGGAAAAGGGATACGACATTGTGGAAGTTCTGCATGAAGTGGCTAATAACCGTGGTGTCAGTGTTGCTCAAGTTGCGCTCAACTGGCTGTTACGTCAGTCTGGTATTACATCCGTTATTATCGGAGCGCGGAATGAACAACAACTTCGAGACAACCTTGGCGCTGCTCAGTGGGAGCTAACACCAGAGGAAGTAAACCGACTCAATCAGGTTAGCGCGATCGCGCCAATCTATCCTTACTGGCATCAGCGTAAGTTCGGGGCTGAACGCATTCCACAATAAAAATATCCCAGTTGCGATCGCATGAAGGCAGTGAGCTTGATGCGATCACTTTCTGTAACATCTGCGATTCAACACTCACATTTCCCGTAACATTGCCATATCCTGTCTTGAGAACAGCGAACACTACAGCTTTGCAGTGATTGGATTGCTAGTGATAAAGCAATTAATCTATGGCGCTACTTTTTCTTTAAACTGTAACAAGCAGAAAATGCAGGCACTCTAGTGGCTGGAATTGTCATTACCTCTTAGGTTTTGGGATTACGCCCTTCACGCTAGTAGCAATGCCTACGGCAGCAACCTACGCGTCGCTCGAATGGGCCAAACCCTATAATTCCAGAGGCGTTACGCAAGATGTAAGGAAATAAACTTAGTTAAGATCCCAAAATGTCCTCACCACAAATCCAATCCTACGGTTGTAACAACTCTCTAGACCAGCCTTTATCTACTCTGCCGTCGTGGAAAATCAAACTGCTGTATGACGGCCAATGTCCCTTGTGTCTGCGTGAGGTTAACTTTTTGAAGAAGCGAGACGCGGGTCGAGGGCTGGTGGCGTTTGTAGATATTGCAGCTGATGACTACAATCCCCAAGCAGATGGCGGTGTTGACTATGAAACTGCAATGGGGCGTATTCATGCTGTGTTGCCAGACGGGACGCTAGTTAAAAATGTTGAAGTTTTCCATCGCATTTACGAAATTCTAGGGATGGGTTGGATCTATGCTGCAACTTCCTTACCAGTTATCGGTGCTATTGCCGACTTCCTATATGGAATTTGGGCTGATTGGCGACTTTTTCTAACAGGACGACCAGATTTAGCGACTATTGTACGAGAGCGTTCTTCTCGACTTGCTTGCAAGACCCAAAGCCGTTGTCGCTTAATGGATGAAGATGACTAAGCCCAGTTTCACAATAAACGATGTCTTACTGCACACTTAATTGAAATTGTGACTCGTGAAGGAGCAAAAACAGTGGAAGCTTTACTACAAAAAACTTGTGTTCCTTGTAGTGGTGATTTGCCGCCAGTAACTGAGACTGAAATTGCTGAACTTCTGATTTTAACAGAAACAGATTTGTTGGTACGGTAGTAATAGCAGAATTGTAGTAACGTTACTCCCTAAGAAGCAGCCAAAGTTTTATAGTCGATTCGATACTTGAATTAATCGATTGTGGCTTTGCAGTGATTGGATTGCCAGTGGTAAAGCAATTAATCTATGGCGCTACTTTTTCTTTAAACTGTTTCCCAGCAGAAAATGCAGGCACTTTGGTCGCTGGAATAGTCATTGGCTCATTCGTTTTGGGATTTCGCCCTTCGCGTTCTGAGCGTTCGCGTCGCTCGAATGACCCAAACCCAATCAGCGTTACTTTCTCCCCCTCAGCTACAGCCTCGGTAACAACTGACAAAAAAGCACTGATGATTTCATCAGCTTGCTTTTTTGTGATGTTGGTCTTCGCCGCTACAGCATCTACTAATTCGCCTTTGTTCATAAATCACCCTGAAACATTACTAATTATTCTATTGCATTCCTATCTTCACGGAGGTAAATTGAGAATTCTTGGGGAGCTATTTTAAATGCATTTAGCAAGCTTTTAATTCTGTCCCGAATGTCATTTGCAGATAAGTTACCTTCTGCATAGATAGTAGTATCAATTTCTAATGCTTTTCTTAAACCCTTTTTATCAATTGCAAAAAACACATTACCACGAACAGTTTTCGCATCTGCACTATTTATGAACTCTCTGAATAGTTGAATGTCTTTCTTAGCTAATTGTTTGCAAAATAGTCTATATAGGCGTTGCCAATTTTTTACATCTTTGTAAGCTTGTCCTTCAAATACAAAACCATAAGGACGTTTAAAAGTAAAATCTTCTTCAATGGTATGATGCTCACTAGAATCAAGCTCTCGTATAATTCTCTCATGCTCTGGAGAGTCTTTCTGAACAATACACCCTGGTTCAGAATGAACATTAGTATACTTTTCAATTAAATTTGAGATTTCAGCAGAGATTCGGTTGAATTCATTTAGTTTCTCGTTAAAAGCTACTTTAAATTCAGATCCTTTCTGAACTGCCTGGGAATCATTATGTTCAATATTTAGCCAGATATCATCAGAAAACCCTAAAAAACTTTCTTGAACACACTCAAGCTCAGTTAAAATTTGTTGTATTCTTGTCTTCATTGTTTTTCTCCATTAATGTAGCTCATAAAATATTGCTTAAAATAATCAGATTCCAGGAATTCGACACAGTATATTTCTTGTAACCAAGCTTTCAAATTGCATTTGCAAAGCAATAGCCGTTACTGGGTCATTGAGTAATACACCAGCTTCGATATTGCGCTCGTGAGCCGCTTCTGTAAAATTGGCGGAGGTTACAAGCACACGCTCCTTATCTACAACAACGCATTTGGCGTGTAAACAAGCTTTTGATTCCACGCCCACTGCCAGCGATCGCGGATCGTGAAACACTTCGGGTAGTCTTTTTCCGGGCCAAATATCTTGGCGAAAAGTATTGGCAAACTCTCGCAGTAAAGTAGATGTTGGCACTTCACTGTTGTGTGGTCGGTTGACGTTAAGAAACATTCGCACATTTAATTCTGGGTTAAAATCCATTCGTTCTGCCAGCACCATAAATAGCTCTCGTGCTTTTTGTCTTTTATCAATAGCAAAGCTAGAAATGAGAACGCTTATTTTGGCAGTGCTAAACAACTCGCGCACAACAACACCAGTATCGCGGCTTTGAGAACCAGCAATTTCTGGGCCAGTCCAAACCAAGTCAACGCGATCGCTCACAGCTTGGGATGTACTCCTTTCTTCTGCCAGCAGTCGCAGTGTATAAGCAATATGCTGAGAATGTACGCCGATGACATTAAGGCGGTTGAATTCATCAACAATGTCTCGATTTAAAGCCGCAGGGATGTAGTTCGCTACATTGGATGTGGAAAAGGGTGGGGAAAGTCTACCAGTTTCCAAAGCGACTGCCAAATTAACGAGGGCTGGACGGCTCAGGTGGAGAAAAGCCATCATACTCTCACATCCTCAAAGAATTCTGCCCCTGACGCTTCAACAGTAGCAACGACCAATGCCCTGTCAAGAAATTCATTGCGTCGTTCGCAAGAAGTTTCAGCAATGAGTAAACAGCCATGACAAGCAGCACCATGTAAAAACCTATCCTCTTGTTCGGCATCTGGTTGATGCTGGGCACAAACCGGATCGTTAGAACAAAGCCTCCCCATCTCCAGTGCAACATCCAAATGGTATTCAATCCGGTTTCCTACTTGTACCAGTCCCCCTAAAGTACCTTCCGACCCAGGAGAGCCAGTGTATAAAAGAATGCCATAGCCAGATTCGCCAGCATAAATGCGTTCACGAATTGAACTAGCAGCATAACCACATTCCAAAGACACAGCTGCAATCAACAGGTGTGAAAGGGAATGCAGCATAATGTAACGTAATCCAGGAAACTTAGCTTTCTCTTGAGCAATACCTTTTTGTTTGCGCCAGATATCAAAGCCTTTTGCTAATTTCTTCCCTCGTTGCTGCACTGCATCCCGCTTGAGCCAATCTTCAATAGCTTCTTTACGGAAAGCGATGAACACGCCTTCGCCTTTGTTTTCAATCGCTGGTACCCAGGTAGGTTCCATATCAAGAGCAGCACTTCGGACTGGGATATCCAAATCACCCCCAATATCAGGCATAATTGCCTCAAAGCGGGTAAATCCGACCTGGGCAATTACCTCTCGCAGTCGATGCACTAAAACAATGCGCTCAACACGAGATAATAATTTTGGTTTTAAATTATCCAACTTCCGCGCACGGGCGTAAAAGTCACCCTCTGGCACATCCTCTCCCACATCGAAGGGGCTAGAGAGCAAGGTTTCTACTTCCACCTGCTTGATGCTCTTAGGTTGATTACTCTGCCCACTCTGTCTACGTTTTATTTCTGCCCATACTGCATCGTCGCTGAACCCTTCTAAGGCAGTCGATACCTTTTGCTTCTTACGCTCTTTTTTTACATCGTTAGCGGTTTCAGCATACTGAAGAAAGTCCTCGTAGACTAAATTAACTACATTTCGCACAGCAGCATCTGAATCTGGTAGAGAAATGACACTGATAACCTGGGAGAAATAAGCATTACTGGCAGAGCGAACAAGAAGACGATTGTATTCTGGCTTACCTGTCACCTCAGAAATACAGAGTTCTTGAGCTTTGGGGCCTAGCCAAGGGCGATGTCCATCACATTCTCTCAAGACTTTGCCATTAGGTACTGTTGCATCTGATAATTGACGACGAGCTTTGCAAGCTTCACAGCGCACATAAATATCAGCAAAATCATTGCCAGATCCGCCCTCATCAAGCCACAGTAGACCTCGGCAGCTAGTTTGAGACTTTTCGTGGACGAAACGGTACCAATTTATATCGCTAATATGTCCATTAACACAGGCTTGGACGAAACGCACAGGTACAACCGACACTTTCTTTCTTTCAGCATTGAGATATTTGCCCTGTACTAAACTACCCCAGGGTAACAAGGGACGTGTTCGGTATACTTTAGCGTTTAACGCTTTTTCATTGGTTTTTGGCCAAGTTTCTTCCACTTGGGCTACAAACCAAGTTGGGAAAGCAAAAGCTGTAATCCCTGTACGAGATGCTTTTGGATCTTGCTCATCTACAGGTGGTGCGTATAAAGCAATATCTTTAACCCCTAAAATGTCAGCAACTCGGTTAGCTAAACGGTCTTCGTAAATGCGTTTTTTATCGCCATGCCAGTGGTTTAGTCCACCAATTAGTATGGAATGATCTGGTAAGTCCACCATCGCCCCTGGCCCAAAAGTAGATAAGATTTGGCTCTGTCGAATTTCTCCAGATGGAGGGCGCTTTTTGTTTGATTTACTCATTTTTCTTCCTCTTCTATTTCATATCCATCAGGATTGCGAACCCACAAATTAACCGTTGGCTCAACATCCCGTAAACTACGTTGAGCTTTGAATTTCCGTGCTAAGAGCGGTTGCTTTTCTAATTCCGGGTCAAGTGGATCAAATAATAAGGGAGGTGCTTCCCCAACTTCACGCTGGTACTGTAGGGTTATTTTTTGACCAGCAATATGTTCCCAAGTATCTAGTAAATCTTGGACTCGTTTTCTGACTTTTTGACGCAGCTCCTCAACATCAGCACTATTTTTATCTTTGTCGTGCATTTCTGCTCGGAGTGAGATTGTATCTACAACAAAATCCAAAGTCTTGCGATGCTGAAGAATGTCAATCGCACGAAGTGGCGCTGTCATCCCAGAATGCCCCAGACGCGCTAAAGCAACAGTAATCGCAGCAATCCCTCGGTCAATAGCACGAGGAGAAAAGGGCGTAACACTAGTAGCTTCTACTGCCCTATAGACTGTACGTTCGCTCATTTTTGAAGGTAAGAGGAATTAATACCTTACTGTGTAAGGTTTCAAGGTGTTTGTGGATCTGATAGCGGTGATACCATGTAATACTTGGATCAGAGTTTGTCAGTCCAGC
>JAHHHR010000074.1 GCA_019359245.1 Nostoc desertorum CM1-VF14 | reverse complement strand
ACTTGGTTAATCATGCTTATGCCTCCTGACTGGACTTTAGACCCCACAAGTAATCAATTCGTTTCCAAGCGATCGCAGCTTGCCGTGGAGAACAACTCAAACCATAAGCACGACGGGCATCATAATTACCCTTGATTCCCTTGGCTACTCCAACGGGAATCCCAGAAGCCACCTCACGAATGCCGGGTTGATAGCTTCGGTCTTCATGAGAGAATCGTACTTGCGTAATCTGATTTCCAATTTGGTCTGCCCAGGGGGTCAAACCAATTCGCAATTCGCAATTCGCAATTCGCAATTAATTGAGCTTGTTGATTTTCTCCTTCACCTTTCGAGTAGATGAAACCAGAATCTTTCCAATTTCTCTAGTTTCTTGCAGCAATGAGTCAAACTTACTTTTATCAACCAGTTCTGACTCTATTAATATTTACAGCCAGTATTCAGTTTCTCTTTCTTCTTTTAGTGCAATTTCTAGCTTGCTAAGAAAATCTTTATCAGATTGTGCCGATTGAGCTTCTCTAACATTAGCCCCAATAGCAGTACCACTTCGTAGCAACTGCTTTGATAAAGTACGGCAAACACCAGATTTTTCATCTAGGAAAGTGCAAGCTTTAACTATTCTTATTGCCAAAGCTTTGGTTCTGTCAGCTATACTAATATTTTGATTCATATCTTTTACTCCTAATTCATAATTGCGAATTGCGAATTGCGAATTGATTCTTGGCAGTGGTAGTTGGTAATATCTGCGTGGATTGGAATTCCTGGTTGTTCATGGCGCAATTTTGATTGAGAATAAGGGAAGATTTCGACAAATTGCTGGACTCGGAATTTGTGGGATAGACCTGCGGCTGATATTCCGTGGTGGCAGAGTCCGCCGATGCCGGAGAAAAGAGAAAGGACTGATTTCATAAGGCGATCGCACTCCTGACCAATTCATCAGGTACTTCAAAAATCCCCAACTGCCCAATGTAAGGAATCGGTGTAATCTCGCGCGGATTCTCCAGCTTCCAGTGGTATTGCTCAGGCATCCCCCAACCAGATGCAACTTGTGAAAATTGGCAGTCAACTATTGTGACAATACCGATGACTTGGCCGCGACGTAAAGAGATTAACTCTGGGATTACTACCCCCATGCTTTGACAAAATTCTTTTGCCTCAAAGTACTCTTTTTTGGTGCAGGTTTTTGCTGCGTGAATCAGAATGTCGCCGCGATAATTGATAGGCCAGCCTCGGTTTTCAATATTCTTTAGAGCATAAATAATTGCCCATGCCCAAGGTTGACGAACAGATAGTGCTTTCATGCGGATGCTCCAAAAAATAAATCTAATTATTTAAATTGGAATTCTGATATTTTCCTAGTAATGTAATAGTTAATTTGATTACTATTAGCTTGAGATGAGAGAAAAGGGCTTTTTAAGGAATAAAGGCATTCTCACGTTTATAACGAGGTATTTAAACATGAGAATGTATACTAATTCAAGATTTATGTAAAATCTTTAATCTTACCATTTACTATAGCAGTAAAGTTGTTGTGAAGCCCGACTATAAGCCACATATAATAACTTATTACGCATCACATTATCTCGGCAGCCAAAGATATTTGATGTATCAACAAAGCAATTAGTAAATGTTCCCCCTTGAGCTTGATGTACAGTAATTGCATAACCATATTGCAATCGATTCATCAAGCTACCTTTAACTAATAAATTGTAAGTCTCTAAGAACTCGTAATATTCTCGCCAAGCATAGCTTCTTTGATTTGCAGCTAACTTAAATATTTCTTTCTTGGCATTATTCACTGCATATTTAATTAAATCCCAAGAATCTGGGTGAATTATTGATAGAGATGCTTCTTTGCCCAGATCATTCTTGATTTCAATCCGATAAGTTTTAAACGGACTATGCACTAGATGATGTCTACTACCAGAGTATTCTTTAAAATCTCTTACTTCGCATTCAGCACAAGAATGCATAAAAATTTCTTTTTGCTCCCCAGAGTCAGCATTTAAGAAAATAGGTTCTTTAGCAAAGAGAATTTCTCCAATCTCTATTGGTTCAGCACCCGGATAAAGTGCAGATCGAATTTGCTGATTCAAATTGTTAACTTGATTATTAGCCCATGCCAAAATCTTGGCTGAGGAGCGAGAAAATTTATAAGCATCGATAGCTGCTGCTATCCAAGTATCAAATTGCATTTTCTCAATATTTCCCTCACTCTGTAATCGTGGTGGAAATTGAGAATTTAAATTTTGGCGGAGTGCAGTTACATAAGTAGCAATTGCCCCTTCGTATCTCATGACTTGCGTTAATTCCATTCCCAAAGGCAACTGAAAGACCGGCGAAGAATCAACATTATCTTCAATAGGTGGCAATTGTGCTGGATCTCCCATAAAAATAGTAGGAATCCGCGAAGGAATTAATTTAAAAAGTTCTTGCCCTAACATGGAAGCTTCATCAACTATTACTAAGTCAAATTCGTGATAATAAGGTTCTCTAGAGTAAGTATTTGGTTTAAGTTGCTGCTTTCCGTTTTCATCATATTCTCCTCCAGGCATAACATGAAGTAAGCTGTGAAGAGTTGAGATATGTACAGTAAGATTTGCCTGTTGAGCCATTGCATCCAATACATGTCTTGCTTTATGCGTTGGAGCGCACAAAGCAACTCTTAAACCAACATTTTTATTTTTATCTAAGTCTCGTGTTTTGAAGCAATCCTGAAACGATTGAATTACTCGCTGTACTAAAAACGTTTTTCCTGTACCTGCATAACCTCGCAATACAAACGGCATATCAGGGTTAGAACCATACCAGTCATGGATTAAATCAAACGCTTGCATCTGATCTAAAGATAATCCTTCCCGATGCTTACTTTTGCTCCAGCCAAAGTTAATAATTGTTACTGGTTTCAATGTATTTGTCTCCTAAAATGAATTCTTTCATGTAAGATATTTTACTCAAAAATACGATACTTTTTTGAATCTTGCAGTTAATTAGTTCAAGCTTTTTTATTGTTCAGCTATATGTTCAATACTGAGATTTAGCTAAGTTTTTAAACTGTCCAAATCGTTCATCAAATAATCTTATTGACAGTCGTCTTGCTACTAAACCGACTTTTCAAAACTGAAACTTAAAAAATGCTTTTTTGGATGGTGTGTTTATCGTAGTAATCTTCAACTATTGGCTCTGACGGTGTTATTTATGTTTCCAACAAAGGCGATCGCCCAAACCAAGGACAAGTTTTAAGAATTGAAGTTGTGTCAAGGGTGAGCAAACCAAGTACGCTTCTAGGGTTTGGCGCATTGGCTGTTCATTCGCTTAAGGGGCGCAAGAGAACTGCTACAAAACAAAACTAAAGCAATTTTTTAGCTTTTACCCCATCCAGCACATCCGATTATGAGCAGATGCTGCCACTTGTCCAAATATTTGAGGTTCATTGATAACCCGACTACTCTGTTTATCACACCAGTATAAGAGCGATATGGCTGGAGATAGCCCGTACAGATAATCAAACTCCACCTCCTGTAGAGTTGATTACTTGCCCAGTTACCCATTGTGCGTCATCTGTTACTAGCCAACCAATTAAACGGGCTGCATCTTCAGGTTGCCCCCATCGCCCTTGAGGGTTGGCTCTTAAAACTGACTCATAAAGTTCACTACTGGCATAGCCTGTATCTGTTGCTCCTGGATTTATGGCATTGACCGTGATCCCGCGCCCTATTAGATAAGCTGATAACGAAAGTGTCAGTTGATGTAATGCACCTTTGGATGCAATGTATGATAGTTCCTCTGGCATGGGATTGAGATGCTGCCCAGAGGTGAGAAGAACCACTCGACCACCAGAACAACCACTATGTTGAGCAGCAAATGCTTGCACCAATAATAACGTTCCTCGCACATTTACTTGCAAATGTGTATCAATTTCGGCTGCGGTCAGTTGTTCTAAATTTCCCATTGTGCTGTAAGCATGATTCGCAATCAAAATATCGATGTGTCCAAATGTTTGAACCGCAGTACCCATAATTTGACCTGGTACAGCAGGATCGAGAAAATTTCCTTGGGCGTGTGCAATCCGAGTACCATGCTTTTGAAGCAGAGCAATCAATGCAGAAATTCCATCAGGATCGGCTCCCCAGGCTTGAGTAGCATCATAGGGTGAATAAGAGTGAATGAAAACGTCTGCACCCAACATTGCTAATTGTTGCGCGATTGCAAATCCAATTCCTTTACGCCGACTTACGCCTGTAACTAGGGCAACACGACCTTTCAACACTGCTTCAGGCACAACAAGAAAACCTCTATACTATTTGGACATACTACTAATGTAACTTTTAATGTTTCAGAACTCTCAAAGCACTGCCTGAATCTTAAGGGAGCAAACATCATCAGGTGGAAAAACTGATAAACATACTCCCCCTTAGGGGGCGAACCCAACGATTTAAGTAGTTCAGTTTTAATAAATTGGACTTAACCACTATGGAGCGATAGCTCTCCTGGAGCAATTATTAGGCGTAAGCTTTGTGAAGGTATTACCTATACCGCAAAAAGCCAATCGCAAACAACAGATTTACACCCGCTTCCAAACTTAACCCAAATTTGCCACTGCCCCAAGTATCTATTCCAGTAAGGCTCACCATCAGCAACACCAATAGCCTCGCCAACTTGGGAGACTTTTCTTTTGGGTTAGCAAGTTACCAAGGATAAAGTCGAGCCGAGAAGAAACAGTTCTTTGGCGAATGCATAATTCCTCAATCAACCTCTGTTAAATACAACAGTGTTGACTCAATAACACTCCTAAACCGAAACCACAAACGGAAGTGAGTCTCAAAATTAGCCCAGTAAAGTATGCCGAAAGCATCACCCTTGAAGCAAGTTTTTTGTGCCCAAAAACAGCACTCAACGCAAAATTGAGAACTGAAGTTACTAAAAAAATTGATTTAGGTAGGTAAAAAATTATGGCAAATATCATTGGAACCAAGGGCAATGATACCTTAGTGGGTAGTTACGACGCGGACACGATTAACGGTCTTGCAGGCAACGATACCATTACAGGGAACCAGGGCAAGGACACCCTGACTGGTGGAGGCGGTAACGATCAATTTGTTTACAGCGACTACTATGGCGACGGTACTGATATTATTACTGATTTCGGTGGCGTTGGCAAAGGAACAAACCAGACTTCCGGAGTCATTGCGGAAGTAGACACCCTAAATTTCCAGAACAAGTACTTGTTGAATGCCCAAAATTTGCTGCTGACCGAGAACGGCAGCAATTTGGAAATCACCTTTGAAGGAATAGGTGCTGCTAAGAGTCTGCCTGTGATCAAAGTCATCCTGCAAAAGTTCAAATTAGAAAACTTGCAGAATCAGAAATCTTCTGGTGCAACACCAGGGATCAGCAATATTCTGTTTGATGGGGAAGCTACTATCACCAACAGCTTTAATGTCTTTAGTGCTAACTCCACAGATACTAGCCTGAGCATGAAAAATACGGTGACTTTTCTCAATGAGCTATCTAATAAGATTACGGGTTTTGACGACTCAGATGATGTAGTCAATGGTCAGGGGGGTAATGACTCCCTCGACGGCAAAAGTGGCAACGACTTGCTCAGAGGTGGTAAGGGAAATGATACCCTCATCGGTGGTGTAGGCAATGACACTCTCAACGGTGGTACTGGGAACGACCTATTGCAGGGAGGTGTGGGCAATGACACCCTCAACGGTGGTACTGGGAACGACCTATTGCAGGGAGGTGTGGGCAATGACACTCTTGACGGTGGTACTGGTGATGACACTCTTGACGGTGGTACTGGTGATGATCGCTTGGATGTTGGTTCTTTAAGTCTTGATTCTTTAGCAGGCGCTCAGTTGCTTAATGGGGACTACGGCAACGATACTCTCTCTGCCTCAGGCTACGACGACTATTATGACAACGTTTATGTAATTGGTAATAACACCCTCAACGGTGGCGCTGGTGACGATTACTTGATTGTTAGCTTTTCAAAAGCCAATAACCTGCTTAATGGTGGTGATGGTAACGATACCTTCTCTTTCTCTAAGAACTACAGTAGCAATGATACGGTAGATGGAGGTATTGGTGATGATTTGTTATCCTATGACACTTATTATTACGACATTACCGGAGGAATCACAACGAATTTCAATCCTACTACTAACATTGGCTCAATTAGGCTGGGCACGAACCGAATTAGCTACAAAAATATCGAACGATTAAATATTACAGGTACATCCAACGATGACTTGATTGTAGGGAGCAACGGCAATGATACGCTTTCTGGAGGCGTTAGTGGCAATGATACAGTAGATGGGGGTTTGGGTGAGGATTTGTTGGTCTATAACTCCGGGACTAGTAAGGGAATCACAACGACATTTAATGCTACTACTAATACTGGCTCGATTACATCTGGCACGAATCGGGTTAATTACAAAAATATCGAGCGATTAAATATTACAGGTACATCTAACGATGACTTGATTGTAGGGAACAATGGCAATGATACGCTCTCCACGGGTGCTGGTGGCAATGATAGGGTAGATGGGGGTTTGGGTGAGGATTTGTTGGTCTATAATTCCGGGAGTGTTCAGGGAATCACAACGAATTTCAATGCTACTACTAATACTGGCTTAATTACGGATGGCACGAATCAGGTTAGCTACAAAAATATCGAGCGATTAAATATTACAGGTACACAGTCTGATGACTTGATTGTAGGGAACAATGGCAATGATACGATAAACGCGGGTATTAGTGGCAATGATACGGTAGATGGGGGTTTGGGTGACGATTTATTAGTCTATATACCCCGGACTAGTGAGGGAATCACTTCGACATTTGATGCTACCACTAATAGTGGCATGATTACGAATGGCACGCAGGTTAGCTACAAAAATATCGAGCGATTAGAGATCACAGGTACACAGTCCGATGACTTGATTGTAGGGAGCAATGGCAACGATACAATAATAGGAAATATTACTTACACTGTCGGGTTCCGTGATCTTGAAGAGGTTGCGATGATTGCTGGCAATGACACAATAGATGGGGGCGCAGGTGAGGATTTGTTGATTGTCAATGACAGTGGTAATAGTGAGGGTAAGGGAATCATTTCAAATTTTAATGCCAGCACTAATACTGGCTCGATTACGAATGGCACTAGTCGAATTAGCTATAAGTCTATCGAACGATTGGATATCACAGGTACACAGTACGATGACTTGATTGCGGGGAGCAATGGCAATGATACCCTCAAGGGTGGTTTTGGCAATGATACCCTCACTGGTAGCAAAGGTAATGATAGCCTAATTGGAGGAGCTGGTACTGACACTTTTGCTTTCAAGAATTTCAATGAAGGTGTTGATCGTCTTGATGACTTCAACACGACTAATGAACTAATTCAGGTGACGGCTGCTGGTTTTGGTGGCGGATTATCATCAGGTACACTTGAGACAAATAAGTTTGCCATCGGAGCATCTGCAACTACTAATACTCAGCGATTTATTTTTAACAGCACTACAGGTGGATTGTTCTTTGACCTTGATGGTAGTGCCTCTAGGTTTACTCAGGTACAATTTGCACAATTAGATGCTGAGGTGGCACTAACCGAAAAGAATTTTGTGGTTGTTTAATCGGAGTTAACGTTCTGCCATCACCAAGCAGTACGATTTGCGAGGTGCTATTTTTAGCATCTCGCAAACGATAGTACTCAATGCAAGTCATTTTGGTAAGTGATAGGCATTCTTGTGCTGTACAAGATATTGCCACGCTTCGGCAAACATTTACCGCAGGCATCGCCAAATCTAAATCTGAAGCCATACCGAATAGCCTAACTGATGAATTAATCTCAAACTTCAGCATCATAGCCAACCGCTCATTAATCGTTAGGGCACTGAGTAATTCTTTAATAGTATTGCCCATTTCTTGGCTTGAGCGATTCTTCGAGAACACCGCACATCGCAGAAAATTTTGGTGTATCAAATGTATCTTAAGTTGCTCCCGATGTGATAGCATACCTTCAACAATTTTAGATAGCATACCTAATCCATGAATCAAGTTCGACTCCCTAAAGTTAGCGTTGCCGTGATTGGTTTGGTAGTTGCAAGCGTATTTCATGCTACTCCAGTGCTGGGAGCTATTCTAACTAGACAAGAATTTTCAGGTGATTTTACTTTAGTCGATGCTACTAGCCCATTCCTTACGAACTCTTTGCCAGAAAAAAGCGAATATTCGGGATTCGTGGTTTACTCAGAGTCCGGGACTTTAAGCGATTGGGAGCTATCCGTCAACAATCTAGACCTAAATTTGAAGAGAGTCCCTACTAATGGCGGTAACTTAACCCCAGATGTCGATTTTGAGCTTGATTCTGGGTCGAATTGGAATTTAGTAGTTGATTTTGGCATTGCTTTTGATGCTCCTAGATATACCTTAAAAAGAACTTCAAGCTCTGAAATTACCTTGACAGGTGAGGTGGGACGGGCAGGAACATACATCTATCAAGATTCTGCGGCCAATATTACCCTGAGTTCTTCATCTACATCAGTACCAGAACCCACTTAATTTGCAGACTATGAGTCATGTATATAAATTGTTATTGGGATAGTTCAGTATCAGATTATTTACAAAGACTGTTACATAATAATGACCCAGGTTCCGTTCCATAGAGTGTGGTAGCATTTGGTGCCCTAGGTGTCTAATTGGTATGAAAGAGCTTGAAACTCAAGCATAGTAAGAAGTTCCGTATGTTGATCGACTAAAGCTTGTATTGTGCTAACTGGATGACGATGAAGGCGACGTTTTTGTTGGCGAGGAGCTTCAGCCAAAGCTAATCTGCGACGTTGAGTTTTATACTCAGTTATAGGTACTTGCTGAATTTGTGCAAGTAACTGTTGTTCGCTTTCGGCAAGAAATAGAACTTGATATTGCCCAAAATCACGCAATTCGGAAGTTGATTTACGCCCACTAATTCGTCGCTGGTGGCGACGCAAATGGCTAAACATAGCTTCCATTTTCAGGTTATCTGGCGGCAAACCAGGGATATCATAGCAGTGCAATAAGTTAGCCCCGTATTTGTTCCATAGTCGTTGTAACTTTTTCTTGAGAGCAAACTGTGCCGGATTTTGTTTAGGATCAGGCACAAACTGCTGTAATAATTCTTCCATCTCGCATCGAACTTTAAGGCTTGTCAAGGATAAGTTGCTAGGATAGGTAGTATTAATCACATTGTCTTTGATGGGGTGAGAGTATTTGGGGTAATGCAAACAATCAGCAATTCGTCGTAACCAAAGGTTAGCCTGTTCCAAATCCAACGCTACCGAAAGATTGTTGCTTAAAGCTTGGTCAACCCATACTGACAAGACAGACAAGTAATCTGTATCAATTTCCCGGCATGGTAAACTACGTAGTATCGTACCTATTGTTTTTAGTTGCTGGTAGCCTTCAATACCGCCCCACTGAAAAGGTTTGCGACTTGTGCGATTGACACAATCCCTAATCGCAGCGCGAATCTGGGATTCGATTGCTGCTAGCTCTGCGTTTCGTGACAAATAGGGGATTCCTGAAAAAAGGGGAGACTGTCTTGCTGCTTTTCGGAACCTGGGTCTTGGGGTCTTTCTGAGTACTCAGGGACTTTTGGCAGTCCATCTAAATCTGCTTTTAATTGCTGTCTTAGCTTTGTGTCTAATGGCAACACCACTTCACTAAGATTACTTAGAAAGTGTGCCTGACAACGTTGATGGGGTGCATCTGGCCAACTTGAATTCATTGCCGCGATGATTGATTTTTCCCCATCTGAAAGAGTTGCCAGCACAATGTAGCGGCAACTCCTGATATGGTTGCAGCCACTCAATTAACCTTTGTGCCTGTGCCTGGGGTAACTGAATTCCACTTACTGGTGTACCACTTAATACCTCGTACAGCACATATAGCAAGGTTCCATGACATCGAGGGCTGTAACGCATCAATTGCCCAAATTAAACCACCATGTTCAATCGCTGTGGCAGCTAACTTCTCAGCTGTATGTGCAATCGTTCCACCTAACAGTGCTAGAAATTGACGGTATAGTTTACCTACATTCCGCCCATTAATCTCGATTCCACGCTGATTTAAATTTTCCTGAATCTCAATTAATTGTTGATGTTCATTTTCATGTTGCCAACCTATGAATGCAAGCACATCTAAACCATAAGTACTATTGGGCAAACTATACTTGAGTACACCACCAGCGTAATAATGTTTATTAAAGTGTGTACAGGCGAGATTTTTACATTCTTTGCTTTTACCTGCCACAAACACCGCTCCACTCATAGTTTGAACAGTTTTACGCATATGCCAGGCTCTGCGGTTAACTAAATTCTTCCCACAATGGATACACTTATCTAACTCACATTCCACAATTATACGTTGAGCGTCAGGAAAACTCCGTTGTGGGCGATGACGTGGCTTCTTTACTATCACGCTTCTTTTTGCTGCTGCTAGATTCCTTTTTCAGCTTATCTGCTTTGCATACTAATTAGACAATTAGGGATTTGGTGGGGTTTATCCTGGTGTGCAAGATGGCAGTAGAACTATTTCCATCATCCTTTCGTTGCGACTGTAGACATGAATTGGATTTCTCTGAGAATACCATCTCTGAGATGAAAAAGATGAGCATCCTTAAACGAGTTACTTTAGGAGACGGAGGAGATAACGAACACAAAATTGTTTTTTTCAATGGCTTTGCAAGAGAGATTATTTGCCCCAAACTCAGAATCTGCACAATAACCGACTCAGAGTAATTGTTTTGATGGAATAGTGAACTACTTTGACCTACACTGCCACCAACCAATCGCAGACCACAGACGTACACCCGCTCCCAAAGTTAACCCACACCTGCCACTGCCCTAAGCATCCGTTCCAGTAAGGCTCGCCGTCAGCAACGCCGACAGCCTGACCAACTGTGGAGATTAACTCACTGTAGGAAGAGCTAATACTGTCCAAACCCTGCTGCAATTTGAGTTTCAGCCCCTTCCAACCGTGGGTAGCAGGACTTTCGACCTGATTTAATGTTTGGGGAATGTCATGTGATATTGTACCAGTCACTTGTGTTGGGAACTCTATATTATTAATGACTGACACCAACTCACGATTTAATGCTTCATCTCGATTGAGCCATTGCCCGAAAATCGAATCACGCTGATCATCAACAGGCACAAACTGGTAAACGCACTCCCGATTGTCTCGTGAACCAAGCCGACCAACATAGTCCAACTTCAAGTCTATCTTGGCAAGTAACTTCTGAGCGATCGCTATCGGAGTCAGTTTTTCTGAGATACTGACATTCAGGTAATTCTTGATAACGTGCCGATGCTTTACAGCTAGCGCTTTAAACTCTACCATCTTCTCATCAGACCCCCGCAACTGAACGTCTGGCGTAAGAAACTGCAACAGATTTAGATTTTCCAGTAACAACACAGCAGGTAATAACTGCCCCTTATTAAAATCTGGTTTCCAAACTGAATTCTCTCCCGCTTCTAACTGCGCCTTAGCCCGTTTGGTATCACGATTAGTCAGAAACTCTCGCCCCAGCGTCAAATAGTAGTGCATTCTCAGTTGAGGATACCAGCCGTCATCATCTTTCTCGACCAAATCAGGCGTAACTTCAATTTCATAGCGACGGGATAATTCCGCCTTGCGCTGCTGATGTCGTTCAGTTTTCGTTTTCACTCTTTTGTCTTGCAACTTCTTCAATTCAGTTGGGGAAAGTTCATCAGAATCCGCGATCGCGTGACACTCCGCAGCATACAATTCAACAGATGCCGCCTTAACCGACTCGATTACTGCCCCACTCTCATCATCATCAGCATCGGCTGCATCAATAATGGTGTATCCATCCTCGACCAAACCCGCAAGCACAGACTCTCGATAGCGCCGCATCTCAACGTTAATCACAGAACCACGCTTACCCCAAGTCTGCAATGACTCCGGTTGAAAATTCTGGTCAACAAAGCTGTAATCGTCATTATCCGCCGCCGACAACAGCGCAATGTTCGCTTGTGTTGCGACGTGCTGACTTCTGAGCAATCCTCCTATCGTTGTGGAACCATTGCCCACAACGCTCATCCCCCACTCTCTCACCCAGATATGACGATCAACAGTCTCCCTAACCCTTGCCAACATCTGCCGCACAGAGTTAACCGGCTGCACTCCCTGAAAAATCCCCCAAACAGCACTGAAATGCCCTCGAATATCGATGCTGACTCCAGTTTCAAGACTTGGGGAGGCGATAACCAAATCATACTGGGTGAGAATTTCGTTCAGGTGAGCGATACAACCGAAAGCCGCATGAGAGGGGTCAGCAACGGATTCACTGTCAATTCGCAGTATCCGCAGGTGTGGGTATTTCCGGCGAAAACGTTCTTCCAATGCTTGCGTCCCCCATTTGGACTTGGCTTTCTGAGCAGAGCAGCATAGTAGATGATGCCCATCTTTAGAAATCGCCTTGTCGAGTGCGGCGATGAGATTTTTCGGGTTACTGCCAGGGTAGTTGTAACAGTTACCAGCTATGTGCCGATAGTTGTTAACGATGACGAATGGATTAACTCGATATTCACCAGCGAGTGATAAAACATACTTTACATCAGTATCGGAAACATCGGCACTAGACAGGTAAATCTTTCCCTGACTGCTGCCTAAAACATTCTGTACCAGTTGCTTGAGGTTTTTGAGAACGGATACCCGACGCTTCTGCACTTCCGTACCAGAGTTGAGCAAATGCCAGAATACTTGGTCGCACTCGTCAATAATGATGACATCATTTGACCAGTCATTAGGATTGAATCGCGCCTGACTTTCTTGATGCAGTGAATCAACACACACCCCATATCCTAATAATGTGCCTGTTTCATTAGTGCGGACTTCGGTAACATAGTTAACACCAAAGCGATTACACAACGCCTCACCAAGTTGAATCCGATGGGTGATGATTAACACCCTCTGTCCAAGGTCATGTGCTTTCGCCACCTCAGTTGCCAGCCATTCGGTTTTACCAGTGCCTTTGGGGGCTTTGAGGATAATCAGCTTTTCGCCAACGGGTACGAGAAGCTGGCCCAAGAATCTTTGGTTGAGAGCGATTGCTGGCGGATAAGTAAGCAAGGTAAACAGCTTAATCTCCCACAACTCTAGTGCAACGGCTGTGTTGTAGAGTGCGTCAAATGCTGGCTGACCCTTGGCGACGATAAAATCATCAACCCCTTTCTCTGCTCCTAACGGTAAATCAATCACTCGCAGCGAACAGCCTTCGTTTACCAGCAGCCGTCCCATACGACTGATAGCGGTTCTGACTCGTTGGACTGTTTCAGGCTTGTTGTCCTGGTCAAAGCAGATGTTAACAAGTCTCCCCTGTGTTGCGAAATGCTTCAAGTCTGGAATCAGAGAGGGTTTAGCAATGGCAGTACCGTACTCATCAGTAGGTGTGCGGTATCCAGCGTTGACACCGGGGATAGCGATCGCAGCATAACCAGCAGTCAATAAGCAAGCAGCTTTTTTGACACCTTCGACAATTGTGACTGGCACATTGTGTTGCCAAACCCAATGCCAGAAGCCGCCAGGGTGCTGTAGGTCAAATTCTGTAATGGGAATGCCGCTACGATTGGAGACTTTCACCCAGATGCGATTCGGTACTAAAAGGAAGAAAGCGCGTGTCTCTTCTCTGAATGGGTGTTCATACTTGATCAATTTGTGGATTTTCTGGCGATCTCTTCGGGGATGGTCGGGTTTGAAGCAGCCCCACATCATCAGGGCGTAGTTGTTGAGGGGGTCAACGCCATTGCACCACCAGCCGCCTAGCTCAATGTGCTGGTATTTCTTCAAATCCCTGTCTCTGAGTCGTCCATCGTTACGACGGGAGATTTTGGGACTGTAGAGCAGATATTCGTAGGGTAACGTCCCGTAGAGCGATCGCACATTCAGATGAAAAATTTCTTTGTCAACTCCACTGCCTTGCCATTCTTGTAAGTGTTTTGCTTGAGAGTCAGATTCGATTATATGCATATTCCCTCTGTTTTTTGACGCATGGAAATGGAGCGGCACTTGAGTGTGTGCCGCCAGTTCAAACTTTTTGCGATGCTTATAGCTGGCTATGAAGTAGTCACTAAGCCAGCTAGAGTGTTATCTCTGTGCCCCGGTATGTGGTCGGAAAGTCAGATTAATACGGGTGCTAACCACTTTGCTGGTTTTCGGAACCTGATGCAGATGAGTAGACTGGCAACCTGGGTGCATTACCAGCAAACTGCCGTGTTCCAACCAAAAATCCGTTGGCCTGCCATTTCTCGGTTTGATTTGGAATTTGCGACATGAACCCAAGCTGACTGATGCAATCGCTGGTTTAGATCCCATCGATGGTTCATTGTCAGCGTGCCAGCCGATACTGTCCTGTCCACTGCGGTACTTATTTCCAATGACGATACGGAATTTGTAGCCAGTCAGCGCAATGATAGAATCCCGCAAGTTAGCCAGATTGTCTGTCCAAGTTAAGGGTTTCAAAAACACGCTGTTGGAATAAAGGTAATCACATCCGGCATCACCATAAATGCATTCAAGGCGAGGGACGGGCATTGTTTTACCCGCGATCCTGATTTGATTCTGTTGCCACTCCAGTTTCAAGCAGTGTTGGTAGAGTGAGTTTGCAAGTTCTTGACTTAAGAAATCGGGATAATAAGTGACTGGTAAAATTGGGGTAGATTCCTGAAACAAATTGAGTTGTTGCATGGTAGTTTTGTCCAACTAAAGAACGTGTAGCGAAGACAATTACTGTTAGTTAATTTTGTTCGGCTTTAAAAACCTCAACCAAAATACTTTCTGGATACAAACCGACTTTTCCAAAACGTGGATCATGAATGCGTTCTATCTCTATTCCTTTTTTTCGACACAATGCACTGGCTTTTCGACCTTTCGTACCTGCTTCTTTTACCGATATTTCTAAACCTTGAAGACTGGCAAATCCAACAACACTATATTTGTGGCCGCATGGTGTATTCACCCTATCTTGCTCAACTTCAACAGCTTTGAGTCTCGCCAGGATTTGAGTTTGTTGCTGTTGTTGCTCCAATAAATATTGTTCTTGCTGTGCCATCTGTTGGGCTATTGCAGCGAGTAACTGTATTTGTGTCATGACGGTTTCGGAAGGATTGGCGGGTTTAGTCCAGCCCAGTAAATCTTGAATCCAAGCCCGGACACCGATACCTTCAAAAGCTTCACAGGCTAATTTTGCTTGTGTGGTACATCTCTTGCCAGCTTCATAACCGTAATAATGAAGTATGGTTGCTACAGCGACATCGGGAATACCGGACTCAGACCATGATTTAATCTCAGCACATTCAAAGCCTTTGTAGATAAGCCTTTCAACCAGTTTAGAGCGAGAAATGTCAGCAGCAGTTTTGAGGCTTCTAAGCAATCCAGCATCATTAACATTTGCTAATCTGGCTGCTGCCCGAATACTGGCCTTGCCCTGACCATTAGCGTCGATTTGAATCTCTTGTTTTATTTGTTCGATGATTTCGGCAATTTCAATTTGTGACATAACTTTTTTTTCGTTGCGTGATTAGAGAGAATTAAACATTTACCCGCACCAAACTTTTCTCACCAACTAATGAGAAACGATTCAATATAGTTGGTGTCTTAATTAACGTTGGCGACACCAATTCAACAAGGTAAAACCAAGAATCATGCACCAGCCCAATCCCCAGAATTAGCCGTTGCTTTGTTCCTTTATCGTGAGAACAGAGCATCACTCTTTCGCCCAAAACAAAAGCAGGTTTTTGCACAGTGATGCTTTCTAACTCTCCAGTCCCGATGATTTGATTTTGTGTAGCGTGGAGTATTTCATTACGGCAGTCAATTGAATAAATCCAGCACTCATGCTTCCATTGCATACCGCAACAGTAACCAAATGTTCTCGTGGTTCTCAGGTATACTCTCTCCAGTAAATTCACCTCAACGGGTGGAATTGTTCGACCCCAAGGCGGGGAAAGATACCAACTCGTTTTCAGTGCGTTAATGTGGTCAATCATGCACGTCTCCCCAATAAGTAATTAATTGCTTCAACATCAAGAGCAGCAATACGTTTTTTAATGGATTGTGGTGGATTTTCAAAAAACTGTTTGAGATGAGAAATTCTGACTTGATAATGTCTGGCAGAACGCTTAGTAGCTTTGAGCCATCCTCTTCCTACCCATCTAGATACAGTTGAGAAATTCAATTGAAGAACTTGGGCAATTTCCTTGCAGCTATAATTGTCAAGTGTGGGACGGGCTGAATAACCTAAACTATTTAACTTGAGTCCAATTGCAACTGGTGTACGCTGGTATCCTTTTCGTTTCAAGCTTTTGGCGATTTGCTCTTTGGTATAAAGATCAGCCATCACCTCGATAATTGCTAGTTCTTCATCAGTCCATTTTGGATTCGGATGATTACGTTTCATATTTATGCAGATTTAGTAGAAGAGTGTTCTGAGATAATTTGAGCGCTGATCGATTCAAAGTCCACTTGACAAAGATTCAAATCAATCAGCATCTCACCACTGTTGTAGAGGTCTGTAATGTGCTGCTTGATTGCCGACTCTGACAGTCCATCAGGAATATTTAAGTGCGCTTCACTTGTGATTTTATCGACTACTGTAACGATGACTCTCATGGGTAATTCCTATTTGATTAATTGAGGATTCAGAAGTAAAAATATTCTGAATCCTGACTTCTGATTTACATTGCTCCAGCTTTTGTAGCTTGCAACTGTTGCATCCATGCGCTGATTGCTGTTAATTCATCCGCACCGCTAGCAACAGCATTAACAACAAGATTTTGATAGTCACATTCAGCATGATTGCGATACTCGCACTTGTCTGCTGCCCAAGCCAAACACATTGTTTTTACTAATTCATTAATCTTGCTAATATGAAGTAGACTTGGGCGGTCAACATCCTGAAATTCCAACCACTCTTTGACTAAATCAAGCGGATAATCAAGCAAAGTACGAATATTTTTTACTCGCAAGTCTTGTGGGTGTACTGGTTGAGGAACTACACTAAGTTTTGTTGGAGTCAGTGGGGGTTCGGGAATCGAGTTTGAAGTTGCACCCAATAAAGATTGGATGTCACGAATGATAGTTGCCCAATTCAAATCTCTACTCCATTCTCTGTAAATCTTGGTTTTACTTGCAGCATCGTAAAGATTACAGAAAACTGTGTTTTCGTCGCCAGCATTAGCAACAATAATCAGTGGTTTAGAGAAATCTTGGACTAATGAGGCAGCGAGAAGGAAGCTTTTGGCGAAGTTGGTTTCAACACCAGTTCTTATGACGTAAAGCTCATCAGCACTCACGACAATATCCAGTTTAAGATTGTCCCTGCCTTTGAATTCTTTAGTTGTCAATCGCAGTTCTGACAAGTACCCAGTTAACGCCCTTTGAGGAACTGGGATTTTCTTATCCTGGCTGATATTGAACTTGTACCAGACATAAGATTCACCGTCTACTTCCCCTTGATTGACAAATAAATAGATGGGTTCGGGAGGGTTGCATAAACCTAGTTTAATTTCAGTAATCATTCTCATCTCGGTTAAGTTTCATTGATTGGTGTTTCGTGTGCAATAATGAGAATCCTGTAGCGGGAGAAAAACTTCCGTGCGTTCATCTAAAGTGATGGCATTGTTTTAGGTGAACGCTTTTGTATTAGACAGAAGTTTCTCGATTGCGCTCTAACTCCCATTGCAAATAAGTTAGGGCGGTGCTAGCATCAGCAATGTTTAAATCTGGTTGATATCCCTCGTCCAACATTTGTTTGTAGTCTGAGTGCCAAGCAATAAGGGATATCAGGGTTTGGGCTTGTTCAACTAACTGGTGGAGATGCGGATTAGACATTTCAATGCCGAGCCTTGAACATAAATCCTCTGCCTTAACACCAAAAGTCCCTGGCTCAATCTCCGTCTCTAACTCCTCAAGCAGAGATTGAAAATTCGGGTGTTCATCGTTGATTTCAACCTCAATCAAATCTGCACTGCGTTTAACGACGGTTGCCCAATCTGGCAGAGTAGCTGAAATAGTTTTCGCGTAAAGTTTCATAATTATTTCCTCTTGGATTAATAACCTAAAAATCCTCGGCAATTTCCAACAAAAAACCGCGTCCCGTGTTCTGTACTTGCACCAGTTCTTTATCCAGCAGAGTTTGAATTACTGAATCAGAGAATTGGAATTGCAGACGATGCAGTGGAACACAACCACCGCAAAGCCGAATCGAACGCAGCAAATGGTTTGCTCTACGGTCAAAGGTGTTATCAATCGTTTTAGGCATTTGTGAAACCCCCGGTTAAGACGGTTAACTGTCGGTTGAGAATGCTTATTTGCTGTTGGTAAAAATCAATTTCAGCAGTGATTTGCTGGAATTTAAAAGGAACTTACTGAGGTTTTTCCCAAAAGTGATAGTTATATTTGGAACTGGTAAGTCATTGGAAATTTATTGGATTAGAGGAAGTAGGCATAAAAGCCTACTTTTTTCCTACGCCGCTACTAATTGACTGTTGGCAAATACTGTCTGATACTCCAGCAGCCTGCGCCATTCGCTTGCACTAAGTTCGTCAAATGCTCTATCCAAGAGTTCGTCGCAAGATACCGACGATACTTCGATCACAGATAGCGATTGCACTGCCGACTCCACTGAATCACACACTACCTTCTGCTGATGAGATGAAGAAGCCTGAATCAACCACCAGCCGCCGTCAGTGCATCCCACTTCACCCAGTTTCACATCGTTGTTGTAAATTCCATCGTCCAGGATTTCAAACCCAAACTTTTCGCATTCGTTAAAAATCTGCGCCATGATTTCATTACCAGTGGTAGAAGAGGACAAGGAGCAGGGTGCAGGGCGCTGCAACAATTCGCAATTGTCAGTTCGCAATTCGCAATTCTCTAAACTGCGAACTGCGAATTGCGAATTGCGAATTGGACTAACTGCCCCCTGCCCCCCTGCTTCTTCTTGCACAGGTAATAAACCGTCTTTGTAGTGAGTGCAGATGAAGCGATCGCAACGCATTAGAGTGTTGGCACGGAATACTTCTTTGTCGTTGACCATGACAACCCAGCGTTGGGTTAAATGGTTGTCGTCATGGCTGATGCTGGCTATCAGTTGATTACCAGCGTAATATTCGTGATGGTCAAACGAGATTTCGACTATTCTGAGTGGTTCGGGAGCTATGGTTTGGGCTTGGTCAGCGATGTAGTTGTCGAGTTCGGCTTGGGCGAGGGCTTGGTTGTCGGGGGCAGCAGGGGTGAGCTTCTGAATCTTGCTTGCTTGATAATTAGCGATCGCAGTAATCCAAGAATCCTTACAGCGTTTATCGCTTACTTCGACTGTGCAGGCAATTTCGCTGTAGATTTGCTTGAGCCGTGCAATGGATTTCAGTTGCAGCTGTTGTTGGCTGTAGATTTGGTATGTCATGATAAGTAAACTCCTTGAATTTAGGAGTAGAGAAGCGCTTCGGATTGGTAGTCAGGGGCGCTTTCTCTACAATTTAATACTATCAAATTTTTTATAGTATTGCAATATTTACACTATATATTTTTGGGGTATAATAGCTGTAGTAGTATAGAGGTTATGCCTATGCGAAATAAAATCAAGCAATTTTTAGAGAGTCGAGGGCTGTCAGCTTATCGAATGATTCAAGATGCCAAAATTTCTGATACAACAGGGTACAAGTTGGCAGCAGATCCAACCTATATTCCCTCCTCTAAAATTCTGGAAGCTCTTTGCGAGACTTACAGAATTCAACCAGGAGAGATAATAGAGTGGTTCCCGGCAGAGGAGAAAGGCAAAGATGATTAATCCTCAAACCATTAATCCTTTGTTGCTACCTTCAGTGGCCCTTGATGAGCGATCTCAGCTACCTAGCCAGCCCTGTATTTATTTCGCAATTGACTATCAAGGCATAATTCAGTACATAGGAAGATCAGTTAATCCACGACTACGGTGGAACGCCAATAAATTTTGGCAAATCACTGGATTGTCCAGAGCGACTGCTTTTAGGCTCTGGAGAGATAGAGATATTTATCCTGATAGAACAACAGTTGAAGTTATTTGTAAAAAGCTAAACGCTCAACCTGGTGATTTCTTAACTTACATGGAGGACATTGATGAGGCTTAAACGGCTCAGTGTAAAGCCTCATGCTTTGCCATTATTGGCTTAAGTGTAAATTTAGGAAGTTACAGTCTGATGATTTATTTTGCTGCTATCGAGCCTTTTATCCTCCACTCTGTCTTCTTTGTGGAACGATCTCAGGGATCTATTACATTCAAAATCTACCTGGCAATTGACTTTGAGAAAATAGCATTGAACTAGAAAGGTGGAATTATGCCTGAACCACCTTTTAGACGCAAAAAAGCCACTTCTCCCGCATCTACCGATTCAACTTCAGCAGCTAATGTAAACGAGGATATCTCCCAGCAAGAAAATCCAGGTTCAGCAACGATTACAGTTACTGCTGTTGAAGTAACAGAGTTGACCGAGCAGGAGCAGAGCGATCGCCTGCACTTGGAGCGTAAGGTAGAACGAGCCTTCTTTGAAGCAGGGAAGGCATTGACTGAGTTACGCGATCGCAGATTATATTGTTCCACGCACAAAACTTTTGAAGATTATTGCCGCGATCGCTTTGGTTTTAGCCGCAGACAGCCCTACCATTTAATAGAAGCTGCGATTATTTTTGATAATTTGGTGGAAAAATGTGAACGGAACGTTCACATTTTGCCGACTAATGAGTGGCAAATCAGGCCACTGACCAAGCTTGACCCGGACATTCAGCCCGAAGCATGGGAGCAAGCTGTAGAGTCTGCCAACGGGAAAGTACCCTCACACCGGATCGTCAAAGATGTTGTGCAGCGCATAATGGAGCGAACCCAAGTACCCAACACTTACCAGTTAGGCGAAGTGTGCCAAATTCTTGCTAAGGATAATCCCGAACTCAGGGGTAAGGGTGGGTGCTGGGGGATAGTCAACCATGTGGGTGAATTTAGCTGCACCGTCAGAACCTGGGATGGAGAGTACACCATTGGGTTGCAACACCTGAAGTCTTACGATTACTTGCCTGCTGAATGTGAGCAGATGCAGTTAATCAGCGATCGCCTTGCGCTAATATATTCCGATTCGCTGGAGGATACAGTCAAAAGTCTGTTGCAGTTGTTGGGGAAGGTGAATCGGCCTTATCTTACTGCTGTGGAAGAGAAATTATTGACGCTTCTGGAGTCGGAGTATGGGAGAATACCCTGAACAATTTTGGCAATTTGGCATCCAATGTTTTTGGGTTGCAGTTTCAATGGAGTTAGCAACACAACGGGACAGTGAAGAAGTTGTACGAGGGAAAAGATAAAACTTCCCGCTTCTTGACATCCAGCTATGCCAGTTGTTTAGTTGAGTGCTGTAGAACCCCTCTACATGATTTATATAGCGCTCAACAGAGTTCAGTTCCCACTCTACAACTGGCTAGAAATGAACAAAACCAAATCGAACCTCAGAAGATAAAAAATGTGGATAGCTGGATTGCTGTATAGTTTTGGTTATGCCAGATTATCATCTCAAGAGTTGCTCTATGATTACTCTACCTGGTATTTTTATCCAAAACAAAATATACGAAAGTCCCAATTCTCTAGTGTACCGGGGCATCAGAGACGATGGAGTAGGAATCGTCGTAAAAATGTTAAAGCTTGATTATCCCTCTCCCCAAGAACTAACCCGCTACAGACAGGAATATAAAATTACCCGCTCCCTAAATCTGGAAGGAGTTATCAAGGCATACAGCCAGCAGGACTATCAACGGACTCTGGTGATTATCTTAGAAGACTTTGGGGGAGAGTCCCTAGAGCAATGGATGCACAAGCGCCCAGATATATTCTGCCCCATGCCTTTATCCACTTTTCTTGGTCTTGCGATCGCTGTTTGCGATATTCTGGGCAGAATCCATGCAGCTAATGTAATTCATAAAGATATCAACCCTGGAAACATAGTCTTTAATCTGGATACTGGCGTTGTCAAAATTATTGATTTTGGGATTGCGACCCAATTTAACCGCACAAATCCGACGTTCAAAAGTCCCCATGTGTTAGAAGGCACGCTAGCCTATCTGTCGCCAGAGCAAACCGGGCGAATGAACCGGATGCTCGACTATCGCACCGATTTCTACTCGCTGGGCGTAACCTTCTACGAACTGTTAACTGGACAGCTACCGTTCCCCACTCAAGACATCCTGGAGCTAGTTCATTGCCATATTGCCAAACCGCCGATTCCTGTGCATGAATTGAACGCCACGATTCCCAAACCCATTTCAGGGATAATTTTGAAGTTGATGGCGAAAAATGCGGAGGATCGCTATCAAAGTGCCTGGGGCATCAAAGCGGATCTAGAACGCTGCACCGGGCAACTGGCAGAAATGGGTCAGATCAACGCCATGTCGTTGGGACTGCAAGATGTTTCAGAACAGTTTTGCATTCCTGAGAAACTGTATGGACGAGAAGCCCAGACTAAAGCATTATTGGCGGCGTTTGACAGAGTGGCTAGAAAAGAGACGTTTGGCGAAATTTGTCAACTAGAGTCAGGCATAGAAAATGCTCAATTCAATGTCGAACTCATGCTCGTTGCTGGTTACGCTGGCGTTGGCAAAACAGCATTGGTGCAAGAACTCTATAAACCGATCACAGCAAAGCACGGCTATTTCATATCGGGTAAATTTGACCAATTCAGGCGCAATATTCCCTACAGCGCGATCGCCCATGCCCTGCAAAAGTTGGTGCAGCAACTTCTGGGGGAATCGGATGAGCAAGTGCAACAGTGGCGATCGCGTCTGCTCACTGCTCTGGGCAGCAACGGGCAAATCATCATTGATGTCATCCCCGAAGTTGAGTTAATCATTGGCAAACAGTCGCCTACACCCGAAGTTGGAGCAACAGAAGCACAGAATCGCTTCAATCTCACGTTTCAAAGATTTGTGCGGGCGTTTTGTGCAAAAGAGCATCCCCTAGTCATTTTCTTAGACGATTTACAGTGGATCGATTCTGCGACTTTGAAGTTAATCGAACTCATTTTACTTGATGAGCAAATCCAGTATCTGTTTTTGATCGGAGCCTACCGAGATAACGAACTGACTCCAACGCATCCGTTGGTCTTAACGCTAGAGAGCCTGCGAAACCAGGGAGCAGCGCTTCAAGAAATCACCCTGACCCCCTTAACGCCCGAACCATTGACTCAATTGGTGGCTGAGACATTACATCGCAATCCTGATACCGTTCGTTCCTTAACCCAAGTCGTGTTGCGTAAAACCGAGGGCAACCCTTTCTTTGTTGGTGAATTTTTGAAGCTGCTGCATAGCGAAAACCTATTAACCTTTGATGCCCAACAGTTGAGTTGGCAGTGGAACTTAACTGAGATTGAAGCTCAAGATATCACCGATAATGTGGTGGAGTTGCTGCTACGTCAGTTGCAAAAATTACCGTCAGCAACACAGCAAGTTCTCTCCATCGCTGCTTGTATTGGGTCTGAGTTTGATTTAGAAACGTTAGCGATTGTTTGCGAAAAATCACCGAAAGCAATTTTCCAGGATCTACTAGCAGTAATACAAGCGGGATTAATTCAACCTCTGTCTGAATTAGACAAAGACTTGTTAGTTCAAGAGTATAAGTTCTTGCATGACCGGGTGCAGCAAGCTGCATACGCCTTAATCGATGAGTCGCACAAACAAGTTGTTCATCTCCAAATCGGTCGTAATTTACTAGAAAAGACCTTATCAAAGCGGTTATCAGAGAGGCTGTTTGAGATTGTTGAGCACCTAAATCATGCGATTGAGCTTGTAACCGATCAAGCAGAACGCCATGAAATTGCCAAATTAAATTTAATCGCAGGTCAGAAAGCAAAGGCAGCGATCGCCTATAGTATGACTCAGAACTATTTAGCCGCAGGGAGAGCATGGCTGGTAGTTTCTAGCTGGAAAACAGACTATGACCTGACATTAGATTTATATCTAGAAACAACAGAAGTTGCGTATTTGTGTGGCGATTTTGAGCAGGTAGAATCCTGGGTCGCGATCGTTCTGCAAGAAGCTAAAACGGTTCTCGACATCGTAAACTTTTATGATGTCAAAATTCAAACCGACACAGCGCAGGGTCAGCCATTGAAAGCAATCAATACTGCGTTGCAAGTTTTACAGCAATTGGGGATCAGTTTTCCCGAAAAGCCAAGTCAGTCGGATATTCAGCTTGAACTAGACACAATCACATCCCGATTCAGTGAGAAGCTGCTCGAGGACTTTATTCATCTGCCGGAAATGACCGAGCCGGAAAAGTTGGCGGCGATGCGGATTCTATCAAGTATAACGGTTGCTGCCCATATGGCTGCTCCCGATCTGATGCCTCTACTTGCATCTAAACAGGTCAACCTGTCAATCCAGTATGGCAACGCGTTTGTGTCACCCTTTGTGTATGCCACCTTTGGGTTAATTCTTTGTGGAATGGTCGGAAACATAGAGGTTGGCTACCAATTTGGACAGCTTGCTCTCAGGCAGTTGTCACAGCCTCATACCCATTCACTCAGAGCTAGAACATTACTGTTCGTAAATGTCTTCATCATCCACTGGAAAGAACATATTAGAGAATCACTGGAGCCATTACTAGAAGGCTATCAAAGTGGACTAGAAACTGGGGACTTAGAGTTTGCTGCATATTGCGCTCACGGTTACTGCTTCCACTCCTTTGTCGTCGGAAAGGAACTCGTGGAACTTGAACGCGAGATGAGGATATACAGTGAAGCAATCCGTGAAATCAAACAGAAAACAGCACTAACCTTGAATCAACTATTTCACCAGTCTGTCTTAAATTTGATGGGATGCTCGGTCAATCCATGTCGTCTAATTGGCGAATCTTACAATGAGGAGAATAGACCGCCACATTATGAAATAAATGGAAACTTAATCTTTAAAATACATTTCAACAAACTTTTCCTATGCTATCTATTTTCTGAGTACTCTCAGGCAATTGAAAACTCAACCCTAGCGGCAAGTCATTTGAGCGAAGTAATAGCGGCTCCCTCGGAGCATTTGTACTACCTCTATGACTCTCTGGCAAGACTGGCTACATACCCCGGAAGCAGCGCTCAAGCTCAGTCGGAAATCCTCAAAAAAGTTGCTGTTAACCAGGAGAAAATGAAGCTATGGGCAGATCATGCCCCCATGAATTATTTGCACAAATATCATCTAGTTGAGGCAGAGAGAGCACGGGTCTTGGGTCAGTTGCTTGAAGCAGAAAAATTCTATGAACAAGCGATTCAAGGAGCCAGAGAAAATGAATATATTCAAGAAGAGGCGTTAGCATACGAATTAGCTGCAAAACATTATCTAGCGCGAGGTCTGGAAAAATTTGCCCAGATCTACATGAAAGAAGCTCACTACTGCTACGATCGCTGGGGCGCAACCGCTAAAGTTAAAGACTTAGAAACTCGCTATCCACAGTTCTTTCCTCAGTCGCCTAGAGCCGCTCCCACATCAATTCCTATTACTGCTGAAACTATCACTAATCCCTTCCATACTGCTTTCGATTTAGCAGCAGTAATGAAAGCTTCACAGGCGATTTCTCGTGAAATTGAACTGAAGCAATTGCTGCGATCACTGATGCAAACTGTAATTGAGAATGCTGGCGCACAAACCGGATATTTGATCTTAGAAAGCTCAGGAGAATGGTTGATTGAAGCAGCTTGTGAACTCAATACCGATGAGAATGCTTGTGCGACTAAGGTGTTACAGTCTATTCCAATTGCCGATCAATTGCCAGAATCAATCATTCAATATGTGATTCGGACTCTGAAGCCTGTCACCTTAAATGATGCGACTCGTGAAGGTGCTTTTATTAATGAGCCATACATTCAACAGAACCAGCCTCAATCTATTTTCTGTTTGCCGCTGCTGAATCAAGCCAAGCTGGTCGGTGTATTGTATTTAGAAAATCGGTTAGCAGTTGGAGTATTTACACCAGAGCGATCGCAGGTCTTGCAGCTATTATCGACTCAAGCAGCGATCGCCATCGAAAATGCCAACCTTTACTCAGAACTGCGGGCTAAGGAAAGCAAGATCACCCAGTTCCTTGAAGCGATTCCGGTGGGAATTGCAATCGTGGATGCGACGGGTTGCCCTTACTATACCAACCAATGCGGCAATCAACTCCTGGGCAAAGAAACTGATACTTCCATAGCACCGGAGCAGATATCAGAGGCTTATCAGCTTTATGTAGCGGGAACGGATCAAATCTATCCAGCAGAGAACTTGCCTACTGTGCGGGCATTAAGGGGCGAACGCATCAGGACTGAAGATATAGAAATTCGTCGAGATCATGTCACAATTCTACTTGAGGCACGGGGAACACCAGTTTTTGATCAACAGGGCAATATCACTTATGCGATCGCTACCTTTGAGGACATTACAGAGCGCAAACAAGCCCAGAAACTCCTAGCCGACTACAACTGCACTTTAGAGCAACAGGTCGCAGAACGAACTGCTGCGTTACGACAAAGTGAAGCCAAGTTTCGAGCTATCTTTGAAAACTCGCAGGTCGGCATCTTCCGAACCCGCCTCTCGGATGGATTAATTCTCGAAGCCAATCAACGCTTTGCCGATCTGTATGGCTTTGACTCACCCCAAGAGATGATTGGGCTTGAGCATACTGTAAACTACTATGTCAATCCCAACGTTCGCCAACAAGCCATTGAGATGATGAAGCGCGATGGGGAAGTGCGAAGCTTTGAAGTCCAGATACAAAAACGAGATGGGACATTGCTTTGGGGACTTTTCTCTTCTCGTCTGAATGTTGCTGATGAATGTGTAGAAGGAGTGGTTGCAGATATTAGCGATCGCGTCTCAGCAGAAGCCGCGCTGCAAGCCTCTGAAGCAGAACTGCGGGCACTCGTTTCAGCCATTCCCGATCCGCTGTTTGTCCTTACTGCCCAAGGGCGACTGGTCGAAGCAGTTGAAGTGAAACCGAATCAGTTGTATCGACCTATTGAGGAGCAGATTGGTCAAACACTGCACCAGATTTTTGAAAAAGAACAAGCCGATGAATTCCTGGGTTACGTTCGGCAAGTACTGAGAACCCAACAAATGCTCACAGTTGAGTACAGCTTGCAGATAGCTGAACAAGAAGCCTGGTTTTCGGCTCGCATTGCCCCAATCAGCCTCGATCAGGTAATTTGGCTAACGCGAGATATTACGGCGCACAAGCAAGCAGAAGCAGCCTCAATTTTGGAAGAACGTAACCGCATGGCGCGTGAAATTCACGACACACTCGCTCAGGCGTTTACAGGTATTCTGGCTCAGGTAGGTGCTGCAAACCAGGTGCTCACGGATGATGTAGAAGCAACTGGGGCACATCTAGACCTGATCAAAGAATTGGCGCGAACTGGACTGACTGAAGCACGGCGATCGGTCGTCGCGCTCCGTCCTCAGCTTTTGGAGTCGGGCAGTTTACAGAGCGCTCTCCATCGTCTCGTCGCTCAAATCAGAACTGCCGCAATGGATACCACTTTATATTATGAGACTGAGGGTACAGTGTATTCTCTACCGACTGAAGTCGAGAGTAACCTACTGCGGATGGGGCAGGAGGCATTAACCAATGCGATTAGACACGCCAATGCTGACGAAATTCGAGTGCAGCTAGTATACGATCGCGATCAGGTTTGCTTGCGCGTGAAAGACAATGGACAGGGCTTTGGAGTTGGAAGTATTTCAGCCTCTGAGGGTTTTGGCTTACTAGGCATGAGCGAACGAGCAGAGCGCATCGGTGCACAACTCACGATTGGGAGTCAACCTGGAGAAGGAACAGAAATTATTGTCACCATCGCTCGGGAGGCATCACAATGAGCCAAGCCATTCGGGTTCTCATTGCAGACGATCATGCTATTTTTCGGCAAGGATTAGCCACCATTATTAACCGTGACCCAGATATGCAGGTGATTGCCCAAGCCGAAAATGGGGAACAAGCGATCGCTTTATTTCGGGAACACCAACCGGATGTCACGCTCATGGATCTGCGAATGCCTGAAGTGGAAGGAGTTGCCGCCATCGGTGCAATTTGTGCGATTGTTAAATCTGCTCGGATTATTGTACTGACCACGTATGATAGTGACGAAGATATTTATCGGGGATTGCAGGCAGGCGCAAAAGGATATCTGTTGAAAGAAACTGAACCTGACGAGCTTCTGAATGCTATTCGTACCGTTCACCGGGGTCAGAAGTATATTCCGCCCGATGTGGGAGCAAAGTTGGTACAGCGCCTCAGCAATCCAGAACTGAGTGAACGAGAACTAGAAGTACTCGGCTCACTGGCGCAGGGAATGAGCAATGCCGATATTGCGGCTGCTTTGAGTATTGGTGAAGGTACTGTTAAATCCCATGTTAATCGGATTTTGAATAAGTTAGATGTGAGCGATCGCACCCAAGCTGTGATTGTTGCCGTTAAGCGCGGCATTGTAAGTTTGTAGGATGTACTTTCGATCAAATTCGGATTCTAACTTAAGTTAGAGCCTACCTTCTATCTTAAGAAGGAGCGGCTGCTCCATCAAATTACAGCCTAAAAATGTTAACTCACTGTAGACGACAACTAAAAGCCAATTGCTTATATTGAATTCATGTGGATTGAGCAAGTGAATCACAAGGTTCCATGCTTGATACAGATGTAGAAAGATGATCGACGACCATAGTTCTAGTTCTTTAGTTGTGCCAGCTTCAACCCAAGATCACAGTCAAGGTGTGCTAAGTGCCGCCGTGGTATTAGTGATGTATGGGGATTATCAATGTCCTAGAAGTGCAGCCGTTTACAAGCTGATTAAAATCATTCGGCAAGAGCTTACGGTTTCTTTTGGAGAGGATTATTTATGTTTTATCTTCCGCCATTTTCCACAGATCCAGATTCATCCCCAGGCGCAATGGGCAGCCCAAGCAGCCGTTGCTGCCGCCGCCCAAGGACAGTTTTTGTTAATGAGCGATACTTTATTTGACCATCAACAAAGGTTGGAGAACGGTTATCTTGTCGAGTACGCCAATGATTTAGGGCTTGACATTCCTCAATTTCTCAAAGAGTTGTCTAAACAAGGGTATGTCGATCGCATCAATGAAGATATCGAAGGCGCAATAGAGAGTGGAGTGACGACTACCCCAGCTCTGTTTATCAATGGAATTCGGTATACCGAGCGCTGGAACACGACGGAGTTAATGGCTGCCATGATTGCTGCAAATCATTAAGTTCCCCGATCTTTGCTCTCAATTCATATGTGACTTGTCTGTAAGTGCTGTAAGCTATCAAATTTTGATAGCTAGATTTTGCCTGCCTGTTTCGTTGAACAAAACTGCCGCTTTTTGAACCATGCCAAAAATTACCATGCCAACAACTGAATTCTTTCGTATTGATTTAGTCAATTACAAATCAGTATTTCATTGAGGATAATTCTATGCCGCATTTATTAGTACAAGGCAAGAATAATTCTGGGCATGAAGGTACACCTCAGACTGGTTCTCTTCGCGACTCCTCAGTTAATCATGCCCTGATTGCGATCGCGCAAGAAGTCACTGAGTTGCTCAGACAAGCTTACCCGATACAAACTGACGAAATTGAAACAGGAGAAGCAGAATGATACTGCAAGATAAAGTGGCGTTAGTCACCGGAGGCACATCGGGCATTGGTAGAGCTACCGCGATCGCTTATGCCCAACAACAAGCAAAGGTGGTGGTGGTGGGTCGTCGAATGGATGAAGGTGAAGAAACTGTTCGATTGATTAAGGAAGCTGGCAAAGAGGCGATTTTTGTGCAAGCAGATGTTACAAAAGAAGCCGATGTTGAAGCAATGGTTGATAAAGCGGTGAGTGTTTTTGGTCGGTTAGATATTGCCTTTAATAATGCAGGAACTATCGGCGAAAACCCCTCATTGATTGAGCAAACAGAAGCGGAATATGATCGCACTATGAACGTCAATGTCAAAGGCGTTTGGTTGTCAATGAAACATGAAATTACTCAGATGTTGAAACAGGGAAGTGGTGCGATCGTCAATATGGCATCTGCAAATGGAGTCGTTGCATTTCCTACCTTCCCCCTCTACACCGCGAGTAAAAGCGCGGTAATCGGTTTAACAAAAGCTGCTGCGCTCCAATATGCCAAAGCGGGTATTCGCATCAATGTCGTTGCACCAGCGGTAATTGAAACAGATATGTTTGAAGCAGCGGCAGGTGGGCAGGATGAAGTCAAAGCTTACATGGCAGGACTTCACCCGATCGGACGGATTGGAACACCGCTTGAAGTTGCAAATGCAGTTCTGTTTTTATCATCTGACCTGGCATCGTTCACAACAGGTACAACATTGATGGTAGATGGTGGGTATGTAGCGCAGTAGCGTCCGGTGAGCTTGGTCGTTAGGCAGCGAGGGTGAAGAATGAAAAGAGAGTTAGCGATAAATTTTTTGTTCTCGTTTGTGGGCGGCGCAATGGTATGGGCCTTGTCACCATTTTTATCCGGGCAGGTCGAACCGTGGGATGCGAAAGGTTTTTATTATTCCGCAGCACTTCTTATTGTTGGCCTTATCGTTGGACTTGCTCGGCCTAAACATGTTTGGTCGCACTATGCCGGTATTATTCTTGGTCAACTGACGTATATGCTTTGTTTTCTGCCCGGCGGTTCGTTAATTCCTGTTGGAGTCGCTATTTTAGCGGCTTACTCCACAATCGCTTTAGCAGGAGCAGCAAGTGGGGCCTGGTTTCGTCGCGTCAGCCGGGGTGCGCGGTGATTTTGCTGGCTAACAAGGCGCTGCGGCGAACCCGGCTCTCGCGCTCCGGTTGCAATCCACGCTGTCACCGCGGGCCGGGTCGCTGAGCTTGGGTCGTTATAGACCGTATGAATCTCGATGCTGGTGTGCGTACCTGGCTACCGAAGCAGAATTAAAGCCATCTTAGAGGCGGCAAACGCGGTGATCGCGCTCAGGTAACAATGAAGGATTCTTGTCGTTCTGCGCCGATGATACGCAATGGATGCTTGCCCCATCTTTGAAGTCTGCTTAACGCAGCATTGTTAAGACGGTGCTCGATCTCTGCATAACAATTGTGATGCAACAGACAAAAACACATCATCAATTTACAACAGAGAAAGCTCTCATGCCTTACATTAACGTTGGTCAAGAAAACTCTGCAACCATCGATCTCTACTACGAAGATATTGGGACAGGTCAACCGATTGTACTGATTCATGGATTTCCATTGAACGGACATTCTTGGGAGAAGCAGGTTTTAGTTTTACTGAATGCAGGATATCGAGTAATTACCTACGATCGCCGAGGATTTGGCAACTCCAGTCAGCCCTCATCTGGCTATGACTACGATACCTTCGCCGCCGATTTGAATACACTCATGACCAAGCTTGACTTGCAAAATACCGTGCTGGTCGGTTTTTCAATGGGAACAGGTGAAGTCACACGTTATCTTGGCAAATACGGCTCAGAGCGGGTGCAGAAAGCCGTGCTGATGGCTCCCGTTCCACCGTTTCTGTTAAAGACAGACGACAATCCAGAGTGTGTTGATCAAAGCGTTTTCGATGGTATTATGAAAGCGATTGTTGATGATCGTCCAGCTTATTTCTCTGCCTTTTTCAAAGAGTTCTTCAATGTTGATGTATTGCTTGGCGATTCTCGTTCCGAGAGGCTACGCCAACGCATCAGCAATGAAGCGATTCAAGCCAGTTGGAATGTAGCAGCAGGGGCTTCTGCTAAAGGGACTTTGGACTGTGTACCCTCCTGGCTCACCGATTTCCGCGATGATCTGCCCCACATTGATGTGCCGACTCTGATTATTCATGGAGATAGCGATCGCATTTTGCCGCTTGAGTCCACCGCAGCAAGACTTCCAAAGCTGATTAAAAACAGTCAACTTGTTGTCATCCCTGGCGGGCCGCACGCCATCAACTGGACTCACGCTGATGAGGTCAATCCCCTGTTACTGGACTTTCTTCAGCAGGAATAATCAGCGATCTACCGCATTTCTGGCTTGCGAAAAAACTTTGTGATTCACCCCGTTGAGTCAGGCTCAAATGATACACATATTTGTCTAGTTCTGAAGAGGCAATTCTATGACTGTCCCCACTCAAACGTCTCGAACCGTTGCCGGAGTAATCAACAGCGTTGAGACACTCGAAGGGGCCGGATTTCTTGTACGTCGGCCCTTTCCCAAAAGTAGCTTCTCTGAATTTGACCCGTTTCTCCTCCTCGACGAGTTAGGTCCGATTAATCTAAAGCCGGGTCAGGCAAAAGGTGCACCCGATCATCCGCACCGGGGCTTTGAAATCGTCAGCTATGTCTTGGATGGACGGTTAGAGCACAAAGATTCTGCGGGGCACGCCGGGCTACTAAATCCGGGTGACGTCCAGTGGATGACAGCAGGTGCCGGGGTCGTGCATTCCGAGATGCCAGAGTCAATGTTTACCCAAACTGGTGGACGGCTCCACGGTATTCAACTATGGGTCAATCTGCCACAACGAGACAAAATGATGCCGCCCCGCTATCAGGAAATTCCAGCGGCTCACATTCCGGTAGCTCAAACCGAAGATCGGTCTGTGACGGTGCGGGTGATTACGGGAGAAGCGTTAGGGGCAAAAGCCGTAATTCAGACGCGCACGCCGATAACCTACCTCCACTTCACACTACAACCAGGGGCAACGATGATCCAGCCTGTACCAGAAGAGTACAACGCCTTTGTCTATGTACTGGAGGGGGCTGGGTTGTTTGGGACAGAGCCAGCGCCTGGTGATGATGGGCAGATGGTGCTCTTTTCTCAAGATGGAGAAGATGTGGTGATCTCCAACCCTGCTGATGCTCAGCGTCCTCTAGATATTCTGCTGATTGCAGGTGTACCCCTTAACGAACCAGTCGTGCGCTATGGTCCATTTGTCATGAACACTGAAGCTGAAATCACCCAGGCGATCAACGATTACCAAGAAGGAAGGATGGGACGGATTCATGCTTAACAAACCTCAAGATTGGACTAGTCAACATCAACGCTTGAGTGAGATACGAATCAAACTACTGCATCTGCACAAGCTTTTATTAGAGACTGAGCGTCTTACCTATGAGCAAGTTCGAGGGCAGGTTTCTAGAGGTGAATTGCTACAACTGGTGATTAGTCATAAGCAGTTTGCCTGGTTGCATCGACTCTCAGAATTGATTATCCAAATCGATGAGTTGCGTCATGCCGATGAACCTGTTACATCAGAGGCAATTGAAGCGATTGACAGTGACATTCGGACACTGCTCAGCCCCGACGAATCGGGCGATGAGTTTGCCATGAAGTATAACACGGCGCTTCAACGCCACCCCGATGTCGTGTTAGCTCATGCAGATGTCATGATGTTGCTGACCTCTGACAGTATTTAACCCGCTTAACCACAGTCTGGAATTGCTTCAAGAACAGCTTTTGAGGATCTGCCGGAAGATTGGTTATGTCCAGTCTGTGGCGCGAAGAATGTAAAAAAACTGTGTGATTCACCCCGTTGAGTCAGACTCACACGCTAGGGCGTGTCTGAAAAGTAAACATTGAATAGAGACTTATAGCGATGTCTAAAAATCCAAAAATCGGACTAGAAGGACTGCTTCGTCCAGAAGATAGCATTCTAGTACTGATTGACCAACAGCCCTATCAATTCACCAACTTGGACAGCCATGAACAAACCCACGATGATCATTAACAATGTTATTGGTCTTGCCAAATCGGCAAAAGTGTTCAATGTACTAACAATTCTTACTATCTTATGAAACAGAACTAAGATTGTATCTTCGTCCACAACGTCAACTAAAAATGGATCGTACAAAAATGAGTATTCAGCAATTAATCACGCCTGAAAAGCACAACTTAGGTGGGTTTACTGTACAGCGCATCTTACCGAATGAAACCCTAAAAATGGTTGGACCTTTCATCTTCTTTGATCACTTAGGCCCAGCTATTTTCCCGGCTGGAAAAGGCGTCGATGTTAGACCCCATCCACACATCAATTTGGCAACGGTTACCTATTTGTTTGAAGGAAGCCTTCTGCATAGAGATAGTCTAGGTACAGTACAAGAGATTTTTCCGGGCGAGGTGAACTGGATGACAGCGGGCAAAGGTATTGTTCATTCTGAGCGATCGCCCGAGAGCTTTAGAGAGAAAGAATCTACTCTTCACGGCATTCAGACCTGGATTGCCCTCCCCGAAATCGCTGAAGAGGTTGAACCCAGCTTTTCACATTATCCGGCGACTGATTTACCGAGGTGGACTCAAACAGGCACCAGCGCGACCTTGATCGCCGGTAGCTACCAGTCTCACCAATCACCAGTTAAAACCTACTCTGCCACTCTTTACCTAGCGCTTGTTTTCACGGAGGGTAGTCAATTTCAGCTAGCGCCAATAGAGGGTTTAGAAAGGGCAGTTTATAGCGTCACATCCGGCCTATTCTTAAATGGAAAGCCTTTAGAGCCATATCGTCTAGCCGTTTTAGCGCCGGATGAATCAGTAGATATCCGTGCAGGGGCTGAGGCAAAAGCAATGATTATCGGCGGGGCACCAGTGGGCGATCGCACAAAGTACTGGAACTTTGTGTCGAGCCGCTCAACGCGTATCGAGCAGGCAAAACGAGATTGGCAAGACCGCCGCTTCCCGGCGGTTCCCGGTGAAACTGAATTCATTCCGCTCCCTGATAATTCAGATCATGGTAGTAGCGCGACCCCTCTGAGTTGAAGATGGTTAGGCGTTTTTGCTGAACGAGAGAACGGCAGCTTAACTCGTACCCGCTTGCAGCAGGCGATGCGCGTATGTTTAAGCAAGTCATGAGGATTTCGCCCCATCAGTATGTGATTCAACAGCAAGTAGAGAGGTTTCCTCTACGAAAGCAACACGTAAAAGAGACAGCGGACTTAATCAGCAATAAGAGGAAAAATTTCCTCAACACCTTGTACAGAGAGCACTTTAGCGGATTTTTGATGGTAATAGAAAGCCTTGTAGCAATCCTATTTGATTTGTGAAATAGACATCCTTGTCAGATAAGGCTTTCAGGCCTCTTTCTCTTCAGCAATCATGTCGGATTGCTATACATAGTAAGGCTTTCTACTGTTTTGGATTAAGTCTATTTCATTCGCAAAACGCTTGGGAAATGATATGGAAGTTGGAATTGACAGTTTTGCCTCGGTTAGAACAAGTGAAAATGGTGAAACGGCGGATGCCACGCAGTCCGTCGCCGAACTGCTGGAGAGAATAGAGCAGGCGGATCGTTCCGGCTTGGATATCTTCGGTATCGGCGAGCATCATCGACATGAATTTTTAGATTCGGCAAACGCGGTTATTCTCGCCGCTGCCGCCGCACGCACCGAGCGCATCCGTCTAACCAGCGCGGTTACGGTGTTGAGCGCGGCTGACCCGGTGCGTGTGTTTCAACAATTCGCCACGCTCGATTTGATTTCAAAAGGTCGCGCCGAAATGGTTGTCGGGCGGGGCTCTTTCACCGAAGCCTTTCCGCTATTTGGATTTAGTCTCGGCGATTACAACGAGATTTTCGCTGAAAAGCTCGAACTCTTGCTCAAAATTCGGGACAATGAAACGGTCGATTGGTCGGGCAAATTTCGCCCCGCGCTGGAAAACCAAGCAATTTATCCGCGTCCACTGCAAAAGCCGTTTCCCATCTGGATCGGGGTCGGCGGTACGCCGCAATCTTTCCTCCGCGCCGGAATGCTTGGACTGCCGCTCGTGGTTGCCATTATCGGCGGCGAAACGCATCGCTTTCGCTCGCTCGTAGATTTATACCGCGATGCCGGAGCGCGCGCCGGGTACGCGCCCGAAACACTGAAAGTTTCATTGCATTCAATCGGTTATGTCGCCGACACAACTGAACAAGCCGTTGAAGAATTTTTTCCGGGCTACGCCGAAACCTTCACTAAAATTGGCAGAGAGAGAGGCTGGCCGCCCGTTACGCGCGCCGCTTTTGACGCGCAGCGCGGCGCAACCGGCGCGTTACTGGTCGGCAGTCCCGAAGAAGTGGCAAAGAAAATCCGCCGTCACAGCGAATCGCTCGGCGGCATTTCGAGAGTAACTTTTCAAATGGACAACGCGCAAATGAATCACGCCCAACTGATGCGCTCCATTGAATTGATTGGAATGCAAATGTCGCCTCTCTTAAACAATTAAAATATGCGGGCATGGTTCAACTTAAGTTCCGTTAGGGTAACAAGACAGAGAGACGAGCTGGAACACCGCTTGAAGTTGCAAATGCAGTCCTTTACGCAAATATCAAAGTTTTGCCTCAAAGCTTTGAACAGTTTGGCTTTGGAGTTTTCGGACAAGTCTATTGATGTTAGATGGCGGGTATGTAGCGCAGCAATTCTCATTTTGAAACGAGTTTTCGCTGTTTCAGCACTCCCCAGATTTGTTGCGAATTGTAAACCTCTCTTTTTGCAAGGGTTTCAATGTCATGAAACCTGAAAATGATAATTGCTGGAATTTTGCCTACTAATACGACAACTTAGCAAAACTATTGTAGTCAGTAGATCTACATTGCGATCGCAGACATTGCACTACAAGTAGGTTTTTCTAGCCAAAGTCATTTAACACAACAGTTAAAACGATTTACAGGAATGACACCAAAGCAGGTTCGCTCTTTATCAACAAAATACCATAAGAATTTGAAAGCAGTTGAGCATTAAAACTCAGTACACCTTGAAATGTCAGTTTAAAGGCTCTGGAGGAAGTGTGAGTAATATAACGAATCAGCTACCAGTTGAAGTATCAAGTCTTAATACACCAATGCAAGCAATTTTTGATTATATTGTGATTGGCGCCGGTTCAGCAGGCTGCGTTGTTGCCAACCGTCTTACAGAAGACCCTAATACTAAAGTATTGCTGCTCGAAGCGGGTAGTCCTGATACCAAGCCAGAATTTCAAGTTCCCTCATTGTGGGCTACTACACTCTTAGGCTCGGAAGTAGACTGGGCATACTTAACTGAAGGGGAACCTTACTTAAATAACCGCAAAATTTTATCTTCACGCGGTAAAGTCTTGGGCGGCAGCAGTTCGATTAATGGCATGATTTATATACGAGGCAATGAACGTGACTACAATAGCT
>JAHHHR010000073.1 GCA_019359245.1 Nostoc desertorum CM1-VF14 | reverse complement strand
GGAGGAACGCACCGCTGGTGTACCAGTTATCGTGCCAACGGTAAACGCTGGGTAGCCAAGTGCGGAGCGGATAACCGCTGAAAGCATCTAAGTGGGAAGCCCACCTCAAGATGAGTGCTCTCACCACAATAAGTGGGTAAGGTCACGGGAAGAACACCCGTTCTTAGGCGGTAGGTGGAAGTGCAGTAATGTATGTAGCCGAGCCGTGCTAACAGACCGAGGGCTTGACCTCACAACTCATTTGGTTTCGCGTTTCTGTGCAGTCTTCAGGGTTTTGTCATCTCAAAACTCACAATTCAAAATCCAATTTTTGACTTTTGACTTTTGACTTTTGACTTCCCCCAGGGTTTTCCTGGTGTCTATTGCGCGGTGGAACCACACTGAACCCTTCCCGAACTCAGAGGTGAAACGCTGCTGCGGCCACGATAGTTTAGGGGTAGCCCTACGCAAAAATAGCTCGATGCCAGGTCTAATTATATAAACAAAAAGCCTTTCTAAATGTAGTTAGAAAGGCTTTTTGTTTAGCTGATAAGATGGCTTAATATTTAGCGCTTAAGCCTTACAGCGCTTCCGGCTATTAGCCTAACACTACCTCAGATGGTAGTGAGCCACGCTCATTTGATTGTTACCTCGCAAGATCCACTACCGCCAGAAAAATACCCCCAGAATATGGGGGCGATTGATGTGGTTGATGTGCCTAAAAGGACACAATCGAATAATGAGAGTTCGCTATAAGGATTTCTGTATATATGCCCATCTTATAATGAGCTATCGGTGGATGTCTTCGGTGATTACCTTTTCTTCAAAATCGCTTCACAACAACTTTTCAATAACATGGCTATTTACACTGTCTATGAAGAAACGCCAGCTTCAGATACAGTAGCCCCTACATCTGGTTTTACCTCCTTCACTTTTTTTTCAAAAATCTGGATTCCCGCGTCAATAATTTCAAACCCGTTCTCTGTGCGTTGGCCAAGCTTGCCCGATACAGCCCCAGCCCAGTCTGCAAATTCTGAGGCGCTAGTTTCAGCCTTCCGCCAACTTTTTGCATTAACTTGAGCGGTGAAGACTATGCCGTTCTGATCAGTGAACTCGATTGCAACTTTCTTATTCTCTCCTGGTGTAGCTGTTGGTAGTTCGCCACTAAATTTTATTGTCACTTCGCTTTTGACTTCCATACCTTACCCCTGGCTCATCATCAATGAACTTTTTTTCGCTCTTGATTTTATCAGGGCTTCGGAAAAACTTCGCATACTAAACATTATTTAACTCGCAAGGCATTTATAAGGTATTTACAAGGATTTTTTTAAAAATGGCATTTGTAAGGTAAACCAATGGCATTTCAATGGTATTCCAATGGCAAATATAAGGATTTATTTGCACCTTCAACACTGAAAATCACCGTTTTTTACAAAATGCCTCTTTTTTGCCAAAAATAAGGTAAAACAATGGCATCTCCAAGGTATTTACAAGGTAAACATAAGGTAATAAGAAGGATTTCGACCCCAAAAACCTCATTTACCACCCTGATTTATTCCCCAAAAATTCCTGACCAAAACTTACGCACAGTACGCCAAAAAGTTTGGCCAGTTTTTTGAGCCAAAACTAAAAAACTTTGAACCAACGTCAAAAAATAATACTCAATAACTACTTTTGTAGTATCAGAACTGCACTCCACTTGTGAGTTATACCAAAGCTATGCTGCAAACACCGCTTATTACATAGGCTTTATGTAGATTACTAGTATTAAAATAGTAGTCCTAAACACTTTGCCCAAGTGGTAGCTGTTGGGTAGCTCAACTGGTGACACATAGCTACCAGTTGAGTAGTAAAAAAGCGAATTTTTGAAAATTTGATGATTCCCCAACTGGTAGCTGTTGAGTAGCCCTACTGCTACCAGTTGAGCATAAGACTTTTTGCAAAAAATTCTGGCGTAATGCTTACTGACTATGACTTACAGCAAATTTTGAGCGCCTGTTGAATTCTCAATAACTTCAAAATTATTGAGAATTAATAATACACTTGTGTTGCAAAGATAATTCAAAAACTGCTCAATCGAGTAATTGCTTAAGCAAGTGAATCTGTAATTCCAACTGTGAGATAGAGTAAATCACAGCAGTCTTAAGAGTGTCGCTGTCAGCACCAATACGCTTCATGACAAAAGGCCCCCAGCACATTCTCAAAGTACTCAAAACAATTTTAGTCAAACCTCTGCCCGACATTTTACGCTCTCGCTCTCGTAAAAATTGCAGCAACTGGCCATCGCTACTGTCGTGACTACGCTTAATCGAAAGCACTTCTAAATCAGGTTGCTCCATGTCCTGTATTCCTACCGAATTAGAGGGGTTTATAAGTAAGCCATCGTGTTGATTGATACCAATTTTCAATGACTGTCAAAATGCGCCGTAAACCACCCCTAAATACCCCTTTAGTGTACCAAATGACAGTCGTTTGACAGTCATTACCCGAAAACCCGATGACTGTCAAACGACTGTCATAATACCCCCTAGAGGTGCTTTTGGGCGTATTTTCGCACCAGGCAGTAAGGGCGATTTCTCCCCCAAAAGTGGATTTCAGGGTTTTGTATAAGTGATACCATACTCACTATGGTTTCATGCCCTGCGGGTGGCTGCGCCATCTCTCGCTGCGCTCGTGACATGAAACCGCCGTTCGCCCAAAGGGGTTTTTTCGTACTACAAAAGTACTGCATTTGTCGCATAAATCTTTTATGTCGCCACTAACAATTCTCAGGATTGAGAAACTAAAAACATTCGGCAACGTTGCCGGAAGTGATGACCATGTTACCAGGAATAGAGAAACACCCAACGCAGATCCAACTAGAGAGAATGTCCGGTTGATTGGGGGAGAAGACTCACGCGCACTCGAAGAGATAGTCAAAGAAAAAATCTCTACGCTCAAGTATCGCCCTCGGCATGATGCAGTCTTATGCACCGAAATGTTTCTCTCGGCATCGCCTGAATATTTCCGTCCCGTTGATCCATCTCTTTCTGGGCAGTGGTCTGATTCACTGATGCAGCAGTGGGCAATCGCATCTCGTGACTGGCTAGCTCAAAACTATGGATCAAAGTGCGTCAGGGCAGAACTTCACCTAGATGAAAGTACCCCACACATCCACGCCTACATCGTGCCAGTGAACGATAAAACCGGGAGAGTCAGTCATGACGCGATGTTTGGCGGTAGAGGTGGGCAGGGAAGAATTAAGTTATCCAAACTCCAAGACAGTTATGCTGCTGCACTCGCTCCTTTGGGCATTGAACGAGGAGTCAAGGGCAGTAAGGCAACCCACACCAAAGTAAAGGAGTATTACCAAGCTGTTAATAGTGAACCACTCACCGCAGTCATTACAAATAATCAATTAGCGCCAACGCCTTTTGAATCAGCTACAAATTACGTTGCCCGGATTCAGAATGATCACCAATTCCATGTCCTCAACCACCAACTGGCTGACCGGGCTTTCATGCAAGAGCGATTGGAGAGGGCGGAGCAACGGGCTAGGGCCAGCGAGAAGGAACGACAACGGCTAGAAGAAATTGTGCGCGAGCTGGAATTGAAAACCCAACAACTGCGCGACTTGCCCTTAGAGGATGTGGCTTGGGAGTTGGGGCTACACCACGAGGAAGGAAAATGGAAGGGTCACGGACACATTATTAATATAGATGGGCCCAAATTCTACGACTTTGCCCCCGAACAGCAGAAAGGCTCAGGTGGGGCGATTGACTTGGTGATGCACGTCAACCAGTGCAATCTACGGCAGGCGGTCGTCTGGTTGCATGAGCGCTTTGGTGAGTCGGGGGCTATTGGAGCAGCGATCGCCAAAGCTAAATTTGATGGCAATTCTTGCGGTTGTGAAACTGCTTGATGAGAATGCCCGATAGCATATCCAGTTGAGAAAGACGATACTACAGTTATCAAAGCCAATAAAACTTTTTCTGAAATCATAATACTCCAATTCCAGGTGAACCCTTGTGTTGTTTGAGCTTGATTGCTATTAGGGCTTGTTGATTTCTTTGTCTTTTTAGTATTCATGGCGGATTAGACTAACAAAATTCATATTTCTAATCTCGCTCTAAAAGTCTGAAAACCTGACTAAGTAATGATTTTGTTGCAACTATCTTATGTTTTCTCTATGACTACGCTATGCCTTAGTTTTGATTATGTAAATAACTTATTTTGAAAAACTCTAGCTAGATTATGACTATTTCTAACCAATGCAGAAAAAGGAAGAAAATAACTTATGTAGCTTCTCTACAAGGTATAGAGAAAGCTGAAAATGCTCTGAAAAGATTAGGAAGCGAGTCAAAAAGTAAGTTTGCAGAAGTTCAATTGTTATCTCGTAGTACAGTTACAAAATTCTTTCATCGCCAACCAATTCAGCTAGATTCCTTTAAACGAATATGTGAAACACTGAAATTAAACTGGAAAGAAATTGTGGAAATATCAGATGTCAAAATATTAAATAATGAACAAGTACATGAAGTAAAAAAAACTGCTGACTTTGATTCAAATTATGATGAAGAGAGAAAGAAAGCGGAGACACTTAACCGCCAAGTCAAAGTTAGAGATAAAGAAAGTGAAAAAATTATAGTTGAAATTAAGTTAAAAGGTGATATAAATTCACTTAAAAGTCGAGAAATTTTAGAATTAATTTTAAAGCAATATTCAGGAGATACTATAGAAATTACTGATATTAAAGAAGGCAGTATAAAATTAATCGTGAAAGGTTCTCGAAAGGATATCGAGCGGCTTATTTCTCAGATAGAGTCAGGGAAACTAAATGAAGTAGACAGTTTTCCTATAGAAGATATTCAGACTTTGGGCGAAAGTGGCGAAAGTTCAGATGATAAAAGTATAAAACTTGATAAAAAATGGGAGCTTTTAAAAGAAATAAGCTTTCAACCAACTAAGTACAGAAACTTGAGTAGTGCTGATTTAAGTGATGCCGATCTTCGTCGTGCTTATCTAAAAGGTGCTGACTTGCGTGGCACTGACTTGAGTAATGCTGACTTGAGTAATGCTGACTTGAGTAATGCTGACTTGAGTAGTGCCAGCATGAATGATGCCGATTTAAGTGATGCTGACTTAAGTGGTGCTAACTTGAGTGGTACCGACTTGACTGGTGCTAACTTGAGTGGCACTAACTTGAGATATGCCAAAGTTGATGATACAACAAGACTTGACGATAAATGGCGTTTGGTCTGGGAAATTGTTAATCAAGGATCTGCATGGCAAAACTTAAGGCATCTGATCTGGGGGATTGTTAATAAGGGATTTGTATGGCAAGACTTAAGCAATGCCGACCTAAGTGGTGCCAACTTGATTGGTATTAATCTAAGTCGTGTAAAACTAATTGGTGCCGACCTGAGTAGTGCTAACTTAATTGGTGCTAAATTGATTGATGCCAACCTGAGTAATGCTAACTTGATTAGTGGCGACTTGAGTGGTATCAACCTAAAGCGTGCCAACCTGATGGATGCCAACCTAAGGGCTGCCAACCTAAGTGATGCCAAACTCAGTGGTACCAATTTGAGTGGTGCCAACCTAAGTGATGCTAACCTCAGTGGTGCTTATATAAGGGGGGCCAACCTGAATAATACCAACCTCAGTGGTGCCGACCTGAGTGATACCGAACTGAATAATTCTAACCTTAATGTTGCCAACCTCAGTGGTGCCAACCTGATTCGTGCCAACCTGATTCGTGCCAACCTCAGTAGTGCCGACTTAAGTCATGCCAACCTCAGTGGTGCCAGCCTGATTCGTGCCAACCTCCGTGGTGCCGACTTAAGTCGCGTCAATCTGAGTAATGCCAACCTCAGTGGTGCCGACTTAATTCATGCCAACCTGAGTAATGCCAACCTGAAAGATGCAAAGCTTATTGGTACCAAGTTGAATACTGCCGACTTAAGTCGTGTCAACCTGAGTAATGCCAACCTCAGTGGTGCCGAATTAAGTCATGCCAACCTGAGTAATGCCAACCTGAAAGATGCAAAACTTATTGGTACCAAGTTGAATACTGCCGACCTAACTCATGCCAATCTGAGGGGTGCTGACCTGAGCGCTGAACGGACTGTTTCCTACAATAATGACATACTGAGTAGTCCTACCGACCTGAGGGGTGCCAACTTGAAAAATGCCAACCTGAACGATGCTAACCTTAGTGTTGCCAACCTGAGCGGTGCCAATCTAAGTGCTGCCAACTTGATTCGTGCCAATCTAAGTGCTGCCAACTTAAGTAATACACAAGTAGAAAACGCCCGATTTGGCTACAATCAGGGAATTTCTGAATCAATGAAACGTGATTTGATTGCACGAGGAGCAATCTTTGAAGACTTTCCAGGCGATCCTCGGAAATTTGCTTATTCTCCAGTAAATCGCTGAAAGTTTTAGCTGCGCTTCATATGCTGTTTAGATACAGCAGTAATAGCACAAACAAGTCAGTCTTACATCAAAATTAGTCAGCCAATTGAAATGATTCCAGTATAATCACCATCGATCACATCATGTTATAGCAACCTTACCTTCAAGTCATGGGGTCATGGAGTTGTAAGCAGTATTTCAGATAATCAACTTGCTCAGTTGTGCATTGCTCGAATACACCTTCTAGGACTAATTGTTGACATTGCTTTAACGCGAATTTCTCACAAACAATAAAAAATTAATTTATATCACTTGATTTAAGACATTTCTTTATACATCATCAATTGAAATTTATGAGGTTAAATAAAGTAAGTACAAATTAGCAATTATCAGGCTAAAACAATTACTCTATTTTTTCTTACTACTGAAATCAAAACGAAGAGATTTAACTACATAACTCAAGTTGCTAGTTACTCCGTCAGAGGGATGACACAGGGGTAGAGAAAAAAGAAAATCCCTCCAAACAGACAATGAGGAGGGAGATATGTTAAATGAAATAGTTACGATCTATTGTGTGATAGATGACCTACTAAAGGCGATTGGACATGATGAGGATATTCGTTGTGAAATGAGTGATGCAGAAATTATCACAACGGCAATAATTGCAGCTATGTACTTTAGTGGTAATCATAGTAAGGCTTGCAGCTACATGAAAGATCATAATTTGATACCACGAATGTTAGAAAAGTCACGATTTAATCGGCGATTGCATCATGTCTCAATGTTAATTAACGATTTATTTCATCAAGTAGGAATGGTACTGAAAGAAATTAGTGAAAATACGGAATATCTTTTAGACTCGTTTCCCGTACCGATATGTGATAACATTCGCATCTTTAATGCCAAGCTCATCCAATCGAAAGAATATCGGGGTTATATAGCATCCAAGAAACGTTATTTTTATGGAGTGAGAGTACAGTTATTAACTACCAAAACAGGTATTCCAGTGGAATTTGTGTTCATGCCAGCCAGTGCAACAGATATACGGGGGTTGAGTGCTTTACCTTTGAATTTACCACCTGGGACTCAGGTTTCTGCCGATTCTGCCTATCTTGATTACACTGTGGAAGATGACTTAATTGAAACTAGTCAAATTTCGATGCAAGTCATGCGAAAAAGCAACTCTAAACGTCAAGATGCACCGTGGACTCAATACATTAAACAGTCTATTCGTCACTACATTGAAACCGTATTTAGCGGAGTTACGAGTTGTTTCCAAAAATCGATTCATGCAGTAACATATGAAGGGTTTTTACTGAAGTTACAAGCTTTTATTTTTGCCTACACTCTCCAACAAGCTTTTATTGACTAAGTTACAAATGTCACTTTCTCTTCAACTAAACTGAATATTCATGATTGCACTTTCGTGGTAGTTGTATTTCGTACAACCGCTTATTTACTGTGCCTACATTTCCCATATTCTCATTTGTATTTTATTACCCGCAACTTGGGTTACATACCGATGCCGAAGCTTACTTTTATTCGACTCTAGTTTTAAGAAAAGCAGATACACAAAAGTGTTATTGGTAGGAGAAATACAACATGGGCGAGGCCAAACGGCGCAAAACGTTAGATCCTAATTATGGAAGAGTTCGTCAGTCTCCCAAAAACAATGTACAAAATGATATATCGCCTCTAGTAAACGCCTTAATTAATTTGCCTAACAATTTATGTTGGGAGCTTTTTACTGCGGGAAACTCTAGCGATTGGTTGGGAGATGAAATCGAGATTCCCATAGACAAAGATACCCAATCAATTATCTCAAGATTGTTCTGCCAGGATCACCTCAGCCCGATTGATGCACAAACTGTTGAAAATATATCTACTGTCTGTTCAGTTCAGAGGCAGAATAATCATGAGATTTGGTGCGACTTATATCGCATACTTTGTCTTGTGGATGAGGAAATTCTCCTCCTCGTTCTAAAAAATAAATCTCTAGAAGAAACAGACTACTCACTGCGCTCAATGATTCTGTTTGAAATGGCTTGCCCATGTATTCTCGATGACGACGAGGAGTTTTGGTCGGATGACACCTCCCCAACCCCCACAGAGATTTCAAACTTTTTATTCGAGCGCCTGTCCAAAGAGAAATACAGTAATACTGAGGTACAACAATTGAAAGCGTTTTGCTCTCGTGTCGGGTCACTATTTTCTCGAAAGTGGGCAGAACACTGGTTTGAACAAGATTTAGAAGCTGACTTTGAAAACGAATTTTAGTGAGCTTTGAAGTTATTTTTCTTCTGTTGACAGATGATAGTCGCTTTACGGCTTTAATAGGGGTAAGATCACCGAAGCTGACGTTTGCCGCCACATAACGGCTAAAACCCTTGCTGTGCAAGAGATTTGATAATAAAAATGCAGTTGCTCACGAAAAAGTCGTATGTAGTACGCTACTGCTGTGCCAATTGACCTTTACTTTATTTGGTGCAGAGTTTTGCAACGTCGTTATAAGGATTTCAGGCTACAAAAATTAGAGGGGTTCAAATGGTACAGCCCTCCATAACCTGTTAAGTCCACTAAATCCGGGAGCCAACGGGTAAAAATAAGATTTTTTTCTAAAAGCTTTGCCTTGTAAAGCTTTTGAGAGTTAAGTGGCGCCAAATGACAGGCTCGCTGATTCCACCCCTAATACATACATCAGGCTGGCTGGCTGGCTGGCTGGCTGGCTAGCTTTAAATCCATTACTGGGGGTTAATGGGTTCATGACTATTTACCTGTGTGATTGACCTGTATGGATCGTCCAGTAAATTTGTTTATCTATTTAATTACCGTTAGTGGACGTCACCGAAAACAGGCATTTTGGGATTTAGGTAGTCCTAACTGCCACATTATTAAGCTTGCCAACGCTTGTTAATGGTACGAAAATCGCAACTATTCCATGAGGCAACTAAGCTGTAGGTAAAGGCTACAACTGGCACAGTATTTTGATAGATTTACAGTTAAGGATTCCGGTTAAGCTAGGGCTTTCTCCTTAGCCAGCCAGTTCTGGAAAATTTGCTCTCGCCCATCGTCACCGTCAACCACACGATAAACTCGCTGGCGTTCGCCCGTGCCATCTCGACCAAGGTATTTGAGTTTCAGCCCTATCTTCTTCAGCAATCGCCTTAAGATAACGATGGGGCTGTCATTGTCATTGAGGGTAATATCCAGAACGGTTTTCACCTGCCACTTCACGCTCAAGGCATTGTTAGCCATCTGTACTAGGTCAGCATCAGTTCCCCGGAATTCGCGTTCGCCCTTGATGAATTGGGGGATGTTGAACAGTTCCAAGGCATGAATTACTAAACCCAGTTGACCGCCGTTAAAGTCTGGTAGCCAAGCACTCTTACAAGCAAGCATCTTTTCACCCAGTTTGCGATCACGGTCAGCGACTTTTGCTCTGCCCAAGGTCAGGTAAAAATGCAGCCTCAGTTGTGGGTAATAACCTTGATCGTCTTTTTTGACGAGTTCCGAGGTAACGTCCACACCGTAACGCTGTTCTAGCTTATATTTGCGCTCAATGTGGCGTTCAGTCGTGGTTTTAGCCCGTTGTTGTTGCAGCGCCTCATATTTGGCAGCAGTCATAAGAGTTGTATCGGCAGCAGTGATATCCTGACATTCGCCGTTGTAAACTTCATTTGTTTGGGCGGTGATTTCGTTGTTTAACTTTTTGCGAATTTTGTTGTCATGGACATCGACAATGTTATGACCTTCGTTGCCTAATTCCTCTAGCACAGTGTCGCGGTAATGAATCATACCCGCATTGATGCGACAGGCCATTTTGCCAAAAACGTTTAAGGCAGTGCGGTTAATGTTGATTTCATCGCCGTCAATGATCAAGGAAGCATTTTGTAGCAGCTTCAAGTTAGCTTGAAAGCGTTTATGCTCACAGGCTAACAGGGATTTGAGGTTAATTGCTCCGTTGCCAATCTTTCCTAAGCCATGACTGGCTACCCAAAGATGACGCGGTATCGCCTCTCGGACACGGGCTAAGGCTTGGCGAGTGGCATTTTCTGGTGCTACTCCCCGGAAGCATCCCCAAACACTGGTAAAATGCCCCCAAATGTCAATGCTGACTCCCGTGCCAATGGATGGGGAGGCCAGCACAATGTCATACTCCAGCAGCACTTTGTTTAATCTCGAGATGCAGTTGTAAGCTTCGTGTTGCGGGTCGGCAATCGTTTCGGAGTCAATGCGAAGGATTTTGCTGTTGGGAAATTGTTTCTTAAACCTCGCCTCTAAGACTTTGGTTCCCCATTTGGATTTAGCTTTTTGGCAATCAACGGCAATAAAGGGTTTACCCCCGGTTTTGATGTGGGCTTCCAGGGCAGCTAACCAATTAACCGGGGTAGTTTGTTTGTAGTGGTAAATGTTCCAGGGTTGACCCTTCCAGTTGTTGACCACCACCCAAGGGGTAACTTGGGTTTCTGCCAGACCCATGACCATTTCCGGCGATAAATCAGATAAGTCAGCATCAGCCAGGATGACTTTACCTCGTCCTGGGGCAAAGGCATTTTTGAACAACTGGGAAAGTTGGTTGAGGACTTCGACCCGATGCTTCTTAACTTCAGTGTTGGCAGAGAGCAAATGCCAGATCACCTGCTCGGACTCGTCAATGATTACTAGCGGTTCTTTCCAGTAAAGAGCGTTAAATCTGGCTTGACCGTTGGGGTGTAAACTGTCTACACACAGCGCAAAACCAAGTAAAATCCCTGTTTCACTGTTTCTGACTTCGGTGATGTAGGGGATGCCTACCCGCTCCGCGATCGCACTTGCTAACTGTACCCTGTGCGATAAGAGGATAACGGGTTGACCGTTAGCGATCGCCTCAGTAACTATCGCGGCAAATGACTCGGTTTTACCAGAACCTTTAGGGGATTTGAGCAAAATCAGTTTAGCGGCTTCAGGGATGGTCAATGCTCCCAGGTAACGCTGATTGAGGACGAGTGCCGCCTCAATTGAGAGTCGGCTGTACTCTTTGACCTGCCATTTTTCTTTTGTCAGTGCTAGTTTTATAATTTCATCAGTAACAGCTGGCCCCCTAGCGGCGATTAAGTCATCAATGCCTTTTTCGGGGTAACTCCACTGTGTCACTAGGACTTGACAGCCGCAGGCAGTTAACAGTTTTGCGGTTTGGCTAATGGCAATATTCACCCGTTGGACTGTTTCTGGCTTGGTGTCGTGGTCAAAGCAGATGATGAATTTACGTCCAAGAGTGGCGAAGTGTTGCAACTCTGGAATTAGGTGTAAATTACCTGTAGGCTGTCCAAATTCATCTTTGGGATTGCGGTAGCCACTGTTTATCCCAGGAAGGGCGATCGCTGCATAGCCCAAAGTAAGCAATGCCCCTGCTTTTTTGGCCCCCTCACAAATCACAACTGGGATGTTGTACTTCCATACCCAATGCCAGAAGCCTAATGCCCTATCTTCATCGCTAATGGGCAAGTCATATCGGACGGCTACACTCTCCCAGGTGTAATCTGGTACTGCCAGGAAGAATGCCCGTGTAGGCACTCGCAACGGATGTTCATACTTGATGAATTTAAGAACTTTGTTCAGGTCGCGCCTGGGGTGGTCGGGTTTCATGCCGCCCCACATCATGGGGCTATAATCGTTGAGCGGGTCAACGCCACTGCACCACCAGTTGAGTCCTTCGATGTGGCGATACTTCTTGAGTACCCCGTCTCTGAGTCGTCCATCGTTACGGCGGGGGACGTTTTGACCATAGAACAGGTAATCGTAGGCGGCATTACCCGATACGGAAATGACGTTTAGCGCAATAATTCCAGGGTCAACAGCACTGGCTAACCATTCATTCCAATGGTGCGCTTCTATGTCAGAGGGACGGGATATGATCTCGTACCTCTGTGTGACTTCAATTTGTTGAAGCCCACAGCTACTATTTTTCACAGCTTTTTCCCTCAAATACGTTGTTTTTCAGTATTTGGAGGGGGTTATCGCGCTGCTACACTTTATATCTACGAGATTTACTATTTTGCTTGTTTAGAATTTTTTTGGTCAAAAATTTTGATAAATTTCTATGCAAAATTTCGCAGTGAAAATATAGAAATTTCCACAGCAGCTCATATAATATGAGTAAGCAGCGCGGATTAAATCTCAGTTTGCCAAGCAGTGGTGGTCAAGCTTCCACACTTTTAGCCACTTTTTGGAAGGTTTGAGATAAGTTCCCGCTCCTGAAAGCTTATAAAATTTAACTTTTGCTACTGGACAAAGCGTTTAACTATTTACGCTTTGTCTTTTTGCTTTTTGGTTTCCTTGTACTCACCTCCGTATCTCATTTAATTAAACAATAGCTAGATCATACAAAACTTCTGTTTGTCTGAAATGTAGCAAGGCTCTAATTTCCCTAGAAATTACTTAATAAAAGTTGATACTGTTGTTATTCCGGTTTTTGCTCCTGTTGCTCATTGTGTTTTCTCCTGCTTTTTCTCCCTAGCGGCAATAGCTTCTTGACATAGCACGACAACCATTTGACTTACTGTTCTAGTTTCATCAGTGGCCAATCCTGCAACTTGCTCATAAACTTCTACGGGGAAAGTTACATTTACTCTTTTACCTTTATACTTTGGCATTTATTAGATAGCTTTAGGCACTATTAGTATCAAATTACCTTATTTAACGTGCCTAAAGTATAAGCAAAATTAGATTCTAGTAGTGCCTACTACTATCTAATAGATGCTATATTAGCATTGTGAGCCAAAAAACGCCACTCAACAAAGGCAATAGAAGCCAGAAAGTGATGCTATGGCTTGTCACCAACTGGATGTGTGGACTTAAGGCGATTCAGTCTTTAAATTCTGCAAAGCCAGAAAAATCAAGACTTTTACCAATCATCAGAACCATGACAACCGTATATTCCAATGCCAAAAATTGGCTAGTTCAGGCAGACTTGTTAGCCAAATCCGGGCTAACTGACCTTATCGCCGGAAAAGACTCAGGTGCAGGGTATGGCAAAGCAATCATCGGTGATTTTTCGATCATGATGCCAGCCGTATACTCACTTGTTCGCAACCGCAACATCATGCACCACGAAACCATCTCAAAAGATGGGGCATGGCTGCGATATGTAGAAGGTTCACGCCTGGACTTAAAAGACGTTCAATTCTTTTGGGGCAGTGCGGCTCTAGCGCAAAGTGACCACACCCTGTTACACGAAGATAAGGCGAAAAAGGCAGAACTGGCACTAGAAAGCATTCTTGCAGACTTAGCAGTTCTTAATATTCCCGATGGGGTCAAACTTTCAATTAGTTTGAGCAATCACAACCCCGAACGCTGGGGCCAAGAGATTAAACGCAGAGTTGAAGGGACTCATACCTTTGAGCATCTGCACCCTGTAACTCGTTCCATTGTCACCAAGACAGTTGAGATTGTAGTCACAGGCATTTACCCCGAAGGATTTGGAAGCATTGCCCACTGCTTATTTGGTGAAGCATCCCTGGTACTAGACCCCTCAGAATTAGCGATCGCACTCGATATCGGTTCATCAACTTGGTTGATTACCGTGTTCAACGGCAGTGGTGCAGTGATTGACCGTCACTTGATTGAAGGTGGAGCGGGTGAACTGCATTCAATGATTGCAGAAGCGCTCGACAAGCGAAACGACCGAGTAAGTCTGCTGTCCAAGGATGTGAAACACTCACCCAGCTTGGTGAACCAGGGCATTCTAGAAGGGACTTTCACTTATGGAGGCAACCACCTCACAGGTAAAAAGTTTGAAACCGAGTACAGCCAATGCCTAGATCAGTGGTGGAGTAACCGGATTGAGAAATTCGCCAACTTTGTGACTGCTGGCAATTATCTAGACCGCGCTAAATACCTTGTCGCCTGGGGTGGGGGTGTTTCACTGCCAGTAGTGGATCAAAACCTAGCCGGTTTAGGCTTTGTGGTCTTGAATAATCCCCAATTCATCAATGCCTTGGGGTTGAAACTATTAACTCAAATATCTTTGGGAGCTTAATCAATGAATTACGAATCTCGGCGTATAACCATCTCCTACCTAGCAGTAATTGAATTGTGCAAGATGTTTGATTTACCTCAAGATGCGCCAACACAGGCATTATCAGCAGGTGTAGAGAAGCTGATTTTTCAACACGGTAATGTCCAATCATCACCCAAACCCGAAACAGTGCAATCTATGCAGCCCAATAAATCAGCACTTAGCGCAATGGTCACTAATTTTAAGGGAGCAGCATGACCAAATCCAGATTAAGAAATACGGTTTTAGGCATTGGTGCAACAGCAGCAGCGTTAGCCCTTGGCTACTTTGGAGTCCAGTACTTCGGCAGAAACAATATGTTTACCATTGCCGCAGCTGTCGGGGGTGGAGGTGCAATCAGCTATGTACTTCAAAGGCCGAGTCAGCCAGAAGCGCCAAGCACTGACCCAGAACCCCAACCCACACCAGTTAAAACCCAAAGGAGGAGAAACAAGTTATGAGCGACCAAGACACCCAAAAGACACAGCCAAGCCTAACAACAACCGAAATTATGACCATCATCCTCGGTTGCGAACAGATTCTTAGGTTCGTGCAAGCATCTCCCAATTACAAGCAAATCGAAGCCTCCGAGCGGTTCAGTACATCGAATGACCTAAAAATAGGTGATGCAGTGCAAGCCTTGATGGAGATTCACGAAGCGATTCTAAATATCGAGTTTTATTCGCAAGTTTGGGGGAGCAAATGTTAGAAACGACAACCTTAGTGCGTAACCATTTGTATGAATTTCGCGGTCAACAACTGCGCTATAGCCATCGGTCTAATTCTCGAATCAATGCACCTTTCATTTTTAACGACTCTAAGGGCAAGCGCAAGGAACTAAGCCAAAACCAAGTGCAGAGGGAGGTTTTTGAACTTGTTGAGTTTTGTGAGAACTGATGATGAAGCGATTGCCCCGACCGACCAAAGTAAGTGCAATCGCGTCACCCGAAAGTGCATCAAGTACACATCGTTACAAGGATCTTAACAGCATGGCACTCGATTATAGAAATCCCAATGATTGGGGACGCTGTTCTTTCACTGATAATGCTTTGAAACTCCAGCAATTTAAGGCTCTTAACCCAACAGCTACAAAGCGCGAAATAAATAGTTTTCTTTGCAGCCTTTACTTACCCCTCACAGGAACCGAATTCCTAGCAACTCATGAAACCATTGATGACCATCCTTATGCAGCAGCATTTGGTCAATTCTTGGGCAACGGTATTGACCCGGATATTGCAAATATTCTGGCATTTGGCTGCAACAGATTTGATTTAATTTCTGAAGATTTTGACGACCCCGTGAGGCAACTGGCAACGAGAATTTATAGCCGATTTGAAGAGATGGGTTACTGGGATAAATTGCCCCAAGAGTCGAGCGATATCGATTATGACTACATCCCTTATTAGGAGATAAAATGGCACGTAATTTTGGAACTGCGAAACTCAAAAACCATATACCCACCACTGCCCCAGGTACTTTAGGGGCAATGGGGAGACTGTTTGATGTGTCGGCTGAAGAGTTCAATAAAGCCTTACACGGAGATCAAACGGTAATCACCAAAATTGCAGACATGGCGCGACTGTCGGATACTGCCAAAGCCAATTTACCCAAGGCTTTGGAGGCATATCGGAAGATTATTGAAACAACTGGCGATGTAAATCAAGCCTACGCTGAATTGGTGCAACTAACCCAGAAGCACGGAACGCAAACCCTGAAAGCTATCAACACCAGTAAGACAGGAGAGCAGCGTTTCAAAAACGAGATGACCGAAATGCAAGCCGAACACGTCAACGCTACCACTGCCGAGGCCACCCGTCACGCGCAGCGCTCATCCTTAATTCAGATATCTGGGGCCACAGCAGACCTGATGGCGATCGCAAAGTATGAAGTTGATTTAATCAAGGCATCCAACAAAGTCCCAGAAGCCCAAGACGCAGCAGATCGCGCTTATGAAACCGCAGTTACTAGCGCACTGTGGACTAATGGCAGTGAAGCGAAAACCGACCGCATACCAAAGCCCAATTACTCGCGCACTGCTGGAATTAGCCGAGTAGGGCAGTGGTTTCGCAACTTCATGGGCATTTAACCCATAGGTAAGTCGAAAGCCAGTTGTTAGCAAAAACTCTGGCTTTTTCTGTTTCACCCAAGGCGAGGTAAACATGAATGAAATTGATTCCCTATTATCGCAGTTCCAAAATACCAGCGAACAGTCTACACCAATGCTCTGGGGTGAAACTACTGAAGAAAAAACGACCCCAGAGAGCGAAGACGGCGAACGGTTAGAGCAGTCTATTCGTGATGTCTTCAGTAACAAACAACTGCTAAACAAAGCACTGGCTACATTCTTGGGCGTATTTACTGCAAACACTGGAGTTAGCCTACTAACGAGTTTGGGAATTGGGGCGATCGCTTCTGGCACTTTAAGCAGCATTGTACTTGGGTTATTTTTCGCCAATACCCTTACCAAAATTCAATACGACGGCAGAATCCATATTGGTAAAGACTTCATGGTGGCGACTGCCCAAACTGCAAGCGTAGGCGCTTCGCTGTGGGTGGCGTTTGATGAATATCGGGCTGTGTCAGGAGCGACCAAGACAGGTAAGACACGGTTCTATGAAGAGGTAAGACACTACGAAGTTAAGCCCAGCCCCCAGACTGAAACACCTTGGTTAATGATCGGGTTGGCAGCATTAGGGTTGTTGTTGATTGCAGCTATGGGCAAGGGGAGAAGCCAATGAAACGTAAGCAGTTTGAGGATTACTTGCGTTCGGGAACAGCCAACAATATTACTGTGGGGGTGCTGGCGGCAATTGGCTTAATTTGTGGGGCAAAGTCATTTACCGGCACTCAGATTAGTTTGGTTGAATATTGCTTCATCCCCTCAACGCTCACCAAGCCGGTTAACCGTCAAAGGTACTGCACTCCCAACAAGCGTTACATAATGCCAGAGTCGGAATTTTATGCTGAAGCTTATGCCCCAGCTAACCCAGAGTTTCAGCGTGATAACTTCCTGCCAACCAAAGCAACCAGATTAAGAATTATTCTACCAAGCAACCCTGATAAACCGCTTTGGGGATTAGCTTCAGTGTTATTCCTTGGTGGAGCCTATGGGTTATCCAAAGCTAGGGAATGGCGATTAATCCAACTAATGCCCTCTGTTCGAGAAGAAATTCGTAGCAATTGGTTAATTGCTAAACTTTGGTACGGGTTAAGGCTCCATAAGGAAGCATATAGCGCACAACTAGATTACGAATTTCACCAATGGTCTGAGAATCGACGGGTAAGAACCGCGCAGTTGTCACAAATGACACCGCAAGAGTTAGCCATCTTTCAGGAGCAAGTGAGATTAAGGGCAGAGGCAGAAGCACGGGTGCAACTACAGCAGGCAACGGGTCAGCCAGCCGCAGCATTGCCGGGGCAGTCGATGCAGGATATTGCCAGGGGTGACGATAAAGTAACCGGGGAACAACCGCAGGCATTACAGCACAATAGCGGTGGAAGTCTTCACCCATCAGAATCTCTTGCCCTAAATACTTTGCAAGCCTTAGCCAGAGCAGATAGTTCCACTGCTTTAGTTGCCGCACCGGGAAGCGGTAAATCAGTCACCCTCAATTATTTGATTGAGAAAATCCTTGCAGATTCCCCCAACGCGGATATTTGGGTAATTAGTGCTAAGAATGATAGTTTCTGTGGTTTGCGAGAGAAAGAAAGGGTAATTGTTTTTGACGGGGAAAACCCAGACCTAGCTAAAGAAGTCATTGACCGCTTTTATCTCAACTACAAACTAAGAAAACAGCTACCAGAATCAAAACGCGAATCCTTACCACCATTGATTCTCATTTTGGATGATTGGTTGGTGATTGCTGACCAATTAAGCAAGCATTACTCCGACTGGAATTATGGGAGTAAATTACTTGATGTTTTACTGATTGGTCGAGAGTTTAATACTAAGTTTATTGCTTCACTACAGTCTTTTAATCTGGCAGCTTTAGGCATTGAAAAGATGGATGCTCAAACGAGGCTTTGTTTGAATTTATTGCTGTTAGGTAACAGGTATATTAAGAACGGAAGGGAGCAAGAATCTTATGGGGTGCTGGAACTGATTTTAAATAGAGGTGACATTATTCCAGGTAAGCAAGAACGGGAGCAAATTAAATCTAAGTACTTGGATATTAAAGCAGTCTCTTCTCAAAACTTACGTCCAGTTATGATTGCTTCTGTTGGTGGTTTTGTTGTGGCATTAATGCCCCTTTTATCTAATAAAGTCAACTCGATTGCTTCGGAGCAGGAATATCTAGATAGAGTATTTGACCTAGAATTTAATTTAACTGCTGCTCACAATCACCACCCGAAACCATTATCTGAGGTGGCTAACAAGATTTATGAATACTTCCAGAATGTCAAGACTAAAACCCCAAAAACATTACGCGATTTGAAGAAAGCAGACAGGTTATCTGGTTATTCAGAGCAAGAATTAATTGATAGTTTAGCTGAATTAGTAGAGAGGGAGAAGATAAATTGTGACGGCAATGATAACTACTCCCTACCTGATTGGTGAAAGTCCTGCCGTGATGCCGTGGTCATAAAAAGGGATGTTTTACAGGCTTTTCTGAGTGTCCACGGCATACGGCACAATCACGGCAATCCATCCCCTGTATAGGTCGTAGCCTACGGCAGCTTCACGGCAAGAAGGACAGTCACGGCAGAAGCATCAATAATAAGTCCGCCAATAAACAGCCATTTATTATTAGAGGATTATCAACATTATGCTGAGAATAGTAATTGTTGAACCAGAAACATTCACGCTCTTAGGTATCAAAGGTGCTATTTCACAATCTCCTGATATAGAAGTAACTGGTGATGCCACCAGTGGAAAGATAGGTTTTCAGCTAATTGAACAGACCAATCCTGATGTTGTGTTAGTTGATTTACTCTTACCCGACATGAGTGGTTTAGAACTGACTAGCTCAATCAAAAGGAAAACTAATAGTAAAGTGGTGATTTTTACTAATCAGACTCATTCCGACTTTATTAAGTCAGCTTTTCGTCATGGGGCTGATTCTTATATGCTCAAAAGTGCTGATATAGAATTGATTGAACTAGCCATCAAAAGAGCTTACTTTGATGAATGCCTGCTTGACCCGAAGCTGGCTAAAAAACTGTTAAAAAACCTTGATAAAAATAGATATATTGACCCTAGTTTTGCTGATAAAAACTTGCTTGACTCTCCCACCGAACGACAAATACAAGTCCTGCGTTTACTGGCTCAGGGTTTAGGTTTTGAACAGATTGCCAAAGAAATGTTTCTCTCTGTTAGTACAGTCAAACATTACGCCAGTGATTTGTACAGTAAATGGCAAGTAAAAAATAGTTATGAGGCGATAAAAAGAGGGGCGATGCTTGGTTATATTGACTATAACTTGATTGTGAATGAATGATGTATTAGTGAGGATAGCGAAAGGTATTAAGTTGGATATTGGTGGGGTTTATTTTTGTACAAAATCTCTATATCCCTAACTAGCCCAATCACTGCTGCAATACCTCCAACGTACCGGAAGAACGTCGGCAGTCATACAGGAGATACAGCCCAACTTTAAGGTAAAGGGTCAACGGTTCAGTTCCGAGGAATTAAAGCGACTGTTTAATGAGTTGGTTGAAAACAGTCTGGCCGTCTGGCTAGATGCAAATACTATTGAAATTAGTGAAAATCAGACAGACGGACAGGACGGACAGAATTAGACAGAATCCTTGTACAACAAGGGACAGACAAGACAGAGCCGGGACAGAAGCCGGACAGGAGACATTAGCCCTCGGATTGTAGCGGGGGTTTTATTATTAGCGCTCACCCAAGGACAATTCCCTGATGTTTACATCTGTAGACACTGTAAACAAATCTGTCTGTGCGCGTTGTAGAAAAAACTTGGTAGTTGCACTTCTGAGGTGCAACATTGAAGCTCAGAACTTGGATGTTGGAGTTAAAAGCTCGACGTTCCGAGTTCTCAACAGCAATCTTGGAGTAAAAAGGTCGAAGTTTCGAGTTTAAAGGTCAGAAATTGGAATTTTGAGAGCGATCACAAAAGCATTTATCTCAAAAACTTGTCTCTTGTCTTTGAAGTGGCATTATTAAGGGTTCGTGAGGTTAACATAGTAAAAATGTTTTCAGCCTCTTGTCGGTGAAAATGCTAAATCAGGATTATGAATGGAAGCGGTTCTGGTGTCCTCGGTCAGGTCGCATTAATCTAGCTGATGGTGGTTATCTTTGCAACCCAGAAGAAAAGTGGGGCAAAATATACAATCCAGATTTAGTAACCTTTGATGCTATCTCCCACTTCTCATGTTTAGCACTCTTGGGTGAGCCAGGAATTGGTAAAAGCTGTGCTTTAGAAGCAGAGAAAAAACAAATTATCAGTAAAATTCAACAGCAAGGTGGTCAGGTACATTCGTTAGATGATATCCGTTCCTATGGAAGTGAAGACAGATTAGTTCGCAGATTATTTGACAGCCCAGAATTTACTCAATGGATAGAAGGCACTCATCAGTTACATATTTTTTTAGATAGTCTTGATGAATGCTTGCTACGAATAGATACATTAGCAACGCTCCTAGTTGACGAGTTCAAACGTTATCAGAATCATATCCAGCGTTTACATCTTCGTATTGCCTGCCGAACCGCTGTTTGGCAACCAGTCCTAGAGGAAGGACTAAAGCAAATTTGGGGTAAAGATAATGTAGGAATTTATGAACTAGCTCCACTTCGCCGTATAGATGTGAGTAAAGCTGCAAAGATTGAAGGCATCGATAATCCTGAAACATTTCTAGAAGAGATTAACAGTAAAAATGTTGTACCTTTGGCTATTAAACCAATTACATTAGAATTTCTGATTAAAACTTATCGTAGCTACAATGGTAAATTTCCTCCTAATCAAAGGTTGCATGAACTTTATCTTGAAGGATGTCTCTGGCTTTGTGAAGAACGGAATCAGAGCCGGATTTCATCGAAATTAAAAGGTAATTTTAAGCGGCAAGAACGTTTAATGGTTGCGGCTAGGATTGCAGCGATCGCGATTTTTGGCAATAAATTTGCTATCTGGACTGGTATTCAGAGCGATGTTCCAGATGATGACGTATTTATTGAGAAGATATGCCAAGGAAGTGAAAGCGTTGAAGGTAGAGAGTTTGAAATCACTGTAGAAGCTGTTGAGGAAGTTTTAGATACTGCTTTATTCTCATCTCGTGGTGAATTAAGTCGTATGGGATGGGCACACCAAACCTATGCTGAATTTCTAGCAGCATGGTACTTGGTTCAGCATCAAACACCTTTGGAGCGGGTAATAAGCCTAATAATTTCATCTGAAGATCCTGAATGTAAATTAATTCCACAGCTTCATGAGACAGTAGCATGGCTAGCTAGTATGAGGACTGATGTATTTCAGGAAATTATCAAGACTGCTCCTGATGTGCTGTTGCGAAGCGACATACCCACAGATGCAAATCTTCAAGCAGTGATCGTTGATAACTTACTGAAACAGTACGAGCAGGGAAAACTATTGTATTCAAGCGGTGATAATTACCTAAGATACGAGAAGCTGAAACATTCTGGGCTGACTGAACAATTACGTCCATATATTCAGGTTTCTAGCAACCAAATTGATGCATCTCGTGCAGCGATAGACATTGCTGAGGCTTGTAAAGTAGATGAACTTCAAGAAGATTTAGTAAACTTAGCACTTGATTCATCTCAATTAATTTACCTCAGAGTTAATGCTGTAAAAGCAATCTGTACACTTGGTAATGCAAGTGCAAAATTGCAATTAAAATCACTGGCTTGTAGACAACTTGCAGAAGATGAGGATGACCAGCTTAAAGGATATGCTTTGAGAGCAATTTGGTCAGATCATCTGCTAGCAGAAGAATTGTTTAATGTTTTAACTCCACGTAAAAAGATAAACTTCACAGGATCGTATCGAGTCTTTCTTGACTTTGAACTCGTACCCAAACTACAGCCATCTGATTTGCTACTTGCTCTTAATTGGGTCGAAAAGCAAGGTCTTAGAGTCTTTGGACATCCATTTGAAAGACTTGGTGATGCCATACTCCTAAAAGCTTGGGAACATTTTGACTTGCCTGATGTAGCAGAAAGTTTCACTAAAGTCGCTCTAATACAGTGGAAAGAACATCAGAAAGTTATCATTTCTGATAATGAACTTCAAGCACAATTTGAATTCTCACTTATTAATGAGCTTAATAAGCGGCATAAACTGATTGAATATGCAGTTGGAATAGTTTCACAATCAGGGGAAGATATATATTTTTTATTGGATTCTTTGACAGAAAATATTCTTATAAAAGAAGATATTTTTTGGATGTTAGGTAAGCTTCAAAATATTGATTCTCAAGAAGAGCGAATTTGGGCAGCACTAATTCACTGGAAATTTAACCGTCAAGATGCGTTCCCTCTTATAGATGCTATCCTTACAGCTATTCAGACTAATAATATCTTGCGTGAAGAATTTGCATATTATGTTTCAATAATTGATTTGACCTCAACGCAGGCTGAAATGATGAAGGCTGAATATCAAATGAAGCAAGAAAACCAAGCTCGTAGACAAAAACCTATTCTAGATCCACCACCTAAAGAACGAGTCCTTTTATTTTTAGAGCAGCTAGAGTCAGGAAATCTATCAGCTTGGTGGCAACTAAATATGGAGATGATGCTTAAGCCAGATAGTCAACATTATGAAAAAGAGCTTGAATCAGATTTAACAAAACTTCCCGGATGGCAAGAAGCTAATATAAAAACTCGTGAAAGAATTATTAAAGGCGCTAAAAAGTACATTCAAGAATATAACCAAGTAGCTTATGACTGGATAGGGACAAATACGTATGATCGCCTAGCATTATCTGGTTGTAAAGCTTTACAGTTGCTTTTACAAGAAACTCCAGAATTTATAGATACTCTATCATCTGAGGTATGGCAAAGATGGGCATCTGTTATTGTCGCCTTTCCTCATAGCAGCACCACCCAACGAGAACATTACTATACGGAATTAGTCAAGCGGGCATACATAAATGCTCCCTCTGAAACCCTGAATACGCTGCTGTCTATTATTAATAAGGAAAATGAGGAACATAGCTATATTTTTATTCTTAATAAATTTGAAAAATGCTGGGATAATCGTTTCCAAGCGGTTCTTCTGGAAAAGGCTAAGGATTCTGCAATTAAATATAAATGTCTGGAACAGTTACTTGAAGAACTTTTAAAGCATGAATCGATTGGAGCTAGAGACTTTGCTCAATCCCTTGTCTCTATTCCCCTACCTTCAGAAGAAGAAGCACACCAGAAAGCTGTAGTTGTAGGTAGGGTATTAATCGAATGTGCAGAACCTAATAGCTGGGTGATTGTTTGGTCAGCTATTCAGCAAGATACAGACTTTGGAAGGAAAGTATTTGAAACAGTCGCTAACCGCTACGTGCATGGTCTTCATTTGAAGCTGACTGAAAAACAGCTAGCGGATTTATACATCTGGCTAGTTTGTCAATATCCTCATGCTGAAGATCCTGATCACAGCAATGAGGTTATTGCTCACAATATGGACAATAGAGAAAGCCTTGCTGGTCTGAGGGACAATGTTTTGACACAACTTAGGGAAACTGGGACATTTCAGGCGTGTATTGAGATTGAGCGCATTGCTGACCAGTTCCCTAAACTAACGTGGCTTAAAAGAACGTTGCTGAACGCCCAGAACGTTATGCGGCGTAAAACTTGGCAACCACTCCAACCAGAGCAAATTCTCCAGATTGTGAGTCATAAGCCCAAAAATCAAAGTACATATATAAATCAGACAGGAGTTTTTATTACTATGCCAGATTCAAACAACCCAATCATTAACTTTAACAACGCTGTAAACGCTGCCAATATCAACAGCACTATCAATGGAGATCAGATTCAACACAATTATGCTCCAGAACAAAATCTTATAGAGGCTTTTGACGAGATTCAGCAAATCGTAAATCGGATAACTCAAAATTATCCCGCTCCAACTGAAGTAGAGAAACAAATTATTGTGGCAGAAGCAGTAGAGCAAGTGAAGCAGAATCCAACTTTGAGGAAGCGCTTGGAATTGGGAGGAAAAGCATTTATATTTGAAGCACTTCAGAAAGCTTCAGATCAGTGGTGGGTCGCTCCATTTGTGAAAGCAATTGAGGCTGGGCTGAAGGGAGAATAAAGAAATTGAGAAAATAAGGCGATCGCTCATCATTGCTAAAAAGTTCCGATTTTAATTGGAGTCGGAACTAAAGAGCGATTTTTATGTGGTGTTCAACCCTTTTGACCCACTGAACCACAATCAAGATGCCTGCCGATATCTCGGCAGGCATCTTGATTGTGCAGAAAAACTGCTCATTTAGTAAATCTGCCTTTTCGCATTTGATAAATTAAAGAACAATCTGGCGTGTGTATACGAGCGAAAATAGCTATGGATGGCTTGCCAAATGATAGGTTAACAAAGAAAGCCTATGGACGCATATTAAAAAATGTGCGAAACCTTAAAAACTGCTCACAAGAGAAATTAGCTCAAGTGTGTTTTTCGTGTCGGAGAACAATAGTAGACATTGAAACCGGAAAAATCGCCCCTAATCCCTCTCTTCGAGTCGAGTTTGCCAGAGCTTTATCTAACCCTATACTTGAATATTTTCCACAGTATTCTATTGGACAATTTTCGCATCGATTGCAAATTAGATTTCAGCATGAAAAAGAAGCAGCTAAATATTTTTTGGATGTTGTTAACCAGAAAGATTTAGATAGTTTTCAAGAGGTCTTTTATCTTTATAAAATGGCATCGCATCAAAAGGATGGTGTATTAATGCTCCTTTTGGATGAGTATCTTCACACGCGGATCATGAATGCCCATCCTGACGAACCTACAAGAATTTTAGTCGAACGATATAGACAAAATTATATAGAATTCTTCAAAATTTGGATTCCCCAACTAAATTTCAATATATCACTAGGACAACACCCAATCCACTTGAATATGTTTCAAGCTATCCTTGAGCAAAACCAATCAAAGCTAACTCAAGCTATTCACTGGCACTTAATTAATTCCCTCAATGATGTTGAACGAATTATCAATGCGTTAGAAACTGATTAAGAAGTTTTGAACTGAGCCACCACTATAACTATCATGTTTGTGCAGATTCTCTTCTCATCTAATCGCTTTTGGACTATTGCTTTCTAGAATTAAAAAAGCGAATCTTATCAATAGTTATGATGAAAAATCAAAATTTACCCAAAGCTTGGGATAGTAAATTGCACTCTTTTTTAGTGTTCATACAAATTGTTTTTTACTTAGTGGCAACATCAAACTACTGTTTACAGATTAAAAGTACTCTAAAAGGTGATGATTCTACGAGAATACAGCCTCAGAAGGTATTTGAACTCTAAAAGTGGATGCAACGCACTGGATTTCGATAGGGATTCGACTTAAAAAAAGCAGACGTATTTATCAATTGATCGCTATTCGCAATAACTTTGCTGTGGTGTGTCTGTTAAATTTATTAATTTCTCTCACTCGGAATCCTTCAACATACCCGTTAACAATTCCGACATCTCCCACAAATCTTTATTCCGGTTATCATCATAAATCATCAACGTTCGCGGATCTGCATGACGGCTCAACTTCTGCACCTTTCTGATATTCCCATCAGTGGCATCGAGTGCTGCCGTAATCGCCGAATGCCTGTCCCTGTGCGATGACATAGTGACTGTTTTGAATCGTTCTAAGATATGCGTGCGAGTCGTCCACCTCTGGGATCACTTCAGAATTAAATATTAGGTATACTATAAAGCTAATCGTGAGTTGTGCCATCTGGCATGATCGCACCAGTGAGCTTTGCATTTTCCAAAATAGCTCCACTTAGGTTTGCGTCTTTTAGATTGGCTTTTTCTAGCTTGGCATAACTCAAATTTGACCCACGCAAGTCTGCTCCAGTTAGGTTAGCAGCAGTCAGGTTAAGTGCATGTAAATGTGTACCACAGAGATTTGCTTTACTCAAATTTGCTCCACTCAGGTTGCCGTAAATGCTGACACCAACTAAATTTACACCACTGAGATTAGCACCGCTAAGATTTGTGGAACCATCAAATTTTGAGTTTTTCAGATTTGCACCACCCAATTCCGCAGCAGTTAAATTAGTGGATTGTAAGTCTGCTTGCATCAGGTTGGCTGTATTGAGGTTAGCAGCAGTTAAGTTAGCACCAGCCAGCTTTATCTCATTCAATTTTGCTCCACTCATATCCGCTTGAATTAGTTTTGTGTGAGAAAGATTTGCCCTAGTTAAATTCGCACCACTTAAGTTAGCTTCACTTAAATTCGCACTTTCCAGGTTTGCTGAGTTGATGTTTGCCCATTTTAAGTTTGCTCCAGTTAAGTTAACTTGTTTTAAATCAGCACCAGCTAAATTAGCATTTGTCAATGATGAACCTGGAGCTATCAAATAGGCATTTTTTTCAGGAATAAAATCTTTAGGAAAGACAGTATTTTCATTGTAAATCGCTTGTTCTAGATTAGCTCCAGTTAGGTTTGCACCTTCAAGGTTGGCTTCCAAAAGATTAGCATTACTCAAATTAGCATTACTCAAGTCAGAACCATTTAGCTTTGCTTTTCTCAAGTTAGCTCCACTTAAGTTGGCTCCGCTTAAGTTGGCTCCGCTTAGATTGATATCATAAATATAAGCTCCACTGAGATTAGCTTTTCTTAGTGTTGCTTTCTCTAGGTTTACCGAGGTTAGCTTTATCTGATCAAGGGATGCACCGTCTAAGTTGGCTTCACTCAACTTTGTACTATATAGGGTTGTATCACTAAGATTTGCTCCAGTCAGGTTTGCTTTACTCAGATTTATGTTGCTGAAATTTTTTCCATTCAAATTTATTCTACTCAGATTCCTCTCACTAAAATCACGTTCTCTAGCATCATATAACCTGAAGAATTCTTCAGAGTTAATAGGTATTTCCTGGACTGACTCCTCGGCTGCATAAATTCTATTGGCTAGCCACATCATTCTCTCAATCTTGAAGTCTTGCTCGTTAAAAGCTCTGCTATTTTGAGCCTGTTCTTCAGCTATATTAATTAGATTATCTTGCTCTGTTTCGGTAAGGCTAGCATTTTCGATAATAGTAGCTGTGTCTGTCAAGACTGATGTTTCTTTTTGCTGCTCAACCCTTTCAAAAAACTTTTTTACTATTTCGTCATCATCAATATTTGCTTTCTCAGTAGTTGCCTTAGTAACATCGTTATTATTTAAATTATCCAAACTGTTGAGCAAACTAGGCGTAGGCGAATGATTAAAGTGCTGTTGCAATTCAGCAACTTGTGCAGTTAACTGCAAGATCGCCTCTTCCATACATTGAATCTGCTGTAACTCAGGTCTGTCTTGGAACTCCTGTTTCAAGGCATCAAAATAGTTTTTTAGCCAGACAATATTTTTCCTTCGCAGATTTTGCTCCGCTTCCAACTGTTCTATCCGTGCAGCTAAAGATGCTAAATCCATTTCTGAGCTAGAGATATTCATCAAATTTATCGTCAACAGTTGTGTAATTGATACTACTGAGTTAACACTCAGTAGTTTTTGTGCAACCCTACATATAAATATTGCCCGGAATCAAGCCCAAAGTAGCAGTCAATGCTCACTACCGCAAAACTTTGACCCCACTGGAATACAAGCTGCTATTGCTTATAACTATCGACATTCCGGTGAATTTCCTTTTGATAGCAATATTGATATCAAAGCCCCACAAAGAGCGATCGGGACTCTTCTGAGTGAGCTTAGGCCAAAACCGCAATATCCAGATTCATACAGCATTATTACTTAGTCAAATCGTCAGCCCTTACACTGTCATCTAATTTAATTTCTCTTCATCACCCAGAAAAATTGTCAATCAACTGACAATAACTCCCCAAACCCCTCTCACCCGAACACTGCAAGATAGTGCGACAATGATCCTTTTCGCACCACTTAGAGTAATAAATACCCCGGAGCGGCTAAGATGGTCAGCAGGGGAGCAGAGGGCAGGACTGTGCAGGGGCGTAAAGGAACAGGGAAATGGAAAGAGAAGCCATTAAGAATCACGATGAATATTTATTCTGAAATCCAAGATGACGAACAGCAAGACAAAATTAATTCAAATCAACCCTCATGCGACTAAACCAGAAGAATATGCAGCGATTACTGCCAACGCCAGAATCAAAATTCAGGCAAGAAAGCGTATCGGTACACGAGACGACGATGGAACAGCAATCATTGAACAATGGTGGGTAGAAACTGATTTACTTGCTTATCTTCCAGCATGGGATCTAGAAGATATCCAGAAAGGGCGCGATTATGCGGTGATTACTCCACAGGCAGATTTTTACCCTTCATGGTGGTATCAACCTTGGGAGTGGCAAGAAAATCAGCGTCAATTGCTCACCCGCGCTAGAAGCTCAATGGATATTCACCCTGATGACTATCAACAGTTAAAAGCTTCTTGCCACAAAATTCGAGAGCAAATCGGAAAAGAATTCTTGATTAGTAAGAATGGACTTACCTGGGGATGGAAAGATTTTAAGATTATTTAGAAATTTCTAGTTGCTCTCTAATCCTGGTTTGAAAATGCCTTGGTTGCAGGTCGTTACAATTAACAACCCATAGCCCTGGCTGATGAATAAAAATTAAACATCTTCTCTCCTCTGCTTAAACCCATGAACCCCATTCACCCGGAAAATCTTAGCGTTCTAGAAAACTCCTTGGCGTTAGCGATCGGTGAGGATTTTTCTCTGGAAAATGACCCCGATGTGATCCAGCAGCTGATTGGTGATAAGCGATCTCTGAACACTAAGCGCGAATACCAAAAAGACCTGAGAGACTTCTTCCTGTTTGTCGTCAAGAAAGAACCCAGCCGGGACTTAGTTCTAGAGTTTCTTCACCTGGAACAACGTCACGCCGTTGCTGTAGTTCTCAAGTACAAGGCACACCTCATTAAGAAAAAACTGGCTGAAGCTACGGTGAATCGTCGCCTTAGTGCTATCAAGTCAATGGTTGAGATGGGGCGACGGCTGGGAGTGTGCAATTTCTCCCTGGATGATGTCAAAGGTGAAAAGGTTGAAACCTACCGTGACACTATGGGCATTCCAGCCGAGGACTATGCCATCGTCATAGCGCTAGTTGACCGCAATACCCTTAAGGGCAAGCGCGATTATGCCATTATGCGGTTACTCTGGGATAATGGCTTGCGTCGTCAGGAGATAGTCAATCTAAATGTGCGTGACTTTAACGCCTTGGAGAAAACTCTTGCAATCTTGGGTAAAGGCAAGGGTAGCCAGAAAGAAATTCTTGACCTATCGGAAAGAACCACCGACGCAATCTCCGGTTGGATCAAAGCCAGTAAGAAAAAACGTAGCAATGACCCGCTTTTCACTGTGCTGGCTTACTACAAGAATGGACAGAGATTAACGGGGGAGGCAATCAGGCGATTGGTGGATGGGCTGTGCAAGCAAGCCGGAATTACTAAGAAGATGTCACCACATCGTGTCCGCCACAGTGCGATTACTACAGTATTGGATTTGAATAATGGCAACTACCGTGCTACCCAGCGCTTTAGCAGACATGCTCAGGTGCAGACGGTGTTGAAATATGATGATAACCGCCAGCGTTTGCAAAAGCAGATGAGCGATTCAATATCAGAACTGATTTAGAAAAGACTTAAAAATTTAGATATTTTCAAATTGAAAATTTTGAGGATTTTTCAGTATAAAATGATTGTCTCCTTTTACTAAATCACCTGTGCAGCGAATTGGTAAACGTTCCTGATAAGCTTTAATGGCTAAGATATAATCATGGTCTGCTAGTTCGGTTTTGATTTCTCGTAATTTATCAAAAACTTCACCTAGTAAAGTAATTTCTCCACTCAGAGAATCAATTGATGGAGTGGCAATTTGCATGACTACACCAAGAAAGGTGAAGTTGGGATAATTGGTAATAAATTCGCTTAATATATCAACTTGGTCACGATTTTCTACAGTCTCTAATGTTTTTAATATATCGCTGATTCTTTCGGCATAATCTCCTAAATTATGTTTGAGAGGTAGCAGGATTTCATATTCAGGAACGGCATCTTTTTTCAATCGCCAAATTTCCCCTGCATCATTATATATACGCCCTGTTTCATGCCAGCCTGTTGCTTGCAAATGTGCCTGTATCACATTAGGGTTAACAGTTTTGAGTATTTGACTGTCTTTAATAGTAACTTTCATGGCAAATCTCCAAAACTAATGCGTTGAATGATGGATTGGAGTGATAGGGGTGTCAACTGATTACTACGGGGTATTTCAATAGTAACATTGGTTAGATTTTCGGTGTCTGGCATTTCGCGCAAGGATACCCAGTAAGCACAATGTCTAATACAAAGTTCATCTTCGGTTTGCTTTAACCAGTCTGTTATCTTTTCTGGAACTAAAACGACTACTAAAATTCGAGGGACAAGAGCATTGATTTTTAAATCATTATAATTTTTGAGATTGAGGGGATATTTAATATAGTTTTCATCCAGAATATCTCTAGCTGTACACTTTAGTTGTAGTTCTAGTCTAGGAGAAAGGATTTTACCTGTACCGCCCCTGCTGACTATGCCTAAATCTACGCTGTCGTTATCGACTTCTGGTCTATATAAAGAATAACCTGCAACGGCAGCGATGGCTCTAATATAGGTGATGCTAAATTGTTCTTTTTGTTGGTTGATATCCATTAAATTACAAATTACAAATCAAGCTAATGCCAACAGCATCGATTGTTACTCAAAGCTTGATGGCAATTCATAAGAATGCGCTAAGAGAACTTTTGCATCATCGACTTCGCCCGTCGCATATTTGCCACTTGTTGCCTGTAATCATTCTTCGTTATCGCTTCAGATAACACTGCACTGAGAAATTCTGGATTTGCCTCACAATACTCAAACATGGCTTCAATCAGAACCTCTCGACAAATGCCGTTCTCTCGACACACCTCTTGTAAGCGTGAGCTTACTCCCTGCTCCAACCGCAGCGTACTCTGCTTTGTTTGCAACGGCTGAAAAGATACAGTAGTCTGATTTTCTGGAGTTTCAGATATCTGACTTTCTTGACTTCTAGATATCGAGGTATCTGGACTTCCAGAACTGAGCGAGGTATCTCGACTTTTGACATTCGGACGATTCCGCTGCTTCAATCGCTCTAGTGCATCACTCATGAGTTAACGCCTCAATAATTTGCTCAAATGGATATTGCAGGTCGGATTGCCCCAAGTCTGACAACAACTTGCCTTGTCGGATTGCACTCTTAAACTTCTCCGACTCGCGGATGCTCGGCAAAATTGGAATGTCGAGAGCAAACTCTCGCATCGCTTCAATATTTTGCCTGCCTTCTAAGGTTTGGGTATTTCCTACCCAGCGATCGCGAAAAGGAACTATCCCTAATACTCTCCCTGTAAATGCCATTAAGTTGGCTTGTTCTGTTAAAAAGCTCAGGGTATCAATTAAGCTGTTGGTTCCCTTAACGTTGGCTTCGACGGGGATGATGACATAATCAGACGTTCCCACCGCCGTTAGGCACAGTTGGGAGCGCGATGGTTGTACGTCAATCAGGACATAATCAAAGATATTGGCTACAGATTTGAGGCGTAGTTTGAGGATAAATGCTCCCGTACCACTGCTACTCAGGAAATCTGAAACCTTAAACAGTCCCCTATCCGCTGGGATCAGAAATAGATTTTCATGGGTGGTAGGGTAGATACCATCTTCTGTTGTCACTTGCCCAGTTAGCACTTCAAATAAGCTGGGCTGGTTTGGGTCTACCTCGTGATTTAAATAAAAAGTCAGATTTGCTTGTGGATCTGCGTCGATAGTCAACACTCGTAAGCCAAGCCGTGCTAGTAGCAGTGAGGTAAAGAAGATAGTGGTTGTTTTCCCCTGTCCACCGGAGAGGGAGATGCATGAGCAGGTTCGCATGGGTTAAATCCCCAATTCGATATAGCAGAGCATACAGATATTAATTCTAACTGTCTAGATATGTAGATATCCAATTAAAAAGATACCTGAGTATCAAGATACCTATAAGTCGAGGTATCTTTAATTGTGTATATTAAGGTGTCTTGGTGGCGGCAAAGGCAGCAGGACGCGATCGCTTCAAGCACAATAACCTACTAGCTGCCTCGACCTGCAACTATAAAAGGCGTAAAAGTAGCTTAATGTACGAAACCGAACCGACTCCCAAGGTTGAGTATGCGTAAAGTTAAATCATTATGCACTTTAACGCCATTGCTAGCCAAGGAAAGAAAATTACAGCAAGGAATGATTAATGCATCGTCAATCCATCTGCGTTGATGATCTACGCTGTTCGGAGAACTAAAGTGAACATAGAATTATTGACCAAACGCACAGAAGCATTGCACAAAAATTTAGCTTCTTTATATCAGACTGCTAGTGTTTTGGCTTGGATTAGCCCAGAGTTACAGCCGCAAGCTTTTCAGGAACTCCTTAGCTCTACAAAGATGGCGCACTTAGCAATGGAAGAACTGCGTCAGCAAAATGAGGAACTAATACAAACACAAAATTTGTTACAAGCAGAACGCGAATACTACCAAGATTTATTCGAGTTGGCACCAGATGGTTATTTAGTAACTAATGCAGAAGGCGTAATCCAAAAAGCAAACGCGGCGGCGGCTAAATTACTCAATGTTTCAAAACAATTTATGGTGGGTAAAGCCATGATTAACTTTATCTCACTAGAAGATCATCAGCACTTTCGCAGCGAACTTAACCAACTATCGCAATCAGACACAGCGAAAGAATTAGTAATACGTTTGCAGCAACGTCATGACGAGTTCTTGAATGCAGCTTTGAGAGTCAAAGTTGTGCGTGATCCGCAGGGTAAAATAAGACATCTATACTGGCTGCTGCGTAACATGACTGAGCAACAGCGAACCGAATCAATAACCATTCAAAATGAGAGCGACATCATCCAAAACCGCCAATTGTATAAATATTCTAAAGGAGAAAATATTTGTCTTGGGACACGAGTAATTTGGTATGTTCATCAGGGGGTAGTCAAACTCAGTACTTTTTGTGAAACGGGCGAAGAAGTTTTGATAGGTTTAGCCAAAGCAGGGATGGTTTTTGGCTCTAGTATGACTGGTTTAAACATTTACCAAGCAACAGCACTGTGTGATGTTGAGTTAGCATCATTTGATGAAGCAGAAATAGCAGCCTCGCCAACGCTAAACCATAGCCTGTTACTAAAAATTAATCGCAGGTTACAGCAAACAGAATGTTTATTACTCAATTGTGGAAGGCTCCATGTACAAGAGCGCTTGCACCATTTATTGAAACTTTTGAAACAGGAAATCGGTGAAACTGTACCGCAGGGAACTCGCTTAAGTGTTCGTTTTACACATGAAGATATCGCTAGTGCCTGCTGTACCACCAGAGTCACAATTACAAGAGTTATGGGCATATTAGAAAAACTTGGACTAATCAGTTTTGATTCCCACAATCACATTATTTTGAAAGATTGATATTAATTAACTAGAGAAAGTTAACCCCACTGAATAATCCAGTATTATCGAGATACATTAGACAAGTGTTCAAGTTATCACTTTGACTGAATGGCTTAAGAGTAAAGTTTGAAAAAAGTGTGTTTATCTCTAAATAAAGTAGTGCTTTCACCCTGAGTAAAGTACGGTTGACCCTACTGCAAGGTGCAAGCTGCCAAATTATATTAAAAGAAGTGTCAAGCAAAGCTAATTTAATGTAATGCGTTGACAGCCAACCGAAAACTAAATGGGTTTTACCTAAAATAAAAGGTAGTGTAACCACCCGGAAGAAAGTACGGTTGACCTCATTTCTAAGAGATAGCTGCCAAATTATATTAAAGAAGTGTCAAGCAAAGCTAATTTAATGTAATACGCTGACAGCCAACCGAAAACTAAATGGGTTTTACCTAAGATAAAAAGTAGTGTAACCACCCGGAAGAAAGTACGGTTGACCCCATCTCTAAGAGATAGCTGCCAGATTATATTAAAGAAGTGTCAAGCAAAGCTAATTTAATGTAATGCGCTGACAGCCAACCGAAAACTAAATGGGTTTTACCTAAGATAAAAAGTAGTGTAACCACCCGGAAGAAAGTACGGTTGACCCCATCTCTAAGAGATAGCTGCCAGATTATATTAGAGAAGTGTCAGTTGAAAACTATTTGACACGCAGAACCTTGAAAAAAAGAATAGTTTGAAAGCCAAAATCAAGCATCTATAATCTCGTCAAAAAGTATTTGGTGGGGACAATTTCAGAATATGAGTCCCTAAAATATAACGAAAGAATTATCAGAATCCAGAACATAAGTTCTGGAGCCAAACAAACTCTAATTCACAATAATTGAGAGTTTGATCCTGGCTCAGGATGAACGCTGGCGGTATGCATAACACATGCAAGTCGAACGAAACCTAAGAAGGTTTAGTGGCGGACGGGTGAGTAACGCGTGAGAATCTGCCAAGAGGTTTGGGACAACAGCTGGAAACGGCTGCTAATACCAAATATGCACAACTGTGAAAGGGGTTTACCCCGCCTCATGATGAGCTCGCGTCTGATTAGCTAGTTGGTGGTGTAAGGGACTACCAAGGCGACGATCAGTAGCTGGTCTGAGAGGACGATCAGCCACACTGGGACTGAGACACGGCCCAGACTCCTACGGGAGGCAGCAGTGAGGAATTTTCCGCAATGGGCGAAAGCCTGACGGAGCAATACCGCGTGAGGGAGGAAGGCTCTTGGGTCGTAAACCTCTTTTCTCAGGGAAGAACACAATGACGGTACCTGAGGAATAAGCATCGGCTAACTCCGTGCCAGCAGCCGCGGTAATACGGAGGATGCAAGCGTTATCCGGAATGATTGGGCGTAAAGCGTCCGCAGGTGGCAATTTAAGTCTGCTGTTAAAGCATCTGGCTTAACCAGATAAAAGCAGTGGAAACTATATAGCTAGAGTGCGGTAGGGGCAGAGGGAATTAAGAGAGTAGCGGTGAAATGCGTAGATACTCTTAAGAACACCAGTGGCGAAAGCGCTCTGCTGGTCCTGCACTGACACTAATGGACGAAAGCTAGGGGAGCAAATGGGATTAGATACCCCAGTAGTCCTAGCCGTAAACGATGGATACTAGATGTTGGGAGAATCGACCCTCCCAGTGTCGTAGCTAACGCGTTAAGTATCCCGCCTGGGGAGTACGTTCGCAAGAATGAAACTCAAAGGAATTGACGGGGACCCGCACAAGCGGTGGAGTATGTGGTTTAATTCGATGCAACGCGAAGAACCTTACCAGGGTTTGACATGTCGCGAATCTTCTTGAAAGAGAAGAGTGCCTTCGGGAACGCGAACACAGGTGGTGCATGGCTGTCGTCAGCTCGTGTCGTGAGATGTTGGGTTAAGTCCCGCAACGAGCGAAACCCTCGTCTTGAGTTGCCAGCAAGTAAAGTTGGGCACTCTCAAGAGACCGCCGATGATAAATCGGAGGAAGGTGGGGATGACGTCAAGTCTTCATGCCCCTTACATCCTGGGCTACACACGTACTACAATGCTGTGGACAAAGGGCAGCAAACCGGCAACGGCAAGCAAATCCCATAAACCACGGCTCAGTTCAGATCGCAGGCTGCAACTCGCCTGCGTGAAGGTGGAATCGCTAGTAATTCCAGATCAGCATTGCTGGAGTGAATTCGTTCCCGGGTCTTGTACACACCGCCCGTCACACCACGGAAGTTGGTTTTGCCCGAAGTCGTTATTTCAACCCATTGTGGAGGGAAACGCCGAAGGTAGGACTGGTGACTGGGGTGAAGTCGTAACAAGGTAGCCGTACCGGAAGGTGTGGCTGGATCACCTCCTTAATAGGGAGACCAAATCAATTAAAAATGAAAGATGAAAAATTAAAAATGAATCGATAGTAATTTTTCATTTTTAATTTCTAATTTTTAATTGATTCATCCCAGGTCGGTCGAGATTGGTGCAAAGGCTTTCAAACATTCACACTTGGTTCCAGTCAAATCCAAGTGTGGTGGAACCAACCATTAACAGGTTCGGTTCTGCCCACTGGTGAGACACCAAGACTTTAGTACATTAGTATTAATGACGAAAGAGCCAGGTATATCGAACTTCGAGGGTAGTGATAACAACTCACATGAAAAAGTTCGGTTTTGCCCACTGATGATCTGCTCTTTTAAACAGTACATTAGTATTATTGGAATTGAACCAAGTACATCAAACTTCTTCAGCACCTTATCTAGTAGAGCTAGAGAGAATGCTGGATGAGTAATCCAGACAGAACCTTGAAAATTACATAGCAACTTGTCAGGTAGAAAGCGTTGATTGTTAATAGTTAACAGTCAATAGCGATCGCAGACACCAATTGTTGATTGTGGTCAAGCTAATAAGGGCTTACGGTGGATACCTTGGCACACAGAGGCGAAGAAGGACGTGATTACCGACGAAATGCTCCGGGGAGTTGGAAGTAAACGAAGATCCGGAGATGTCCGAATGGGGCAACCCCTTGTACAGCCTGTTGAATATATAGACAGGTATGAGCCAACCCAGCGAACTGAAACATCTTAGTAGCTGGAGGAAGAGAAAGAAATTCGATTCCCCTAGTAGCGGCGAGCGAAGCGGGAACAGCCCAAACCAGTTGTTATTACAACTGGGGTTGTGGGACAGCGACATGGAATCTATTAACTAGACGAAGCAGCTAAATACTGCACCAGAGAAGATGAAAGTTCTGTAGTCGAAAGTGAAAGGATACTAGCTGCATCCCAAGTAGCACGGAGAGAGTGGAATCCCGTGTGAATCAGCGAGAACCATCTCGTAAGGCTAAATACTACTCCCGGATTTCTCACAAACTCAGAAAAAAGCGGAGCTTCAAACTGATAAAATGTATATATGGTAAGCATTTGAGCAGTTTTAACCGATGAATCTACCCGCAACGCGATCGCTCCCAAAACAGTTC
>JAHHHR010000072.1 GCA_019359245.1 Nostoc desertorum CM1-VF14 | reverse complement strand
GACTGACAAACTCTGATCCAAGTATTACATGGTATCACCGCTATCAGATCCACAAACACCTTGAAACCTTACACAGTAAGGTATTAATTCCTCTTACCTTCAAAAATGAGCGAACGTACAGAAATGAAGTACAGAACCAAGGATTCACAAATCAAATTATTCATCTGCCTCCTGCCTCAAAACCAGTGGCACTGGCGATGGGCAAAGCCCCCCCGGGTAAGGCGATCGCTTCATACTTGCATTCAGCAACGTTGTTTGATTTGGTCAAAGTCTAAATAGCAAATTCTTAAAAAGAAAGGACATCATGACAACTCAAAATGTAACCATTCCAGCCTTGTCCGGGGGCAGTTTTAGCGCCTATCTAGCAGCACCCAGTACTCAGCCTCGTGCAGGAATTGTGCTGATTCAAGAAATTCTTGGGGTCAATAATACTATGCGACAGATTGCCGATGATTATGCTAAGGTAGGCTATTTGGTGATCGTGCCAGATTTATATTGGCGACTGGAACCCAATGTGCAACTTGATGCTGACGATAAGGATCAGTGGGCTAAAGCCGTTGAGCTACTCCAAGCGTTTGATGTCGATAGCGGCGTAGAAGACCTAAAGGCAACCCTGTCTTTTCTACGGCAGTATCCCAGCAGCACAGGCAAGGTCGGCAGTGTGGGCTTTTGTATGGGTGGTAAACTGGCATATTTCATGGCAACACGTACTGATGCGGATGCCAACGTTAGTTACTACGGTGTTGAAATTGACAAGAATTTAGCAGAGGCGACAAAGATTCAGAAACCGCTGATATTGCATCTGAGTGGAAATGACGAGTTTGTGTCACCAAGCGCTCAAGCGACCATTCAGCAAGCATTGAAAGACAACCCCTTGGTAACAATCTATTGCTATGAAGGAGTGAGTCACGGGTTTAGTCGCGTGGGTAGTTCCGCTTATCGCCAAGAAGCCGCAGAATTAGCGGGCGATCGCACATTGGCGTTTTTAAAACAGTATTTAGGGTAGCGGGGCTTAAATGCGATTTGATGCACAACCAGCTGTCAACTTCAACAAATGTACAGATTACGGCAATACCGAGAAAATGGCAGAAGCGATCGCTTCTGGTGTGACATCAGTTTTAGGTACTGAAGTGCAGGTAAAATTTGCTGAAGATGTTACTGAAGATGATGTAATCGCCAGTGATGCTGTCATTGTTGGTTTCCCTGTACACCTCCAACGGTCACAAAGCTTTAGGGTACTGAACTTAAGAAGTGTCCAGTTTAAGCGTTGTTTCAAAAAACGATACCAGTGGTCAACAGTAAAGCAACCCAAGTAAAGTTGCCAAACTTCTTCTAAGGTCGGTATTTCTTCTCCCACCCAAGCCAACCACAAAGGTTTTGATACCCCGGTGGCGGAGCGTCTCCGGCTCCGCTCAAGTTGCCAAGATCATCCAGACGCTCAACTCTGATTAACGTTTCGAGTCCGCTAACTGACCCTTTGAGGAATTATTCTAAATTAGCAGAACGTTGAAACACAACTGAAAGATTATTAGCTGGCATTTGGTAAGTTTGTTTCAAGATGAAATTTTGGGCACTAGCTACTGCTACAACATCATCCAAGTTACGTATACCCCACTCTGGGTTTTGGGCACGTAAAGATTTGTCAAAAGCCGCATTACTCGGTGCTGTATGTTCTCCACCTTGTTTGAAGGGCCCATACAAATAGAGGATGCCTCCTGCTTTTAGAATACGAGCTGCCCCTGCCATTAACCCCAGACAAGCTGACCAAGGTGAAATGTGAATCATATTGATGTTGACGATGGCAATGATTGGCGAGGTATTCAGCCACTGGGTTACTGCCCCCTCCTCCACTGCCCAAACTGGTTCTCTAACATCAAGCTCAAGCGGTGGATAGATATTATTACATTTAAAGTGTTCAGTCCATGCAATAATGCTGGCTCTTCTTTGTGGATCTATATCTGTTGGTAACCACATACAATCTCTAAGTCTGGATGCAAAAAAGACTGCGTGTTCACCAGTACCACTGGCGATTTCTAAAATCGTCCCATTCCCAGGCAATACTTGTGAAAGTACTTCTAGAATTGGTTCACGATTGCGATCGGTTGCTGGTGCGTATTGTCGTGCGTCTTGTAATGTCATCCGTATCGATTTTAAATACCTGATTTCACTCTAACAATTTAGTAGGGGCACGGTATGCCGTGCCCCTACTAAATTGTGATATGATCTGGTACTGCATCTGAGTGGGAACCGCTATATTTTTTGCTGAGATAAATCCATCAAATTTGCCAGCTTGTAAACTACCCGCGCCCCGACATTACCATCCCACTCAGCATCACCAACTTCGCAAATATCAAAGCCAATAATTTTTCTCCCACTATTGACTAATTCCCGGAACAGACAAAATGCTTGCTCTAATTCCAGTCCACCTGGAACAGGAGTACCTGTACTTGGACAGAGTTTTGGATCTAAACCATCTGCATCAAAGCTAATGTAAACAGACTCTGGTAAATGACTAATAATTTCTCGGCATAAATCAATCCAAGTTGTTCCAGAGTAAAGCTTTTGTTTAATGGCTGGGTCATAATAAGCAATAATGCGACTGTCAGATTCGTCAATCATTTGCACTTCATTATGACTAATATCACGCAAACCCACCTGCACTAGCTTGGAAATTTGCGGTATTTTCATTGCATTAAACATAATAGACGCATGAGAAAACTCAAATCCCTCATAGGCATCGCGTAAATCTGCGTGGGCATCAAGGTGCAAAATGCCATAGTTTGCATACTTAGCCGCTAATGCTTGGAAATAACCTAACGGCGAACTATGATCTCCTCCAATAACTGCAACTCGCTTACCCTTGTTAATTGCTTCTTGACAATTTTCAAATAGCCATTGATTTACCTGTTGGCAAACTTGATTAATTTCTGTGAGGACAGGTGTTAAATCTGGTGTATCTGAGAGTTGTTTACCTTGGGCTAATCGCTCAATTATTTGTGCTGCCAAGGCGCGGTAGTATGTATTTTTTTCTAAAATATCTTGGGGAATTTCTACCATGAAAATTCCCTGCTTCCAACCATTAGGGTTATCGAAATCGAATAAATCTAATTGAGTCGAAGCATCGAGAATTCGTTGTGGGCCGTTAGCTGTGCCTGCGCCATAAGAAACAGTGACTTCCCACGGCACACCAAAGACAATCAGGTTTGCAGACTCATAATCGCAGGGCAAACCTAAGAGGTTGCCATTTACTTCACCTATGCCGCTAGGATCGTAGTCTTGTAGTTGATTACTCATCGATTATCTTCTGGATTTACGTGGGTGGATAGACAGCACGCCGCCTAGTGGACATCTGCATTGTAATAAAAATTTTTCACAGACGGTAAACTACAGCGCCTCTATTACTTGAGCAAAATTGCGGGAATACACCTGTTGGCTGTACTCCTGCGACTCTTTGTCTGACGAGGGGGGCGATCGCTTTAATGTTGCCTGTTGGACGTATGCTATCAATGGGCGACGAAGACACTCATATTTCTCGAAGGCTTTGGCTATAGCTTGCAGATCATCCCAGTTATTATTCTCAGCAATTTTAGCAATGAGTGTTGTAACTATTAGTGCATCCTCAAATCCTTGATTAGCTCCTTGAGCCATGAAGGGAGGCATTCCATGTGCTGCATCGCCAACTAACACGATTCGCCCTACGCTCCAAGCTGGTAGAATTTTCGCAGGATCAGCTTCAGTATTGAGATCAGTTGGGTTAGAAACTTGTAGAGAATCCGAAATGGTAGCGCGGTGAATGTAGTATGAACGCTGCTGCATCTTGGCAGGAGGAGATATACGCACTAATTGCTTGAGCGAATCAGGAAAGCCTGCTTTCTCTAACTCCTGGAGAGCTAAGTTAATTAAAGAACTTTCTGACTTTCCTTGCAACGATTCTAAAGGCAAAGCAAGATGTATTATGTACCCAAGTTCACCAGTTGGTCTGCGAAATAACATCATACTGGTGTTATTTATAATAACAGAATTTCCTGATATTCCATCATTAGTGATTGTTACAACTCGTGAGCCTTGAAAAAAATCTTCTTCTAGTTTTGCCCATAGTTCCTTTGCTACCTCAGTTATTTCTCTACAAAATATAGCTGTAAACCCAGAGTATTCAGGTCTGGCAAAATCATGATATTGAGTATCTGTATAAAGCAGCCTACGAACTGTAGAATTCATCCCGTCTGCTGCAACAATTAGTTTAGCTCTAATCGATTTTGTTGCGGTTTCTTGGGTGGCAATATCTGAGTTTTGAGGCTGCATATCATTATCTTTTTGCCCATCTGCCCAATATGCATATGGGTTGGACTCTGTTTGGGTGTCAGATACACAATCTATGCGGACACAACCGTTTTCCGGCTCATTCATAACATTAATACAACGGTGATTAGCTTTAACTCGGTCTTCTGGAAAGAGTTGTCTGAGGGTTGTCTGCAAATTGTACCAAGAAATTGATACTCGACCCTCGCCATAATCTTGAAACCATTCATCAAAACTGAGTGAAATTGACTGAATTATCTTCCCCTGCAAATTTTTGTAAACCCATTGGGGTGGAGCCTTTGGAGGTTGTTGCCCTTGAATAGGTTCAACAGTTTTCTGGCCATTAGACTGCTTGGGATTCAATAAAGCCAGTCCAATATTTTTAACTTCTTCGTAAGCGTTAGAATCTAAATATTTGAGAGATTTTAATCCATTAGGGAGAAGATCCACTGTTTGTCCAACTTGACGAAAGGCGCGAGTTTGATCGATGACAAGGACATTTTCAATACCACGTTTACGTAAGCCAATGGCAGTTGCTAACCCAACAGGACCAGCGCCAACCACTACAACATCGTAGATTTCTTGAGTAGTAGAAGAGGAGATAACAGATGCAGCTAAGTTATCAGCTTTGGTTGATGTGTTTGTATGTATATTAGGACTTGAGTTAGTTTCTGGCATATTTATACACAAGAATTTTGGATATAAGCTGGGCAATATGGAAAGCTATAGCCATCAAATTACATAGGATCACACAATAATATTAAAATCAAATACAAAAATTTAGATATTTTGCCGCGATCGCACCTATTATTTGAAGTAAACATATCCGATGGTTAGAAATCGCGGCTATATAAAGGAAGCCCGCCTACACAGACTCAAGAGATTTGATCTCTTTTATGGTGGTGATTGCAAGGGATGTCTCTGACGGGTTACGCCTACGCCCTTTTTAACGCGACAATTTGAGTTCAGAGGTGGAGCGATCGCTGTTTTTACTCGACAGTTTGTGTAAAAAAACGGAATGGTAAGGCTTTGAGTTCGAGCATAGACGGGCAGGAGCCTGTAATGATAGCACATTGCCTCAATGCAATCCTTGATATAGAGTACATTATTAATTAGCTCAATTTTTACGCTGCGCGTCCAAGCAGCAACTCGTCGTCAGGCATCGCCTCTATAAAACCCAAAATGACTAACGAAGAACTGCTGCAAATTATTGAACAAGCTGTCAGAGATCAGGTGACAGAATTAGACCTTTCTGACAAAGGCTTAACAACGCTGCCACCGGAAATTGTCCAACTCACCAACCTGCAAACCCTCGACCTCAGCAGTAATCAACTGAGCAGTCTGCCACCGGAAATTGTCCAACTCACTAACCTGCAAACTCTCGACCTCCGCTACAATCAACTGAGTAGTCTGCCACCAAAAATTGGACAACTCACCAACCTACAATCACTATTTCTCAATACTAATCAACTGAGTAGTCTGCCACCAGAAATTGGACAACTTACCAACCTACAATCACTATTTCTCAGTACTAATCAACTGAGTAGTCTGCCACCAGAAATTGGACAACTCACCAACCTACAATCACTATTTCTCAGTACTAATCAACTGAGTAGTCTGCCACCAGAAATTGGACAACTCACCAACCTACAATCACTATTTCTCAGTACTAATCAACTGAGTAGTCTGCCACCAGAAATTGGACAACTCACCAACCTGGAAAGGTTCTCTCTCTATAACAATCAACTTAGCAGTCTTTCACTAGAAATTTTTCAACTCATCAATTTGCACTTACTAGATTTAAGTTTCAATCAGATGAGTAGTCTGCCGCCGGAAATTGGACAACTCAGCAACTTGCAATTCCTAGACCTACGAGTTAATCAACTGAGCAGCCTGCCGCAGGAAATGATGCAACTGCTAAACCTAAAAAAGTTGGATCTTCGTAGAAACCCAGTCCCCATTCCACCTGAGATTTTGGGATCTAATAATTTATCTCAAGATCCAGGCGATGTCAATGAAATTCTCGATTTTTATTTCCGGGTGCAAGATGCAGCCGAAACTGAACCCTTCTACGAAGCAAAATTATTGATTGTTGGCGAAGGAGGAGCTGGTAAAACCTCCTTAGCCAAAAAAATCAAAGACGAAACCTACGAGCTTCAACAAGATGAGGAATCAACCGAAGGTATTAAGGTGATCCGGTGTAACTTTACACAATCCAATGGCAAAGATTTTCGCATCAATATCTGGGACTTTGGCGGTCAGGAAATCTACCATCAAACCCATCAGTTTTTCCTCAGCAAGCGATCTCTCTATGCTTTAGTTGCCGATACTCGCAAAGAAAACACTGATTTCTATTACTGGCTGAAGGTTGTCGAACTCTTGAGCGACAAAAGTCCAGTTTTTATCGTCAAAAACGAAAAACAAGACCGTCAGTGCGAAGTCGATGGAGGCCAGTTACGAGGGGAATTTGACAACCTCAAGGAAATTCTGCCAACGAATTTAGATACTAATCGCGGTTTAGCCCACATTAAAGACGCTATTCAGCTATACATAAGCAATCTTGACCATGTTGGTACACCTCTACCAAAACTCTGGGTAAGAGTCAGAGCTGCTCTAGAGAACGATTCGCGAAATTATATTAGCGTTGAAGAATACTTTACCCTTTGCCGAGTCAATAATTTAACTGACCGTAAAGATATGCTGCGCTTGAGTAACTATTTACATGACCTCGGTGTTTGCCTCCACTTTCAAGACGATTCTACACTCAAACACTACGTCATCCTCAAACCAGAATGGGGAACCACTGCCGTCTACAAAGTTTTGGATAATCAAACTGTCAAGCAAAATCTAGGTTGTTTTACCATAAACGACCTCAAAAATATTTGGCAAGATGGCGAATATGCAGATATGCAAGATGAACTCCTGCAATTAATGATGCGGTTCAAGCTTTGCTACGAAATTCCTGATCGCCGTGACACGTATATTGCGCCTCAATTGCTCTCCATTGAAAAAGCTGATTATAACTGGGACGATCACAACAATCTCATCCTCCGCTACACTTATACATTCATGCCCAAAGGTATCCTCACTCGCTTTATTGTCGAGACGCACCGTTGGATTGAACAGCAAAAACTCGTTTGGAAAAACGGTGTTGTTCTCAACAAAGATCAAACTCGTGCTGAAATCATTGAAAACTACAATCAACGGGAAATTAAAATCCGTGTATCCGGAAACCGTACAAAAGAATTGATGGCTGTCATCACCCATGAACTGGAAAAAATCCACAACTCTTACGAACATTTACAATATCAAACTTTAGTTCCGTGTAATTGCGAGACTTGCAAAAATTTGCCCACACCTTATTCTTATTCTCTAGACAAACTCAACAAACGCTTGAGCGATCGCCGTTACCAGATTGAGTGCGAAAACAGCTATGAAATGGTAGATATCCGCAGGTTAATCGATGATGTTATAAATCAAGAATATCTACAATCTGATTATCCTAAAACAATTGCAACTATAATAAATAATTACATTGAAGAGCGTGGTGACGAATTATCAAATGAAGTAAAAATTGAAGAAGAAAACGATGATCTAAATAGGAATAATAGTTTGTGGGGAAAAATCAAAGTTTTTTTTGAAAAATAGTTTTTTTAATTACAATCTTTTTTTAAATGTATTGAAATGGTTAGAAAAATAGTAAAAAAAATATCAACCCAAGAAACTATATATGAAAAATGTTATGTCATTTTACCTAAAGAGTTTGACACTTTGGGTATGTTAGTATCAAATCATATTACTTCTAATCGTAACATTAACATTAATAGTGAAAATTATAGCTATCAAACTTTAGACAAAAAAAGCTTACAGGATATAAATGCTAAATTACAAAATCCTTGCATTTTGCTATTAGGACTTTTTGAAACAATAAGTGCAGAGAACTGTTACAAGTTAGGTTTAGCACATGCATACAAGAGGTACGTAATATTAATAAATTTAAATCACTCTAATGAACTTTGTATATCAATACCTTCGTATATTAAATATAATTTGATGATACGTCCTAACTTTACGGAAAAAAATGGTATATCAGCTTTTCTTTCAAAACTTGATGAAATAATTTATAGCCTATTGCAAGAAGATATATCACATATATTATATCGAGAAGCACTGGAAATATGTGAATACATCGCAAAGGAAAAAAATTGTAATATAATTAAAGTTGAGAAAGAAAAATTTATTAGTTATTTAAATGAAATAAAAACTAAATTGGACTTAAACAATTATCATAGTTTATATCATATTTTATTTAATATAATTATTAAGAACCGAGAAGAAATACTGAGATTATTGTGCTATGACAACTCATCTTCTCATTTAAGATTAGACAATAAATTCAGTGATTCAACTGTAAAAAAGCAGAATATTATACAATCATCCAATAGCCTCAAAAAACAAGAACAACGCCAAGTACAAGAAATTAAGCACAATCAGAAAGGTAAAAAGATGACTATTAATCCATCAAAAATAGAATTTGAGAAGGAAATCTTCATCTCATATGCTTGGGATGGAGAAAGTGAGCAATTTGTCAAGAAACTAGATGAAACTTTTCAGGCTAAAGGAATCACAATAATCCGCGATAAACGCGATTTGGGTTACAAAGGATTAATTAAAGCCTTTATGGAACGGATTGGACGCGGTAAATGTGCGATCGCGGTTATTAGTGACAAGTATTTAAAATCTCCTAATTGCATGTTTGAGCTAGTGCAAATTGCTAAAAATGGTAAATTTTATGATCGTATTTTCCCTATTGTATTAGAGGATGCCCAAATTTATAAACCTGTTGCAAGACTTAAATATATTAAGCATTGGGAAGAAGAAATTAAAGAATTAGACGAAGCTATGAAAGGGGTTTCTGGAGCTAATTTACAGGGTATTCGTGAAGAAATTGACCAGTACAACGAGATTCGCAACAGGATCGCGGAACTCACTAACCTGCTAACAGATATGAACACGCTCACCCCTAATATTCACAGCGAATCAGGATTTGAAGAATTGCTAAATGCGATCGCAGCCCGTTTAGATGAGTAAAACTAGGCTATGAATGAGTGTCAAAAATAATTTCAGTTTTTTGGCAATCACCTTTAAGCACGTTAAACTAAGCAATTGGAGTTAAGAATCGATTTATATGCGTTTACCAATTGCAATTAGTGCCATTTTAGTGGCATCTTTAGGTTTGAGTACACCTGTAATATCTCAACCTCCTATACAGGTAGCCCAAAAACCAGCGTCTAATAGTTTCGCCTTAGAACAATTTAAGATTAATTACCGATTATGGAAACAGAAAAAAATCTTTAACTATCGCTATGAATTTACTAGAAGTTGCAATTGTGTCCCCAAAGCCACAGAACCAGCAATTATTGAAGTACGTAACGGAGCCACAACTTCTATTACTTATAAATCTGCTAAAATTCCGGTAGATAAAGCATTATTCCAAAAATATAATACAATTCCTAAGCTCTTTAATATCATTAGAAATGCGTTCATTCAAAGAGCAGCAAACGTGACTGTACAATATGACCCAATACTTGGCTATCCCACTCAAATCAGCATTGATTATGATAAAGAAAGAACTGATGATACTATATTCTTTACAATTAGTAATCTGCAACAGATCGAGTAAATATAGCTGACGATAGTATGCATATAATAGAAAATTCCTAACTTTTGGAAAAAGGCTTCTTTAGTCATTTGATATCTAAAATTTGGAGCAGCAAAATCAAAAATATCTAAATATAACAACCTGCTCTTAAGAGGCTGTTTGAAAAGTTTTTTGCTGTGACTTCAGGCACTTTTAGATCCCCCTTAATCCCGCTTAAAAAAGGTGAACCTGAATAAAAGTCTCCTTTCTAAGGTAGATTTAGAGGGATCTAAAACTTGAAACTGAGTCGTGAAGTTTTCTTAGGGGTGATTTATCGAATTGTCAAAAACAGCATCATCAATTTCTGATAAATTCACCGAAACGCTGCTAAGATTTGAAATTTTATGAGAAAAATTATTATTGGGGTGATGGGCCCTGGAAAAAGTGCGACAGCAAATGATTTGCAAAATGCTTATACACTAGGTCAATTTATTGCCAAACAAGGATGGATTTTACTCACAGGTGGTAAAAATGTAGGTGTAATGGATACAGTCAGTAAAGGTGCAAAATCTGGTGACGGCTTAACTATTGGGATTCTTCCCAGTGATAATCAAGAGGGTATTTCCTCTTCAGTGGATATTGCTATTCTCACAGACATGGGGAATGCTAGAAATAATATTAATGTTCTCAGTAGTGATGTGGTGATTGCCTGCGGTATGGGTGCAGGAACTGCTTCAGAAATTGCCTTAGCTTTGAAAGCAAATAAGCAAGTAATTGTGTTGACTAACGATGAAGAAAGTAAAGTTTTCTTCAAAAAGTTATCGCCAGAAAATGTTTATATTGCGGAGAGTGTGGATCAGGCGATCGCTACTGCTAAAACAATCTTATACTGATTAGTCATTTGTAATGTTTAAATCCAGTTAGTTAAGCTGATTGAATTGGCTCTCTAGAGCGCATCGAGTAATAACCCATACTTCTCTTCTTAGCCTGCGTCCGAAGCGTAGCTATGCCGCAGGCTTTACGACAACACCCAGTAAAAGTGCCCAATTCAAAGCGTCAGTGTTTCCCAATCTAAATCTGATGCCACTCGAGCAAGTTTATCCAAATCGGTTAGGTTATCTAAATAGGGCAAGCAGCCTAAAACTGGCGTGTTAGTAAGTGATTGAATCAATCGCTGTGGTGTCCAATCGGCTATTTCTGCATCGGTTCGGGGTTGTACACAGTTCAGAACAATGCCTTTGAGATTGACACGTGATTGTCTGGCTAATGCTACATTCGCCACTGCTTGAGCGATCGCACCCAATCTAACTGGCACTACCAATACCGTTGGTAAACGCCATTCTCCTGCTAAATCAGCTACGGTTAATTCCTCAGTTACTGGCGAACCTAAACCTCCCAAGGCTTCTATAAGTACAAAATCACGTTGCGATCGCAGTTTAGACAAAGCTTGCCAAACTACTGCTAAATCTACTTGGCGATTTTCCCGCGCTGCTGCTATGGGAGGCGCTAAAGGTGCTTGAAAGTACAAAGGTGTAATTTCTTCTGAGGATTGTTCTAATGCAAATAGCTTTTCATACCACTCGCGATCGCCAATCCCAGATTGAATCGGTTTCATAATTCCCCAGCTACGCTGCGGGTAATATTTTTGCCAATAGGCTGCTAACGCTGTTGTTAAAACAGTTTTGCCAGCTTCGGTATCAGTTCCAGTAATCAGTAGTGTGTTTAACATTAATTTCTTTGGCCAGAAAATGGTTGTGTTCCATCAGCCGGCGGAAAAGTTGGCGTTTCACTAGTTGTCGGAATTGGAAAGGGTGTCTCTGTCGGAATTGGCAAGGGTGTTTCTGTTGGAATTGGAAAAGGTGTCTCTGTCGGAATTGGCAGTGGTGTCTCTGTTGGAATTGGAAAAGGTGTCTCTGTTGGAACTGGAAAGGGTGTTTCTGTTGGAACTGGAAAGGGTGTCTCTATCGGAATTGGTGGAGGTGTTTCTGTTGGAATTAGCAGGGGTGTTTCTGTCGGAATTGGTTTGACTGGATTTTCTAATGCAACATTGAGATTGTAATTGCTTTCGGTAACTCCTGAAACCAGTGTTAACTCAATACTGTACCTACCAGTAGCCAGCAACGTGCCTTCATAAGATGTTACTTGCTGTCTATTATTATCAATTGGTTGTTGATTGGGACTGAAGACTGTTAGTAAAACGCTGCTTCCAGGGTCAAGAAACGCAGTTAACTTGTCACCTTCCTCCCCAAAAAAAGTATACCGGATGATTTGATTTGTTTTGAGGGTATCTGTAACCATGGCCGGGTTAGTTGTTCTTAGATTAAGCCGCCTAGTAGATACAATAGGTTCTTCATTGATGGGTGTAGGTGTAGACGTGAATGTAGTACCACCAGAAATAACTGGTGAAGGGAAGTTTTGTGGAAGCGTCTCATCTGATGTTTTCGACTGGCTGCGGATCGAACTTACCAGCGCCCAAGAACCAAATCCCGCAATGATTATTACAGCAGTAGCAATTGCCGCGATCGCTAATGGATTATCCAACAGTGAATTAGGGGAACTCGGTGGAATCACAGGATCGGGTTGTTTTTTGGGCGAAGCTGCTGGTGGTACTGAGTCAGGACGGCGACCAACAGCCATTGTCTGTAAGTTAGACGCGTTCAGGGGAGGAAGACTAACTTGCTCTAAAGGTTGTAATGCTTGAGATACAGTAGCAGCACTTTGATAGCGATCGCTTGGTATATGATTCAACATTCGATTCAACACCATAGCAAATCGCGGATTAACTGTTACCCACCGCTGCCAATTCCAAGTTAGTTGGTTTTCGTCAAATAGATCGCTTGGCTCTTTACCAGTAAGTAAAACAATTGCTGTTACTGCTAATGCATACAAGTCACTACTAGGATAAGCTCCCCCTGTTTGCATTTGTTCGCTAGGAGAGTAGCCTAATTTTCCCACAGTGGTTTCTGGCATTGCACTCTCTGGCGATCGCAAACGTGTTGCTAGTTCCTTTACCACCCCAAAGTCAATTAACACGGGTTTAGCGTCACTATCTCGCAAAATAATATTTTCTGGCGAGATATCCCGGTGAATAATCCCTCGACTGTGAATATGCCCTAAAACAGGCAATAACAACTGGATCAACTTTAATACTTCAGCCTCTGTGAAGGTTCGACCTACAGCTAGCCGTTCATCCAACAGAGTTCGGTAGGTTTGACCTGCAACGTAATCTTCCACCAAAAATAAACGTTGGTCTTGCTCAAATCTTTCCCGGAATTTCGGTACTTGTGGATGTTCGATTTGATATAAAATGGCAGCTTCTCGGTGAAAAAGCTCTTTTGCCTTCTCCCAAGCCAAAGCTTCGGTTGCTGTTGAAATCAATTCCTTGATCGCGCAAAGTTCATTAAAGCGCCTCTGGTCTTCTGCCAGATAGGTTCTACCAAATCCTCCTTGTCCGAGAATTTGAATTATGCGATAACGGTTTTGCAAGACAGTGCCAACTGTAATGGGTGGTTGCATGAGCGAATGATGAGTGTAGTAGCAACTGAGGAGGAAGTCACCCACAAAGATCAACTCCGAGAGGCGACACAGTTACATGCAGCGATATTCTACCTTACCTAAAGGGTATACCCCCAGTTAGGAGTATACGCAAAGTTATGCTTTAAATGCTTTATGCAACTCTCTTAACTGTCCACTGCAATATTGGCTGTCTGGGGCGCAACACCTAAATAAGCAGGGGAGCAGGTGGTCACTGAGCGTTTTGACCTGACTTGTCCTGAGCGTGTTTGAAGCTTTTTCCCTGCCCCATGCCCCATGTCCCCTGCCTCTTGTGGATTAAAACTTAAAATTAAATCTGCTAGTTTATTTATTGTTAGTATCATAGAATATAATAGGATACATAATGCACACTTAGCCCAAAACATTCTCCTGTCTAAGAACAAACTTCAATATCACTTAAGTTATAAATGCTTTACTGTCAGTTAGAAATGAGGTATTTAGAAGAAGCAATCTATCACACCAATCTTTGAGAGATTGGGGTTATTTACCTCAACCTAAAAAATTTCAACTATAAACCTAGTGGATGGACTAAATGTCCGTTAAGCTATCAATAGTTTGCTTGCCAAGAAAATTAGACAGTTAGCGAATGATAATTTTATGGGAAGATGTTTAAATTTTGTATGGAAGCTTTAACAAAACTCACAGATGTTTTTTTAGGCGATTTCTCGGTTAAATCTATTAAATATCCAATGATAATATTGCTATGAATGCACATAGAGGATCTGCTGTGCTCAGTTCTGCAACTTTCAAAGTGCAACCATCTGCAACAGGGTTGACCGATAATCATCGCCTGCGGCTGTTTTCTGGCTCTGCCAATATACAACTGTCTCAAGAAGTCGCTCGTTATGTGGGCATGGACTTGGGGCCAATGATTCGCAAAAGATTTGCGGATGGAGAACTTTATGTTCAAATCCAAGAGTCGATTCGAGGTTGTGATGTCTATTTAATCCAGCCATGTTGTCAACCCGTGAACGATCATTTGATGGAATTATTGATTATGGTTGATGCTTGTCGTAGAGCTTCTGCGCGACAGGTAACGGCAGTAATTCCCTACTATGGTTATGCTCGTGCCGATCGCAAAACGGCAGGACGAGAGTCAATAACAGCCAAGCTAGTTGCTAACTTGATCACCGAAGCAGGTGCTAACCGCGTTCTAGCAATGGATTTGCACTCGGCTCAAATTCAAGGTTATTTCGATATACCTTTTGATCATGTTTATGGTTCGCCAGTATTGCTAGATTATCTAGCAAGCAAAGAACTGCCCGATCTTGTGGTTGTTTCCCCCGATGTTGGCGGTGTAGCGCGAGCCAGAGCATTTGCAAAAAAACTGAATGATGCCCCACTGGCAATTATTGACAAACGTCGTCATGCTCATAATGTCGCCGAAGTTTTAAATATCATCGGTGATGTTAAAGGTAAAACAGCAGTGTTGGTGGATGACATGATCGACACTGGGGGCACGATCGCAGAAGGAGCACGGTTACTGCGTGAAGAAGGAGCACGTCAGGTATACGCCTGTGCAACTCATGCAGTATTCTCCCCACCAGCGATGGAGCGTTTGTCAAGTGGTTTGTTTGAGGAAGTCATTGTCACCAATACGATCCCCATACCAGAAAACAATCGTTTTCCACAATTAGTGGTGCTGTCAGTAGCTAATCTCTTAGGAGAGACTATCTGGCGGATTCATGAAGATACTTCAGTCAGTAGTATGTTCCGCTAGACTGCCATTCACGTTATAGGCATTAATTACCCACACTGCACCCGATCAAGAGGGCAGTGTGGGCTTTTAGTTATGGTGGTATCCAACTAAAATGGATCGCCATGTGCAGTAGTAAAATAAATGCAGCACTACCAAATTAGAATACTTTGATTCAGTTTGGACAATTTGGCTAAAGAAGATAAAAGGATGGTTACAACTCCTAAAAAAGTGATTTCACTTTTACCTCTGGAAAATGGCGATCGCTGATCTCGCTACGAATTTGAGCGCCGCTATCAGGCAATGCCGAATTTAAGAAAAGCTGAACTGGTTGAAGGAGTTGTGTATATCACGGCATTGCCATTGAGAATTAAAAGTCATGGCGAATAACCTCTAAACTCTAGTTAATTTAGTTTGTAGCTCTTTTTTTGTTAAAGTGCTATAAGCTCCAAACAATCCCAGAGTAATCAGAGGAACGATAGAATTACTTTCGGGAACAGAAACTGGAGCGGCAATTTGTTTTAAATTTAAATTTCCTTCAAGTGTAAGTGCAGAATCAAAATGACTACCACCCATTGTAAAGCCAAATGTCTGACCAGCAGAAATATTGCTAAAAGTAAAACTACCAGATTCACTAAATCCAGCAGATGGGGAACTACAGCAGTTACTCGGCCCAGCGCTGTATAAAGTTGTGTTTGGATTAAAAGTATTGAGGAAGGCTGTTACATTGAAGTAAGAATGGAAACCTTTATAGTTCCAGTCAAAACCATAATCACCGTCAGCATTTGCTACTGTCGAAATTGTCCAAGTATTTGTATCAAAACCTTCTGTCCCAGGTAGATTATAACTTAAATTATATTCATTTTGATTGACTTGTTGGGTATTAGTTGTTCCTAATCCAGATATTGTCCAATTAACTGGAGTGAAAGTACTAGCAAGACAGTTAGGTGCAATACCTAATGTTAAAGCTGTAGTACAAGCGATTACCTTACTTATAGTCTTCATAGTTAATAGTGAAAAATTACTGCGTTGATGTAATAAACTAACATTACCTCTGACAACCGTTTATTAGCAGCACACATATCACAAAACTTAACCTCTTATGGTAAATAAACTATGGTTATCTATCGTCAATATTATTTAGCAATGGTATAGACTTACATAGTGATATGCGATTAAAAGCGCCTGAAGCATCTCTCAGGGTTAATTGCCATGTTTTATCAGTACCTTTAATGTTAATAAAATAACTTTAGGCTGATATATGTGTTTTAGCGATGGCTACGCCCGCCGCAGGCATCGCTGGTTTTTGATCTGACTTCACAAAATCGCGTTGCTCCCGCTAAGTCTGTTACCCAAGTATAAAGCGGGTTTTGCTCCTGAATTCTAAATTGTGAATTCTGCTGTAACTTTTAATTAAACCTATTCTCCACTTCCCCACTCCCTCACCGATACAGCCAAACTCGGAGTAGCGAAAGTAGTTGCTCTGTATCTACAGGTTTGGTGATGTAGTCAGAGGCTCCAGCTTCGATGCACTTTTCGCGATCGCCTGGCATGGCTTTAGCAGTTAAAGCAATTATTGGTAAGGAGCGAAACTGTGGTTGCTGACGGATGGCGCGGGTGGTTTCGTAACCATCCATTTTCGGCATCATGATGTCCATCAAAACTATATTAATGTCAGGATTACTTTGCAGTACGTCTATGCCATCTCTGCCATTTTCGGCAAACAGCACCTGCATTTGATAGCTTTCTAAAAAGCTGGTAAGGGCAAAAATATTTCGTAGGTCATCATCCACAATCAAAATTGTCCGATTAGCCAGCACCGGGTCAGTTTGGTGTAGTTGCTCTAGTATTTGCCGCTTTGGTGGGGGCAAATTTGCTTGCACGCGATGCAAAAATAGCGCAGTTTCGTCTAACAATCGCTCTGGCGATCGCACATTTTTAATGATAATTGTCTCTGCTAGCCCCCGCAGTTGGGTTTCTTCTTGTCGGCTGAGTTCTTTGCCGGTGTAAACAATGATTGGCAGTTTTAAAAGCCTGGGTTCTTGCTTTATTTGCTCAATTAGTGTAAAGCCGCTCATATCAGGCAGACCGAGATCCAATACCATACAATCAAAATGATGCGATCGCAAAATCGAGAGGGCTTCTGCTCCCGTACCCACTGCTGTACTTTGGACATCACCATTACCAATCAGTTCGATAATACTTTGGGCTTGTACGGGGTCATCTTCTACGATTAAGAGATTTTTTACCTGACGCTCAATAAAGCCTTTAATCTCAGTCAATACTTGAGTTAGTGCTTCTGGAGACACAGGTTTTTGGAGATAAGTAATCGCTCCTAGCTGTAATCCCCGTTGCTGTCTTTCATCCACAGAAAGTATATGTACTGGGATGTGTCTAGTATCTGGCTTATGTTTGAGACGATCCAACACCGTCCACCCATCCATCTCTGGCATATGGATATCTAGCATAATCGCATTGGGCTTAAACTGTTGCGCTAGTGCTAGCCCTTGTTTACTTTGTAAAGCAACAATGGTTTTAAATCCCTGCTCACGCGCCATATCTAGTAAGATGCGAGCAAATTTATCGTCATCCTCGATAATTAGCAAAATGCGATCGCCCGGTTGAATTATTTCCCGGTCATCTGGGATTTCGTTGGCAAAGGTGGTAAGTACTTTTGCGGTTGCGAAGGTATCCACAGTTGCGGGTCTGTTTTCGACTCTTGGCACTTCTTTTGCGATCGACGCTGTGCGAATAGAGGTGGTAGGCTGAGGGGATAGTGGGCTAAGAATATTTTTACCATTATTTTCTTGCCGCATGGGCAAGTAGAGTGTGAAGGTGCTTCCCTGCCCTGCTTGGCTGACTATTTCAATTTTGCCGCCCAACAATTGAGCCAATTCGCGGCTGATGGATAGACCTAAGCCAGTTCCGCCGTACTTGCGGCTGGTTGTGCCATCTGCCTGCTGAAATGCCTCGAAAATAATCTTATGCTTCTCGACTGGAATGCCTATACCCGTGTCGCTAACTGCAAAAGCAATTATGGGATTATCAACTTCGGCTGCGTCAGTTGCCGTGCTAATTTGCAACTTTACGCCTCCTTGTTCAGTAAACTTAAAGGCGTTAGCTAGGAGATTTTTCAGTACTTGTTGCAGACGCTTGGAGTCGTTATAAATCGTTGGTGGTAACTTCTCATCTCGTTCAATAGTAAAACTAAGTTCTTTATTGTGAGCAACTTGCCGGAAAGTCTGCTCTAGAGATGCCTCCAAATCTGTAAAAGCAATTTGTTCAATATCGAGCAACATAGTACCCGACTCAATTTTTGCCAAATCTAGAATATCATTGATTAACTCCAGCAAATCAGTCCCAGCCGAGTAAATAGTCCGGCTATACTCTACTTGTTTGTCGGTCAAGTTGTTAAGGGAGTTATCTGCTAGGAGCCTTGCTAAAATTAACAGGCTATTTAGCGGTGTCCTTAACTCGTGGGACATATTGGCGAGAAATTCCGATTTATATTTGGAAGACAACGCCAGTTGTTCAGCTTTTTCTTCAAAAGACTGCCTCGCCCGCTCAACTTCCTGGTTCTTGCGGGCAACTTCCCGATTTTGGACTTCTAACAGTTCTGCTTTTTCTTCTAGCTCCTCATTTAATTGCTGTAATTCTTCGTTAGACTGCTTGACAAGAAATTGTGATTCTTCTAACTCGTGCGTCTGTTCTTCCAAGCGTTGATTGCTCTGCTGTAGTTCTTCTTGCTGGTTTTGCAGTTCCTCTGTTAAAGCAACAGACTCTTCAAGTAGTCGCTGAGTTTGCAATTGGGAAGCGATGTTATTTAAAAATACACCAATAATTTCACTAAATTGCTCTAAAAATGTCAGATGCAGCTGACTGAAAGATGCAAAAGAGGCAAGTTCAATTACAGCACTCACCTGCGTCTCAAATAGTATAGGTAAGACAATAATATTTAGCGGTGGAGCTTCCCCTAAACCGGAACTGATACGGATATAGTCGCTAGGAACTTCTGTTAGGAGGATTCTTTGTTTTTCTAGGGCGCATTGTCCCACCAATCCCTCGCCCAAACGAAACTGGTTTGCTAGAGTTTTACGCTCTTTGTAAGCATAACTGCTTAATAATTTCAGTACAGGCTCGTCGTCTATAGAGTCCATGAAATAAAAAACGCCCTGCGATGCCCCAACCAGTGGTGCTAAATTTGACAAAATCAGGCGAGACGCACTTTCTAGATTTCGATGCCCTTGAAGCATCTTGGTAAATTCAGCCAAATTAGACTTTAGCCAGCTTTGCTCATCATTTTTTTTAGTTGTGTTTTGCAGATTAACGATCATCTGGTTGAAGGTACGCGTTAACACGCCGATTTCATCGTGGCGATCGCTATCTGGTAAACTCACAGATAAATCCCCATCCGCCATTTTTTCTGCCAAATCAGAAACTTGCTTCAGAGGTACTGAAATATGTCTGGTCAAGGCGAATCCGATCAAACCTAAGATCAAAGAAAACAAAGGAATACTATAGATAATGCTATTGATCGTTTTTTGACCTGCAACTTTTGCCCTAGTAGAGCGCTGTTGCAGTAGTCTATCCTCCTCAGTTTTCATCGCCTGGATAACTTCCCCGATCTTATCCATCAGCTGCTTATCCTGGTCTGTCAGAACAGCTTTCTGGGATGCTTCTAAGCCCTGGCTTCGCCGTAACTCAATGACACTTTTCATTACAGCTATTCTCTCGATTACGAGTGGCTGTAAAACATCAAGTCGATTTTGTTGGTTGGGGTTATCTGCCGTTAACCTCTTAATTTCATTGACTTTTTGATTTAGTACTTGAATGGCAGCGTTATAAGGTTGTAAATAGCGCTGCTCTCCAGTAATAATGTAACCGCGCTGGCCTGTCTCAGCATTTGTCAGTTGCAAATTGAGGTCTTCAAGCTTACTTAAGACTTGGTAGGTATGGCTTTCTTTACGCGAAGTTTCAATTAGCTCATTGGTGCTTTGGTAGGAGATTAAACCAATAACTGTCAGAGTTGCCAAGCTTAGGGCAAAACTAATTCCAATTTTGGTTCCAATCTTCAAACGTTTCAACATTATTCCAGGCAGTTATTTCAATGATTTATTGCTAAATAATATTCTTTATTTCCTAATATACAAATATACTATTTAACCATTTTATGAAAATATATGGAACAATAGAAATTTTAATATTGAGTTTAACATTAAACCTTGAGATAGTATAACTTCTTTCTAAAGAAGCACCCACAATTATTTTTATTGAACCTTGTGGTGGATAACTAAATCCTTATTATTAGATTATAAATTTAATAATAGGCTTTAACTAAGCAATGGTGGTTTTTATGAGTGCAGTAGTTGACCTAAAAAGACCCAAATTCTGCAAAGGGCAAAAGGTAGAATTTATTGGTGGATTGGGAACTATAATACAATACTTTCATAGCTCTGAATGCTGGTCGTATCTTGTAGAAATGGAAATGGCTTCAGAACCAAAAATGGGTAGGATTGGTTGTGAAACTACAATTTTGCTGTTTGAAACAGATATTATTTTCCCTCAACATGAGCCTGCTGTAGCTTAGATTTGAGCTTGAGATAATCTCAAAAGCAAAAATTGATTGAAGTATACTAACAAATTTAACGATCGCTCAATATTTTTTTGTGATGCTTAAACAACCATGACTGATAATCTTTAACCGTCAACAGTTAACGCCCGTAAAGAGTGTTTATACAATTCAGGACTGTATCAGCTTAATACCTTAACAGTAAGTACAAAACTCTACTAATGAGCTTGCAGCTTCTATAGATCATTCAACCATAATTTTTATAAAAACTATATTTATTGATGTTGAATATAACATCAATTTTATTATACCTAACTATACAGTTTAACCATAACCTGAGTTATATAAAACAGTATTTTGGCGATAAATTAAGACTTTAAAAACAGTTTATATCCATTATAATTATCTCCTTTTTAGGACAAACAATCTACTTTTATTTTCTAAAAATCTTCGTAACTAAGCACAATGCAGTTATGATGTAAAACCCCTGAAGTTTAACTTTGACGTTTAACTAATGCTCATGACGGAAGGTTTTTTAAAGTTAATCCCAGCCTATTGGCTAATAACTTCGCGATCGCTTACACTAGCATTATCTACAGATTGGCTATAGATACGAAAATATTGAATTTTGTTACTCTCTAAAATAGCTCTTGCACCTGCCATATAGATATCAGTACTATTTAGAACTAATAAGTAATTGCCAAGGTTAACTTGATCTTTATAATCTCTAGCTAGATCGTCAGGAATTTCTAAAGTAGTGTAATAATCTTTATAATCGCTGATATCTACCTCAACAAGACTATTGAGCGTGTTTATATCCTTAGCAATCACCAAGACTTGACTCATAGGGAAGCCAGCAGTTCTTAGTTCAGTAAGTGATTTTTCTGTATTTTGGCGTGTAGAAAAAACACCAACTGCTTTTTTATAGCGGCTATTTGGGGTCAAGTATGGCTTATAAATGCTCCACTGTTGAATATCACGGCGATTAAAAATCCTCTTGGCAAGGCGAATCTCTATATCTATGCCGGTTACTATTACCAAATAGTAACCTTTACAAACTAGATCGCTGTAACCCTGCGCTTGCTCTTTAGGAATTCCTAAAGCTAACAACACACTAGGCAAACCACCTGCCACTGCATTAACCTCATCACCTGCTAAAGTGGTAGCGATCGCTGTTGCTTCTGCCCCGGCTAGCATAACTCGTCCTATACTAGGAATTACCGAGAGGACTAAACCAGTTAATAAGCCGCAAGTAATATCGCCTAAAGCATCAGTAGTGATGCCTTCACTAGCATCTTCAGAAGATGTATTGCTAGTGCGCTCTTTAACTTGAACACCAGCAATATCACTTTTTTCTTCTGTATTCCGTGCAATTACAGAAACTTTCTGCATTGGAAAATTAGAAGCGTTTAGTTCCTGAAGTACTAATTGTGTATCGGAACATCCAGCGAAAACTCCTACAGTTGTTCGCTCTTTTTCTAATGTCATTTTATCGGTTTGTTGCGGATTGAAGTGATTCCCATCCTAAGAGTGTGAGCTAATTTGAGGTAATTACACAGCCCGACGAGTCAGTAAACCCCAAAGGAAAATCAGTAGCATAGCACCAAGAACAGCAAATAAAATGCTTCCAAGCGAGAAAGCTCCGGCAGATGCGGCGGCTGCCGAACCACTTCCTAATAAAGCTTGACCCAAATAACCCCCAACTACGGCTCCAAGTATCCCTAATACAATGGTGGAAAGAATACCGCCACCTTGGGTTCCTGGATAAAATAACTTAGCCAATGCACCTGCAATTAAACCCAAAACCAGCCAAGCAATAATGTTACCCATTGTATTTCTCCTTCCTTGAGAATCTTAATTTGTTTGCTTTCGACTATTTCATATTAAAGTTTGTCTACAAAATTCCTGATCTATCTAGAGAACTAATATCAAAAATCTTTAGATATCATTTGAATATTCATTAGGTTGTCTTTGAGGATGAATATCTAAATTTAGTAACAATTTAGATATATATCTCCAGAAATTCAATATGCGTTATTCCGAACCTTTATAGAGAGACAGCACTGCTACGTCTCTACATTCTTTATTCTTTTTCCAAGATGTCTATTTAGTATGGCAATGAGACTGTTTTTTACTTGAACGATATAATCCAAGTTGCGGATGCGCCAATTTTGAGTGCTTCATCATCCTCGGCTCAGACGATGCCTGTAGTTTTTGTTGCCTACGCACATGAAAATTTGACTTTAAGTTAGGGTTGTGGATAACTGAGAGTCAACCCTAGATAGGAGGGTGAATTCAACTTGAGGATTATGTTTATCTTAAAATATCAAGCAAAAAATTCTGTGCATTCAATTGTTGACAGAGAGATAATAAAGATTTGAATTTGAGATTGTATGAAAGTGGTATTAACTGCTCACAACTCAGGAGTGAGAACTATAGAAACAGCTAGTTGATAAAGTTGGCGACGGGGAAGGGAGGTAAATTTTGCTAACTGACGGCTAGCTTGCGATCGCGATATTCCCTGACTAATTAACTGTTTCAATTCGGCTTTCAATTCCTCTTCTGTCAGTTGGGGCTGACTAGCTGGAATTCCCGCCACTACTAATGTATATTCACCTTGGGGTTCTCGTTGGCTGTAGTGAGCGATCGCCTCGGCAATTGTTCCCCGCCAAAATTCCTCATACAATTTAGTTAACTCCCGCCCTAGCACAATTTGGCGATCGCTTCCCCAAACATCTGCTAAGTCTTGCAAAGTATCTCGCAAACGGTGGGGCGATTCGTAAAAAATCAATGTGCGAGATTCTGTTTGCAGAGACTCTAAATGTTCTTGTCTCTGTTGACTTTTCGCTGGGAGAAAGCCTTCAAAGACAAACCGATCCGTTGGTAACCCAGCTGCACTCAATGCTGTAATTGCTGCACTAGCGCCAGGAATGGGAACTACTGAAATTCCCGCCTCAATGCAGGCTTTCACCAGTTCATATCCCGGATCGGAAATTCCTGGCATTCCCGCATCACTCACAAGAGCGATCGCTTTGTTGTTAATTAAATGCTCTAATAATTCTGGAATGCGGCTGGTACGATTGTGTTCGTGATAACTCACCTGGGGTGTCTTAACTTGAAAATGCTGTAGGAGTTTCCCTGTGTGACGCGTGTCTTCCGCAGCAATGATATCCACAGTCTGCAAAATTCGCACAGCCCGAAAGGTTATATCTTCCAGGTTGCCAATTGGTGTGCCGACAACGTAAAGTGTTCCTGGTTTTGGATCGGTTTGCATGAGCAAGAGTTAAAAGTTAGGAATTAGAGACGCAATTAATCGCGTCTGTACAGGAGTTAAAAATAATTTATGCACTTATACGAACATAAATGATAAATGGATAATCTAAAATCCAAAATTCAAAATCTGAAATCGGCTCATGGGTTATTTGTGGGCTTGGTAACCTTGGATTTGATTTACCTTGCTGACTCTGCCCCTAAGAATAATCAGAAAATTGTCGCTACTGACTATATTGTGGCAGCAGGGGGGCCAGCTACAAACGCGGCTGTTACTTTCAGCCATTTAGGAAATCAGGCTACAGTCTTGGGTGTAGTTGGTTCTCACCCAATGACACAGCTAATTCGAGGTGATTTGGCAAATTACAAAGTTGCGATCGCAGACCTTGAGCCTACCACTGATTTAGCACCGCCTGTCTCCTCAATTATTGTCACCCAAAGTACGGGTGAACGCGCTGTAGTTTCCATCAATGCTGTCAAAACTCAAGCTAGCAGCGCATCTATCCCGCCAGATATTTTGCAAAATGTCAATATCGTACTGATTGATGGACATCAGATGGCCGTTAGTTATTCCATAGCCCAAATGGCTAAAGTCAAAAATATCCCAATAGTAATTGATGCTGGGAGTTGGAAGCCTGGATTTGAGCAAATTCTGCCGTTTGTAGATTATGCCGTCTGTTCAGCTAATTTTTATCCCCCCAACTGCCAGACTGGAGAAGATGTTTTTGGTTATCTGAGTGGATTTGACATTCCTCACATTGCGATTACCCACGGGCAAAAACCAATTGAATACTGGAACTGCACCAAAACTGGTATCGTAAATGTACCGCAGATTCAAGCGGTTGATACGTTAGGGGCTGGAGATATTTTCCACGGTGCTTTCTGTCATTACATTTTAAGAGAAAGTTTTACTGATGCACTGGCACTGGCAGCTAATATTGCGGCTGATTCCTGTAAATTATTTGGCACTCGGCGCTGGATGGATTTAAAGTGCTGAGTAGTCAGATTAATAAGGTCAAATTTAATGAAAGACTTAAAAGAAATATTAGCGATCGCTCGTGAGGTAGGTTGGCAAGCAGCAGATATACTGCGATCGTATTATCACGGTACTGCAAAAGACCCTGACTTAGAAGTAAAATATAAACAGAATGAGCCTGTTACCGTTGCAGATGTAGCTGTGAGTCAACACATTTTACAGAAGCTACAAGCAACTTTGGGTAATGAAGATTTTGCCTACATCAGCGAAGAAACCTATCAATCTCCAACTACAGGCGCGCACCCTTCCGCTCCTTGGGTATGGATAATTGATCCTTTGGATGGCACACGAGACTTTATCGAAAAAACTGGAGACTATGCAGTTCACATTGCTTTAGTCAAGGAAACACGCCCAGTGTTGGCAGTAGTGGTAGTACCAGAGGCTCAAAAGTTATATTACGCTACCAAAGGCGGTGGTACATTTGTAGAAACCTGTGATGGTTCTGTTCCTTTACAAGTGTCGTCAGGCAAACGAGTTGAGGATTTAACCTTAGTGGTTAGTCGCTCTCACCGCAACCAACGCTTAGATTACTTGCTACAAAACCTACCCTGTCAAAATCATAAATCTGTAGGTAGTGTAGGCTGCAAAATTTCCACCATTGTCGAGCAACAGGCAGATATCTACATTTCCCTTTCCGGCAAGTCTGCGCCCAAAGACTGGGATATGGCAGCACCAGAACTGATTTTAACAGAAGCTGGCGGTAAATTTACTCACTTCGACGGCACTCCGTTGCAGTATAACACTGGAGATATTAATCAATGGGGAGGTTTGCTAGCTAGTAACGGTGAATATCACGAGATGCTGTGTAAGGAAGCAGAAAGGATTTTAGCGCAGTTTGAGCAGAGTTAAAACCTGAGACATTTTGGGATGAATATTTCTCAATTTGCTTTTAAGACAGTTAGTCATGTTATGATTAGCCCCACTACCGATAATAATCTTTACCCCTAGGTCCACAGCTGAATTTTCAAAACACTCAATAACTGGGCGATCGCTAGTTGATTTCGATTTCCTGTTAAAAGTGTGACTGTGAATAAAATTCACAATCAGACGATATTCAAAGGCTGAAGGCTGTGTTACACTCATGGGCATAAGGATTATTTTCGTTTGAGTAACTCGTTTTGATTTATAAAAAGCGTGTCTCTGAATTTAACCCTCTACACTCTCTGAATTCGGATATTTCTATGTCAATTTACGTCGGAAACCTGTCCTATCAGGTTACAGAAGAGGACCTAAAGCAGGCTTTTGCAGAATACGGAAAAGTAAATCGTGTTCAACTACCCACAGATCGGGAAACAGGCCGGCCTCGTGGGTTCGCTTTTGTGGAAATGGAATCAGACACACAAGAACAAGCTGCCATTGATGCACTTGATGGTGCTGAGTGGATGGGACGTGATTTGAAAGTGAACAAAGCTAAACCTCGTGAGGAAAGAAGCAACTCTTCTCGTGGTAGCTGGGGTGGCGGTAATGCCGGCCGCAACAATAATCGCTACTAAGTCGATTCCTAAAAATTTCACATTTAGTTAAAACAAAAAGAAGCCCCACATCCGATCCGTTCGCGGAGCGTCTCGCAGAGAAGGGCGATGTGGGATTAATTTTTAGGCGATAACGAATTAACCCCCAACCGTTTTAAGCTGTAAGCTTGATAAGGTGGGGGTTGATAGCAAAGTGTCATTTGTAAGTTTGAGTGGATCAATATCTTCATTGTTTTGTCTTCGTGAGCCGAATACAAACCTAGTTTATTTGTATCGCCTCAATACTTCGGGGTAGGCAATTATTTTGATTACCACGACCAACCAAGGGGATTAAGAAAAGATTTCTCACGAATAATAGTCGCAAGAGAGGGGATTTCTCCTGCCTCCTGCCTCCTGCCTTCTGAACTTTGGCTATTAGGTATTGGGCGATTGAGGCACCGATTCCTTTAGATGCCCTGTCACGACTGCAATTTTTCCGTCTAGTTTTTTCATGATGATCTGTATGATTGTTGAGCGGCGAAAAATTCATTTACAACCAGTCAAGACCCTTCTGCCGCCCAGGTTTACCAAATAAGTGCGGTTTGTTAGAAATATTGGTGTTGCTCCGGTTCTCAAAGATTGAGGTCGGACAATCCTGGATGATCATCAGGACGACGACCAAGTATCCAATGATATTTGCGTTAGCGGAGCTTAACGAAGTTATCGCTCTGGTGAATTGGCAGGTCGTTGATGCTGGCAATACGCCATCGCATAAATCCGTGTTCGTCAAACTCCCAATTCTCATTTCCGTAGGAACGGAACCAGTTGCCAGAATCATCACGCCATTCGTAAGCAAACCGGACAGCAATTCGGTTGTCCCGAAAAGCCCAAAGCTCTTTGATCAGACGGTAGTCCAATTCTTTAAGCCACTTGCGTGTCAAGAACTGAACGATCGCCTCACGACCAGATAGAAATTCTGAGCGAGAATAAATTTGATGAAATAGATAACTAAACTATGATTTCAGACTCAAAAACAGTCAACAAATTCTCCTCCAGCGACGTCAAATAAGCCCGATTCAGCTTCCAAAACGACTCCAAAAACCTCTGCACCGATTCGTCCAGCCCACTTGAATACACCCGATTGATGCGATCACCTACGGTGAGCGGTTACGCCATCGCAAATTTGCTGCATCTGTTCGTATTCTTGCGGTAAGTAATCATAAGACTTCAAATGCTTCACCCCAATCGTCAATTCTCCATCCCATAGCCTCACAGTACAACTGAAATTATTAACGGCGGTGACAATCACCCATTGGTGTCAATAGTAATATTCCAATCTTCAATGAATGCATCGGTGAGAGTTGCACCTGTAAAATCAGTGCTGTCTAGTTGAGTTTACACTAGCTTGGCTCTGGATAAATTTGCATCCTGTAAATTGGCTTTGGTTATCTTCTCAAAAATGGATAAAGTCGAGCTTAGGAACAATCTAAATTTTACTTAGTCGTCCATACCAAAACCGAGAATTTAAACTATGCTTGATTTCTCTAAAATTATTGCTTTGGCTTTAACAAGCTTAAGTTTTTACAGTATAGGTGTATCAACGTTATCAAAATCTGCGCTTGCTGGAGAACCGATTATCGATAGAAACTGCCGCCGTCATGAGAGAACACAAAAAGTATTTCAGCAAATACCACCACAAAATCAAGCTAGAATACTGATGACCTCTTTCTTTCAAGTTAATAATCAAAAATACGCTCTACAATTACTAAAATTTCCCAACTCTACAGGTGTTTTGTGTCTTTGGAAACCTAATGCTCGACTACCACAGAGGTTAAAAGACGTGTCAATTATTCAAGACAAGGTAATTGAGAAATTTGAGAAAGAGCCTTCTCGACCAGCAAATTATATAATTACAGTCAAAGGCGAGAAAATGGAAGATATCTTAAAAACTGCTTATCGATTAAACCTAACTAATCCCAATCAACCAAAGGTGACACCGTTAGTCAGAGTTTACAAAAATTAGACGGAAATTTTTGTTTATAGATGTTTATCTACTTTAAGTCAAAATAGTTATGGTAAGTGCAATTCCAGTCTAGCCGATGGTACTAGCGGGTATCCACCAGTGCGATCGCTCACCACTAAAATCTGCCCCCCAAATATCTGTGCCGCGAAAGTTTGCCCCAGCAAGGTTCTTACTTCGAAAAGAACGACCTCTCTTGTTTTCGTACCTTACACAAAAAATGAATAATCTTGAAGCTGGTATTACAAAAGTTAGAAGTCAGCACAAGCCAGCGTATTACAGACGTCATCCGCGAACTTGAGCTTCTTCCTTGGGGAACCACAGGACATGATTGCTGGTAATGGTTGGGTAAGGAAATCTGGGGATAGAGTTGGTAAAGTTTGAGAAAAAGCCGTTGTACCTCATGCAAAAGAAAACTGCTGTAACGTAATCTATAGATATTTTCCTAGAAAGCGCAGAAATAGATTGCGTCTTCATCTACTCTCTGCATTTTGCCCTTCACAGATGCAACGACGCTGTAACCTTGACCTTCATAACTAGGTTGCCAAAATACAATCATGGGTGCTGATTTAGCGTTAGCCTGAAAAGCGCCAATTGGGAAAGGTATCCCTGGTGTACCGTCAAATTTAGGAAATTTAACAGGCTCAGGGCTGCCACCTTGCATATATAACTTTTTCTCCACTGCATTGTAAGCTATCCGAGAATTGATTAATATACTTAAGCGCACTTGGTCTTTACTTTGTTTCTGCATCACAACAATTGCTCCCCCAGCCTTCCAAGCGCGTGCAACTGATGGTTTGCGTTTGTTTACAGGTAACACGCTTGTAGGAACTTCAGATAAATTCAACGCTTGGAAAGTCAACGATTTTGCTTCTTTGGCTAGGTTCGCGGGTAAAAGCCAAACAGGTCCCTCTGCAAAACGTTTAGCTGCGGTAAATGTTGCCATTTTTGTTTTATTACTATCACAACCAAAAGGTTCTTCTTGAGAGCGACGAAATTTTACCTGTTGTTTGATTCCTCCAGCGAGACCAACTAAAGATGTACCGGGTTTGACTTGATCCCATGCATCTGAGAAAAGTGCAACCTGAGCATTCGCATTCACAGGCAGCAAAGGCAAAAATGTGCCGTTTTTGTTTGCTGTAGTTGCAAAACCTAACCATCCTGTGATTGCTGACTGTGGTGGTGTGGTACTGTTTGCTTGAGCTACTGATGCTTGTGGTTGATTGGCGCTCGCCTGTAAGGCTTGATTTTTGGCAAAGGATTTATACAAAACCGAAGCGCCAGGCATTAGTGCTACCAATCCGCTTATAACAAATAGCTTGAGTTTTTTTTGCATTGATTATGAAACATTGTATTGTTAAATTTTTATAGTAAGCAGTCGTCATAAATTGATTTTTTTTGGTTACAGGCTGGCTACGCTGGGAGCATTGTGCTTTGAGCATCCCTGTTTCATTCTTTGTACCCACTCATTTACAATAATATGTTTTTTAGAAAACTCCAGTTTTTCAGATGGATGAGGTTTAGGTAAATTCTCATGCAATTGCAACCGAAACAAGTTCATACAAATAAGCAACGCCTTGAATGCGTGATTTGTCATCATCACATCGATCCAAATGATAAATCTGCATTTTTTACGTTCCCTTGTAATGTTAGAGCCTTTATAGGCGAAAAGTTCCAGGTTTGGAGATGTCGGCACTGCAAGACGATTCATTGTCTAGATGCTGTGGATCTCGGTCCTTACTATGCAAAATACCCTCTTGCTCAAGCTAAATTAACACAGGGATATCGATCTTTGTGTAGCAATGTATATCGTCAGTTGACCAAGCATGGGTTTTCTAAAACTCACTCTTTACTCGATTATGGGTGTGGTGGCAACGGTTTGTTTGTACAATATTTTCGGGAACGCGGCTTTACCAACTCCTACGGTTATGACCCTTATGCATCAGAGGATAGCTTCGGCGATCCGGCTGTTCTTGGGCATGGGCAATTTGATTACATTTTGCTCCATGAGGTTATCGAACACGTTGAAGACCCTAATGCATTATTAAGCCAGTTAAACAGCCTGCTGTCTTCTAAGGGTTATATTCTAATCACTACACCTAACGCCGCTAATATCGACCTAAACCGACCCGACTTACCCGATCATTATAACCCTGTACATGTCCCCTACCACCTTCATATATATACGCATGAAATCCTCGAATTTTTAGGCACTAGTCAGGGATGGGAGCTTGTAGATTTCTACGATCGCAGATATGGCGATACACGCAGGTTCGGCTTTAATGTTCGAGCTTGGAATGCTTACGTAAGTCTCTTTGATGGCTCATTGGACGTTCTTCTTGAGCCGCTCCAAATAGCGAAAGCATTGACCTCTTATAAATTTCTTTTTTACGCTATTTTTGGCTATTGGCTAAGTCTTCATTGTGGGATGGCTATCATGTTCCGCAAAGGCGTTTAATCAAGCTTAGGCGCAGCCCGTCGTAGACATCGCTAGAGTCTCTAAAGTTGAGCTATTAAATACAAAAACTATCAAGCCTCCAGTGATGGCTAAGAAAAATCCTGAAATTCCAGAGAGCAACCACGAAACACAAACTAGAAAACTAGCCCAACCCTTTCGCAGTCCAGCTTTTGCATTGCTAAAATTAGTCCCTCTTAGATTAGCACCCGTAAAATCAGGTGCAAAGTGATTATTACGTTCACGCATAGCCCACCCAATTTCGGGTTGTAAAGTTTGCTGCAAGGGATCTTGATGAACGCCAGTGAAACCAGCAAGTAGTTCTAGAGAATGTTCTTGTCCATCTGGCGTTATGAGCAGGAATGAAGTTTGAGAGAGTCCCAAAGGCGAGCATTCAGGAGAAATGCCATGAGCAATTTGTTTGAAAAATAATGGTTTAGATAATGGCGCGTTGGTCTAGTTCTATGAACTTTGGCCCGGCGATCAAAACTACGATCATCATTAAAATACTCGTTACCATGATGATGCTAACTACGTTAGGATCTTCAAAATTACTTGTAGCTACTAATAATGCGGCGGCAAAATTACGTTGAGCTGTTCCGACTCCTAGCACTCGTTGGGTATCGATACCAGGGCCGCCCAAAAGATAACCGACGCTAAAGGAGAAGACTATGAAAACAGCACAAACTAAAATTGCGCCTGTTTGTAATAAGCTAATGATATCGTTAGTGTGAACTATCAGCCTGACTACCAAACCTAAAAGCAATCCAGCATTAGATAATTTGAACAAAATCGGCTGAATAATGGGGGCGATCGCACTCAATTTTGCTTTGATGAATAACCCAATAATCAATGGGCTAACCATCATTAACAATAAGGGTTTGCCAATATCCCAGGAGTTAATTTGCACACCTTCCACCACTAGGGGCAGTACAATCGGCATATAAAAAATTGTGCCCAGCATTAGTAACATCATTAATCCCACCGAGAAAGCTATATTGCCTTTGACTATGTGGGCAAGTTTAGGTAGTGCTGGAGGCCCTGATGCTACTGCCATGATCAGTAAGCCATCTCTTAGTGGTTCACTTAAATGTACTACTTGCAATAGTAAATATACAAAAAGCGGCACTAGTACAAAATTTGTCAGCAGTGATGAGATAACTAAGCGAGGGTTGCGAAGTGGTTCCCAAATCTGTTGTACGGTGAGACTTAACCCTGCACCCAGCATGGTAAACACAATAAATGTGAAAAGTGCGAGTTTATCGATTAGTGACAAGATTTCGTTCATGATTTTTTTCTCATGCAAAGGAGCGGAGGAGATGAGTGAGATGAGGGGGATGAGCGGGATGAGGAATAAATTACCCCAGTCTCCAGTCCCCAATCCCCAGCCCCTATTACTTCAATTCCAGGGTGACTTGCTGTAAGTTGCCAGTGAATGCAAAGGGTGTTTGGTAAGTATCTACCGCAGGTGTGCCAGTATCTTGACCAACATCAAAGGTTTCATCTAAACCAAATCGGTAGCCTATGGTTTTATCAATGCGACCTTCGGCAACCTGTTGATCGTTGATTGAAAGCTTACCAGTACCACCTGCTCCCGGAGCGCCACCATCATAAGTAAAGTCAAATTTTATTTGGGATTTGCCGATCGCAATTGGTTGGGAAGATTGAATGATTGTGCGATCGCTATTTAACAAGTTGTAAGCAAAGGTGGGTTTACCTTCTTGCAAGAAGAAACTCCAACCCGCGAAACGTCCGCCTTGGGTGACTAAAACGCCTTCAGTACCATCTTTGGCGGTATCCACATCGGCAGTGATGCTAAAGGAGCGATTCTTAATATTGGGAGCGCTACCTTCGGGAATCCCTGCAACAGATGTGTAATAAGTAAACCTATTACGTCCTGTGATTAGGTTGGAACGGATTTTGACATCAAACCGTTGAAGTAAGCGATCATCCAAAGGCAGAACTTTATATTTCTTTGCTTCCTTCAGAAATAGATTTTGTAGTTGCGCTAACTTGTCAGGGTTCTGCTTGGCTAAATCGTTGGCTTCACTGAAGTCTTTGGTAATATCGTATAGTTCCCAATTATCTTGATCGAAGGTGGTTTTGGAAACACGCTCCCAAGGTAAGCGTCCATGACGGGCGGCTGCTACCCAACCTTGATCGTAAATGCCACGATTGCCCAACATTTCAAAATACTGGGTTTTGTGATGGGATGGTACAGCAGGATTATCAAAGCTATAAACAAGGCTAGTACCTTCGATGGGTTGTTGTTTTACACCGTTGACTACCTCTGGTTCTTCAATCCCCACAGCTTCCAGAATTGTAGGCGCAATATCAATTACATGATGGAATTGGCTCCGCAGTCCACCACGATTTTTGATGCGTTCGCCCCAAGCCACAACTAAACCATTGCGGGTTCCACCGAAGTGAGAAGCAATTTGTTTTGTCCATTGGAAGGGGCTATCCACTGCCCAAGCCCAAGCTGCATGAAAATGATTGAAGGTTTTTGGCCCACCTAAATCATCAAAAGCCGCGAGAACTTCTTGAGGACTTTCTGCTACGCCATTAAAAACTTTTAATTCATTAACACTACCTGTTAAGCCGCCTTCAGCACTCGCACCATTATCGCCGGCGATGAAAAATACTAAGGTGTTATCTAATTCACCCAGTTGGTCTATGGCATCAATGATTCTACCAATTTGTGCATCTGTATGGCTGAGGAAACCTGCAAATACTTCCGCCTGACGCGCATAAACTTTCTGCTCGGTGGGAGTAAGGGAATCCCAAGCCGGGAGTTCTGTTGGGCGAGGAGTCAGTTTAGTATCGGCGGGAATTACACCCAAGGCTAGCTGACGAGCAAAGATATCTTCGCGTAATTTATCCCAACCTTGATCGAATTTACCCTTGTACTTGTCGATCCATTCTTTGGGCGCATGGTGTGGGGCATGGGTTGCACCAGTGGCAAAGTAAGTAAAGAAGGGTTTATCAGGAGCGATCGCTTGTTGGGTACGAATCCACTGAATTGCATGGTCTGCTAGATCGGGGGTGAGATGATAATCAGGCCGATTTGGTTTCTGAATATGTTGGGTATTTTCCACCAAAGCTGGACTCCATTGATTGGTATCACCGCCCAGAAATCCATAGAAGTACTCAAAACCTAAACCTGTCGGCCAGTGATCGAATGGGCCTGCTGCACTGGTTTCATAGTCTGGGGTATTGTGCCATTTGCCAAAGGCCGCTGTGTTATATCCATAATCTCGCAATACTTCAGCGATCGTTGCCGCACTTCTAGGTAAAATCGCAGTATAACCTGGATAACCTGTGGCTAACTCCTCAACCACACCTGTATTCACAGAATGGTGATTGCGTCCCGTGAGCAATGCGGCTCTGGTAGGAGAGCAGAGTGCTGTAGTGTGGAATTGGTTATAACGCAATCCCCTTGCTGCTAGACGGTCTAAATTAGGCGTATCGATCAGACCGCCAAAGGTGCTGGTTTGTCCAAAACCGACATCATCAAGCAACACCAGCAACACGTTTGGTGCATTTTCCGGAGCCTTAATGGGTTTGGGAAAGTCTGGTTCGGATTCTTTGTAAGTAATGCCAATTTTGCCTTTAAAAGATGGTTGGGGTAATGGCAATTTGTCGCCGTAGTCCGCCCAAGCAGGTAGAGGTAAGAGGCTAGAAAATATTAGCGTCAGGGCTGTCAAAAAGGCGATCGCTTGAGAAGTTAACTTGAGAGATGCATACAAAGAATCTCTCTTGTGAGGATCAGTCATACAATTTTGGATTTATAGGTAGTGTGCTGGAAGGCAAATTTTTAACTAGGCGAAACCCGATATGAGTAGTTCCCGTATCGGGTGATTCTGACTCCCGCGCCGCCGGACGGAAGCGGCTACAGTAATTGGGAGCGCAGAGATACGATCCCCCCTTGATTACGTGTAGTTCTGATTCATGGGGCTTATTGGGATCAAAGCTTTGATTTAAGGCAATAGGATTAATTTGATCGGATTTGCGATCGCGTTCAACTTGAAAGAAATCAGTAGTCCATTCCCATACATTGCCGGTCATGTCATAGAGTCCATAACCATTGGGTGCAAAAGAACCAACGGGAGCAATGCCCAAGTGACCATCGGCTTTGGTGTTGACAAAGGGAAAAATTCCTTGCCAAGTGTTGGCTTTATGTTCAGAATATTCATTGCCCCAAGCATAGGTTGCACCATCCAAGCCACCACGGGCGGCGTATTCCCATTGTGCTTCGGTGGGTAGAGATTTTCCTGACCATTTGGCGTAGGCTAGGGCATCTTCGTAAGCTATGTGAACAACTGGGTAGTTGGATTTGCTAGCGATGCCTGCGGCGGGCTGCGCCAACGTACTGTCTGGCCCAAATGGATGTTGCCAATTCGCGCCAGTAGTCCAATGCCACCAACTCAGAAAGGAAACTTGCTTAACACCTGGTTTTGCCGTCTCAAACACTAAAGAACCCGGTAATCGCTGCTCATCGGGTAAATTGGGAAACTGTTCTTGAGATAAGGAACGCTCTGCAACTGTTACATATCCTGTAGCTTTGACAAATTTATCAAATTGTGCATTTGTTACCTCATATTTATCAATACAGAAGTTAGTGACCGTTACATCTCCAGGCGATCGCTCTTCCACAAAACTGGAATTATCAGACCCCATTTTGAACGTTCCTCCTGAAATCATCGCCATTCCTTGGGGACAGGGATTGACTGTGGCTGCAAATGCGGTTGTATTGATGAATAAGAGTGCGATCACTATTCCCTGAATGAATATTAGTGTGAGAAAGTAATGTTTTTTTACATCTCTAATATTCTCAATTTTGCTAGTTCTAATTGAATACCTGTAGTTCATCAATAAGATTCAACTTTGCTTCAAACTTATATCATTTTGGTTTTAGATGAAAATTAACTTTTTGTCGTAATTATCAGTAATCTATTTTTTGCATTACATTATTTGTTGTGGGGAAATTCATATTTTAATCAATAAATTTTAAGAAAATTTTTAATGTTTAATACTATGCAGAAACTATTAACTCTAAACCTAGGCTAATTTACAACAAAGATATTCATTTTTGCTAAAATACTAAAAACCGATTAAGTTATCGGTGTTTATCTAATATTGATAAATTACATCTTGTGAAAACATAAGTCAAGCACTATATATATTTAGCTACGAAAAAGCTTAACACCGCCTTAGTCAGATATTGGTGTAGCTACAAAACCAGTTTTGATACCCTTCTTAAACCCAGTTTTTTCGTAAAACTGGAGTACTTCCTTGGTTTGACTTCCACTTAGGAGCATTACTTTGTAACAATTATGACTCCATGCAGATTGTAAAGCATGATGTATCAAGCGCTTTCCCACGCCTTGGCGGCGATAATCGGGATGAGTAATTACATTCTCAATTAGTCCATAGGGACGAGCGCCTCGCGTCAGATTAGGGACGATCGCCAAAATACAAGAGGCGATTAAGTTTCCCTCCCAGTCTGCTACAAAGCAATTAATCTTGCGATCGCTCAATATTTCGTTCCATATTTTTTCAAGAGTTGATGCGTCAGGTAAGGGAGCATCCGTTGGGTTCAGATGTTTGTACAGGTTTAGCAGTGCTGATAATTCATCTTGCTTAACGCTGCGTATTGAAATATCCATAATTAATGTGAGGTTTTAAATTGCTTTGTAAACCCATATTTCAAACTTAGCCTCAGAAGAGAGATGAGTTTTCAAAGAGCCATAATGATTAATACAAAATTCTTCAAATTCATTTATTACTTGATGAAATATATTATTTGATACTCGCCAACATAAACCGTATACTCGTGCTTTGAAAAAAGTTAGTCATGTATTTTAGCTGCTAAGAGCTTGAATTTTATTTATTGCCGTGCAATACTACTCAAGTTAATCATCGAAAAATCAGTCGATAATTAGTATTTTATCAAAAAATGTCTCTATCAGCTTACAAATAAGTCTTTCAGGTATTCTAAAAATTATGCACAGATGAATTCTGCTAGCTGGCATTGCGATTGCCCTTTGTACAAATGATCCTATCCAAATCTGTACTACCATTGGGCGAGAGTATACAATAGCCCATGCCCTCGGTTTTTCTGCACCTGAATTGCTTGGCATAACTCGTAATGCCATCATAGTAACTGTTCGTTCTGCCATTCCTGGTAGAGTTGCCATTGCAATATGCTGTGTTTCGTCATAAAGAATGTGTTCGTAAATTTCATCTGTGAATACCAACACATCCCACTTTTGACAAAGTTCAGCAATTAAATTTAGTTCTTCACAAGTAAATACTTTACCTGTTGGGTTATGAGGTGTGTTAATAATAATAGCCTTTGTGTGTTCATTAAATGCCTGACGTAGTTCTGCTTCGTCAAATGTCCACTCAGGGGGATGCAAGGATAAATAACGAGGAGTTGCACTGGCTAAAATTGCATCGGGGCCATAGTTTTCGTAATACGGTTCAAACACGATAACTTCATCACCAGGGTTCAGAGTAGCCAGCATTACCGCAGCCATTGCTTCTGTTGAACCACAGGTGACAGTTATTTGTCGTTCTGGATCGATGTCTAGACCTAAATAGGGCTTGCTGAAAAAGTCAGAAAGAAGCAATTTCAAGGGTTGACTAGTTGTTCAGCCCCAGTCAATCATAAGTTTTTGTTGACTATAAATTTTACAATGATAAACTGCAATTATATTATT
>JAHHHR010000071.1 GCA_019359245.1 Nostoc desertorum CM1-VF14 | reverse complement strand
CTGAACTGTTTTGGGAGCGATCGCGTTGCGGGTAGATTCATCGGTTAAAACTGCTCAAATGCTTACCATATATACATTTTATCAGTTTGAAGCTCCGCTTTTTTCTGAGTTTGTGAGAAATCCGGGTGTACTATGGCTCAACCGATATGAAACACCTCGCTTTTATCCAACTTCGTCACGCTAGTAGGAGCAGAGGCATCTGCAACCCAGTTGGGATGAGTTGATGATGTATTAAAGTCTCTAAAGGAAGGTTGAATACATGGAAGCTTTTCAAAAAGGAGTTGAAGGCGAAATAGTTAAAAGCGAAATAGCAAAGCAAATTTATACAGTTTCACATCTAGCTGGGTCTTTTAAACTCCGTTCTGGAAAAATCTCAGCGTTTTAGTTCGCACCGTCACTGATGCCGCACTCACATTAAATGTTATCGCCCATTCTGATGTGCGTGATTGGTATGCTTTACCAGATGAGAAACAAGACTATAGTTCTGATTTAGACAAGGGTGTAGCCGGATTGAGAATTGCTTACAGTCCCAACTTTGGTTACACTGAGGTTGATGCAGAAGTAGCTGCTTTAGTTAAAGCCGCAGTTGATGTTTTTGCTAAACTCGGTGCGATTGTCGAAGAAGTCGATCCAGGTTTTGTGAATCCTCGCCCTATTTTTCAAACATTTTGGCAAGCTGGTGCAGCTAAGTTGTTGCGTGGCTTTAGTTCAGAACAATAAGCTGTGATTGAAGAAGGTTTACAAGCTATAGCCAAAGAAGGCGATCGCCTCACCTTAGTAGAATATCTCAGCGCCCAAGATGCCCGTGAAGCATTAGGACGTCAAATGCAAATATTTCATCAAAAGTATGACTTATTACTTACTCCCACCTTACCAATAGTTGCTTTTCCTGTTGGACAAAATCGGCCTCAATCATCTATTGATCATCAGCACCGAGATTGGACACCTTTTACATATCCTTTCAACCTTACACAACAACCTGCTGCATCTTTACCTTGTGGCTTCACCAAAAACGGTTTGCCTGTTGGTATACAAATTGTCGCTGCAAAATATAAAGATTTACTGGTATTGCAAGCAGCTAAAGCTTATGAAAATGTTTTTCCTTTCATCATGCCGTTAGGAGCAAGTCATTAGTGCGATGTGATGTGCAAATTCGGCGAGTTCCGGCCGCTTTGTCGGGTCAACAAAGTAGCCAGTACCAGCGATCGCAAAATCGAACTCGAAAACATCATCATTTACCTGAGCGACGATGCGATCGCCTTGATTGTGAGCAGATTTCCACGGTGCGGATAGGTGCAGGTGGAAGTTAGAAAACGCTATTACCCGCTCGATTGCGTCTGGTGGTGGGGTAGAGCCAACTTGATGAAAGCGCCAAGCTTGGAACCACCGATCTGCATCAGGTAGTTGCGGATAGTTATAGTAAGCGCCAGGATAACCTCGGAGGCGATTCACTGGCAGAGATGCGATCGCTGTCCGTCGTGCGAACAGGTGTACTGCCTTAGCACCTGATTCCAATGCCACTCCTGCCGCATCAAAGGCTGAGGCCGTAGCACCCAGCACTGCTACTGTTTTGTCACGCAGATTGTTGAAGTCGATTGTATCGGCTGTATGTGCATATAAGGTGCGTGGCAGAGATGCCAATACAGGCGGTATATTTGGGCCACCAGTGTCAGCTACACCGTTGGCGAAGATAATTTTACGTGTGGTTTCCACCTGAGCGACACCGTTCACTTCCAGGTGCAGACGAAAGAAATCTGCGTCCGGCTCAATCCGCACCAACTTCGTCTGATAGCGAACTGGAATGCCCAGAAAATGCCGATACCAGATGAGGTATTCAGCCCACGCCACTCGTGGAATGCGGTCAATCGCTGCGTATGCCTCAACACCGTGCCGTGCCTCGTACCAAGCTTGAAATGATAGCGCCGGAATGCCCAGCTCTGGCCCTGGTAGGTTTTTCGGTGTGCGTAGCTTTTTCATCCGCGCCCGCGTCAGCCACACGCCAGCATGAACTCCGTCAAGAGCCTCATCGATGACTGTCACGCGGCCAATGCCGGCACGCCGCAGGGCAAATGCAAAGGTGCTGCCACTGCGACTACCGCAGTTGATTTACGCCCACTACTTCGCTTTTGATGACGACGTAAATTGCTGAACAAAGACTCAATTTTGAGATTATCTGGCGGCAAGCCAGGGATATCGTAGCAGTGCAATAAATTAGCACCGTATTTATCCCATAGTTTTTGTAACTTTTTCTTCAAGACAAACTGTGCTGGATTTTGTTGAGGCTCAGGTACAAACTGTTGTAGTAACTCTTCCATATATCACCTCTGAGTAGTTCCCAGTTCTTAACCGTGAATAAAAAAGTAGGCAGTCATGCTGAAGGCAACAACTATGACAAATTTCCGAATTAAGTGGGGTTCAAGTTTACGAGCATAGTGGGCGCTTAAGTAACCACCAAGAGAGCCACCAATTGCCATCAAAATAGCTTGATGCCAAGCAATCACACCTGCAAAAATAAATGGAACGATCGCAATACCATTAATACAACTCCCTAAAAATGTCTTGAAAGCATTCATTTTATGGATACTTTTGATACCTAAAAATGTTAGAGTTGCCAGCATTAAAATCCCTAAACCTGCGCCAAAGAAACCGCCATAGATGACGCTCGCTAGTTGAGCCAGTACCAAATTAAACAACGGTACAGATTCCGGTGAGGTGTTCTGGTTTTGACGCTGCAACCACTTTTTGAACGGTTCGCCAAAGGTAAACACAACTGTTGCTAGCAGTAATAGATAGGGAATCAGCTTTTTAAAGACATCTGGCGATGTATACAACAAGGCTATGGAGCCAATCATGCCACCAACTAAACTGACGCCACATAAAAGTAAAAAATCTCGCCGCTCGATGCCCAAATCTTGACGATATGCTCCAGCACTGACTAGGGAAGCCACCCATATAGCTGTATTATTGGTGGCGTTAGCTGCGATCGGGGCGACACCTGTAAAGATGAGAGTTGGAAAGGTGATAAAGCTCCCACCACCCGCGACAGCATTTAAGCCGCCTGCAATGAAAGCAGTACTAAACAACAGCAAGCTATGGAAAAGTGTTAAAGATGGTGCCATTATTTACGAATTATTAATTTGGAAATATCACTTGGAGAATGGGCAATCCAATCAGCACCATGAGCTTTTAATTCCTTCTCAGTTCCATAGCCATAGGTGACACCAATTGAGGCGATTTGATGGCGCTTGGCTCCAATGATGTCATGTGAGCGTTAGCGAAGCTTAACGAAGTTATCGCCTACCATCACCACAGTAATACTTTACTGGGCTAATTTTGAGACTCACTTCCGTTTGTGGTTTCGGTTTAGGAGTGCTATTGAGTCAACACTGTTGTATTTAACAGAGGTTAATTGAGAAATTATGCATTTGCCGAAGAACCGTTTCTTCTCGGCTCGACTTTATCAAAAATTGAGAAATCAGTTTTCTTGATACGGCAAAAAACCCAATACAAAATACCAATACCCAAAATCCCTCTAAGCGTGGGTGCTTAGAGGGATTTGCATGAAAAAGACAATTGTGTGTTCGTTATCTTCTGAGCCGCTTAAAGTAACAGGAGCAAGGTTTGTTTTAGCCAAAAATGGCGTCTGAATCAATTTCCCACTGATGTTTGAGCAATTCTTGGTAAGTAGCTTCCCTAGCTATCATCTGCTTATAAAGCATCAGCAAAAACAATGCGAGCTTGTTCATGGGACATCTGCTTCCGGCTGGCGATCGCAAGAGAGCGGGCGAAGCAGCGCCATCGCTCAAAAGAAGAGATGGGCAATACGATTATTCCTTTGGGCAACGATTGATGAGCGTCGCGGCGTGATGCTGGAGTTTAAGAATGTGAAGATGATAGTTTGCTCGACTAGTGACAGATGCCCCGCAATGGACTGAATGGATGGCGTGATTTATTGGGAACAGATCGCGATCGCTAAAAGGTCACTTCCTCCCAAGCAAAAAGAATTAACTCTTATCCAGCATCCAGGGATTATTAACTATGGGGGCTGTCTTTGAGCCTCTACTTGACGACAAAGTTAGACGGGTCTTGATCTCGTCGATGCTTAGTGGGAATGGGGGCTGGCTGCCCATCACCCGCAAGGGCTGCGGTTTTCTCCAGGGATTCCCTCAATCGCTTGGCTGCGTAGATGGACATATCTCGCGGTACATTAATGCGATCGCGCAAATATCGGAGAGCGACATCAGAACCCGATGGAGGTATACAGTCTTCACCAGTCATCATGTGCGTTAAAGCACAACGTAGGGCTTGATCAAACAACTTATTATCTAAGGGGTTGACTCGGATAATATTGATGCGGTGTTCGATAGTTCGTTGAAGAGCTTCTATACGGGAGTTTTCCGGTTCTAGATAAGTAACATCTGGTAGCCCAAACCAAGGACCGTTATCCACCCGCGCTTTATTGAGAAGCATCTGGGTTTCGCCATTTTCCCAACAGCCTCCCATCTGGGGCGGTAAATCATGTACGTGGGTGTGAAAGTCGCTCTGGGTTCCGCAGTAGGTAGGTCGGCTTTCCATTGCCGCAAACCATGCACTCAAGCGAGGGTTTTCCGAACGCAGGGAGTAGCCCTTGTAGTAGTAAAGGCTCGCATTCATCCGTTCGAGATATGGCGTAAAAATGACATCGACGATGCCGAAGCTATCCAGAAAGTAAGGGCTTGGGGTGCGACCTAGAGCTGACTCTACCCTAGCCACCACTCCAATAAATTGTTCTCGGTTACGTTGTTCTTGTTGAGAGGAACTGGCTCTAGAGCAAAGCCAAGCGCACCAGGCTCTAAATAAAAGTCGTTCTAATTGACGTAGAGGAATCACTCTAAGGTCTTCCATTCCTTGGCTCAATGGAGCAAAAACCTTTTCCAAAGCGATCAAAATGTCATCGCTTTCCGTAATAATCCGTCCATCTAGCTCGATCGCAGGGAGCATTCCTGATGGTACCTTACGTTTGTACCAACTTTCTTTCTCCCCATAGCAGAACATTGTCACTTTTTCGATGCGGTAGGGGATCTGTTTTTCCTCTAGCCATAACCAAACTTTTTGACAGTAAGGACACCAGGCGTGGTTATCACGGTACAGCGTTACTCGCACATCAGATTCCGGCTGACCAAACAAGCGCAACCTGGCTCTAGCGTTGGTGAAACCATTAACGGTATCTATTTGATAATCCGTGAGGGTTTCTAGTTCTTCCCAGCTTAAGGGTGCGGTAGTCATAGGGTGAGTTGCGTAGGGCAATACTTAGGACAATTCTATACTCTACAATATTTTCAGTTACACCAAGGCATAATTTTACCGATAGGTTCGCCCACTTGAAAAAGAGGTTGGACAATTAAACGCAGATTATTTAAAAAATTCTTCCATCCACATTCATGATTCCATTGTTGATGATTAGAAAAATCAATATGACTAGTTTTTTGCCCCTCAGTCTCAATTTGACGAGATTGATTTAAGGCTAACAAGGCTGGAGAATTCAAACTAATCATCGTGTAAACACAAAAAATAATCTCCCACCACCTCTCAATATGTTGGAAATTTGTGAAACGATAATCTGTCCAGCCTAGTTCTTGTTTACACTGTCGAAAACCATATTCTACCCAGGTTCTTAATCCATATAAGTCGCCTAAAGTCTTTTTCAAATTCCCTTGAATATTCGTCATCACGAAGGAGGTAGAATTTTCGGGCATGGTTTCTGGATCAGTAGTTATTTCCCAGTAAGTTATAGCTCTTTTTTTACCATAAATTATTTCCCTAATGTATCTATTCTCTGATTTTTGATTACTAAATGTTCTGGAAAATTTACACCACTTATTTGCCCTAACACTTTGCCCTGCGGGCAACCAGACTCCATGATTACAACGAAAATGATACCACATAAGCTAAGTTATATTCAGCTATTTTTCTAATAAATTGGCTACTTTCACCATATAAACTATCTGCCAGTACCAGTTCAATCTTAAAGCCTGATTCAATTAACTCTGTAATCATTTCTGACGCTAACTCTATTTTAGTTTTATATTTATCTCCCTCTTTCAGCGTCCCTTTTGATTTAAACACTTTTACCATTAATGGAAAGGTTATATTAGAGTAAACTCCATAAGTATTGGCTGAAACTATCCCGTTATCTATTTTCCCCACACTTCCTAAGTATTGTCTCGCCACATAATCAGTCTTTTTACCTTTTTTCTATCTCCGGTTTCATCTATTACTACTGTAATCGCCTGACCATTCAATGCTTGCTTAAGTTTATTTAATCTTCGTTGTTTTAATTCATCTACTGACCAATCTGAATTCGCTATAAAATGATGTAATGACTGGGCTGAGTTTATACTTACCACCTTCGCTATCTCTGGTAATAATTTTCTTTTTATTGGTGACATTATTCCCAGATGCAAATATTTGAAGCACTCATAATTCTTACTTCTTTAAACAGGTCTTTATACTCTGTACAATATCCATCAGTGATGGCAACTGTTGGGTGAGCATCTCTTGGCAAATGCTTGAGGATCTGTAATTCTACATCCATTGCCCTACTTACCTTTCAGGATTTTATCTGTTCTTTCTTTTATTCAGAATACCCGGAAAGTGACAGAAGAGGGTTAAGTCCGACTGAAGCGTAAGTATTACCAACAAGGACAAAGGGCTATGAGGCTTATTGTATCTGCATCCTAGCCATTTTTGTCCCCCCGTAAGTGTTAAATGATGCGTTTAATGTTTTGGGAGAAATAGTGAACGCAATTGATGAGGTGGAAAGGATCGCGCAGCAGTCAAACAGCATTCAACTGTTTCTGGAGAATGATTAAAGAAGAATTTAGCAATTAAATTCTTACTAAAGAAAAATTGATCCCTCTCTGTGGAATGTAGTACAACCTCTAACGGAAGCTTATTATGTTTTCACTGATATGGATGCTGTTAAAATTACATTCTGGTAATAACAAATGACCAACAATCAACAAATTGCTTACCCTCTAATCGGACAAGAGCATATAGAGCGTGTAGATACAGACAAATTAACCCTGCTCCGTAATCGCCGTCAGCAAAAGCCTCTTGTAATAAATCCGCGTTTGACCGTTCGGATTCTAAATACAATCACGATTGCCTCTATTGCCAGTAGTTGCTTGTTTGGGATAGGTACGCTTTCATGTTGGGGGTTAGAGATTATTGAAGCGAACACAAAAGCAATAACTCTTAGTAAGCAGTATGAATGGCAGGTACGAAAACGTATCTGCTTGGGTTGGATGCTTGTTAGGTTTTCCAGCTTTGTTGCTAGTGCTTCGTTCGGTGAAGAGCCTCAGCGACAAATTAACGAATAGTACGTACCAATTGCCATTCGAGCAAGAATCATTGCTTCATTCATTAAACAAACAACAACATTTTAAATTATGAAACTACCTCAAATGATTGTCACAATAGTGGCAGCTATCACCTTTGGATACATCGGCTCCCAATACTTCACTAAAAATATTATGTATATCATAGGCGGTGGAATAGCTGGGATTGGTGCAGTAGCATATGTTATTCCGGACAAAACCAAACAAAAGCCAACCCCCACACAATCGAAGGAGCCTGTAGGAACTACCCGCCGTTGAGCGCAGTACTCACATGGGAGCAAATGCTCAAAAAATTAATGAATCGTCAAATGCCTGACTCTTAAACTCACGCCGAAATTTTGTCACTAACAGCTTGATGTCTAATTTCTTGCTTTAACGAATCTGCTGCAACTGCTGCAATGGTTTCCCAATCTTCTTGTTTTAATAACAACCCAAGCAGTTCGCGCAGTATCTCTCGATTAGAAATGAATTCTTCGCCATAAAGTTCATTACTTTTCAAAGTAGCAGATCTAAACTGCGAGTTCTGGCAAACGCCAAAAATGCAGTACCAATACCTTTTAATTTTGGTGGACGTTGGATATATGCCTGATTCCAGGGTGCGGTAAGCTAATCGGCATTTAAGCTGCAATATAATTGACATTACCTTTGTTTTTGATTTTCCGATGCCACTTAATGACTAAATCGCCTTGATTCAACAACTTATCTAGCAGTGATTTTAACTCATCTACTGATTGAAATAAGCGATGAGCAATATATTCCTTACATGAGTGCCAGACTAACTCAATAATGTTATAATCAGGGCTGTAAGCAGGCAAGAACTCTAAAACAAAATTTGGAAACTCTTCAGATATTTTAGCTAGAACATCTTTGCGCTTATGAAAACTAGCGTTGCCTAAAATTAAAATAATCTTAGGGCCATACTTGGAGAAAGCTTCCGAGCAATTTCCTTTATTCAGCCATTCTTGTTTAATTAATTCATTTAATTGTTGTAATTGCTCGTAAAAAATATCTGCATTACCTTTTTTCACGAAAAAACATACCCGTTTTCGATCTGATTCTCTAATTGCTCCCATCACATTCACCCGACCACAACGTCGTTGTCCTGGAACATTCTTGCGTTTTCCTTTTTTACCCCAACCTTTGCGACGAATCACACGTAAACTGAACCCACTCTCATCCCAAAACCATACCTGTAAACGCTCCGGCTCTTCTCGTGCTATTGATAAATAAAAAGCCAAGCTTTTCTTTAAACTTGGCCCTTTCTATTGGGTTTTGTTTATCTTCTAGGTCATATTTAGCCCAGATATAACTATACTTTTTTCTTTTTAATATTCTCCTTACCTGAGAACTGCTTAAATCAACGCCTGTCTTTTCGGTTAAATATGTAGCTAATCTTTCTGCTGTCCATTTCCCAAATTCGTAACCTAACTCTGATGGTTCTTGATCAACAGTTTTTAATAATAGTTCAATATATTCAGGCGTAGCTTTTCGGTAATGTTCGTATTGTCTTTTATTATGTAGAGTTTTGAGATTATCTGGGTCTCCGTGCATACACCAATATGCTACTGTTCTAGGCGAACAGCCTAAAAATTTAGAAATTTCGTGTTGCGGCTTTCCATCGTTCTGGAGCAGAATAATGAGAATTCTTTCTCTAACATGCGGTTGGCTACTCTCTTTTAGAGCAACATGAAGCTGTGCGACTTGTTCCGTCGTTAAAAAGTTTTTGGCTGGTGGTGGCATAGTTGCTTTTAAAGAGCTTCATGTTCTTATTATGCAACTTAAGTGCCCATTAGCTTACTACCATTGCCTATGCCGTCATTGATGGAGTCCAAACGAGAGGAGAAAAAGGAAATTACAGTACACAACGTGTAAGATTTAACTCTAATTCTTCTGCTTAACTCTTTGTTACATACTTATAAATTTTCTCCACGACTTACTTATCTTAACGGTTTACTTACTATTTGAGTGTTTCTGCCAAAAGTGGATGCTCCCAACCTCGTTTGCCGTTGTAAACGGTTATTAGATTTTTAAATGCTTTAAACTGACCACATTTCTCTAAAGTTGTCAGGTCAACTATTACTTGTAGAAATGCTTTTCTTCCCAATGGGCAATGACTGAAAACTAGGCTCAATCGCCTGTTGACGAACATGACGAATTAATTTGCGAGTAGGCCATTTAGAGGTATTCAAAAATCTACTTAAAGCACTTTCAGATTTGGATTTACTGTAGTGTGGCAAAGGTTTTCCATTTGCTGCTAGAAACAGCCCTAGCATTGCTTCCAAGTTGTCTCGTTGATAACGGCTAGGCATCAATGCCAGAATCGTATACATTAGGGTATGGGCGTGGGCAAGAATGGTTTCCATATTTCTTGCTGTTATTTATGTTATCTACGCCCTTTTCTCTCATTTTTTACGAACATATAAAAATATCTTTATGCAGATGACATTATTCCCATCTTTATATATGTCTTTTCTATATATCCTGATACTAAGCGTAATTTGTTATACAGTATATAAAGTATAAGTTCCATTTTTAGATGTTACTTTTATTTTCTTTTTCTTGGTTAATACTGATAGTTTTTATCAGGTGCAAGATATGAGATAAGGGCTTGAGATTCTTTTCGCAGATGTCTAATGAGGAGCCTCAATGGGAGCAAGCAACGCGATTTTCTAAAGTCAGGCAAAAAATGAGCGATGCCTACGGCGGGCTACGCCTACGCTAAAATATATAGTTAAGTAAAAACTTATCTTTTTAGGTATGACCTAAACTCTAAAATTGTCAAACCGCTAAACTCTCAGCCATTTCAATACACTTGAGTTCTTGTCATACCAGTACGTCAAGCCGTCCCTAGTAGTAATAAAATCTCCTTTGCTTGCTTTACTTCTGATAGTACTAATGGAATAATTAGTTAATTCACTTATTTCCTTATGAGAAAGCTTTTCAGTTGTGATTGTTTCTGCCAATATTTGTGATTGATTTTGCGATTCATTATTAGGCGTGCTTTGAATATTTATTGTTTTTTGATTTCGATAATCCTGAACAGTCACAAGTTGCCAACTGGAATCTTGTGCAAGTTCCAAAACCCATTGATGATAATCAAACAGGCTTTCCCGATGCCCAACACTGATAAATGTTGTTTTCGTTAATTGTAACTGTTGATATAAACTTCCTTCATTTTTCAAATCCAAAGCACTCGTTGCTTCATCTAATATAGTAAAGCTAGGATGGGTCACTAACAGTCGTGCAAAAGCAAGGCGTTGTTGTTCTCCTACCGATAATATATTTTCCCAAGGGACTTCTGTATCAAAGCCTTCAACTCGACTTAGCAAGTTTTGCAGATTAACTTGTTGCAAAACATCTTGAAGTTCTGCGTCGGTCATTTGACGATTGGTATTAGGATAAAGTAACTGTTCGCGCAAAGTTCCTAAAATGATGTAAGGACGTTGGGGTAAAAACAAGACTTCTTCTAAAGGAGGTCGCACTAGGCGGCCAGTCCCAGCGTTCCACAAACCAGCGATCGCTCTCAATAAAGAACTTTTACCTCGACCACTAGGCCCTACAATTAATAAACCTTCTCCCGGCCGAACAGAAAGCGACAAATTTTCGACAATCACCTGTTCATAATCAGGCGTCTGTAAAGTAACATTCTCAAAAGCGAGTTGCTTCTCTTCTATTGTTTTAATCGTACTGGCATTTTCAGGTTGTTTAGTTACTGCTTCTAGCGCATTCGACAGTTCAACTAAACGCTCAACATAACTAGAAAATCGTCCTGAAGTAGCAAATTCTCTGATTACTTCAGCCATAGCCGTAGCAAACAGATTACAAGCTAAACTGGCTTGGGCAATTTCTCCAAATTCAATTTCACCTTTAATCTGTAAAGGCCCAAATACTATAAATGGAAATATTTGAATAATCGCTTGATATCCTCTGTTAAAAATATCTTGAGTTACTTCCCAATTAATCTTGCGTTTACTACTTTTAATAATGTTGTTTAATCGTCGCAAGATTATATTGAATTCTTGTTTCTCTCCACGGAAAAAAGCTATTGATTCAGCGTGATTACGAACATGATTTACGCTATAATTATAGTCTCCTTCATATTCGAGTTCTTCTTGTTTAATCTTGTTTAATTCTTGAGCTAAATAAACAGCAATAAAATTACCTATTATTGTATAAATAACTAATACAATTGCCACAAAATGAGAGAGAGACCAGAGAATTACTAAAAAAGTTATCATTTCCAGTACTTTCTCTAAGAAAGTAGCCGAAAAAGAAAGAGCATTTCTTGTTAAAGGTTCTATTTCTTGGGTAATTCGTTGATCTGGATTATCAATATCGGATTTAAAGTTGATTTTATAATAAGCACGATTACTCAAATACTTATTTAAAATTCGATCGTTTAACCATTGATACCAATCAAGAGCAATTTTTTTTCTAACAAATCTAGTAAATCCTACTAAAAGCGTTACGCAGAGAAGAGCACCACCATAAAGCCATAATGTATTAATAAATTTATTTAAATCTTGCTCTTCAGTAATGATATCTAGTAAATAGCGGCTAACAAAGCTATTAAATGCAGTTACACCGACGAGCATTATTATTAATAATACTAAGAGAAGAAGCATTCCCCATGTACGGACTACATCTGAAAATGCTCTGCCGTTTGCCTCGGTAGGATACAAGAAAGGCCCGACGATCGCTCTGACATTTCCCCAAAAATCCTTAGCAGGTGAAGAATCATCTTTTGAAGATTTACCAATAAAACTTGTAGCTTGCATCTGTAAAAAAAATTGTTGTAATTTATTAAGTCTGATGGCGAGTCATAAATTAAGATCAGGAGAAAGAAGTCATAACTGATTTTTATATTATATGAATTGAGAAAATATTTTCCTGTGTCTTGAATTCTCTTGAATAGGAAATTGTAAGTTTTCACAACTTCCTATTCAAAGATACCATCTTTCCATAATTCTAAAACTTCTTGAGCAGTAAAATAACGTTCTTTTTCAGTAGCAAGTGATTTGATAACAGAACGCATATTCTCATACTGTTTTCTAGATTGAGGATTGTATAGTTGCTTTTCAAATAGATATTGGAAATTACTAACTCCACTCCATTTGCCAAATACAACATCTATTTTGTTATAAGGAAATATTGCATAGCTTTTGGGGTCACGTAACAAAGCATTGACATGAATACCTGATTCGTGACGTTGTGCAGTTTGAGAGTAAGGAGCTGCGGGGCGAATCCCCATTTGCTCAATGTAATTAGTCACTGCGGCGATCGCATTATAATCGATCCCCTCAACTTCAATACCGAAACGGACTCGCAAACCATTTAATACCTGCTCTATCGCCACATTTCCGGCTCGCTCCCCTAAACCACAAAATGTCCCTGATACTAAAGTTGCTCCCGCCATGAGAGACTGGAGAGTATTTTCTAAAGCCAAGCCCATATCGTTGTGATAATGTACTCCCAATGCTACATCTGCGGTAGATTGGAGCAAGTCATTAACCCAGATATAACTCTTTTCTGGAGTCAGAACCCCCACCGTATCACACAATAGGAAGTGTTCGATATAAGGACTGCATGAGCGAATACATTGGACTAAAAAGTCAAAATCGGCTCTAGAAGCATCCTCAGCCGCAAAATCTACTCTCAAACCAGCGACTTTTGTAGCATAGTGTAGATTTTCAACAATGACATCAAGAGCATCTTGACGAATTTTATTAATTATTTGAGATGAGATATCATCATCAATGGTTTTATCTTGAAATTCGCTCGCGAGGCGAACCTGGGGATTTCGTAAAAACAGCAGGCGATCGGAAACAGCATGGAACAGAATAAGGCGCTTAACTCCGCACTCTTTTGCTCGATCTATGTACTGCTTTCCCATCATCGTATCAGCAGTAATCAATCCATCCCATCCCTCTGAGACTAATGATTTGACTAGCTCTGCTTCTTGTTCGCAAACACTTGGCATGATAGCCAATCCATCAATTCCTGTTTGAGCAATCAGATGAGCAAGTTTGTGTTTAATTGGGTAAGAGAAGAAAATGCCTACTTGTTGTTCTCCATCCCGCAGAGTTTCATCAGAAATTTTAATAGGAAGAGTTTGCATTCTTTTATCCCACTTCAAAATAAAAAAAGCTAGGTTAATAATTGAGAGCAATCGGTTTTTTGGCTTCTTGCATCACCGCTTGTAGTTGTGTTGCTAATACTTTGACATTGGGTTCATAAAGCACTCGTCCATGATTTCCAGGTATATAAATCACCTTGATAGGTTTTTGGGTGTAGGTATGCCATCCCCAATCAGGTAAATCGTAATCAGAAAAAGCTTGGAGTTCTCGCACAACAATTTCATGCACTTCTTGAGCGCGGAATAAAACAATCGGCGCTGAAATTGAATACTTAGGCTGATAATTGGCGTAATTGAGTGTTAGCATTTTCATCACCTGCATATTGGTTTTTAGTAAATCAAGGCTTGAGTGTTCTGGTAGGACGTTATGTTTGTATAAATACTCTGCTGCTAAATCCCAACGGGCTTGGTCATTGTTTTGAGCAGCTAAATCAGCGTATTCCAAACTAAAAGAAACTCCCTTTAAGGCTTCAATCCGTTGGAGTAATTGCCAAATCCAATCAAGCTCTGTTCTATCAATTAAATGCTGAGGGTGAATAACCAATCCAGAGTCTAAGATAGCCAGTAATTCTACCTTTTCACCTTGCTGTTCTAGTTGGGAAGCCATTTCAAAAGCAACAGCACAACCTGATGAGTATCCTGCTAGTATGTATGGACTTTTAGGTTGTTGTTGGCGTAATACCTCAATCAGCTGACTTGCATGAAGTTCTACTGAGTCTGGGAGTAGGCTAAGTCCATCTCTCCCTGGAGTTTCCAGCCCATAAACAGGATGCTCATTTCCTAAATTCGTAGCCAAACCTTGAAAATAGAAGCCATGGCCGTTTGCACCAGGGAGACAAAATAGAGAGGTTGCATTTCCTTGAGGTTGGAGTAACAGTAAATCTGGATGGGACTGTTGTACTCCAATATTACAAATTTGTTCGGCTAGTTGAGCAATAGTCGGGTTCTGAAATAAACTGCTCAAGGCAAGCTGTTGCTCAAAAACCTGTTGAATATTATTGAGTAATTTCACCGCCAATAAAGAATGCCCGCCCAAGTCAAAAAAGTTATCATGAATACCAATTTCTTGACGTTTGAGGACAGCAGACCATAGTTGCACTAGTTTTTGTTCAACTTCGTTGCGTGGGGCTGTATATAAACCTTCAATCTCAAGATTAGGAGCAGGTAAAGCTTTACGATTAATTTTGCCATTAGGAGTTAAAGGTAACTCATCCAATACCACAATCTGAGCAGGAATCATGTAATCAGGTAGGCGTGATTTCATCTGATGTTTTAATTCGATAGACAAATGATTAGTGATTCCCGTTACGTATGCAATTAAACTCTGATTGCTTTCGGTTTTATATAAGATAACAGCAGCTTCTTTAACTAATGGATGTTGTAATAAAATTGATTCAATTTCACCAAGCTCAATTCTAAAACCTCGTAATTTAATTTGCTCGTCAATCCGACCTAAATATCCTAAATTGCCCTCAGTATTCCATCTTGCTAAGTCACCAGTTTTATAAATTCGCTCAGTTTGACCAAATAATTCAATTTTTATAAATTTTTGGCTAGTAGTTTCGGGATGATTGAGATAACCTCTAGCTAAACCAACTCCCGCAACACACAATTCCCCTGGTATTCCTGGCGGTAATGGTTGATTATGTGCATCTAAAATATAAATGCGGAGATTGGGAGAAGGTTTACCAATTGATGGTTTTTTGCCATTGGATTGACAAAGAGCTATCGCTACAATAACAGTACATTCTGTTGGCCCGTAGCAGTTATAAAAACGTCTTCCTGTTCCCCACTGACTAACTAATTCAGCACTACAAGCCTCCCCACCAACACCTATAGATTGTAAATTGCTAAGAGTTGCCTTTGGTAATATAGCTAAAGCTGACGGAGGTAAAAAGCTATGAGTAATTTTGTGTTGGGTTAAAAAATTAACTAAGGCAAGACTAGGTAACAAAGTTTCTTGATTAGCTAGATATAAACAAGCACCTGCGGATAAAGCAGTCGCAATTTCACCGATAGACAAATCGAAACTAAAAGACCCAAATTGAAGCAAACGGCTGTGATTGTGAACTTGAAAAGTTTCAGCCCAACCCAAGGCGAGATTGACAATTGCTTTATGCTCAATCATCACTCCCTTCGGTCGTCCCGTTGAACCGGAGGTGTAGATGACATAAGCTAGATTATCAGGTGTACTTTCAGGACTGGGATTATCGATTAATTCTTCAGCAAAAACTTCCTCATCTAAACAAATGACCTGGTGTTTGAGTTCGGTTAGAGGTAATTGCTTTTTGAGGGGACTTTGGGTTAGTAATACCGATATCCCAGAATCTTCTAACATGAACTTAATCCGTTCTGAGGGATAATTAGGGTCAATAGGTACATAAGCTCCACCAGCTTTGAGAATACCGAGTACACCAATAATCATTTCTAAAGAACGTTCAACAGATATACCAATTAAGGTGTCTGGCTGAATTTGATAATTGTGAATTAAATAATTAGCTAATTGGTTCGCTTTATGATTTAATTGCTGATAAGTTAAAATTTGATACTCAAAAAATACAGCAAGATTATCTGGATTTTTCGTAACTTGTTCTTCAAATAAATCAACTAAAGTTTTATCGTGAGGATAATCTGTTTGAGTTTGATTCCAGCGTTGAAGTTGTAGCAGTTCGGCTGCTGTCATCAAAGGTAGAGTATGAATCGGTTGGTTTGGATTACTAATAATTCCCTTGAGCAGAACTTCAAACTGTTCCGCTATCCGTTGAATAGTAGCTTTTTCAAAAAGGTCGGTGGCGTATTCCCAAGAGCAATTTAACTTGTTGTCATATTCCATCACCATCAGGGTTAAGTCAAACTTAGCGATCGCACCCTTCACCCCCAGCCATTCAATCTCTAACCCTGGTAAACTCAAGTCTGGACTTTCATTATTTTCCAGCGCAAACATGACCTGGAATAATGGGTTATAGCTCATACTGCGTTCTGGTTGTAACTTTTCTACCAGAAACTCAAAGGGTATATCTTGATGAGCGTAAGCATCTAAACAAGTTTGGCGAGTTTGTTGTAGAAACTCGATAAAACTTTGCTCAGAATTAATTTGGTTACACAGTACTAAAATATTGACAAAAAAGCCAATTAACCCTTCTGTTTGACTATGGGTGCGGTTGGCAATGGGAGAACCAATAGATAAATCGTTTTGGCGACTGTAACGAGATAGTAGAATATTCAAAGTAGCCAACAAAGTCATAAATAGGCTTACACCTTGCTGTTGGCTGAAATTTTTAACGGCAGCAGTTAATTCCGGCGTGAGAGAATAGAAAAAGCGATCGCCTCGGTAACTTTGCTGTGCTGGACGAGGATAATCTGTAGGCAATTCGAGTAATGGGGAAGCATCATCCAGTTGATTTTTCCAGTAATTAATCTGGTTTTCTAATACTTCGCCTTGTAACCAGTTTCTTTGCCAAGCTGCATAATCGCTGTATTGAATAGGCAAGGAAGAAAGGTTTGGGCTTTGACCTTGGGTAAAAGCAGTGTAAGCTTGCCGTAACTCACGCACAAATACCCCCATTGACCAGCCATCACTGATAATGTGGTGCATATTTATGAGCAACACAGATTTTTGCTCTTGCAATTGCAGCAGTTTTGCTTTAAACAAAGGGCCAGTATTTAAATCAAAGGGTTCTTGTGCATGAGCATCAATAAAATGCTGAACCACTGGGGACTGAGAAAGAGTTTCTTGATTCCTAGTCCCCAGTCTCCAGTCCTCAGTTCCCAATACTTGGTACATTAAAACTTCGAGTTCGTCTAAATTACGAAGCGCAATTTGGGCTTGTCCGGCAACGATGGGAAAATATATCCTCAGACTCTCGTGCCGACTTAGCAAATAAGCCAAACTAGAACGCAGGGCATCAATATTTAGGTTGCCGTTCAGTTGTAGAGCGATCGGCATATTATAAGTAGCTGATGGCCCTTGGAGTTGTGATAATAGCCAGAGGCGTTGTTGAGCAAAGGAAAGCGGCTTGGGAGAGTCAGCACTTAAAGTAGGAATTTCTTTTGTAACGGCAACTTGCGTCTTAGCTGCTTTCAAGAAAGCTAGAATTTCAGCTTTGCTGGCTTGAATTTCTTGCTTGAGTTCATCTGTGAGGGCATTTTTGCTAGTACGAATCCGTAACTTATCATTTTCAGCCCAAATTTTGCAGCCCATATTCTGCAAACGAAGCATTAAAGAAACTACTGGCTGATTTTGTATCATAGTCATAGTTCAATTTCCTCTTCGTCTGAGTTTAAAGGTTGCATATCTGCGGTAGCTGAATTAACCCAAATGCAGCTATCTATATAACTTGCCAATTCGCTGAGAATAGGAGAATCAAATACTTGACGTAGTGGTATTTCTACATTGAAAGTGTCGCGGATGCGGTAGCACAATTGAGTGGCTAATAAAGAATGTCCCCCCAAGTTGAAGAAGTTATCTTGTCGGGCAATAAATTCATATTTCAGCAGCTTTGCCCATAGTTGAGCTAGTAGTTTTTCTGTCTCTGTTACAGGTAATTCAATATCTTTGGCGACAACTGTTTTACCTGGCGCAGGTAAAGCTTTGCGGTCTACTTTGCCATTTGGTGTTAGTGGCAGTTTTTCTAAAACAATAAAATGGCTAGGAATCATATAATCAGGCAGATTTTTTGCCAGTAAATCTCGCCATTCTTCTAAGATTTCTGGAGCGATTTGATTGACGCGATATTGTAACGGTTGATTAGCGTAATGTTGCCAAGGTTTCAGCCGCCAATTTTCCCTTTGATTAAATCTTGGTATTGTCTTTTGCCCAGGAATATTTTTTTGCAAAATAACATCGTAATAAACAAATTCTGTGGAACTATATTGAATAAAAGACGTATAAGGTAAATCTTGGATTAAAGTTCGGAATGCTTCGGGTTCTATACCTGATTTAACTTGCGATATGGCGGTTTTTAAATCTCCAACATAACCCTCTATTTGAGCAATATTATCTAACAAGGTCATTTCTGAAGTTAAACGTGCGTTCGGAATATCTTTAATCCTTAATAAATCTGCTTGTTGAGTTGTTAAAATTCTCTCGATAGTTTCCAGATTTAACTGTTGTTCTTGCCAATCTAAGCATTGGGGTTCTGCAACAGGAGTATCTGTACCATCCAAATATAAAACCACATCATAACGAAAACGGCTCATTTCCGTATGACTATAACCCCGTTTCAATTGAATTTCTACGTGACTAATCCGAGGAAATTTTTGTTTGAGAGCGATAAATAAATCAGGATCAATTAGTAATTCACCTTCGGTGCGGATGCTTTTTTGAATCTGTTGGCGCAAGCCCTGAATTGATAACTTATCAGAGGCGCGATAAAATTCCACTGCGGTGTGGAAAGCTTCTAATAAATTGAGATTTCGCACATCTCCAATAAAGATTTTCCCCTGGTAAGTCACAGTTTTAATAACCCCTTCGATTACTGATAACAAGTAATCTAAAGAAGGAAAATACTGAATTACAGAGTTTAAAATTACTAAGTCATAAGCATTACTTTCAATGTCATCAAACTCGTGAGCTGCTCTAGTTTTTAAGATAACTTTCTCATGGAAAGACTGATGTTTAAGATGTTGTTCAATATATTGCAATCCGCCTAATGAAAAATCTGTACCGAAATAATGCTGACAATGAGGTGCAACTTTAAACAATAACATCCCTACCCCGCAACCAATTTCCCAAACTCGTTTGGGTGCAAGTTCTAAAATTTGGTCAACGGTTGTATCTCGCCATTCTTGCATTACAGTTTTGGGATAAGGATCTCCCGTATAGCTGTTAATCCAACTAGCTAAATTCAGGGTAGGATCATCTTCTGGGTTTTGTGATTGATAGTACGCATCATTGAAAATTTGCTGCCATAATTCTACTTGTTCACCTTGGAGATAGTTATCCTCTGTTGTTTTGGGGACAATATAGGCAACTAGACGTCGATCGAGATCGGTTCCCGTCCGAGCCAGGACAACTGCTTCCTGGATTTTGGGGTGTTTGAGTAAAGATGCTTCAATTTCACCTAATTCAATGCGGAAACCTCGCAATTTGACTTGGCGATCGATCCGCCCTAAATATTGCAAATTGCCATCCGGTAGCCACCGGGCTAAATCACCAGTTTTATAAATTCGCTCAGTTTTACCAAATAATTCTAATGTGATAAATTTTTCGGCAGTTAAATCGGGACGATTTAAATAGCCCTCTGCCAAACCTGCACCTGCAATGCAGAGTTCCCCAGGAATACCAGGGGGAAGGGGTTGATTGTAGTTATCTAAAATATAGATGCGAGTATTGGCGATCGCCTTTCCTATACTTGGTTCATGCTGGGCATTTTTGCCAACTTTCGTAAATGTCGAGTAAGTTGTATCCTCAGAAGGGCCGTAGAGGTTATAAACTTCTGTGACAGATGTATTTTGATATAAAGCCTGTACCAAACTATTTTTCAATGGTTCGCCAGCTAAATTAATTACTTGCACGCTGCTTGGAATAGCATTCATATTCAGCAGTTCCGCCGCAGCGCTCGGTACAGTATTAATCAAAGTTATCGGTACAGGACTTTTAAGTGCTTGCTCAATGTAGAGTGCATTTTCTACCACAATTACACTACCACCTTGAGCCAAGGGAACGAAAATTTCAAAAATGGAGAGGTCAAAACAAATTGAGGTTGATGCTAAGACACCTGCAAGCTGTTCTGCACTAAAGACTGAATGCGCCCATTTTACAAAGGCTACAGAGTTAGAATGTGCGATCGCAACTCCTTTTGGTTGCCCTGTAGAGCCAGAAGTATAAATTACATAAGCTAAATCATTATAATTACTGTTTGATGTGGGATTCTCTATTGGCTGTTCAATCCATGTTTGTTCATCCAAAAATACTACTTGAGCAGTATTATTGAGCTTTTCTAAGGAAAGTTGTTTTTTCAGCGATTTGGTTGTTAGTAATACAGATGCATTACTATCTTTGAGCATTAAATGAATGCGTTCTTGGGGATAACTCGGATCGATTGGTACATAAGCCCCACCAGCTTTGAGGATAGCAAACATACCGATGAGCATTTCCAGAGAACGATCCATGCAAATCGCCATCAATGGGTTATCGGACAGGCTTTTAACTTGTAATAGATGATTCGCAAGTTGATTGGCTTTTTGATTGAGTTCTTGATAACTCAGGCTTCGATTTGCAAACACCACCGCAATCTTATCGGGCGTTTTTGCTACCTGTTCTTCAAACAAAGTCACCAGAGTATGATGCTGAGGATAATCTGTGTCTGTTTGATTCCAAATTTGCAGTTGTTGGCTTTCTGCTGGGGTAATGATAGGTAGCTGATGAATCGGCTGTTGCGGATTTTGGATAATTGCTGTCAGCAAAATTTCAAAATGTCCCGCCATACGCTTAATTGTTGATGCCTCAAATAAATCTGTGGCATATTCCCACATACAATGTAGTTGCTCGTCCCTTTCGCACAAATCCAGTAATAAATCAAACTTGGCAAATGGGAAACGTTGTTCCAAGTATTGAATATCCAGCCCTGGTAAACTAACATTTACTCCCGCCCCTGCCGCATTTTGCAGCACCATCATCACTTGGAATAATGGATTATGGCTGAGACTGCGTTCTGGTTGCAGTTGTTCTACCAGATACTCAAAGGGAATATCTTGATGAGCATAAGCATCTAAGCAAGTTTGGCGAGTTTGTTGCAGTAAATCAATAAATGCTTGCTCTGGCTTGGTTTTGCTTCGTAATACTAATGTATTGACAAAAAAACCAATTAACCCTTCTGTGTAGCTATGGGTGCGGTTAGCGATGCCAGAACCAATACATAGATCCTCTTGGCGGCTATAACGCGATAGTAAAATATTGAAAGCAGCCAACAGAGTCATAAATAAACTCGCCCCTTGTTGTTGACTCAGGTGTTTGAGTTTCTGAGTCAGTTCTTTACTCAAACAATATTCTTCACGCTCACCTTGGTAACTTTGTTGCGCTGGACGAGGATAATCAGTAGGTAACTCCAGCAAGCGGGACGCATCACTTAATTGTTGTTTCCAATAATTTTCTTGGCTTGATAAACTCTCCCCTTGTAACCAACTGCGCTGCCAAGCTGCATAATCGCTATACTGAATCGGTAACGGTGACAAGTTCGGAGTAGAACCCGTAGCATAAGCAGCATAAGCCTGTTGCCATTCGCGCTTAAACACTCCCATTGACCAGCCATCACTGATAATGTGGTGGATATTAATCAGCAGGATATTTTTCTGCTGGCTCAGTTGCAGTAGTTTAGCTCTGAACAAGGGGTCAATATTTAAGTTAAAGGGTTCTTGAGCATGGGTATTGGCTAACTGTTGTACAGTTTCCGCTTGCGTTTGAGAATCGAGTGCTTGTAAGTCTGTAATTTCCAGCACTTCCATATCTTCTACATCTTTAACTACTACTTGCGGTTACCCCTCCAAAGCAGGGAAATAAGTGCGTAAAGTTGTATGGCGTTCCAGCAAATAGGTTAAACTCTGGCGTAAAGCTTCTACATTTAAATTGCCATCAAGTTGGAGCGCAAAAGGCATATTGTAGGTAGCAGAAGTTCCTTTACCTTCAAGTTGGGCTAAAAACCAGAGCCTTGATTGGGCAAAAGATAGAGTTTTCGGCTCATTTTCTGGCTGGGGTGTTATGGAAGGTAAAGCAACATTTGTAGAGGCTTTATCAATTTCCCGCGCTAACTCAGATAAAACGCTTTGCTCGAATACCTTACGGACGGATAATTCAACGCCAAAACTATCACGAATACGGGCAATTAATTGAGTCGCTAACAGAGAATGCCCCCCCAATTCAAAGAAGTTGTCAGAGCGGCCAACAGACTTAATTTTTAATAAATTTTGCCATATACTAGCTAGTATTTCTTCTATAGGAGTTACTGGTATTTCTAACTCAGTGGAAGCGTCTGTATTTGGTATTGGTAATGCGCGGCGATCTAGTTTACCGTTAGCAGTGAGAGGCAACTGTTCCAAAACCATTATCTGGCTCGGAATCATATAATTTGGCAGCCGATTTTTTAGATATTCTTTAACTTCAATCTCTAAATTGACGGATTTTTTTACCTCTGTAATATAAGCTATTAATCTGGGATTAGTATCAGCTTCATATAAAATTACAACAGCTTTTTTAATTAATGGATGTTGTAATAAAATTGATTCAATTTCACCAAGTTCAATTCTAAAACCTCGTAATTTAATTTGCTCGTCAATCCGACCTAAATATTCTAAATTTCCATCAGCATTCCATCTTGCTAAGTCACCAGTTTTATAAATTCGCTCAGTTTGACCAAATAATTCAATTTTTATAAACTTTTGGCTAGTAGTTTCGGGACGGTTGAGGTTGAGATAGCCTCTAGCTAAACCAACTCCAGCAATACACAATTCCCCTGGTATTCCTGGCGGTAATAGTTGATTATTTTGATCTAGAATATAGATGTGTAAATTAGATATTGGTTTACCAATCGGTGGTTTTTTGCCATTGGGTTTACAAAGATAAATAGCCGCAGTCACAGTAGATTCTGTTGGACCGTAGCAATTGTATAAACTTCTTCCCGTTCCCCATTTACTAACTAATTCAGCAGTACAAACTTCTCCACCCACAGTCATACATTGCAAGTGAGGTAAACTCGCATTTGGTAATACAGATAAAGCTGAAGGCGATAAAAAGCTATGAGTAATTTTGTGTTGTGTTAAAAAGTCAACTAAGCTTTGACTAGGTAACAAAGTTTCTTTGTGGGCTAGATACAAACAAGCACCTGTGACGAAAGTAGTAGCAATTTCAGCCACAGATAAATCAAAACTAAAAGACCCAAACTGAAGCAAACGGCTGTGATTGTGAACTTGAAAAGTTTCAGCCCAGCCCAAGGCGAGATTGACAATTGCTTTATGCTCAATCATCACTCCCTTCGGTCGTCCCGTTGAACCGGAGGTATAGATGACATAAGCTAGATTATCAGGTTTACTTTCAGGACTGGGATTATCGGTTAATTCTTCAGCAAAAACTTCCTCATCTAAACAAATGACCTGGTGTTTGAGTTCGGTTAGAGGTAATTGCTTTTTGAGGGGACTTTGGGTTAGTAATACCGATATCCCAGAATCTTTTAACATGAACTTAATCCGTTCTGAGGGATAATTAGGGTCAATAGGTACATAAGCTCCACCAGCTTTGAGAATACCGAGTACACCAATAATCATTTCTAAAGAACGTTCAACAGATATACCAATTAAGGCCTCTGGGTGAATTTGGTAATTGTGAATTAAATAGTAAGCTAATTGATTAGCTTTCTGATTTAGTTCTTGATAAGTTAAAGTTTGAGACTCAAAAAATACAGCAAGATTATCTGGATTTTTCGTAACTTGTTCTTCAAATAAATCAACTAAAGTTTTATCGTGAGGATAATCTGTTTGAGTTTTATTCCAGCTTTGTAATTTCTGACGCTCATCCTCTGTCAGCAAAGATAAACTATTGATTGGTTGGTTTGGGTTAGCAATAATTTGCTTGAGTAGAACTTGAAAATGTTCCGACATCCGTTGGATAGTTTCAGCCTCAAACAAATCGCTTGCATATTCCCATTCTCCTGTTAAACCTTGAGGCGTTTCCCGGAAAATCAGCGATAAATCAAACAGCGTCGTGGTGTTTTCCCATTCAAAACGGGAAAGAGTTAAGCCAGGAATTTCTAGTTTCTCTGGAGTTCCGCCTTGCAAGCCAAAAGCCACTTGAAATAGAGGATGATGAGAAAGCGATCGCTCTAATCCCAATTCATCAACTAGTTTCTCAAAGGGTAAATCTTGATGGTCATAAGCATCAAGAGTGACTTGCTTTACCCGTTGCAGTAATTCTAAGAAAGTTGGATTTCCTTGCAGCTTGGTACGCAAAGCCAAAGTATTGACGAAAAAGCCAATTAGTGGTTCTATTTCACGACGATTGCGGTTGGCGATCGCAGAACCAACAACAATATCCTGTTGTCTACTGTAGCGCGACAATAACAGCGCAAATGCTCCCAGCATTGTCATAAACAGAGTAGTTCCTGATTCCTGGCTCAAACGCTTCAACTTCTGGGTTAAATCTGCATTTAGTTCTAAAAACTCACTCCGCCCCTTGAAGCTTTGTACTGATGGGCGTGGTTTATCTGTCGGTAATTCTAACAGTGGCAGAACATCTGCTAATTGTTTTTGCCAGTAATTGAGTTGAGTTTGCAGTACCTCTCCTTGTAACCATTGTCTTTGCCAGTGGGCGAAATCAGCATATTGTAGAAGTAATTCGGGTAAAGGAGACGATTCACCATTACAAAAAGCTGTGTAAAGAGCGAACAATTCCCGGCGGAAGATGTCCATTGACCAGCCATCGCAGGCAATATGATGGATAACCAGCAACAGCAGATGGGATTTTTTAGCCAATTGCAACAACTTTACTCGCAGTAAAGGCGGCTTTGATAAATCAAATGGCTGTTGTAACTCTTCTGTTGCTAACTGTGATGCCTTGCTTAACTGGTGTTCTTTTGAAACTTGTCGCCAGTCTAGCACCTGTATCTTCAGTTGCGGATGAGCATGAATTACCTGTATCGGTGACTCATCCACAACAGCAAAGCTAGTACGTAAGACCTCATGACGTTGGATAATTGTGGTGATCGCTTTTTCCAACGCACTAACATCCAGAACTCCGCTAATTTGCCAGAGAAACGGCACATTATAAACACAATTATCGCCTTCTAATTTGTCAATAAACCACAGTCTTTGTTGAGCAAAAGACAGAGGAAGAGACTGTTCCCGCGACACAGGTATAAGAAGAGGCAATTTCTGTTGCTTCTTCAGCTTTTGTAAAACTAATTCTCGTTTTTCAGGTGATAAAGATTCAAGACGTTTTAATAAGTCACTCATAATAATTCGTAATTAAAAACTCTGTCTTGAAAAGTTTCCTACGCCGGGAAAATCGGCTTCGAGGAACTTTTCGCTGGGTACCTCTGCGCGAACTTCGCGCTCCTGTGCGTTTAAACAATCCTCACCAAATTAACTGCTCCCTTACCTCTTCCTCCGATAATTCATCCACCTCCGCCAAAATTCTCGCTAAATCATCATTTTCTACTTGCTTGCTCACTTTTTGCGCTAGTTCAGCAATAGTTGGGTTTTCAAACAAATAACGTAAAGGAAAATCTAAACTAAAAGCTTCTCTTAAACGAGAAACCACTTGAGTAGCTAATAAAGAATGTCCTCCTAACTCAAAAAAGTTATTATGAATCCCCACCTGTTTTAATTTCAAAACTTCCGTCCAAATTGTAGCTAATTCTTGTTCAATTTGTGATCGAGGGGCGACAAAATCAACCTCTATATTTATTTGATAAGTATCGGGGGCAGGCAAAGCGCGGCGATTAATTTTACCATTAGGAGTAAGAGGTAATTTATCAATAAATACGAAAGCAGCAGGAATCATGTAATCTGGTAGCTTTGCCTTGAGGAAGTTTCGTATGGTGCTAGGAGTTGGTGAACTATTCGTTGCTACCAAATAGGCTACTAAGAATTTATTTCCTGGTTTATCTTCCCGCGCAATAACTATCACTTGTTTTATGTCAGGATGTTGAACTAAAATCGCTTCGATTTCTGCTAATTCAACGCGAAAACCGCGAATCTTTACTTGTGTATCAATTCTTCCGATAAATTCAATATTTCCATCAGCTAAACGGCAGACTAAATCTCCACTTTTGTAAAGGATATTTCCCTCAATAAAAGGATTAAAAATAAATTTTTCACTGGTTAATTTTGGTTGATTTAAGTAACCTCTAGCAACACTAGCACCACCTACATAAAGTTCGCCAGTAACACCAATCGGAACTCTGTTTAGATTCTCATCTAGTATGTAAACTGTTCTATCACCGATGGGTTTACCAATAGGGACTGAATAAACATTTGCAGCAAGTTGTTTAGGAATCGGATAACAACAGGTAAATACTGTACATTCCGAAGGGCCGTAAGCATGAATAATTTGGGTTTGAGGCAATAATTCTAAAGCACGACGAAGATGAGGTACAGAAATGGTTTCTCCTCCAAACATTAGTTGTTTCACCCCTGACAACCCTTGTGGCATGGTATCAATCATGAGATTGAATAATGCTGTAGTCAGAAATAGGGTGTTAACTCCTTGTTCTTGAATAATCTGCCTTAGACCTTCTGGTGTTGGAATTTTTTCTGGATAAAGTACACAACGTCCACCATAAAGCAATGGTGCCCAAAATTCTAAGGTGAGTGCATCCCAGGAAATTGATGAATGTTGTAGCCAAAATTGTTCTGCATCTAGTTGAATGTAATCAACTCCAAACATAAAACCAAGAATGCTACGGTGGGGAACTTCTGTACCTTTTGGTGTTCCTGTTGAGCCAGAAGTATAAATGATATAAGCTAAATTTTCTGGATTAACTTCATCGGTTAAATTATCTTGTCTGTGTTGGGCAATAATTTCCCAATCGCTTTCAAGATCCACCACCATTTGATTATTAATTGGTAGTCTATTTTGTAAATGGGTTTGTGTTAACAATACGGGTGATTGTACATCTTCCAGCATGAACGCTAATCTCTCGGCAGGATAAGCTGGATCTAGAGGAACGTAAGCCCCTCCCGCTTTGAGAATAGCAAGTATTCCTATTACCATTTTTAAGGAACGCTCAACGCAAATTCCCACTCGGACTTCAGCTTTAACTCCTAGCGATCGCAAATAATGGGCTAGTTGATTGGCACGGTTATTTAATTCCCGATAAGTTAATTGTTCTTGTTGATATACAACCGCTATGGCATCGGGACTTTTTTCTACCTGTTCTTCAAATAAAACATGAATACATTTATAATTAATAGAATTTGTTTGTTGATGGTTTTCTAGTGTAATTATTTGTTGTTTTTCATCTGTACTGAGTAAAGATAGTTGAGAAATATATTGTTGTAAGTTATCTGCCATCCCTACTAGCAATGTTTGGAAATGTCCAATCATGCGAGTAATTGTTTGTTCGTCAAAGCAGCTAGTATCATAAACAATCCTGCCAGATAATTGTGAGCCAGGATTAATTACTAATGTAATAGGATAATTCGTGTGTTCAAAACAACTAATATGGCTAATCTCTAAAATTCTTTTATTTTCTGGTTTAGCAGAATCCAAAGGATAGTTTTCAAATACTAAAATACTTTCAAAAAGTGGTAATCCGGTCGGGATATCACTTAATTGTTGAATTTCTGCAAGAGAAAAATAAGTATACTGTTCCTGTTCTAGTGCTTGGGTTTGTAATTGCTGAAGCCAAGGTAATAATTCTGTGTTGGCTGTTACTTTTGCCCGGATGGGAAGGGTATTGATAAATAGCCCCACCATCGACTCTACTTGCTCAAGCTGCGGTGGACGACCGGATACAGTTGCACCAAAGACTATATCACTTCCCCCACTATAGCGAGAAATTAATATAGCCCATGCTCCCTGCACCAAATTATTTAAAGTTAAATGGTGCTGTCGCGCCGTAGCTTGCAATTTTTCCGTTACCGTTTGAGATAATTGAAAGCGTTGCTCATTATCTATTCCTCTGTTTCCCGTTCCCTGTTCCTTGTTCCCTATAAGAGTAGGAACTTCAAACCCCTGAAGAGTTTTTCGCCAAAAGTTTTTTGCTTGCCCAATATCCTGTTGCTGTAACCGCTCAATATATTCTCGATAGGGGCGAACTCCTTGGAGGGGTAAATGTTCGCCTCGCTGATTTGCTTCATAAAAAGCCAGAACTTCTTTGAGGATAATCTGCATTGACCAGCCATCAAAGAGGATATGATGATGACTCCAAATAAATTGGTATTTCTGCTCTGTTAGCTGAATGATGGTGAAGCGCATTAGAGGTGCTTGAGCCAAATCAAATCCCTTTTGGCGATCGCTTGACAAAAACTCTTCTAAATGGTTTTGTTGTTCATCAGGTGTTAAATGTCGCCAGTCCATTTGCACCCAAGGAAGATCCACTTGCTTATTCACCATCTGCAAGGGCTTTTCTATCTCTTCCCAATAAAAAGAACTGCGTAAAACTGAGTGTCGTGCTACAACCTGTTCCCAAGCTTTTTGGAAAGCAGAAAAATTTAATTTTCCAGAGAGAATGCAAAGTAACTGCTCAAAATAAACTTCCGATTCTGGTGCATAAAGTGTATGAAACAACATCCCTTGTTGCATCGGCGAAAGTTCATAAAGGTCTTCGATATTTTGCATAATTACCTCTGGATTTAGGGATAGAAAAGGCAGGGGGCAGGGGGGAGATTGTTCCCTTTACTTTTTGACTAGTTCTTCTTGTTGAGTTTGGCTAGGAATTTGTCAAGCTGTTTTTGATTGAGTTTGGCTGCTGAGAAGTCTGAAGGGGTATAGCTTTGAGAGTCTTTTGATTGACAGTGAGTAATTAGGTTTTTTAATGCTTCCATGAATTCCGAAGCTAACGTTTCAATAGTGTTTCGCTGATGGATTTTCTTGCTATAAGCCCAAGTCATCTCTAGCTTTCCTGCACGAATAAAGCCGCTTATTCCTAACAGATGGCTACGTTGATTTAGTAAGCTTTGTTCGGATTTGAATTCTTTAGCCAAACCCAAAACTTCAGATGCTTTCAGCACTTGGTCGAATTGTCCCAGGTAGTTAAAACTAACTTGTGCTACGGGTAAGGACTGTAATTTTTCCCGAATTGTGGTGTTTTGGTGCAAATATCGCAATACACCATAACCGATTCCTCGGTTGGGGATACGCCGTAGTTGTTCTTTGATTGACTTTAAAGCCTCTCCGGGATGCTCAATTTCTCCTAGCTGTAAGCCAACGGGGAATAATGTCGTAAACCAACCGACAGTCCGGGATAAATCTACATCATTAAATAAATCTTCTCTACCATGTCCTTCCAAATCAATTAGTAAAGAACTGTCGCCTGTCCATTGAGTAAAACTTTGTACTAAGGCTGTCAACAATACATCATTAATTTGGGTGTTGTAGGCAGAAGGTACATCTTGTAATAGGGCGCGTGTCTGTTCTTCATTTAAAGCAAGTTTTACAGATGCAGTTGAGGCTACGGTGTTCTTTTCTTTGCCAGATAGATAGTCTACTGGTAAAGCTGTGACTTGAAGACTGGATTGAGTTAGCCAGTAATCCAACTCTTTGACAGACTGTGTTTGGGCATATTCTGTCAGGCGATCGCTCCAATATTGCCAAGAGGTTGTTTTCGCTGGTAATTTAATAGCCTCGCCTCGGCTAATTTGTTGGTAAGCAGTAGCTAAGTCTTCCAATAAAATCCGCCAAGAAACTCCATCGACTGCTAAGTGATGGATGATGAAGAGTAAACAACTTGGTCTATTATGGCCTAATTGAAATAACGCGACTCGTGCGATGCCTGCGGCGGGCGTAGCCATCGCTCCTGTAGATAAATCCAAACTAGCCTGAAGTTCAGCATCTTTAGTTGCGATCGCTGTTTGCTGTTCTGCTGGCGATAGGTGCGACAAATCAAAGATGCTAAATGGTACGGATTCTTGAGTGGGAGCGTTAATTTGCTGCCAGTTTTCCCCTTGTTGCACAAACCGCAAACGCAAAGCATCATGATGCGCTAACAATTGTTGTACTATTTGCTGCAATAGCTCAGGTTGCACATCTGACGGCACTTCTAGCAGTGCTGACTGGTTAAAGTAATTAGATTTGGGTAATTTCTGCTCGAAAAACCAATGTTGAATCGGTGTCAACGCTACAGAACCAGTTACTAACCCTTGTTCAGCGTTGATTTGGCGATTAATACCTGCTACAGTCGCTAACTCAGCAATTGTTTGATATTTAAATAACTGTTTAGCAGCAATTTGAATACCTGCTTGGTTAGCTTTGGAAATTAACTGAATACTGAGAATGGAATCTCCACCCAGTTCAAAAAAATTATCGTGGATGCCAACATTTTCTACTCTTAAAACTTCCGACCAAATCGCCACGAATTTCTCTTCTATCAGTGTGCGAGGAGCAATAAATTTATCTTCGGCACTGCGAGAAAAATCGGGTGTTGGTAGAGCGCGGTAGTCTACCTTTTGGTTGGGAGTCATCGGTATGTTTTCTAGCAGCATAAACGAAGCCGGAATCATGTAATTCGGTAGTTTCTGATTGAGGAAATCGCGTAATTCATTAGTGGTTAGTTGCGATTTTTGGGTTACGACGTAAGCCAAAAGCCGCTTTTGTCCGGGGATGTCTTCATGAGCAATGACAACAGCTTGCAATACTTGTGGGTGTTGTCTCAATACCGCTTCAATTTCGCCCAACTCTATGCGGAAGCCGCGAATCTTCACCTGATTATCAACTCTACCGAGATATTCCAAACGGCCATCGGCGCGAAATTTTACCAAATCCCCAGTTTTGTATAGGCGAGATGATTGGTTCTCGTTTGCTCCCCTGCTTTGTAAAGCATTGGAGATAAATTTTTCGTTTGTTAACTCAGGACGTTGCCAATATCCCCTAGCTAATCCTGCTCCCCCAATATGCAGTTCTCCCGGAACGCCTATTGGTACAGGTTGCAGATATTGGTCTAAAACATAAACCTGAGCATTGCTGATGGGTCGTCCAATGCTAACAGAGGTGGCTGCGGGGCTTAAGCGTTTTAAGGTGGTGACAACCGTTGCTTCTGTCGGCCCGTAAGTATTGAATAATTCCGGTACTGGGGAAAGATGAGCAACACAACTATGCCAATGCTGCACTTTTTCTAGTTGAACTGCTTCACCCCCAATAATTACAGTTCTCAAACCTTCAGAAATGTGAGAATCTTGGGGTTTAAGTTCGGCTACTAACTGATGCCAGTATGCTGTCGGCAAATCTAAAACAGTTAACTGCCATTTTTGGCAATACCGCCAAAAATCCTCACTGGAGTTGAGCATTTCTTCGGTGCGTAAAACTAAGGTTGCACCGACGCACAAACAAGGAAAGATTTCTTCAATCGATGTATCAAAGCAAATAGATGCAAATTGCAGAACCTTATCGCTGGCCTTGATTCCATATTTATCAATGGCAGTGATGACAAAATTCATCAAGGAGCGATGTTCAATCATTACTCCCTTCGGTTTACCTGTAGAACCGGAGGTGTAGATAATATAAGCCAGGTTATTTACTTGAACGTCGCTAATCGGGTTGGCTGTACTGTGGGTTGCTATGACTTCCCAATCTGTATCTAAACAAATTGTTTTTCCGGTATAACCGAGCAATTTATCTTGAAATTTATCTTGCGTCAGCAAAAAGCCGAGTTGCGTATCTGTGATAATTTCCGTGATTCGCTCTTGGGGATAAGCAGGGTCAAGGGGAACATGAGCACCACCAGCTTTGAGAATACCTAGTAAGCCAGCAATCATGTCTAGGGAACGCTCAACGCAGATACCAACTAGAGTTTCTGGTTTGACTCCTAAACTTTGCAAATAATGGGCTATTTTGTTGGAGCGATCGCTCAATTCACGGTAAGTTAATCTCTGCCCATCCTGCTCTACAGCTACAGCATCCGGCGTTAACTCTACCTGAGCCTCAAACAATTGATGGATACACTGTGTCTGTGTATATTCCCTATCAGTCTGATTCCATTCCCCTAGCAATTTTTGTTGAGATGGAGTGACCAGAGGTATTTGACCAATTTGTTGTTCTGGGTTAGCTACTATCTCGATAATTACCTGTTCATACTGCTCTAGCATCGCTTGGATGGTTTCAGCATCGAACAGGTCGCTGTTATATTCCAAAACTAGGGTAATTCCTTTTGCTCCCGTTTTCGCCCCATGCTGTACGCTCTGTTCAAACCTGGGTATGACGAGGAAATCAAGATCAAACTTGGCAGATTTGTTACTAGCTGGTTCCTGCAAGGTGATGTCCAAGCCAGGGAAATTTAAATGCGGCTTGGCGGAGTTATGGAAACTGAACATCACTTGAAACAGGGGATTATGGCTCAGGTTGCGGACTGGTCTAATCGCTTCTACAACTTTATCGAATGGTACGTCTTCGTTGGCGTAAGCTTCCATTGTCACTTGGCGTACACGTTCGAGTAATTCCCGCACTGTCAGATTACCTGAGACATCGGTGCGTAAAACCAAGTTATTGACAATCATGCCAATTATCTTCTCGATTTGGTGCATCCGGCGATTGGCAACAGCAGACCCGATAAAAATATCGTCTTGTCCAGTGTAGCGGTGCAACAGGATGATAAAAGCTTTCAGCATCGTCATAAATAAGGTTACACCTTCTTTATGGCTGAAAACTCTCAACGATTCGCACAAATCAACGGGGAGTTCCATCGTGACGTGATCGCCATTGTAAGTTTGCTCTTTTGATCGTGGGCGATCGTAAGGTAATTCCAATAGAGGTGGGATACCTGCTAACTTTTGTTGCCAATAAGCTAATTGGGCTTGAGCTTCTGCGGTTTTCGCCCATTCACGCTGCCAAGAGGCAAAATCAGCAAACTGGTAACTTAGTTCAGGTAATGGCGACGGTTTACCCGCCGAGAAGGCTTCATACAGTGCTACCATCTCACTCAAAAACACGTTAAATGACCAGCCATCATGAGCCATGTGATGCTCAACATGGGTAAAGATATGTTCTTGGTCGCTCAACTTAAATACAGCCCACTGAATTATTGGTAGTTGCGTCAGGTCTAAGTGTGTGAGAATTTCTGCATCTACCAACTTTTGTGCTTCTGTTTTCCGCTCAAGTTCAGGAATGTCACGAAGGTCAACTACTTTAAAAGCGATTCCTTCATGTGGGTGAATTACCTGATATAATCTACCATTCACCTCTTGATAAGTTGTGCGGAAGATTTCATGACGCTTGACAATCTCATTGAGAGCAAGTTCTAGTGCTTTAACATTCAGAGGGCCTTTAAATTCCATCGTTGACTGGAATTGGTAGGCGCTATTTTCTGGCGCTAATTTATGGACGAAGTAAATTCGCTCTTGAGAAAAAGAAACTGACACAAGTCCTTGATGAGAAATTCGTTGGATGGGAGGACGTTGCCATTGCGATTCTTCGCCACCTTGAGCAATGAGTTGAGTAAGAGCGGCGATCGTCGGATGAGTAAATATCTGAGGAAAAAATAACTCGACCGAAAAAACATCGCGCACGCGAGCAAGCATCTGAGTTGCAATTAGAGAATGACCACCCAGATGGAAAAAATTATCGTTGACTCCAATTACATCAAGTCCCAATAACTGAGTCCAGATACCAGCTAACTTTTCCTCAATCGGGTTACGAGGCGCAACGAAGATTTCTTCTAAATCGGAGCGTGTGCGTGCAGGCGCGGGAAGATTGCGACGATCTACTTTGCCATTGGGAGTGAGGGGCAAGGAGTCGAGAATCATCAAGGCGGCTGGAATCATGTAACTAGGCAGCTTTTCTTCCAAAAAGCGTTTGAAGCTAATGCTATTTGCTGCTGATTTTTGATGAGGAACAATATAAGCAACAAGCCGCTTATCACCAGGAATATCTTCACGGACGATTGCTACTGCCTGCCGTATATCCGGGTGTTGGCTCAAAAGTGCCTCAACTTCCCCTAATTCAATACGGAAGCCACGAATCTTTACCTGATTGTCAACTCGCCCTACAAACTCAATGTTGCGGTCTGGTAGATAACGTGCTAAATCGCCAGTTTTATATAATTTTGCATTATCAAACGGACTAGGAATAAACCTTTCCTTATTTAACTCTGGACGGTTCAAGTAGCCTCTTGCCAAGCCATCGCCGCCAATATATATTTCGCCTGGTGTACCAATAGGAACAGGTTGTAGTTCAGAGTTAAGTATATGTATTTGTGTATTGGAGAGTGGACGACCAATTGGTATATTTGTTGCCCCTTCTGCAACATCCTCAACTAAATGCCAACAAGCAAATGTTGTACTCTCCGTTGGCCCATAAACGTGTAGCAATCGCTGTGGCGCGCCATTGTCAAGAACTGCTCTAACTGACTTGGGATCTACAGCCTCGCCACCAAATAGCAAATGACGCAAGTTTTTAAATGCTTGGGGAACAACGCTAGCTAACTGATTAAATAAAGCAGTAGTTAAAAATAATACAGTAATTTTTTGCTCGCGAATGTACTCTGCAAAATGTGGCAGTGAAAGCACAACATTCTGGGGAACTCCGACTAAAGTAGCCCCATGCAGAAGAGATCCCCAAATCTCAAAAGTGGCTGCATCAAATGAAGTATTTGAGGCTTGGGCTATCCTATCCCTTGGCTCTAACTGCACATAATTGGTGTTGCATACTAGCCGATTTACAGCCCGATGTGGTACAGCAACTCCCTTTGGTGTTCCAGTTGACCCCGATGTATAAATTACATAAGCGAGATTTTCAGCCGTCACATCACTAGTAGGATTTTCGTGACTCTGATGAGCGCTAGCGGAGCTTAACGAAGTTATCGCTTCCCAATCTCTATCCAAACATACTGTCTTCACCCCGCTTGCAGAAAATTCCTCAACAAACTTTTGCTGAGTTAACAGCACTTGCACTTGTGAATCTGACAGCATGAACGATAGACGCTCTTGGGGATAAGTTGGATCTAGTGGGACGTATGCTGCCCCAGCCTTAAGAATCCCCAATAATCCGACAATCATATCTAAGGAGCGCTCGACACAAATCCCTACCAGAACTTCTGTCCCTACACCCAAAGATTGTAGATAATAAGCTACTTTGTTGGCTCGGTGATTCAACTCTTGATAAGTAAGTTTATGTTCATCGAAGACGACCGCAATATTGTCTGGAGTTTTTTCCAATTGTGCTGCAAATAATTCATGTACGCACAAATGTTTAGGATAATCTACCTTTGTATCATTCCATTCCACTAATATTTTGTGTCGTTCTTGCTCAGTTAAAACAGACAAATTATGAATATCACGAGTAGAGTTGATCGCCATTTCTTTCATATAAATTAGTAGCTTTATTTTTAATCAAGAGAGTGGCTAATTTTGCCTTTGATAGCTGATATTGCAACGGTTCTTGGTGAGGCTAAATAGTTTTTGCCTGTGGGATCGCCACTGCGTCCTTTAAAATTGCGATTGGTTGCATAAACCCCTGTTTCTTCTTTGTCCAAAACCCCAATGCCAGAATTAATACAAGCTCCACAACCTGACTTGAGAATCTGTGCGCCTGCTTGGGCAAAAATATCGAGATAGCCTAACTCTTGGGCTTTTTCTCTGATTTCCATGCTTGCTGGGACAATAAACAAGTTCACGCCGTCTGCTAGTTGACGACCTTGCAAAACTTCAGCAGCCTGAGCTAAATCATAGAGTTTGCCGCCTGTACAAGAACCAATAAAAGCTTTGGTAATGGGAACTTCTTCTAACTGACTAATCGGTACTACTTGATCTGGCTTTGGGGGACGGGCAACTTGCGGTTCTAGATTACTGAGGTCAAATTGATACACTTTTTCGTACTCAGCATCAGGATCGGCAATAATTTCTGTAAATTCTTGGTTAGAACGACTTTTCACATAATTTCGGGTCGTCTCATCAGGCACAATCAACCCACAAATCGCACCACACTCAACGGCCATATTAGCTAGAGTCAATCGTTCATCAAAAGGCAGTTGTTCCAGGATTGAGCCGCGAAACTCCATCACTTTGCCAGTAGCACCAGCACAACTGATTTGCCCCAAGATAAACAAGATAATATCTTTGGCACTGATATGGAGAGGTAGCGTTCCAGTCAACTCGAATACTAACGTTGAGGGAACACGAATCCACATATCCCCCATCGCATAGATATTGGCCATATCTGTAGTGCCGACCCCTGTGGAAAAGGCTCCCAATGCTCCGTAGGTACAGGTATGGGAGTCTGTACCAGCAATTATCATTCCTGGTCGGACAAATCCTTTTTCTGGTAGTAAGACGTGGCAGATGCCTGCTGCTTCGCCTGGGGAAACCATATCAAATAAATGACAGCCTTGCTCTTGGGCAAACTGAATCATCTCCTCATACATGACATTGGCTTTGCGATCGCTACGAATGTCATTGACTTGGATAAAGTGGTCTGCTACTAGAACTAACTTTTGAGCATCCCACAGCTTGGCATCTTCTCCATAGTGTTTATAAAATGTCGTGGCGACAGGCCCAGCGACGGCATCATGAGATAAAGCTAAATCGACCTGGGCAAAAACTACTTCTTTGGGACGGACATAGGGGTTACCAGAGGCTTTAGCTAAGAGTTTTTCCACTAAAGTCATGGGTCGTTTGGGAGTTACGCTTTGAGGAATGCTGATTTCTCCCTGACGACGCATTTGATTAAAAGGTATCAGTCCACCTGCTTGAGCGATCGCATTTACTACAGGATTCTCTTGTTTTTCTCCTAAAATTTCTAGGGGCAGTCCAATATTGATGCTGTTGCGATAAAAAATTTCTCCAAAGGATTTCGCCTGAATCTTTTCAATTCCTGCGGCTTTGAGGGCAACAGGGGCAATTTCTCGACTCGAACCACAGCCGAAATTCTCCCCGGCAACAATGACGTTATATTTTAATAGCTCCCCTACACCAATCAAATGTTCTAAAGCATATTGTTTTAAATTTTCCGGATCGTAAGTTGTGGCTCGATTGGCAGGAATAATATCATCAGTATTAATATCATCTTCTAAGCGTAAAACTTTATTTAATTGATTCATAAAGCTCCTTGAGTTCAGAATGTTGCTCATTGGAAAGTTCTTCTAGTAAAAGGTCAACTAATTTTTCTGTATTCACCAAGATTTCTGCTCCTTGAGGAGACAAATCAGGTGTCCGATATCCTTTAGCTAAAACTCTCTCTTGCGCTGCCATAATTCGTTGGGCAGCACCCAATTCTCCCCACTGCTGGAGCATTAAAACACAAGCTGCCAAAGTTCCTAAAGGATTAGCAATTCCTAACCCTGCAATGTCTGGAGCCGTACCGTGAACTGCTTCGTATAGCCCAAATCCATAAGCATTCAGACTGGCTGACCCTAATAAGCCAAGCGAACCAACTAACGCTCCACCAATATCACTGAGAATATCTCCGAACAGATTGCTTGCCAAAATTACATCGAATCTCTGGGGATTAAGTACCATTTGCATGGCTAACGCAAATTTCTCACAAACAATAAAAAATCAATTCACATCGCTTGATATAAGACATTTTTTGATACATCATCAATTGAAATGTATGATGGTAAACAAAGTAAGTACAAAATAGCCATTATCAAG
>JAHHHR010000070.1 GCA_019359245.1 Nostoc desertorum CM1-VF14 | reverse complement strand
TCATATCCCGTCCCTCTGACATAGAAGCGCACCATTGGAATGAATGGTTAGCCAGTGCTGTTGACCCTGGAATTATTGCGCTAAACGTCATTTCCGTATCGGGTAATGCCGCCTACGATTACCTGTTTTATGGTCAAAACGTCCCCCGCCGTAACGATGGACGACTTAGAGACGGGGTACTCAAGAATTATCGCCACATCGAAGGACTGAACTGGTGGTGCAGTGGCGTTGACCCGCTCAACGATTATAGCCCCATGATGTGGGGCGGCATGAAACCCGACCACCCCAGGCGCGACCTGAACAAAGTTCTTAAATTCATCAAGTATGAACATCCCCTAAGAGTGCCAACACGGGCATTCTTCCTGGCAGTACCAGATCACATCTGGGAGAGTGTGGCCGCACGATATGACTTGCCCATTAGCGATGAAGATAGGGCATTAGGCTTTTGGCATTGGGTATGGAAGTACAACATCCCAGTTGTGATTTGTGAAGGGGCCAAAAAAGCAGGGGCATTGCTCACATTGGGCTATGCAGCGATCGCCATTCCTGGGATCAACAGTGGCTACCGCAATCCCAAAGATGAATTTGGGCAACCCACAGGTAATTTACACCTAATTCCAGAGCTACAACACTTCGCTACAATGGAGCGTAAATTCATCATCTGCTTTGACCACGACACCAAGCCAGAAACGGTTCAACGGGTGAATATTGCCATTAGCCAAACCGCGAAACTGTTAACGAAGTGTGGCTGTCAAGTCCTAGTGACACAGTGGAGTTACCCTGAAAAAGGCATTGATGACTTAATCGCCGCTAGGGGGCCAGCTGTTACTGATGAAATTATAAAACTAGCACTGACAAAAGAAAAATGGCAGGTCAAAGAGTACAGCCGACTCTCAATTGAGGCGGCACTCGTCCTCAATCAGCGTTACCTGGGAGCATTGACCATCCCGGAAACCGCTAAACTGATTTTACTCAAATCCCCTAAAGGTTCTGGTAAAACCGAGTCATTTGCCGCGATCGTTGCTGAGGCGATCGCCAACGGTCAACCGGTTATCCTCTTATCGCACAGGGTACAGTTAGCAAGTGCGATCGCGGAGCGGGTAGGCATCCCCTACATCACCGAAGTCAGAAACAGCGAAACCGGGATTTTACTTGGTTTTGCGCTGTGTGTAGACAGTTTACACCCCAACGGTCAAGCCAGATTTAACGCCCTTTACTGGAAAGAACCGCTAGTAATCATTGACGAGTCCGAGCAGGTGATCTGGCACTTGCTAAGTGCCAACACTGAAGTTAAAAAACATCGAGTTGAAGTCCTCAACCAACTTTCACAGTTGTTCAAAAACGCCTTCGCCCCAGGACGTGGTAAAGTCATCCTGGCTGATGCTGACTTGTCTGATTTATCGCCAGAAATGGTTATGGGTCTTGCAGAAACCCAAGTTACCCCTTGGGTGGTGGTCAACAACTGGAAGGGTCAACCCTGGAACATTTACCACTACAAACAAACTACCCCGGTTAATTGGTTAGCTGCCCTGGAAGCCCATATCAAAACCGGGGGTAAGCCCTTTATTGCCGTTGATTGCCAAAAAGCTAAATCCAAATGGGGAACCAAAGTTTTAGAAGCGAGGTTTAAGAAACAATTCCCCGATCGCAAAATACTTCGCATTGACTCCGAAACGATTGCCGACCCGCAACACGAAGCTTACAACTGCATTGAAAGATTAAATAAGGTGCTGCTGGAATATGACATTGTGCTGGCCTCCCCATCCATCGGCACGGGAGTCAGCATTGACATTTGGGGGCATTTTACCAGTGTTTGGGGATGCTTCCGGGGAGTAGCACCAGAAAATGCCACTCGCCAAGCCTTAGCCCGTGTCCGAGAGGCGATACCGCGTCATCTTTGGGTAGCCAGTCATGGCTTAGGAAAGATTGGCAACGGAGCAATTAACCTCAAATCCCTGTTAGCCTGTGAGCATAAACGCTTTCAAGCTAACTTGAAGCTGCTACAAAATGCTTCCTTGATCATTGACGGCGATGAAATCAACATTAACCGCACTGCCTTAAACGTTTTTGGCAAAATGGCCTGTCGCATCAATGCGGGTATGATTCATTACCGCGACACTGTGCTAGAGGAATTAGGCAACGAAGGTCATAACATTGTCGATGTCCATGACAACAAAATTCGCAAAAAGTTAAACAACGAAATCACCGCCCAAACAAATGAAGTTTACAACAGCGAATGTCAGGATATCACTGCTGCCGATACAACTGCGATGACTGCTGCCAAATATGAGGCGCTGCAACAACAACGGGCTAAAACCACTACTGAACGCCACATTGAGCGCAAATATAAGTTAGAGCAGCGTTACGGTGTGGATGTTACCTCGGAACTCGTCAAAAAAGACGATCAAGGTTATTACCCACAACTGAGATTGCATTTTTACCTGACCTTGGGCAGAGCGAAAGTAGCTGACCGCGATCGCAAACTGGGTGAAAAGATGCTTGCCTGTAAGAGTGCATGGCTACCAGACTTTAACGGTGGTCAACTGGGTTTAGTAATTCATGCCTTGGAACTGTTCAACATCCCCAATTTCATCGCCGATGACCGCGAATTCCGGGGAACTGATGCAGACCTAGTACAGATGGCTAACAATGCCCTTTCTGTGAAGTGGCAGGTGAAAACCGTTCTGGGAATTACCCTAAATGACAATGACAGCCCCATCGTTATCTTACGGCGATTGCTGAAGAAGATAGGGCTAAAACTCAAATACCTTGGTCGTGATGGCACGGGCGAACGCCAGCGAGTTTATCGTGTGGTTGACGGTGACGATGGGCGAGATAAAATCTTTCAGCACTGGCTGGCATTAGATACAGCCCAGGCTTAACCATAATTCCTAACTCTCCACCTAACTAAATAGCGGGAGCAGCGTTGTAGCTTATAGACTACAGCCCAGTTACCTCATGGCTTAGTTAGGTCTAGTACACGTTTTCAAAAGGCGGATGACTTCACTTTGGTGAGAGTTAACCTACCAACAGCCTCAAAACCCCAGTTTTTCGTCACGTCCACTAACGGTAATTAAATAGATAAACAGTTTTACTGGACAAGTCCTCAAGTCCAATGGCCATAAACCCTCAAATCCCCAAAATTATATATACTGTTGCGGTGGCTTGCTGGCACATCTGACCCAGGCATTGGGAATGTGCTTTTATAGTAAATTTCTGAAAGGAGAGTAAGCCCACCGTGGAATTTACTCAATAAGCTCACCAAGTTCTTCAATTTCAGCTTCACCCTTAACACGTCTACCACTTTCATTTCGTCCAATAAAATACCACTTGGTTTTTTTGTTAATTAATTTGGCACTACCACTCCAATTTTGAAAATCAGTGTACTGATAATTAGGTAATATCATTCCTCTAGGGCAGGAATACCATTCAATAAAATCATTACGAGTAAAGGGTTTAGTTGTGAAGTTTGTGAAGTACCATTGCCCTCCAACCCAACTAAAAGCACCAAATTCTTCAATCACAACTGCTCCAACTAATGACTCAATTGTAGTTGCATATACCCAAGTGTATTGATAACCACTTAATTCGCCTCTGTGTGCTTGTACAGGGTTCGGTGTATGAGTTACTTTCAATTCCGTCGGAAGAGACGAGAGTGCTTTTAGCTTATATGAACTTCTCCATACTCTGAGCAAAAATCGCAGTTTTCGTCCTATTTCTGTTATCACATACACTACATTTAACCTAGCTGTATATACTTAAACAATGATTATATGAAAATTTTTGATACAAGCCGTGAAGTTAGACGTATACAGCAATTTTGTGAAATAGATGGATTGGGAAGAGCTTTACCAAAATTGGTTATCCCAGCGAAACGCTGACAACGATAACCTACGTTTGGATTTGGAACGCCAAGCGCGGACAGTGATACAGAATCAAAAGTTAGCAGATGTAACGTGGCACATCCAAGCCCTTGAAGGACAAACACCTGTTGAGCAAAATAAGCGGTTGTTTATTGTCAACGTCCTACGCAAAGGTAATCAAATGCCACAGTTATTATTTCTGCCCATGTTACGTACTGCGGTATATGAAAAAAATCCCAGCTACAACCGCTCTTTTCTTGAGCCTTGTATGCGGTGTTTTGGTTCGCGTTTGGTTAACTCCGAATTGATTAGTCGTTACACAGAAAATGGCACAGATTATGAAAAAGCTGGTGTTGCAAATGCCTTTTATTGGTCATTTGGTTTAAATGGGCATGGTGACATACCACGCGAACATATAGATGATTTACGCCAAAAAGTTCAATACTGGTTTTTGACAGAATTTGTTGCTAACAAAAACATAAATGTACGCCGCAGTATTGTTGCACAACTGCAACTCAATCCTTTTAAGTATCCTACCAAATTAAGCTTACAGGTTCTCAAGGCAATCTATATTGGCTGGATACATCCAGATCAGTACATTCACAACCGCATCAAAATACAATTAGGTCTTGAGCGTTCATACATGGCTTTGCCTCAAAGAAATTCTACTTAATTTTGTTGAGTGTTTTTAAATCTCTATTAACAGCTTTTGTTTTACTCATAGTTAAACCAACTTAGATTTCATCGTCACTGTAAGTTTTTGGCACAAAAGCTGACCTTTTTAGTTCTCTGGTTGGTTATGATTTCGCTTCTGTTTCCTGTGCTGCTGGCTGTTGTTTTTTACTCTTGTCTCTCGTACTCTTGACTGGTATTTTTTCAGCTTTGCTGCTTTCAACAACTGCTGACTGATTTTCAATAGCCCCCTTAACTGATGTACTACTGCCGTTATCAGATGCTTTCTGAGAGCGACGGCTGCTTTTCTTCAACTCACCCACTAAATATTTGATTCTGCTGCCAGCCAAATTAATCCCTAAACCCTTCAGCATCTCTGATACTTCATCATAAGTGTAGCCGTACTTATCAGAAGTCAGTTTCTCAATGTACCGTCTCATTTTCCTGATGGCCTCTCTGTCCGATACATCTTCTCGCTCTTTCGGCTTCTGTTCCTTCAGCAAATTGATGGCCTTATCAATCTTCTCTTTCGTAATTACTTCTGAATTCTGATGTTCACTCATGGTTATCTCGTGAATCCCGATTAACTGATAATTATCGGCTATTTGAAAAAATCTGATTCAAAATCCTCAAAAAAATTGACTATTGCGGCTACGCCGAATTACCTTTTTATACTACGGCTACGCCTTATATTTTTTAGTGTGGCAGCGTCGCTGGTATTCTTATTCAAGCTAATGCTAAAAAAGCTGACTATTACAGCTACGCTGAAGAAGAGACTTTTACTTAAAACAGCTACGCTGAATTATTTTTTCGTATTGCGGCTATGCCGGACTATTATATTGTGTGGCAGCTACGCTGAACCTAGAATTTTCATATAGTGGCTACGCCGTTTTTACCTCTTGTGCTGCGGCTACGCCGAACCAGAATTTACCTCATGCTTGATTTGATTCAAATTCCGGCTACGCCGTTGCTATCCTCCCCTGTAAGTTGTAGGATGGTCAGCATCACGGCTACGCCGTTGTACTCCCGCCTTCAGCCCCCTGCTGTGTCCTCCGTACATACGTAGAACTCGACACATCGCCTACCCCGAAAATGGGCTAGAAGCCAGCCATGCCTCAAAGCTTACGCTTTGTCTCGCTGCGCTCGAACGGCAGACTGGTTCAAGTGGGGAAACCCCCCTTGAAAAACCCCCCTCGCAATGTCCCGATATTTTCTCGATTTATGGCGAATCGCAAGCAGTCAAAAGCTCTAGTCCGAAAGCATATTTTCCCAGTTCGCTTGAGCGATATCGAACTGGACTTGCTGCGAATAAAATCACTTGACGCGGGAATGTCAGCGAGTGAACTGATGAGGCGCAATGCGTTGATGCGTCCATTACCAAAACGATTGAGTAAAATTAGTCTACAAACATATTGGGAATTAGGACAAATTGGGAACAACCTCAACCAGCTTGTCAAGGCAACCAACATAGCACTCTTAGTTGGGCGAACTTTACCTGCTGATCTAGAACTTTTACGAGAACTTTTAGAACTGCTGCATCAGTGCAGACGAGATATTGCCTCACCTGACATTGATTCTGAAGATTCGGAAGAGGAAGACGAAGAGGATGATTGGGAAGCAGACGAAGGGTAGAGGTTTTCGCAAGCTGTTGGATTATTTGGAATCACGCGAAGATGCGAAACTAATCGGCGGCAACATGAGCGGGAGAAATGCGCGAGAATTGGCGCGGGAGTTTAAGCTGTCTCGACAACTAAATTCTGATGCAGAACGTGTTGTTTACCATGTCTCATTGTCAGCAGCTAAGGGTGATAAATTAGATGATGAGAAGTGGAGCGAAATCGGCGACCGCTACATGAAGGAAATGGGCTTTGATGCCAATCAATTCGCCATCTTTCGCCACCATAACACTGACGACGACCACATCCACATTGCAGCCAGCAGAATCAGGATGGACACGGGGCTAGTAGTGCATGATTCCTGGGATTATGTACGCTCTGAGAAAGTCCTGCGGCAGATTGAAATTGATTATGATTTGGTGCAAGTCCAAGGCAGTAGAGAGAAACTGAATCGCACACCCAGCACCGGGCAAATTAGACGCATAAGGCGAGAGCAAGAAGAATTTTCACAGGGACAACGTGACTCTCCTCCACAACGCATCATCAAAGAGTCAGTTCAGCAGACAATTGACAGAGCCGGAGTTGATAATCCCCAAATGCCAACGCTGATCATGCGGTTGCAGTTAGCTGGCATTAGTGTCAGAACAGGATTAACCAGAAATGGTAAGTCTAAAGGCATTTCTTATGAGAAAGATGGGCAGGCTTTTAGTGGCACACAACTAGGCGCAGCTTACACTTTCCCTGGTTTGCAAAAACATCGCGGTGTTGACTACCAACCAGAACGTGATGATGAACCTATTCATGAATTGCTGCTCAAACCTGTTAAACCACTCCCAGTTGAGGAGTTAGAAAAGTTTCTTCAAGAAATTGAACGCAAACAACAGCCCCAGTTCACTCCACCACAAGAGGATAAAGTTGTTTGGCAAGTATTGCACAAGTATTTGAACGAGAAACGCTACATACCAGATTATATTTCGCAAGGATTACATAATAATCAGTTGCTTTACATGGATGAGCAACGAAATATTTTGTTTATCAAACGTGACTTAGATGGTGAAAAAACTGGCGCATTAATTTGGTCAAAGCCTAGAGAAAATCATCGCACTGTGGAGTACGACCAAAACACCTCTACACAAAAAGGTTGGTTTTATCTGAGGTTGGGAGGGCAACCAACGGACAAGGTAGAAAACGTCTTTTTGTGTTCTACACCAATTGATGCGATGTCAGCAGCCACTTATCTTATCTCAAGTTTCAAGGGACTACCACCAACTAGAACCATGTTGATAGTAGCTGATGACCCGAATAACCTACCTATGGAATTTCTCAGGAGTTTCAATAGGGTGGTCGTAGCATTCAATAATGATGATCTTGGTAATAAAACAGCTAGTGCAGTATTAGAATTGTTGCCACAGGGTCAAAGGCTCAAAACCCATAATCCTGATTGGAGTCAGGAATTAGAAGCTCATCTCAGGGAGGAGCAACAAAAGCAGCGACAGCAGGATCGTGGTTTTAGTCTGTGAGCCACGCGGAGCGTACACCTGACTCGTGGGTTAAGTTCAAGAAAGAATTTTTGAAACACAATTGCAACATATCATGATTACGCATTGTCAATAAGCTGGTGTCTTATTGACAATAAAAAATGCTTAAAAAAAGTGGCTGTAATTTAGACTGGATATAAGTTACAGAAGATTTTCTTCAAAAACACTGGACGGCCAAAAGGACAAAAATGACCAGTTTTTGTCCTTTTGGACGGCCGTTGACAGGTGGGCATTTGTCAACAGAGGATGACAATTGAGTAAGGTTGGCGCTCACTGGACGGCCAAAAGGACAAAAAACCACTGTTTTTGATGTTTTGGACGGCCGAAACATATCAGTGTTAGATGAGACTGATTTAATACGGTTAAACTACACTAAGTTCACGGAGTTATAAGTGTTTAGTGTAGTTGCTGCGTTAGACGAGTTTCTGTTTCAGTTAACGCTAAATATATAGAGTGACGGCTGAACTCACAGGAGAAATTTCAGATTCACTTACTGAAGAAGTTAATTGATTGAGCGGGATTTTTGAAGCACGTTTGCAACACAACCGTATTATATATTCTCAATAATTTTGAAGTTATTGAGAATGAAATCAGCACTCAAAATTTGCTGTAAGTCATTGTCAGAAAGCATTACACAAGAATTTTTCAAGAAAAGTCTTATGCTCAACTGGTAGCAGTAGGGCTACTCTATAGCTACCAGTTGGGGAATCATCAAATTTTCAACAACTCGCTTTTTTACTGCTCAACTGGTAGCTGTGTGTCACCAGTTGAGCTACCCAACAGCTACCACTTGGGTAACGTATTTAGAACTACTATTTCAATACTGGTAAACTACATAAAGCCTATGTAACAAGTGATGTTTACAGCATAGCTTTGGTGTAATTCAAGAGTGGAGTGCAGGTTTTAGGCTACAAATGTAGTACAAAGTAATATAGAAAAGATATAGTTTTGCTCAAGAGTTGATTAATAGCAATAATTTGGTTTCAAATGACGCGCAAATACTCATTTTTGATCCAAAAAGTGTGAGCGTCCTTTGGAAGCAGGACAGAAATTCTCCGCCCAAATACTCACTATTGCTACCCGCAATACTCATTTTTGTATCAAGTAGTCTTATTGTGTCTGGGCAGACAATACTGTACTGAAGATAATTTCAAGGTCAGGTTTGCTCACAAGAAAAAGAATTGCACCTAGTGGGCGAACTTGGAATGAAATTCTTATTGAACAGCAGCAAGAGGATCTGGAGCAACGGGGACGGGGTTTTAGTCGATGATCTCATGTTGACCCGACGAACTCGTGACCGCTTCGCTCTCGGAGTCGGTGGCTCTTACGGGCAGAAAGATTACTGATTGGGGCGACTAGATCCTGCAAGCCCGCAAGAGCCACTTCGCTAACGCCGACTCCGAGCCACGAGTTCTTAAATCTGGTAAGCCAATACTCTCAAACCAACAGGCAATAGCTCAAATCCAAAAAAAATTTTCTGAAGTTATTATTTCGTAAGGTTTTAATGGTTGACATTGCGACTGCTGACAGGCTGAACACTTTTGCACTAATTTGGTGTAATTATTGCACCAAGCCGGTGTTTGAGTGTATACTATTACCTAGCAGCAAATTTGCCTTATTTCCCTAATCCAAAAATCAAATCTAAACAATAAAACTAAACATTTAATCTAAACAATAAAACTAAACATTTAATCTAAACAATAAAACTAAACATTTAATCTAAACAATAAAACTAAACATTTAATCTAAACAATAAAACTAAACATTTAATCTAAACAATAAAACTAAACATTTAATCTAAACATAACGAATAAATTGATGCGGAATATAGGGGAAGGCTTTGCTGCTACAGCCCAAAACCCATCCGCCACCAGAACCACTAGTGGGAAGCAGCTGTCTATCAGTTTGTCTGATGACGCTGCTAAACTTCTAGAATTCCTTGCTCAAACCCAAGGCATTACTCAGAATGAGGTGCTTCGTAAAGCAATTGCAACAGAGGCATATCTCTAGAAGAAAGAATGCAGGGGACTAAAGTTTTACTTCAGAAGCCTGATAAGAAGATTCGTGAAGTAGTCTTTAGATAAAGCAAGATGAGGTGGCTCCTATAAAATATTGGAGTTTTTAATGCCTCAAGAAATTAATGGCTTTGCTGAAGCTGCGCTTTCTGTTACGCATTGTGAGAATCAGACTAGTTCAGCCCAGGCTCAGTTGGAGTCTGATATAGTCCTTCATAAAGAGTTGAACATTACTGACAATGTTCAGCATGTGCCATTCACTGAAAAATCTGTTAAAGACGTTTCTGATTGGACAGAAAGGCATCGGGAAACGACACGAACCAAACTAGTCATGTGGTTGATGAAGTTGCTTGGCTGTTCTCTCGTTGGAACCTTTGTTCTGACAGGAGTAGTTGCATTCAGTCCAAAAGCTGACAAGGAACTTATTAAAAATTTAATTCCTCAGCTTGTTACAACTCAAGTTACTCTACTTGGGGTAGCCTTTGGTTTCTATTTTGGCAATAAAGAGGAGTAACATTCTACAGCAAATAATTTGATCAACTGTTGAACATCTTTGAAGATGAGGGTTAGGTATTTAATTTACCTAATCCTTTATCTTGACAAACAATTTGCACAAGTGAGCGCAAAAATCAGCAATCACCGGAATTAGAGATAAAACTTGGGATGAGTTGTATATTGGTGGTGAGATTTACCCCATCCCTAAATAAACAGTACCGATTGCCCCATCACCAGTAATATTAATTGTAACGGGGCAGGTAAACCAACTCACTTATGAGCCGAATCATCGCAGTCTTTAATCAGGCGGGAGGTGTTGCCAAAACCACCCTTACCCAAAACCTGGGCTACCACATAGCGCAATTGGGTCATCGCGTCCTGCTCATCGACATAGACCCCCAAGCCAGCTTAACTATCTTTATGGGCTTGGTTCCAAGAGACATAGAACAAACTGTCAACAATGCCATTGTGGATGAACAACCTCTGCCAATTCATGAGGGAATTCATGGTATGGATTTAGCACCTGCTAACATCTCTCTTTCTACGGCAGAAATGCAATTGGTTAGTGCTTCCATGCGCGATTTCCGCCTGAAAGAAGCTATCGAACCAATTGAATCAGATTATGATTTTATATTAATAGATTGCCCTCCCAGCTTAGGGCTACTAAGTTACATCTCCCTTGTAGCTGCCACTCATGTTCTCGTGCCTTTGGAAACTCATTTCAAAGCCTTTGAGGGAACAGGCGAACTCTTAAAAACGGTTGCTACAGTACGCAACAAACCAAACCGCAAATTGCAAATTGCCGGGTTTGTGCCTACAAAATACGATGCCCGTAACTCCCAGGACACTCGCACCCTAGCAGCCATCACCGAACAGCTAGCAAGCGCCGGAACTGTCTTTGCCCCGATTCCTCGCTCCACTGCTTTTGTTGATGCTTCAGAGGAACGAATGCCCCTTGCAGTTTACGAACCAAAGCACCCATCTGTCGCCATCTTGAAAAAAATAGCCGTTAGTTTAGAATCCTTAAAATGAGACGCACTAAAGCAAGCCAACCTCTCAAAAGCAAAATTGATGTACCTTGGGACACTACAGGCGTTATTAATGCCGATTCTTCCCAGACCATCCCATTAGAGCAAATTTCTCTGCCGCCGAATCAACCGCGCCGTTACTTTGACTCCGAGGCATTAAAGCAGTTAACTGAATCCATCAAACAGCATGGGATCTTGCAGCCCATTTTAGTCCGCCCCCTTGACGGAGAAAAATACGAATTAGTCGCAGGAGAACGCCGCTATCGTGCTGCCCAAGGGATTGGGTTGAAAGAAGTTCCCGTTGTCATCAGACAATTAGACGATAACGCCGCTTTTCAACTTGCACTGATAGAAAACTTACTGCGAGAAGACCTTAACCCAGTTGAAGAAACTGAAGGTATCCTGCAACTGCTGTCTCTCAAACTAGGTCGAAGTGTTGAGGAGATACCACCGTTACTGTATCGTCTCCAACGCCTACAATACAAAGCATCTACAGTTACCCATAACGTTATGGGCGCACACGATGGCTCAGGTGATGAACCTACCCATAACGTTATGGGCGGAGTTGAAAATGATTCTACCAATAACGCTATCAGCGATGAGGAAGGTGATATTGAATTATCTACCCATAACGTTATGGGCGAAACCGAAACGGATAATTCCGACCTCAACCAGGAGCAGCCATTAAACCCAGACCTAAAAATCGTTGAATCTGTGTTTGATGGCTTGGGGTTAATGACCTGGGAATCTTTCGTTAAGAACCGCCTGCCCTTGCTCAACCTCCCAGAAGATATCCTTGATGCGCTAAGGGAAGGCTCACTTGAGTACACCAAAGCTAGAGCGATCGCCCAGATTCAGAAATTAGATGAGCGTGTTGAGTTTTTAGAACAAGCTATTGCTCAAAACTGGTCTTTAAGCGAAATCAGACAGCGCATTAGTGAGAAGAAAGCCGCAGCCTCTACCGAAAACACCGAGTCTAACGATTACAAAGAGCGCTTTACTGCTGCGACTACTAAACTGAGAAAATCACGCATTTGGTCAGACCCCAAGAAGCGCAAGCAAATAGAAAAACTACTTGCACAGCTGGAGACGCTGACAAATGTTGAGTAACCTGACATACCAAAACCAGGACGTAGAAGGCAAAAGGCTCAAATATTTTTTATACTAAGCTTTAGTGCCTAAGATTCATGTTTAAGTGACTATGCTAGAGTCAGAAAAACTTATCCAGATAGTACAAGCTTGGCTAGGCTATATCAGGTTAGAGGAACTGACTCAAGCCGAGGTCGAGCGTTCTTCAGATATTTATTCAAAGGTAGTAGATAAGGGAGTGCAGCTTGTTGGCAACAAGCTACTGTTAGATAGCGAAGTATTTACGCAATTCCAGCAACAGCAGCAAGCAGCCAAAAGAGGTAACAAAAATGATGTTCAGATGGCTGTTGCTTTCCCACAAATCTATATAATCAACGGCAAGGGCAAAGAGCAAAAGCTGAAATACCTGCCTCTTTTCACAATTGATATTTCACCCATATTCAAAGGTAATTACCGCAAAACAGGCTGGGACTTGACCGAGTACGAATTTCAGCCAGTGGTTGTTAACTTAATGCGGCTGTACGGGCTAGAAGAAGAACAAGCCGAATCACTGATTGTTGCGTCAGGAATTGGAAAATTTTTAGAAGACACTTTTAAAGGAAGATTCCCAACGCTTCGAGACTTTCTTGAACTGGTAGATTTACCCGAAGTCAAGTACAAAACCTCTCGACAACCTTATTTGCTTCGCTGCGACTTTACGCCCTACAATGCCCTTCTGAAACTTGACATACAAGAAAACCTTAAGGAACTTCAACAACCTGACTGTAATAGCGAATGGCTAACTGAAACTCACCCAGCAATGCAGTACCTTTGGGGTCAGCCACAATCACCCAGAGATGAGGTGATGTTCTGGGGTGCTTTCCCGGATCATGCACCTGATGAATTTCAAGCGTCTGTCCTGAAACACGCCCAAGAGAACTTACTAACTGCTGTTTGTGGGCCACCCGGTACTGGAAAAACAGAAGTGTTTCTGCACCTCATAGCACAGCAAGTAGTGAATCGGGCGTTACGGCTTGTTTGCGGTGAAGATGATGCAAATGATTTAATATTCTTTGTCGGCGCTAATAACAGCACCGTTAAAAAATTTCAACAACGACTGGCTATAGATTCTCCTGCTCAACAGTTTTATCTTCCAGGCGGCAACCAAGCTAATATCCGTAAGTCAACTCTACCCAAACTGCAATCAACCCAAGATTGGCTGCGTAATACTGAATTTGATCAGGATTCTTGGCAACAAGCCAAACTTGAATTGCTGCAAGCCGAGAGTGAAATTCAGCAACTTATAGAGCAAGCCCGCTTGAATACTGCTCAAAAAGTTATTGACATTGAACAGCGATCGCAACTGAATGAAGAAATCCAATCTCTCAATGACGATATTGCTGCTAAGTCTGCCGAGTTACAAGCCCAAACTGAACAGCTATCAAGTTTGTCTGATTACGCAAATTTTCCCCTTGATGCCTACCAGCAAATACGAGAAGAGTTATCCCAGGCAGAACGAGAACTACCAAAAGAGTCTGACTCCATCACAAAACGCGCCTTGAACTGGCTTAATGCTACTACGGATCAACGAATTTTTCGCCGCTTGGCTTTGCGAATCAACGCTGCTGTGTTAAACACCTTGGCGACAGGGCATCCTTTTCAGACCCCCCTTGACCGCCCTAGTTTAATCACAGCAGTGACCTCTGTTAACCAAAAACTCGATTTTTCACAGCAATGGCAGAATCTTCACCAAAAAGTCACTGAAATTCAAACCCAGCTAGCAGCTTTAAATAAAGAACTAGAGTTAAAACTTTTCAGACATCAACAAATTCAAAAACAACTTGAAAGTTACCCACAAGGGGATTTCTACAATCTTTTTTACCGCGACCACCACTCATTGCAGCTAGAACTGTTTCAACGTGCCTGGGCGTTTCTGTTGCAAGAAGTTCTCCGACGCAAGGAGAGCGTTATGAGGGCATTGTCAACTTATGGCAGCGTCTTGACGGGAGACGGAGAGGCATTGCTTAAACTGGAAAGTGATAGTGATGCCATCTTCCGTGACTTGAGTTTGATTTTCCCGGTCATTACCTCCACCCTCCAATCAATGCGTAATATGTTGCCAATTCTTCAGCCTAATATCATCAAGCTGGCATTGGTGGATGAAGCGGGGACAACTCTCATACATCAATTATTTCCTTTGCTAGTGCGATCGCAACGGGCAGTAGTGGCAGGCGACCCCCAACAAATTGAGCCAATCATTAATCTTTGCGACGATACCATCAAGCAATATCTGAAAACTGCCTTTCTGGATAGTGGCATGGGGAATGAAGACTACTATCGCTATGCCCCCACTGCCAAATACACAGCTACCGCTTATCATCGCGCTGCTGGCGCTAGTGGCACAGAATCAGACTTAGGCAACGGCATTATCCTCTCTAATCACTACCGTTGCACCCCACCTATTATTCAGTTTTGCAGTCCCAACTATCCTGGTGGTCTGCAAATCCTTTCAGATTATACCGAGGAAGCAACAGTTAAGCATCTGCTGGCTTACCACGTTGAAGGAAGCCACACCCATAATACCAATCCAGAAGAAATTGATGCTGTAGAAACTATAATTGCGTCCTTGCTAAAACATGGGTATTCTACTAACTCGGATGACAACTCAAAAACAATTGGGGTGATGTCGCCGTTTTCGCAGCAAGCTAACGCGCTCAAGTATCGACTATCTAATCGGTGGCGAAACTTTTCTTGGGATGATATTGGCACGGTTCACACTTTTCAAGGTGGAGAGAAAGCAGCTATTATCTTTTCTGCTTACCAGTGTCACCAAGAGCATAGTTTTTGGTTCCTCAACCGCAAACCCAATTTACTGAATACAGCCGTTAGTAGGGCAAAGGAATTGTTTATTTTGGTGGGGAATGTTAGGGAACTAGAATTAGCAGGCGGTGAAACTAAGCGGTTAGTTGAACACATTCGGCAACATGGAGAAATTCGCACTCTTCGTGAGCCTTGAAGGGGTTCAGCCGGGATACCTTCTCAGTGGGACACGTTGTAAAGTTTTGTAACGCATAGAAAGCGAAACCCTTGATATAGGGGGTAACGCTAAAGAAACTATCAATTACTTAAATGACTTTGTGTTGTTTCCGCGACTCATTGCTGACGATATTGCTTCCAAGTTGCATTCAGTTCGTCTGCCATCCTGTTCCATAGCCACGTTGGTATGAGTGGGGCAGAAGCACGAGCGATTTGATATTCGCTCATCAACTTGATGGCTTCTGATTCCTGGACACTTTGGCTTGCGAGAAGATTCTCGGTAGACTTCTCAATTTGCCCTGCTTTGACACTGAAATTGTGATATCCCAAGACTAAACGAAATAGATTTAATGAAAAAACTAGGGTCAGAGCAGATGTCACAATCCTTCCTAGACTGGACAGAACCTCTTTGTTGTCAATGGCTTGAACACTAATGAGCAGGATAAGCACTGCACTTGCGACCAATAAGCAAGTCCCCGCGAGGTAATAGTTCCGCATCTGCTCCGACAAATGTTTGCTCCACCAAGCCGATTCCTGCAAATTTTCCAGCGCCCGTTTTGTACCGGGGGATTCTTTGCTAGCGAAATAGTCTTCAGATAGGGCTTTTGCAATCACAAGCTTATTAACCTTCGACGGACTCCGCATCAGTAAGTCTGAAAATTCGGCACCTGAAATTGCCCAGCCGAAAGAATCACGTCCGTCTAACTTCCGTAGCCAAGCTTCCGCTGTACCCTTGTGGGTATCTGAGCGCCACGCCAGCCAATCCGCCATCATTGCCAGGATAAACACGATCACTGGAGCATAGGCTGGCACTAACGGCAGCAGAACTGTTAAAACACCAACTAGGAACCCTGTCAGTTTACAAACGAGGGAAAACCGTGCCCATCGCTTCGCTAAAGTGAAGTAAACCTGACAGAGCGCTCGCGGATTGTGCTTTACCTGATTGCTGCTGTTAGCCATAATCTGGGAACTCCGACCCGAAAACTTTTTTCCACCAATAAATAGCCGTCTTCTGGTCATTTTTAGATTCAGCTATTATTGCATGACTTGCGTGGTTTGCAGCATTTCTAAGGGCTTTGATAATTTTTTGCTTGGTGTCCCAGCTAACATTTGCATCTAATGCTTCACCAAGTCTCTTTGGATCGGGACAGTTACTCATTATGGAGGAACTGCAATGCTGGAAGAAGTATTCAAGTGCTGCTGGATAGCTAGTTATTATAGGGGCATACTGAAAAGTCTGAACTACGAGTGTCTCAAAGTAGTAAGATGACAGACTAGGTTTATGTTTCCTTGCGTTCCAATACTTTAGTAATCGCAGAACAGGCAAAAGTTCGCCTTTATGCTGAGTGTTTACTGATGTAATGCTTTGAGCGTCAATTTTTGGATTAGTTCTAATCCAGTTGCCATATCCGTCTGGAATTAAGAAATGAGTTACCTTATCGCGATAATCGTAGATAGGAATTGCTGGTACGATATCAAAGATCCAGGGATGAGACTTGAGATTTAGAGTCACTGCCTGCATTCGTCTATTTTTGTCAGCTTTCTGATAGTTAGTCACATAAACAAGATGATGCTTTATCCGATTCAAAATCTTGATTGAGTTGACATACCCCTTATTATCTGCAAATGTTTGAAGAGGAGAATGAGCATCTGTAATTTTTACCCGACAAACTGCTGTCATGTTGACTCCATAGCCGGATGCTTTCTGTTGATAAGAAATCTCGACATTAATCCCCTTTCCGTTTAACAATAGCAAGATATCGATATCATCTAAGGGGCGAATTTTTGTCTTTCTAGCAAATGAGCCAAACGGAATATAGATACCTTTAAGTCGTGGGAAATCCGAGTGATTATTGACTAGTTTTTGAACTTGCTCAAACAAGTAGTCACGGCTTGCACGTCCTTTATCTGTGGTTGACGGCTTTAAGTCAACGATCTGGGATTTAAACTTCTTAAATGCAGCTTTAACTGTACTAGCTTTTAGGTCAATATTAGGCTTACGTCCTAACTTTATATCAACTTTAGGTTCGCTAGGAAATTCATTTTCACAGCTAGTTGGTTTCTCATTAAGTCTAGCTTTCGCAGTGGAAGTTTTAGCTTTTTGGATTCGTTTACCCTTGGTTTTACTGACACTTTTAGCTCCAGTTGAGCTAGCTTTTGCAGCAGAAAACTTAGGTTGTTCAGTCGGTTTTATATCAATCTGACTGACTACTTTTTGAGTGCGTTTATTTTTTGTTGAGCTAGATTTACCAGCAGCAACCTTAGCTTTTTTAGTTGGCTGTACCTTTGTCTTACTGTTTGCTTGTTTAGTTGTCTTGACTGTCGTTGAATTGGCTTTTCCGTTTGGACTCTTCACCTTTTTAGTTGCTTGTGTCTTAAGAGCAGGATCGTCGGTCTGTTTGGATCTAGCTCTTGGAGCAGTGGACTTAGCATTATTAGCTTCCTGTATCTTGGGTTCAATGACTGTTTTTTTTGTACGCTCAGTTTTTTTTGAATTAGTGGCAGTACTAGCCTTGGACTTTTGGTTTTCTGCTTTTGTGTTAGATTTATTGACCATTTTTTTTGTAAATGGTGATGCTCTGGATTTTGAAGCCGAAGACTAAGATAATGAAGAGAACTGAAGGAGTGGGCTACGAGTTTAAGACCACCCCTCCAATAGACCAAAACTAATAGCATTACCGAGTTACGTTCAGTCTCCACACTGAACGCAATTTAGTATTAGTCTTCCTTACGAACACCCTTAAAAGGTTCACCATTCTGCTTTACGTCCATAAACTGTCCGGTTTCAGCATTACGCTTTACCCATTGTTCGGTCACAGGGTTGTAAGTTTGGCTGCGTTTGTCCACAGCACCACGGCGATAACCGTTACCTGTATTCTTTGCCATATCTTTATCACCTCCTTAAGACTGATGTAAAAGGTCTTTGACATTTTCTATTATAATTAAGTAAAGTGGGGTCAACAACTTTGACATAATTTTCTAGACCTCCCTGAACACCTCTAGTGATCGCTCTCAAGAATCAGCCATGAAAGAGATCATTGCTGCGAACCTGATCCGCTACCGTAAAAGTCTAGGCTTGTCTCAAGAGCAACTTGCAGAACAAGCTGGGGTAACTCGCCAGAGCATCAATAACTACGAGAACGCCAAAACTTTACCAGACAGCAAAATCCTCTCTGCTCTGGCGAGTGTTTTGGGCATTACACTCGATGACTTGCTACGCTCACTTGGTGTTGGACTACCCAACTTCCGGTTCCGCGCTCATGTTTCCTTTGACAAAAATGCCCAGTTTGCGGCCCAAGTGCTACGAATGCTGCAAACTTATAACGCCCTAGAACAAGCCGTTGGCTTACCGACCTACACCCCAGAAAGTACACCTTGCCATCAAGTAGAAGGCAACGAAAAGCACATTCAGACAATAGCTGCTTTGTTTCGCCATCGCCTGGGCTTGGGAGACGCTCCCATTGCCAACCTGTTTCAGTCTGTAGAAGAAATCGGTTTAAAAGTTTTACGCTCCTCCGTTCCCATTAAAGGTTTCTTTGGTCTGAGTGCTTGTAGTGATATTGAAGGTGCTTTTGTTTTGGTAAATACCCATAACATCACCATTGAACGTCAATTGTTTACCCTTGCACATGAGATTGGACACCTAATCTTTCACCGTGTAGAGTACCAAGATACCCTGATTGAAGAAGGAACCAAAGAAGAAGAAAAAGCACGAGAAAAGGTGGCTGATTACTTTGCTAGTCATCTACTTGTACCTCAAGCTGAATTTGAGCGGATGTACGCACTTACCCAAGATATTGTCAAACTTAAACGGCATTTTCGGGTGAGTTACCTAGTCATCTTGAATCGTTTAGCAGAAATGAAAATCATTGATTTTGCTAAAGAGAAAGCCAAAATATGTGCTATTTATAAAAAGCAACATGATGGTGCATCTTTGCAAAACTCAATGGAATTACCACCAGCACTGCCTGCGGATGATTATCCAGAAAATGAACGTTATGAATTTCTAATTTGGCAGTCCTTAAAATTGGGCAAGATTTCAGAAATGAAAGCAGCAGAACTTCTCAACTTAACTGTTGAAAAACTGCGGGTGCGTCGTCAAGAAAATGAAGTTTATGCAGTCGCTTAACGGAACAATTCTTGACGCAACAGCACTCATTGATTTTCGTTGGCTGAACGAGTGGGGGTGGCTACAACAGCACTACAGCCCGTTGTACATTGCCCAGGAACTTCTAGACTCAGATCAACTGGAAACCCAAACTCGTCAAGCTGCTAACCAATACTTAACACCTCTGGCTCTTTCCACAGAAGAGATGTTTGCCAGTTTTCTGGAATTTAACGTTAGAGCGCCCCTTTTAAGTGTCGCGGATCGATCTACGATTGCCATTGCCCGTCATCAATTGCTGATTTGTGCTAGTGATGACGGGCTAGTTGTTGAAACCTGCAAGGCATACGGTGTTACCTACACTAGAACACTGCGATTATTAGCTGAGATGGTAGAGACAGGACACAAAACAGTGATAGAGGTGACGACAATGGCTGATACCTTAATCAAGGAGAGGGGTAAACACATCTCTCCCAGAGTTTTGGCAGATTGGACAATAAGTTTACAGAAGTATGGCACGAGCTAAAAAATAAAATGTGGTTAGACTAAGTGCTTGAGGTGCTGTTGCTTAGATAGAGCAAAATATGCTTAGAGATTTAACGCCGTATAGAAATCAAGAATATGTTGATTTATTCTATGAATTCTTTCCAAATAATCATGATCCTTCTGATTTAAATATTAGAGGGCTTGGAGTTTATCGAATTAGAGTATACGAGAGAAAAGTTGTCATTATTTCAGATATAGGAATAGGATGTTCACTAATTAACTGTGTTAGTTCTGTAATCGAAAAAATCAGAAATGAATTAGAACTACCACTAGGATGTAAGTATATCCAGCATGAAATACCTGCTTTGTATTTACAATGGGGCTACGAATATTTTATTCAAGAAATAGAAATAAATCAAAGTTATCAAAATATTCAATCTAAAATAGAAGAGAATTTTGAGCTAATTAGAGGTAGAGAAGATAACGACAATACCGAATGGCATCGTTTAAGTAAAGAAGAAATAGAAGAGTGGATAAAATTATCATTAAATTGGGGAATATTTGTTCAATCGGAAGCGCAAGGAATTACGAAAATATCCCATCGTTCTATAAAAAAACTCAATGATAATATTCTCAAAAATAATAAAGTTTTAGATAAAAGTTTTTATCAATCATCTTTAGATTTTGTCCGCCAAAACTTTTCTGATATTCAAGATAAATATGGTAACAAACTCTACTCTCTAAACATCGATAAGCAAAAAATGGAGGAGTTTTTACGATGTTTTTACTATATCGATAATTATAATGAACTAACAAGCCTTGTATGTACACCAACAGAATGGATATCAACGGAAAGAGTGCTGTCATGTCCTTGGAATGAAGAAAGGCTAGCAGAATCGCTTGCTTATCTTAAATTAGGTCATCAAACTCCACCACCTATTCAGGTTGATGTTTACATTTTAGGAAGAAACAACTATTGGTATACAGTAATAGATGGGATGCACCGAACAACAGCAGCAAAAATGAATGGAATTCAAGAAATTCCAGCTCGAGTGTTCAGTGAGTCTTTAATGCCTCTAAACTATTTTGTACTCTTCGACGGACATCTATTTTATGTCGGTGGTAAAACACCAATATGTCTTAGTCGAGGAAAACCAGAAAAATACTTTTATGACTTAGAGAAAATTGGAATTAAGAGATTTGTCGACAATATTTTAGGCACAGTTTTATTTTTTGGCTACTTCTTTTGGTTAAAGTTACAGCAACGCATTAGACCATATAAGATTTGGTTGTAAAAGGGTATTGAGTTAAACTAGGCTGCCCCGTCACCTGATTCATTTGGCTATTAATCTGTGAACCACCCCCGCGACTGGAGATCGCATCTTTCCAGCGCAAACCTGACCCAATTTCTCTCTAGTAGTTCAAAAATCCAAAGCAGAGATAGCATTTTGCTTCTGCTTCTCAGTTACCCCCAGATAACGCTCCAAAGCTGCCAACGTGCGATGTCCCGATATCTCCTGTATGTGGCGCAAAGGTATCCCTGCATCGCTCATCCTGGTTAACGCAGTCCTTCTAAAGCTATGGGTACTAACGCCCTCAATCAAGAGTCGCACACAGGTATCTCTGAGGATTTTGTCAGCACTCACCTTGTGAATATGTAACAACCCATGCCGACCGGGAAACAAAAACTCCTTGCGGCGATTGGGGTTGTACTCTTCTATAGCGGTTCTTAGTTGGGTGCAATATAGTAGCAACAGTGGGTAAACCAACCAATAATGTCTTTTTTTAGTTGAACATAACCTAGCCCTTGCATAGATTTGACCATGATCAATGATCAGGAATTCCTTTATGGCGCTGCGTTTTTGCGACTAATTGATCATGGAGAACGCCTCACAATAATTCACGCATCTTGGATACATTCCTCGATCTACTTAGTTGAAACTTATAGCAGTAAATCGGCTATTCTCTTTAAGGTTTCCAAAAAACCCAAATCTGCATGGCCATTTACCTTAAGTAGTCAAGAAGAATTAGCCTTGAATACTCTGCATAATAATTATCCCGGTATTTCAGTATTTTTAGCATTTATCTGTTATAAAGACGGTATCTGTTGCATATCTCAGGAAAGGCTTTGGAGTATATTGGACAAAAATGCTGGTATTGCTGGTCAACACATATCTGTGTCTCGAAAGACACATGGTAGTTATCATATAAGTGGCCCAGGTAGACAACAGATGGATCAGACAGTGCCTCAAAATGACTGGCCTCGTGTACTTTTTTCCAACTAAGACAACACCGATGAGTAAGATAGATATTGCAACGGACGGCTATTGTATTAATAAGGTTATTGACAGACTTCAAAGCAAAATTGGGAATACAGCAGCAGAGCAATTAAAACAAACTGCTGTTGAAGTAGTCCAGAATTGCGTTGATGTCTACTCGACAACTTTTGGTTCTGGTGATGTTGGTACTACAGGTACAGGTATTGTTAGTCAGCCTCACAAGGGAAAAATAGCTGATGGTACTACCGGACTAATTTATGGCAAAGTCCAAAGCGGTAAAACTAATACTACTATTGCTACACTGGCACTTGCTCAGGCTAACCATTTCCGTTGTTTCATTGTGTTGACTTCTGATAATACGTGCTTAGGCGAACAAACTGCGGGTCGTTTTGCCGATCAACTTAAAGGTGGCCCGGTTGTTTTTAATTGGCAACAATGGAGAAATGATCCAGAAGACTTTGCAACTAACCAATTACTTGATTATATCAAAGATACTGGTGTTGTCCTAGTATCTACAAAGAATAAAAGTCACCTAGATAATTTGTTGAAAGTTCTCAAGTCTGTTAAAGCCAGTAGTGTGCCTACACTTATATTTGATGATGAAGCTGATAATGCCAGCCCAAATACTAACGAAGCAAAACAGGCTAAAAAAGGTAAAGATACAGTTCCAGATAGTGCAATTTTTGAAAAAATTGGTAATATTCGGAAAGAGGTAGCTAATCATATATATTTGCAGATTACCGCAACTCCTCAAAGCCTTCTACTACAAAATATTAATCATCCCTGTAAACCAGTTTTCTGTGCTGCTCTTCCTCAACCTGGTGATAGTTATATTGGAGGAGATTTATTTTTTTCAGACAACAGCAAATATTGCTGTACAAAAGTTGAACTAGAAGAGTTAGATCAATTAAAAAAACAGGGAGGAAAGATAACCCCTGGTAATAATTGGGATATTCCTCCCGGATTGAGACTATCTCTATGCTGTTTCTTCTTAGGTTCAATATATAAGATAAAATCTGCAAAAAATTCAGATGCTAAATACTCTTTCCTGGCTCATATTGACCACAAGCGCATCACTCATAGCACGTTGGAAAAGGTTATTCGTAGCTTTGTTGTGGAGCTTGATAAGGCTCTTCGAGGAAAGCTATCTGCTACAAAGCGTGAAGAAGCAATGAAGTGGCTAAATCAAGCCTATACAGAGTTAAGTGAAACAGCAAAAAATCTCCCACCACTCAATGATTTAGTTATAGAGCTAGAGCATGAGCTACGAAATGCCATACCAAAGGTTATTGATGCGAGCAATCCAGATAAAGAACTAAAGTATAGCCCAGGAATGAACATTCTGATAGGGGGTAACAGACTTGGCCGTGGTGTCACTATTGAGGGATTAATGATTACTTATTACGGACGTGATGCCAAGCAAAAGACGATGGATACAGTACATCAGCACGCACGGATGTTTGGTTATCGTCAGGAATTACTTGATGTGACTCGCCTTTTTCTGCCTCAGCATATTTTAGAAGATTTCCGAGCAATTCATGAAGCTGATGAGGGAATGCGCCAAGCTATAGGTGATGACCCTAACAATATTAACATTCAGCCCGTTTGGGTAGGGTCAAAACTGAAACCAACTCGTTCTAATGTCTTAAATCCGTCAGCAATTAATGCTTTTACACCTGGGATAGCTATTTTCCCCCCTGATCCACTCTGGAAAGCTTCGGAAATTAAGGAGCATACAGAGAATTTAACCAAGCTTTTAGAGCCGTATAGCGATGAAGATATGCTATATGAAATAGATATCGACTTTTTACTCAATATCCTATCATATATGCCAAGTCGCCCTGCTGGTAATTATCCCTGGGAGGATAAACGAGTTCAAGAGGTACTCAAGGCAATGAAGAATACGGCAGGTATTCAGCAGGGACGGCTCAATGTTCGTCGGGGAAAAGAAACAAAAGGCAAGGGACTTAGATTAAAAAATAGACCGGCAAAAGATGGGTCAGGAACGTGGAGAGGAACTTCTGGTTTTACTAGTCCTGAATGGGTAAATAAGGCAAAGCAAGAATATCCTAATGTTCCTACACTTATTGTCATTTTGGAACAAGGTAGAAAAGAAGATGGCTGGGAAGGTTTACCGTTCTATCTTCCAACTTTAGTTCTACCTAAAAACAAGTTTGTCTTCATGTTCAATTACTCAGACACTGCTGAAGAATTGGAAGATGATATAGACTTGCAGGATTCAAAAACAAGTACGTGATGTAGCGATCGCTAATTAAAACGGCTCAGACCATCGCTTAACTAAAACCTCCCCAGAACTCCTATCAGGGCTAACGTGCAGATATTTACTCGTGGTATAGCAATCCGATTTGATTTCTGAATCACTCGTAGAGGTAAGGGGCTAGGGACTGGGAAGAAGGAATAAAGGTGTACTGAGTTTTGTTCAAAAATCAAATATGAGTCCTATATCCAAACTTGTATGCCCTAAAGTAGCCTGAACCAAATGCACCGGAACACCTTCATCTAATGCGTGGGTAGCATGACTGTGCCTAAACCAGTGGGCTGAAACATTCATGGCATTCTCTAATTCTGCTGCTGCCGCCGCCCTCTTCACCACTCAGGCAAGCGTTACAGTATAGTTTAAGCTGTTAGAAGCATTTAAAGTTACTAGAAAAAAGAGGATTTATATGAGTGATTGGCTAGCAATATTTTCAGGTGCTGCATTTGCTCTAACAGTTAAGGGCGATATATACAAATTTCTTTCAAAAGTTTTTGAAGGAGTGGATGGAATTGCGATTGAAACAGTTATCAATGAGGTGAGATGTTTTAATGCAAAAAGAACAGCAAAGGCTATGGAAGAAATTTATGAAAGACTTAATCATGCAGGAATAGAACCGAAAAAAGTACCTATAAAAACCTTAATACCAATACTTGAAAATATTTCAATCGAAGAAGATGAAACATTAAGCGATAAATGGTCTAAGTTATTAGAATCGTCTATTAAAGGAACGTTTATTCATCCATCTTATATAGATATTTTGGAGAAAATATCACCTAATGACGCAAAGGTACTAGACATTATATTTAAACAGTCTGAAATCAAATCAATAAAAGATTTTTCTATAAATCGGTTAATCTCAGAAGTAAATATCAAAGCAGAAATGAGCAAAGAAGATTTAATAGAAAGTCTGGAAATATTATTGAATAAATCCTTAATAAATATAGATGGAGTAAGCAAAATGCCGAATTTATCTCTTATAGACCTTAATGATACAACACCTCAATTAACAACTATAGGCAAAAAATTTATGAGATTAGTCACAGAAAAAGAAGAGAAAAATAATAAAGATTGATCAAAATGGCATTGAGCCGAGATTTAAGTAATTTTCTGCAAGAGACACTATTTCTAGGGACTTCCAGAGAATAAAATATACAGTCAATAAAAATGATAATCATTTTATGGGGAGAGAGGGGTTGCTGACGGCAACCCCTCTCTCCCCATAAATATGCAAGACAAATGTCTGCACAAAGATAGTTCTTAAATGCAGTGAACAGAATTGATATTGATATCGATTATTTTGGCGCTTTTAACTTTTTGGAAATTACGTTACTCCACAACAGATATCAATAAACCACTTACCTAAATTTGGTAAATTATCTTCGGTAAAATTAGTCAAACGTCCAATCATATTTTCAATTTCTTGCATAGCTTTTTTAGTTAGACGGACTCCGCTAGAGTAAGTTTGAGTAACTAACTTAACAACTGGATTTTTACCATTCCACGTCATAGTTTTAGCAAAATTTAATGCAGTTTCAACTTCATCTAAAATGCTGCCATTCCAATGATTTTCCAAGGCAGCCCAAGTTCTTTCAATGGGATTATATTTACTGTGATAGGGAGGATAGTAAGCTAAACGTATATTTAATTTGTATGATTGAGCAAATTCAACTATACGTTTCATAAACTGAGTACGTCGAGAACTATTCTCTCCTCCATTATCTTGATTAATAAGTAAAGTTTTTATTTCCGAAAATCGCCAGCTTTCTGATTCCCAAAAATCCACTAAAATGTCAACGATAAAATCGCTAGTTACTTTGGATTCTGTGAAATACAAAAATAGCTCGTCAAGCTCTGGAAGGAAGATTCCATAAGGAGCCACAGTTGTTTTTGGTTTGAAGTCATGGTCCTCAGTTTTCGTTGGTACTCGATTTCTACCACCACGGTCAAAGGAGCCGATATTGACACGAGCTTTGGCATCCAAACTTAAGCGTAAAATACTCTCGTCGTCTGAAGCCTCTTGGTGAACTATAGCTAATTGCTCAAAGATTGCATCAGTTTCGGGAATTTTTTTTGAGGTTGAATTTTGGCAACTCGTTTCAGGCGATATCCTAAATCGTTTAACTTAACACGAATTGTTTCTGAAGTTGGTAATTCTTCTTCAGCATAACCAAATTTCTCAATTAATTGATGTCTTACAACAGATGCACCCAGGCGGGTATAGAGTCTTTGACTTTTAAAACTTGGGTCTATTTGACTTTGGGAATCGACTAGCTTTTTGATATCTTCTAAAAGAGTTGGTAGGTGTGATTCTGCTTTTTTTCTTCCTCTACCTTGATAATTATCCACGCAAGTGATACCACTATTTAATTCTTTAATTCCTTTACCAATAGTTACACGGTTCCATCCCAACTCTCGTTCTGCTAGAGACTGTCCTCCGTGTCCTAATGCCACAACTGTTTGTGCAATGAACCTACGTTTAGCTGCTCCTTTTAATTGATGTGCGGTTTCCTTCAATAACTTTTTCAATGAATCTGTTAATTGTATTGACACCTCAAACATCCCAAAATCGAATCATCATTCAATTTACTACAACTTGGGGTGGGAGAGGCTGCTGTTGGCAGCCTCTCCCACCCCGCCTAACAATGATTATCATTTTTATTATCTGTATATTTTATTTTCTGGAAGTCCCCTATACAGCCGTTTCCTTCCGTATAGAATCTCGTATAGAAATATTCAAAAATCCAAAGCAGAGATCGCGTTTTGCTTCTGCTTCTCAGTTACACCCAGATATCGCTCCAACGCTGCCAAAGTCCGATGCCCCGATATCTCCTGTATGTGGCGCAACGGTATCCCCGCATCGCTCATCCTGGTTAACGCTGTCCTCCTGAAGCTGTGCGTACTTACCCCTTCAATCCCCAGCCGCACACAGGTATCTCTGAGGATTTTATCAGCACTCACCTTATGAATATGCCCCAACCCATGCCGACCAGGAAACAAGAACTCCTTACGGCGATTGGGGTTGTACTCTTCTAAATACTGCTTGAGTTTGGGATGCACTTGGATTTCCCTTGTGTCCCGCTTGCCTTTGGTGTTGACACTGCGTAGTACTAACACGCCTCTAACACCGTTGCTGCCAAACACATCTTTCACCGCCAAAGTACAAGCTTCGTTGATTCGGCAGGCTGCGTAAAGGCACACGCCAAATAAAGCGCGATCACGTGGGTTGACAAAGCCCTCGTTAAATAGGAGATTGATTTGGTCAGGTGTGAGGATTTCTGCTCTGCCGAATCTGTTTATTTTCATAGGTTCTAGCCTACATGATCTAACATTAATAAAACAATGTAACTGACCAAAAAGCCTATTCTCTCGTGAGCGATGACACACCCTTAACCCAGACTTATCAATCAGCCCTCAAGCACGACCGCTACAACCCGCATGATCCCGTTGGCTGATTAAACCTGCTTATGATTGCAGCGTGATGACCACTTGCAGGTATAATCTAGCCACCCTTGAACGCTTGCTTCACACCCTGTACCATGAACTCATCTAGGGTCAATTCAACAAGAAACATCATGGATGCCACCCACAAAGCCCAGGTCATCGATAACGAGAAAAAACTCCTCTCAGCAATGAAAACCAATAACGTGGAACTTTTGGATCAACTGCTTCACGATGAGCTTCTGTTTAACGGGCCTAGTGGCGAAACAGCAACCAAAGCGATGGATCTGGAAAATTACCGTTCGGGAAACATCAACCTGCATACACTTGAATCAAGTGATCTAATGCTAAACATGGTCGGAGACGACGTTGTTGTTGCCGTCACGGTAGAGATACTAGGAAACTATTTAGGGCAAGAAATTGATGGCAAATTCCGCTATCTCAGGGTTTGGAAGCTATTTGAAAACAACTGGAAAGTGATTGCAGGAAGTGTGGTTACGTTAAACACCGACAGATGATATTTTATTCACTCACCACGGTGGCTGTAGCCTTTGGTGCTGTGTCAACAATTGCCAAAATTTTAGGAATCAGCACGCTCATATCTGCTAATCGATTCGATGGTGCTTGCAACACCAAAACAGCTAAATCTAGAATTGCCAAATTTTGCTGAAATGGCAGATTCCGATCTACCGTAATAAACACGTCAAACTCAATTTCGGCTAAACGCAAAAGTTCTCCATCTTTGATGCCAGCCCAACCCATCTGTGGCACCGTTTTCACTATATGCCCAGACAACTGCCTTGCCAGTCTTCGGTCAATACACTCGTCAATCAAAATATTCACACTATGCAACCAGCTTCAGGATCTGCGCTTGTGCGGCTTCCAGAAAAGCAATCACCTGTTCTCGTTTCACTGTGGGAAATCCCTCTAGAAAATCATCAATGGAATCTCCCGCCTTCAAATAATCCAGCAGGGTTTGCACAGGTACTCGCGTTCCTGCGAAGACTGGCGTACCACTCATCACATCTGGCGATGCGGTAATGATTGCTGACTGACTCATTATCCCCCTTATTTAAGCATTGCTAGGCTATCTCATTCTAATAACTGCCCTGACTCAAGCGGTAGTCACAGCGATTGCTCTCCCTCGATGCGCCAGCAATTGCTACCACCAACCACCAAGTAGATAACACCCGTGGGTGGAAGAAGCCTTTTAATGCTCGGCGGTACTTCCCGGTATTGGGGGACGAGCAAAAACAAGCTGTAAAAGCTAGCCAGTAGTCCCGCTCACCCAAGCGTCAGTCAACCCCACCCTGGCAAGGCGCTTTATGGGTATTAAGCAAAAAAAGTTGAAGTAATTGAGAATAAAAACATAAAAATCAATAGAGAACAATATCCCGATCATGAAAACTAAGTATGCCATCAATCTCCACAAAGGACTAACATTCTTTTTTGTACTGGGACTTATGTTTGTTTACCAGAACTTCACTGTTGGTGCTTGGGTGTATTTAGCACTTCATAGTACTTATGGCTTTCTGTGGCTACTAAAAGACCAGCTATTTCCAGACAAACAATGGGAGCAATTTGTTTCTATTCCACAAGGCATTTTCATCTTTCTTGTGGTGAGTTTATATTGGATAGCACCCTTTATTCTGATTAGTAGTGGCACAGTACCACCACTACCACTAGTGGCACTAGCTATTTCTTTAAATATCTTTGGTGTGTTTCTACACTTTGTAAGCGATGCCCAGAAATACTATACCCTGAAGTATCAGAAGGGATTAATAACAGAAGGGTTCTTTGCCCGTTGCCGCAACACCAATTATTTGGGGGAAATATTTATTTATACTGCCTTCGCCATGCTGACTCAACACTGGCTTCCATTTTTGATTCTCGGATGTTTTATCAGCACAGTATTTATTCCAAATATGTTGAAGAAGGACAAATCTTTATCTCGTTACTCTGAGTTTGATGACTACAAAAATCGTTCTGGGCTTTTATTCCCCAAACTGTTTTTAATGCCAGTTTCTAAGGAACAAGAAAAGACTGTTATTTAAAATCAGCTATTTTTTCAATTTTCTCTTCTTGCTCCCTTGTGTTGTAGTGGTGATAGTCATCTACTGACATTGTTTGATTTGATAGGTGAGCGTTAACAAGAAAGCCCCTGGTGATTCATCGGGGGCTAGAGTCTTAGTCTTGGGTTCTGTCTGGGTGTCTGTCGCCTAATTCCATTAATATCAACCATTTCTGTTGAGAGAATTAAACCCCACCACTCCCCGACTTAATCCTTTCGCTCTCCCCACCGATAAATCATTCATTCATAATCAAGTTATAGTCGATATAACCAAGCATCGCGCCTCTTTTTATCGCCTCATAACGGTTCTTGACGTGCCATTTACTGTACAAATCGCTGGCATAATGTTTGACTGTACTAACAGAGAGAAACATTTCTCTGGCAATCTGTTCAAAAACTAAACCCTGAGCCAGTAATCGCAGGACTTGTATTTGCCGCTCGGTGGGAGAGTCAAGCAAGTTTTTGTCAGCAAAATTAGGGTCGATATATCTGTTGTGATAAAGGCTTTCTAACAGTTTTTTAGCCAGCTTCGGGTCAAGTAGACATTCATTAAAGTAAGCTCTCTTGATGGCTAGTTCAATCAATTCTATATCAGCACTTTTCAGCATATAAGAATCAGCCCCATGACGGAAAGCCGAGTTAATAAAGTCTTCATGAGTCTGATTAGTAAAAATCACCACTTTACTATTAGTCTTTGTTTTAATTGAACGAGTCAGTTCTAAACCACTCATGTCGGGTAAGAATAAATCAACTAACACAACATCAGGATTCATCTGTTCAATTAATTTAAAACCTATCTTACCACTGGAGGCATCACCAGTTACTTCTATATCTGGAGATTGTTCAATAGCAGCTTTGATGCCCAAGAGCGTGAACGTTTCTGGTTCAACAATTACTATTTTCAGCATAATATTGATAATCCTCTAATAATAAAGGGCTGTTTATTCGGTTATTTATTATTGGTGTCTAGCGGACACGCTTAAGACACTTGGTGTCTGGGCGGTGTCTGGGGTAGTGTCTGCTGGTGTCTATGCTAGATAAGGCTTTCAAGCTTTAGTGTCTGTGGTGTCTGGTGTCCGGTGTCCGCGAAAAAAGGGCGTTTTTGAGGCGAGACACCAGACACTATTAGCAGTCAAATTTGATTGAGCCTGATAACACCCTCGCCTATCCAGTCAGCCATACCTGCCCCCACAATTTCATACATCCAGCCCTTGATTTGCTCAACACTAAATCTCTCACCGTTCACTTTAAAGTTGCCCTTGAACTCTCTTACATCAGCTTCAATTCGTTCAGTTCTGGTGAGATATTCATACAGCTTTTGCGCCATTGGTGATAATTTTTTCGGTTCATCTTGGGTGTCACCTGCTTTGTTACCAAGATTGAATTCCAGTTCATAAATGCGCTCTAAAGTAGCTTTATCGATGGTTGGCGGTTCATTACTGGTCACAGGTCTATCAAACCGAAAATCAATTCGCTTGTGGTCAAGTTTAGGCAGTTCAATATCAATCCATTGCCCATGCCCAGGTAATTTAATCTTGCCCTGACCACTAGCTTTTGCTTCTGTCGTAATTGGGTCAATAGTTGCGATTAGTTCTACTTCTAACAGTGCAGCATCCCGAAGTTTTGATAATCCTTTAGCTTTAGCTAAGATTTCCATTGTGCGGTCGTGAGCTACGAACAAAGGAATCATTAATTGCTTGCGAGATTCAGTCATGGCACAGCGAAACCATTTACCAATAAAATCAGGGTCAGGCTTCCATTTTTCATCTTCACAATCGTCTGGCATTGGCTCAACAATGTTATCTGTCCAAGTTGTAAACTCCTCAGCGACTACACAGAAATGTTGGTTTGTGTCTCTTAAGTGTTGCGTCCATTGCTCCTCAGTCATGCCACTGTTGCGGTAGGCTTTGTAACGGCGGCGCATTTCCTCCATGTACCATTGCATGAAGTCGGCTATTTCCCTGTAACCAGTAATCAGGTTTACCCCCCGCCATTCAACAGAAGTTCCATGTGGGTCAAGTACAAAGATTTGATTCCAACCAGCTTGACGCTTATGCCAAATAATCTCTCTAGTAGTCCAGGACTTACCCGCACCCATGCCACCAAATATTAAAGTGGGGTAGCCGATGGTGTTGTTAATCCACCGATATTTGTCACCTTCTGCGATCGCTCCTGCTTCAGATCCAGTAACCTTATCGTTGGGGTCAATCGTCCCCTGTAAAGTCTGGCTACCTTGTAAATAGGGCGTTTTCATATCACGTAGCTGTTTGATGTACTCTGCCTTCTGTTCTTCGGTCATCCCAGCCGTTTGCGCTTCAAAAATAGCGTCTGATGCCTCCATCTGGGTAACTTCAATTTCCGTGTGGGCGTAAATCTCGGCTTTTTGTATGTCAACAGTGCGGTCATTGGCGATTAGATCCAAGTCGGCTTGTAGTTGGACTTCTGCGATCGCAACATCTCGGTAACTCTCTAGTAACTCGGAACGTGCGGCCATCTCTGCCTTTGCAGCATCCCGCTTTTGGGCGATGTCTTCAAATACGGCTTTCTGTTTCTCCTCATACTGGCAATGGCGAAGCATCCACCCAGCAAGAGCAAACCCCAGGAATCCCCCAAACGCCCAAAACGGCTTGTAAGGGTTGGTCGCCTTCACTAACCCATTTACCCCCATAGCTGGGTCACGCACTACTTGGCGCGGCATTCCTTCTAACTGCCACTGTGACCAATAAAATGGGGTCATGCGAAAAGGACGGTTATCTTTGTCCTGACACACCAATGTATTCTTTGGGGTTTTGATGCAGAAGTAGATCCGATCGCTGCTGGTTCCAATCCATGCCATTGCAGCCGAACTAATTCCCACAGTCAAACTCAGCCCGATTGCAACAGCTTTTTTATCCATCGGCAATTGACCAAACCACAACATTAAACCCGATTGCTGTGACTCAGATAACTGTTTATGTTTCTCAGATAGATAGTTCATTTACCTCTTTTACCACCAAACAGAAAAATCATTAATAGTGCTACGAATATCGCCACTCCTGCACCATCCATCCAACTTGAAGATTCAGCAGTTTTTGGCTTATAAACCGACTCAATAGAAGTCTTAACTGTACTAGTAGAAATTCTCGATTCATTCCACTCACCCAACGGTTCATTGAGCGCACACAATAGGGCTAATGACGCACTGCAACCAGTCATTAAATTAGTGACAAAATTGTTAAATCCTTCACCTGTTGCAGTGGCGGTAAAGTACAAGTGTGCAGTACCAACAGCTAAGAACATTCCAACTGGGTGAACTTGCAGCAGATGAAAGGTGAAAATAACTGCACTATTTAGACAACTGCCAGCGACAATTTCACAAGCATTACCAGCACGTCTAAATGTTCTACCCCGGTTATTTTCTGGCAGTGGTTGTGGCTGTTCTGGTTGTTGATGCTGCTTAGTTGATTGTGGTGTTTGTGCCAGCCCTTCCATTGAAAAAGGGCTGACGCTATGGGAATCTTCATATCGTTTCCTTACTAGCATCAGCCTGTGTCCTTTCAACTAATAGTTATCTGTCGCCTAACTTCTGCCACAAGTTACCCAGCATTGCACCCCAACCGCGAACTGTTCCTGTTGCAGAAACACTAGACGCAGGTGCAGAAGTTTGGCTAGTAACTGGTATCACTTCCTGGGGTGTTTGATTGGGTTCTAATGCCCTTGAGCCGTACCGCGCACGGGCTAAAAGTTGTTGTCTTTTCTCTCTCAGTCCTGTTGTGATGGCTTGACGTTCAGCTTGCACAGTTTGCTTATTTTCTATGCTGCTGATTTTATTTTCATGCCGCCAAAGTTCAGCTTGTAAATCTTGATGCAATTGGGCTGCAACTTCAGTTAAAGCGTGTTTGCGTTTCTGATCAATTCGCAATAAATCGGCTCTATCTTGGGCATCTATTTTACTCATCTCTGAATCAAACTCGGAATTAAGCTTGCGAATTTTAGCGATAGCACCCGCAACATGAGAGCCGTATTGTTTACGAAGCTCTGTCCAAGTGACCTGCCCTTTTGTTAGCTTCTCCATCGCCTCAAAGACCACCTTGGCATTGTCCAAAAATGGTTCTAGTCTGTCAGATAATTCTTGGGCATTATTGGCGTAATCCGCAAACTGTTCGAGCTTATTTATATCTGAAAGATAGCCCAGAATATCAGACTCAAATCCTCCCCAAGATTGCGCTTTTTCATCAATGTGCGAACTATGACCAACTACCGGATTGCGTATTGCAAAGTCCATGTCTGTGTCTCCTTAGCGTTGGTATTTGAGTTGATTAATCAATGCGGATGCCAGTCCCAGATGTTCGCCCAAAGTCACCCTTTTATTGATACTCTGGGCAATAAGAGAAACTGTTGAAACAGCCGCCGCCGCTACTGAACTGCCTTGGAGATTTATCTCTGCACTCAACAGGTTTTGAACTACCCCATGCAATAGCAACAGTTTTTCTATCTTGCTCAGTTGTTCAAATGTGCTGCCGTACCGTTGCTGAAGCTCATCCAGGTACGAACCATCTCCAGGCATTGCTGACGTGAAATATCCTATTGGTTTACTCATGTTGCTACAATCCTTATGTCGTTTATCGTTATGCGGCGGTAGACACATTGGTAGGGCGATTGCACCGACGGCCAATCATTGCAATCGCTCTCCCCATCACTGAAAAAAGCCTTCTCTTGAAACATCAACAGTTGAAGCTGTGGCTGACCATTGCAGATTATTGAAAAACTGAATGACATCACCAATGGTTACATCGCAATCGAATCGCAAGCTTTGATAGTGGGGATGCTGCCTAATTTGGGTTAGTAATTGTTGGGCTTGTGCAACTAATTCTGGCAGTGGTTGAGTATTCATAATTCACCTCAAAATATTGATAATTGCAGTGATTCTTGGCTGATGACTCTTGCATTGGTACTCATACCTGTGACTTCATAACAGCGAGTAGTTAAAGCCTTGTGATTGAGCAATAAATCAGCCTTCTTTCGTTGTCCAGATAGAGGGCGAAAATGGTACTTTGGATGCTGGATTGTGCCTGTTTTAAAGAGGTACTGGTAGAGTGTTCGGTCAATCTGGTAAACCTTGGAATTGCTTAGTAGAGTTGAATCGTAGACTCTGCTTAAATTATTCATTGCTGCCTCTATTGACTCCAAAAGAGTACAAATGATTACGCTTTTTGGCTATCGTTGAAAGCATAAGCTTGTCCCTCGACTTGGGAATAAAACTCGATATTTAGAATCGCTTCGTGAATCTCCATCAAGGCTTGAACGGCATCGCCCATCTTTAAGTCATTCGATGTACTGAACCGTTCGGACGCTTCGATTTGCTTGTAATTGGGAGATGCTTGCACAAACCTTAAAGTCTGTTCGCAACCGAGGATGATGGTCATGATTTCGGTTGTTGTTAGCGATGGTTGTGTCTGCACAGTGTCTTGGTCGCTCATGACTTCCTTCCTTTCCTTTGGGTTTTAACTGGTGTGGGTTGGGGTTCTAGGTCAGTGCTTGGCGCTTCTGGCTGACTCGGCCTTTGAAGTACATAGCTGATTGCACCTCCACCCCCGACAGATGCGGCGATGGTGAACATATTGTTTTTACCGAAGTATTGGACTCCGAAGTAGCCAAAAGCGATCGCTGCTGCTGTTGCTCCAATGCCTAAAACCGTGTTTCTAAATCTGGATTTGGTCATGCTGCCCCTTTGAAATTAGTGACCATTGCGCTAAGTGCCGATTTATTGGGCTGTGTAGATGTTGCTGTTTCGGGTTTTGGCGTTGTTTGAACATTGCCGTGTTGAAAAATCAGCTTCTCTACACCTGCTGATAATGCTTGTGTCGGTGCATCTTGGGGTAAATCAAAAATCTTGCACAATTCAATTACTGCTAGGTAGGAGATGGTTATACGCCGAGATTCGTAATTCATTGATCAGGCTCCCAAAGATATTTGAGTTAATAGTTTCAACCCCAAGGCATTGATAAATTGGGGATTGTTCAAAATCACAAAGCCTAAATCGGCTAGGTTCTGATCCACTACTGGTAGAGAAACACCCCCACCCCAGGCGACAAGGTATTTCGCTCTATCCAGGTAATTACCTGCTGTAACGAAATTGGCGAATTTCTCAATCCTGGTACTCCACCACTGATCTAGGCACTGGCTGTACTCGGTTTCAAACTTCTTACCTGTCAGGTGATTGCCGCCGTATGTGAAAGTGCCTTCTACAATTCCCTGGTTCACCAAACTGGGCGAGTGCTTCACATCCTTGGACAGCAAGCTCACTCGGTCGTTTCGCTTGTCGAGAGATTCTGCAATCATGCTGTGCAGTTCACCACAACCACCCTCTATCAGGTGACGGTCAATCACTGCACCACTGCCATTAAAGACAGTTACCAACCAAGTTGATGAACCGATATCGAGTGCGATCGCTAATTCTGAAGGGTCAAGTACCAGGGATGCTTCACCAAATAAGCAGTGAGCAATGCTTCCAAATCCTTCGGGGTAAATGCCTGTAACAACAATCTCAACTGTCTTGGTGACAATGGAACGGGTTACAGGGTGCAGATGCTCAAAGGTGTGAGTCCCTTCGACTCGGCGTTTAATTTCATCTGCCCAGCGTTCTGGATTGTGATTGCTCAAACTAATCGAAAGCTTGACCCCATCGGGAATATTGAGAACTGCTAAGTCTGCAAGGATGCTTTCTAATGCCAGTTCTGCTTTTTTGGCTTTATCCTCGTGTAGCAGGGTGTGGTCAGTTTGAGCGATCGCTGCACTGCCCCAAAAAAATTGAACATCTTTTAAGTCAAGCCGCGTTCCTTCGACATAACGTACCCATGCCCCATCTTTTGAGATGGTTTCGTGGTGCATGAGGTTGCGGTTGCGAACAAGTGAGTATGCGGCAGGCATCATGATCGAAAAATCACCAATGATTGCTTTGCCATACCCTGCTCCTGAGTCTTTTCCGGCGATAAGGTCAGTTAGCCCGGATTTGGCTAACAAGTCTGCCTGAACTAGCCAATTTTTGGCATTGGAATATACGGTTGTCATGGTTCAGATAATTGGTAAAGTCTTGATTTTTCTAGATTTGGAGAATTTAGAGGCTGAATCCCCTTAAATACAAATATCCAGTTAACGGTTAGCCATAACATCACTTTCTGGCTTCTGTTGCCTTTGTTTTGTGTCGTTTTTTGGCTGACAAAACTATTATAGCATCTATTTCGATGCACTATGATGGTATTTAACTGCACATAAAGTTTAAAATAGATGTAGTTAACAGCAATACCGCAGCAGTTTAAACTTAAATAGGAATCACAGCGTATGATTTAGGAGGCAATTTGAAGCGAAAATGATGCATGAGCAAGCGTTTTAGTGTAACGCTACCTGATACTGTATTTGATCAGCTTGAAGCACTAGCTGAGAACCAAGGGCGAACTACTGCCAATCTAGCGGCATACCTGATAGAAGTAGGAGTACGCAATATCAAGGTAGAACCGTTGCCAACTGAAAGAGAGAAGAACAAATGACCGACTCAGCACAAGTGCAGTGCAAAGCCTCATTTCTTGAATAATCATCAACTCTTGTTGAGTAATTTCAAGTAAAAAATCCCAGTCTTGTTAGATATAAGACAGCCAAAAGTTCTGTACAATCAGCAAGTACTCAAATGAAGCGTAAAACGGAGGTGAATATACAAAAGACACAAAAATTAAAAGGACAAAGAGCCACTCAGTAGTGAACGCTTTGCCCGACAGAGAAAATTAAATATTTCAAATATTGGGAAGCGGGGTTTATCTCTAGAGAACCAAAAAAGTGGATTGTAGTTGGAAGCTCGAACCACAGATTGGCGAAAGAGATTAGTCCGCGCTGCTTACTCATATTATATGAGTTACTGTGGAAATTTCTATATTTTCACTGCGAAATTTTGCATATAAATTTATCAAATTTTTTGATAAGTAAAAATTTTCAACAAGCAAAACAGTAAATCTCGTAGATATAAGGTGTAGCAGCGCGATAACCCCCTCCAAATACTGACAAACAACGTATTTGAGGGAAAAGCTGTGAAAAATAGTAACTGTGGACTTCAAAAAATTGAAGTTACACAGAGGTACGAGATCATATCCCGTCCCTCTGACATAGAAGCGCACCATTGGAATGAATGGTTAGCCAGTGCTGTTGACCCTGGAATTATTGCGCTAAACGTCATTTCCGTATCGGGTAATGCCG
>JAHHHR010000069.1 GCA_019359245.1 Nostoc desertorum CM1-VF14 | reverse complement strand
ATTGCTGCGGATATAGGGAGACTAATTATATTTGTACACCTTGAGCGCATACACAACTTCTTTCAATGACCAGCTAATTATACTTAAAAATGCCACAGTTTAGCTTGGCACTAACTACACCCGTCTTTCATAGTGAAAGATACCTAAACGATTCAAAGTGTGGACAAGCTTAATTATGCAAACGCCTCCTGACTGGACAATAGATCCCACAAGTAATCAATTCGTTTCCAAGCGATCGCAGCTTGCCGTGGAGAACAACTCAAGCCATAAGCGCGACGGGCATCATAATTACCCTTAATTCCCTTGGCTACTCCAATGGGAATCCCAAAAGCCACCTCACGAATGCCGGGTTGATAGCTTCGGTCTTCATGAGAGAGCCGTACTTGCGTAATCTGATTTCTAATTTGGTCTGCCCAGGGGGTTGGCTGTTGACGGTGGAATAAGCCATCGGCGTAGGCAATGATAAAGACTCTTTCTCTTTCATGTGGCAAGCCGAGGCAGTACGCGGGTATAGTTGACCATTCACATACGTACCGGATTTGGGAAAGGTCTTCGAGGTTTGTGCTGATGATTGACTGAACAAAGCTAAAACCTTTCCCCCTTTCCCTTTACCCCACTTTCGTCACGAAAGCGAACTAGTGGTCTGTCCCATTAATTTTGCTGGGTTATAATCAAGTGTGATTAAATAGCAATGTGGATGCATTGGTACTCACAAGCAGACAAGCGATCGCAGAAGAAGGAAAAAGGGTGTATGAACAAAAAGTATCAAATTAATCTGAGTGAATCACAGAGGGAAGAACTACTGGGTCTAGTCAAAAAGGGTTCAGCAAAAGCCAGAGAAATTCGGCGTGCACACACATTATTAATGGCTGCGGATGGCAAGACTGATGAAATAATAGCAGAAATATTACACATATCAGTAGCAACAGTTGAGCGAACTCGTAAACAGTTCTGTAGTGAAAGTTTAGCAGCGACATTAACAGAGAAAAAGCGACCGGGAAAGCCACGGAAGTTAACTAATTTTGCGGAAGCATATTTAATAGCAACAACTTGTAGTAATGCACCTGTTGGAAGTACACGTTGGACTTTAAGAATGTTAGCCTCGCAGCTTGTGAGTCTAGAAATAGTTGATAGCTTGAGCAAAAGTACAGTTGGTAGAATCTTAAAAAAAACGAACTGAAACCTTGGTTAAAAGAGCAGTGGTGTATCCCAAAAATCAGTTCAGAATTCGTATATAGAATGGAAGATGTGCTTGATTTATATGCCCAAGCTGTTGACCCAAAACGCCCACTGGTATGCTTTGATGAAAGATTATGCCAATTAATTTCAGATGTACATGAACCAATACCACCTATCCCAAAAACCGAAGATAAGCCAGGAAGGGTTGCCAAATTTGATTATGAATATGAACGCAATGGCAGTTGTAATTTGTTCGCCTATTTTGCTCCTTATTTAGGATGGAGACACATCAAAGTAACAGAGCGTCGTACCAAAGTCGATTTTGCAATTTGTCTGAAAGAATTGGTTGATATCCACTTTCCAGATGCCGAGATAATTGCATTGGTAATGGATAACTTAAATACACATACAATCGGTGCATTATATGAAGTTTTTGAACCAGCACAGGCCAGACGGATTGCCACAAAATTAGAAATTCACTATACACCTAAACATGGGAGTTGGTTAAATATGGTTGAATCAGAGCTATCTGTACTTGTCCGTCAATGTCTCCAACGAAGAATTCCGAATATTGAAACTTTAGAAAAACAGGTTTCGGCTTGGGAGTGCGAGCGCAATATTAATCAAGTTCGTGTAAATTGGCGTTTTCGTACAGAAGATGCCAGAGTTAAGCTTTCAAAGATTTATCCAACCCAGCAAAATTAATGGGACAGACCACTAGCGTAATATAACTGTGGAGGCGATTGGGTTGGGTTTTATGGCTGGAGCGTCTGGGAAATTGTTGGTTCAAAAAGGGGAACAAATCATAGAACGCAGAATCCTTGATTTAAGTGGCGAATGTCTGTGGGTTCTTGAAATCAAAAATTGTTAGTCATGCGTTAGTTAATTTTGTTTAAGATGAAAGGGGTATAGCTAATATCTATATCCCTGCTGATGACAATCCTTAAAAACAGGAAATGCTGACTTTGCTGAAGCGGGGCTTTATCGCCTGATCTTCAAGTCCCGTAAACCAGTTGCAAAGCGGTTCCAGGTTGGGTCTTTCATGAAGCGCTGCCTTTTTTAAGGCGCACTGGCAGCCGCTCTCTGCCTTTGTTTTAGTCAACAAAATATTTGTTTACAAATGAATCTGTAAATATTGATTATATAAATTACAACGTGGTAATACGCTATCTCCTTGCAATTTTACCAGTCCAAGACTGTGCAATTTAAATTTAGTTACTGTCGGGAGCTTGGCAGACTTATTAATAATTACATCCTTCATTGCATTTGCTAATTCCGGATTCTGCGTAAGAATTAAACTTTGGCGACGTAAATGGTCTGCGTAGATACTCGAAGAACTTGTGGGATTTTGTAGGATCTGTGTTAAAGTAACGTTTTTATTGGCTATATGATAAAGGCTAAAACGTACTAGAAATGGATGCCCACCCACTAGCATCATTAATTTTTCAACTTTTGTTTCATCCAAATCTAGTTTATACCTTTGAACTAAGTCCAAAATCTGTTTATTATTAAATTCAGGCAGTTCTATAGACAACCCTACATTAAACGGTGATTGATTAATATCAAGAGGAACATAAACTTCTGTAGAATGTACAATCACCAATCGCAGTCTTTTCCAAACCTCTCGTCGTTTGCCTTCTTCGTGTAAAGCGCGTAGCAATCCAAAGAAATCTCGGTAAATTTCGGGATATTCAAAAACTTTATCAACTTCATCTAAACCAAGGGTTAGCGACTTATTAATTGTTGGTAGTAGATATTCCTCAAAATAAGCTTTACATGCCATGCTACTACCCAACATTTCCGCTAAATCCCAATATTCAGTAAGTTTATTGGGGATATTCAAAGCTAAACCAACACTTGCACAAAACCAGCGTAAAAACTTATCTGAATTAACGAAAATCTCCTGGGCTGCAAGTTGGAAATCTAAGATGACGGTACAATCTCCTTGAGAATGGGATTCATTAATAACTCTTGCTAGAAGAGACGTTTTACCCATCTGCCTTGGTGCTTTAATTCTAATTAAAGCACCGGGTTTATGAATTTGTTCATAACATCGTTCTTCGATTGGGGAACGTTTGATATAAAATGGTGAATCTAATGGTACTTGCCCGGATGGATGCTCTAGAGAGTGGGATGAAAATATTTCTTGAGTTTCTTTGTTATTCTCCTCTATAGTGCCTACTAAGGGTGATGAAAATATATTTTTCCCACTTTCCACTGTTAAATCAGTAGTTAGATCAGCAATATCTTGCCATTCCAGCCCTAAAACACGACAAATTTCTCTAAAGTTAAGGTAATCTACAGCTCTGCCATTAAGAAAACTGCTGATAGTAGATTGAGATATTTGCAAATGTTCTGCCAAATCAGTTTGACGAATATAACCATTACGCGGTAGCGCTGACTTTACCTGTGATATGAATTCAGGACGTACTTTAACCGAACGTGGCATTTTTGATATTACAACTGCTTATTTTCTTTTTTTGACAAAATTTTCAAATATTCAATCTCACTACAAAGTCGATACCTACTCGATATACCCCTATGCGAACTCAAGTGTAGTCAAGGTTAAATCGGAGCAGTAGGAATAAGGTTCGAGGTGTAGCCTGTGAACGCTAGTCCTACTTTAACTGAAAATCTTTCCGGATTATATAATTATGAAATTTGCCTTCCCTATACCTTCCTTATTAGCTTATGTATCATCTATTTTACTGCTAGGTTTTTCGATACCATTAGTTGCACAAATACCGACTGATAATGCTTCTACTGAGTGTCGAACTCCTAAACCACCATATCTTAATACAGTAAACGATTTCATAGGCATGGGACACTTTCAAGAGGACTGCCAAAAAGACTCACTCGCTGCGGTTTCTTCTTTCACGCAGGCAATTCGGCTCAATCCTAAAGCTGAAGAACCCTACTACCATCGTGCAAATGCTTACGCTGCAATTGGGAATTACAAAGCCGCAGTGGCAGACTATACTGAAGTAATCAGGCAAAATACAGGTAAATTTGGTTTTAACCGTCCTGCATATTGGAATAGGGCTAGGGCTTATGAAAAGTTAGGCGAAAGACAAGAAGCGATTTCAGATTTGACTCAATTAATTGGTGATAGTAGTCCCAATGCTGAAGAGTACTTTTTTAGAGGCAATATGCACCGGGATTTAGGGAACAAAGCAAGTGCAATTGCAGATTACAAAGCAGCAGAAAAACTTTTTCAGCAATATCTAAATGGGGTTTTTGGAACTGGTCATATGGATTCCAAAAATCAAAATATGTTAGATCAAGCCAGAAATGAATTATCCCGCTTGGGGGTAAATATTGCAGTCCCGCAGATTACAACTGGTACTATTTTAAAATCAATCGCCAAAATAGAAGTCGAGCGAGCATTAAATTTAGCACGCTTTCTACCTCAACATCCAACGATTCAGCATTTTGACACTCAACTCCAGGATTTGTATAAACAAATAGCTAGCACACAACCGCAAGTAGATAAAACTGTTTTAAAGAACTTGATAACAAATGCTGCATATGAGAAAATTAACGATTTAAAAATAGAGCGTTCACAAATGCTAATAAAATTTAATCCACAGACTCCGATGGTAGGCTTAATTGATAATCAATCAAATGAATTAGAAGCCTTAATTCGCCGAAATAGGTTTTAGTTATAAGGTATATTACGGTTTGCGTAACATACCTGAAATAATTAATAGTTCGTTAAACTTAGTTATAACGTACCCAACGCTCTTATTATTTCTATCCAGATGCTTACTGAGCAAAATATAAAAAATGAAAAACAATTTTACATATAAAGTTGGTGGAAGTCTGGCAGAAGATGCTCCCAGCTACGTATTTAGACAAGCAGATTTTGACCTTTACAATGAATTACAACTTGGGAACTTTTGTTATATTTTTAATTCCCGACAAATGGGTAAAACTAGCTTGCAAGTTCGTACAATCAAACGGCTACAAGCCGAAGGGATCGCTTGTACTACGATTGACATCTCTGGACGCGGTAGTAAAGATATAAATCCGGAACAGTGGTATGCAGGTATCGTTTACACATTGGTTGCAAATTTTGAAATAGCTAACCCTAGCGAATTTATTAGAACTTGGTGGAAAGAAAACTACGGCTTGTCGCCAATACAGCGTTTAGATATATTTTTGGAAGAATTTTTGTTAAAAAGAATTCAAAGTAAAATAGTTATATTTATTGATGAAATTGATAGTATTTTAAGCTTTAGCTTTCAGGGGGATGATTTTTTCTCTTGGATTAGAAGTTGTTATGAAAAACGTAATCTTAATAATGAGTTTAATCGGATTACTTTTGCTCTTCTAGGAGTAGCAACACCTAGCGATTTAATTGCAGATAAAATCCGAACGCCATTTAATATCGGTCATGCAATTCAGCTTAACGGTTTTCAATCGTCTGAAGTTTCGCCTTTAGCATCAGGGTTAAAAGGAAAAGTTGAAAATCCGCAAGCTGTTTTGAAAGAAGTTCTAGCATGGACTGGAGGCCAACCCTTCCTTACACAAAAGTTATGCGATTTATTAGTAGCTCCCCAGAACTTTATTCTTTATGAATCACTGGAAACACGGACAGAAATTACAGAATCCGAATGGGTAAAAAATATTGTTATACAGCAGGTAGTTGAAAATTGGGATTCCCTTGATGAACCACCCCATTTAAAAACAATTCAGGATAGAATTTTGATGAGCAGATATAATACAGGCGCGTTGCTTGGTTTATATCAGAAAATTTTACAATTAGGACAAATTCCTGCTTCAGATAGCCCAGAACAGATAGAGTTACGCCTATCTGGATTAGTTGTAGAGCAACAGGGATATTTAAAAATTTATAACCAGATTTATGCAAATGTTTTTGATTTAAACTGGGTTGAAAAAGCCCTTGCCGATTTAAGACCTTATTCAGAAGCATTATCAGCTTGGTTTGCTTCAAACTGTCAAGATAATTCTAGATTATTGCGTGGTAAAGCATTAGAAGATTCAAAACTTGGGTGGCTAATAAAAGTTTAAATCAGCAAGATTACCAGTTTTTAACTGCCAGCCAGGAATTTGAAAAACAAGAAATGGCTACGGCACTAGCATTTCAAGAAGAAGAGAGTCGCATCTTAGCACAAGCTAACGAGACTTTAACTACGGCACAGCATCAAGCCAAACAACAAATTCGTATCGGTGGTGGAGTTCTTATTTGTTCTCTTATTGGAGCAGCTATTGCTTTTGTCGGAGCAACTATATCAACTAACCAATTACGAGAAACCCAGTTAGGTATAAGATTAGAACAAGCAGGAATTACAGCCCTAAAACAGTTTGAAACAAACCAACTTGAATCTTTAGTGACAGCAATGGATGCAGGACAAAGGTTAAAAGAAATAGTAAAAGATGGACGACCTCTAGAAAAATATCCTGCAAGTAGTCCAGTCTTTGCTTTACAAACTATACTTGATAATATTCATGAACTCAAGCGATTTGTTGCCTCCAAAGACAATATTACAACTGTGAACTGGAGCCATGATGGTAAGTACATCGTCACCGCTTCTAATAATAAAACTGCTAGTATTTGGAACTTGTCAGGTAAGCTTATAGTCGAACTAAAAGGGCATCAGGACGGAGTTTTTATTGCTAATTTTAGCCCAGATGGAAAGCAAATTCTCACTAGTTCTAGTGATAAAACAGTTCGACTTTGGAATTTTTCGGGTAAGCAATTGGCGATACTTAGACATCAAGAAAATGTAACTAGCGCCAGTTTTAGCCCAAATGGGAAACGTGTCATTACGACTTCTGGAAATCCACTTGTTATTGAAAGAGGTATGGATGGTAAAACTATAGTTAATATCCCTAATGATAAAACAGCCCGTATCTGGGATTTATCTGGTAATTTATTACTTCAACTTCAACATCAAGCTAAAGTTAATAGCGCAAAATTTAGCCCAGATAGTAAATATATTCTCACTGCTTCCGACGATAAGACTGCCCGGATTTGGGATAGATCAGGTAAACTATTGCAGACATTCACAGGACATACAATGGCTGTTAACAGTGCTTATTGGAGTCCCAATGGAAAATATATTCTAACTAACTCTAATGACTCCTATGTTTGGGATATTTCCGGTAAACAAATCACACAATTTAAAGTAGATGATAAATGGGTAACAACGGATGCTGGTTTTAGTCCCGATAGCCGACGTATCTTCGTGTCAACGCCTTACAAAACTTATGTTAGGGATTTATCTGGTCGGCTAATTAGAGAAAATAAAAATGAGAAATTACTAAATGGTGATGCAGAATTTAGTCCAGATGGTCAGCGCTTTTTTACAACCGATGATACTATAAAAGTGTGGGATATAAGAGATGAAGCTGTAAAACCGTGGGATTTATCAAGTAATTTAATCACCGAACTAACAGGGGATCAAAGTAGCCCCCGTTGGAGTCCTGATGGTAAATATATTGTTACTTTTGGACAGGATAAAATTGTTCGCATTTGGGATTTATCCAATAAAATACCAGTAACTAAAGTAGCTATCAATTCAAAAGACGCTATTACAGGAGCAAGTTGGAGTCCAAATGGCAAATATGTTGTTACTCCAACTAGAAAATCTATATTAATTTGGAATAGTTATGGTCAGCAGTTGGCAAGATTTATCGGACATGAAGATGTAGTTAGTAGCGCTAATTTCAGCCCTGATGGAAAAAAGATTGTCACAGCATCAGCTGATAAAACTGCTCGTGTTTGGGATACATCGGGAAAACAGCTATTATTACTTTCTGGACATGAAGATGGAGTAGAGTATGCTGCTTTTAGTCCAGATGGTAAATATATTTTGACTACAACTTATAATCATAAAACTAGAATTTTCTCAGAATCGGGTAAGTTAATAACTACGTTTAAAGCTAGAGGTATTACTTGGAGCCATAATAGCAAATATATTTTGGCTATGTTTGATTATGACGGCAAAAACTACTCTAGTTTGTGGAATATTTCGGGTGAGAAGATAGTAAAATTTCAAGGAAGTGAAAATAGTTATTTGGGTGCTAGCTTCAGTCAAGATGGGGAGCGTATTGTTACGACTGATGGAAATATAGTGACTATGTGGAATACATCAGGTCAAAAGTTATCAGAGTTGAAGGCGAATCAAGAGATTTATAGCCCTAGCTTTAGTCCGGATGGGACATTAGTTATTGCTACTTCCCTAGATAATAAGGCGATTATTTGGGATACTTCTGGTAAACAATTACTGGAAATACCACATCAAAGTAAGGTTGGATTTGCTGTTTTTAGCCCGGATGGTCAGCGAATTGTCACAGCTTCAGATGATAAAATTTATCGTGTTTGGGATATATCAGGTAAGCAACTTGCACAGTATAAGTATTCATCTACATTTATATCGCCAATACATTTTAGCCCGGATGGGAAATATATTCTCGCCCATGTTCAGGGTAATTCTCCTGAGCAGAACAAGGTGCTGATTTGGCGGATTGACGAATTAGATGGGCTATTAGCACGGGGATGCGACTGGTTAAAAGATTATCTGAATACCCAGCCTCAAATACGGGAAAGATTAAAAGTTTGCTGGGTAAATAGTTAACCGTGTTTTAGAATATTCATTTAGGGGCAGTGGTTGCGTTAATCCCATTGCTTTTCCTTTTTGCCCTCTTATTTGCAGCTTGTGTCACTTTCGGTTCTTCTGACTTACTGGAGTTAACCATTTTCACCAAGGAAGAATTGAGATAACTTTGTGCAGAGATATACAAACTTTCCCAAATCTCTTGATTACGGCTAATTTTTGTGCCGACTGTATTTCCTGCTGTTTTCTCGGATACCAAGTATTTGCGGAAATAGTTCGTCCACAAGTGTTGAAGAAAATCTTCAGCGAATTCGTTAAACGGCAGAATCCATTTATAGTCTTTGTCCAAAAATACCCGATATGATGCAATTATCGGTAGTGCCAAGTCGGTTGGCGCACCAAAACCGAATGAATACTTGCTGTCAGGCAACAATGTAGTTTTACGTATATCAATTGATGCTAGGTCGTTAGCACCCTTTCTTCTGGGGCTGCTGATATGTTCTTGAATTATTTCGTACAATCTTTGCTCTATCCACAAAGCATGAGTTAGCAAAGGCAGTAAAGCGGTTAATCTCTCCCTTTCTGCGTCTGTGATGTTACTTGGAAGACTCATCCCTACTGGGTGTTTAGTTCGTTTATTGCCGTCGGGATTGTATTTATTTCTGTCGAGGCAGTAAAGGAGCTTGAGCAAATGGGTAACATTGCACTGAGCGTTTCTGGGAGCGCCGCTTTGGTTTTGGTAATAAGCGATGCGGAATTTTCTATCTTCTGCTCTTTCTAACTGCACTAAATACTGCTTGATGAATTTGTAATCACCCCTGGCGTTGACTTTGGAGCGAGAATCTACTGGCGTTGTGGTATTTGAAGCTAGGGCTATGTCCTTGGCTGATTCTTCAGTCAGTCCAATGTAAATCGTAATTTTTACTCTGGCTTGGGTTAGGTCATATTTGTAATTTTTTGCTTGCTCAAAGGCTAAAACTGTGTGACCACCGTTGATAATCCCATCGCTACCGCCCTCGTTAGCTTCTAAAATTTCTAGTTCGAGTTCGGTTTTATTTCTGTTGGACTTAACTTTATTGGCTGACAGAACGATTCCACTGTGGCGAGAGAAGAATTTTGCAGGTTCGGTCGTCAGCGAGTCGAAGATTTGTCTGTAGGTTGCGCTTTTGCGGTTGGGTTCCCTGATGTTGGGTTCTAGGGGGAAGTCTATAGGGAAGCTGTCTACATGGGCTGTGGCGATGATGCAATTGGGGTTGGCTTGAAAATGGTTATCTATTTTTATGTTCCAAGTCTTGGGCATACTTTATTTCTTGATGGAATTAAATTCTATGTTAGCGCTGCCCTTAATTATTCTCGAATTCTGCTATCGCTGCCAAGCTACGCAACCGACTGGTTGACCGACAAAACTCAAGTAGCATAGCAGTATGATTTGACCTTAAACTCTCTCTGATACCGCTGTTGAGCCTGTTTTCGAGAAGCAATAGCAGGTTGTGGAAGAGGAGTACCGAAATGCTGCAAAGAATGGAATGATTCCCACCCCCGATGCAAGCAACCCTTAACCCACTGCCAACCAATTTTCAAATAGCTATTGCCACGCACCTATACTAATATTATTTACTAACTTTATTATGTACTGTCCAATGGGTTTAGATTGTCGTCAAATGACAGGAGTTGATTATCAATGTTCCAACATTTCTATTTGTATGCACAACTCTCCTAAACCCTCGATGGTGAAAATTATATTTTATGTGCTTCACTAACAAATATGTGATTTAAAAGATATTAAGATCAACCAAAACTACTTAATGAGTTACTTGAAGAAAATCAGCAAGATGTAGAATCTTTCTTAGAAAATTGGGAGGAGTTAGATAATTTACAATAATCCAACTTTTTTCAAGCGCGATAGTAATCCAGTCCGGGTGCTATAATTTTTTTGCATCTGCTTAATAGAAGCTTTGAACTCCTCTAGCTTTCCTTGATATTCAGCCAATTCCCGTAAGTCAACTAGATGTGCAACTGCTTGGTCATAAGTTTTGGATTGCTTGAATTCAAGTAACTTATATATATCTGACCATACTTTATCTTGATTTTTAGCTAGAACTTGTAACTTGCGGATTTTTTCCTGTTGTGCTGCTAGTTTTTCTCGTTGCTGACGTTGTTGCATTTGCTCATTAGCATTTTCTAGTAACTGTGAGAATGAGCGTCTGTGAACATCATGATTACTATCACTTTTCGGAATCTTAAATAGTTCTCGCAGTCGGTTTACAAGTTGTATTCCAACATTAATTTCACCTGTTGCCACTTTCAAAAGAAAATAGTCTTTTTCCTCTGATGATAAAGCTGTAATCCACTCTTTTATGGGTTCAGGATTTTCTTTTTTATCAATACTTACTTGAGATGCCGATGCAATCAAATCCTGGTCAATATCAAATAACTCTATAAAAGCCTCAATCGCATCAGGTAACTTTTTCAAGTTTGCTGGGACAGGTGGTTCAACTAAATCTTCTTCATCTTCCCCTTCTTCAATTGCTATTGAAGCTGCTTTTAACCAAGCCAAATAGAAAACTCGATAATCTCCTTGCAAAATATCATCACGCAATTGCACTAATTTTGTTAGCCATCCCTCCCCTTCTATCCAATCACCATATTCTTCATCCTGGATACTGATATCCACAATTACATAGTTTTTGCTACTTGATACAGTAATTTTATCAGCTAAACGATAAGGCTCAAAAACTGATGAGGAAGCCACTGTTTTAGGTAAACGAAACATTAGTTGTCGCGTCCCCCAATTCGCCATATATAACATGATGTCGAAACACTTTTCTAGAACTTCCTTGGGTTCACCTCGAAAGTCTCCATAGCTATAGGTAAAAATTGCGTTTGTTGCACTCAGTTGTACCCGACTAGATAAACTACTTATATATGCTTGCTCTGATGCAGTTAATGGTCGGTCTAATGCCTGAAATTCGTAATACTGGTACTCACTCATAGTTTTCTTTATTTTTACAGCACTTCCGCCTGCTATGAGGTACGCACACAGTCTCAAAAGTTAGGATAGGAAAGGGATATAGGTAAAATTGTGCTTCGTAATAGCCGGAAGTGCTGTAATGTATGTACTTTTTGAATATTTGGTATTTGTCAATTAATTTTTATTTGCCCACGATAAATTAATGCAAAATTAATAGCTGAAAAGGGTTTGCTACCTAAAAACCTATCGTGAGCAGAAAGTGGTAAAGGATGTTCAGTCCTAATGCGACTAATGCCATGTCACAATCTATTGTGACTGTTGCAAGACTTTTTAATGTAGTTCAAAAAATGACTCTTGTCCCAAATGCTTCACATAATTTTCTACTAGACCCTGGAGATTTCCTTGCGTACCGATTTCAATCCAGTCATCGATTCTTCCCAAAAAACAATATCTTTGAGTCAGAAATGTTCGTTTCACCCGATCAATCAATACGAAACGAAGCATCGGTGAGTAAGAAATAGAAAGCCTGAGTTTAGTTTTTGCTTCTGTCATATCGTTCCTTACAGAAAAATTTAATAGTTCTGATAACAGATTCACGTCTTGATCTGCTGTATACACAGTGATAATTTCCTTTTTTATATCTATTTGGTAATTTTGTAAGCTAGAAAATCGCTTTATTCCTCCTTCTACAATCATCGCCCTTTCCTCATCGCTAATAATCTTCGGCTGAACCTTTCTCAGAAAAACTTGAGCGTTAGGATTTTCATAAATTTCATAGCCATCAGGCATAGTTTCAACCAAATGTCCTTCACTTTTCATAGAAAAGAAGTACTTTGGCTTACCCGTTTTCATTATGCCTTGATAAAGATAATATGTCTGTCCTTTTCTATTGTCGTATTTTATCGGCATTCAATCTATTAACTCAATACTTTTCTTTGAGCAGCGCTTTTCTTAAGACCGTTACTAGACAAACGTGGGTTCATTGAATACTCATTTTTTCTGGGAGCGGTTTTTTCGACGAGATTGTGTTTGCATCTTTTTCTTGCTTTTAGCTTTATTCTTATATTGTTTTGGTGTCGATAAAGTAAATCCTTCTGGGCTAATTAACCTGTTATCCGGTTTTTGTAGTTTTTCTGGCTGGAAACAAGCCCAACCTTCCATTTCTGATATCACATTTTCAATGAAAGAATAACGTCGATTCTGGCGCAGTTTATTTAAAGCTACTTCTGTTCCCAACTCAAAACAATCATTTACATCCTCTTGCCCAATAAAAAACTCTTCTACTAAATTTTCTTCAAAGGCTTTATCAATTTCTGATTTCAGTTCCTTCGCACAAATCTCCATACTATTAATAACTAACTTAGTCCAAGTATAATCATATTCTTTCCCACCTCGATTTGAAAACAATTCTGCATAATATTCTATGACTTTTTCTCTAGAAATGACTTCTTCAGCCACTAAAACTAGTAACGCTTCTAATGCTGCACTTCTGACGTATTCATTGATTTGTTGATTTGATATTAGTTGTTTTAGTGGTTCAATATTTCCATGACTGACAGAAGCAAATATTCTCCCTAAATCCTCAGTTACTATATCTCCGGTTACATCCATTGAGATGTCCCCTGGAGCCGAAAAAGACTTGACAATCAGAGGATAAGCTAATGGTTCCCTAAATTGTGCTAACAGATACAAGGCATAAATATGTAAGATATAATCATTTTTATCCAATAACTCTGACGGGTTATTGCTGAAGTTTTCTAAAGTTGTTAATAATATAGGGGTTATAGCCAACTGTTCTTCAATAGCCCTTTCCAAAGCCAAGCGGGGGAATTTCCCGGTATTGTTTTCTAATTCAGATAAAATTTCTTCTAGTTGCATCTTTTCAAATTTAGCTGTCTTTTTAATCAACGGTAATAGTTCTGGTACTTCACTTTACTCAAATTAAAATTAGTCTAGAAAGGCTTGCACTCCCATAGACTATACTTTTGAGTTACATCTGGAGCTAGTATTCATGTATTAGCTGACTCCTACTTAGTATCTAGCAGCCTATTCTCCCACAATGCGATCGCTTGGACAAACCTATCAAATCGCTTATCGGTTAGATAAAGGCTATTGCCTATTCGAGGAATCTTGACAAGCTTTCGTCCCAAAGCTCCCGGATATGGGATAAGTAGTTGCTATCAGCTAAGACTTTCGCAGTTCCTTACATCCTCAATGCTGTTAAAGTCCCTATTGATTAGCTCTTTGTTCACTAGCTCGATCAACTCGTTGCCACAGTTCACGGTCTTCTCGATAAATAGCTAACGCTGCAATCGCATCTTTTGCATCTGCATCAATGTCTTTTCCTTGAGCCACTAGTGAAATCAGGAAATCTATTGCTTTATCTTGTCGCAGCATCCCAATTGCTAGTAACAATGTGCGGCGAAGTTCTACGTTCCTTGTTTGCCCCCAGCAATTTCTGAGAAGATCGAATGCTTCCTCTAATCGTGATTCACCCAACGTCAATGCTGCTAACTCACAGATTTGCTCCTTTGGGTCAAAAAGAAAACCAGCTACTATTGCAAGTGAATCAGCCGGAGCTAGTTGTAACAAAGCACTGAAGCACTCCGAAATCACCTGTGGTGCTTGATCACCGATGCGGGTTTTTAAGCGAAGTAAAGGTACACCTTGGGGATTTCCTGTGTAGGCGATCGCTTTTGCAGCAACAACTCTTGCTTCTGGTTTGGGGTCAGCTAGTAGATCGGCTAATTCATTCATTACATCTGAGTAGTTCATTCTCACCAGACCTAAAGCACATATACCCCGAAGATGGGCAGCAGTGTCTTCAACTCCTCCCCATACTGGCTCCATCTGAACATGTCGAATCCCTTGCAGAAAAAGGTTTTCATCGCTGTATTCTAAGTGATACAGTGTTTGTGCTATCTCTTTCTTGGCAAGACAATTTTGGTCTACTTGTGCGGGTTTGACCATCATTCGAGCAAAAGCTTCTACAAGATCAGCAACCAACTCAGTGATAGTGGATTCGGCAACTATCTTGGCTGCTTGAGCGACAGCTATAGAATATTTACTCTTAAGGCTTTGGCGTAAAATTATGATCCTTTCTTCACTTGTCGGATGCTGTCGAATTTGGGCAAGAATAGATAAAGTTTCTTCTAATTTTTGTGATTTTGCCATATACCATCCTACAACCAGGCGCTCTGTTATGATGAACTTAAAGCATTTACCATAAAAGTAGGGAATTAGAATTTGTCAAAGCCCATTCCTCACTTTTTAACTGCGAATTGTTAATAAATATTACTGTCCCAAATAACCACAAAGCTCTTGATAGTTATTTTGTACTACAATTATCATTAACTATTTCATTTTTTAAAGATATTGCGACCACGGCAGCAAAAAAAATTACTTGACTGACATCCCATGTTTACTAACAGATGTCTGAGTACAAATGATGAAAACTCCATTTCAGTTTGAGATGAGTGTTGACCAAGGCTTACATACATATCTTTATGTAGCTGGTGATCACTCAATTGTAACCAAAAATTGGCCAGGGCTTTTTCAGGAATGGACTACAACGCCAACCCCATATAGCAAGTTTAACGTCAATAATAATAATATGGAGGAAATGGCTGTCTATCTTGGGTTTGTTTGGCAGCTATGTGAAGAAAAACCTTGTTACGCGATTCCAAACTATTATCGTGATTTGGCCAAACAATTAACAGGGCTGGATTTTGATTTTGTCAAATGGGAATATGAAATTGAAGCAGAAGAACCTGGTTTAGCAGTTGATAAAGGCTTTGTTCGCGCTAGAGCCTGTACTAGTCTACCTCCATCGGATTGGGAAAGTAGACATAAAGATGAGGCGGGTTTATTCCAAATTAAGTCATTTGAGCAGTTAATCTCACTTCAAAACACCACGCTTGGGGATGCTTCATCTGAGATAAGTTTGTTTTGCATTCCATTTGAACGGAAAACGGATCTTCTCCATCTCTTAAACGGCGACCAATGTCCTATTCTCATCTACTTTTTGAAACCAGGAGAATTATTTGTAGATATTGGAGTAGGAGTAGATAGAGGCTATTACGACTTTATTTTGATCAAGTCAGCAATTGACATTAAGGATAAGTTGCAAAACCTCCTATCGCTGTACACACAAGCCATTGCTGATTATGAAGGTAATATTTCAAACTTAAAAACAATGGAAGATGCCCTACAAGCTATAACTAAATTAGCTCTAGGTAAGTTGCAAGAGGTTTAATAATCGGGGGGGTATGGACACAGAGGCAGAACTCAGTGATTCTTGGTGGGAACGGGTCAAATATTATGCTCATTTAGCAATTGAGTGAGTGGAACACGGGATTGATACGTTTAAAGAATTACTCAGTACTCTAACGATTGATGAGCGGTGGGGCGTGATCTTGAAGTTTGAAGATATTGAACCGGAGAAGTTTGGTCAACTGATAGCCAAAGCGCCCGATTGGATGGAGTGGATGGCTTGAATTATCTGTTGATTATTGAAGATCAGTCGTGGGAGATAATTGATTGTTGGAAGGTTGGACAGATGAATTTGGCACGGTGATGCCAGTTTGATCTGCTGTTTGGAGCGTTACGCTATCTTCCTAACATTAGTTATCTATGGGACGACAACATGAGAGAATCGATTTGACTTAGAGCCTGTCAAGAAACAACTTTTACAATTTATTATTTAGAAAGCATTTATAGCTCAAAAGAGGCAAGGTTGTTAGATGACTTGCTCTTACCGTTATCTGTGGACAAACGCAAGGTAGGGTAGCCCAATAAACTTTTAGGTTACTGGAATCAGCGTCTACTAATGAAGGAGGATTGATGAATCCCAATACAAGAGAACTGATGCAACAACTAGGGCAACAGTACGAAGGTGCTGTGATCAAGCCCTTGTATACAGCTGTGGTCACTGTAACCCCAGGGCAAGAGGGACATGCACGGATGTCGGGTCATGCTCGTAGTGACGATGGCTTACTCGACTTGAACCTTGCTTTTCCTACTAAACTTGGTGGACACGGGCAAGGAACCAATCCAGAGCAACTTTTTGCAGCAGGTTATGCAGCCTGCTTTCATGGAACGCTGGCTTTGGTTTCAACAAAAGCAGGTATTGATGCTTCAACTGCCACGGTTACATGTGCTGTAACCATTGGCAGAGATCCAGCCGATGGTGGATACATACTCTCTGCAAAATTAACTGTTGCTCTTCCTGGGGAAGACCGAGAGAAATCTGAACAGGTGGTTGCCCAAGCATACAAGCTCTGTCCCTACTCCAAAGCTATTCATGGCAATGTTGATGTGGAAGTGACGGTAGCTTGAATCATCTGGACATTATGACTATTGATAGCTTTTTGTAATAACTTTTAAGTGACTTGCCATCTGACGCAATCATGAGGAGCAGAGCCTTGTATAGTGTCCATAAAAAAACGCGGTCGTGGGACAGGTATAGCGATCGCGGTCATTTTCTAACCCATGACTGAAAATTAGCTGTATCTGCTATTGAGTAAGAACTTTGGCTCGACCGTGCCGATTGATTTTCATGTCCCAACTGTATACCCTGTATCACAGCCTACACCTGATCTAAGCCTCAGCGATACCCGTTTCTACGTCTTTGGATACAAGTTTATTTAATTTTGAGAGATTAATGAGATATTAAATTGAAAAACGATTCTTCAGATAGAAACTTATGGCAACCGAGCAAGAGCTTCAATCTCTTTTTAATAAATTAGATACCGATCAAGACGGCAAAATCTCCATTAATGATCTTTTTTTAAGTCCTGGCTTAAGTACAATCATTTCATCAGAAACAAATATCAGTACTCCCCAGGAATTGCTAGTAAATTATGATTCAGACTCTGACGGTAGCATTACCTTTGAAGAGTTAAAGTCAGCCGTTGAGAAAGCAGATAATTTAACCTAGCTGCCAAAAAACCCAATACCAAATATCAATACCCAAAATCCCTCAAAGCGTAGGCGCTTTGAGGGATTTGCAATTTTCATGGTCATTAGTGACTCGCTAGCCCCGATGGATGACCTTGGATGTGAAAGACTGGCTTTTTGCGATTGAAAGTTTGCTCAACTGCTTTTCGATACCCCACAGTGGCTTGAGTCTCAAGCCCTTAAATACTGATTAGACAGCCAGGGGTCTGTCTGCAAAGGCGATTTTATAAAGAATTTTTAAGAAATTAACATTCTTCAGAAAAGGAAAGACCTAATGCTGAAGTAATCATGTCGAAACCTAATTATTAGTTTTTCAATTTGTTGGAGTCGAGAATAACCCTGTTCTGTCACTTTGGGAGAAGCCAATGCCTGAAAGCCTTTGAGAGCTTTATTTTTCAGATTTTGGCTATAAATTTTAGTTTCTGTTAGAAAAGAAAAGCTCAAAACTTTATCAAATCAAAGTTTCAGAGTTTCGCTCCGATTATTGTTTTCCGAAAGTGACAAAACAGGGATAATGTTGAAGTTCACCTGTTTAATGATTGTTGGGGCAGTATTGTCGATTAGTGCGCCAGCTGTGGCTGAAAGTCGTGCGGTTAATATCAGTATTGGCAGTATTGGTGGTGCCTTAGATAATGGAGCTTTGAGAACAGTTCGTCAGATTATTGGGTTTGGGGTTGGCACTGGCACTGTTGATAAATTCATTGTATATATTCCCAGTACCGGATCTATTCCCATCGAAGGAGGTTTATCTGCTTGTGCTGAAGCTGGCTTCGGCACAAGCAATACAACATTTAATGCTTTTATTCAGCAGTTGCGTTCAATTAATCCCAAACCTGGGACTTTCTACAATGTAGAACTTACCGCAACCTGCAAACAGAAATAAGAATGTCGTTTGCACTCAAGCGCGGTAGGATGGGCTGAGGTAGCAAGCCCATCCATCGAGTTACACTCTACGCGATAAACGCAAAACTCCATATTTTGAAATTGGAGATGTAACATCAATCTTGGTTTTAATCAGGTTTAACTGATTGGCTATTGCCTCCATCCTGTCCGCCTTTGTGATCTGGCGTTCTGCTACTGTTTCCGCCGAGAGCTTACGGTCATAAACTGATGCCACTGCCCGTCATCGCCCAGTACATGAGATGTCATCACTCGATGATTATCACTCTTGAACTCGATTACATCTCTGTACTTTGCCATCTTCTCATCGCCCGTCATCGCGGGCCCGTCAGAATTGAGCGTTAGCATGTTTTTAGCTGCGTCCAATTCACCGTCGTACAACCACAGATAAGTCATCATTGACCCAACCCAGGTGCCTACATAGCGTTGCTTGTGCGGGTCATATCCCAGCGTTATTATCATTGTTGCCGCACCACCGCAGGGCATTTCGCCCTGTCCTTCACCTACAACCCAGAGTTCACCAATTGATCGCACACTTTCCGTTCCTGTTGCTCTCTCAGGCGGTTGATCTGGACTCATCATCGCCTCTGTTTCATAAGTCCACTCACCGACGAGTTTCTGTAGCCACTGATGTTCCTTTTGTGGCTCAGTATTCATTGTTGGCTCCTGTTGTGTTTTGGTTGTCTCCATTGCTTTAGCTCCTTTTGATGAATCATTGAGGAATGTAATTAGCGCGAAGCCCAACTCTGTAGGCGAAGCCGCCCCAAAGGGCTAAGAACCGCGTGAAATAATGATGAAAAATCAAGATTTTAGTAGTACATAAATACTATCATGGCTCAACTGATTGAGGTTTTTAACTGGCAGATTGACGAAAACTTTGGTATTCATGATTTCTCCTTTTGAAGTTGATTGCAGAGTAAAGAATTATCAAAAAGTCGCTGGTGATTCGAAGTAAATGACATCCGTGGTGTAATAAGCCATGATTCGGTCTACGTCTTTGGCGCAGATGGCACTTTGTCGATCGACGATGAGTTGTCGAATCTCGGCTTGGTCATGTGTATTGGTGCTTTCCGTTGTCATCTGGGTAGCCATATTTTCTCTTTTTGAAAATTCATCAATTGGTATCTTTGCCGTCGTGATTGCTGCTGCGCTTGACCTCCGTTGTTTCCCTTTGTAATTAAGTCGAACGACAATTGCTCAAATCGACACCTCTGGTAAAATTTTTTCCGGCGTCAGCTATGACCTCAAACGCACGAACAGATGTAACAATCACGATCACCTCCATTTATCGCACTGAGTGGGGTCGGATTACCGCTACGCTCATCCGGCTGGTTAGGGATTTCGATGTAGGTTTATATGCGGCACAGGAAGCCTTTATCGCTGCCGTGAATCAGTGGCATTCCACAGATATTCCCGATCTCCCCCGTGCCTGGATTATTAAAGCAGCTCGATACAAAGCCACTATAGAATTTTTACGTTTTTTCTATTCTCTATGACCTCAATTAAGGCTTGAATGATTAGGTCAAGTGTACTAATCTAGTCTCAATTCAACTAAAAAGCGGAGATCAATTGTGATTGATCACACTGGTATCATTGTGAGTGATTTTGAGCGAAGCAAGTCCTTTTATGCTGCGGCATTAGAACCAATTGGACTGTTACTCATTGCAGAGTATTCAGCCTTTACCACTGGAAGTACCGATATTGCTGGTTTCGGTCAGCCACCAGAAGCTGAATTCTGGCTCAGTCTTGGTAATCCGGGTTCTGTAAGAGTTCATGTAGCGTTCAGAGTTCATAACCATGCTGCTGTTGAGGCATTCTACAACGCAGCTTTAACTGCTGGTGGACGAGACAATGGTGCGCCTGGTTTTCGGACTCAGTATCATCCTAACTACTATGCTGCTTTCGTTCTTGATCCAGACGGGCATAATATTGAAGCAGTCTGTCATCAACCTGAATAAGCAGCATTTTCTAAATTAAATTAAAGCCACTGTTAGTAGAACTCTTGCAAGGAATAATAAACTTGTATCCAATTCTAGGAAAACTCAAAGCGTGATATTCCTCTCTATTTTTACTCCTGAGATTTTTACTTTTTTTGCTCAAAACAGCGATCGCATCTTCAATGGCTGGGGCTGTGGGCTGTGCTAATGAATCTCATGGCTGGGGTTGAGAGCAAAATTGCTCATAGTTTCAGCTTGCTAGAGGAAAAGTTGCTGCTAACATCCATCCAAAGAATAAGGCATTACCAATGGCATAGCTCCAATATTCGTTAAGTAAGACCCTTTGCAAAATTATTTTCAATACTTAAGTATTTGTTCTCACGAGAGGATACTGTTACGTAAGCTTTCTTACTTCTCAGGCATTCTCTTAAGATCAACGCTATTTTGTGATTGCAAAATTACAGGCTTCTGGTAATTAGAAGTATAACCTGGTAAAACTTTTACCCCTGGTTGAGTCAACCTTAGCGTTAAAGAAAGTCTGACTTTACCGCTATTATTACGTATTGAGCGATGTAATAGTGTATTAGTAAATAGTACAAACTCACCAGGACGTAACACTACAGGAATAGCTTTTTTTGCAACTTCATCAGGGATTTCAAAAAAGTTATTTCCACTAAAAGGATCGGTTCCTTTTATCTGGCAACTTTTTAAGTAAATATTAGGTATATACTCAAATCCATTATATTCATTAACTTCTGTCAAAGCTATATAAGCATTAATAGTTTTACCATTTCCTTCCAGGAGTTTAGAATAAGAGTCTTGATGCCAAAAAGGAATTAATTGCTGGGCGGGATAATTTACCCATAGTTCTGACCGCCATAATACTAAATTATCCCCTAAATGAGCATTAAGCCTCTCTAATAAATTTTTATCCTCACATAATTGCAAAATTACAGGTGAATCTAAATGTCTTTCCATGTAAAAACATCTGGTAAACACTTGAAGCAATATAACGAATAACGACCCAATATCAAATCTAATACATGATTTAACTACCTGTTCTAAGAATATTTTTGTTGGGATTTTTAAAATAATATTATCAAAAATATATTGGCTAATCTCAGCTATTTCATTACTGCTTAAACTCAGAGAATTTGGCCCCCATATTTCATCACTACCATCATAATTAATTTTCTTTGTATTCTGCTGTTGGTTGCAACCAGCCCATAATAAACTACATTCCCATAATTGCTGTGATAATTCTTGATTTTGTGCTATTTCAGGTAATATAATTTCTTGAGCGTGACTATCTAAAAATTTTCCACTAATATTTTGATAATTTGGGGAAGTAGCACAAGCAAGGGTACTATATGCTCCGGCTTCCGAAGAAATACCTAAACCTAAATATTTACTGAGACGATGCCATATAGTAATATTTGATTGTACAAAGCCTGGATGTATGGCGTTAACGGTGACTTGAGAATTATTTAATCGCCCAGAAAGTTCTCTTGTTAAAAGCAATAAACAGAGTTTTGAAACAGCATATAATTTTAGGAAATTTAAAGGTGTCCTTTTAACTAATAAATTCCAGTCAATACCACTTGGAGATAATGCCAAATCTGATGCTAACATAATAATGCGGCTAGGAGCAGATTTTTGCAACTTTTCTAATAATAAATAAGTCAGCAAAAAATGACCTAAATAGTTCGTTCCCCAAATCAGTTCAAAACCTTCGTTGGTTGTACCTCTGTTGTTGAATATCCCCGCATTATTGACTAATATATGTAATGGCAAATTGTAGCCATTAAATAGTTTTACACACTTACGAACTGAATCTAAAGAAGCTAGATCAAGAGGTAAAAATTTCACATTTTCATTTCCGGTGGTTTGACGGATGTAGTCTATAGCTTTTGCGGCTTTGTTTGCCGAACGACACGCAATAAATACATGATTGCCTAATTTGGCTAAACCTATAGCAGTCATTAAACCTACACCAGAATTACCACCTGTAACCAGACACACTTGCATAATTTCCGCTCTCTTAGTATTTATTTCCAACTAATTGCCAGAAATATAGCCAGTATTAATATAACGTTAAGTATTTCATCATCTTGCATCATGATTAAATCCCTCTATAATTTTCGTCTGCAAGGCATTTATTACGGTGCATTCTTCCAAGACAACCTGTCTTTAACAGATTGGGTTAATAGTCAACGTCTTCTTTACCCTCTTGTCTGCTTGGGAGATGGTCATGATGGGGTGTGGAATCTGTTTCAGGAAATTGGCACTCAGCAACAAAGGCAAGAAATTTTAGATTGGTATCACTTGAAGGAAAACCTCTGCAAGGTCGGTGGCTCAATCAAACGTCTTAAAGCCGCAGAGAGCCTCCTTTGGCAAGGTCTGGTTCCGGAAGCGATCGCTTTGTTTGTTGATTTGAAAAAAAAGCCTGCCCAAAATTTCATCAACTACCTCAAAAAGCATTCAGAACGAATCGTTAACTACGAATATTTTTCTTCTGAAGGTTTCTGCTCTATTGGTTCTGGTGCTGTTGAATCTGCTGTCAAACAGATCGTTAAGCGGTTGAAAATTTCTGGCGCACAGTGGAAATTGGAAAATGTTCCTCGAATGTTACAACTTCGATCTGCTTATCTCAATGGTCAACTTGCTTGCTGATATTTTTGCAAAGGTGAGATGCTCCCAAGCTTTAGTTTGAAATTCTGCACCTTTAATAGACTGACTAGTGGTTAATGCTTGTGTCAACAATGATAAAGCTTGCTGTTGTTCGCCAATTATCCGAGAATAATTAGCTATTCTAGTTAAACTTTGAGTTTTTGCAACACTGTAACTACTATTCAAACTCTGGGTTAAGCTTGTTAACGATGTCAATAATTGGCGTAGCTGCGGTTTTTGGCTAGGCTCAATTTGTTGAGCTAATCTTCCTAAGAGTGACTCTTGGGGTAAGTAACTATCGACTAGCTGAGTGAGAAAAGTTCTTGTTACTGTTGGATTTTGGGCTTTTAGAGCAATTTGTATAGCTTGGTTAATACGCGAAATTGCTTGTTCATTTTTACCAGCAGGAATATCTTGTTCTAAATCCGACACAAGTATATTAATTTGAATTTGGGTATCTTGTTGCTGCTGTTGTTGACAAGTGGTGGTTTGGGCTAATGTCGGCGATAAAAATATAAAACTAACAGTATCTAACAAAGTTAAAAGTGATAAGGTTACAATAAAAACCTGGGAATAAGCTTTTTGCATACAAAAGATTGTACTGTTTTAGTCAAGTCTTCTTTTTGTTATACAAGCTATTTTGCGGTTATTACGTAAAAATCATAAAATACTTAATTTCTCTAACCGCAGAGGGGCTAGGGTGCAGAGGAGAAATTATTTGTATCATTCATTTGGTGAAATGGTATTACCTGTATTAAAATCGCCGGGGCAAAGATGGTAGAATGGCGCAGCATCTATGTGGGGGTACGATGTCCGTAACCAACTCGTTGCAGATGTGTTTTATGACAATGATGCAGAATTCATCAAGTTCACCAACGGCAAAGAAATAACGGTAGAGACAGCTTGACGTTGGGATTGGGAACGATTGCTAAAATATGCGACTAATCGATAGCACTCGCTACTCCTCCCACTTCACAAACACCCCATCAACAACCGCAATCCACCACTGGGGAAACTTCGCCAACAACTTCTTGATCATAATCCGCAAAGCCGGATCTTCATTCCAACACTCTTGCAAGAAGTCAAACCCCGGATTATCACCTGAATTCGCCGCTCGATTCAGTTTTTCCCTTCTTACAGATCGCGTATTTGACAAAAGCAACAATCGCCTCATGCGACCATTTTTCAGGACTTGAGACAGGGGCGGCGGAACAAGTCTCTTCACAACAGCCTTTCACTTCAACACTAGAAACTTGGTTTTCTCTCGATAAGGAAGTTGAATTTCCCTGTTCTACTTGCCCCTGTATTTGATTAGCGATGGTTACGCCCGCCGCAGGCATCGCTGAACTTAAACAAAATTCATTCTTAGCGATAGGTGCTGAGGAAAAAGTACCTTCTCTACGAGACGCTACGCGAACGTGACAGTCTTTCGGCTCAACTTCACATTCTTGGTTTTCAGCTAGCAACGAAGCGGGATTACTTTGTACAGCCTCCACTCTTCGTCGCGTCGTGCAGTCCATTGCCACAGGCAAGTCTTTCTCTTTCTTTGACTTCGACTCTCTGCTAAACTCTGCTTTTAAGGAACCTAGATAACCAAATATTGATAATGTCGTTAATTCCAAATACATTAGCAACCTTTATAGCTCTTTTCCCAATTGCCAATCCGATAGGTGCAGTTCCGGTTTTTTACACTTTAACAGCAACAGAAACATCATCACAGCGCCATCAGCAGGCATTACAAACTGCTATCAATGTAGTTTTAGTTTTAGCTGTGTTTTTAGTAGCTGGCAGATGGATACTAGAATTTTTTGGGATTTCACTTCAGGTGCTGAGGCTAGCAGGTGGATTACTTGTTGCTCATACAGCGTGGGAAATGGTTACAGTTTGTCAACGCTTAACTCCATCAGAAAAGGATGAAGCTATGGAAAAAGAGGATATTTCTTTTACACCAATGGCAGTGCCGTTGATCAGCGGCCCTGGAGCAATTGGTGTAGTAACAAGTTTATCGATTAGCTTTAATCATTGGGTAGAGTATCTAGAATCTTTAGTGGGAATTGTTTTAATCGGAATTAGCCTTTACCTGTGTTTTGTCTTAGGAGAGCCATTAATTAAAAGGTTAGGAAGAAATGGTGTAGGAGCCTTAAATCGAGTTTTTGGTTTTTTTATCCTAGCCATTGGTGTACGGTTTATTGCTGATGGCTCTATTTCTTTATTGAAAGAGGCATTTCCTATTAAGTAAAATCAGCTTTGCTCTATCGCAAGTTAAAATCAAAAGGACTACAAAAATATGTTGGTCGTCTGAAAGAATTAAAGCGATTACACCGTCGGCATAGTGCCTTTTGGATTGGAATGCAATGGTCAATTATGGGTAGGGACAATGGAATTTTGGGCTGATTTAGCCAGCACCCCATCTACAATCGCAACCCCCCCACTGGGGAAACTTCGCCAGCAGTTTCTTGATCACGATCTGCTTTCGCCGGATCGTCATTCCAGCACGAGAGCAAGAAGTCAAAACCCGGATTCTGCCCTGAATTCCCCGCCACTTTCAGTTTCTGCATCCGCGACTGTCGCATATTTGACCTCGCTACAATCGCCTATACGACCATTTCTCAAGAGTGGGGGCAGGCGCGGCGGAACAGGTATCTTCTCTATAAGACGCGCAAGGGACATGAAGGGCTTTGAGTTCAACGCAACAATCTTTTATTTTAAGTAATCCATATCAGATTAACTTTGTCCCCTATCATCCCCATACGTACTATAAATTCATGTCCATCATCAGCAAAACTCAGCTTCCACAAATAGGTTTGAGTTTCTCCTTGTTTGAGATCACCGAAATAAGTGGTTGTATAACCCTCAGACATCCGAGGAATTAGTGGGGAGCTAACTTGGTCAAAAATTTCTTTGGTAATATCTCTTCTGTAGTCGGAATCACCAACGGTGAGAAAAAGGTCGTAATTTCCCGTAGCCGTGGCATCCAAAATAGTTTGCAAACAATTAATCACGTTTTCAGGGGGACTTGTTGAATTCATAATCATGCTCTTATGTTTGGTGTGGCTAGGTGTACTAAGCTTTCGCCCCAAAATTCAATTTTTTTGCATCAGGTCAAAATTATTACAAAACTTTGCATTCTTCTTTTTCAACGCATCACACTTGTTACTCATTCTAGTGAACTAGTACCCCGTCCACAATCGCAATCCCCCACTGCGGAAACTTCGCCAGCAATCTCTTGATCACAATCTGCAAAGCCGGATCATCATTCCAGCACTCCTGCAAAAAGTCAAAGCCTGGATTCTGCCCTGAATTCGCCACTACTTTGAGTTTCTGCATACGCCCCGGTCGCGCATTTGCCCTTGCAACAATCGCCTCATGTGACCATTTTTCCGGAGTGAAGACAATTTATAGCTTAGTCAATTAACCATTGTGATAATAAGTGAGACATAAATGCTATCCAAAAAAAGCTAAATAATAATATCCATGTTAATACCATCAAACTTAAACGCAGCCATTGGTGATTTTTGTGAAATACCCATTGCTGCCAAGTAATAAACGTGAGATTGCTTGAAAGTAAAAAAGCTAAAACATTAGCTCCCCACAACCAATGTGACTCTGTTATACCTTTCATCCAAGGAACTAACGAACCTCCGTTTGCGCTATTGGGTTGAAAAGTTGGCTCTCTTAGCGGTGAAACTAAGTATACAAAAACTCTACTAGTGATAGTCAAAACCAGCAAGAGCATCAAACTATAAATAGATTTGCGTTCAATTCTGGGAAAAAGCACTCTGGCTCACCTTTAGCTTACTTGTTTACTTGGACTTGATTGTAACTAATCATTGGCGAGCATAATTTTGAGAGTAACTTAAAATTTGAGGCACAAATCCTTAATCTAAATATTCATATAGATTAAGCCTTTGCAAAAAACAAAGGGAAAATTATTACTTTTTTGAAATTCACTTCCGAAAAATGAAACAGTTCTTTTCTTTACTTATTGGTTTAACTTTCACAAGTCTATTACCATCTCAAGGATTCTTAAAAGAAGCTAACTACAAACTCAACTCTATCGATAATCAAGCTCAAATCCCTGCTATACCTCAGTCTTATTCTCCATCAAACTTTTCTGAAGGTCTAGCACGAATACAAATTGATGAAAAATGGGGCTATATCGATAAAACAGGTAAATTCGCTATTCCACCACAATTTGAGGGTGCTACAGATTTTGCTCAAGGATTAGCACGAGTCTGGGTGAATCAAAAGTGGGGTTATATCGATAAAACAGGTAAATTCGCTATTCCACCACAATTTGATTACGCAGCTAACTTTTCCGAAGGGCTGGCTCTAGTTAGCATTGAGAATCAAGCTAGCTACATCGATAAAACAGGTAAGCGTGTTCTCCAGCCAAAGTTAACTGCCTTTACTAATTTCAGCCCACAAAGAGCAGATGCCGCCAACTTTTATGAAGGATTAGCACGAATAAAAATTGCTGACAAGTCTGGCTACATCAATAAAACAGGTAATATTGTCATTCAACCACAGTTTGATGTTGCTGAAGCTTTTTCTTCTGGAAGAGCATGGGTGCAAATCAAAGGTTCTGGGCGTGGTAAATATGGTTATATCGATAAAACAGGCAAGTTTGTCATTCGGTTCGACCAGCAGCAACTATCCGGTGCTTCTAAATTTTCACAAGGGTTGGCTGTAGTTGGCTCTAATAGTAAGCTAGGTTATATGGACACCACAGGCTCCTTTGTGATTAAACCACAATTCGATTATGCCTTTAACTTCTCCGAAGGAATGGCATGGATTGGTGTTGCTCAGAAGTCTGGCTATGTTGACAAAACAGGTAAAATTGTCATCAAGCCCCAGTTTACGAGTGCAACAGATTTTTCTGAAGGATTAGCATCGGTTAACATCGGCAATAAATGGGGCTACATCGACAAAACAGGTAAAGTACTTGTTTCACCACAGTTCGATTATGCTGCTAAATTTTCCGGCTCTTTAGCACTAGTGAGCATTGGTAACAAATGTGGTTATATCGACAAAACTGGAAAAATGACGCTTCAACTACACTCTAGTTTGGCTCCTAAGATCAGTGAGGGAGCTTGGTGTAGAGTCCAATGGTAGTAGGAAGCTCATCTTTGGCGCATCTTCAATTATTCCTCGTTCATAAAACAGAGCTATGCACCAGAGTCTAGCTTGAAAACGAGCAGCGATCGCCTCACTCGACTATTTAAAATTTTAGGCAGATACAAAACCGTACCCCTGCATCCCAAACCGTCGCATCATCTCGGCTAAGTCCACCGCCTCCCCATCTGGCCCAAATACACGACTTCACCCGAGTCTAGATTAAAGCAAAAGTACAATTAAAATAAGCATTCATGCTCAATTTCTTGCCGATTGTTTTCATGCAAGACGGAGGTACAGCAGGTCTATACGCCGCTTTTGTCTTGGGACGATCTTTGTAGACGTGCCTTAATTATTGGCTTTGGCAAACTCCGCTTACTTTCTTATTGGCTTCCCTACATGAAAAATCAAAAACCAGCTTTTGTTTTCGATCAAAAAGCCGCTTCTGACTATGATAAAAGGTGGGCTAAGTTGGCTCCAATCCGCGACTCTCTTGATTTGTTTATCCAAGCCATACTATTAGAACTTCCTGCTGATGCCCGGATACTCTGCGTTGGTGTAGGAACTGGCTTGGAATTGATTGCTCTTGCCCAAGCATTTCCACAATGGCGATTCACTGCGGTAGAGCCTGCGATTCCTATGCTTAATGTTTGTCGCCAGAAGGTTGAAGAAAGTGGCATCACGGCACGCTGCACTTTCCACGAAGGTTATCTCGATTCGCTGCCTGCATCAGACTCGTTTGATGCGGCGACTTGCCTTGTCGTTTCTCACTTCCTCATGCAGAAAGAGGAGAGGCGCAACTTTTTTAATCAGATTGCTTTACGGCTTCGCCCCCAAGGATATTTGATTAGTTCCGATATAGCTTATGATATGTCTACTTCAGCCTATCAAAGCCTTCTTAATGTTTGGTTGCGAATGATGAAGTCTGCCGAACTGCCGGAGGAAGATATTGAAAAGATGCGCGCGTCTTATGGTCGTGATGTTGCTGTGCTGCCACCCCAAGAAGTTGCATCACTCATTGCATCGGCCGGCTTTGATACACCCGTGCTATTTTTTCAGAATCTACTTATTCATGCTTGGTATTCAAGGCGAACATCACCCAATTAAAAGGGTTGTGTTGCAGATGGTGATGCCGGGTCGGACTCTGCCATCAATTGCATAACAACAATGCAATTGATGTAAACTGATTTATAAACCCACCTCTTCACCTATCCAATCAACCAGTACCCCATCCACAACCGCAATCCCCCACTGCGGAAACTGCACCAGCAATTTCTTGATCACAATCTGCAAAGCTGGGTCATCATTCCAGCATTGTTGGAGGAAGTCAAAACCAGGATTTTCCCCAACTTGAGAAGCCATCTTCAGTTTCTCCATTCGCAATAATCTAACTTTGGATCTAATGGCGATGTCTTCTCTACGAGACGCTCCGCGAACAGCAGTAAACAACGCCTCATTAGATTCTTGCACCTGATAATTGACTACAGATAGATTCCACTGCTTCTCAAACTTGCTGATTGTTGCCCGAATGCTGGCGTAATACTTGCTGTCTAGCAGATATTGAATTACCCACAATGGGGGGCATTCTCCAAGGTTTGCTCTATCCAACCATTCAAATATCTCACTTTGATCTAATGACACGGGCACTTGATTAGCGATCGCAGAATTTAGAGAAAATTCATTTTGGGCAACAGACGCGGCGGAATAAGTACCTTCATGAGAGACTGCCGCCTCAACACCACAATTCTGGTTTTCAGCCAACAACGAAGCAGATTGACTTGTTGCAGCGTCCACAAGCGCCAGCGTCGTGCAGTTCATTGCCGTAGGCAATTCTTCAAGTTCTGACGCGCTTTCGATACGTGAAGGCGACGCGCCCCTCAAGGGCGCATGAGCCGTTTCCTCAACACGCGGATTTCGAGCAAGCGCGTCAGAACCAACTACCATACCAACAACCTTAGTTGGTTGTTGGTAGGTAGTTAACGGGTAGTTAGAAACGTTGTTAGGTTTTTGGAACCCTTGCAAATCCTCACTTTTTTGACCATTCATTTGGAATGATTCCAAATCAGCCTGGATTTGTTCCACGCCAGGGTGATTTTCATTCCATCCGGGCTGGTTTACTTTCTCCCCAGCGTGGACGGCTTTTTCGTCACAAGAATTGTTTTCCCCAGACGTGGACGATTCCCAGTAAAACCGATTGTAATAACCGTGAAGATTGCGGACACGGTAGCTAATCAACCCAGGTCTACCAGAGGGTAAGCGGCCAAACACTTCCTCAAACTGAAATAATCCTTGGGCAGTCAACGCCGCACCTGCTTTTTGCAAAGACTTGTAGGTGAGGTTAGTATCGAGTTTATGGGCAGAACCCCCGAATTGTTCAGCCGCTACGCTATCTAACCAAAGCTGCTGCACAGATGGAGATTGCTGACGAACCCAGTTGATATCCTCAATTGATACTTTGCAATGTGGTCTAATCGATTTATCTGCGTCTGGCTGTTTACGCTCGTTTCGCTGTTTGCTGCCACCGTTGATTGCTTTTAACGCTGTAGTCATATTCTTCTCCTAAATTTTTCCATGACAATGTGAGCGACATTGCACCCATGCCGCGTTTAAGTTTTTTAGCTATCTCAAAGTGAGTCTTTATTTACTGCTTCTCGCCCTTCCAAAAGCGCAACTCACCTCGGAGATATCTGTCAGCCTTTTTTGATTGCTCCTTCCAACAATCCCAGGCAACGATTACCTCATCTCCCAAATCCTGAATTACTTCTCCTCTGGCGACATACAAAGTACGATATGGATCGGCGTGGGCAACAATAGAACCAACGCCAATGATGTCCGGTTGAGAGGATGCTTTCTGGAGAGCAGTAATTAAATCAGTCTCTTGGATGGAAAGTTCAGCCCAGTAATCCGATTTAATCACCTCGTACTCTTGGGCAACATCCCAAAACTCCTGCCAGCTACACCCAGGTTTTGACAGCACCCATCGAATATCGCTAACCGCTTGGGGTAGCATTTCCAATTGCTCGGCTCGATATGCGATCGCAGTTGGTGTAGGTTCACTTCCTAAAATGATTGCCGCAGCTTCGAGGGCTTGGGTATTGTTCATAGCACTGGCGAGATTCTTCAAAGCCATGCCCATGAGCCGCAGACATTCCTGGGCATTTTCTTTGGGTGGTTCCTGCGCCAGCGATCGCAAATCAATTGTCTTCTCCAGTGCAAGTTTTACCTGTTTATTCAAAGCTTTGGTCGCTTGCTGGGTCATGGTATTTCCCCACTGTTGAACCGGATGCTGTTGTACGGCGTGTTCCAATTCCTGAATGCGCTGCTGGAGTTGTTGATTCTCTGTTTCTAACTGCCGCAGACTTTCCATCTCGTCTAGGCGCTGCTGCAATTGGATGTTTTGCTCCTTCTGTTGCTTGTAAAGTTGTTGCAAGGATTGGATTTGCTCTTGCACTTGGGCTTCTGCATTGGCTGTGGCTTCTGAAAGCAAGCCAACCTTCAAATCCTGCTCCAGTCGCTCTAACTCCCGTTTATGGCGTTCTTCAATAGCAGCGATCGCTGAGGTATATTCTAGTGGATAGTTCCGCTCTCTGGGGAATGGAACGCTTGGGGCATCCAAATCAGTATTGTTGATCAACAACCTCTCGCCATCAGCAAAAGTGACAATCTGTTGCCAGCGATTCGGTGCGTCTGCCTCAATGGTTCCCTCTTCTCCATACCTTGGGTGTGACTGTTGTGAAACAGTGACAATGCCTTTTTGAGGAACCACTGGTTCTTGAATTTCGGGAACCATTGGTTCCTGGATAGATTGTTTTTTGCGTGGAAGTTGAGGAACCACTTTTTGGGCAGCAGCCGCAAAGTCTGATTCACCAGGGGATGGGTTATCTTTCAGAGCGAGCGTTACAGCAGCTTTAAGTTTTTCTGGTTCCTTGACTAACCGTAGTAACGGACGAGCTTGACGCTCATTTTTGATGTGTCCGCCCAACTCGCCAACTGCGTCTATGACCTTTTTGGCTCCTAGCAGTTGGTTGATTCGTCGGTATCCACCCCAGGCGTATAATTCACGCTGGCAGTATTCTTCAAAGTTTTTATATCCAGCTTGCAAGTAAAGCTGCTGTTCCCTCATCTGGAGGATTTCATCTACCGCTTGCCACTCGAACCTATCGATGGCGGTGAAGGTTTCGTGGATGCTGGTGTTGAGGTTGCTGTAATCGAGTGCTGTTGTTTGTTCTCTGTCTAGTGTCAGCATATTTATTGCTCACTATGGCAAATACTAGGAATGTTGCAGGTAGTAAGGAACTTGCAGGAGCCGTTAGGCTTATCGCTTTTAGTGGTTATTAGGCAACTTCAGCAAACCTTACGAATCGATTTAAGTCTGGGTAAACCGCTTTAAAGTAAATAATTTCGTTCTCTTTGTGATCAAGATGAAGGTATAAATGAACTTCGTCTGGGTCTTTCCTGAAAGTACTTTTTCCTCGCCAGCAGTTCTGTTCTGATTTCTCCCAGTTAGTAGACTCAGCATAAATGTCTGCAATGACTGCCTTTGCTCCACAACTTTCAACTGTAGTGACTGAAGCGTGAATATTTATTTTGTCCTTATTCACCAAAAACAAGTTATATGCAGGTGCGATCTGAACAAGCCTGACAAAAAACTGGATGATTTCTGGAACTGCTTTTTGAAGAATGATGCGATCACTCTCCAGCGTGAGCAGTTGATCCTCTATTGTCGGATAGGAGAACAAGCGATCGCGGATTGAAATGTTTCGCTGGCTGACTCCAGAGATGGCCAAGTTTTTCTGAATATCCTGAATATTGTCTCTAATCCTGTGGTAGAGGAAAATTTCAGTACCAAAGTTAGGGCCAAACATCTTACCCATACTGTCGTAGAACTGCGCCCCTTCATGTACGGATGATGGGGCATCCAAACACCAGCCTTTAGGGTCTGTCATGATCCGGTGAATAATTTCATCATGTTTGGCATCACCGTTCCCAAGCCCAGCAAGCTCTAAGTAAACTTGTCTGTCTAACAATGAAGGGTAAATGAACTTATGCCGTTTGGGGTATTTCAGTCTAAGGCAGTCTTGCAGCAGTGAGGATAAGCCTTTTGTACTGAATAAATTGGGATTGTCTTGGAGGAGTAACTGGAAAACTGGTAAATTAGACATACTATTTCTTTGCTAAAGGATTAGTCTGGGCGATTGTTCTTCTTGGCGGGAGGCGATCGCTTTTAACTTAGTCCCAGAGTAAATATGTCAATAAAGTTTTCTAGTGACTCAAATAAAGATGGCGTGGGATTCATAACTGTATAACCTCGTACATAACTAAGAAAATATGTTAGCACGAGTTAGTACGCTGTGATCTATAAAAAACAAAACCCACCTAATGCTCGGCGGGTTTGTCCTTGATAACAGTGTTAATAATGTGATCACGCCATTGCCTGAGAGTGGTGTTCTCCTCTCTCAGGCGACTAATTCCCCCAGGCATTCCTCTACAAGAGATTCAAGTCTTTGAACTCTTTGCTCAATCTGGGCTACATCATGGCCATTTTCGGAATTTTCTGTCTCTACATATTCTTTAATAAATTTTAAAAGTACATCTGTAACAGTTTTGCCCTGCGCTTCGACTTTAGACCGAAAAGCTGTCCGTATATCCTCTTCAATGCGAATTGTTAGACGAGACTCAATAGCCATAGACAATCTCCTTTTGTTTTAGGTTATCACAAGCCGTTAGTACGATTTATTCTATCAGGAAATATATTAGACTGGGGTTTCGTACTAACTATATTGACAAACGTACTAACTTGTACTAACATAGTAAATATAAAGGAGGAAACAAGCGCAACGCCTCCTAGTAAATAAAGATGCGCTCACTACAGAACTTTGACAGCACAATCCAAAGTGACCGCTTGAAGAGCAACTGAGGCACTGGCACAACCAGAGAAGGCGAGGGGTACACAGTCGGGAAATGGATTTGCACTAAATAAGAAATTACCAGCAGGACGGCAGTTGAAGCTTTTGAAGCCGTACACGTCGCCTGATACGCTGTATCTCCTGTTTTGGTATCACTCAAATGCCACTGGCTTTGAGTCACAAATATATGGCTACGCCAAATCTAATTGAGAGCGTTGTGCTGAACCACAACGTTGTTTGCACACATAACAAAGGCAATCGCCCACCCTGAGAAAGTTTGCGATCGCCTTTTACCCTTTTATCAAGGAACTCTATTATGCCTTATACAACACATACACAGCAAGCTTCTGTTGATGAACAAACCTTAGCCCAAGCAGAACTGTACAGCCACCTCGAATCCCAAGCTGAAGCTGTAGCCCCAACCCAAGATCCTCTCACCAGCAGAGATCGCCGCATCATTGGCGAGATTATTCAAGTGGAACCCGAATCAGTTCGCACAATCTGGATCGAAGGCGGGATTACAGTATGGGTGCAGTTAATCGGTGGCGGACGGCTACCCTTCGATCGCAACTGGTTCGCTACAAGAGTTGCAGAAGTCAAAGCGACGCTACCGGAAACCCCACGGGAAAGGAATCACCGCTTGGAGTCCGAGTTGAAAGAAGCTTGCACTGTTTTCGGTTTGTACCACGGTGAGATTGACTATCTAGTATTTAGTACGAAAGTCTATCGCCAGGGCAAGTTACTTGGCTTCGTTGGTTGGGATGAAGAGGGTTGGTACGCAAGACCAAGACAGTACGGAGTCAATCGTGTGGCTCCTAGCGCTGAACAAGTGATTGCATCGTTAGGAGTCCGAGCGGTAGTAGCGGCTTAGTTGCTGAAAGAGAGAAAGGCGATTGCTCCCCTAAGAGAAATACAATCGCTTCTAAATTCCATTGCTCAACAAACATTGATCATCACACAAAGTACACGAAGCAACCTCTCCCTTCAAGTAGGTGACTGTCAGAAGAAAATTCTCCTACCTGCTACAGATGCGAATGCAGAGGTCATGGAAATCCCTAATCCTAAAAGTGAAAAAGGCGATTGCAGTCCAAGAGAAAAGCAATCGCCGTTCAACCGAAATTTAGACAATCGAAATCATCGTGGCACACAGAATATGATTACCATACTTTCTCTTCAAGAAACCCAGTCAGATGATCCAAGAGAGAAAATTCTCCTTCCTCCAACAGACCCCAATGCAGAGGTCATTCAAATCTCTGGTTACAAACTAGTTTACGTTAATGGAGCTTGCCCCAGAAATTATCGAGTGTACAAAGCTGATTCAATGATTGGGGTGATATTTCAGCATATCACCCACTGGTCTAACGGAGTGGATTCTCTTCGATACCCCGAGCCGGTTGATGCAGCAGTTGGGTTGGATGAATTTTTGAAATTGGCAAGGATATCAACAACGGCAGCAGAACAACCGTCCACGGAAGAAGAGTTGCTAGATAAAGAATTCGATTCACTGACGAATGACGAGTGGGAGCGGCTGAAAAGGTACGTTCCAGAAGCGAAACATTTGGTTGCAGCGTAAGAAAACGAGGTGGGCAGTAAGACCCACCTGTTACCGAAGAATAAAGCTAAATTATCAGTTTATCGAAATAGAACAAAACAACTCATCGGATAAACCAATGGAACCGATAGAAATATTGAAGCAGTTCAACTCCTGCTACCTGAAGATTCAGGCGATTGCTCAAGATGAAAACTGGCTTTTGTTGATTGCCGACAAGAAGATTGACCCAGAGGCCGCAACTCACTTAGCCGATGTTTTGCATTACTTGGGTGAGGCAATGGGTTGTGTAGAGGAAATTGTCGAGGTCAAATTTAATCAGGAATCAGAAGTATGAAACTTTATGCAATAAGTATTCCTCAAGCAAAGCCCAAGTTGGGCAACTGTTATATCGAATAATGCAGGTTTAATTGAGGTTGAAATCGATGATAAAGACCTTGCCTTTCATTCAATCATTGAGGAATTATCTACTGAAATTGAGCCAGGAATTATTGGTGTAAAAGCTAGCGATTTATGTAAAAGACTCAATATTGAAATGGTTGATACTAGCGAAGAGAATTAACAACCGATATATACCAAACCCGACATCTTATGAAATTCACAACTGTATCTGTTAGCTACTCTAGGAAATTTAATCTTGGCGACTACGAATCACTGGAACTGGGCTGCTCTCTATGGGCGCAAGTAGAAGATGGGGAAGACGCTGATGGAATAACCCAATTCCTCTATCACCAAGCCAAAGCTTCAGTAAAACTTGCTGCGATGCCTGTCTTGAAAGCCTCAGAGTTTCAAATAAATAAAGCTAAGTCTAGCAAAAAAGTGTCTGGTGATATCAACGAAAGTGATTGGTAAAAGAGGATCTGGACAATGCAAGAACTAATCAAAGCTTTAATCAAGGCAAAGGCAGAGTTTAATCCCATTCAAAAAGACGGCACTAATCCTCACTACAAGCGCAAATATGCAACACTAGATGCTGTCTTGGATGCTGTCACCCCCGGACTCAGTAAACATGGATTAGTAATAATTCAAACCACCGAAATCTTTGAAGGCAAAACCGTACTACGGACTCATATTTTTCATGAATCTGGAGAGAGTATCACCAGTACTTATCCTCTACCTGAAATTAGTGATTCTCAAAAGTTTGGTGCAGCATTAACTTATGCACGACGATATGCGGTTTGTGCAATTTTATCGGTGACGGCTGATGAAGATAATGATGCTGAAGGCGTTGCTACTCCTCAAAAGCCTGAACAGCCACAGAATAACATTAGACCCCGCAAAGACAATCAACAGCCTAGAGTTCAGCCAACAAAACAAGCTGTAACTCCATTATCAACCAATCCAAAAGATTTGCGAGTCAAAGAAGTTCGTACACTTTTAAATTATTCGTTGGATTCGGTGAAAGAGTGGCTGCATTCTCGAAATGTTACGAGTCCAAGTGAGCTTGATTCTCTTCAAATTGACGAGTTAGTGAAAACCATGTGTTTGGCTTGGGCTGGAAATAAGTTTGTCCATCCTAATCATGCTGCTAACTCTTATCAGAAACACGTAATCGATGCTGTACTACGAGGTGTTTCTGAGATGGAAGCGATTCAAGCATGGATGGAAGGCGCGCTTGCACAATTGCCTGAACTGAATTGATAAGAGAAATCATACTTCAAACTAGGGGGTAATGAAAAGATGAATCTTTGGGAAAGAATGGATTTAATTGTATTAACAAATGAACGCTTTCTAGGAGACTATTACGATTTTATTTTTGATGACGATGGCGGATGGATGATTAAGTTTTTCTATCTGATTAAAGTGAATATTGCTCTGTGGTTTGGATGGGAGTCACAGCCGGAATATGATGGTTGGCATTGGGGACTGGGGTACTTTGGAGAGGAATACCGAGATGACTGGAATGCCCCAATAGGATCTTGTGATTGGCAAGAAATCTGTACTCCCGTCAGTTTTTTAAAATGGCAATATGGTATCGGTGAAAACTCGAATTACTAACCAATAATAGGCTGGACAGCCAAGGATTAAAAATGGCTAATGTTCCACCAATTAATTCAGTTGTCAAAGTCATTAAAGCACTGACAGAAAAAGACCCCAGGTTAGGGCAAACAGGTGCAGTAATCCAGTATTCAGAACACGGCATGGTTTGCGTTCATTTCTCAGATATGCCAACTGGTCAAGGAATTTTTTTCAATCCACATCATTTACAAATCATAGAGTCATAGTCAAGATTATGCCAAGAAAATCCACTCATCCCACTCCTACTGATAATTCCTCACTATGCCTACAGTATCTCCGTCGTTGTGGGGGTAGCGCTCGATTATGCACCATCAATTTTAGCCTTAGTGTGATTCAAACCTTGGTCAATCAAAGGAAGGTAAAGATTACGAATACAGGTGCAGGTTTCTATGTTCAATTGGAGGATATAAAATGACTAATCACAAACAAGTTGTTTACCAATCTCAATTAGACCATAAGAGTAAATTGGTTCTTCGCCGCCGTACTAGGAGAAGATTTAACCCCAAAGTATTCATTGACCGTACCATAGAAACAACTGCAATTTTCTCTCTGCTTTTAACTGGGTTTTTAGGAGTTGGAGCAATGGGATGTTGGGGAATGGAGATTATCGAGACAAATGCTAACCCCAACATCATCATTTCTGGTTGGCAGCAACAGAAAAATATCTGCCTGGGTGCGATGCTGATAAGTTTTTCTGCCTTCTTAGGCCCGGATTTCTCACAAACTCAGAAAAAAGCGGAGCTTCAAACTGATAAAATGTATATATGGTAAGCATTTGAGCAGTTTTAACCTATGAATCTACCCGCAACGCGATCGCTCCCAAAACAGTTCAGATTTGAACAGCCAAAATCACTTCCAGTCGTAGTTAATTTCCAGGGTGGACAAGTAACATCTGATGCAGGTTTAAACTTAATTGCTG
>JAHHHR010000068.1 GCA_019359245.1 Nostoc desertorum CM1-VF14 | reverse complement strand
ACTTGGTTAATCATGCTTATGCCTCCTGACTGGACTTTAGACCCCACAAGTAATCAATTCGTTTCCAAGCGATCGCAGCTTGCCGTGGAGAACAACTCAAACCATAAGCACGACGGGCATCATAATTGCCTTTAATTCCCTTGGCTACTCCAATGGGAACCCCAAAAGCCACCTCACGAATAGCGGGTTCAAAGCTTCGGTCTTCATGAGAGAACCGTACTTGCGTAATCTGATTTCCAATTTGGTCTGCCCAGGCGGTTGGCTGTTGACGGTAGAATAAGCCATCGGTGTAGGCAATGATAAAGACTCTTTCTCTTTCATGTGGCAAGCCGAGGCAGTACGCGGGTATAGTTTCCCATTCACATACGTACCGGATTTGGGAAAGGTCTTCGAGGACTGTTGCCATTCCTCTAGAGAGTAGCCCTGTTGGGTTTTCGATGAGAGTGATTGCTGGTCTACACTGGTTGATGATGCGGAACATTTCGTGCCACAGTCCTGACCTGGGGTCGTTAAGTCCTTTTTTATCTCCAGCGTTACTGGTGCCGCTACAAGGGAATCCCCCACACAAAATGTCGAATTGTCGTCGGTGGCAATGGTAGTTGGTGATATCTGCATGGATTGGAATTCCTGGTTGTTCATGGCGCAATTTTGATTGAGAATAAGGGGAGATTTCGACAAATTGCTGGACTTGGAATTTGTGGGATAGACCTGCGGCTGATATTCCGTGGTGGCAGAGTCCGCCGATGCCAGAGAAAAGCGAAAGGACTGATTTCATAAGGCGATCGCACTCCTGACCAAATCATCCGGTACTTCAAAAATCCCCAGTTGGCCGATGTAAGGAATTGGTGTAACTTCTCGTGGATTCGCCAATTCCCAGTGGTACTGTTCAGCCATCCCCCAGCCAGATGCAACTTGTGAAAACTTGCAATCAACTATTGTGACAATGCCAATAACTTGACCGCGACGTAGAGAGATCAACTCTGGGATTATTACCCCCATGCTTTGACAAAATTCTTTCGCTAACTGGTACTCTTTTTTGGTACAGGTTTTGGCTGCATGAATGAGAATATCACCTCGGTAATTGATAGGCCAGCCACGGTTTTCTATGTCTTTAAGAGCATAAATTATTGCCCATGCCCAAGGCTGACGAACAGATAGCGCTTTCATCTTTTTTAAAACTCCAGCAATTGAATGTATGCATCCAGCGCTGCAAGTGCCGTGTGCGGATATGGCTGTGAACGCAGTCCGTTGCAGATTGTGGCGATAGTCCCAAGTTCTGTAAAGTTGAAGCTAATACTGGACTGTCGAGCCGCACAGTGATAAATAATCGTTAGTAACACAAAATTCAACAATTGAATTGTAAGATCACGCCGATTAGCCAAATGTGTTTCTAAGTTCTCAGTAATAATTTGGCGACTAGCAGTAAGAGAATTGCACCTTTCAACATCTGGTAAAATTCGGAGCTTGAACTTTTAATCCCACTCAGTAGATAAACATTCATCAGGGGCAAGAGTTGCCCATTTATGGAAGAGTTGTTGGATAGTTGTACTCATAAAGTCTGTAGTTGTGAGTTTCTGCGAGAATAGAAAGAGAAAGGAGGGATTATGACAAACGCTTTTCCACCAGAAGATACCAGTGTAAGGTTTGATAATATTGATACTCGTCTAGAAGAGATCGGTGACGAACTGGATTTGCTCAGGACAGTACAAAATGCTAATAGGCGGGAAACACGGGGAAATTCGCAAACCATTGCAAGGTTGGAGCGTACCATTAGGGAATTGGCTGACATTGCGCGTCTCCATCAGGAAGGATTACGTGCTGCTCAAAGAGATGCTGAACGTGACCGTCAAACCATAAGGGAAAATGAAATTCAAGCTGACCGCGACCGAGAAGTTTTGCTTGCTTCCTTGCTTCAAGCAGAGCGCGACCGTCAAGCTTTTCAAGAAGAAATCCGCAGAATTTGGGAGTATCTGCGTGACCGAAATGGTGGCAGTAGTACGCCGAATTAATTAACTTCATCCCGTTTACCTCGCCAAGTTCAAAAATTTCGAGGTCGATAAGTCGCACAACATCGTTGCAGTGCCGAGTTTACCGTAAAGGCGGTTTTTCTCAACAATCAACTCAATAGTGCGATCGCTTGAGTCTTTTGTGTAAACAGCATCGCGGTAAAGCATAATTAACTGGTCGCAAACCTCGAAGATTTCGCCAGAGTTGCGAAGTAAATGACGATTGGGGCGTTTATCAGCCGTAGTTTGATTTCCCCGATTGATTTGACAGCCCAAGAAAACAGGGATTTTGTGAGACTTGGCAATATCCCGAATCTGACGGGTAATCTTGCCGACTTCAAAGGCCATGTTTCCGCCGGATTCCAGAGGAATCTGTTGCAAGTAGTCAATAAACACAGCACCAATAGAACCACCAAATTCGGCAATGGCACGGCGCACAGCAGAAGCAATCATTGTGGTTGTAGGGGAGGAATGCTCATAGACTTTCCAAGGCAGTTCCACCATCTGTCCTATGCCTTGTGCTATTTGCTCCCAGTAGCACTGAGTATTGGTTTGAATCATAGAAGCGTCTACGCCTGTGATTCGGGCTAGCATTCGGGCATTGAGTTGATTCTTATCCATTTCTGGAGTTACATATAGAACAGGTAAGCCAAGTTTAGTCATGATTTCGTAAGCGTAAGAAATCATGAAGTGAGTTTTGCCCATGTGGGATTCAGCAGCCACCACTACCAAGCTGCTTGGATAAATCCCCCCGGTGATGTTTTCGAGGTCGTACCAACCAACTCTGTCGCCTGCCATATTCCCCATCTCCAGCTTTTGAAAAAGTTCAATGCCCATGTCTTGTGCTGAGAAAACCTTGCAGCGTTCATCGCTTTGATTTTGGGTGACAGCGAAAACTTCTGCCTCGGCAAGATTTAGTACAAGTGGTAGTTCAGTTTCTGTTTCGTAAGCAAGTTTGACAACTTCTGAACCAGCTTTAATTAACTGCCGCCGTCGATATTTCTCCATCACCAGATCGGCCAAAGCATCGATGTTGACGGCTGATACAGTTCGGTCTACCAGAGTTGCTAACTTATTCCTGCCACCAATGCGGTTTAGCAAATTGTGGTCAGCCAACCATGCAGTGACGCTTAGTAAATCTGTGGGTTGGTATGTAGCATGAAGTTGGACTGCGGCTTGATAGATATCTTTGTGGCCGCTGATGTAAAAGGCTTCAACGCTTAGGCGATCGCTGACTCTGGTTATTGCTTCTGGGTCAAGCATAATCCCGCCCAAAATCGCTTCTTCAGCTTCGATGTTTTGTGGGGGCAAACCTGAAACTGGATAGTTAGAGCCAAAAGGAATTACGTTGTCTTGATTAGGATGCATAATTATGCTCTTAGTGCTAATTTTAACTGCGCTTCAACTTCTCGCAAATTCGTGGAAGATGGTCTGGTGTTACTCGGAACTCTTGGAGCGTTGGCTGCGGCTTGAAGTTTTGCTTTTAGCTCCAGCATTTGTGGGCTATGTTGATACTCATTGGATGGAACCCGAATGGATTGCTCTTGCTGACGGCGCATTTGGTCTTGTGCCAACGCATCTTCGAGCGAACTGCTAATGGTATTGTTTGCTCTGTGAGCCAAAGCAGTGTGCTGTTGAGGTAGGGGCTGTTTTTCTGTTTGCAATAGTGCTTGCTGATAACGCTGCATCAGGTTCGTCTACCCACCTTTGGTTTTCTCCCAGGTGTTCATTACTGCGATCGCATGAGTAATTTCGAGTTGTGCCGAGCGTTTCGACTTAGTAGATAACTCAGCAGCCAAGAAGTCCACGACTATCGGGTTGAAGTTCTGGTACAAGTTATTCAGCTTTCGCTCTCCACTGTGCCAAGGCAAAACCCAGCGATTCCACTTGATTTTTTCTCTGACAACCAGTGGCACATAATCATCAGCAAAAGCAGTCGGATCTGTAATCCACGCATCGATCAGTTCTTCCACGTTCTGCGCCCTCTTGTAGGGACAGGTTAGTTGTGGCTTATTCGATTGTTCGGATTTTGCGAACGACCCCGCCGCAATAGTTGATCCTCTTGAGGGGTTATCGGTTTGTTGCAAAGACTCGGAATTTTTTGACAACGAAGTGGGTTGTTGTGGGGTTGGTTCTTCTGGGGTTGATTTTTCTAAGCTTGGTTTTTCTGGAGTTGGTTTTTCAAGGTTTAGTTGTTCAGTTTCACACACACACGATTTTTGGGTGGGAAATGCGTTCTGAGTTGGGGGTGCTTCTTGTATGTGTTTTTCTTCTAATTTATTTTCTTCTAATTGTTTTTCTATATGAGGGGTGGATGACCCACCTATGGATAACCCACCTATGGATAACCCACCTATGGACGATCCACCTATGGATGACCCACTTACGGATGACTCACCTATGGACGACTTACCTATGGATGAATGATTTTCTCGAAATAACTTTGTGTCTTCTTTGCTGGTAAAAATGTAATATTGCCAGTCAAACTTACCATTGTTCGGGTTGTTCTCTTGAACTCTCACTAAATAGTCATTTTGTTCAGCGTTTTTGATAGCATTACGGATTTTGTCTCGTTTGTACCCCAAATGTTTTTCGATTACCGTAAAACTAATATCAAAATTTTCGTCGTGAGAAGCTACCCAAGAAATCAACCTAAATGTTGAATCAGTAAGGTTGTGATCACGAATTAAACTGTTGGGAATTGCTGTAAACTGTTTAGAGGGTTTACCATTACGAAATCCCATATAAATCCTCCTTAAATATTAATAATCTTGGATATAAACCTCACCAAGAGCGAGAACAAGAGGTCATCTTTTACCTCCAATGTGTGGTCGAAATGTCAGATTAATACGGGTACTGACAACTTTGGTGGTTTTGGGTACTTGATGCAGATGTGTTGATTGACAACCTGGGTGCATCACCAGTAAACTCCCGTGTTCCAGCCAAAAATCAGTAGACTTACCCCCAATGAGCTTGATTTGGAATTTCCTCATTGAACCCAGACTGATGGATGCGATGGCTGGGTTCAATCCCATCGAAGCTTCACTGTCGTTGTGCCAGCCGATACTGTCTTGTCCAGTCCTGTACTGATTGCCGATGACAATGCGGAAGCTGTAACCAGTGGCAGCTGTAATCCTATCTCGCAGTTGAGCTAGCGATGAAGTCCAAGGCAGTGGTTTAAGTAGTACGCTCTTAGAGTAAAGGTAATCACAGCCTTCATCGCCATAAATACACTCTAAGCGCGGAACAGGCATCGTTTTACCCAGCATTCTGATTGTGTTTTGCTGCCATTGCAGTTCTTGGCAATGTTGGTAGAGTTCGTCAGCTTCAGTAAGAGTGAGAAACTCTGGATAATAGTTGACTGGTAAAGTAGGAGCAGATTCAGGAAACAAAGTTAGTTGTTGCATAATTCTCCTTTGGCGATTGCCCGAACAATTTCAATAGCCCGTTCTTGTGAAATAGCCTGTTCTGGATTTTTGTAAAACCCAATAATTTCTGATTTGGGACGAATAATAATTTGTTGCCCTGTTGCGCGTTTGTCCCACACAAAGCACGAGATGGTAACGTTATCGGTAGCCCAGCGAGTACCCCTTTTATCCTTGCGAAAACAGAAGCGCGGCAGAATCAGTACAAGCGAGGGCGGGTGCTGCTGCAAGAAATCAGCGCGATCGTCACAAGGTTCCAGAAAGCTGGTAAGTAAAAAAGCAGCGACACCGATACGCGCTTTCTGGTAGGCATTCTTGATGATTGGGGATGCAAACTCCGAATATGGCGGATTGGTACAGATCCAATCGCACTCTGGAAATTCTTCCCATGATTCGGCTAATATTGCATCGTAGTGAAAATGTGCCTGCTTGTTCGGATCAATGTCGTTAGTCCAAATATGTTCTGCATGAGGGCACACATTCAACAAAGAAGCGATCGCCCCATGTCCGACACATGGCTCACCAATGACACCAGATAACGGAACGTGCCGTAGTAGTTCCGTTGTGAACCAGGAGGGAGACTCATAGAAGTTTAGAGGATGTCGGGTGACAGTTTCGATGACGGTGATTTCTGGTGCTAATAATGGTGCAACAGTCATACTTCATCCTCACTAAATTCAATGTGGCTTAAAGTCTGAAGTTCAACAGCTAATCCGCTTAAGAAGTTTTGGAGTTCAACTGTTGCCAATTCTTTGGATATCTCTTTTTCTGATGTATAAATAAGTTGCTTATGATGCCCAAAATAAACTTCTATACGAGTTAAGTTTTGCTCTGTATCAGTTAACAGAGTCAAAGTAAATCTTCCCAGTTTGCAGAAGTAATACTGACGGCGATCGCAAGGGTTGCCTTGATGCCAAGTAATATAAGGTTTTGAATCAATGTGAGCGCTAATAGATTCAAAATCAACGTGGAAAATGTTCATCTCAGTCAGCATCTCGCCACTGTTATAGCGGTCTGTTATATGCTGCTTAATTGCTGTTACTGCTAAACCGTCAGGAATATTAATGTGAGCTTCCGATGTGATTTTTTCAACTACTGTAACTATGGCTTTCATTGTTGTTACTCTAGAGATGCAATGAGTGTTTTTGTGTGGCGATTGTTACTTATTGAGCGGCAATCGCTTTTTATTTTGATTGTTATGAATCTTGAAGTGACGACACTTTCTCAGATACGTATTATTTGCTAGAGAAGTCATCCTTGTAACAAATAATTTCAAAATACTGTTAGTTGCTTGACTGCATGAAAGAAAAACTTTTAATGTTATTGGTGATATTTGATGCTTTAGCAAAAAATTCCATCTTTAGTTAACGAACGTTTCTGTGGTGGGAGCGTTCGCTTTCACTTGGTCAGCACTGGTTCCTTTTTGCTAGCGAAAGCCCCCGCCTGCCTTAGCGCTGCTCCAGGACTAGGATGAGCGAAGAACTCTTCTATAGCTTTGGTCAACCCAGCCGCAACAGCCGGATCGTGGCAAGCGTAGACATAGATGGGCTGTTGAACGCCATTAACCAATCGCGTTTCTTGGCGATCGCCTAACTGTGGGTAAAATGTTCTCACCCATGTGCCCAAGTGTCCCCGATAGTGAGCGCCGCTCAGGGGGACTTTCTTTCCAAGTTCGTTCTCTGCAAAGTTCACAACCCCCAACCATCGTTCTTCCGAAGGGGTTAACAATTTTCTGTTGTGTTCTGCCAGAAGATTCCCGGCATAGTCTTTAAATTGCTGTTCCATGTATGGGTTGAGTCTGCCACCAGTTAACTCAGCTAAAGTTTTCATTGCCAGGACAAGAGTATGCAATCGTTGTTCCACCGGTGGGAGAGCAGGAACAGGTGCAGGAGTTTGAGGAGTGATGCTGGGAACTGCTGCAACCAAGTCTAAAATGATGGTTCTAACTTGCGCTGCTACTTGAGATTGCTGCAAGATCATTGCGATCCTTAATGCACCCAAAGCCGAAAAAACTCTAACTTGGGAAGTTCTCGATGGTAGACAGAGTGTCTGTCGAGCATCACGTAAGTCCTTCCCAGCAAGGGTTTTAGTTTCTTGGGTTTGGAATTCAGATTGATTTACTCTTGTTAGTTCTTTGACTGCGGACTCTGTAACTAAAAAATATTCCGCTATTTGTGCAGTAGTTGCCCAGCCGCTACCGTTCCATACAGCGAACACTATTGCCTTTGCTTTGCTGAGAACTTCTTGGGCACGAGAATCATCTAGGTTAGAAAGTGCAGAAGTTCTCAATGATGGAGACTCGACTAAAACATTTTGATTTAAAGGTAAACTCATCCTGTTCGACTCCTAAGTAAATTTCAAAACTTTAGGTATTCACTCGCAGCAAACTTTTCTCACCAACTAATGAGAAACGATTCGATATAGTTGGTGTCTTAATTAACGTTGGCGACATTAATTCAACAAGGTAAAACCAAGAATCATGCACCAGCGCAATCCCCAAAATCAGCCGTTGCTTTGTTCCTTTGTCGTGAGAACAGAGGATCACTCTTTCGCCCAGAACGAAAGCAGGTTTTTGCACAGTGATGGCTTCTAACTCTCCAGTCCCGATGATTTGGTTTTGTGTGGCGTGCAGTATTTCATTACGGCAATCAATTGAATAAATCCAGCACTCATGCTTACATTGCATACCGCAACAGTAGCCAAATGTTCTCGTGGTTCTCAGGTACACTCTTTCCAGTAAATTCACCTCAACAGGTGGAATTGTTTGTCCCCAAGGCGGAGAGAGATACCAACTTGTTTTGAGTGCATTAATGTGGTCAATCATGCTTTTCTCCTCTGGGATTAATAACCTAAAAATCCTCGGCAATCTCCAATAAAAAGCCGCGTCTCGTGTTCTGTACTTGCACCAGTTCTTTATCCAGCAGTGTTTGAATAACTGAATCCGAAAATTGGAATTGCAGCCGATGTAATGGAACGCAACCACCACAAAGCCGAATCGAACGCAGCAAATGATTGGCTCTACGGTCAAAACTGGGGTCAACCGTCTTAGGCATTTGTGAAACCTCCGGTTAATACGACTAACTGTTGTTGCAGAATAGAGATTTGCTGTTGATAAAACTTAATCTCTGCGGTAATTTCTGAGAATAATTCTTCTGGTGTGAGCGGTTTAATTTGATCCTCTTTCAAGTACGATATTTCATCAGAATTCTTGTTAGGCTTCAGAGCATAACGCCAACCATCATCAAATTGTTCAGCCAACTCTGTACCCGATGGGTAGTAGTAAAGTCCAAGAATCGTGCCTTGTTCTGTACGCTGTTCCAAAGTAAAGCGAGGGTATGCCCAGTGTTGAGGAATGGATATTGTGGGTCTCATAGATTTAATTGGGGATTGGTGAATAAATAATTAGGAAAAGGGGGAAAGGGGGAAAGGGGGAGAGGGCAAAGGGGAAGGGAATGAAGAAATTTACCTTTTCCCTTTACCCTTTAACCTTTTCCCAGGCGAAGCCCAAAACTTACGCTGTGACTAACTCCGCTCTCTCCAGCAGCCGTTGCAATCTATCGCCAGTTAGCTGTTCTAACGGTTGGTCTAAAAAATATTCATCAAAAATGGATTTATCATCAGTAGATACGTCCACCATCGACAATGAGCGCACAGCATCAAGCACCGAGTTAGAATACTGCTGCTGGACTGAATAACGCCTCTTCACCCACCAGTTACCGTTAGTGCATCCGACTTGCCCCAGTTTCACGCCGTTGTTGTTGTAAATGCCATCATTAAGAATTTCAAACCCGTAATTCTGGCACTCGTTGAAGATATGCGCCATGATTTGGTTTTCGGTCGTAGAAGAGGACAAGGAGCAGGGTGCAGGGCGCTGCAACAATTCGCAATTGTCAGTTCGCAATTCGCAATTCTCTAAACTGCGAACTGCGAATTGCGAATTGCGAATTGGACTAACTGCCCCCTGCCCCCCTGCTTCTTCTTGCACAGGTAATGAACCGTCTTTGTAGTGAGTGCAGATGAAGCGATCGCAACGCATTAGAGTGTTGGCACGAAATATTTCTTTATCGTTAACCATGACTACCCAGCGTTGGGTTAGGTGGTTGTCGTCATGGCTGATGCTGGCTACCAATTTGTCATCAGCGTAATATTCGTGATGGTCAAATGAGATTTCGACTATTGTGAGGGGTTCGGGAGCTACAACTTGGGCTTGGTCAGCGATGTAACTGTCGAGTTCGGCTTGGGCGAGGGCTTGGTTATCGGGGGTAGCAGGGGCAAGTTTCTGAATCTTGCTTGCCTGATAATTAACAATGGCAGAAATCCACGCGTCCTTACAGCGTTTGTCGCTTACTTCGACTGTACAAGCAATTTCGCTGTAGATTTGCTTGAGCCGGGCAATGGATTTCAGTTGCAACTGTTGATAAGTGTAGATAGCGTGAGTCATAATTAGTAGGTTCTTCAATAGGACTAGAGAAGCGCTTCAGATTACCAGTCCAGGCGCTTTCTCTATCTCTATTAAATCAAGTTCATTTGTAGTTGTCAAGTTGATTTGTAGTCCCAATTTGTAGCTTTACTTTTGTAGTAGAATTTTGTATAGATGAGTTCGGAGCATCCATTTATGAAGTTAAGAGAGTCTTTGGGATTAACCCAGAGGCAAATTGCTGAAGTGGTGGGAGTAACAGATCAAACTGTTTCTAACTGGGAGCGAGGAGTTAATTTGCCACGACTTACTCCAATGCAGACAGCAAAATTATGTCAAATCACCCGACTATCAATTGAAGAGCTTGCACAATTGTTTAACCAGTAAAACAAGAATGATTACTGGTCAAACTATTAACTTGCTTTCTTTGTTGCCCTTTATGCTGTAAAAGCAATCACATCTACTTTTTTCCTTTCCTGTCTAACCACTTATCGGCTGCTTAGTATGACTTTAAGTGGGTAGATACAAGGACATTTGAAGGACTTATCAAAGACAATTGCGTTTAATACAATCGCAGTTGAATACTACAGCCAAAATTTATTTGTAATCAACTCTGAGCAAATACCACTGAGTTAGAAAAAGTGGCCTTGTGAATAAACCACCTTCTAATCGCAAAAAAGCCACCTCTGCCACATCTAGGGATAGCACACCGTCAGATGATCAAGACCTTGAAGATATCTCCCAGCAAGTAGATCCAGGTTCAGTAACAATTACGGTTACTGCTGTTGAAGTTCCAGAGTTGACCCAGGAGGAGCAAAGCGATCGCCTACATCTGGAGAGGAAAGTGGAGCGGGCGTTTTTTGAAGCAGGAAAGGCTTTGATGGAACTTCGCGATCGCAGATTATATCGCTCTACGTACAAAACCTTTGAGGAGTATTGCCGTTCACGGTTTGGTTATACACGAATGGCAGCAACCTATAAAATTGCTGCGGCGACAGTTATGGAGAATTTGTCAACCATTGGTTTACAGAATGCGGAAATAATCACAGATGGTTTACAGTCTCCAAAAATGTCAACCATTGGTTTACAAAATGTCGAAATGTCAACAAGTGGTTTACAAATACTGCCGACAAACGAACGTCAAGTACGCCCCCTAGTTGCCCTAGAGCCAGAAGTCCAGCGCACTGCATGGCAGCAGGCAGTGCAAGTTGCTGGCGGGAAAGTGCCAACTGGTAGAATCGTGAAAGATGTTGTGCAGCGCATCATGGAGCGTACCCAAGTACCCAATACGTACCAAATCGGCGAAGTCTGCCAAATCCTTGCAAAAGATAACCCAGAACTCAGAGGAAAGGGTGGGTGTTGGGCTATTGTCAGCGCAGTGAATGACTTTAGTTGCAGCGTGAGAATGTGGGATAGCGAGTACACCGTTGGGTTGCAGCATCTGAAATCTTACGAATACTTGCCAGCCGAATGTCAGCAGATGCAATTAATCAGCGATCGCATCAATCGGGTGTATTCGAGTGGGCTGGAGGAGTCGGTGCAGAAGTTTTTGGAGTCGCTAGGGAGGCTGAATCGGACTTATTTGACAGCTTTGGAAGACAAATTGTTGAAGGTTCTGGAGTTGGAAATTAGAGATTAAGGCAACAAAGAAGCAATGCTTTCTGTGATTGGTTGTGGTATTAAATTAATAAAATCTTGTTTTGGTTTAATATATTTCTGCTCCAGTTGTTTGTAGAAAGTAGTAATTTATGACAGGAACACAACAACAAGAAATAATGGATTTACGGGCATTGAATTTAACACCCAAACAAATAGCCCGAAAACTGGGTATGAAAGTGTCAGAAGTGAATGCAGCGATTCAAAATCAAGCACAGCAAACCACATTAGATAGATTGACCAAAGGAGAACTAGACCCTGTATATCAGTGTTTAGCAAGCGAGAGTCTTATCCAATTGTTACCGAAAATCCCACCAGAAAACAGCATCAAAAATATCCTGACAAAAATCCTACCTGTAAAAAATAATGACGATATTGATCGCGGTTTAGGATTGGTAGTTATTGCAAGGGTTGCCCGATACAATCAAATCACGGTCTGTACCTACCTTTTAGATATATGGTGCTTAGGCGTTAAAGATACCATATCACCACGTACAGTAGACAGGATAAAATTTAAAGAATTTACAGAATCACTATTCGAGCCATTTCCTGGGAAACCACACCTTGTTTCCCTTGAAGTTGCCCAAGGGATGATATTTAGTGCTTGCGAATACGCAGAAAGTTTAGGGTTTCAACCACACAGAGATTTTGAAAAATCGCGTTCGCACATCGGAGAATGGGATAGGAAAATACGTATTGAATGTGGTCGTGACGGGAAACCATTTTATGTTAATGGCCCCCATGATAACCCGAAAAAAATCATGGAAACATTGAAGAGAAGCAGGGGTGAAGGTAATTTTGATTTTCTGATTGGTTCAGATCCTATTGAAAAGAATTTTTGGTAAATGCAATTAATTTGATTTTCTGGTGCGTCATTACGATGTCATCCAGGTTTGAAATACTCAGCGCAGTGAATGATTTCAGTTTCACTGTGAGACTTTGGCATGGCGAACACACGGTTGGGTTGCAGCATCTGAAGTGCTTCAACTACCTACCCCAGGAGTTTCAACAGATGCAATCCTTGAGCGATCGCCTTGCGCGAATATATTCTGATTCACTCTTTGGAGACAGTCAAAAGTCTGTTGCAGCCGTTGGGTAAGTTGAGCCGTCTTTATCTTACTGCTGTCGAAGAGAAGCTGTTGACGCTTCTGGAGTCAGAGTGTGGGAGAATACCCTGAACAACTTTGGCAATTTGGCATCCAATGGCTTTGGGTTGCAGTTTCAATGGAGATATCACCACAACGGGACAGTAAGGAAGTTAAGTTGTACGAGGGATGTGGCAAAACTTTCCGCAACTGGTGTCCCGTGCTACGCCAGTTGTAAGCGTGAGTGCTGTAGAAACGCTCTACATAATTGATACAGCACTAAACAGAGTTCAGTTAAGGCTCTGCAACTGGCTAGAAATGAACAAAACTAAATAGAACCTCAAAAAATGAGAAATGTAGATAGCTGGATTGCTGTATAGTTTGGGTTATGCCAGATTATCCTCTCAAGAGTTGCTCTATGATTGCTCTACCTGGTATTACTATCCAAGACAAAATATACGAAAGTGACAATTCTCTGGTTTACCGGGGCATCAGAGACGATGGAGTACGGATCGTCGTAAAAATGTTAAAGCTTGATTATCCCTCTCCTGGTGAACTAACCCGCTACAGACAGGAATATAAAATTACCCGTTCCCTGAATCTGAAAGGAGTTGTCAAGGCATACAGCCAGCAGGACTATCAACGCACTCTGGTGATTATCTTAGAAGATTTTGGGGGAGAGTCCCTAGAGCAATGGATGCACAAGCGCCCAGATATATTCTGCCCCATGCCTTTATCCACTTTTCTAGGTGTTGCGATCGCTGTTTGCGACATTTTAGGCAGAATCCATGCAGCCAATGTCATTCATAAAGATATCAACCCTGGAAACATAGTCCTGAATCTGGAAACTGGCGTTGTAAAAATTATTGACTTTGGGATTGCGACCCAATTTAACCGCACGAATCCGACGTTCAAAAGTCCCCATGTGTTAGAAGGCACGCTTGCCTATTTGTCGCCAGAGCAAACAGGGCGGATGAACCGGATGCTCGACTATCGCACCGATTTCTACTCGCTGGGCGTAACCTTCTACCAACTGTTAACTGGACAGCTACCGTTCCCCACTCAAGACATCCTGGAGCTAGTTCATTGCCATATTGCCAAACCGCCGATTCCTGTGCATGAATTGAACGCCACAATTCCCAAACCCATTTCAGGGATAATTTTGAAGTTGATGGCGAAAAATGCGGAGGATCGCTATCAAAGTGCCTGGGGCATCAAAGCGGATCTAGAACGCTGCGCCGGGCAACTGGCAGAAATGGGTCAGATCAACGCCATGTCGTTGGGACTGCAAGATGTTTCAGAACAGTTTTGTATTCCTCAGAAACTGTATGGACGAGAAGCCCAGACTAAAGCATTATTGGCGGCGTTTGACAGAGTGGCCAGAAAAGAGACGTTTGGCGAAATTTGTCAACTAGAAGAAGGCATAGAAAATGCTCAATTCAATGTCGAACTCATGCTCGTTGCTGGTTACGCTGGCGTTGGCAAAACAGCATTGGTGCAAGAACTCTATAAACCGATCACAGCAAAGCACGGCTATTTCATATCGGGTAAATTTGACCAATTCCGGCGCAATATTCCCTACAGCGCCATTGTGGATGCCCTGCAAAAGTTGGTGCAGCAACTTCTGGGGGAACCGGATGAGCAAGTGCAACAGTGGCGATCGCGTCTGCTCACAGCATTGGGAAGCAACGGACAAATCATCATTGATGTGATCCCGGAAGTTGAGTTAATTATTGGCAAGCAGCCTCCGGTACCAGACGTTGACGCAACCCAAGCTCAAAATCGCTTCAATCTAATCTTTCAGAAGTTTGTACGGGTGTTTTGTTCAAAGTCACACCCGCTTGTTATCTTTTTAGATGATTTGCAGTGGATAGACTGTGCAACGCTGAAGTTAATTGAGTTGATGCTGCTTGATGAGCAAACCCAATCCTTATTTTTAATTGGAGCCTATCGAGATAATGAGGTAAATCCAACGCATCCACTGGTATTAACCTTGGAGAGACTGCGAAAACAAGGAGCAGTCCTTGGGGAGATTATCTTGGCACCCTTAACGCTCTTGCCGTTGAGTCAGTTGATTGCCCAAACACTGCATCGGAATGTAAACAGCGTTCGTTCATTAGCAGAGTTAGTATTGCGTAAAACCGAGGGCAATTCTTTCTTTGTCAACGAATTTTTGAGGACGCTGTATAGCGAAAATCTGTTGACCTTTGATGCACAACACTTAAGCTGGCAGTGGAACATTGCTCAGATTCAAGCTCAGAATATCACTGATAATGTTGTGGAGTTGATGCTTCACAATTTGAAGAAACTGCCAGAGAACACACAGCAAATTCTCCGGTTAGCGGCTTGTATCGGTGCTGAATTTAATTTAGATACGTTAGGAATCGTTTGTGAGCAATCCCCTAAAGCAATTTCTCTAGATTTATTGGCAGCTATCCAAGCTGGATTAATTCAACCCCTGTCTGAATTAGATGAAAACTTATTAGTTCAAGAATATAAGTTTTTGCATGATCGTGTACAGCAAGCAGCATACGCTTTAATCGATGAGTCGCACAAACAGGTGGTTCATCTCGAAATTGGTCGCAATTTACTTGAAAAAACGTTACCAGACCAGCTCTTTGAGCGGCTGTTTGAAATTGTGGATCATCTCAATTATGGAATTGAGCTGGTCACAGATCAACAAGAACGAAACGAAATTGCCAGATTAAATTTAATTGCAGGTCAGAAAGCAAAGGGGGCGATCGCCTATAGCACGGCTCAAAACTATTTAGCAATAGGAAGACGGTGGTTAGGTGATTCTAGTTGGCAAACCAACTATGACCTAACTTTAGAGCTATATCTAGAAACAACAGAAGTCACGTATTTATGTGGCGAGTTTGAGCAAGTAAAACACTGGGGTGCGATCGTTCTACAAGAAGCCAAGACGATTCTCGATACCGTAAAAGTTTACGAAATCAAAATTCAAACCTGTATCGCGCAGGTTCAACTATTAGAAGCCATTGATACGGCATTGCAGATTTTGCAACAGTTGGGAGTCAATTTTCCAGAAACACTCAGTCAATCAGATATTCATCTTGAACTAAGGGTTATCACATCCCGTTTCGATGAAACATCAATTGGGGACTTGATCCATTTGCCGGAAATGACCGATCCGAAGCAATTAGCAGCAATGCGGGTTCTATCTAGTATCACGATTGCTGCGTATATTGCCGCTCCTGATCTGATGCCTCTACTTGTGTCTAGACAGATCAACCTGTCGATCCAGTATGGCAATGCATTTGTGTCTTCCTTTGCCTATGCCAACTTTGGGTTAATTCTTTGTGGAATGGTCGGAAATATCGAGTCTGGCTACCAGTTTGGGCAGCTTGCTTTAGGGCTGTTGTCACAGCCGAACATCCATTTATACAAAGCTCGGACTTTGACTATTGTAACTATCTTCATCATCCACTGGAAAGAACATACTAGAGAACTATTAAAGCCATTAATAGAAGGCTATCAAAGTGGACTGGAAACGGGGGATTTGGAGTTTGCTGCCTATTGTGTTCACGGTTACTGCTTCCAATCCTTTATCTCCGGGAAGGAACTTATGGAGGTTGAACGCGAGATAACAACATATACTAAAGTAATCCATCAAATCAAGCAGAAAGCAGCACTCACCTGGACTCAAATACTTCAGCAGTCGATCTTAATTTTGATGGGATGCTTAACTAGTCCAACCTATCTAATTGGCGAATTCTACAATGAGGAGAATAGACTGTTACAATACGAAACAGCAAATGATGGACACACAATCTTTATAGTATATTTCAACAAGTTCTTCCTATGCTATCTATTTTATAAGTATGCTCAAGCAGTTGAAAACTCAGCCCTAGCGGAACGTTATTTGCTCCAAGTAGCAGCGTCAGCCTTTGTTCCTTTGTACTACCTCTATGATGCGCTGGCAAGACTTGCAATATACTCTGAAAGCAACGCTCAAGTACAAAAGGCAATCCTGGAAAAAATTGCGATTAGCCAGGAAAAAATGAAGCAGTGGGCAGATTACGCGCCTATAAATTATTTGCATAAATATCACTTAGTCGAGGCAGAGAAAGCGCGAGCTTTAGGTCAGTTGTCTGAAGCAGAAGAATTTTACGAACAAGCGATTCAAGGAGCCAGAGAAAACGAATATATCCAGGAAGAGGCGTTAGCCTATGAATTAGCTGCCAAGCATTATCTAGCGCGAGGTCTGGAAAAGTTTGCCCAACTCTACATGAAGGAAGCCCGTTACTGTTATGAACGCTGGGGAGCAACTGCGAAAGCAAGAGATTTAGAAACACGCTATCCACAGCTATTTCTTCAAGGAGTGGACGTGGCTTCGGCAACCCGTAAAACTTCAGGAACTACTTCTAATAGCTCAGACACCACTTTAGACTTAGCAGCGGTGATGAAAGCATCCCTTGCGATTTCAAGTGAAATTGAACTGGATCAGTTACTCCGTTTGTTGATGAAGATATTAATCGAAAATGCTGGCGCACAAACAGGTTTTCTAATTTTAGAAAACTCAGGAAAATGGGTGATTGAAGCGTCTGGTGAACTCATGGAGGGTGATAATATCTATGCTACACAATTACTGCAATCTATCCCAACTGGAAATCATCTACCTGAATCAATTATTAATTATGTGATTCGTACTCATGAATGTGTCATTTTAAATGATGCTACTCGTGAAGGTAATTTTATTTATGAGTCATATATTCAACACAATCAAATTCAATCAATCTTATGTTTGCCTCTGCTGAATCAAGGTAAGCTAGTAGGCATATTGTATCTAGAAAACAAATTAGCGGCTGGAGCATTTACACCAGAGCGAACGCAAGTTTTGAATCTGTTATCAACCCAGGCAGCCATTGCAATTGAAAATGCCAAACTCTACTCTAAGCTACGCGAAGGCGAAAGTAGAATGAAACAATTTCTAGAAGCTGTTCCGGTAGGAATTGGAGTATTGGATGCGGCTGGTCGTGTTTACTACGTCAACCAACGGGGAATCCAGCTAATGGGTAAAGGGATTGATCCTTCTGTGGCACCGGAGCAAATCCCAGAGATTTATCAATTTTATCTGGCGGGAACAGATCAAAACTATCCAACTGAGAAACTACCAGTTATTCGGGCATTGAGTGGTGAATGCACCACAGTTGACGATCTGGAAATTCACCAAAATAATGCAATAGTTCCAGTTGAGGTTTGGGGAACTCCAGTCTTTGATGAACAGGGTAATGTAGCTTATGCGATCGCAGCCTTTCAAGATATTACCCAGCGTAAACAAGCAGAGAAACTGCTAGTCAATTACCACCAAACATTGGAAAAACAAGTAATTGAAAGGACTTTGCTCCTTTCTCAGGAGATTCAAGAGCGTCAGCGAATTGAAAACGCCCTGCGCCAGAGTGAAGAGCAACGCAGGCTGACGATGGATTTCACCCATATTGGCAGTTGGAACTGGAATATCGTTGAGAATACAACACATTGGAACGATAACCACGCTCGATTGCTGGGGTTAGCGCCCGGCGAAGTTGAGAGTAGCTATCAGGCATGGCGTGATCGCGTTCACCCAGAAGATATTTATCGGGTCGAGCAAGCTGTAACAGTAGCGCTAGTAACTCATACCGATTTTGAAGCGGAATATCGAGTCATCTACCCGAATGGTAATATTCACTGGTTAGTTGGCAGAGGTCGAGGCATTTATAACGCAGCCAGACAGCCTGTGCTAATGTTAGGTGTGATTCTCGATATTAGCGACCGCAAACGCGCCGAAGAAGCCTCAATTCTGGAAGAACGCAACCGCATGGCGCGAGAAATTCACGATACACTGGCGCAGTCATTCACGGGTGTTATCATTCACGCTAGAACTGCTGCGAACAAGATAACAGTAGACCCTCAAAAAGCTCAGGCTCACCTAGCTCAAGTCCAGAATTTAGCCCAAACTGGACTCTCAGAAGCACGCCGCTCTGTAGAGGCACTACGCCGACCCTACTTGTTAGAAAATAGTGATTTACTCAATGCTTTCAAACATCTGACAAGTCAGCTAGAATCATCCATTGGTATAAAAATTATGTATGAAGCCATTGGCATTCCCTATCCGCTACCCTCTGAGGTGGAGAATAATCTGCTGAGGATTGGACAGGAAGCATTGACGAATGCACTTAAGTATGCAGAAGCAACTGAAATTCGTGTTGAACTAATCTATCAGTCCACGCAGTGCATATTACGAATTAAGGACGATGGACAGGGATTTGCACTTGATCGAGATTCTAGTCACAATGGCTTTGGTTTATTAGGGATGGCAGAACGTGCCGAACTCATTGGGGCACAGATCCAGATCCACAGTGTTCCTGGGCAAGGGACAGAAATCGCAGTGTCTGTGAATCAGAAAAAGCTATCATGAGCCAACTTAATGCCATTCGTGTTCTGGTTGTGGATGATCACCCCGTTGTACGTCAGGGTTTGGTTGCAATGCTGGAAGAAGCGCCAGATATCCAAGTTGTTGGACAAGCTGGCAATGGACAGGAGGCACTTGCTGTCTTTCGTCAAGAACAGCCAGATGCAACTTTAATGGACTTGCGAATGCCCCAAATGGATGGAGTTGCTGCGATTACTGCTATCTGTACTGAATTTCCTGCTGCCCGGATTATTGTATTGACAACTTACGAGGGCGATGAAGACATTTATCAGGGATTGCGGGCAGGGGCTAAAGGGTATTTACTCAAGGATGCCGAGCCAGAAGAATTGCTGTCGGCGATTCGCGCCGTTCACAAAGGAAAGAAGCATATTCCTCCCCGCGTCGGTGCCAAACTTTTAGAGCGCATAGCGAGTCCAGAATTAAGCGATCGCGAGTTGGAGGTGCTTCAACTCATTACAACGGGCAAGAGTACTCAAGGCATTAGCAAAGCTCTATATATTACTGAACGCACTGTCAATTTTCATATCAATCATATTTTAAGTAAGCTGGGTGTGGAGGATCGCACTCAGGCTGTGATTGTTGCATTAAAGCGTGGCATTGTTAACTTGTAGCGTCAAGTCGCTTTGCTCCAATTAAAAATTATTAATTAAAAATTGAATAAACAAATCTTAATTTTGCATTTTTAATTCCCGATAGCGTAGCGTAAAGCCTGCGGCATAGCTACGCTTAGAGCGAGTCCGCGTTCGCGCAGCGTCTCGTAGAGAGCGTCAGGGTGGGGGCTTTGACGTGAAGGATTAATTAAAAATTATTATTATTTTTAATTTTTAACTTTTGATTTTTAATTAAAAAAAGGTCATACCTGTCAAATTTGTCAGTTTATTAGCTGTCAAATTTGTCAGATGATCAACTGAAGTTTTTCTCAGCGACAAAATCGAGTCAACCCTCTAAATTGAGTGTATGCAACAGATAACAGAGCGACATCGGTTTATCCAATTGTAAAAAAGTCTCATTCATAGCAATCATCTGTCTGAATCTGTTGCACTCCTTTGCTTAGAGGTGCTTTCATGAGTCTTGGTGATTATAATCGGTTACTTGCGCCGATTTTAGAACAAGATCATATTCAGGGATTGGTAAGTTCTTCAGTGGTACTCGTCCAATATGGTGACTACCAGTGTTCCACTTGTGGCGAAACTCACCAATTAATTAAGGCAATCCAGCAACAGGACAATGACTTATGTTTTGTATTTCGCCACTTTCCACAGCCGCAAATACATCCTTATGCTCAACGTGCATCTGAAGCAGCCCAAGCGGCAGGCACCCAAGGTCAGTTTTGGCAGATGCACGACATTTTGTTCACCTATCAACAAGCATTAGGAAACGGCGATCTTGTGGAGTATGCCAATAATCTAGGACTCGATATTCCCCAATTTCTGCAAGATATATCCAGTCAAATACATATAGCTCGCATTAATCAAGATATAGAAAGTGGATTACACAGTGGAGTAACGGCTGCCCCAGCTTTATTTATTAATGGAATTCGATATACCAGTCGCTGGAACATTGAGCAGTTGATGGCAGCTATTGTCACTGCAAGGCATTAATGTTCCTGGCCTTTAAAAAAGAGAGGGTGAGCAGTTATGCAAAGAAGAACCAGTTTTGAAAGTAAGGGTCTAAAGTGTTCCGTCACCTTTTACACTCCGGATCAAGTCGCATCTGGCGAGCGCTGTCCGGCCATTGTCATGGCTCATGGAATTGGCTTGACCAAAGAAATGGGATTGCCGCAGTTTGCCGAGAAATTCGCTCAAGCTGGGTTTGTCGTTTCGCTGTTCGATTATCGCTACCTTGGTGCTAGTGAGGGAGAACCGCGTGGGCAAATGCTTCCAACAGAGCAGCATGAAGACTTTCGTAATGCTATCACTTGGACTCAACTACAAAGCGAAGTTGACCCTGAGCGCATAGGTCTGTGGGGTTTTTCTTATAGCGGCGGTCACGCGCTGCATCTGGCTGCATTCGATCTGCGTGTGAAAGCGATCGTAGCACAGATGCCTGCGGTGAATGCGTTTCTCATCTCCCGCCGTGTGGCCTCTCCACTTCAACTAGAAGAACTTACAAAGATGGTTTTACAAGACCGGATAAAACGGTATCAAACTGGAGAAGTAAGTTACCTCCCTTTGGTTGCTTTGCCTGGTGAACTCAGTTTCCTTGCAACACCTGACGCATTCACTTGGGTTGAATCGAACAAAAGCGCGAGCGAAGGAAGATGGGAGAATCGAATCTCCTTTGAATCGATTGAACACTGCCTCTATTACGAGCCGATTCCTCACCTCGAAGCAATCTTTCCTACCCGTTATGCCTGATTACGGGTAAGAAGGACTTTCTTTCACCTAGCCAACATGACCGCCGATGTCCATAGGCGTGCGATGGAGCCTAAGTCTCTGACAATCTTGAAGGGCGGACACTTTGACGGTTTTCAAGGTGAGGGCTTCGAGATTGCCAGTACAACTGCGTTGAACTGGTTCGAGAAGTATTTGAAGCAGGGATGATAGAACTCAACCTACAAAGCAGGCGATGGCGCGGAGCAATTGATCACTCTGATTAGTACAGCAATTAAACATCGACTTTATACCTATCCAAAAAGAGAAAGGAGCAATCTCATGTCACAATCACTTTGGTTGTTTGGTTCTCGTCTCACCATCATTGCTGATCACACAACTACCGCAGGTCAGTACGATCTGATCGAAGAATACTCCCTTCCTGGCTCACAGACACCCCTTCATCGCCACACGTGTTATTCCCAACAACTATACGTGCTGTCCGGAGAGTTCACGGTCTTTGCTGGTGAGAACAAGGTCGTGCTGAGTGCTGGTGACAACATCCTGATTCCTATTGGCACACCACACATGGTCGCTGTGTACAGCGATCAGCCAGCACACGGGTTAGTTATTAACGCACCAAGCGGACCTGCTCGGCTGATTACAGAAATGGGAATGCGGGATGAGACAGAAACACTTGATATGGCCCTGCTTGCGCGCATTTCTGCCGAGATGGGCGATGAAACCCTTGGTCCGCCTGGAACCCTACCCTCCGCTGCTACGAGAACATAGCAAATCCATTCCAGGCAACAGAGAAAGAGAATTTTATGACTCACTATGACTACATTGTGATTGGTGCCGGTTCGGCAGGATGCGTTGTCGCCAACCGTCTAACCGAAGACAGTGAAACAACTGTGTTATTGCTCGAAGCGGGTACCCGTACATGGAATTGAGGGGTTGGGTGTAGTCGATGCCTCCATCATGCCAACAATCACCACAGGAAATACAAACGCGCCCACCATCATGATTGGCGAAAAAGCAGCTGATTTAATTAAAGCCGTAGGTTGCCTTTCACAGCAAGTACCTTCAGCGAGCGCAAACTAACTCGCTCCTGCATAGACAAGGGAAAGGCTTCTGACAGCATGGATACTGTATATCGGCTCAGGGACAGCAAGTTGCAAAGCCCAACAGATTGCGAATCCATTTTCCCTATTTGGCAAAGCCAAACTAAAACTACTAAATCATGTTCAAACTATCCGTTAAATTGTCTGTTGCACTGGTTATTCTTACAGCATTAGTTCTGATCGGTTTGCAATCTTTTCAAGCAAAGCCTGTTCTATCTGAAACGCCAGATATACAAGCTCTGAATCAGTCAAGACTTGTTGCAACTGCCCCCACACCCCCCAGCCTTGTGCGTGCTGTATTGGGAGGAAGACCTGTTTATGTGCTGTACGTGACCCGATCCGAAGATACTGTCTTGGTGCGTTGTTACCCTACCTATGAACCCATAATCACGGTTCGAGCGATGGGGGGTGATACCAATGCCAACGCTCAGAGGGAAGGGGTCATGACCTGCCGTCCTTCTGCATAAAAACTATACTGTGCAACCCATCTGAAAATAAAACATACACCACGAAACTTTCATATGCACAACATGATAACGAAATTCTAAGTCCGCCTAAAACTTTACTTTCCGCATAAGATAACAAATTAATTCACAAAAAAGGAGACTCTAATGCCTTACGTTACTGTCGGTAAAGAAAACTCTGGAAACATCGATATTTATTACGAAGATTTCGGAGCAGGTCAGCCAATTGTGCTAATTCACGGGTTTCCTCTAAGCGGTCATTCCTGGGAAAAACAGGTGGGAGTTTTGCTGGACAAGGGCTATCGGGTCATCACTTACGATCGCAGAGGCTTCGGCAATTCCAGCCAGCCGTCGTTTGGCTATGACTACGATACCTTTGCGGAGGATCTTAACACGCTGATCGCAAAACTTGACCTGCGCGATGTTGTGCTGGTCGGTTTCTCAATGGGGACTGGCGAAGTGACGCGCTATCTTGGCAAGTACGGTTCGGAACGCGTCAGTAAAGCCGTGTTAATGGCTCCAGTACCACCCTTCCTGCTGAAGACAAACGACAATCCCGAAGGGGTCGATCGCAGCGTCTTCGATGGGATTATGAAGAGTATCGTAGAAGATCGTCCAGCATATCTGTCCGCATTTTTTAAAGACTTTTACAACGTGGATGTGCTTCTGGGCGATCGTATCAGCAACGAAGCCATCCAAATGAGTTGGAATGTTGCAGCAGGAGCTTCTGCTAAGGGGACTCTGGACTGTGTACCATCGTGGTTAACCGATTTCCGTGACGATCTGCCACACATTGATGTGCCAACCCTGATCATTCATGGAGATGGCGATCGCATCCTTCCATTTGAGTCTACCGCAGCGAGACTACCGAAGCTAATTAAAGACAGTCGCCTTGTGGTAATACCTGGCGGACCGCACGCTATAAACTGGACTCATGCAGATCAAGTCAATCCTTTGCTGCTGGACTTTCTTAAAGGAAATTAAGCAGTTTTTTATGGAAATTGGCACTCCGGCTGATGATCCAACTGCACCGCCACCCCCTGTCACGAATGCAGATATCCAAAAAAAGATCGCCCTGGCTCCCCAATACGGTCTGACTATTCTTCCTCCAGACTCCGCTATCGATTAAACGCTGCGTGAGAACAAAGATATCTCAAGAAATCATTTTGGTAGGAGACAATCTCTTCATTTCCTGGATTTCACATGAGTGAAAAATGCTGCCTATCGAGGGTAATTCTCGTATTTTCGCAACCCATTGCGGATGACTCTTTCATCCCTCAACAACCACAGGGCTGCTCATCATGAAAAAACTAGAAGGAAAAGTCGCTTTTGTCCCCGGCGGTACCAGCGGCATCGGTCTTGCCACTGTCAAGCGCTTTCTCGCCGAAAGAGCCTATGTCTTTATCACGGGTCGTGATTTGAAGTGACCCCAGACAGACTTTCTTTAGGAAAAACACAATTACGTTATGAAATATGAAATTCATTAAGATAACTGGAGAATTATCAACTATGAACTTATCTGGCACTTTTGTTTCTGGCGAACATCCTACCGAAGGAACAGTTCAGATTGTAGTAGAGTCCGAGCAACGATTTGTCGAGTTGCAGCCAGACTTTAAAACTTCCGATCTTGGCCCTGACTTACGAGTGGTTCTCCATCGCCTTGAAGATGTTATTGGTTCTACGATTCCTCCAGATTTTCCAATTAAAGAGCAAGAGCTTTTCCTGCTTGACCGCCTACAAAGCTTTACTGGGAAGCAACGTTACCCCATCCCATCCTGGCTAGATTTAGCAAATTATCAGTCTGTTGTTATTTGGTGTTATGCGTTCAATGCTACTTTTGGCGCTGCCAAACTTAATGGTCAATAACAGAAGAATCAAAATGTTACACAAACAGGTGCGCGATCAAGATTGCAACAGAACTTTGCACCATGAATAACAATAATTTACGAATAAACAACTTGTTTACTTGGAGACGACAATGACAATCAACGAGAAAATCACGCTTGACACGATCACTCAAACCGTTATTAATCATGGCGATCACGGCAAATCTCACCCGCGACTGTATGAAATTTACACAAGCTTGGTTCAACACTTGCATGACTTTGTGCGGGAGGTGAATCTGACTGAATCAGAATTGCAACAGGGACGTAATTTTCTCAACCAGGTAAGTCATCATACTCAGGAGATTCCCACTGGAGAGATCCATCTGTTGACAGATTTACTAGGGATCTCAGAGTTGGTAGAACTGCTGGATGATGCTCATGGCGGTACAGAAAGCAATTTAGAAGGACCATTGTTTTTAGCGAATGCACCAGAACGACAGATGGGCGAGCGCTTAGGCATTGATCCAGAAGGCGACACACTTTTCCTGTCAGGCAGGGTTTTAAATTTGAATGGTCAACCGATCGCTAATGCTGTGATTGATGTTTGGCAACCCAATTCCAAAGGATTATATGATATCCAAGATCCATCTGTGCCGCAGGGGAACTTTCGGGGACGTTTGAAAACAAGCGCCAGTGGCAAGTATACCTTTGAAACCGTTGTGCCACTAGGTTACAGCGTGCCAGTTAGTGGACCATCTGGGGAGTTACTGCGATTACTAGGACGGCATAGCTGGCGGGCGGCTCATATCCATTTTAAAGTCACTGCCCCAGAGTACACTTCGCTAACCACACAAATTTTTATTGCTGGCGATCCTCACCTGGATTCAGATACAACCTTTGCAGTGCGATCGGCGATCGTTAAATTACAAAAGCACGAATCACCGGAAGAACTCAAGGCACGAAATCAAAGTAAACCATTTTACACAACGGAATTTGATTTTGTGTTAAAACCCGTTACCCTTTGTAGCGGAGAATCATAAAGCACTTGCCAAGAATAAATCAGCCCAGCCGTATCAATAATATTTTTGGCAAAACCGAGATATCTAGGCGATGAAAGCCCTCAAGGCGAAAGCGACGGCTGGGCTGATTTATTTATTGGATCTCCCTAAAGCAACGGCTAAACATTATGTCTACACCATCAACCCAGAACAATCCGCTCATTGACATTTGGAAGTTAATTTCTGCAACTGCTATTCACGCTGATGGAAGGGTGACTTCAGATGTGTATGGTACTCATGCTGTTGGCTACATCACTTACACGTTAGATGGTCACATGATGGTGATGTTTTCTAGAAGTGATCGCCCACCGCTAAGTCAAGAGGTTCAATCGCCGCTGAGTCCACAGATGCAATCTCTACCTGTTGAAGAGCTTGCTCAAGCATTCACGACATTCAATGCTTACGCTGGAACTTATACATTGAGTGGCAACACAGTAACTCACCAGATCGAAATTGCATCGATTCCTAATCGGGTTGGTACAGCGTTAGTTCGTACCTTTACTCTGAGTGAGAACCGAGTGACGCTCTTGACAACACCAGTTTTGAGTGATGGTGTTGAGAAGGTTTTCGAGTTGGTATGGGAGCGTATTTAATTACTAATTTCACCACCTATAAAACTATAAGGAATAAAATCATGACCACATATCGCACGATCGCGATTGATGGTTTAGATATCTTTTATCGAGAAGCTGGCTCCCGCGAAAATCCAACAATTTTGCTGTTGCATGGCTTCCCGACCTCATCTCACATGTTCCGCAATCTGATCCCTGCGCTTGCCGATACGGGTTTAGTCGCGTGGGTAGTTCCGCTTATCGCCAAGAAGCCGCAGAATTAGGGGGCGATCACACGTTGGCGTTCTTAAAAAAGCATTTAGGGTAGCGGGACTTAAATGCAATTTGATGCACAAACATCTGTCAACTTCAACAAATGTGAGGTAAAAAGTGACAAAAGTCTTAATTGTTTACGCAACAGATTACGGCAATACAGAGAAGATGGCAGAAGCGATCGCTTCTGGTGTGACATCAGTTCCAGGTACTGAAGTGGAGGTAAAGTTTGCTGAGGATGTTACTGAAGATGATGTAATCGCCAGTGATGCTGTCATTGTTGGTTCCCCTGTACACATGGGGAGTCCAGATTGGCACGTGAAAAAATTTATCGATCAGGTTTGCGGTCCTCTTTGGATTAAAGATAGCCTCATTGGGAAGGTGGGTGCTGTCTTTGCAACTGGTGGCGGTTACGGCAATACAGGTGGTGGCGCTGAACTAACCATGCTGGCACTGCTAAATAACTTTGCTGAACTGGGAATGGTGATGGTACCTTTACCCAAAATCACACCAGGATATCCTCTTGGCGGTCTGCAATGGGGTCCCTATGGGCGTTCAGCAGGAGAAAATATGGAGCAGACAGGCGTTACTGAACAAAGGCTGGAAGCTGCCAAATATCATGGCGCAAATGTAGCACGAGTGGCTGCTGCTTTAGCAGGTAAAGAATTGTTTGCCAAGTAAAAACTCAGGACTTACGCAACTGTTACATGTGATCGCTTGCCAGTTTATATCTTTTTGCTTGACTTATGACTCATTTTGCCATTATCTGTTCAGCAGGAATATAGAGGTGACAACAAGGATGATTTTTACATGGAAAAAAGTTCAAAGATTTTTGCTGTTACTACTTGCATTTAGTGTTGTTGTTATGGTATGGATGCATCCAGCATCAGCCATTTTTAAGAAATTACCCCAAGCGTCCAACTCTAAACCTTCGATCGTTCTTGTTCATGGTACCAATGCCGATGCTACATCCTGGCAACATATCATTCCGCTTTTACAACAGGATGGCTATACAGTGACCGCTGTGCAAAATCCGCTTACTTCTTTGTCAGACGACATTGCCACAACCAAGCGGGTGATTGATGCCCAACGGAGACCCGTTGTTGTGGTCGGACACTCCTATGGTGGAAACGTGATCACAGCTGCGGCGGCTGGCAAACCGCGAGTGAAAGCATTGGTTTATATCGCTGGTTTTGCACCAGAACCAGGCGAAACGATTAGCGAGTTAAGTGGCAGATATGCTCCCCCTCCACTCAGCAAAGCACTTGTAGCTGATACAGCAGGGTTTCTCTACATTGATCGTGAAAAGTTTCACGAGGTCTTTGCTAAAGACGTATCGATAGTCGAGGCGCGGGTGATGGCAGCGACGCAGAAGCCACCCGCCAAGGCGGTCTTTGACCAATCAGTGGAAAGCGCAGCTTGGAAGACGATTCCCTCATGGTACCTCGTGGCTCAGGAAGACCAGGCAATTAACCCTGAGCTTGAGCGATTCATGGCAAAGCGAATCGGTGCTAAAACAACTGAGATCAAAGCAAGCCATGTGCCCTTTATCTCTCATCCAAGAAAGGTTGCCAACCTGATTGTTGAAGCAGCAAGCTCTACTGTGAAGTAACGTCAAACGCAAAGGAGATGGAAATGGATACCCAATACTACGACGACATTATTATCGGCGGTGGCAAAGCGGGTAAAACCCTGGCACCTGCACTAGTCGCGGACGGACGCAAAACCGCTCTGGTGGAACGTAGCTTAAATATGATTGGTGGCTCGTGCCCTAATATTGCCTGCATTCCCAGCAAAACGATGGTGGCAAGTGCAGAGGTGGCAAATACTGTGCGAAACAGCGCTGCCTATGGCATCAACACGGCACCGCCCACGGTTGATTTGGCGGCAGTGATTGGGCGCAAACGATCGGTCGTGCAGTCCCTGCGACCAATAAATCTTAACAACTTACACACCGCATTGGGGGACGATCTGATCATTGGCACTGCTCGCTTTGTCGCACCTAAAACGATTGAAGTGGCAACAAATGAAGGAACGACTCGCCTAGTCACCGCAGAACGATTGTTTATTAATACAGGCACACGACCATTGATTCCATCGGTGCCGGGACTCAAAGAAGCTGGGTTTTTGACCAGCGAATCGATCATGGAATTGGAAGAGTTGCCGGAGCATCTGATCGTGCTTGGGAGTGGCTACATTGGGTTGGAGTTTGCCCAAATGTTTCGGCGCTTTGGCTCTCGCGTCACTGTCATTGGGCAGAGTAAGCAAATCCTATCACAGCACGATCCAGATATTGCGATCGCCGTTCAAACACTCTTAGAACGAGACGGCATTGAATTCTTGCTGAAAGCGAAGGTATTAAGGATTGATCGCTCTAACAATGCAACTAAACTTCTGATTCAAGTTGGCGATCGTGAGATCAGCCTTGAAGGTTCGCATTTGCTAATAGCCGTCGGTCGTGCGCCAACCACCGATACCTTAAATCTAGCCGCTGCTGGTGTGGCAACTGATGCACGGGGATTCATTCCAGTCAATGAGCGCCTAGAGACGAACGTACTGAATATCTGGGCGTTAGGCGATATCAATGGGGGACCGCAATATACCCATGTGGCACTGGACGATTATCGGATTGTCAAAGCGAATCTGATTGATGGCGGCAACCGCAGTACACAAGGTCGCTTGGTACCATCCTGTCTTTTCATCGACCCAGAACTGGCTCATATAGGTCTGACCGAAACCGAAGCGCAGCAACAAGGGTATGCCATTCGAGTGGCGAAGCTAGATGCAAAAGACATTATGCGAGCGGTAACACAAAGTCAAACCGATGGACTGATGAAGGCGATCGTGGATACCGAGACGGGTCGTATTCTCGGTTGTTCACTCTTGTGCCATGAAGCAGGTGAAATAATTTCGACAGTGCAAATGGTGATGCAAGCTCAGATGCCCTATACCGTTCTGCGCGATGGAATTTTGACTCATCCCACGATGACTGAAGGATTAAATATGCTGTTTTCAAACGTGTAAAGGTAGCAAGCACAGACACCTCATAATTCTTTACACCAACTCTTTCAGCCCTCAACACCCATAGGACTCATCATGAAAAAACTAGAAGGAAAAGTCAGTCTTGTTACTGGTGGCACCAGCGGTATCGGTCTTGCCACTGCCAAGCGCTTTGTCGCCGAAAGTGCCTACGTCTTCATCACGGGTCGTCGCCAAACTGAACTGGATGCCGCTGTGGAAGTGATTGGTAAAAACGTCACAGGTGTTCAAAGTGATGCCTCCAATTTAGCAGACCTTGATCGCCTGTTCGCTACAATCAAGCAAGAGCAAGGACACCTCGATGTAATCTTCGCCAATGCTGGCGGTGGAGGACTCGCCCCACTCGGCGAAATCACCGAAGAACACTTTGACAAAACGTTCAACACTAATGTCAAAGGTCTGCTGTTCACTGTGCAGAAGGCACTGCCCTTGTTGCCAGAGGGCGCTTCCATCATTCTGAATGCCTCGACTGCTTCTACCGTGGGCACCCCAGCCTTTAGTGTTTACAGCGCTACCAAAGCCGCCGTGCGCTCGTTTGCTCGCAATTGGACACTCGACCTCAAAGAGCGCAAAATCCGGGTTAACGCCGTTAGTCCTGGTGTGGTTCCTACTACTGCCTACAATCACTTGGGACTGAGTGATGAGCAGGTGCAGGAATTCGTGAACAGCCAAGCCATCACTATCCCCCTGGGCAGAGTAGGCACACCGGATGAGATTGCCAAAGCGGTTGTTTTCCTTGCCTCGGATGACAGCAGCTTTGTGAATGGTATCGAACTGTTCGTCGATGGTGGTATGGCACAAGTTTGAATTTGGTTGCAAAATTACCTGACACAAAACTGCCGCTAGGTATATTTATCACGGTTGCCGATATCACTCAACTTTATGTGTGTAAGCAGTGCAATCCAGAGTTCCAGAGTTACTTTAATGCACTGCTCAATTTGAAGCTTTACCCCGAAGTTGGCGCGATTATTTCCAGCGGTAAATAGGTAAATAGAATTAAAGGTAAGGATTTTGTAGATTGCTTAAGGCACGAAACCTAACTAAAAAAGGAGAGTAGTTGCAATGACAATTCATCAAAACGGACTTTTTGTTCAACCGGATCAAGGTCGTTCTTACTACTTTGGTCAAGACCTTTATACCTTCAAAGCAATTGGTGAAGAGACAGGAGAAGCCTATGCACTTTGTGAGGTAATCGTTGCACCTGGTGGCGGTACGCCTCCCCATCGGCACAGCCGAGAAAATGAATCATTTTATGTTCAAGATGGAGAGATTGAATTCCAGCTTGATGATCGCACCCTTGTTGCAACGGCTGGAACCTTCCTCCATTCGCCCAAAGGTCAGCTTCATCGATTTACTAATACGACCTCTGTACCTGCCAAACTGTTAGTTTGGGTAACACCTGCTGGATTTGAGAAATTTATTGCCGAAGTTGGAAAGGCGGTGAATGGTCAAATTGCATCTGCCCCACCATTGAGTCCTGAAGACTTAGATAAAATTCTCACCACTTCACCTAAGTACGGCATCGAGATTATTCCTCCTCCTAGGCAATGACAAGAATGTCACGCTTGAAAACGTGAAACCTCGCGCTTGGCTATCTTGTTGGGGGTAGGGTTGCAGGTTCGTGTTTAAGACAATTAAACTTCAGTTGCGTCAAGGAGTTCAACATTTTCTTGATTCCCCAATACCTGCAACCCCACACCCTTTCATCCAGTTATATCAAGGGTTTGCGCTTAACAAGCGTGCGATTCGGCAATGACAACACGAGGCACGAGGACTCACCATAAAACTACCAGGACGAATGGCAAAACAACGAGTTTTAGCTAGGGACAATTGGTAACAATCATACAGATCATCATGAAAAAATTAGACAGAAAAATTGCAGTCGTGACAGGGGGATTTAAAGGAATTGGTGTCTCAATCGCCCAATACTAATAGCCAAAGGTAAGGAGAAAAATTATGAACATTAACAAAAATGACACCGCAATAGTAGTTATTGATCCGCAAAACGATGTCTTGAGCGAAACGGGGGTTTCCTGGGATTTGGTAAGTACTAGTGTCAAAGACAATAACACCATTGAGAATATCGAACGAATCTTCAAAGCCGCTAAACAGAATAAATTTGAGGTTTTCATCTCCCCTCACTATTACTACCCCACCGACTACGCCTGGAAATTTGCCGGAACTGTAGAGCAAATGATGCTTAAATCTAAGGAGTTTGATCGTAAGGGTGCGTTGAGCCTCGACGGTTTTTTGGGGTCGGGTGCTGACTGGCTTGATCGCTACAAGCCCTTCATTGAGGATGGCAAGACAATCGTGGTTAGTCCCCACAAAGCCTATGGGCCACAGAGCAATGACCTCGTTTTGCAACTGCGTAAGCGCAATATCAACAAAATTATTCTGCTCGGAATGTTAGCAAATATTTGTGTTGAAGCTCACTTGCGTGATTTAATCGAGCAAGGATTCGAGGTCGCCGTTATCAAAGATGCAACGGCTGCCCCTCAACATCCAGAACTGGGCGACGGCTACAAGGCTGCACTGATCAACTTTGGATATCTTGCCAATGCTGTTCTGTCCACAAACGAGGTTATAGAAGCAATGCAATAACGTCAAACTCAAAAGAGGCGGATTCAATTTACGACTCACATTCTTCATTTTTGATGCAAGTTGACGACACAATAATTCATTAATCATTTAGAGGATTATTTCCATGACTGTTCATAGCTTATTGACTCCCGAAAACTCCACTGTCATCTTTATCGATCATCAGCCACAAATGACGTTTGGCGTGGTGAATATTGATGGTCAGACGTTGATTAATAATACCGTCGGCTTGGCAAAAGCAGCAAAGATTTTCAATGTACCAACTATCCTGACTACTGTTGAGACCAAAGGTTTTAGCGGCTATATGTGGCCCCAACTGCTAGAAATCTTCCCTAACCAAACGCCAATTGAACGCACCAGCATGAACTCCTGGGAAGAGGCCAAATTTGTAGAGCAAGTCGAGCGCATCGGTCGCAAGAAGCTGGTAATAGCGGCATTGTGGACAGAAGTATGTTTAGTGTTCCCGGCAATTCAAGCGATAGAAGCGGGTTATGAAGTATATGCAGTTGTGGATGCGTCCGGTGGTACTAGTCAAGTTGCTCACGATGCTGCCATTCAACGCATTGTCCAAGCTGGAGGTGTACCTGTGACATGGCAGCAAGTGTTGTTGGAATATCAACGTGATTGGGCACGTAAGGAAACCTACGATGCCGTAATGGATTTGGTTAAGGAACACTCTGGAACCTATGGAGTAGGCGTTGAGTACGCCTACACAATGGTACATGGTGCGCCGCCGAGTAATAAGAAAGTGCCTGCCTTGTCTGATGATTAGAGTACAAGTATCTTGAGGAGTTGTAGTGTGAGTATTTGTCTTAGTACAAAGCTTGCACTACACTCAATCAATCGTTCTTTGTACTTCTACAGCAGTAACCTTGCACACGCAATTTAGTCCCAGTGGAGAAAAGCCTCGAATACAGTTACTCCCCCATCTCCAAGCGGCTGGATTTCGCTAGTCATTTCACCTCATGCCCAACCTTCTTGATCCCATTCGTTAATTTCCGTTTTATCAAGAAAGGCAGGGGTAGGAAGCAGGAAGCTCAGTTGGGAATTCTGACTCCAGCGCTGAAGCTCGTGACAATCATGGAGCAAGGGTTCAAGACCTACACTGAACTTCGTTTCAGTGGCAAAGAGTCAGGAGGGGTTTCTCTTACAAAGTTGCTCCTCTTGGGGAGACCCCAAGACCGCACTTTGCGCTGAATCCCTTTCTGACTTGTTCCTTCTGCCCGACGCTCTCTACGAGACGCTAAAAGCGAACACGGACTCGCTCTAAGCGTAGCTATGCCGCAGGCTTTACGCTGCACTATCTGCCTCCACCAAGAACTGCCTTCTTCAATTCAAAGTGTGCTGCCGAAAATTGCTGAAAAATCTGGTGTTTTTAGGATGGTTGTTCTCAATGAAACTTTTTTTTCAGTCGATTCTCTGGTCATGTCTGATCTTTGAAGTATACCTCACTCAACAATACCTTTTTGAGTCTGCTACTGCCCAGAATACGTTGCACGAGCAAGTCACATCTGTGAATCAGCTTACTGATGTGCAGCATACAGATTGGGCATTTCAAGCATTACAAGCCTTCGTTGATCGCTACGGCTGCATTGTTGGTTATCCCGATCAAAAATTTCAAGGCAATGTCTTACGACAAGCCGCTTTGCGTCTACGCTCAATCACTCGCTATGAATTTGCTGTCGGGTTGAATGCTTGTCTGGCTCGGCTCAATCAGCTACTAGAAAGTACGACAGCAGATGTGATTAACAGAGAAGATTTACAAACTTTGCAAAGACTTCAAAAGGAATTTGCAGCAGAACTCTCAATATTGCGTGGACGGGTAGATTCCTTAGCAACACGCACAGATCAATTCGAGTCTCAGCAATTCTCGACGACGACAAAATTTAGTGGAGAAGTAGTTTTTGCGGTGAGTGGTGCATTTGGCGATGATAAAGCTGTACCAGCAGGAGAAACACCTGGCTCCAGGGGTAAGGTCGGTGATAATATCATTTTTAGCGATCGCGTGCGGTTGATCTTTAACACCAGTTTTACGGGGCAAGATTTACTGAGAATTCGATTTCAGGCTGGCAATATTTCTAACTTTAGGGAAGCTACAGGAACAAATATGGCTCGCCTAAGTTTTGATAGTGATACAGGCAATCAGTTAATTTTAAATCAACTCTATTATCAATTTCCCATCGGATCTGCTGTTAAGGTGACTGCGATCGCCCAGGGTACCTTGTTTGATGTGGTCGATACGATTAACCCTCTATTGGGAAGTGATGGCAGAGGTTCTATCTCCGCATTTGGGATTCGCAGTCCCATCTACCGTGAAGAAACAGGCGGGACAGGCATTGGTATCAGTTATAACTTTAACTCAGCCATGAATTTGGCAATGGTTTATCTTGCTAGTGAAGCTTACAACCCTACTGCGAGATCTGGATTGTTTGATGGTTCCTACTCTGCTTTAGCACAACTGACGTTCCAACCCACGAAATCCTTGAGTCTTGGCTTAACCTATGCTCGTTCTTTGAATTCAATTGATATCAGTACAAGTAGTACGATTACCAATGACCCCTTCAATGGAGTCAGTAACAACATTGTTGGGAATAGCTATAGTCTTGCAGCTTCCTGGCTCATTAACCCTGCCTTGAGATTAGGCGGATGGGTAGGATATCTCCAGGCATCGGCGCAAGATATCCCCAATGATCCCAGCGCTGAGATTTTTTACTATGCTGTCAATTTTGGATTCCCAGATTTGGGCAAGGAAGGCAACCTATTGGGCTTTGTCTTTGGACAACCCCCCAAAGTGATCAGCAATGAGTTTGGGGTAGTAGATCGCAACACCTCATTGCATTTTGAAGCCTTATATCGATTTCAAGTGAACGATAATGTCTCAATTACCCCTGGTGCGATTGCTATTATCAACCCCGATCACAACAGCAATAATGACACGATTTTTGTTGGTACGATTCGGACGACGTTTCAGTTTTAGGGTCTGGGTCGAATGGCACGCTTGTTAAGCGCAAAGCCATGATATAGCTGGATCAAAGGGTGTGGGGTTGCAGGTATTGGGGTGTGGGGAATTAAAAAGATGTTGAACTCCTTGACGCAACTAAAATTTAATTGTCTTAAAACTACACCCTCCACCCTACCCCCAACAAGATAGCCCTGACAAGGTTTCAGCTTTACAAGCGTGCCATTTGGGTCTGGGTCTGTACAGGCACGGTAAGGCACAAGCCTTGAAAAAAGATACCAGCCGTGTTTCGAGTTGATTCGTTGTGTAGCGTAGATCTAGATTATGACGGCTGGTATCTTTGAAAGCGGTCTCCCTAAGAACCGTTTTCTTTTTTAACTATCAAATTTTACCCGGAACGTTAAATTCTATGTTCGATGAACCGTTAGCAATTAATATCAGTAAAGAAAGCTGTCCAGTCACTGCTGTGATCTCTCATGTAGTGAGACCGGGGCGTGAGCAAGGTTACGAAGCATGGTTTCATGGCATTGCCGCAGATGCACGAAAATTCAAGGGACATCTGGGTGTCAGCACTATTCGACCCCAGGATCACGCCCATCCTGAATACGTGGTCATTCTCAAGTTCGATTGCTACGGCAATCTCAAGACTTGGCTAGAATCAGATATTCGGCGGGAATGGATTGAGCGATTGCAACCCTTGATTGAAAAGCCAGAAGATATTCAAACCCTGACCGGATTGGAAACCTGGTTTACTCTCTCAAACAAACCTATAATGTCTCCACCACCCCGCTACAAAATGGTGTTAGTGAGCTGGTTAGGAGTATTCTTCACCCTTCCTCAGCTCAATCGTTTGCTAGTACCGTTACTGTCTGGGCTACCTGTATTGCTCAATCAACTGATTAGCACAGGACTCGGTGTCGCTCTGCTCACTTATGTGATTATGCCGCGCCTAACACAATTATTTCGCAAATGGCTGTACCCCTCTTCTGTCACTTTCGGGAGTAAATAAGTCAAATCATGCAGAAGCATAACAGTGTTTGAATTGATTTATTGTACTAATTAATTGATTGAATGCCAGCAATAAATTGGAATTGGGAAAAATATTAAACTAGGTATAAATTAACCAAAATTTTATTTGTCATCTATCATTTTTGGTCAAGTCAGTAAATCAAAAAGAGCTTTTCTGCAATATTTATTTACAATTGTTCCAGTTTGCACATATCTCGGCGACCACCCTATTAGACAATTGCAATAATTTTACTTTTCTTCTCCAATCCCGCAGCCAATCACCTAATCCACCACACTGAGGAATATCGAGAGGGCTGCTGATGCTGGCTATTAGATTGCTATTGGTCTCCCGTAGTAAACCTTGTGCAAAGCCACAGAAGTGCAAAACTAAGAAATTTAGCTGTGTTACCCCACACCAATCTATACTTTGATTAACGTGTCATTCAAATTCCTATGAGTTGCGAACATTTAGACAATTTAACTACGGAAACTCTGATTTCTAAAGCAAACTACCCAGTATTCCGTTGTGAAGAGTGTATCCAAATCAACAGTCGCTGGGTGCATCTCCGTATTTGTCAAAGTTGCGGAAAGATGCTGTGCTGTGATTCTTCCCTTCATCAACATGCCCGACGGCATTACGAGGAAACTGGACATTCAGTGATTAGCTCGGCTGAGTTAGGAGAAGAGTGGTTATGGTGTTTTCTGGACGAGCAGGCAAAGAACTATTAAAGTGAGCAATGTACTGCGATCAGTTTCAATTTCAAACTAATAAAATAACAGTTAGATATCCCTCTTATGTCACTTGCGGAAAACAATAATCGGAGCGAAACTCTGAAACTGTGATTTAATAAAGCTTTGAGCTTTTCTTTTCTAAGAAAAACTAAAATTTATAGCTAAAAACTGAAAAATAAAGCTCTCAAAAGCTTTCAGGCATTGGCTTCTCCCAAAGCGACAGAATAGGCTTAACATATCCGCTCTACATCACTAAATTCAGTGAGGTTGTAATGCAATTTTTAATTTTGGCGCGTGTTACTCAAGGGATTTCAATGGAACAAGTATTGCCCTATGTTAAGGCTGAGGCAGAAGCCGTCTGGCAACAATACTCAGTGGAGATTGTGCGAGCAATCCATTACATCGCCGACATGAGTGGTGCTGTACTTCTGTGTGAGGCTCCAGATTTGGAAGCCATGCAAGACATTGCCGCCCAGTTTCCAATGGCAAAAGCAGGTGTTTTAACATTTGAGATCCTGCCATTAAAACCATACACTGGTCTGGAAACGTTGTTTGCTAAATCATAATTGAGACTTCTAAAGAATAAATATTCCAAGAAAAACAAGAGACAGCATTTCTCAAGAATGATAATAATTAAAAAAGGGGGTGAGAAAAGGAGTTGCCGAGGGCAACTCCTTTTCTCATATGCATGAAGAATATGTTTGTCAGCAAATGCGCTTAATACTTTATTCGCGCTCAAAGACAAAAATTTGCTACTATTCATATCTGGATTCATATAACTTTATTAGTGGGATAGGTTCATGATTATTTTGCCTTTGTACTTTAACAGGCTATAACCTGCCTTGGCGATCTTATCAAGAGCGCATTCGCCTAGAATTGAATAGTTGCAGATAAAGCAAGAGAAATAGTTAATGGTGCTAAATCTTTGTGATGCCAGATCCGAGTAGGAGCAGACAACAAAGCGAACAGAAGCAGTATTAGAGAATAAGCTAAAAACACTGTAAATAGCTTTTAGCGTAGAACTAATGTATGTTTATAGACTCAACTGTGGAAAGTAAATCAGTAGAGTATTTCATAATAGTCCGATATTTTCTCCCAAACTTTTACCCAACAATTTTAGGGATGTTAATTTTCATGTGTTACTAGAAATTTATTCCTTTTCCCCTTTCTTAATAAGAGCTAATAATGCTACATTTTCTTTATTTGCAATACTTCAGAGTAATTTATGAACAAAGGCGAACTAGTGGATGCTGTAGCAGCGAAGGCCAACGTCACAAAAAAGCAAGCTGATGAAATCATCAGTGCTTTTTTAGCAGTCGTTACCGAGGCTGTAGCTAATGGGGAGAAGATAACGCTCGTTGGGTTTGGGTCATTCGAGCGACGCGATCGTTCAGAGCGTGAAGGGCGTAATCCCAAAACCAAGGAGACAATTACGATTCCAGCGACTAGAGTTCCTGCGTTTTCTCCTGGGAAGCTGTTTAAAGAAAAAGTAGCACCATAGATAAATTGCTTAACCATTAGCAATCTAATCACCGCAAAACCGTAGCCCTTAATATTCTCAAGAAAGCTTCGCTTTACCTTACACAATAAACAAAGGCGAACTAATTAGGTATCAAGAAATAATGTTGAAACGTCGCACAATACTAGTTGGTTTAGCTGCGCTTGGCTTAAAGTTAGGTGTTAGTACACAAGTTCATGGACAATCTCCTAGCGGCCCAGAAGCTTGGCAAAGTGTCTACAATGA
>JAHHHR010000067.1 GCA_019359245.1 Nostoc desertorum CM1-VF14 | reverse complement strand
GAATAATATAATTGCAGTTTATCATTGTAAAATTTATAGTCAACAAAAACTTATGATTGACTGGGGCTGAACAACTAGTCAACCCTTGAAATTGCTTCTTTCTGACTTTTTCAGCAAGCCCTAATTAGGATGAAATACTGTATTTGAATTTCATCCTTATGGATAATTGTAAATTGCGGGAATCTGTGTAAATAAAGAGTGATTGTCTAGGAAAATGCAATTTTTCTCAATGGCTCAAGTATTGTAAAACCTCCTATCAATTGCTATTTCAAAAGGGTGTAAATTGTGGCCGTCATGCAAGTCCAGAACGCACCCGCTCACCGTATTCTGGATCAGCCTGTGTAAAGTGGCTTATCATTCGCTCTTGAATATCTGGGTTACACTTTTTAAGTTGCGTCACAAGGTTTAAAATGAGGTCATCACGCTCCCACTCATCAAAAGAACGATAGCGATCGCCTGCTTGCTGATAATCATTTGTGCGACTAATTTTTTTACGCATCACCTGACCTTCAACATGGGGAGTATAGTCTTTACCAGACTTTGGTGCTTCTTTTAACCCATCAATACTACTTGGCTCATAATTGATGTGCGGATTCTCGCTTCCCTTATCGCCATCAACAAAATCCATTTGGCCACCATGCTGATTTGTGGCAACCCTGGTTTTTGGTTTATTAATTGGTAATTGTAGATAATTTGCTCCTACACGATAACGCTGAGTATCCGAGTAAGAAAAAGTTCGACCTTGAAGCAATTTATCATCCGAAAAATCTAGTCCATCAACTAACACACCTGTACCAAATGCAGCTTGCTCAACTTCTGCAAAATAGTCTCTAGGATTTTTATCAAGCACCAAACGCCCCACGGGTAAAACAGGGAATTGCTCTGCTGGCCAAATTTTAGTTGGATCTAATGGATCAAAATCGAGTTCAGGATGCTCATCATCAGACATAATCTGCACACAAAATTCCCACTCAGGATAATCACCTCTTTCAATAGCCTCATAAAGATCCTGAGTAGCATGGTTGAAGTTTTTCGCTTGGATTTCCTCAGCTTGAGCTTGCGTCAAGAATTTTAGCCCTTGCTTTGGTAAAAACAAGTATTTTACCAAATGTGCCACACCATCATCATTAACCATTTTATAAGTGTTGACACCTGCACCTTCCATAAATCGGTAGCTGGCAGGAATTCCCCAAGGACTGAACAACCATGTAATCATGTGTGTTGCTTCAGGAGTGAGGCTGATAAAATCAAATATGCGGTTAGGGTCTTGGCGGTTAGTAACTGGGTCAGGTTTAAAGGCGTGAATTAAGTCAGGAAATTTGATTGGATCTCTAATAAAAAAGATTTTGAGATTATTTCCTACCAAATCCCAGTTGCCATCTTCCGTGTAAAACTTGATTGCAAACCCACGCGGATCGCGGAGAGTTTCTGGTGAGTTACCGCCGTGAGTGACAGTTGAAAAACGAACAAATGTAGGGGTAATTTTACCTTTTTCTTGAAAAAGTTTAGCGCGTGTGTATTTACTAGCTCTTTCGTCACCGATAGTACCGTAGGCTTCAAAATAGCCATGAGCGCCAGCCCCCCGCGCATGAACAACGCGCTCTGGGATACGTTCGCGGTCAAAATGGGTAATTTTTTCTAAGAAATTATAGTTTTCTAGTACTGTCGGCCCTCTTTCGCCCACAGTCCGCGTATTTTGGTTATCAGATATTAAATGACCCTGACGGTTTGTCAAAATATTCTCTTCGCTATCCGTCAAATCATCTTTTTGTTGGTCGTGTGTCATATCTATTCTTAATCTGATTTAAGTTTTCATCCACTACTAGTAGTGCCGTAATCCCACACAGCTTTAGAATAAAGGTTTTGCTGCCTTCTATTAAGCAAAATAACTACTACTGTTTTTTGAAACGTCATACTTAAGGAATAAGTTAAAAGTGAATGGTCGCTCCAATTATGTAGAAGGGAAAAGTAAAAAAATTATATGTATTTCTAATTACAACTTTGATTTAACATCAACCAACCCCTACCTACTTCTTTTATCAGAGGATCATTAAAGTACTAATAGTTAGCTTCGTAAATGGGTAAATAAAGAATTTACGAAAGTAAGTAAGCATAAATTAAAAGTTATGGGTAATCGACTCAAACCCCTGCAAAACCAAGTGATTGTCATTACTGGTGCTTCTAGTGGGATTGGCTTAGTCACCGCCAGAATGGCTGCACAACGTGGGGCGAAGCTTGTCCTTGCAGCTCGTAATGAAGAAGCGCTCAGTCAACTTGCAGAAGAGATCCGCAGTAAAGGCGGCCACGCTACCTACGTCGTTGCTGATGTCGGGAAAGAAGAAGACGTTAACCATATCGCTGATGTGGCGATCGCACAGTTTGGAGATTTCGACACCTGGGTTAACAATGCGGGTGTATCCATCTTCGGTTTCTGCCGAGAAGTTACGATACCGGATATGAAGCGGATGTTCGACACCAACTTTTGGGGAGTTGTCTATGGCTCCCGTGCGGCTGTCAAACACTTTGGGGAACGCAAAAGTACTGGTGCGCTCATCAACGTTGGCAGCTTTTTAGGCGATCGCGCAGCACCAGTCCAGTCAACCTATTCGGCTTCAACTTTGTTGCATAAATGAGAAAAAACAAACCTTTCCTCCAAAGCAATCTTTACAATTTCGTACTCAGAATTTCTCCTAAATTAGTGATACAAGTTTCTCTATCTGAAGATAGTAAACTCAATATGAACAAAGAACTAATCTAATAAATAATACCTTCGCCAATTTACACGGATTGGCATAAACCAAACCTAAGATTTTACACGTTTCTTTTTGCCTGATAGCAAAAAATTGAGCTAATAAAATCCCGTATGGTTTTTGTGCCAGTAATTTATACTGTCTTGCCATCCTGTGAAAGTTTTGACCTTTTACCTAATAATCAAGCATCTGCTTGTATTTGACTATCTTGGCAAAAGTTAGGCTTATGTTTTTTTGGCAAAGGTATTAAGTAACCTGTTTAATAAGGTATAAATATATGACATCAAACGTTCCTCCAGATACTCGGCAAGATGACGCTAAATATGACCCTGAAGATAACCCTGGAACCCAAACTACTGTACCAACTACAGAAGAGGGTAATACTCCTTTAGATGAAAGATATCGGATGACTGGTCAAGAATCAGGTAGTGAAGTTCATCACGGTGCTGAATCAGAAGCGGCTGGAGCTAGTCGTACACCCGGACATCCCAATCAAGGAACAGATTCTCGTTAAAAAATTCTTGAAATTTGAGTAGGATGAATACTCGTCTTTGCCTTTGCTACTGCAATTAAATCTATGGATTTTAATTAACGTCTTAACATATACAATTGAACTTTCTTGTGGTCAATTGTATATATCAGGTGGAAAATCAACCAGCCCGAACAGGATGAAAAGCATTCTGGCGTAAAACAAATCCAAGCTGCAAAGGAAGGATTTCCAAAAATCGAGAATTGCAATGGTTTCAAAATTTTAACAACCTCTCTAGCAAACAGTTACCTACCTACCAACAATCAATTAACCTTGATTGCTGGTAGGTTATTACTTCTGATACGCCAGCCGACCTCAATAGCAAAAGAAATTATAATGGAGCAGAAAAACGGACCTTGGACAATACAAAAAACCCACCAGAAGTACCAGAATTCGTTTATCAATGTTTGTGAAGACCAAGTTGTGCAACCTGACGGGCAGCCCGGGATGTATGCTACCGTTAAAATGAAACCAGGCGTTGCTATTTTGCCAATAGATAGCGATCGCAACGTCTATCTGATTCGGCAATTTCGGTATGCTCTTGGTAAAGAAAGCATCGAAGTTGTATGCGGTGCAGTTGAAGAGAATGAACCTTGGCAAGAAGCAGCACAACGTGAAATTGAAGAAGAAGTTGGCATTAAAGCCTCGGAATTAATTGATTTAGGTATAGTTGATTTAGATACATCAATTGTTCGTTGTCCAGTGCAGATGTTTTTAGCAAAGCAGCTAGCCTTAACAGAAACACACCAAGAAGGAACAGAGACGATAAAAACACTTCATATCCCCTTAAATACAGCTGTCAAAATGGTGATGGATAATGTTATCACACACGCGCCAAGCTGCGTGCTAATTCTGAAAGCATTTAACGAATACATCAATTCTGACTAATGGAAAACTTTAATATAAAAGGAAATATTCCATACAATTGGGGTTGTATGCCTGAAGAGAGATTAATGTCGTTTCCATGCGACCAATACATAGAAAATAGTGATGAGGTATATTTTCGAGCCATAAATGTGAAAGCACCAACTCAAGTATTATTTCGATGGCTATGCCAACTTCAGGTCGGATCTTACAGTTATGACTGGATTGACCGCCTCGAAAGGATATTTTTTCCAGTTAAAAATTTAGTATCAGACCCTCCAAGCCCAGAAAAACTGCTTCCAGGTGTAGAAAAGTTAGCACCTTCTCAAAGAGTTATGGGTATTTTTAAACTTGTTGAGTTTGAACAAAACCGACATTTAACAATAGTGATGGATGATGAAAGAGCCATTACTATGTTTGGCAATATTGCAGCGAGTTATGTAGTTTATCCGTTATCAGAAAGCACTTGCCGTTTGATTCTCAAAGGGCATATTTTCTATCCCAAAAATAAGTTTTGGTCATGGATGCGCTATTTTGTTCCTTGGGGAGATTTAATAATGATGCGTCAGCAATTTTTGAGGCTAAAAAGTTTAGCTGAATGTAGCTATGAGATTAATATTTAAAACCTGAGAAGTATTCCAAACCATACTCTTGATATTTACAATCAAACTTGCAATTATCTATAAAAAAGAGAGAGTATTTTTACAAGTGCGATCGCTTACGTTTAACTTTCTTAAACTTCTGATTAGATTGCAGTTTCCTAATGTTGAGGAAATTACAAGTAAGGAATTAGCTCAATTGCTATTAGATTCTGCAAAGCCGCGGCCATTAGTGCTAGATGCACGAAGTCAGACAGAGTATGCGGTGAGCCATATCGAAACAGCAGTGCATATAAACGCTCTCTCATCTGATTTAACAGAACTTTCAACAGTTTCAAAAGGCAGATCAATTGTCGTGTACTGCGCTGTTGGCTATCGTAGCGCCAAATTAGCCCAGCAGCTCGATAAAGCTGGGATGAAGTGCATTTATAACTTAAGGGGTGGAATTTTTGAGTGGGCAAATGAAGGAAGGCTCATTTTTAGAGACGAGCAGCCGACACACCTTGTACATCCTTACAATGCAATCTGGGGAAAACTGTTGAAAGCTAGTTACCATTCTCAGGAGCATTGAAGTTTCTGCGATCGCATTTCTATAATTTAAATCTTCCCTGTAAAAACCGATTTCAATTTGTAATATTTTATTATATAATCTATATACGTATTCTGTTTATGAAAAATAGCTTCTGCAAGCCATATAACTTGTTCAGAAGCCATGATTACAAAAAAAATACAATAGTATAAAATTATACTATTCTACCGTAACACTTTTAGCTAAATTCCTTGGCTGATCGACATCCAAACCGCGGCGAGCTGCAATATGATAAGCCAATAATTGCAAAGGAACTACTGTCAAAATCGGAGAAAGTAATTCTTGTACATGAGAGATGGGAAGAAGATCGTCAAAAATTTCCGCAGCTTCGCCATCGTTGACGGGAGTCACACCAATTAAGCGAGAATCTCTGGCTTTGGCTTCTTGGGCATTAGAAATAACTTTTTCGTACACACTACCAGGGATTGCGATCGCAACTACTGGTACTTTCGCATCTAAAAGTGCGATTGGACCATGTTTCATCTCTCCAGCCGGATAACCTTCGGCGTGAATGTAGCTGATTTCTTTTAATTTCAACGCTCCCTCCAAAGCAATAGGAAAGTTAATGCCCCTTCCTACAAAAATGAAATCCTTGGTTTCAGCAAATTCGTGGGCTAACTGTTCAGTTAAACTTTCTTGACTTTCTAAAGTTGCCTCAATTTCTTTAGGAATTTGTCGCAACCCGCTAATAATATTCTCTAATGTGTCTGGTGAAACAGTCTGGCGACGATAAGCTAAATCCAATGCTAAAGCATAAAATGCCATCAGTTGAGCGGTAAAAGTTTTTGTCGCCGCTACTCCAATTTCAATTCCTGCCAGGGTACTGATGATATGCGGCATCATATGACCAAGGCTACTTTCTGGGCGATTAGTAATTCCTAGCAGTCGTGCTTGATATTTCGGTTCTTTCCCCTGGCGACGTTCTTTTTCCATTGTCAAAGCTGCTAAGGTATCAGCAGTTTCACCTGATTGGGTAACACCAACAATCAAGGTATTGGGTGTCAATGGTGAGGGTGCATAGCGATACTCAGAAGCGTAATGTACCTGAGTAGAAATTCCTGCAAGTTGTTCAAGTAAATATTTGCCGATTAATGCTGCGTGCCAACTAGTACCACAGGCAACAATTTGAATTTGTTCTAAATCGGTATAAAAATCTTCTGGCAAACCCAGATTAATTGGCGATCGCTCAGATTGCCCTAGATTACTAAAATAAGCTTCTAAACTAGCTCTTACTACCCCTGGTTGCTCATGGATTTCTTTGAGCATGAAGTGTTTGAATCCCTGCTTTTCTACCATTGCAGGATTGAAATTGAGCAGCCGGGGTTGTTTTTTTAACCTATCGCCAGCAAAATTGTAAATCTCAACGCCCAAAGGTGTGAGGCGGGCAATTTCGCCATTTTCTAGAGGTAGCACTGCACGGGTGTAGGAAACGATCGCAGGCGTGTCAGACGCACAAAAGAACTCCCCTTGCCCAAAACCAATTACCAAAGGCGCTTGTTGGCGAACAACAATCAATTCATCGGGGTAGTCAGCAGAAATCACTGCAAGTGCAAACGCCCCGCGCAAACAGTTAACGGCTTGGCGAATTGCCTCTAGGAAGCCAGATGAGGGAGATGAGGGGGGAACATCCTTTAAAAATTCGGCTATGAGATGGGGAATTACTTCTGTATCGGTTTCAGAAAGAAATTGGTGTCCTTTCCCTTTGAGTTCCTCGCGCAACTCGCGGTAATTTTCGATAATGCCATTTTGCACCACCGCCACTCGCTTTGCCGTATCCATGTGGGGATGGGCGTTGTACTCTTCTGGTTTTCCATGAGTTGCCCAGCGAGTGTGACCTATACCAATTTGGGCAGGCGTTTCTATTTGTTCCAGTTTAGAACGCAGGTTATGCAATTTACCCTTCGCCCGCACACAATTAACCTCACCTTCCCAAACAGTGGCGATTCCAGCCGAATCGTAACCCCTATACTCTAGTTTTTCCAGCCCAGCCAGTAAAATGTCTGTCGCTGCTTGAGTGCCTATATATCCAACGATTCCGCACATTGTTCACACCACTTTTTTTCAGGATGATTAAATCCAGTATAGTTCTTAGCACAAACTCGACGTTTTGCAAATAAAAAAGGGAGTAAATTACTCCCTCTACCACTAGGTGTTTCTAAACATGCTTGCTATTAAAAAACTTTAAAAGTTTTGAACACTGAGTTCTGAGTTCTGAGGGCTGAGTGAAGAATCAATAAATTGTTTTTTTGATTTACTTCTTTTGCCTCAGGACTCAAGACCCAGAACTCAGCGAGAACTCTGAGCAAAGCAAAGGCTTGCGCCTCTCCCTTGTTGTCCAAAGAAGACAAGGCAACAGTTCTGGAAGAACGGTTGGGCAGTAGACCCGCATTGCGATCAGAAGTTCGGTGACTTAGCACTGAGCTTTTTAGTAAGCCAGACCCATACTGCGAGTTGTTTCAGCGCCCAGGTAAACCCGGATGCTCAAAAAGTCGGTGGGACAAGCGGTTTCGCAGCGCTTACAGCCCACGCAGTCTTCTGTACGGGGTGAAGAGGCAATTTGAGCAGCTTTACAGCCATCCCAAGGAACCATCTCCAGTACATCAGTAGGGCAAGCGCGGACGCATTGGGTGCAGCCAATGCAGGTATCGTAGATTTTAACGGTATGAGACATTGAAAAAACCGCTCCTTTCGAGGTGTTCTTCTCTGCGAAAGAATCATAATCAACGCATAGTTTACCGCAGTGATTGATAGTCCGTAATCAAAAGGCTACATAACTTCAAACAATGTAATGAGCACCCTTGATAAGTAGTTTTGCGAGATCGTCCCTATTGCTTTATTAATTAGCAACATCATAGGAGCGTATTTACCCCAGTTAAATACCATAATGGGGTTGAATCGTAAAGACAAATGAAACAAAAGTAAATCTAAAAGACTAGTACCGCAAGGCAAAAGTCAAAATTCATGGGCTTTTTAGGAATTTTAAATGGTTGTTCTATTTCCGCCGAGGCGTACTAGATACAGAAATTATCTATGGTATCTATTGATTGGCAACTATAGCAACCTTAAATTAGTTGTGGGAAAGTACTATATCGCATTCCCAGTTTATGACTGGGAACGAGAGATATATAAAAGCTGTATATTTGAGTTTTTAAATCTGGCAAATTTATAATTTCTACTTTTCAATATCACAGTATTTCAGAAATCGCAAACTCATCAGTTATAGCAGCAATTTCTGTTGGAATTTTTACCTCACTAACCATTACTTGCAGTTGGTCTTCTGACTTTTTCACATCAGGCAACTTATCTTTTTTATACTCACTTTCTCGGATTTGTCGAGCAATACTTTCTAACAGCCAAAGTTGTTCTTCCACAGATAAGGCACGGACGGAACGCTCAATTTCTAGTAAATTCGGTGACATCATTTTGCTTCTGATTCCAAAGGGGCGTATTTTTCAAAGATATTATATGTCAGTTTATCTAGTTAACCTAGAGCATCGCCAATTATCCAGCATCTTCCCCAAGCCTATCTTTTCATAAATCAAATGAGATTGCTATAAATAACCAAAAGCCAGTTTTATGACTTTTTAATTAAGTATTACTGCTGAAGTAGAATGTACGCTAAACTGACTACATGAATTACGAAACAGCTCGGAAACTCCTCATAGATCAGACAATCACAACCGAGGAAAACCCAGATGCGCTGTTGACGCGTATGAAACAGGGGAAACCGCCGGTACCCGGTCAGATCACCTCGATTTTGTTGGCATTGAAAGTGGTATTTGAAGCCCTCAAAGATGCAAAGACCCTAGACCGAGAACTGGCTTTGACACTTTATCAGTTAAGCGTTAAGGCACAACAACTATTTGCCGCAGGGCGTAAAGCCGGGATAGATTGGCCACCACTACTGAAGGAAGATTTGGTGAGAATTTCTTTAGCATCTGAAAGTATCTTTTCGGGTACATGGCAAACCCTCGCTCCTATAGGGTTGGGGAAGTTGTAGAACACCAATTCAGTAATCTTTTAATGAGAAGGGATGAGGGAGATAAGGGGAATACCTAATACCCAATGCCCATTACCGAATTTGCAGTTCCTTTTCTAACTTGTCTAAGTCAGTTTTGAGCAAAACCGTCATTTGACCGGTAAAAGCTTTGCCAGTTTTGGGTTGGGCAATTTCCACCCAATATACATAGCGATCGCCTACTCGTAATTCTCCCTTTAAAGCTTCCCGAATCGGAGTTTTGGCAAAACGCGCCGAGTTAACTACCTTTTCGCTGGGATACTGGTACACGACTTGGGCGCGATCGTAGTCTTGATAAATCTCCAAGCCATAAATCACGCGCAAGGATTCTTGGAGACGCGTAAATGTCATGCCGTTAATGGCATCATACATGGAAATGCGCTCAGAGCGAATTCTGCCACGGTCTTTAGAAAATTCTACCCTACCGGGAGGCAATACCGACGCTTGAAAAGTGAATCTTTGAGCAGCAGTATCAGTCTTTTGCACAAACAATTGCTCCCCACTCCTGGGGCGGAGTGTGGGATGTGCTTTAATCCAAGTGCCTACTTCCTCTGTACTTTGCCCTGGTAAAGCATCCGCGTGGGAATTCCCCAGTATTCCTATAGACAGCGAGGAAACTAGAGAAACAGGCAAAATTAAAAAATTAAGCAGAGATTTCTTGAGCATTTTTCTATTCACGACTTTCATGGAAATTTCCCTATTTAGGGAGTAACCATAGTCTTCCCGTTTTTCAGCAAGATTATTTCAAGTGTCAACCGAACTTAAGACATCAGGGATCTTGCTTATCAACGCTGTATCATAGAAAAAACCAAAAATGGAATCGTTATGAGCATTAGATCATACTCCTTTAAATAAATGGTTCTGAGTTAAAGATATGGAGCTAGATGAACTTAAAAATATTGTTAGAGCGGGGCAGTTTAGAGCTATTACCTTAGATACATCAATTTTTGACGCTCAGGGTTTGAGGCTAGAATCAGGACTACTTAAGCAATTAGAGCAATTTCGAGATAGTTCTACAAAACTTATTCTTTCTGAAGTGGTCAGAGAGGAAACTTTATCACATTTAATAGAAAAAGCAAGGGACGCACAAAAAGAAGTTGAAAAATCATTAAAACAAGCTAAGGAGCATTGGCGGGTTGAAGATCAGAAGATCGAAGTCATTAAAAAAACAATTTTCGGCGAGCAGAAAGCACAGGAAATTGCGTCTGAGCGATTTAGTCAGTTTGTAGAAGCTACATCCCTAGAGATAGTTGAAGCGCAAGACTATGTAATGATTGGTGATTTGATACAGAAATACTTTCAAGCTAAACCTCCGTTCTCGGAGACAGGGAAAAAGAAGAATGAATTCCCTGATGCTATTGCTTTGATGTCATTGGAGACATGGGCTAATAAAAATCAAACTAAAATTATTGTTGTCACATCTGATAATGATTGGAAAAACTTCTGCAAAGGTTCTGAAAGGCTTCTTGCTATCGACGATTTTGCAGGAGCTTTGGGATTATTTCAACTTCAAGATGCTGATGATATCTGTAGATACTTATCGGAAAGATATGAAAAAGGCGAACTGGAAGATGTAAAAGAAGCTATCTCTAATGCTTTGGAATATAGAATAAGCGATCTTGATATTTGTCCAGAGGCAAATTCCGCTTACGTATATGAACATGAATCTACGGAAATAACCTTCAATGGATTTGAATTTAAATTACTTGAGCCTCCTAATTTAATCTTTAGACCAGTTAAGTTTGATGATGAAAGTTTGGTGGTTGAATCAAAATTAAATGTTGATGTTAATGTTGAGTGCAGCTTTTCATTTTCTGTATATGATTCTATCGATGGAGATGACGTTCCAATGGGGTGTAGTAGTGCAAGTATTCAAACTAATTTGGATGTGGATATTTTAATTTCGTTCATAGGCGATTTGGATAAAGTCGGAGCAGAAGTTGAAGTAGAAGATGTTGAAATTGAGATTACAATGCCTGATGTCGATTTTGGGATGATTGAACCAGATTGGATGGATGAGGAGGATTATGATTACTGAAAAGCGGCATTGCCAGAAGCTCTTGATGGGGTTGCAAAGGTTACTCGTAACCCTTTAACAGGAACGTTAGGCTGCTTCAAGTTTTTTGTTGAAGCGTATTTAGAAAATTATCTGTAGGGCAAGTTCACCAAAAGTTATTGAGAGTTTTATAATTCACAAAATAGAAGTTTAAAGTAGTAGAATTAAACTATAACAAGCAGAGAAATTCTTTATAGCTCTTGCCGTAATAACTCTGTAAGCTGATGTATAAGAGCAAATGAAGGCTAGCTATTATCTAGCATATTGAAGGGGGTGGTTGTAGTGTTGTCATGTTTTAACGTAGCAGATTACTTTATCTGGTTGGCAAATGAAACAGGTTCTTTTATTAGTAATCTAAAACTGCAAAAGCTTGTGTACTATGCTCAGGCTTGGCATCTTGCACTCTATGACACTCCTTTATTCCAAGAGGATTTTCAAGCCTGGATACATGGGCCTGTGATACCTGTGTTGTACCAGAAGTATAAGCTTTTAGGATGGCAACCAATTTTAGAGGATGCTAATCCAGAATTACCCCAAGAGGTTCAAGAGTTTCTAGATGAGGTTGCACAAGAGTACTTTGCCTGCGATGCTTATGAACTAGAGCAGATGACTCATGCCGAGACACCCTGGAATTTGGCTAGAGGAAATCTACCACCTGATGAACCTTCTAACGAAGTTATTCAGAAACAGTGGATGAAGGAGTACTACGGATCTCGTGCCGAAGAAAAAGATTAAGAAAACTGAGGTTGCCAAAGAAGGTACATTAGGTATTAAAATAACAAAGCTGAAGCCACTTCAAGGCATCAGCTTTTCGTTTAAATATTATCAGGACAGTAACAGCAAATTTTCTTGTAGCGAAAAAGAAGTAATCTACTGGCTGACCTTGCTTGATCGATTAAAAGCTCTATCTAGCCTAACGGCTCAAGAGTTGTTAGTAAATCGTAGCAGTACCCTCAGATGTCATCCCATCAAATGGGAAGATACCAGCGAGAGCGGATTTGGTTTGCCAAATGAAGAACAATTAGTTGATATACCATATCAGTTTTCCATCTCCTCAAATGAACATGGTAGGGTTCATGGATTCTTTATCGACGAGATTTTCTACATTGTTTGGCTAGACCCAGATCATTTGCTGTACCCTGCAAAGAATTAAGGAATCATCGCCACTTTAATTACTTTACGCGCCTTCATCTCACAAAACACCTGTTCTAAACTCTTTAACGATCGCTGTTCACTAATAAGTAACTCAAAAGGAATTTTGCGACTCGCTATCAGTGCAAGCGCCAATCGCAAGTCTTTAAGCGAACATAATGTAAAACCGCGTCCTATTTGGGACAATAAGACACGGTTTCATAAAAGTATTTAGTTATAATATTACAAAAATCAAAGTAAGATTTGATTTATACCAAAGTAATCCATTTACTGAGATTTGTTTTCTGGTTTATTAATTTTCTCTGTTGTGGGAACCCCTTGGTGATCGTAGCTTGTATTTTCCTGAGTCAGAGCGATCGCACTAAAGAAAATGGCACTTCCTACAGCCAAGGCTACTATAGGACGCTTAAGCAAGACAAAATCTCTGATAATCCTAGCTAAAGGTCGGCTTTGACGACGTAGCGACGAAGCAACCATCAATTGTTTCCAAGTAAACGGATCACGGACATAATGACCGCTTTGGCAAACTACTAGCCGTTCTTGGCAATAGGGACAGCAAAATAAGCCCATGCGCGTTTTTATTGGCTTTGGCGTAGCATTTCTTTGGCAAATTGGGCAAGTAACATAATGATTATCAAAGGTGTGTATATTCATTTACCTCGTCCGCCTAGTCCATTTACTCGCTCTATAACAATAGCTATACTGAATTCCGATCAATACTTAGCAGACTTCCAAGTATGGTCTGACATCAGCCATAAATCACACATATATTGTATTACTACCAAGGATGGCTCAATGGTCGCAACACGAGTATAGCTAGATTTAGGCAAGGATGACTCCAAGTTTTTGTTGGCGGGTGCGTCCACCCAGCCCACACAAACTTGTTGTCTTTAGAAAGATGAGCGTTAGCGCTCACTCGCACTCCACTAGCGTAGGCGTAGCCGAAACTAGGCATTGCTGACCCTTAAATAATAATTGTCTCCCATTTAACCATTCTCCCCACAAAATTTTGCACAATGACATTTTTTACTAAATCTTTGTAAATCAAGCAAATAAAGTCTACTTGTCTGGTTGCTAAATAATGGCTCACAATGATAAGTAACAGATAAAAATTTAAATTTTTTCTTACATTTACCTCGCCTCTCAATGACTCTCCTGCCTCCCACTCAACACAGGAAGGTAACGGAACAACCTGCCTTTCCTATACCTTCCGCTCGTTTAGCTTACCTAATTAATCGTTTTCAACCATCCCCAGAAACCGTTGTCCTGTTTTTAGCCATGCTCATTGGCGGTGGTACTGGTATGGGTGTAGTCACATTTCACTATTTAATCCAGCTGATTCACCAGTTGATGCTGGAAAATTTAATGAGTCAAATCGGTGTTTGGGGTGCTTGGACTCTAGCCTGCGTTCCCACCCTTGGTGGATTAATTATTGGTTTGATGCGCTGGCGCACTCAAGACTTTGGCCCTGGACTTTCATCTCTCATCGCTGCTTCTCAGGGAACAGAGATTAGGCGACCACTACGACCAGTTAGGAAAATGCTGGCTGCATCTGTTTCTTTGGGGAGTGGTGCTTCTTTGGGACCAGAGGGACCGAGTGTAGAAATTGGCGCAAATTTTGGGATGTTGTTCTCTGTAATCCTGAATGTATCTCAAGAACGACAGCGTTTGCTTTTGGGTGCTGGCGCGGCGGCTGGACTTGCGGCTGGATTTAATGCTCCCATCGCTGGAGTATTTTTTGCCCTAGAGGTGGTGATGGGAGCTACATCTTTTGCTACTTCTGCTGTGAGTGTAGTGCTTCTAGCGGCGGTGGTAGCAGCATTAGTTGCTCAAATTGGTTTGGGAGCACAACCTGCTTTTGATTTACCTGCTTACCAAGTCCGCAGCCCTTTGGAATTACCCCTTTATCTTGGGTTGGGTTTAGGGGCCAGCCTAGTTTCTCTGGCTTATACTCAATCAATTCGGGGAGCAAAAGCCTGCTTTGCAGGGAAGGTTCCAGGTTTTGCCTTTTTGGGACGAATCCCTGAACCGATTCATCCAATTATTGGTGGTGTGATGATTGGCGCAGTTGCTTTGCACTTCCCGCAAATTTTAGGCGTGGGTTATGAAACTGTAGAAGCCATGCTTCAAGATGTCGAGTTTCCACTCTACCTCTTGGTGGCGCTGTTGGTGATGAAGCTACTGATGACTGCAATTAGCACAGGTAGTGGTTTCATCGGCGGTTTGTTCGCACCAGCAATGTTTTTAGGTGCTTCTTTTGGATCAGCTTACGCCAAAGTTTTAGCTGTGGTATTCCCGGCAATTTGCAATCAGATGGCGGCTCCTCCAGCTTATGCAATGGTGGGAATGGCAGCAGTGCTGGCTGGTAGTGTCAGAGCGCCGTTAACGGCTATTTTAATGCTGTTTGAATTAACCCGCGACTATCGTATTGTTTTACCGTTGATGGCAGCGGTGGGTTTGAGTGTTTGGCTAGTGGAAAGGATTAAACCAACTTTTAACTCTAACTCTAATCTACAACAGATTGGTCTTTCGGAATTGAAAGATGAAAAAGCGGAAATTGTGCAGCAAATTTTGGTAGAAGATGCCATGCATCCCTATCCAAAAAAGTTACCTGCAACTCTTGGAGTGTTAGATGCAGCTGTGGAAATGATCCGCGATCGCGTCAGAACTGCTTTAGTAATTGATGAAGCAGAGCAATTAGTTGGTATACTTTCTCTGGAAGATATTAATCATGCCCTAGCTCTTTGGCAAACTTACCCAAATTCACTAACTGAAATTCCAGATAATTTATCCAGCCAAACCCTCATAGACATTTGTACTACTGAAATTCTTTATGCATGGCAGGATGAACTATTATCTGAAGCTTTAGACCGGATGACTCTTAGAGGTTTGCATCAATTACCAGTAGTAGCACGAGATAAACCCGATCGCATTTTGGGTTTATTAGAAAGAGAGCAAATTGCATTAACCTGCAATTTAGCAGTTACGCGTAAGGCACTTCGCCACTATTTACCAGTCTTACCTACCACAGATATAGTCATTAGTCATTAGTCATTGGTCATTGATCATTGGTCATTTGTACTGAGTGGAGCCGAAGGAAGCCAAAGTATTGGTCATTGGTTTTCACAAAGGACAAATGACAAAATGACAATTGACTAATGACCATTTATTAAGCTGTGGCTTCTATGGTTTCATCACCTTCGCGATCTTCTGGATCTACCTGTCTTAGACGAATGTGCTTTTTACCTAAAGTGATCACAAACTCATCTCCTGGTTTCAGATTCATCTGTTTTGTATAAGCTGAACCTATAAGTAAGTTACCATTCGATTGCACACTAATTCTATAGCTAGCACTACGTCCACCACGCCCATTAGCACTGGGTGTACTGTCCAACTGAATGCCTTCGGCATCAATTAGGGCATTTAAGAACTTCATCATATTGACGCGCTCTATACCATTTTTGGTAACGGTATAGTAGCCGCACTTTTTGGCTTTGTCTTCTTTGCTCTCGTTCTCTAGCTCTTTGACTTTTTTGAGCAGTTCTTCACCGAGTAGGGGTTCAATTTTTTTCTGTTTAGGCATCAACTTATGTCGAAAATGAATGTTTGAAGTGTTGGAATCGATTTTATTTTAGCTGACGTTGAGCTAATAGGAACATAATCCTTTAGTTTTTATCTCAACCTAGCCAAGTATATTACACTCATAGCCACAATTGTTATGTGATTAACAATATTGTCAAGACAATCTATTTTAGAAAATGCTGGCAATGCTGATAACTATATATATAGTTAGTGAATCACTGCTAGACTATACTTGTTTTAAGTTTTCTAAACTGACGCTCAAAAAGTTCTTTACTTGCTGAGGATGATAACTGAGTTACAGAACGATAAGTAAAACTGATCCTTAGTCATTGATAATTGGTTATTGGTCATTGGTTATTTACAAATGACAAAGGATAAACAACAAAGCTTGCCAAAATGAAACTAACTACCAGAGGACACTATAGTGTGAAGGCGTTGCTAGATTTGAGTTTACAGCCAAAATATGGTCCTGTATCTGCCAGAGCGATCGCTAAACGCCAAGATATCCCAGCTCCTTACCTCGAAAAACTACTAATAGAAATGCGTCGTGCGTCAATAGTTAAATCAATTCGTGGTAGCATCGGCGGATATCAATTGGCAAGAGAGCCTGCACAAATATCTATAGGACAAATTTTAGAAGCAGTTGGCGAGACTAGCCATTTACCTCATCACACCCCAGCACCTGCACAAGCTGAAGATTGGGTTACATTTAGTCTCTGGCAGAGACTCAACCAAAAACTTAAAGAAGCTTTGTACAGTATTACTTTGGCAGACCTTTATTATGATGCTCGTAGCTGGCAAGCTTCCCTTGGAGAAGAAGCTAATTTTGTAGTTTAGTCAATAGTCTAAATATTAACTACGAATTTTAGATTTTAGATTTTTTGGTTGATACCCCATCCGGTAATTCATCCCACAACACTTTCGTGGACGGAACAAATCGAAAATCATCAATTTAAAATCCGACGCTCGTTCTTTTCTACAAGACACTGCGCCTAGCAAGGCTAACACTGCACTATCAGAGGCAAGTACCCGGACTTCGTAACGCCACGCTAACGTGGTTGGGGTCAATCCAAAATCCAAAATCCAAAATTGATTGACTCTTGACTCGTAACTATGACCGATAGTATCTATATCTTAATAATTGCTGCACTTTTAGATTACTTAATTGGCGATCCTTGGAATTGGCCTCATCCAGTGCAAGTTATGGGGTGGGTAATTTCTCGCCTAACGAAATTTTCTCTCCAATTGTGTAAAAATTCTCTCACACAACGCCTAGCTGGAATTGTACTAGGTCTTATCCTAATAATTGGTAGCGGTCTTGTTGGCTTTTTGATTATTCAAAGTGCCAAATTGGTTCATCCGTTGTTGGGAATAGCAATAAATATCATTCTTTTGGCTAGTTGTTTTGCTGGCAAAAGTTTGCGAGCAGCAGCAGTGGCTGTTTTAGAACCTTTAACAGTGGGAGATTTGGAGAAGGCTCGGAAGATTTTAAGTAATTATGTTGGTCGAGATACCCAAAATCTTTCACAAGCAGAAGTTTCACGAGCCGTTTTAGAAACGGTTGCAGAAAATGCCACCGATGGGGTGATGGCTCCGCTTTTCTATGCAATTGTTGGTGTTTTTGTGCCAGTTGTAGGGCCAACTCCTTTGGCTTTAGCATATAAAGCCAGCAGTACCCTTGATTCAATGGTGGGCTACCGGGAAGCACCTTATACTTATTTGGGATGGTTCTGTGCGCGGTTGGAAGATTGTTTGACTTGGCTACCTTGTCGGTTAACAGTTGTGACTCTGGCGCTGTTATCGGGTAAACCGATGGATGTTTGGCGAATTTGTCGTCGGGATGCAATTAACGATCCTAGTCCTAATTCTGGCTGGAGTGAGTGCGCCTATGCTGCTTTTTTAGGTGTGCAGATGGGGGGTACAAATTGGTATCGCGGGGTAGCTAAGTACAAACCATTGCTCGGAGATGCTATTTATCCGATTACTGCAACTTCTATTCAGAATGCTTTACAGTTGACTCGATATTGTTTTTTGTTATGGTTAGGGATAGCGATCGCAATATTCTTAATACTCGCAAATAGGTAATGATAAATGTAAAGTTAGGAGTTAGGAGCTAGGAGTTAAGAATAAAAACTCCTAACTCTTAAGTGATCACTCCTAACTTATAACTCGCTATGTCTGCTAAAGTAGTTGAAATTCTCTCATCCGAAGAAATCCGTCGTACCTTGACTCGCCTTGCATCTCAAATTGTAGAAAGGACGCGTGATTTATCTCAACTGGTGCTTCTTGGCATTTATACCAGAGGTGCGTTATTAGCCGAATTGTTGGCACGTCAAATTGAAACGCTGGAAGATGTAGCCGTTTCAGTCGGCGCTTTGGACATTACATTTTATCGAGATGACCTTGACAAAATTGGATTGCGGACTCCAGCGAAAAGCCAAATTCCTTTTGATCTTACAGGGAAAACTGTTGTACTAGTGGATGATGTGATTTTCAAAGGACGGACGATTCGCGCTGCTTTGAATGCAGTCAACGACTATGGTAGACCAGAGGTGATTCGTTTAGCTGTGTTAGTAGATAGGGGTCATCGAGAATTACCAATCCACCCAGATTTTATTGGCAAAAAGTTGCCTACTGCTAAAGAAGAAGTTGTCAAAGTTTACTTACAAAATTGCGATGGACGAGATGCAGTAGAGTTGATTAGTCATTAGTCATTTGTCATTAGTCATTGGGCATTAGTCATTGGGCATTGGGCATTAGTTATTTTTCCCCTGCTCCCCCTCCTCCTTCTGCTCCCCATTCCCCACTCTCGCATTTTGTTACCGCAAAACTGGGCTACCATGATGATGTAGTAAATACCACTTCTCGCCAAGAAACTGAAATACATTTGTAGCTGTTGACTGTGCTTCAAGTCTTCTCCCACTTACTACTTGGAACACATTTTCCCTCAGTATAACATAGGCAATATTATCGTTTATTTCTGTAGCAATTATGTCTGTGTTTATTTCGATATAAGCAGTATTTTTAAATATCTGCTCCCAAGATGTGCGAATCTCCTTCCAACCTCGCAGTATATTACTTCCAGGATGAATACAAAAACTACCAGTTCCTTGTGACCATACTGCACTCATTGCTTCAATATCTTTTCTTTCAAAAGCTCGATAAAAAGCTGCATTAGCTGCTAAGACTTCATCCTTAGTCATGGGGAGTTAAATAGTTAGGAGTTAGAAGTTACTAAATTATAACTTTCAAGTTTGGCAAATAAATTAGTAATTCCCAATTCCCAATTCCCAATTCCTAACTATTTTTAACTGTGCTAATAGTTTGCAATAATTGGCTAGCTGTATAAGGCTTGGATAAAAAGGCTTTGATACCCATGCCATAAGCTGTATTAACTTTATCAGCCGAAGTCAGCCCACTGACAGCAATGATTTTGACATCTGGGTTAATTTTTCGGAGGGTGCGAATAGTAGTTATCCCATCCATAGCTGGCATGAGCATATCAGTTAATACAAGAGATATTTTATCTTGATGTTCTGCATATAAGGCTATTGCTTCAATACCATCACTAGCTGTGATTGCTTTGTAATTATGGCTTTCTAAAGATGTTTTTGTCACATCTCGAATGGCAGCTTCGTCATCTACAACTAAAATTAATTCTCCTTGCCCTGAAGGTAATCCCTGTTCTTGTTCTTCTATAGTTTCTCTCACATCTTGTGCAGGCAAATACACTTTAAATTGGCTGCCTTTTCCCTGAACGCTTACTACATCGATAAAACCGCCGTGGCTTTTAATAATGCCAACTACAGTAGAAAGGCCAAGACCAGTACCTTTACCGAGTTCTTTGGTAGTAAAAAATGGCTCAAATATCCGATCTAATATTTCTGGTTTAATACCAATTCCCGCATCAGTAACAGTAATAACAATGTGGTGACCAACTTTAGCATCAATATGCATCTTGGCGTAATTTTCGTCAATTAAGAGATTTTCTGCCAATATTTTTAAAGTTCCACCATTTGGCATAGCGTCACGAGCATTGACACACAAATTCATTAGTACTTGATGTAATTGAGTCGCATCACCAGATACAGTCCAAAGATTTTGCGAAATTTGAGTGGAAACTTCAATGGATTTGGGAAAAGTTTCTCTAATAATTTGCTTAATTTCTATTATTAAATGTTTTAATTGTAATATTGTGTGATCGCCCTCAATTCCGCGAGTAAAAGATAATACTTGCTTAACTAAATTAGCCCCACGTTTAGCGTTTGTAATTAATATTTGCAACAGTCGTCGAGAACGCTCATCATGGACTTGTGCCTCAAACAGTTGAGCTGTCATCAGAATCGGGGCAAGAATATTATTCAGGTCGTGGGCGATACCACTGGCTAAGGTACCAATACTTTCCAATCGCTGGGCGCGGAGAAATTGCGCTTCCAGTTGTTTTTTTTGTGTGATGTTAGTGTTAACAATGAGAATAGATTGTGGTTTATTACCGAATTCATGCACCAGTGTCCAACGACTTTCAACAATAATTTCTTTACCTGATTTTGTTTTTTGATGTAACTCGCCCTGCCAAGAGCCATGTTGCATCATAATACTGAGTACTTTTTCAACTTGAGACAAACTTTTTTCATGCCAGAGAGCTTGTGTCTTCTTATTGATAGCTTCTTCTTTTTTCCAACCGTATAGGCTCTCAGCACTTTTGTTCCAAAATAAAATTTTATTGTCTAAATCACACACAAAAATTGCATCAGTGGCAACATCTAGTAAAGCGGCTTGTTCGCGGATTTTCTGTTCTGTTTGTTTGCGCTCAATGGCATAGCGGATAGAACGCTCTAATAAAGGTGCGGTCAACTGGCTTTTTTCGAGATAATCTGCTGCTCCGGCTTTCATGGCTTCGATATCTATTTCCCAGTCGCCCTGACCAGTCAGCAAAATTATCGGAGAACAACAGCCGTTGGCAATTGCTTCGCGCAAAAGTTCCAGTCCAGTGTCTGGCCCCAAACGGTAGTCTACAAGATAAATGTCATGTTGGTTTCGAGCGATCGCATTCTTTGCTGCTTCATAATTATTCACCCATTCTAGTTCGCAGTTTGCTACCTGAAATTCACTCAACCAATAACGAGTTAAAATATAGTCATCTTCGTCATCATCGATGAACAGAACTTTGATAGGGGTGTTGTCCATGTTTATCTCCCACGGCTTCTAGTGGCAGTTTCACAATTTCAAACCAATATTTGAATAGCGTCTTCATGACCTCAACTAATGAAGCAAAAGTCACTGGCTTAATAATGAAGGAGTTCGCACCCAACTCGTAAGTATTATATATATCTTCTTCTCTTCGTGATGTTGACAGGATGACAACTGGAATTCGCCGCAGTTGTGGGTCATTTTTTACCTCTTTGAGCGCCTCAAGACCGCCAATTCTAGGCATATTCAAATCTAATAAAATCAACCCCGGATACGGTAAACTGCTGTTGTTAGCATATCTACCACGGTGGTAAAGATAATCCATCAACTCTTCACCATTACTTACGATGTATAGTTCAATTGGCAATTGACTTTCTGCCAACGCCTCACGAACCAAGATGCCGTCGTCTTCATCATCATCAGCCATTAAGATTGTGACGTTTGTTTCTCGACCCTTCACTATGCATCGTCTCCTTTGTATTAGTATGAATCAAGTGATTAACTTGGTACAGATGGGAACTCTTACATTGACATAAATAATCAAAGATGCAGTTTATATGTTTAGCTGTGAAAGCTCCATTATTTCGTTACCAGCAAGCAACTAATACAATATGCATATTGTATTAGTTGCCAATAACCTGAAATGAATCTCATTAATAATTGACATGATGGTCAATTTGTACAACTACGCCCGACAAATTACAGGACGTAGTTGTACAATTCAGTTAATTTTAGGCTATAGGATTATCTCTCTCCAGGAATAAAAATCAAGTGTGGGAATTAATTGGCAATACGATCATAAATTTCGCTCCTTGCCCAGGTTTGCTTTGGGCTGTGATCTTTCCGTGATGACGCTCGATAATTTTCCGAGAGATAGCTAAACCTATGCCAGTGCCTTCGTACTCAATGCTACTATGCAAACGTTGAAAAACATTGAAAATGCGATTAAGATATTTTTCTTCAAAACCAATCCCATTATCTTCTACGGTAATTTGACAAAGTTGAGAATTAGCAAAGATGTTATCTGCTTGATTGTTCAAAAACTCGCTATAAATTTTGATCACAGGTGGTATCTGTGGGCGGTGGAATTTGAGGGCGTTACCGATCAGGTTTTGCAGCAATTGACGCATTTGTAAAGGATCAGCTTCAATGGTGGGTAACTCTCCTATTTCTACACTTCCTCCAGTTTGCTGCACATAAATTTCTAAATCAAATAATACCTCTTGGGCAATCTTTGTGAGATTTAATGATACAAAAGGTTGCGCTCCGGTAGTAATTCGTGAAAGTGTCAACAAGTCTTCAATTAATGTCTGCATTCTGGATGCAGCACTCTGCATTCGTTCTAGGTAATCACGTCCTTGCTCGGTTAATGTATCGCCACAGTTCGTTTTGAGCCGATCGCCAAAGCTTTTAATCTTACGCAGTGGCTCTTGTAAATCGTGGGAGGCGAGAAATGCAAATTGTTTCAGTTCTTCGTTAGAACGGGTGAGTTCTTGCCGTTGCCAAGTTTCTTGTTCTAAAATTAGGCTCTGAGCTGAGGCGATGCCTATTTGATCTGCTAGCTGTTGCAAAAGTTCAACTTCCCAGTTAGTCCAATGGCGGGGATGGGCGCACTGATGGGCAATTAGTAGCCCCCACAGTTGATTTTTCAAGAAAATTGGGACTACAAGGTTGGCTCTAACGGCGAAACGTTGCAGCAATTCGACATGACAAGGTTGGATATCAGCTTCCTTGATGTCGCTAATGGAACTAATTCGCCCTTGACGGTACTGCTCGATGTAATCGTCACGAAAGCAAGGATCGATAATTTGCTGCCCCAGAACAACAGGCAAACCGGGAACTACTGCCTCTTGAACGGCGACAAAAGAGCCAGTTGACTGTAGACGCAAGATTAATACCCGGTCGGCAAGCAGTAGCTTTTGTACCTCTGTAACGCTGGTTTGAAGAATTTCATCAATTTGTAGAGACTGACGAATTTTCAGGGTGATATTAGCGAACAATTGCGATCGCATATTTTGGCGTTCTAATTCTGCTTGTGCCCGATTACGCTCGTGTAGCACGGCTCGCTGTTCGGTAATATCCATCATCGCACCCATCATCCGCACTGGTTTGTCTGCCTGGTCATGAACGACATAACCGCGATCAAAGACGTAGGCATAAGAACCATCGCTACGGCGAAAGCGGTATTCATTTAGCCAGAATTTTTCGCCACTATCTATAAGTGTCCGCGCTTGGGTGGCGATTCTCTGCCTATCGTCTGGATGTATGTGTTCACTCCACCAATCAGCGGTGAATGTTATTTGCTCTTGCGAGTAACCAAAGAGAGTTTGTAAAGCTTGATTCCACCACACCTCATTAGTCAGCAAATCCCAGTCCCATAAAATATCATTGGTAGCACGGGCGACTATTTGGAAACGTTCTTCGCTCTGACGCAGTTGTTCTTCTGCCTGCTTGCGTTCAGTGATATCTGTATAGCAACTTGTCATCCGTACTACGTTACCATTTTCATCCCATACTGCCTGACCGCGATCCAAAACCCATTTATAGGTGTTATCTTTACACCGGACTCGATGTTCACTGATACAAAACGGGGTAATTTTAGCAAAGTGATCAGCGATCGCTTGTCTCACAAATCCAATATCATCTGGATGCACTCGTGTTGCCCATTCGTCTAAATGATTGGAAATCTCATGTTCTTCATAACCAAGCATTTCCTTCCAGCGAGTTGAGAAAAATACTTGATTATTTTTAACGTTCCAATCCCAAATGCCATCATTATTGCCCTGTACGGCTAACTGGTAGCGTTCTTCGCTTTCTTTGAGTGCGTCTTCTACCCGTTGGCGCTCAATGGCTGTAGCGAGAACATTGGCAACAGCTTGGAGAAAAGAAATGTCATCTTTGGTGAAAGTGTGGTGTTTGGTTGTGTGGGCCCCAAATACACCAAAAGGACGTTCTTTGCCATGAATCACTACGCTAATACCGCTCACCACTTGATGCTCATGTAGGAGCGGTGGCCCATTGAATCGTGTTTCGGCGCTCAGATCATTAACAATCACTGGTTCTTTAGAAAGCAGGGTGTAGCCAGCTTGAGAATTAATCCCCGCGCTAACGGTTGCCTTTCCCACAAGTCCTGGTTGCCAACCTACGCCAGCGCGTAGTAGCAATTTATGATCATCTGGCAATAGTTCCAAAATTTTGCAAGACTGAACTTTTAAACATTGGGCAACTATTGTTACACATGAGTTCATCAGCGTAGTCAAGTTTGTACTAGCTAAGGCCATTTGACTTAGTTCTGCCACCATTGCTTGCTGGTTAGCATGAGCTTTTAGCGCCTCCTCGGCTTGCTTGCGCTTGGTGATATCCATGTATACCCCAGACATTTGCACAGCCACTTTAGATGTATTCCTACAAACAACACCTTTGCTTGCTAAAACACGAATTCTTCCATCGGCTAAAACAACTCGAAATTCGATGTCATATTTGACTTGTTCCTGAATCGCTTGCTGATGCGATCGCCTGACAAAATCGCGATCGTGGGGATGAATACAGTAGATGAAAGCTTCATAGGTATAGTTGAAAGTGCCTTTCTCTAAGCCAAAAAGCGCTTCCAGATTATCTGACCAAGTAATTTTGTTCGTCAGCAGATCCCAGTTCCAGATGACCATGCCACCGGCATCTAATGCGATCCTGAATTGGGCTTTTTGCAATTGTGCCTGTGCAGTTTGCTGCCGTAATTCCTGCACAGTTCGACTAGCTTCCAGAAGACGGCGCAATCTTTGACGTAATATTGGCCATTGAATCGGCTTGTTAATAAAATCAGTTGCACCCACAGCAAAAGCTTTCTCTACGGATGCCTGATCATAAAAATCCGTCATCATTAACACTGGTGTGTCCTTGCCATCGAAGAGTGTTTGCAGTTGAGCACAGCAACTCAACCCATCCATCACTGGCATCATGACATCCAACAGTATTATCTCTGGGTGGAGATGAGTATAGGTAGCGATCGCCTCTAAACCGTTACTCGCTTCTACCACCTGATACCCTGCTTCTGTCAATTGCTCACACAGATGCATTCGCATTAAATCGTCGTCGTCTACAACTAGAATCAGGTTAGTCATTTGTCCCTTGTTCTTTGTGATTAAGCAATGACTGTGCCAATTTTAAATATTTAATTTTGGATTGCCAAAAAATTTCAACCCTACAATCTAATGAATTGGCCTTACAGGCAGAGAATTAATTTGTAGAGAAACATCAAAAATATTATTTTTCCCAGCCCCAGAAATACAGAGGCGCTATTAGCTAAATACGTAAAATATTATACCATTTTTAGGTAGTATTGCGAACAATATCTCCGACGGGCTACGCCTACGCCTTTTTTCGTTTTGCTAAGAGACTTCCAAGAAGTAAATTATTCCAATTTCTGGACTCAACTCAACACGACTGCTCCCTGCGCCCTGCCCCCCAAATGCTACCCCTTTGGGAAAGCTACGCGTAGCGTCCCGCAGGGATAGGATGTTTTTTTATTTGGAAGTCCCTAAACTCAGCACTCTTCATTTTACTTTTTCGCACTGGGAGGATGCGAACGGATCTCCCTAGCAGTAAAGGGAGACAGCAGAAATGATTTTGCTGACTATCTCACGTTTTATTGATGCACAACTAACGTTGTGCATCAATAAAACCTCTTCACCTGTTCGGACAACCTGGCATATTATCTCCAAGCAGCAATCGTGCTAGGCTAGGTAATGCTTCACCGTAAGTAGGATGGATATGAACCGATCGCTCTAACAACTGCCAAGTTGCTCCCGCTTCGATCAAATCCAGAAAAACATGCACTAATTCAGCCGTTTCGTAGCCCACCAGGGTGGCTCCCAAGATTTTGTCTGTGTCGCTGTCAATTACCATGCGATAAAACCCTAAATCATGTCCCCACTCGATCGCACGAGCAATTTGGCTCATAGGTAATGTAACAGCACGCGCATTAATGCCATGCTTCTGAGCCTGTTCTAACGTCATCCCCACTCGTCCAACCTGAGGTTCTGTGTAGATAGCATAGCCAAGGACGCGATCGCTGCGCGTGCGCTTTTCTCCACACAAAATTGCCTTCAAGCGGCGATAGTCTTCCCAGGACACGTGCGTAAATGCAGGCTGTTTGGCAGCATCTCCGATCGCATATACTCCCGAACAGGTCGTTTGGAATTGGTCGTTAATTTTGATAAATCCCTGCTCATCTAGCTCAATTCCACTATTGGCTGCATTTAATGCACCTGTATTTGGTTTCCGTCCAATCACAACCAGCAGCGCCTCTCCCTGGAGTGGCTCACCACTGCTCAATGTCAGTCTAAACAGATCATTATCGTGTGCAACCTGATTTACATTGACCCCAAAGTGGAGCTTAATCCCATCTTCCTTTAATGCTTCTGCTAAGACCTTGCTGACATCAGCCTCTTCCCGATTAAGGACGCGATCGCCCCGGACAATTAAGTGGGTCTGGCTGCCTAAACGCGCCAGTCCCTGACCCAGTTCCAATCCAATATAGCCAGCCCCAATTACCAGTAACCGAGGTGGTAATGCTTTTAAGTCAAAGAAATTACGGTTGGTCAGGTAAGGAGTTCCTGCAAGACCTGGAATATCAGGAATCAGCGATGACGTGCCCGTGTTAAGAATAACCATTGGAGCCTGAACTGTAACATCACCCCCTTTAACGGTACGTTCACCGACAAAGGAAGCTTCAGCACAAACGATTTTGACGCCAGCATCATCCAATCGCTTGTGAATACCCTGGTTAAAGCTGTTACGGATTCCCCTTGCTCGCTCCATAACGGCGGGAAAATCAACCTCAACTTCCGTGTAGATGCCTAATTTCTTTGCCTGACGAGCACGCCCCGCTGCATGAGCTGCTGCCAAAAATGCTTTGGAAGGAGTGCAACCATAATTGATGCAACTGCCGCCCAAAGCATCCCGCTCAAACAAGACCACCTTGCGACCCGATGAAGCAAAATCAGCTGCCAGTGGAATGCCTCCTTGACCGCTCCCAATCACAATGACGTCTGCTGTTTCCATCAGTGTTGGACTCCTTGAGAATAGTTTGCTTTGCTAACATTCTCATACTCCAGGCTAAAGACTTTTCACGAATTATTGCTTTTGGTTTTTTGGATAACTTATTTCTTGGAACGTCTCTAAATAGTCTTTTTTTGGCGTTCGCGTAGCGTGTCCTTTAGGACAAGGTGTTGTTTGTAGATTAGGCTTTTTGACTAACTCACAGCTTAATGTCATGAAATATTGACATTATTCCTAGCGCTCAATACGCAATGTCATGAAATCATGACATTGCGATCCCAGAAAAGCTTATAAATTCGTAATACAGTCAAAAAAGCTATGGAAACCCCTTGATCCCTACATATGCTTAGTGGTTAATATTGACTTAACAAATAAGACTTCCTCGATCCCAAAGAAATGCTAATTTTGGCATAACTAAGGAATTGATTGGAAGTAACCCCAATTTAAAAACAGATTAAAAAACTTAAAACTGGGCAAAACCAGGAGTCAGGAATAAGAAATTCATCTGGAGTGGATGACATTTTACATAGCATTCTTTAACCAGGGGAAATCATTTACCGCTTAAACTACTGGAGGCCAAAATAATGGCAAAAGAACGCCCGCCCCTAGAGGAGATGACCTTACGCCAACTACGCAAAGTTGCTAGCGAATATAGTATCTCTCGCTATAGCCGAATGCGTAAATCGCAATTACTGGCATCAATTCAAGAAGTCCAGCGCAATAAAATTTCGCTCATTCCATCTCGTTCATTGGAGGCACAGGAAACCGTGGAAGCTGCAAAGTTTGAATTAGGTCAGGAAGATCGCACTGGTGGATCTTTAGCTGATGTTGATGAAGGACTCGCAGATTTACCCTCTGGCTATGGTGAAAGCCGGATTGTTCTCTTACCACGCGATCCTCAGTGGGCTTACACTTACTGGGATATTCCCAATGATCATAAAGAGGAACTGCGCCGGCAAGGGGGACAACAACTTGCACTACGGATTTATGATGTCACCGACATAAATATCGAATTCCAAAGCCCCCACAGCATTCAAGAATATCCTGCTGATGAACTAGCTAGAGAATGGTATCTACCAGTTCCAGTTAGCGATCGCGATTATGTGATTGATATCGGTTATCGTGCTGCTGATGGCCGCTGGTTGGTACTAGCTCGTTCTGCGAGAGTACACATTCCTCCCGTTTATCCTTCTGACTGGATTGAAGATGTCTTCATTACTGTCAACTTTGAAGAAGATTTGCGTGGTAAGACTCAGTACGAACTCGTACCCCCTGCCAAGAAGGTTGCAGCTAGCGCCAATGGTAATGCTGTTGTCAATGGTAACGGCAACCCCATCTACGACCAAATCTTTGGTTTAGCAGAATCTGCCGAATCACTACGGGTTGCTGGTTCTATCTTCGGTTCCCAGCATCAAGTACCAAGTTCAGCACGTCCTGAACAAGCTATTAGCTCCTACGTTTTCCCATCTGGTGTGGGTATGTGGGCAGCTCCTACCGTGTCAGGCTTAACTGCTTCCGGTGCAGGAATGTCAGGTGCTGGCTTCTCGGCTTCCGCCGTACCAATGCGTCCGCGCCAGTTCTGGTTAATTGCCGATGCTGAGTTGATAGTCTACGGTGCAACCGAACCCGATGCTACCGTAACCATTGGCGGTCGTCCAATTCAGCTAAATCCAGATGGAACCTTCCGCTTCCAGATGTCCTTCCAGGATGGTTTAATTGACTATCCGATTTTGGCTGTAGCTGCTGATGGTGAGCAAACCCGGTCAATTCAGATGAAATTTAATCGTGAGACACCATCCCGAAATACCAACACCAAAGAAGAAGCTGTTTTAGAATGGTTCTCTTAAGTTTTGGTTATCAGATTAACTCCATACTGAAATTTTAAATTATTCCCCGCTATAGTAATTCTGTAGCGGTTTTTTTTGCATTATATGTCTTTGAAAAAATTATTTTTGTTATTTATCTTGATAATTGGTGCAGGCTTATTATCAGGTTGTCAAGAGATTGAAGCAAATTCAGCCCCAAAAGCATCTAAAAGTTGCCCTGGTAAAGATATTAAGTTCAGCATTGATTTTTTTAAAACCAATAATCAAGGTAAAAAGAATCAAAAAGGTATTAACAATGTGATTATTTTTAATCCCAAATCAGCAGAATTAGATTTCAAAGTTAATGTTGGTCTATCTCATAAACTTTACGCTAAAGATGCTAGGGGGAAATTGCGTAAAGAATATGTACAAAAACAGTTTCGTGAACTCATTGGCGATGAGAATGCTAAATTAAACGGACAGTTACCCATTGCCGCAATTAATGCCGACTATATAGGTACTGATGATCAACCACAAGGCTTAAATATTTCTCGTGGTGTCGAGTATTCAGGAGCGTTTAAAAATAAACGTTCTTCTTTTGGTATATCAGGAGGTACACCTAAGCAACGACAGGCCACTATCCAGGCTGGTAGAAGAAAAAGCAATATTCTAAATTACAATTTAGTGGGTGGTAATGGCAGATTCTATCGTCAGGGTAAATTTAAAGATATCTGTAACGATTTAGGACAATTTGCTTGTAGAAATGCTACCAATCGTTCTCTAGCAGCCATCACTAATCAAGGCTATGTAATTTTATTAGTTAATGACTTAAAAGCTAATTCAGATATTGAATTATCGCAGATTAATCAAGAATTACTACCAGATATGTTTGATAATGTCCTAGAAGGCATTGCTAGCAATAACTGTTTAGGTAAGATTCAAGAAGGAATTTTATTTGATGGAGGTATGTCTCCAGGATTATATTATAACCAAAAAACTTATGTAGAAAATTTTGGGCCAATAGGTTCAGTTTTTTTGATTTACAAAAAATAAAATAGTTGATGACTAGTACACTTTGGCAAAATGCCTACTTATAGCAAAGCAACCTAATATTGGCAAACTAGTTCGTGCCCTGTCATCGTGAAGTTTACAGGTTGAATAATTTATTTTTTGGACTTCCCTTAGTAGCCTACTCAATGAAAATCAGCCTTAGTAGCTTGGAATATCGATAAAGGTAACAATAAGCTGTTACGCATTTAACTTGAACAGTTACATGAAGGCTGATGGCTCATGACTGATAACCCTTAACCGTCAACAGTTAACAGTTCACGTCCGTAAAGAGTGTTTGTACAATTTAGGTGCGCATCATCTGAGAAAATCGTCAAAACAGCAACTTGCGCCTAAAATAGGATCTTTAAAATGCTTTGAAAAGTAACGGTAAAGTTGGTATTTCATGCTGTATATGCCCTTGAATATCCTCTAAAATGACTGTATAGGAGCGTAAGTTTCATATTTAGAAGGGATTTTGACCAACAGACAAGCACAGATGTAGCCTTTAAGCGACGCATGGCCAATCGAGAAGAATCATTGAAAAACGAGTTAACGTCAGCAAGCAACGCCGACGTAAATTTCCTTCTCGGTGGGGGTGAAATGGGGGCTAGGATGCGAGAACAGGACTGGTCAAAAACATCCCTTGGCCCAACACAGCAGTGGCCACAGAGTTTGAAGACTGCTGTGCGGATTATGCTGACTTGCCGTCAACCCATGTTTGTCTGGTGGGGCGAGGAACTGATTAACCTTTACAATGACGCTTACAAGACTATTATTGGCGGCAAACATCCAGAAGCACTTGGGCAGCCAGCTTCCTATGTGTGGCGGGAAATATGGGATCAGGTTAGGCCTCGAGCAGAATCAGCGATGCTGAAGAACGAGGGTACTTACGACGAAGCGCTGCTGCTAATTATGGAGCGCTTTGGCTACCCGGAGGAAACCTATTACACTTTTTCATATAGCCCGGTTCCTAACGATCAGGGCGACACAGGTGGGATTATCTGCGCCAATACAGACGACACACAGCGCATTATCGGTGAGCGTCAGTTGGCACTTTTGCGCGAACTAGCGGCTAGGACGGCAGACGCGCGGACATTCGATCAAGCTTGTACACTGAGTGCGAATTGTCTGGAGAGCAATCCTTACGACTTGCCTTTCGCCATGATTTATCTAGTTGAGCCAGATCAGCAGCAAGTTTTTTTGGCTGGAACTTGCCGCATCGCGCAAAACCATGTAGCAGTTCCTCAAACAGTCGCTCTCGATTCTGATTGCGTTTGGCCCTTTGCAGAAGTGATCAGAACGCATCAGGCAAAACTAATTTCCGATTTGGGAACGTCTTTTAGTAGCTTACCTTGTGGTGTTTGGCAGCGATCGCCTCATCAAGCGATCGCTGTGCCAATTGCACCATCCGGTCAGACAGGAAAATCTGGTATATTAATTGCTGGTTTGAATCCCTTTAGGCTATTCGACGATAATTATCGAGGATTCATCGATTTAGTTGCAGCTCAAATTGCAGCCAGCATCGCTAACGCCCAAGCTTACGAGGAAGAACGCAAACGCGCCCAAGCCTTGGCAGAAATTGATCGCGCTAAAACCGTCTTTTTCAGCAACGTCAGCCACGAGTTCCGTACCCCACTTACCCTAATGTTGGGGCCATTAGAGGAAACCATAGCCAATTGTGCCAACCTGCTTCCAGCCAACGAACGAGAGCAGTTAGAAATGGTGCAACGCAATGGACTTCGCCTACTGAAACTGGTCAATAGCCTGCTAGACTTCTCGCGCATTGAAGCCGGACGGGTTCAAGCCTCATACGAACCCACAAACCTTGCCACCTTCACCGCAGAACTAGCTAGTGTATTTCGTTCAACGGTAGAACGGGCAGGGATGCAGTTATCAGTTAATTGCCCTTCTCTTCCAGTACCAGTGTATGTAGATCGAGAGATGTGGGAAAAGATTGTTCTTAACCTGCTCTCAAATGCATTCAAGTTCACAATGGCAGGAGAAATTACAGTCAGCTTGCAGTGGGCAAATGACCATATTGAGTTCGCAGTAAAAGATACAGGAATTGGTATCCCAGCAGAAGAAATCCCGCACCTTTTTGAACGATTCCACCGCGTCAAAGGGTCGCAAGGACGAACTTTTGAAGGGTCAGGAATTGGATTGTCGCTGGTGCAAGAATTGGTGCAAATGCATGGTGGAACAGTCCAAGTAACTAGTATTTTAGGAGCAGGCAGTTGCTTTACTGTATCAATTCCAACAGGATCTGCTCATTTGTCTCCAGACCGGATTAGCGCCCCTCGAACCTTAGCTTCAACCGCATTAGGTGCAACACCCTATTTAGAAGAAGCCCTGCGTTGGCTACCTGAAGAGAGCGGGGGAAGCAGGGGGAGAAGAGAAGCAGGGGGAGAAGAAATTGTTCAAGAAGATTACACATATATCAATTCTTCCCCCGCTTCCCCTGCCTCCCCTGCCTCCTCTGCCCCCTCTGCCCCCTCTGCTCCCCGAATTCTCCTGGCTGACGACAATTCAGATATGCGCGATTACGTCAAGCGGCTGTTAAGTCAGCAGTATGAGGTGGAATCAGTGCCGGACGGTTTAGCTGCTTTGGATTCTGCTCGTGCGCGTGTCCCAGACTTGGTACTGACAGATGTAATGATGCCCGGATTAGATGGCTTTGGGCTGCTGCAAGAATTACGAGCTGATCCGCAGACGAGAAAAGTTCCAATCATCCTGTTGTCGGCACGGGCAGGGGAAGAGGCACGGGTGGAAGGGTTAGAAGCGGGAGCCGATGATTACTTAATTAAACCGTTCTCTGCCCGTGAATTATTGGCACGGGTAGAGGCAGCCCTAAAAATGGCTCGTCTCCGCCAGGAGGCAATGCAACGGGAGCAAGGGTTACGAGTTGAAGCTGAGGTCGCAAAAACCCATTTAGAGACTGTCTTAGCTGGCATCCAAGACCAGTTCTATGTGTTGGATCGAGAGTGGCGTTATACCTTTGTCAATGGACAGGTAGCAGAAGTTGTTGGCATCCAAAAAGAAGAGTTGCTAGGTAAGATCATTTGGGAAGTGTTTCCAGATGTGTTCAAAAGCGAGTTTTATACTCAGGTTCATCGGGCGATCGCACAACAAACTGTTGTTCAGTTTGAATACTTTTATCCTACTTGGCAGCGCTGGTTTGAGAATCGTGTCTACCCCAATGCTTTTGGAGTAAGCATTTTTGTTACAGACATTAGCGATCGCAAACAAGCAGAGAAAGCACTTCGTGAAAGCGAAGAACAATTCCGCAACATGGCTGATAATGCCCCCTTCATGGTTTGGGTAACTGATACAAATAGCTACTGCACCTATCTCAGCAAGAGCTGGTACGAGTTTACGGGTCAGAGCGAGGAAATGGGTGTGGGATTTGGCTGGTTGAACGCCGTGCATCCAGAAGATTACAATGAGGCCAAGAATCTTTTCCTGGAAGCTAACAAGCGCTACGAGGATTTCCGTATTGAGTATCGCTTGCGGCGCAAAGATGGTGAGTATCGCTGGGTAATTGATGCTGCTAATCCCTGGTTTGGGGTGGATGGCCAATTTAAAGGTTACATTGGCTCAGTGATTGACATTACCGAACGCAAAGTTGCAGAAGCCGAACGCGATCGCCTCCTGGAACTTGAGCAAGCTGCCAGAACTGAAGCCGAAACAGCCAACCGCATTAAGGATGAGTTTTTGGCGGTGCTATCTCATGAATTGCGATCGCCTCTCAATCCTATTCTTGGTTGGGCGAGACTCTTGCAAACCCGTGAGTTTGACGCACCAGCGTTGAAAAAAGCTATTGCAACCATTGAGCGGAATGCTAAATTACAAGCTCAACTAATTGAAGATTTGCTCGATGTCTCTCGCATCTTACAAGGCAAGCTCAACCTCAATATGTTTCCTGTCAACCTAGTGCTTGTAATTGAGGCGGCATTAGAAACAGTGCGTTTGGCAGCAGAAGCTAAAGATATCCAAATTCGGACGATACTGGATTCTTCTTTAGGCCAAGTTTTGGGTGATTCCGGTCGTTTACAACAAGTGCTCTGGAATCTTTTATCGAACGCTGTTAAATTTACTCCTGAAGGAGGAAAAATTAATATTCAACTGGAGCGCATTGATACTCAAGCTCAGATTACCGTCAGTGACACAGGTAAGGGGATCAGTCCTGAATTTCTCCCTCATGTGTTTGAATATTTCCGTCAGGCTGATAGTACGACAACCCGAAAGTTTGGTGGCTTGGGGTTAGGATTAGCAATTGTCCGTCATCTCATAGAATTACATGGTGGCACGATTTGGGCAGAAAGTTTAGGTGAAGGGAAAGGAGCTGTTTTCACAGCTAGGCTACCGCTCATCAAAAAAGAGTTAACTTCAAAACAAGAGATAATTACTGCCTTAAATGCTTCCCCTACGATTGAAATCCTTGCAGGTATTCAAATCTTAGTTGTGGACGATGACGATGATACTCGCGAGTTCCATACATTTGTGCTAGAGCAGGCTGGAGCAAGGGTAACTGCTGTGGCATCAGCAAAAGAAGCACTGCAAGCATTGGCAGAATCAGAACCAAATATGATGCTCAGTGATATTGGGATGCCAGAGATAGATGGCTATATGCTGATGCGCCAAGTTAAAGCATTGCTGGCATTGCAAGCTAAACAGATTCCGGCGATCGCTTTAACTGCTTATGCCGGAGAGATCGATCAGCAACAAGCACTCGAATCAGGGTTTCAAAAGCATATGTCCAAACCCGTCGAACCAGAGGAGTTAGTCAAGGCAATTGCAACTTTGATTGGTATAAATGGGAATGCCTGAGTTACGCATTTAACTTGAATAGTTACATGAAGGCTGATGGCTGATAACCGTTAACCGTCAACAGTGTTTATACAATTAAGAAGAGAGATCTCCTGATATGAATGCTACTCTACTTCTACCAGATGACTAACACGATATTGCTTAATTTTTTCCAAGGGTTCATTCTCTCCCGAAGAAAAAGCGGTCATTACATAACCACTTACTTCTACCTTGGCTTCATAAGCACCGCTTTTACTTCCATCTGGTGTAGTAAAATCAATCCGAACATCTGCCCATTCTTGATTAATTTGATCATGAGCAATAACTCGACCTGACTTTTGGTATTCCAACCAATTCCAGCCCGCTTGCATCCATATTTCTCTTTCTACAATTTGTCCAAATTTGGATAAACCACCCCATCCTCGATAGTAAGGATAAAGTTCTTTGACGGAACCATGATTCCATACCAATAAATCCAAAATTTCTGGTTTTAAATGACCGTAGTAGCGTCCTTGAGGTAAATCAACTAGGGTAGGTGCAAACTGATGACCACCAAAATGGCTACAACGCCAAACGCGCAAGTTGCTATTAGTTATAGCAGCATACTCAGAACGCAACTTTTTATAAAGAGGATAACCAAATTTGCTACAAGCAGCATCAACGTTACCGTGGTTGCAAACAAGTAATTCTCTAATGTGATTGCTTTTTTGTCGATACTGTTCAAAATCTGGTAGGTTTCCCGGTTCTTTTATTAAAGCCAGTGCTAAAGCACCAATCTCAGCATCGGGTACGATAAATTCTTGTTTCTCATACTCAGCAAATAACCCTGCTGGTCGGCGATAGTGAAATACGTGCTTATAACCAGGTATAGAGTAATCTTGATCTGGAGCGATCGCTAGTTGCCGAATTGTTCTACCATGTTCCCAAACAAAACTCAATGCGTCCAACACTCCTTGCGGCATTGATTCGGGTTCAATCCAAATTTCAACTGGCCAGGGTTGTGGAGCTTCAATAATTAAATATTGTTCAACGGCTATGGCAGAACCAATAGGATCTTCACCATTAGCTTGGGAAATTTCTGAACAGAAACGGCATTCGTTACGAGTTTGATTGATTACCATATTCCAATTGATCTATACACAACAAAACATTAAAAAGAATCGCCCGTTGTTCATTTTTCCAACAGTCGCTCGGATTTTTATAAATGAATTTTTGGTACTTTACTTCTTTGTACTGCTAAAGTCAGCAAATCATAATTTTATTGAAATCTATTAGCACTAAATCACTTATAGCCTTTCCTAATTAAATAAGGTAGATTAAGCCCTGTCCTCGCTTGCGGAGCGTATTGGGAGTAGGATTCTTGTACCTCACTCAACCGAAAATCGCCATAACAAAGAAGTATTGCTAAGTTGGTAGCCATTTCTATAGTATACTGTTTTTGCATAATTTTCTCAATTAGTTCTCATTGAATTATAACTTTCAGAACAATCCTGGCTAAGATTTGGCGACGTTATGAAAATTGGTCTAAAGCAGTTTAGGAATTTATTAATAGACTATCTCAAGCCTCAAAAGGGACGCGTTGCCAAGTTTGCGATCGCTCTGTTAGCTAGTATCGGCTTGCAACTCCTCAACCCGCAAATTTTACGTAATTTCATTGATACATCTGTAGCAGGCGGTTCAGTGAGAAACTTATTCATTGCCGCATTTCTATTTATTGGTGTAGCTTTAGCGACGCAATTAATGTCAATTACGGCTACATACTACGGTGAAAACGTTGCTTGGACAGCTACTAATGCCTTACGTGCCGATTTAGTTGAGCATTGCCTAAAACTCGATTTATCTTTTCATAAGGCTTCGACACCTGGTGAATTAGTGGAACGAGTAGATGGTGATATTCAGAATCTTTCAAAATTTTTCTCAAAATTTAGTGTTTACATTTTAGGCAGTTTGCTGTTGATTTTGGGTGTGATTGTGGTAATGTTCGCCGAAGATTGGCGAGCTGGTATAACTATTTCAGTTTTCGCTTTTACAGCATTATTTACATTAATTCGTCTGCGTTCCATCGCCGTTCCTCATTGGGGAAGCTATCGCCAAGTCAATGGAGAGTTTTTCGGATTTTTGGGTGAACAACTAACTGGCATTGAAGACATAAGGGCAAATGGTGCAAAAAATTATGTTATGCATCGCTTCTACAAAATTCTGCAACGTTGGTTACCAACCTATCACAAAGCACGCTTTGCTGATACTATCCTCTGGGGTACGACTAACGCTATATTCACGCTCGGTAATATCATTGCTTTAGCTGTAGCTCTTTACCTTTGGAATCAAAAAGCGATCACTATTGGAACTGCATACATATTTTTTTACTACACTACACTTTTGAGCGAACCAATTGAGCAAATTCGTACTCAGTTAGAAGACCTTCAACAGGCAGAAGCTAGTATTTATCGTATTCAAGACTTATTTCAAGTGCAATCACAACTTAATATAGGAGGCAAAGATTTACTTCCTAATGGCGCACTTTCTGTTACATTTGAAAATGTCTCATTTAGCTATAGCGATGTCCAAGGACAAGCCTCTACGAGTCTACGCATCAACAAGCAAGATACAAAACCAGAATTGATCCTGCAAGATATCTCTTTCCATTTACCGCCTAGTCATGTATTAGGATTATTAGGACGTACAGGGAGCGGTAAAACGACTTTAGTACGTTTATTATTGAGGTTATATGACTCACAATCAGGCACAATTCGCTTGGGGAATGTGGATATCAACCAGACTCCTCTAACAGACTTACCCAAGCACGTCGGGTTAGTAACTCAGAATGTACAGTTATTCCAAACTACAGTCCGCAACAATCTTACCTTTTTTAACCAAAATATCAGCGACGAGCGCATCTATGAAACCTTGGAAATGCTGGGATTATCTGCATGGCTACATTCATTATCCAAAGACTTAGACACTGAATTGGGGCCTGATAGTAGTGGCTTATCAGCAGGACAGGCGCAATTGTTAGCATTTGCCCGTGTTTTTCTCAAAAACCCTGGTCTAGTAATTTTAGATGAAGCATCCTCACGCCTTGATCCTACAACAGAAAAATTCATTGAAAAAGCTATAGACCAGCTATTGATTGGGCGTACCGGCATCATTATCGCTCACCGATTAGCAACCGTGCAAAGAGCAAATCAAATTCTGATTTTAGACAAAGGTCGGGTAAGCGAATATGGGTTACGGGAAGAATTACTTGAAAATTCTCATTCACGGTTTGCTCAATTACTCAAGACTGGTTTGACAGATTTATTAGTTTAATTTTGGTCATGCCAATTTACCTAAAACTCTTCTTTTAATTAAAACTTACGAATTACGTTAGCGAGTCTTGCCTACGGCACGCTGCGCGAACGAGAGTAATTACGAATTAGAAATTATTATGTTGTCAGCAACCAAAAAAGCACAAGGTTGGAAATTATTATGGAACCTAATGTGCTACAAACCAAAACTTTACATAATTGACACCTGCTTCTGGATTTTAATTATGGGCTTGCCTGCAATCCCTGGGTTAATTATTCGAGAATTCTTTAATAGCCTGACAGGTAAAGCACAATTTGGGTTAATACCCTTAGCTTGGATTGCATTATTGTTGGCTTTGAATTTAGGACACATTGGGACAATATTTGCAGGACGCTTAACCAAAACTCAGCATCGTTTCATCATGAGTTCGCTGCTGCGACGCAATCTGTTAGAACGCTTGTTAAATAATCCTAATGCTCAACCTATGATTGTTAACAGCGAAGCAGAAAAAACTGTATCCCAAGGTGAAGTTATTAGTTATTTTCGTGAGGATGCTCAACAAATAGAAGACAATGTAGCATGGGTATCGGAACTGCTTGGGGAAGGAATATTTGCTGTTCTTTGTCTGGCGATTTTATTAAGCGTTAATGTCCAAATGACCTTGTTTGTTTTTCTGCCTTTGGTTGGGATGATCGCAATCATTCAAAAAGCAGAGATTTACATCAAACGATACCGCAAAGCTAGCCGCCAAGCAACAGAAAAGGTGACAGGGATTTTAGGCGAAATTTTTAGTTCAGTGCAAGCAATTAAAGTAGCTGGTGCAGAACAAGATGTACTGAATCATTTTCGCATTCTCAACGAAAAACGTCGCCAAGTGATGGTGAGGGATAGCTTATTAAATGCCATGTTAGATTCAGTATTTCAAAACATGGTGAATTTAGGAACGGGTTTGATTTTGCTACTAGCTTCTGTGTTAATTCAGAGTCAAAATAGTAAATTGACTATAGGTGATTTTGCTCTGTTTATTTATAATCTCTCCTTCGTCACCGGCTTTTTCAACTCTTTAGGGAGATTTATGGCATTGTACAAGCAAACCGAAGTCTCCTTTGAACGGATGACAGCTTTGCTTTCTGGTGTGACAGCAGATGTTTTGGTAGCCAATAATTCACTTTATCTGAATAACTTGCGCGATCGCTTACGGCGGGGCCCAGTCCATCGCAAACAATCGCTTCCACCCTTAGAGCAACCACAAAGACAAGAGAGCGATCGCTTACAATTATTAACCATATCAAACCTTACTTACCACTATCCCGGTACTAACCAAGGAATAACAGACATCAGCTTTCAACTACATCGCGGTAGTTTGACTGTCATTACTGGTCGTATCGGTTCTGGTAAAACTACACTGCTACGAGTTTTATTAGGATTATTACCCAAGCAATCAGGCGCTGTTTATTGGAATGGCTGTCTAGTAGAAGATCCTGTTAATTTCTTTGTACCACCTCGTAGTGCCTATACTCCTCAAATTCCCCAGTTGTTTAGTTATACCCTCAGAGAAAATATTTTACTGGGTTTGGATAAAGATGATGCTGAAATCGAAAAGGCGTTAAAAATGTCTGTGTTTGAACAAGATTTAGCTGCCATGAACGAAAAAATGGAAACTTTAGTAGGAGCAAAAGGAGTTAGGCTATCTGGTGGACAATTGCAACGTTTAGCAGCTGCTCGAATGTTTGTTCGCAAACCAGAATTGCTGGTTTTCGATGACCTTTCTAGTGCATTAGATGTAGAAACAGAATTAGCTTTATGGTCACGAATATTTAACAATACAAGTGAAGAAGAAAATTGGATACCAACTTGTCTTGTAGTTTCCCATCGGCGTTCTGTTTTACGTCGCGCCGATCAAATCATTCTACTAAAGGCAGGTAAAATAGCAGCACAAGGAAAGTTAAATGAAATTATTAGCAAAGGTCAAGAGTTAGATTTTTGAATCTATCAACTCCTTTTCAGCCTAAAGCTAGATATTTAAAAAGGTCATCAACCCGGATTTCTCACAAACTCAGAAAAAAGCGGAGCTTCAAACTGATAAAATGTATATATGGTAAGCATTTGAGCAGTTTTAACCGATGAATCTACCCGCAACGCGATCGCTCCCAAAACAGTTC
>JAHHHR010000066.1 GCA_019359245.1 Nostoc desertorum CM1-VF14 | reverse complement strand
TGAACTGTTTTGGGAGCGATCGCGTTGCGGGTAGATTCATCGGTTAAAACTGCTCAAATGCTTACCATATATACATTTTATCAGTTTGAAGCTCCGCTTTTTTCTGAGTTTGTGAGAAATCCGGGAGACAATCCGGGATGATCGTCAGGACGACGACCTAGTATCCAGTGGTATTTGCGTTCACTCTTCAGAATTGGCAGGTCGTTGATGCTGGCAATACGCCATCGCATGAATCCATGTTCATCGAATTCCCAATTCTCATTGCCGTAAGAACGGAACCAGTTGCCGGAATCATCATGCCATTCGTAAGCAAACCGCACAGCAATTCGGTTGTCTTGAAAAGCCCACAGCTCTTTGATCAGACGGTAGTTCAATTCTTTAAGCCACTTACGTGTCAAGAACTGCACGATCGCTTCACGACCAGATAGAAATTCTGAGCGGTTGCGCCAAATGCTATCCGACGTGTAAGCGAGTGATACTAGTTCAGGGTTACGTGTGTTCCAAGCATCCTCTGCTATTCGGACTTTTTGGATAGCGGATTCATTATTAAAAGGCGGCAGGGGTAGTCGAGAATTTTCAGGGTTGTTCATAGTATGTAAGGCCGATGGACTACCAGCGGTACTGGCAGGAGGTTAGCTTCGGATGTGCTGCCCGACATCTCGGTGTCACAAAACTTGCTGAAACTCACGATGTTGGCTAACGCACCTTCGCATTCAAGGTGCGTAATGCGTAAAGGCAAAGTCGCGAGCTTTGACGCTCACATGGCAGGAAAAGCAGCTGTGTACCGCTACGTCGGCGGGTTTGCCGTCGTTAAATTGAGCGAACCCCCAGCCGCCGGTCGAGGCGTATTTTATTGAGTCCTTGATCATAAACTGAACCCCCTCCTTGGGTGGCCCAGCTACGTAAGATTGGAGACGGCCAAAGGCTCTGTTGTTTTCCTCCGATGGGACGTAACTCCAGGCGAGCCGGGCAATGATTGTGCCGTCTGGGAAGGGAAGCTTCCCTTCCCGGTATGCCTTGATCGCTACGTCGTTGCCCAATTTGGCGCGTATATCGTTGAGGTCGCCTTTTTCGCGGGCTACAGAGATCAACGTCCAGTCGCGGTATCCAGGGGGAATTTTGCCTCCGAAGATTGGGGCGGCCGCTCCATCAGCGTAGCGAGAGGGGGGAACCACGCAGATAACCACGCTGGCCACCATTACAACTGCAACTAGCAATAAAGCGATCCGTCTCATACAGTACCTCCTTCAAATATGCGCTATTGAAATTACCTCATCGCGGAGATAAAGGAGACTCTTAATCAATTTTTTAGCTCTTTGCGTCTCCCTCTCTGCATCCTATTGCAGATATTTCTTCAATTGGGCAGCAGCTTGAACAAACAGAGAACGGGTTTGTGGCAACTCAGCTAAACCATTTAGTAGTCCAAAGTCATGAATCATACCGTTGTACTGCACAGTTGTCACCTCGACCCCAGCTTCATCGAGCTTGCGTCCATAAGCTGTACCCTCGTCATGCAAGATATCGCTCTCTGCAACCACAATTAACGCTGGAGGCAAGCCTTTGAGTTGCTCAACCGTCGCCTGTAGGGGAGAAGCATAGATGTCTTTGCGCTTTTCTGGGTCAGCGATGTACATGTCATACATCCACTTCATCGTTGGTACAGTCAGAAAACGCTGATCGCCAAATTGATGATAAGAATTCGTTTCAAAATCAGCATCTACAATGGGCCACATCAGGATTTGCAGCTTGATGTGTGGCCCTCCTTTTTCTTTCGCCTTCAAAGCAGTGACAGTTGTCATGTTACCGCCGACACTGTTGCCAACGACTGCCAAATTCTTACCATCCACCCCAATCTCTTCACCATGCTCGGCAACCCATTTGGTCGCAGCATAAATCTCATTGATTGCCTGTGGGTACTGAGCATCTGGTGTGCGAGTGTAGTTGACAAAGACACCTGCAAACCCTGAAAGCACAACCAGATCGCGAACCATGCGCTTGTGTGTTGGGTAATCACCTAGCACCCAACCACCACCATGAATAAAAATGAAAACAGGTAATGTGCCTTTGACCCCTTCAGGTCGTACAATATCAAGGGTAATTGAATAACCCTCAGCAGTAATTGTCTTTTGGGACTCTTCAATGCCTGAAAGGTCTACTGAAACCGAAGCCTGTGCATCTACAAGAACTTGACGTGCTTCGAGTGGAGTGAGTTTTTCCAGCGCCACACCCCCTGAATTTAGCAGTTTCAAAAATTCCTTCGTTCCTTTGGAAAGACGTGGATCATCCGCAACTTCCAGAATTTTTGCTGCTTGCGAGTTTGCTTGAGTAACCATGACATTCTCCTTTGATAAATTGTAAACAACCTGTTGAAATGGCACTGTTAAGTTAATTGATTTAACACTGTTGCTTGATCAGTAGTGTAGTAATGACAATCACTTTTGATTGACATTGTTTAAGAGCCAAAACTTTTGTTACTAGTGGTTAGCTTGGTGTTCTCTACAACATGAGTGGTCAGAAAGCAGTGAATATGGTCTGCGATCGCGTCCCCATCTTCTTCCAAAGCAAAGTGCCCCGTATCAAACAAATGAAACTCCAGGTTTTTTAAGTCGCGTTTATAGGCATAAGCTCCCTCGACTAAAAAGCCTTGGTCATTTTTGCCCCATACAATTAGTGTGGGTGGTTGATATTGGCGCAAGTAAGCTTGCCATTGTGGATATAACCGCACATTGGACTGGTAATCGTATTTTAATGCCAATTGAATATCTATATTGCCAGGGCGATCAAGAAGTGATTGATCCAGAGTCCAGGTATCGGGACTGAGGTTTTCTAGATTCCTAGCTCCAGTGATGTAATACCATTTCGTGCCCTTGCTTACCAGAGCCTGTCGCACGCGATCAGTATTTTCGGGTGTCTTATTCTGCCAAAAAGCGCGCATAGGCTCCCAGAAATCACCGAGTCCCTCTTCGTAGGCATTGCCATTTTGCACAATCAGCGTCTCAATCTGCTCTGGATACTGTATTGCCAATCGATAGCCAATTGGAGCGCCATAATCCATTAAATAAAGGCTATAGCGTTTCAATCCGATCGCATCGACAAAGCCTGCCATGACTTCGGCAAGGCGATCAAAGGTGTAATCAAACTCATCCACCATTGGCATGGAACTATAGCCAAAACCAGGATAATCAGGTGCGATCAGATGGAATTGATCCGCCAACGCCGGGATTAGATTGCGGAACATATGGGACGAGGTTGGAAAGCCGTGCAATAGCAGAATCGTCGGGCGATCGCGAGAACCAGCTTCACGATAAAAAATATCTAAACCATCGATCGATACTGTCCGATAAGTGGTCATGCGTTTACTCTTTTGAATTTAAACCGTTCAACAGAATCAGAAATAGTTGATCTTGTTTATTCAAAGGTTTATACCTGAGCATGAGCCATGCTGGGATAATCCATCATTTCCACCGATCAAGTGAGAACGGATTGCAGTCGTGATGTGAGAAATTGATCGATATAGTTTGCGATCGCATCCCCATTCTCTTCCAGGGCAAAATGTCCAGTATCGAATAGATGGAACTCAACGTCTTTCAAGTCACGCTGATAGGGATAAGCACCGTCAGCAGGAAAGATGTAGTCATTCTTGCCCCAAACAATCAGGGTAGGGGGTTGATACTGGCGGAAATACTCTTGCCATTGGGGATAGAGCGGTGGATTGGTGCCATAGCTATAAAACAGCGCCAGTTGAATCTCTTCGTTTCCGGGACGGTCGAGGAAATGTTGATCCACCGTCCAGGTATCGGGACTAATTGCTTCTAAATTATGAACACCATTGGTATATTGCCACTTGGTTGCTTCTAGAGTAAAAAGGTATTTGAGTTTTTCAGCATTCTCAGGCGATCGCTCTTGCCAGTATGCCTTAATCGGCTCCCAGAATTCGCGCAGACCTTCCTCGTAAGCATTGCCATTTTGAACAATTAGAGATTGGACGCGCTCTGGATATTTAGTGGCAATCCGATAGCCAATCGGTGCGCCATAATCCATCACATAAAGGCTGTACTTTTTGAGAGCGATCGCAGCAATGAATTTTTCTACAATCTGTGCCAAGCGATCAAAGGTGTAATCAAACTCATTTACAGTTGGCATCGAACTGTTACCGTAGCCAGGGTAGTCAGGAGCAACGAGATGGAATTTATCAGCGAGGGCAGGTATGAGATTCCGGAACATGTGAGAGGAAGTTGGAAAGCCGTGCAATAACAGAATCGTCGGATTATTACGAGAACCAGCTTCACGGTAGAAGATATCTAAACCATCAATCGATACTGTGCGATATGTCGTCATGGGATTACTCCTTGTAAGTGATAAAAGTGACATGATGGCGTTTTACGACAGGTCGATCTATCTCACATCCTGACGATGGATCTGCTCCTAAAAGTAGTCCCGCCAGCTTTAACTTCTTTTGGACTTCAAATCTGTGCCATACCACCATCAACAAACAACTCAATGCCGTTCACAAAGCTACTGTCATCTGAAGCCAGAAAAACAACCGCTTTGGCAATCTCATCGGGTTTGCCGACTCGTCCCAGTGGGATGGCGCTGGCTTGGCTGTCTACAAATTCTTGCAACTGCTGGTCATTTAATCCCAGATGATCGTAACCAGGAGTCGGAACCACACCAGGGCTAATGGCATTTACTCGGATCTTGCGTTCTCTAAGGTCGAGTGTCCAATTCCGAGCAAATGATCTCACGGCGGCTTTGGTGGCGCTGTAAACACTGAAAGCTGGCGTACCTTTTATAGAAGCAGTCGAAGCATTCAGGATAATAGAAGCGCCCTCTGGTAACAGTGGCAGTGCCTTTTGTACGGTGAACAGCAAACCTTTGACATTTATGTTGAATGTTTTGTCAAAGTGTTCCTCAGTGATTGCTCCAAGTGGGGCAATTTGTCCACCGCCAGCATTAGCGAAGATGATATCGAGGTGTCCTTGCTCTTGCTTAATGGTGGCAAACAGACGATCCAGGTCTGCCAGATTAGAAACATCGCTCTGCACAGCCGTAACATTTTTACCAATGGCTTCTACAGCAGCATCCAGTTCGACTTGGCGACGACCCGTGATGTAGACATAGGCACCTTCAGCAACAAACTGTTTGGCTGTGGCAAGACCGATGCCACTGTTACCACCAGTGACAAGGGCGATTTTTCCTTCTAGTTTTTTCATTATGCTAATCCTTTGATTGTTGGGTTTAAAGTGGTCAGTTACTAATGGAAAGTGGAATCAGAAGGAAGAATAGTCAGCTTAATCTCTAAGGGAGATCTCCGGGCGCACCCAGGGTTTCGTCGCCAATTTCGCTAGAGACGCGCATGAATAATGCCAAGTCAGTTTCCTCATTCTCGTTTAGCGTCCCTGTTGCTTCTATTAGTTGAGCAAAGGCACTAGGCGCAGCAACAACCAACCCGCGAGCTGGTTTATCGCTAAGTGCGGCGACTACATGGATGGTGTTAGGCGGAATGAAGAAGCTTTCACCAACGCCTAGCACAACCTTGTTTTCACCTGCCCAGACAGTAAACTCTCCTTCCAGCACATAAAGTTGTTCGGAATAGCGTGTATGGCGATGGGGTGGAGTCTGTGTACCAGGAGTGAAATAGCCCTCAATCAGGTCGTATTTACCGTCAGTCGTGGTGTGATCGGCAAGGATAGTGAGGCGAGAACCAAGAAGCCAGAATGATTTTGTCATGGAATAGATGCTTCTAATGAATGAATTGTGTTACGAATGCTCAAGTTTGCGGTTCAGATAAGGCAGGCGTTCATGCCGTTTTTAGATAGACAAGTGTGACAAATTTTTAACATTAAGCTTGTTGGGAAGACTTTGCGAGGTACGCTCCGCTTTAATTAAATCTGCTGCCTTCTCAGCAATCATGATAGTGGGTACGTTCGTATTTCCCGTGGTGCTCGTGGGCATGATGGACGAAAGGTTGGCAGGTTTACGATCGGCAATTAGTTTATCAATAGCGTGAAGCTCACTGTTACTACCAGGTCAAGCGAGCAGGCGCAACGATTCATTCCAGAGCCGATCGGCGTTGTCTGGGTTCAAGGCGTAGGGGGCAACTCCGCTCATATAGCTGTTCCCGTTGGTGACGAGAGTGGCTTCATTGCAGTCCTCGAAATAGCGTCCGCCAACGCCCTTTAGTAGCAAAGAGGTTGCCAACAGAACGGAAGTTGCCGCACCCTGCGCTATTGTCTTCTGCCGCTCAGATGGGGTTCTAAGACCGCCCGTATGACGCTGGAGGTTGGTTGCGATCGCCCCGGGCATCAGGGAATTAGCGGTAATGCCATCCTTGAACCAGCGCGCAGTAGCACCCACAGCAAAGAGGATGCTTGCGGTCTTGGACTGTCCATACGCCAACCACGGATCATAAGGACGGAACATGAAGTGAATATCATCGAACACAATGGGCGACATCAAGTGTCCGCTAGAACTAACCGACACGATACGGGCGACACCCTCTGCGGCAAGAGCGTCGTGTAGTCCGAGCGCTAGGGCAAAGTGTCCGAGATAGTTAGTGGCAAATTGCATCTCCCAGTCTTCGGGTGTGCGCTGTTCGGGCAGTGCCATTACCCCTGCATTATTAACGAGGATGTGCAGAGGCTCACGCCAGGCAGCAATGAACTTGGCAATTGAGTTGCGATCGCTTAAATCAAGCGGAGCAACATGAATATTCCGGTTCCCAGTAGTAGCCACAATGTCAGCCGCGACTTGCGCTCCAGCATCGGTATTACGCACCGCTAGTGTAACGATCGCTCCAGTTTGAGCCAGTGCCCGCGCTGTTTCTACGCCGATGCCCGATGCGGCTCCCGTAACGATCGCCCGCTTGCCGGAAAGATCAATTCCTTCTACGACCTCGGCGGCGGTGGAATGTCGTCCGAATGGTGTTGTAATCAGTGCCATTGTGTATTCCTTTACAGAGGTAGAGTGTTCTGTTTGCCTAACATCGACCGATAAACGCTCAACAGGTATGATAATCTGAGATTGATCAAAGACGATCGCCCGTTTCTAAATAGATGAATACGCCGGATTTTGGACGTTAGATTTGCTGAGAACCGTTTGTGCTGTGCGACCTGCTTTAATTAAATCCGCTGCCTTCTCACCAATCATGATGGTCGGTGCGTTCGTATTTCCCGTGGTGATTGTTGGCATGATGGAGGCATCAACAACTCGCAATCCTTCAACCCCATGTACCCGCAACTCAGGATCGACCACTGCCATTGAGTCAATGCCCATTTTGCAAGTGCCAACGGGATGCCACAGTGTGCTGCAATTGTTGCGGATATAAGCAACGAGTGCTTCATCACTCTGAAACTCAGCACCCGGAGCAATTTCTGCACCACGAAACTCATCAAAATGACTCATGTGAAACAATTGGCGCATTAATTTAATTCCCTCAACCAGCTTCTGCACATCGGCTTGACTTTGTAGATAATTCATCCGAATGGTTGGTGGATCGTTGAGATTAGATGAACGCAAACCGACACTGCCAATATTTTGCAGATGGGTCAAAGCGACTGCACCCGTAAATCCAAATGCCGCTGGAGCATAGCCAGGGGGCAAGAGCTGAATGGAACCGAAGAGAAACTGTAAATCGGGTGCAACCGCTGAATTCCACTTACTATGCAAAAATAATCCAGCTTCCCCGATACTACTGGTGCTGGCAAAGTGTAAGTCCTGAGTTGCCTGGTATACCACAGGAGAGAAAATGTGGTCTTGCAGATTTTGCCCAACACCTGGCAGATCGACGACAACAGGAATCCCTAATGTTTGTAAGTGTGCTGCATCCCCAATGCCGGAAAGCATTAGCAGCTTGGGCGAATCGAACGCGCCCGCACTTAAAATCACTTCCCGCTCAACCTTGGCTTGGTGGAGCATTCCCTCGTGCAGATATTCCACCCCAACGGTGCGGGTTCCCTCAAACAACAATCGAGTTACCAATGCCCCAGTCTTTATGGTCAAATTGCGACGCCCGGCAATGGGCACAAGGAACGCAGCAGCAGCACTGTGCCGTTTACCCTCCTTGGTAGTTTGCTGATAGAGTCCGGCTCCCTCCTGCTGCGTACCGTTGAAATCAGGATTGTAGTCAAATCCCATTGCCACACATGCCTCTACAAATCGTTGAGAAGTTGCAGTAGGCGCAATGGGATCGGTAACGCTCAACTCCCCATCAACTCCGTGGTAGGCGGAGGCACCGCGTTGCTGCTGTTCAGATTTCTTGAAATAAGGCAAGACATCCTGGTAACTCCAACCGGGATTTCCCAACTCCTGCCAGTGGTCATAATCGTGATGATTGCCTCGGACATACATCATGAAATTAATCGAACTGCTGCCTCCCAAGACTTTGCCACGGGAACAAAAGATTTTGCGATTATTCAAGAAGGGTTCTGGTTCAGAGAAATAGCTCCAGTCCACCTCTGAGCCTAGTAGGTTGACGCACTCCGCTGGGATGAAAATCTCTGGTTTCGTATCTGGATTACCCGCTTCGAGTAGTAACACAGTTGTGTCATTGTCTTCGGTTAGACGATTAGCAACCACACAACCAGCCGAACCTGCACCGATTACAATGTAGTCATAATTAGTCATAAAGTTCTCTTCCTCTGTTATCTACAATGGATAAATGGAGTCAAGAATGAACTGATTTAAAGAGCGATTGCTGAAATACTGTTAGTTATTTGATTTACAACACCCGATCTGCTGAATTTAACTGCGTACCAATGGTGTATCCATCAAATGTTCTGCCAGAAACCAAACTTGCGTCTCATTAGTTCGCAGGACTTGGCTCACTAACAAATCGTTAGTGCCACTATCTTGATTTGTTGCTGTTTTATCGATCGCCCCTCTCAATTCCCCAATAATTAACTCGTGGGCTTCTAGTAACCGCGACAACATCACAGGTACTTCCTCAACGCCGTTGGGCGGACGCTTAATCTTAGTAACTTCTGCCACATGACGCGGGTCAGCGATCGCCACACCTCCGAGTGTTTGTACTCGTTCACCTAGTGCATCAATTAACTCAATTTGTTCGCTGGCGTGTTTATCGAGTAACAGATGCAGTTGATAAAACGTATGTCCGCGCATCAACCAGTGATGTTTCTTGTAAAGGTGATAGAGAATAATCGTATCTGCCAAAATTTGATTGACTAAAACACAGCTTTCGCTGCGGGCACTGGGGTTGAGAACAATTGGCAAATTACGAAGAGTACCATACTGCTGAATTTCATATCCATGTTGATGCAGTAAGGGTTGACTGCGATCGACTTCAGTGATGTCTGTATTTTGAGTCGGCACGAGCGGATCTCCTAGAGTCAATAATTAAGTCTGTTCTATTTGTATGTACCGAGAAACTGCTTCTCTTAAAATTGCGATTACTTCACAGCAGTGCTTGCTGCTTCAATCACTTTGGCAACCTCTTTTGGATGAGAGATAAAAGGAACATGACTGGAGTTAACTTCGGTTGTCTTAGCACCAATCCGTTTAGCCATAAATCGTTGAAGTTCAGGGTTGATGGCGCGATCGCTTTGAGTCACTAGAAACCAGGAAGGAATCGTTTTCCAGGCGATTTCATTCACTGATTGCTCAAACGCGGCGCTGGCGATCGGCTTTTGGGTTGCTGCCATCACTCGCGCCTCAGCCTTTGATACGTCTTGGGCAAAAAATTTGTGAAACTTCCCGCGATCAATATAGAGAAAGTTTGCAGCATCAGATACAATTGCCGTGCTAATCGGAGCTGCTGCATACTTTTTATTCAAATCACTCGTCTTTTCACCGACATCTGGTGCGAAAGCATTAACATAAACCAGAGCTTTCACCTGTGGATTGCCAGCTGCCGCACCTGTAATCACATTTCCACCATAAGAATGTCCGACCAAAACAACGGAACCTTTTTGATAATTAATCACCCGCTTCGTCGTTGCTACATCATCAGCAAGCGAGGTGAGCGGAATCTGCACAGCAGTCACTCTGTAGCCATCCTGCTCCAACAATGGAATGACGTGTTGCCATGATGTACCGTCAGCAAAAGCCCCATGAACGAGAACGATCGCAGGTTTAGAGTTGGACGCTTGGGGTAATTCCTTGGAGGTGGCTGGTGTTGGATGCATTGATATTCCAACGACAACACTTAATGCAAATAACCCCAGCAACAATTTTTGAACTTTTTTCCATGTAAAAACCATCATTGCGATCGCCTCTGTATTCTTGCTAAATTGCTGAAATCTCTGATTCTTGTCGTCTGTATAGAAGTTATGAAATACTCCCTGATGAAATACTTGTTGGGATAAGCATCAAAAACCTTAATCATTTGCAGCAACAATGGCTGCCATTATCTGCTCAACAGTCCAGTGATGCCTGCGGCGGGCTACGCCTACGGGATAGCGAATTCCATTAATAAACAAAGCAGGTGCAGCCTCCACTCCACTTCGCAGTCCACCTTCGATATCCGCATTGATCCGATCAACATACGTTCCTTTGGATAAATCCTGCAAAAATTGAGAAATATCAAGTCCTAACCGATTGGCGTACTCTACTAGATAGCCATTCTTTAACTCTTGTTGATGAATGAACAATATTTCATGCATTTGCCAAAACTGCCCTTGAGCCGCAGCAGCTTCGGCAGCTTCCGCCGCCCGTTGAGCATATGGATGAATCTGTACCTCAGGAAAATGACGGAAGATAAAACCTAAATTGTTTTCTCCAAACGAAATCTTCAATTGCTGCCCGGCAACTTTAATCAATCGATAGACGTTGGCACTTTGAAAACATTCATAATCTCCATACATGACGAAGACTACAGCAGCATTTAGTACACCTTGAATATGATCCTGGGTTGAAGGCAGAACGAATAAAGAACGATTATCACGGTCGTAAGTCATGTTTCGGTTTGTATTAAGCAAACTTAAGCCTTACAACCCAACTGCGCTAAAGTTGCTATGGATTCAATATAGACAATTGACCCTCTCTTGTCGTCCACTCTGGGTTGACATTTTTATATAATCGAGTGATGGATAAACCTGTCCATCTCGCAGTGGAAGGTTGTCTCAAACTTTAGTTTGAGTCTAAAGCCAATTCTATTGGGGAAAAGGTCATAAGAGGCAGGGGAGCAGTTCTTGCTGGGAGCAAGGGGGAAAACTGAAACGGAAGCTCAGACTCCGCCCCAGTAAGAGCGTCCTAAAGAGGGCGGGGCAACTCTTGGAGACGCTCCGCGAACATACCCATGTTCAACCTGCAATTCCACGGCTCTTGAGAAGGAACATTCCCCCTGCCTCCTGCCCCCTGCCCCTTTCCCTTTTCCCCCACTTACAAACTGACAATCCCACGCTTAACAGCAGCAATCACAGCTTGTGTGCGATCGCTCACGCCCAATTTGCTTAAAATGTGATTCACATGCGATTTGACGGTACTTTCACCAATACTCAAAGCAGTCCCAATTTCTTGATTACCCATTCCTTGTGCCATCAAACGCAGCACTTCCAACTCTCGTTCACTCAGTTCTGGATTGCTAATTCGCTGCAATAATTTTGCGCCTACTTCTGGCGGAATGTATTTCTGACCACTATGAATGGCGCGAATCGCATTCAAAAGCTCGCCAAGTTTAGAATCTTTAAGCAGATAGCCTTGAGCGCCCGCCTGTAAACCGCGATAGATATCTTCATCGCCATCGTAGGTTGTGAGTACCGCGATCCGAGCCTGCTTAAATTCAGTACAAATCGCCATAATGGCTTCAACACCTCCCATTTTGGGCATTCGTAAATCCATTAGTGTGACATCAGGTTGGTATTCTCGAAACGCGTCGATCGCCTGTTGCCCATCTTCAGCTTGAGCGATCACTGTCATTTCTGGATCGCGGTTAATGATGGTTGCTAGGCCCTTTCTGACTATGGCATGGTCGTCAACAATCAGCACCCGAATCGTAATGGATTGGCTCATTGTAATTCTCACTCTCGATTGATAGTGACAATAATTTCTGTTCCTTGACCCGGTTGGCTTTGAATTGTTAGTTGTGCGCCAATGCGCTCTGCCCGTTCGCTCATTCCTAATAAGCCAAACCCACCACTCAAAGGAATGCTACCCACTCCAAAGCCCCTGCCATCGTCTTTAACTCGTAAGATACACTGTGTCTCGTTGTACACCAACTCAACCAGAATTTCGCCAGCACAAGCGTATTTAATTGCATTGGTTAATGCTTCCTGCCCAATTCTAAGTAAGTTATTCTCCACTTCGCTTGGTAAGGAATAGGCTGTACCCTGAGTTTCGCAAATCAGAGCCGTGTCGGTCGTTGATCGCATTTGAGCCACTATACGATGCAGGGCACTCTCTAAATTACCTTCTTCTAGTAGCTGCGGACGGAGTGCTGATACGGATCGCCGTGCCCCTGCCAGCCCAGCGCGTGCTAGTTCCTCAATCATTTCCAGATGTACTTGGGTTGCTTCTGGGTCGTCCGCCAGCACCTGTTCTGCTGCTCTAACTTGAAGCAGAATACCTGTGAAGGATTGAGCCAGTGTATCATGAATTTCTCGCGCCATCCGGTTGCGTTCTTCCAGAATGGAGGCTTGCTGGGCGCGTTTGCGTTCGCGCAGTGCAGCGTTTCGCTGTTCGCTAATGTCAAGAATGATTCCTAGCATCCGCACAGGCTGTCTATCTGCGTCATAAATGCCTCGACCTCGACCTACCAGCCAATGAATACTGCCATCTGGATGATTGACTCGATATTCAGCTTCAAAATCAGTATGAGTTGCTAGAGCTGTTGTAACAGCTTGCTCAACCCGATGAATGTCTTCTGGATAAACGCGATCGCGCCATGCCTGATAGCTGCTCTCAACCTCACCGGGAACTAACCCCAGCAATCGAGCATGATTGTCGTTCCAATCTACTGTGTTCTCCGTGATATTCCAGTTCCAACTACCGATGTACGTGAAATCCATCGTCAGCCTGCGTTGCTCTTCACTTTGTCGCAAGGCATTCTCCACTCGTTGGCGCTCTCCAATCTCCTGCGAAAGGAGCAAAGTCCGCTCAGTAATTTGCTGTTCTAACGTTTGGTTGTAGTCAGCTAAAAGTTTCTCTGCTTGTTTGCGCTGGGTGATATCTTGAAAGGCTGCGATCGCATAAACTACATTGCCCTGTTCGTCAAAGACGGGAGTGCCCCACACCTCAACAGGGATCGTTTGGTTATTTTGGCGAATTTCTACGTCATCAATCGTAGTGCGTTCGCCGTTCAACGCCCGGATGATTGGCATTTTTTCAGTAGGGTAGATTTGATCCGTTCCTGTCACATAAAATTGATAAGCCTCTGCGATTTGATCCGGCGGTACGGCAGGATCAATCCCTTTGCCCATGAGATGAATGCCCCGCTGATTGGCATAGTAAGGGCGACCCGTCGCATCAATGGCGGCAATTCCTACGGGAATCGCTTCTAAAAATTGAGCCATCTGACTTTCGCTCGCGCGGAGCTTTAAGTAGAGTTTGGCATTTTCAATTGCGATCGCTGCCTGGGATGATAGTATATGCAGCATTTCTGATCGCTCTGATGTAAAGGCTTTAGCCGCTAATTGATTTTCCAGGTACAACACACCGATGAGCTTGCTTTGATTGAGCAGCGGTAAACATAAGACTGATTGAGTCTGGTGGTGTTGAATATAGGGATCGTTGATAAAATTACCTTCACGATTAGCATCATTGAGAATGACCGATTTATGAGTCCGAATCACATAATGAATGATCGATTCAGGTAAACGATTTGCGATCGGAGTCGATTGCAGCACTTGGGTTGTACAGGCCTGTGCACCCTCAATGAGTTCACAGGTCGCTTCGATCATCCATTCTCCTGCGTTTTCTAAAAGCAGACATCCGGTTTGTGCTCCCGCATTCTCAATGAGAATCTGCATTAAGGTGTGGAGCAGTTGTTCCAGTTCAATCTCACTGGAAATCGCTTGGGATGCTTTCATTACTGTTGCTAAATCGAGAGCAACATGTGAGGTATTAGAGGTAGTTCCAGCAGCAGTGTGGATTGGCATGGAACTCACACTTGTTGATTGAGGAAAAAACTGAGGATAATCAGCCTCCAAATTTCTGACTTTTGCGGTTGCACCCCACCTTTCATAGCAGTAGTGGGCTTCCTTCATATAGAGATGAGCAAATTTTTCCAAACCTCGCGCCAGATAATGCTTGGCAGCTAGTTCATATGCTAGTGCCTCTTCCTGGATATATTCGTTTTCTCTAGCTCCCTGAATCGCTTGTTCGTATAATTTTTCTGCCTCAAGCAACTGACCTAAAACTCGCGCTTTTTCTGCCTCAACTAAATGATATTTATGCAGAAAATTCATAGGCGCATGACGCGCCCATTTGTGCATTTTTTCCTGGTTGCTGCTCACGTTAAGGAACAATACTTTTTGTTCTGAATCAGGAGCATGTGAATAAATTGCTAGTCGCACTAAGGAGTCGTAAAAGCAGAGCAATGGCATCGTTACTTGCCCTGGCGCACCTTTCAGATACCCCTGGGCCGCATTTGCACTCTTTAACGCTTGAGTAAACTGCCCAAATAGATAGCAGAGGATCAGCTTGTTGATGTAGAAATATTGAAATCCAAGAGAATCATTGTTTGCTAAATAGCGGTTCAATCCTTGTTGCTCATTGTAAGCAACGCCTTGTAAACAGCAGGGGTTATTAACCTGTCCTTGTAAGTTAAGCACTGCCTGCCAAAAGATTTGATGGTAATTTAAGCAAGTTTCCTGCTTTAATTGGGCGATGGCATGGCTGTAATTCTCCATCTCCTGTTCTAATTCTGTCAGTTCTAATCCACTGAAATATAAATACTCACATTTTTGGTAAGCCGCTAAACCTGCAAATCCGAAATCTCCGGTTTCTACTCCGCTGGAGTAACCTTCCTGCAATAGGGATGCAATCTCCCTAAAATGAGACTTTCCAAAGCTGATGCCTTCCGCAACAATTAGAAAGGTTTTACTTTTAAGTTCTTTTGCATTCAGCCGTTCCACAAGGTTTAGGGCGAGTTGACCCAACTGATGAGCTTTCTCTACATCCTGAGTTGCTGCGGTGATAACGACTCCATAACAAGAATAGGCAACCGCAGAAGTGGGTGCATTGCCATATTGAATCGATAACTTGACTTGCTCACATGCCATCAGCCAAAACAGTGCAGGTGCAGCCTGAAAGGCAGGAGAAGCGATATTTGAAATAATCCGCATGGCTGCCAATCTACTGGTATCTGTCATTAAAGGTAAATGCACTAAATCTTGAATATTCCTTCCTTGCAGAACTTCTTCTGTTTCTGAAAGTGCTTGTTGAATCTGCAATTCTGTGGGCAATTCTGGCAGGTTCAGCCCTAATTTTGCCAATACTTGCAACCCGACTTTAATTGCGTCTAACTTGTGAGTTTGTGCTACATAGGTTTTGATTGTGACCTCATGAACTTTCACTTTATCTAAAATGGTTCTGGCTTCTTGTAGAACAATAGCAACCCATTGCTCCATCGCCAGAAAGTCACCGGATAGATAGGCAGTTTCTGCCGCTTCTTCATGGAGAACCAAACTGAGGTCATACTGATGTTGCCAACTATCAGTTGCGAGTAACTCGATACCTGCGATCGCATACTTCAAAGCTGCACTATAGGCAGTAGCCGCTTTGGCTTTTTGGGCTGCCATTAAGTTTAGTCTGGCAATGCTGTTTCGTTCCTGCTCAGAGACGACGAGATCAATCGCTAAGTTGAGATGATCCAAAATTTTAAACAGCCGCTTTGATAACTCCTCTGGCAACGTTTTTTCAAGCAGATTGCGACCGATTTGAAGATGAACCACCTGTTTGTGCGATTCATCGATTAGGACATAAGCAGCTTGCTGGACGCGATCGTGCAAGAACTTATACTCTTGAATTAACAACTTTTCATCTAATTCAGATCGTGGTTGAATTAATCCAACTTGTATGGCTGCTAGTAAATCTTGAAAAACCGTTTCAGGTGGTTTATCACAAACAATCGATAGAGTATCTAAATTAAATTCAGCGCCGACGCAAGCAGCTAGCCGAAGAATTTGCTGTGTATTCTCTGGCAATTTCTTCAACTTGTGAAGCATCAACTCGACAACATTATCAGTGATATCTTGGGCTTGGATCTGAGCTATGTTCCACTGCCACCCTCCTTTACTAAGGGGAGCAACTGCCGTCGGCTCTGCCGACTTGTTCGCTCTTAGCATTCCCGCAGGGTAGCATCTGGCGTGGAATTGAGGGGGGTCAAAGGCCAATAAATTTTCGCTATACAGCATTCTCAAAAATTCATTGACGAAGAACGGATTGCCCTCAGTTTTACGTAAAACTAACTCAGCTAAGGGACGAACGGTATTTGCATTCCGATGTAGCGTCTCGGCAATCAACTGACCCAACGGTTCCAGAGTTAATGGTGTTAGGATAATTTCCTGAAGCACTGCACCTTGTTTTCGCAGTCTCTCTAGCATTAATGCTAATGGATGCGTTGGTTTCACTTCATTATCTCGATAAGCTCCAATCAAAAATAGTGATTGGGCTTGCTCATCCAGCAGCATCAACTCGATTAAATTCAGCGTTGCTGAGTCTATCCATTGCAAATCATCTAAGAATATCACCAGGGGATGTGACTCTGAACAAAACACCCGCACAAATTGCCCAAAAATCCGATGAAAGCGATTTTGAGCTTCAGTTGCTCCAACTTCCGGTAAAGGCGGCTGCTTGCCAACAATCAATTCAACTTCCGGGATCACATCAACAATGAGTTGTCCGTTGCTTCCCAACGCCGTTAGCAGGCGCGATCGCCACTGTTGCACTTCTTCGTCTGGTTCACTGAGCAATTGCTGCACCAATTTTTGCAGAGCATCTGCGATCGCGCTGTAGGGAATATTGCACTGAAATTGATCGAATTTACCAGAAATAAAATAGCCACGCTTTTGGGTGATTGGTCTATAAATTTCCTGCACTAACGCAGATTTACCAATTCCAGCATAGCCAGATACCAACATCATTTCGACTTGGAATTTTGAATTGCCCGGTTGTTCCCTATGTTCCGAATTATTTGATAAAGCAGCGACGCGATTTGACTCTGAACACTTTAAGAGATTGTCCTTCCCTGCGGGAGGCTGCGCCAACGGACACGCTATGCGATCAAATGCCGCCAGTAACATTGCAACTTCCTTGTCCCGCCCATAAAGTTTTTGGGGAATTTGAAACCGATCGCAAACGTCTTGAAGCGCCAGTTGAATGCTAAAGATTTGACCGATTTCTTCTAATTGTTCAGCACAGATTTCTAAATCCGCTTTGATGCCCCAGGCACTTTGATAGCGATTTTCAGCATTTTTCGCCATCAGTTTGAGAATGATATCTGAAACTGGCTTGGGAATCGTTGTATTTATTTCATTAGGCGGAATAGCATGTTTGGCAATATGGCAATGGACTAGCTCCAGCACGTCTGTGGTGGGAAATGGTAGTTGTCCAGTGAGCAGTTCGTAAAATGTCACACCAAGGGAGTAAAAATCGGTGCGGTAATCGAGCAAACGGTTCATCCGCCCTGTTTGCTCTGGAGATAGGTAGGCGAGTGTTCCTTCTAAAAGATGAGGATTTTTAAAAGTCGGATTCGTGCGGTTAAATTGGGTGGCAATCCCAAAGTCAATAATTTTGACAACGCCAGTATCCAGATTGAGAACTATATTTCCAGGGTTGATATCTTTATGAATGATATTGGCTGTATGGATTTTTCCTAGAATATCGCAAACAGCGATCGCAATACTCAAAAATTGGGATAAAGGCATGGGGCAGAAGATATCTGGGCGCTTGTGCATCCATTGCTCTAGGGACTCTCCCCCAAAATCTTCTAAGAGAATCACCAGAGTGCGTTGATAGTCTTGCTGACTGTATGCCTTCACCACTCCCTCCAAGTTGAGAGAACGGATAATTTTATATTCCTGTCTGTAGCGGGTTAGTTCTTGGGGAGAGGGATAATCAAGCTTAAGCATTTTTACGACGATCGCTACTCCATCATCTCTGATGCCCCGATACACTAGAGAATTGGAACTTTCGTAGATATTGTCTTGGATGTTAATACCAGGTAGAGCAATCATAGGGTAACTCTCAAGACTATAATCTGGCATACCTCAAACTATACAGCAATCCAGCTATCTACATTCTTCATCTTCTGAAATCCTATTTGGTTTTGTTCATTTCTAGCCAGTTGCAGAGCCTTAACTGAACTCTGTTGAGTGCTGTATCAATTATGTAGAGGGGTTCTACAGCACTCAATTAAACAACTGGCATAGCTGGATGTCAAGAAGCGGGAAGTTTTATCTTTTCCCTCGTACAACTTCTTCACTGTCCCGTTGTGTTGATAACTCCATTGAAACTGCAACCCAAAGATATTGGATGCCAAATTGCCAAAATTGTTCAGGGTGTTATCTTTCCCCGTATTCAGACTCCAGAACATTCAACAATTTCTCTTCGACAGCCGTCAAATAAGGCCGATTCAGCTTTCCCAACGACTGCAACAGATTTTTGACTGTCTCCTCAAGCGAATCGGAATACACCCGACTGATGCAATCACCTACGGTGGGCGGTTACGCCATCGCAAATCACCTGCATCTGCTCACAGTCGGCAGGTAAGTAATCGTAAGACTTCAGATGCTGCAACCCAACACCGTACTCGCCATTCCACATTCTCACACTGCAACTAAAGTCATTCACTGCGCTGACAATTGCCCAACAGCCACCTTTGCCTCTGAGTTCCGGGTTGTCTTTGACTACGATTTGGCACACTTCGCCGATTTGGTAGGTATTGGGTACTTTGGTTCGCTCCATGACGTGCTGCACAACATCTTTGACGATTCTACCAGTGGGAACTTTGCCACCAGCTTCTTGAACTGCGGTTTGCCACACTTCTTGCTGTTGCTGCGGTTCCAGTTTGGTCATCGGTCGAACTTGCCCCTCGCTGGTAGGCAAGATTTGTACCTGATCGGAGTGGACTGTAGGAGGATCATCTTCAATTTCATTTTGTGTCCAAATTGGACACATTTTGATCAAATTATCTACAACTCCAGCAGCTTCAATTAATCTGTAAGGATGACGACGTTCAAACCCAAACCTGTCCTTGCAATACTCTTCAAAGGTTGAATGCGTCGAACGGTACAGCCGGCGATCCCGCAATTCTGCCAGTGCCTTACCCGCCTCAAAAAACGCTCTTTCCACACGGCGCTCTAGGTGAAGGCGATCGCGCTGTTCTTCCTCTGTCAACTCTGGAATTTCGATAGCAGTAACCATAATCGTTGCTGTAGCTAGATTTTCCTCAACAGAGATATCCTCGTTTGCAGAGTTAACAGGTGTTTTTGAATCACTCTTTGCGGTAGAGGTGGCTTTGTTGGTTATAGAAGGTGGTTTAGGCGTTATTCCACCTCTAGCTGAACAGTGCTGGAACGAATATCGAGTTGTGCCATGATAGAGGTGCAACTATATTGATATTTGTTCCCCAAACCTTTTACTGAGGTTGGGGTTTTTCGTGAGCTTGTTTAGATATATTTCCATCTGTTGAACCTGTGATCGCTGAGTTGTTTTTCAACTTGTGCGACTACGATGCCTGAAAACTCCTTTGAAGGCGTAAAAATTCCATAGGTGTAATATTAAGCAAATAAAATTTTGGAGGCCGCCCCTTTTAGAGGGCGATTAATTCTCATAGCGCTCAGTAAGGTTGATTATGTATCGATTAGATGTTTCCCTTCTGATAGCTTGATTTTATGAAAAGTAGGCATTGTTATCTACAACCACTGTCTCATTAGCTTTTACATTTCAGCTTTAATCTAGCCCAGAAACCTAATGATCATGCCAGCATATTAATTGCTTCACCTACAATTGCGCTCACGCGGCATTGTCACCTCCAAACTCTTTCACCTTTGTGCTTTTCCACTCAATCAGGACTTTGCCTTTTAAAGCAGCAAGTATATCCATAAAAGTTTCCAGCGTTGGGTTTCCTTGATCAGATATAGTAAATTAAGGCTGCCAAGTCTGACCGTAAATATACGAATCATTAGATTTGGACAATTTAGTCAATTTTGAACCGTCCGGATTGCTCACATACAATATACTTTGACCATCTGGTTTTTTCTTCGTTTTTTCTGTCTTAATAAAAGCAATTTTTTTACCATCTAACGACCAATTTAAACTGCTAATTTCCGATGGGAGTAATTGCGAAGCTAACTGAGTAAGCTTGAGTCGCTCAATACTAATCGTATAAAGCTTTTTTTGAGAATAATCTCCGCTTGCAAAAGCGATCACCTTACTATTCGGTGACCACTGTAATTCACTATATTCACCTGGTTTATAAGTCAATTTTTTGACAGTCTTTTTGTTGACATCAAGTACAAAAATATCTAATTTTTCACCAGAGTAATCTCTACCTTGGTTATGATAATAAGCAAGCTGAGTTCCATCATGTGACCATGATATGATCCCAGAATAAGCTGTTTTTTGAGATTCGTCGGATAGATTGGTCAGTGTTTTATTCTTGACATTGAGTAGATAAATCGGTTGATTATTGTCTTTTCCTGATGAGATTGCAATCTGGTTTCCATCAGGCGACCAAATCACTTGGCTAGGATAATCATCTCCGGGAGTGTTAGTTAACTCTGTCAAATTAGAGCCATCTGTATTCATTTGCCAGATACTTTTATTTTTGAAGAATACTACCTGTTGCCCATTAGGTGACAGATATAAAGAAGATGAGATTTCTGTTTTTTGCGAAATACCTCCTATCTCCCATCTTTGAATCAGTTTAGTTCCTTGTGTACCAGTTGTATCACTTAAATAAAGAGATACGCTACCTGGATCATCAACAGTACTACCATCGCAAGATTCTTTAATGGCAAGTTTTTGGCCATTTAATAACCACTGAATTTCAATGTTAGAAGCTTTGCAGCCAAACCCAGAGAATATTTTAGTTAGTTTGGAACCATCTGCATTCATTGTGTAAACATCAACCCCATCATTAATAAAAGCTAGCCTTTTACCATTTTCCAACCAAACGATTGTGGAATAGACATTCAGCTTTTTGGTAAGCTGGCGGCGGGCTGAACCGTTAGTTTTGATGGTATAAATATTACTTTCATACTTCGGGATTTCCTTCGTAGCCACAAAAGTCAGCCTGTTGTCTTGAGAAACTTTAGGTGCAGCAATTACGGCATTGCTGAAGTTGAAAATTGTAGTTGAGAGTAAACCGAGTAGGATAAGTACTAAAAATTTGATTAAACGCATCATAGTTATGAAAAATCCGAACATTTTTAGTTTGAAAATTGAGAATAACCGAACAATGTAAGTTAATTTATTTAGTTGCAAAGCTTTATTTACTAGCCAAAAACTTAGCTAATGAAAAACTATTACTATCTCTTCCTCGGGAGTATTTAGTAGCACTAGATAACAAAATTAAACGATAATTTAAATTTCCACCATGTGTCCATAAAAGATTCACCAGATTAACAAAAGCTCTCGCAGAACATAAAGGTGTAGCATTAAAGTGCAAGTGGGTCACACCTTCTACCGGAATTGTAAAACTAATAAAACGCACTGCTGACAAAAGCATCTCTAAGCGATCGCTATAATTAGTCTCAATAGGTAGAGTAATTAACTCACAAGGACGTTCTCTCCCCCGGTAGTGGTGAAGCGATCGCAATTGGATTGCCTGTGCGATCGGCAAGGCAAACTACTAGTTGCAGCAGCCTGCTATCATCACTGACAATCCGATACTATCCTGGCTTAGATTTTGCAGTTTTGTCTACAGCTTATCTATGTTATTCTCTAGTGTGGTAAAACTTACTAGAGAAGACGACTCTCTAAATTAGCCAAGTAACCCTTGGGATCTCTGCGAAATCGATATTGTTCAATTCTGGCTTTATGGTGTTTTTTCAGTTGAAAGCGTAATTCGAGCCAAGTATGAATATCAACTTGTGCTAAATCAGATGCGGTAAAAGAATGAAGTTTAGTAGCGATTGCACAGGCAAGTTTGACAGAACCACGAATAACGAGGGATGAGGGGGCAACTTTACGACCAGTACAACGACGTTGATGATGACGTAGCATACCAAAAGCATGTTCTAAGTCATTATTAGTTCTGGGAAAATCTTCAATTTCATAACAATGAAAAAGTCCAGACCAGTAGTTATGAGTGGTTTTTATAAAGTTATCGATTGCGGTACTAAGTGTACCAGCTTTCTGCTTTTGTTGGCACATTTCTGTTAATAGTTCCTGATAACTTTGTTTAACTCCAGCAGCATCAAGACCTATTTTATTATTGAGAATATTACTAGCTTGTATCTTCCCACTGATATGCAACTATAACAGGTGAAAATAAAGATGCAGCCGCAGATAACCCCTTAGCTATCAGGTGTTTTAAGTTGACTAAAGGTGCTGGTAAAGCACTTTTTTTTCCATCCGTTCTAAACTTTGCTCTATTAGCGTCAAATTTTCTTGTAACTTTAATCCAGATGCCTCTAATGGTGGATGACCATCATTGGTTATAGAACTACGCACTGCCGAGCAATAATCTTCAATAATAGTCGCCAAATCCTTATCTTCATTGACAACACTACGTTCAATGTCTTGTAGTCCTCTAACCTTTTTTTTTAATTCCTTTTTTGCATGTCGATCCGCTCACATTTTAGGACAAACTGATGCGATCGCTCATACAATTGCTCATTGGAATATGCTGAAGCTCGCCTGGAAACAAAGGGATTTTCAGGAGATTACTGCACAACTATTATCAACGCTCCTGGCAATACCCTTGACACTTTTGTATGGAACAAAGAGATACCTTAGAGTAGGTAAAGCCAATGTTAACGACTCAGAAAAAATGTCTATTCCAGAAGATATTCAACAAATACTGAATCAGTAGTTTTGCGGCTTTAGTACTTTAAAAACAAACCCACTATTCAGCAGTGTTTCAACAACTATCCTTTTAACTATCCATTTGGTTAGGGATGAATGTGAACTTCCGCGCAACTGTGAAAGTACATAGGGCTTACACAAAATATCTCTCAAACTCCGCCAGTTGCTACAATTCGGGGAACCGCAAGGGCGCACTGGCTTCTCTGTGCCTCTGCGGTAGCCTGCGGCAAGCCGAAGCATCTACGTTATTCCGTAACTAATGCGTAAGTCTCGATCAAAAGGCTGAAAAAGCGGTTAAAAGCCGAATGAAAAATAGATTTGCAATATTTAAGCATGATTGCTCACTAATGGTAAGATTTGCTGAAATTATCTTGTGTACATTTGTAACTTTATGTCAGAAAGTGCTAGATAATAGTAAATCCAGAAGCGCAGTGATTTGTTGTGATTGTCTTTCTGACTTGCGATAGGTCAACCAAATCTGATTAGCCACTGCTTTGGTGGGTTGGAGTACCAAATTTAATCGACCGTCGGCAATCCATTCACGACACAGGTAATCGGGTAAAACACTGTAGCCTAGCCCATGAGCGATCGCCGCCCGAATACTCCGCAAATCTGGAATCACAAACTGAGGATTGACATCTAAGCGCCAACCAAATACAACTCTCCAGAATCTACGAATAATTGGCAGTTCGTCACTGTAGGCAATCCAAGGTTGCTGAGTCAGCCATGTGCTTAGGGATGATAAATCAGCCTGAACAATGGGAATTTCCCTCTCTGGCGGTCCCACTAGCCAAAAGTTCTCTTCAAAAATAAGTTGATATTCTAATTCTGATTTGGCAATTTTTTGTGTGGCAATGACACCATCTAACTGGTTGTTTAAAAGTTGTTCAATTAACTCTTGAGCTAACCCAAATCTAATTGAAAATAGCGTATTTTGAGTTTTGATGCGGCTTAAAATCTGTTCAACGAAGAATTCTTGAGGTGTTCCCAGGCGAATCAAGAGTGACGCATTTTCTAAACCAGCGTTCATAGAAACAGATTCTAGGGCTTCAATCGCTGAGGCAATGCGATTATATAATCGCTTCCCCGCTTCAGTGGGTAACATCCGGCGAGGCATTCGTTGAAATAGTAGTCCGCCAAGAGCAGATTCTAAAGCAGTGATGTGTTGACTCACAGCAGGTTGTGTCAGATGTAATACCTGTGCAGCACCCGATACAGTTCCCACCCGATAGACTTCAATGAAGCTGCGATACCACTCAAAACTAACCATAAATTTATTTATAGGAAGACCTAACTTTTATAATTTGTATTTTAGACAAGTTGCTTTTAGTATGGAATTAAGTGAAATTGCTCATGTCCAAAGTCTTTTATTCATCTTGATTAGGAGGGATTTTATGTCTGCAAAAGTTCTTATTGTCTTAACAAGTCATGACCAACTTGGTAATACAGGCAAACCAACTGGGTTTTACTTATCTGAAGTGAGCCATCCAGTTGCCGTATTTAATCATGCAGGGTTCACAGTTAGTTATGTAAGTCCCAAAGGTGGTAAAGCGCCTATGATTGGTGTGGATCTAGATGATCCGATCAATAAAGCATTTCTAAACAATCTTGAAAACGTAGCTCAAATTGAAAACACACTCTGCCCAGAACAGATTGATCCTGCACAATTTGACACTATTTTTTATGCAGGTGGACATGGGACAATGTGGGATTTCCCCAATAATTCGGAGATTGCCAACATTGCAGCTACTATTTATGAGCAAGGCGGTGTTGTAGGTGCTGTTTGTCATGGGCCAGCAGGTTTAGTCAACCTGAAATTGTCTGACGGTACATATCTAGTAGCAGATAAAGAGATTTCTTGCTTCACAAATGAAGAAGAAGCAGCCGTCGGATTATCTGATGTCGTGCCATTTTTACTAGCTCCAAAATTGATTGAGCAGGGTGCAACCCACACGAAAGCAGCAAACTTTGAAAAACACGTAGTTGTGAGCGATCGCTTAGTGACTGGACAAAATCCTGCATCTGCCACTGGGGTTGCCGAAGCAATTGTGAAGCTACTCACACCAGTAGCTGTCTAAATTAAGCCAAAAAATAACACTCATCTCTCTTGATTGCAGATTTAAAGAATGTTTAACCTCAAAACAAGTTTGACAGTTTTATTTGCAGGCGTAAGCCTTACAGGCTGTCTTGGAGCCAATGCTCAAAGACAGCCTGTAATAAGCAATACTCCTAATAAAATTCTCATCGTTTTAACCAACCATGAGCAACTGGGGAATACAGGTAAGAAAACAGGCTTCTATCTCGATGAAGCTGCTCATCCCCATGCAGTGTTCACTCAAGCGGGATTTGAGGTAGAGTTTGCTAGTCCCACAGGAGAAGCAGCCCCGATAGATCCAAATAGCTACAAACTTAACGATCCTCTCAATAAACAGTTTGTCAATAATCCCAAAGTTATGGCCAAAGTGAAAGACACTTTGTCTCCTGAAGAAATCAAGCCATCTGAATACAAAGCCATCTTTTTTGCAGGTGGACATGGCACTATGTGGGATTTTCCGGACAATAAAAAACTTGCTCAACTAACGGCAGCCATTTATGAACAAGGCGGCGTTGTTGGTGCAGTATGTCACGGTCCTGCTGGACTTGTGAATGTTCAGCTATCTAACGGAGCATATCTCGTCGCTAATAAGACAGTAGCAGCCTTCACCAATGAAGAAGAAGAAGCCGTCGGACTCACAAAAACCATGCCATTTTTGCTAGAGTCAAAACTCATAGAACGTGGAGCCAAACATACCGAAGCCCGAAATTTTCAAGCCCATATTGTAGTTAGCGATCGCTTAGTAACTGGACAAAATCCCGCTTCAGCAATCGGTGTTGCTGAAGATATAGTTCAGCTTTTAAAGTAAAAGACACATTACTCATTTGCTCATCAAATGTAGAGCGACAAATTATTGACCAGAGCCACAGATTGTTTGCTGGTGTTCACCGCTTCTATGAACGTTGCTGAACTGAGCGCAGCCGACGCTCCAGAAAGCGGCGTTCGCTATAATTTGTTACCAGCATGAGGGCTAGGGCGTAGCTCTGTGCGGCTTCTTGGGAGGCTCCAATGCGGCGTAGTAGCTCGGCACGTACGGGGTGGAATAAATGGTAGCCATCAAGTTGGGGAATAAGCCTATTGATGAGTCCAAGCGCTGTCTGAGGACTGTCTACCATTGAGATTGCCACCGCGCGGTTGAGCGACACGATCGGCGAGGGCTGCAAGCGTGCTAGTAAATTGTATAGGCAGACAATCTGCAACCAGTCCGTTAGGGGTGCCTGTAACGCCTGACAATGTAGTGCCGCTAGGGTTATGGAAATATCACTACAGGGAGATGGGTATGAAGTTATTTTTGAGGATTATCAACTGAGTGAATCTAAGCAACCAAATTGTCTCGAGCAAGAGCATTATATCCGATGGGATACTACCAACGCACTTTACCGCCTCTGTGGATTGGAGTGGCGATCGCCTTAATTGCCTTTATTGCCATTGGCATTGCTGAAGGCGGATTAGGCGTTCTGCTGCCCTCTATAGTGTCCACATATAACTTGACTCCAGCCACCGTTACGCTGCTGTTTGTGAGTCAAATTAGCGGCTACATTCTGGCAGCATTCACCAGCAGTCTGGTGAGTAACCGTCTAGGGTTAGCGCAAATGCTATTGATTGCTGCGGTTGTGCTGACAATGGCGCTGGTAATTTACGCGACCTCACCTTACTGGTTGTTTATGGTTGCTGCCGGGTCAGTGTTGGGATTGGGTATTGGGCTGATTGATGCAGGGATCAATACCTACATTGTGCAAGATTCGCGCAGTGCAAATATGATTGGTTTACTCCATGCTTTCTATGGCATTGGCGCATTATCTGGGCCCGCAATCGCCACTACTTTGCTATCACTTGGCATGAACTGGCGGCAGGTTTATTGGGTATTAGCCGGCATCGTCAGCCTATTGATTGTAAGTGTCCTGGGTGCGATAATTTCTCGCTACACACCAATGACGCTACGGGTATCGACATCAAATACAACTGCCTTAGAAAATTTGGGGCGATCGCTCCAAAATCCAGTAGTAGTGCTAACTGGGTTACTCCTGATGGTTTATGTTGGTATAGAATCTTGCATCGGCAACTGGGCATACACTGTGCAATCCGTCGCTCGCCAAACTCCCGAATTGATTGCTGGTTACAGCGTTAGTGCCTACTGGCTAGGATTAACATTAGGACGTTTCATCTTAGGTTATTTCTTGCAATGGCTTGGTCCAGTCCGTACAATCAGTATGTCGCTGAGTCTTCTAATGATTGGATTGCTTGCTTGGTGGCAACTTCGGGATCAATGGATTAGCTTACCGTTAATTGGCTTTGCATTGGCAGCAATCTTTCCCGCCACCATCTGGTTAATACCTCAACGATTACCAGATGCCTTGGTTCCTGCGGCTGTTAGCTTTGCCACCAGCATCGCCAGTTTTGGAGCAGCGATCATACCCACTGGAGCAGGCTGGGTTGCAAGTCGGGCAAGTTTAGAAATTATTCCAATGTTGATGCTGCCATTGGCGCTCGTAATGGTGGGCTTACATTGCTGGCTAGTGCAACATTCGGTAACAGGCAAGTAAGGTATTCATGCAGTGATTGGCAGAGTTTACAGTTTAGGCATAAGCCTTGAAAAAAGATACCAGCCGTTAAATATTTCTCCATTGTGGCTTGGGATCACTGCATCTGTATAGCAAGGGTTGATTTGAAACGGCTATAACAATTAAATTAAAATAGTGAGCGCACAAGTTTTCTAGCTTTCCCATCACTTTTAGATGTCACATATATTTCGCCCTGTTCATCACCACCAAATCGGACATCGCTACGTGTGCTACCAACGATTTTGAGGAAAGAAGTTTCTTGTGCGCCGTCAAAAAGCTTAAGTTCTTTGATTTTTTCTTGTTTATTATTTATAAGTTGATCCACAGGTACATGAAAAAACGCCCATCATTACCGAAGTCAGCAAAAATATAGAGGGTGTTTAAAAAGTTATAGGTTGAGTAAAAAAAGCTGAGAAATTAACATTTGCTATATTATTTCCGTCTTTTATAAATAAAAATTGTTATTTTTACATCTTTTAAGGGAAAAATAAATTGGCTAAAGGCTGTGTTGCAACCCTCATGGGTCATCAACTACAGCCTTTCACATTTTCCGCCATATATTTGTACTTGATTTTATGGAAGAGTACGTGGGTACGCAGCAACAAGCGTTTAGAAATCGCTTATTAAGTAAAAGTAGATTTCTAACTTTAGCAGTGATTTTTACACTACTGGGTGCAGGTTGTACTAAAAATATATTTAGCAAGCATCAGTCTATTTTAAATAGTGCAGTCAGTAGCAATAATCATTTATCTATCTTAAAAATTGGGGTGCTACCCACCCAAAGTCGCACAGAACAAGAACGGATGGTTAAACCCCTAGACGATTACTTAGAAAAATCCTTGGGAAGGCAAGTTGATTTCCAGATTGCTAACAATTATCAGGAAATCGTTGATTGGTTGGTACAAGGTAAACTCGATATAGCTTATTTAGGGCCAGTTACCTATCTTGAAGCCATAGAGAAGGGCGCTAAAGTTGAACCTTTAGTTGCTCCTATCGATAAACATACAGGGCAACCTTGGTATCGCTCATGCATTATAGTCAAGGCAGACAGCCCGATAAAAACTATCAAAGACCTCAAAGGCAAGCGCGTTGCTTTTGTAGATAAATCATCCACTTCTGGGTATTTGATGGCAGCAGCAACTTTAAAAAAACTAAAAATTAATCCTAATCGAGATTTTGCTCAAGTCATTTTTGCAGGTAGCCATAGTAAGAGTATGGGAGCATTAGAAAATGGCATTGCTGATGCCTCTGTCACTAATATTTCCTCCTATTTAAAACGGCAAAAAATTGGTAAGCTCACACATGAAAACTCCAGAGTTATATGGAAATCTGCGCCTATACCCCATTCCCCCATAGTAATTTCTCAAAAACTATCTCCTGAGTTAATTCAACAATTGAAACAAGCTTTTATTAGTAGCCCAGATGGTATTGAAGATATTGTCGGAACTGAGTCAGCCGGATACACCCTAGTTATTGCTTCCGATTACGCACCAATTCAAGAACTCCGTCAAGAACTAAATTTAATTTCCACTTCGGCAAAATGAAAATTTCTACAAAGTATTTTACAGCTTCCGCTATCACTGTTGGATTTATAATAGCCATCCTCGTTGGTAACACTATACTCATTCAGCAGGTTAAACAAAACATCCGCAAGAAAAGCGAGCGAAGTGCAGAAACAGTCAAAGTTGCATTGCAAGCAGAAAATGCTTTGAAGTCGGAAATTATAAAACTCAAAGATGTAGTTTTATTAAAAGCTGAACTTACAGACATAGAAAAGTCTTCAACGAAGTTTATCAAATTTCTAGATAGGTTAGAGATTTTACTGCAAAATACTCCGGAAATTGCTGTAATTCGTCGCCGTCACCAATTTCTCAGACAAATGACAAATCAGCTAACTAAATCAAATTCTAGTACAATCTATCTTGCAGATTCTCAGCAGTATTTTCGTGCCATTAATTCTTTTAACCGAGATATTGATTTGTTCCTTTCTCAGATGGTTGAACGTGCTTCTCAGGAAAATATTATTGTGGAAGCAGAGTTAGAAAGTCTATACCAATTGCAGAGAAATATTTCCTTTGGAGTTGTGTGTGTGATTCTAATTCTATTTGTTGGGAAATTCGTGTTAGTTTGGCGGCCAACAGTTAAAAATTTACATAAGTTACAAGTTGGCACAACAGAAATTGCCGCCGGAAATCTCAACTACCGTTTAAATATTGGCACAGGTGATGAGATAGAAGACTTGGCTAAAGCATTTAATTACATGGCAATGAAATTAACAGAATCTCGTGAAGCATTATTAAAAAACACAGAATTGACTGCGATGAATCAACGTTTAGAAGTCGAAATCACTGAACGTAAACAGGCAGAATTAGAACTTCAGCAAACTTTCATGGAACTCCAAAATACGCAATCGCAATTGATTCAAACAGAGAAAATGTCTGGTTTGGGCCAATTAGTAGCTGGGGTGGCACATGAAATTAATAACCCAGTTAGCTTTATTTACGGTAACATTATTCATGCTTATGAATATTCTCAAGAACTGCTGGAGTTAATCAGGTTATATCAAGATTATTTTCCTGAGCCTGGAGAGAATATTCAAGAAAAAATTAAAGATATGGATTTAGAGTTTGTGTTAGATGATTTACCAAAAACTCTAATTTCTATGAAAATAGGGGCGCAAAGAATTCAAGAAATTGTTTTGTCTTTACGCAACTTCTCCCGATTGGATGAAGCAGATATGAAAGAAGTTAATATTCACGAAGGGATTGAAAGTACACTGCTGATTTTGCAGAATCGGCTCAAAACGAAGCCAGAACAAGCAATTGAGATAATTAAGGAGTATGGAAATTTACCTTTAGTAGAGTGTTATCCTGGGCAGTTAAATCAAGTATTTATGAACATTATTAATAATGCAATTGATGCTTTAGACAATTATAATTGTGAGCGAACAGCAAGCTGCATTACGCGATCGCTACAAGCAATTCAGACTAATGCCGCTCAAATTATCATTAGTACCGCCGTGACTAACGATAATCGTGTGGTGGTAGGAATTGCAGATAATGGGTCAGGGATGACTGAACAGACCAAGCAAAAGCTGTTTGACCCCTTTTTCACCACTAAACCTGTTGGTCAAGGTACAGGCTTAGGTTTATCTATTAGCTATCAGATTATTGTCCAGAAGCACTCTGGTGTTTTGCGTTGTGAGTCAGAACTAGGTCAAGGCACTAAGTTTTGGATTGAAATTCCTCTGCATCAGCAGCAACAACAAACAGCACTCTCAGCGGAAATAGAAAAGCAAGCGGCGATCGCCTGAAAATTTACAAATTTACCTTTTCTCCCTACTCGCATATTTTACCTATCTTGTTAACGTGAGTTTGACGACTAGAAAACGGCAAGAAGCTTGCTAGATATGAAATATGAGAAACTGAGCAGGTGTTGCGATGGCACAAAGCGTCCGCTCTCTTGCGATCGCCATTTGCAAGCAAAGGCTAAAAATGCTTTTAAAAACCTCAAAGTAAGAAACTTTAGAACTTAGGTTTTTACTTAGGTTGCCACAATGGAGTGATATCAAGGTTTTCAGCAGCAGATACGGCATTTCTAACCTATTTAGTACGGTTTACACCCCTTTAATTTATGTAAAGGTATCGTAACATTTATTTATATAAGGTAATATTTGCTTACATAAGCAAACCCAAATAAAAGAGTAGGTAATAAAAGCTATGAACCAACCCATTGAATTATCTTTAGAACAAGAATTTAGCCTTAGAACTTTCTCTGATCAAGTGCAGCAGATGTCCCGTGAACAAGCTCAAGAGTTTTTGCTGATGCTGTATAAGCAGATGATGATAAGGGAAAAGACTTACCAAGAATTGCTCAAACATCAGTGGGAAGTTGGTTCAGGCTCAATATTGGGTTAAAACAAACTTGCGAAGTGACTTTAAGCGATGGACAAGATAACGAAGCCCTGCCATTTGCGCTAGTAGTTTATGGGAAGTCATGCCTGTTGCATATTCCACTGGCATCCTGTCTTCAGGTGATAACGGGTTGCCAGAAATTCTCGTCCCAGTGTCAAATGATAGTGCATCCGCAGTCGAGGATATCAGGCATCGTCATCCTTATGTAGGATAGAAAACCAGCGTCCGCAATTCAATACTTTCTCTAGCTGGGGCATCTGGTGAGCTTGTTGGGTCATCAAACCCAGTATGAGCAGCAAACCTCGCCCGTCAATAGCTGAGTCAAAGCACTTAAACAATAGTACCTCCGAGGGTTGCATTTGGGGAAAGTAAAACCATTGATTGCCCCACGTTTTCCAGTTTCCCAATTAATGCGAATCAGAAAAGCGGTCATCTCATCGGTCTGGAGAATCTTTTCCTTGATACGTTGGGCATTAGTTTCGGCGTAACCAAATGGAGAACGTGGGACTACCCAAACGTACATGGGAACATCGGGACGATACCGCCATAATTGCTGGGCGCATTCTGTAGCTTCAGTTGAGCGTGCGTGGAAATCTACAACTTTGCGCTGCTGTTTTTCCCCTCGTACTAATAGGCTCGACGATCCCCTGAGCGATATTCGTTATTTTGCCTTGGGTGATGCTCATGAAATGACACCTCTAGGGTTTAAGGGACTTGTTTTGATCGGCTTAAATAGTGACACGCACAATGAGATCGTTGAAGTCTTTATCTCCGCCACCTCGTAAATCCTCAAAGCCGAATGTATTGTTACCGAGGAGGCGAATATGATCGGCTTGATCAGAATTTGCTCCAAGGTAGGCGAAATATACCTGATCCAACTTTTGACCATTAACCACCTCGTTTACCGAAGCATTTGCAATTAAGAAAGGAGCAAAAATAGAGCCACCTACAAACTGTCCTGATAAGGTTGCTGTTTGTTGGTTTTTTACACTTAAGTCAATTCCTGTGATGTAATTATTTACCGCTGCTTGAGCGTAACCTGTTCCGCCCGGCAGAATGTCTACCGTACCATCGCCATTAGTATCAATTCCACCATTCTGATCTACCACGCGATAGAACCCAACAAGATTGTCGAAAGCTGCTTCACGGTTGACGGTAAATAAAGTACTAACTTGCCCTGTCAAAGAGCGCAAATCTAGCACCTCACTCTGCCCTTGCAAAACTGATCCTGCTGAGGCACTCTGGCTAACCGTCTTAACATCCAGCACTATATCATTAAAGTCATTGTTACCACTGTTGGGACTATCTTCAAAGCCAAAGGTGAAATTACTGGAAGTAGCACTAGAAATACGTACCGAAGTCTGGCTACTCAAAAAGACGCTGTTAGCAGAAATCTTTCCGGCTCGCAATTCATCAAGGCTACCGTTTTGAATCAATAAAGTGGAGAAGCGTGCATTTGACCCAAAATCTAAAATACTTGATAGTTCACCACCAAAGCCATTAGGATTGTTACTAAGTGTGGCGAAGATGGTACGAGAACGAGCGATCGCAGCTTCAAGATAGCCTGTGGCATTAGGAGCAACACCATTGATTGTACCCAAATCGTCATCAACTGTGAAAGCAACGATCTCGTTGGCAAAGGTATTCTTTCGGCTGGATAATGAGAACTGCACAAAGCTTTGAAATTTGTTTGCGATGGAGATAATGGCGCTTCCGTTGGCAGCAAAGTTAGTCGCGATCGTGCCACCATTATTAATGGTAATGCCACCATCATCAATGGTAATGTTGCCACCATTATCATTGTCAGCAATGTTAAAGATAGCAGTGTCCTGTGCTGCTAAAACAGCTCCATTTGTAGGATTTTTTAAGGATAGTGTAACTGCCTCGTTACCTTCAGCCAGGCTGTCATCAGTAATATTTAAGGTGGCAGTGGCAGTAGTCTGGCCATCAGCAAAAGTCACAGTTACAGGTGTACCATTATAGTCAAAACCAGCGGTTGCTGTTCCACCTGTAGCAGCCAAATCTACAGTGAAAGCACCACTCGAACCACCTGTGCGAATTAAATCGAGCGCGATCGCTGTGTCATTCTCAGCAACATTATAAGTAGGTTTGCCAAACGCCACTGTGCCAGTAGGAGATTCTGCAACTGTCAAACCAGCTAAACTTGTACCAATGGGACCGAGCAATGTAGCAGCCCCTGTACCTAGTTCAATCGCATACAGATTAGTTACACCCCCAACGCTCAATGCTGCTACCCCCCGTCCTGAAGCTGCTGCATTTGATGCAGTAACTCGTACATTTGACGGAATATCAAAACCGCTAGCTTCAGTAAAGTCTAATGGAGCACCGTTGATAGTAACTGACAATTGAACTGTTTGGGTGCCATTGTTAGGCAGGTTCTGAATAAACAGGCTGTTGCTAGTTGGGTCTAGCGTGTATTGAGTTGTGGCAGTGGTTCCATTGAAACTGTTAGTGTAGGCAGTGGCGGAAATCCCTGTAGAACCGACAGGAAGTGCATTAATTACACCATCTGGGTTAATACCTGTTACTCCGGTATTTGCATCAACAGCAAGACCTGTAATTGGATTGAGGCGGAAGTTTAACCCAGTACTTGTAACGACACGGATACGATCAGCCGTTGGATTAAAGTCAAAGCCGAAACCTGTGTTAGCAGGGGGTAGATCAACAGGATTACCCGTAGCATCAACTAAGGCAATTTGCCCTGCTGACCCACCGACAATTGTTGCTGTTGCATTTGTTCCAGTTTGAGGGTCAATCAGGTACAGAGTGCCTGTATTAGCTGCATCGTTAATTGCCAGTCCATATAACTGCCCAGTAGCTGGACGTAGGTCAATGCCTACTAGGATCTCACCTGCCGTTACACCAGTAATCGCGGCGGTTGTTACTGTTCCAGAACTGGCACTATTGAACCGAAGGAGTTGAGTACCATCGGCAGTCAATCCAATCAAAGGTATGCCAGCAGAAACCACTTCGTTTTGCAGTGCAAACCCTTGAACTGGATCTGTGCCTGCACCCACCGTTCCGATCAGTGTGGCAGCACCTGTAGAAAGTTCAATTGCATAAAGTCCGGTTGTACTACCGACTGTGAGAACCGCAAATGCCTGTCCAGTGGCTGGAGTATTTGATGCTGAAACATTGACACCAGATGGGATATCAAAACCATTGACACTAGTAAAGTCTAGAGGAGTGCCATTTAAGGTAACTACCAATGGCGATGTCTGGGTGCCATTATTGGGTGGATTCTGAATGAATAGTGTATTACTGACTGAATCCAGTGTGTATTGTGTGGTCGTTGTAACGTTGGGAGCGCTGTTTGTATAGGCAGTGGCATTGACTGTAGTGGTACCACCATTGATCAAACCATCAGGATTCACACCCATTATGGATGAGTTACCATCGATCGCCGCCCCAGTATTGGGATTAACGCGAAAGTTTAGTCCATTGGAGGTAACAATGCGGAGGCGATCAACTGTTGGATTGAAATCTATTCCAAAGTCGGGGCCTGTAATTGGAACAGGGTTACCGACACCATCAACAAATTGCCCTAATGTCCCAATCGCAACAGCTAACCCAGTTTGGATACTAATGGCATAAAGCTGGGCATTGCCCATACCATCGCTAGCGATTCCGTAGAGTTTGCCGTTTTGGGGACGGAAGTCAATACCTACTAAATTCTGCCCTGCTACCAGTCCGGTAATGGGGATATTAGCGTTAAGGTTATCGGGGTTAGAAGTATCAAACGAGATCAGAGTGTTATTACTGAGAACATATGCTGTTGTCATGTTTTAATTTTTCTACTTAATAATTTTTTGAATAAACTTTGACTCAGCCGTCTGGGTTGAGGATTTGATAAAAATCCATATCGATTGCCGTTGCATTTCTTGAATAGAAGTCCAAGTTTTTTAGACTTAGCTACGTGTTACCCAGAGCTAAACAGCCTCGGGGAACTATTTTTATAAATGCTTACTTACTTAAGAGTAAGGATTACAAGTGCCGATGTACACAGTAAAACTACGATAACAAACGAAAATACAAAATATCGTACCAGTAAAATTACTGAAAAATTAGCAGAAGTGCTTATTTTTGCCATTGGGGTGCTTAGGCAATACTTCTAGGTTAAGGACAAAAGCAGGGTAAAGTGATAATTCTTCTCCAAGAAGTGCGATCGCAATCGGGGTCAGTTTTTCCGAAATACTGACATTTAGATAATTTTTGATAACGTGCCTGTACTGAAGAGCCAGGGCTTTAAACTCCACCATCTTCTCGTCATATCCCCGTAACTGAACGTCTGGTGTAAGAAACCGCAACAGATTTAGATTTTCCATTAACAGTACAGCAGGTAATAGTTGCCCCTTGTTAAAATCTGGTTTCCAAATCGAATTCTCTCCAGCTTCTAACTGCGCTTTTGCTCGTTTGGCATCACGATTCGTCAAAAACTCTCGTCCCAGCCTCAAATAGTAGTGCATTCGCAGTTGGGGATACCACCCATCGTCATCTTTCTCGGCCAACTCAGGGGTCACGTCAATTTCATAGCGACGGGATAATTTCGTCTTATGCTGCTGGTGTCGTTCAGTTTTCGTTTTCGTCCGCTTATCTTACAGCTTCTTCAATTCGGTTGGGGAGAGTTCATCAGAATTAGCGATGCCAAATGCGGGCTACGCCTACGCTTCACACTCAGTAGTATACAATTGCTCACTTGCCGCTTTAACGGACTCGATTATAGCCCCGCTCTCATCATCGTCGGCATCCGAGGCATCGATAACGGTGTACCCATCCTCGACCAAACCCGCAAGCACAGATTCTCTATAGCGCCGCATTTCTACATTAATTACAGAACCACTTTTGCCCCAAGTCTGCAATGACTCCGGCTGAAAGTTCTGATCAACATAGCTCAAATCGTCATTATCCGCCGCCGATAACAGCGCAATGTTCGCTTGTGTGGCTACGTGTTGACTTCTGATCAATCCTCCGATGAATCAGCAACAGATTCGCTGTCAATTCGCAGAATCCGTAAATGTAGGAATTTGGGACGGAACCGTTCTTCAAGTGCTTGGGTCTCCCCATTTGGAAAGAGCTTTCTGAGCAGAGCAGCATAGTAGATGATGCCCACCTTTGCAATGAGATTTTTCGGGGTACTGCGGTGTTCTTTCCTCTTTGCACCGATGACCTCAGCCCCTGTGCTCCTTCTACCCCCCAAGCTTGTGAGAAATGCGGAACTGGCAAATTCTCAGACTATTTCTTTATGAAGCTGTGCCAATTTTTTTGGCTTCTTATTTCTTCCTTTGTTTGCGTCCTACCTTGCAGGAAGCATCGTTTCTTTAAAAATTGTTAGAGAAACTTTATCAAATCCTTGCACAAAAGGCTCTCCACTGCCATATCACCCTGGAAATTAACAGAACTCTACTACGAATCTCCATAAATTTTTGGCGATTGTTGTAATAAATGCGACCTATTTCAGAATATTTACTGAAGTTACTCCCTCACATAAAGGTTAGTTTTAATACATGAGTTCCCAAGGCTCAGTTACACCATGTACAACAAGTTCGACTAAGTTGTTACATTAGTTCCCTTAAGTAAGGGGTAAACCTACTAAAGTTTCAACCAATTCAACTTTGACCACTCAACAAACGCAGAGAAGACAGGAAATGTCTCCGGCTTTGCGTTGTTTATTGCTGAGAACTTACTACCAATTCCCCTTACACATATTCGGAGTAAAACAATGGCTGGCAAAACATACTACGTTTCTGGAACAGGTAATGACAAAAATGATGGCTCGAACGAGAAAGCCGCATTTCGTACCCTCCAAAAAGCTGGGGACTTGGTAGCCGCAGGTGATACCGTCTATGTGATGAATGGTACTTACACAAATCCTTATGCAAACATTTTAAGTATCGCGAATAAACATGGTAGTGCCAATGCGCCGATTACTTTTAAAGCATTGTCAGGGCACAACCCAGTTTTAGCTACAGGTAAACATAATTGGAATGCCATTTCAATCACGGGTTCTTCTTATATTGATATTGAAGGTTTGACTCTCAAAGGTGCGCGAGACAAAATCACACTAGCTTACGCGCTCAAAGAAAAGACAAATCTAAACAATCCCGCTACCTCTGGGAATGGCATCAACATTACTTATAGTCAAGAAAATTCCAAAAGCAGATCGCATCACATCACAATTGAAGGCAATAACGTTTCTAATTTTCCCGGTGGTGGAATTGCAGCCATTGAAGCAGATTACATTACCGTAAAAGATAACGTCGTTTCTGGAAACTCTTGGTACTCACCTTTTGGGACTCAAGGAATTTCGGTGTTGCACCTGTGGAATTCTGATCAAAATACCAAAGGTTACAAAGTAGTTATTGAAGGCAATACTGTTTTTAACAATAAGCAATTGGTTCCTTACCATGTCGTAGGAAAAATTACTGAAGGGCATGGCGTAATGGTTGACCGTGCCTATATCGGTAACGATTCCTATAAAGGAAAAATCCTAATCAGCGATAATCTCATCTACAAGAATGGTGGCTCAGGTATCCAGCTTTTCAGAGCGGATAATCCCATAGATGTCTTGCACAACACGACCTACAAAAACTCTCAAGTTTTGACAACAGGTGAAATATTCATTAACAAAGCCAATGACGTAGATGTTGAAGACAGTATCTTTTTCGGGAAAGGTGGACAAGCCATTAACCCCATCTCCAAATCTACAGGTTTCTCTTTTGAAGATAACCTTGTTTACAACGGCAGTTTCAAAAATACAGGAAGCGGAAGCGGTAACATCATTGGGCAAGACCCTTTATTTGTTAACCCAGCAAGCGGTAACTTTGATTTACAAGCCTTAAGCCCTGCAATTATAGGAGGAACAACATTAGGAATTATTGATTAGATGGCAATAAGATTCCCTAGCGATCGCATAGTCAAATTTTAGCTCCGAAATAGTTTTGCCTACTAGAACTGTTTATCAGTCATACACAGCGGGTATGGACGCGACAACAGATACTAGACAAGATTTGGGAAGAAGATTTTCTTAGAGATACTAAAACAGTTGATGTTCACATTCGATGGTTGCGTGAGAAGTTAGAGGTAGATCCAAGTCGTCCTGAATACATTGTGACTGTAAGAGGTTTTGGTTATCGATTTGGATAAAACCAATACTACATTCCATCTTGTTGAAAGAGTAAAGTTCAGTACCAGCGCCAAATCTAAAACTTTCAGGGATGCCTGGCGATTACTTGGAATAATTTCAACTGCTGTTTTATAAAACTCATGAAAACAGGGATTAAGATGCGGCAAAAGTTATCATAATCTGCGGCAGCGCTATTAAAAGCTTCTTGAATGTTCATGAGCAATTTCAACAGATGTGTGGAGCATCACGCTCTTCTGAAAGCCTTTTGGATCAGAATTAAAAGCATTCCAATTCCTACAAACACCAGCGCCAAAATGTGACTTACTGGAGAAGCGAAAGCAAGCAGAAAGAGATTGAACAGCAACGCGATCGCCGGAACTATATAGGGAATCCGAAACCCGTTAGTTTCAGGTTCTCGGCGTTTTATGAGTAGCAGCGAGAGGTTGACAAGACAAAACATTGCCAGAATCAAGGTGGCGGTGGTTCCTGCTAAAAATTGCAGCGTTCCAGAAAGCGCCAGAAAAATGGCAATTGGTAAAATGACCAGCAGCGTTCGATAAGGCGTAGCTCTGCGTCGATGTAATTTCCCTAACCAAGCTGGTAGCAGTCCTTCACGTGACATCCCAAACAACAGCCGCGATGCCGTGACAAAATTTAGCAGCGCCGTATTAAGTACAGCAAATAGAGCAATAATTGTAAAAATGACCTGGGGAAAATTAGGCTGCGCTCGACGAACTACATCAAGTAAAGGAGCACCTGAAGCAGCAAGCTCGGAGGGATTGAGTACCCCAATAGCAAGCCAGGAGACGAGTATATAAACTGTACCTGCGATCGCCAAGGCAAGTAAGATCGCTCTTGGCACGTTACGTTCGGGATTTTCAACTTCCTCCGCAACATTGACAATATCTTCAAATCCAATAAAGGCATAGAAAGCCAGTGCCGCTCCCTGAACAACTGCGTTCCAATCTGTGGCTGGCTCGTTAGGGACAGCAGCAGCATTAGCCGCACCACCACCGCTCAAAAACAAAGTTGAAACCAAAATTACAATCAAAAGGCCGGAAACCTCAACAAATGTGCAAAAAATATTCAGAGCCGACGACTCCTTCATGCCTCTGAAATTGACAAATGCCAGCACCGAAAAAAGTGCTAGGATAATTAGCCAAGCTGGAATCGCTGGTGCAAAAGCGTTGAGATAGCCAGCAAATGCTTTCGAGAGCGTCGCCATTGAAACCAAACATGTACAAAACATTAACCAGCCGACCAATATTGAGAGCCAGTCAGTGCGAAATGCCCTGTGAACAAAGCAGGCAACTCCACCGCTTTGTGGAAATCGGCTGCCCAGTTCGGCGTAACTTAAAGCCGTGAATGCCGCCACAATCATAGCAGTCAAAAACGAAGCCCAAACCAAAGTGCCAGAAAGTCCGGCAATTTTTCCGATTACCGCATAAATTCCCGCACCCAAAATGTCACCCACTCCGTAGATCACTAGAGTTGGTAATCCAAAGACTCGCTTGAGCGAATCTGCTTCTAGTTCATTTGTTTTCATATAACGCCTGAGGGTTTTTTACTTAAATGCTAACTTTTTAAACATCTTTATTCTGGTGATGAAAGCTATTTCTTGTCGTTAGTAATAGTATTGTCTCATCGATCATTGCTTTAACTATTACAGTGCCGACTTGCAAAACTTATTAGTGACTGATCGAGACAAAGAAATTGTTATGAGGGCGCTATTAGATAATCAGGGTTAGCGCGTCTCAAACCCTATTGACAGGGGGATTATGGCAGAGGGTCTGAGTTTGAGAAAGCCGCAGCCAACACAGAAAGCATGTAGCGATCGTTCATAGCTGCTCGCCGTGATTTTTGGCG
>JAHHHR010000065.1 GCA_019359245.1 Nostoc desertorum CM1-VF14 | reverse complement strand
AACTGTTTTGGGAGCGATCGCGTTGCGGGTAGATTCATCGGTTAAAACTGCTCAAATGCTTACCATATATACATTTTATCAGTTTGAAGCTCCGCTTTTTTCTGAGTTTGTGAGAAATCCGGGTTTATTTGGATAGCAATAGGTACAAGTTGACCGCGATCGCTAAAACCAGAACTGCGCCAACAAAAGAAAGCTATAGGGGTTGGTAAATACTTTTTACCTCTCTCGTAATTACCTCCTTTAACAAATGCAAGCGCTCTATAATCAGCTACATATAAATTTCCATTTGCAAGTTTTTCTACTAAGTCGATAGAGTTACCAAACCTCTCTTGCAGTTCTGAAATGGTAAACGCAAAGCCAGGTGGCATCTCCTGAATGCGGCGTAAAACAAGAGGATTTACTCCACAAAGCCTTTGTTCACAAAAAGAGTCATCAGTTTGGTATGTTTTGATGACATTAGGTCTAGGCAAAACTGGAAAATAGTCTTCATAGTCTTGCAATTCATCTAAAGGGTCCCATAAAGAACGGGTTTTAACGGCCAACAGATTTATAGGAAGCTCTGCCGACTCTACTGTGCGTTCAGCAATATACTTAGTAGAAAAATTTTCGTTAGAGGGCACATCTTTAAGCATCGCCATAGGCGCTAAAAAATCGTGATCAAATTCATACTCTCCTTGGTTGCGCTCTAGCGAACTTTTGCGTTTCGTAGGGTCAGTATCATTTTGAGGAAGGGATGGTTTCATAAATGTTTATCCAAGTTTAAAGTAAGAACAATAACAAGCAAGTTAGCTAGATTTCGCTAGGTAACTTACTCAGCAAGCTTGGCATTGAATTTTGAAAAGTGCAATAGCACTTTAAAAGTATTCATATGATTGTTGTACAAGATAACATTCGCTAAATCATCTTATACAGCTTTGACACAAGTATAAAAATTAATAAACTTGTAAGCATTCAATAGTTAGTCATCAAAATCAATAATACCTACAAAACTATGTGGTAATAGTTGAATAATTGCAATAAAATTATGAAATTTAGATTTCAAAGCCTTGTTAATTTAGACTTCTAAAGCCTAGATTTTAAAATTCTACATAAATTATTTAACAGTGTTTCTTAATACCTATCCGTAAACTGCAAAAGCTATACTTTTGAAATGTTAATGTTAACTATGAATCAAGGTTACTTATTGTTTTTATGCAGAGTATCTATTTTTGTAAAAATTCTTCACTTATAATCAAAACTGCTGGGGGCCATTCTTAAATTTATCGACGGCAGTACCAGCGATCGCTACAGGCTATTCCTGCTACTTGGATACATCAGTTGTTAACAAGTGCTGCGATCGCAGCTACGAGTTTCGCAGGATCGGCTGGTTTAGCGATATGGAGTTGAAATCCGGCTGTAAAAACCTGTTTTTGTGTGGTTTCTGCGGCGTAAGCACTTAAAGCGATCGCCGGAATTTCTCCACCTAAATTGGCGGGCATTGCTCGTAACTTTTTGATCAAAGTGTAACCGTCAATATCTGGCATACCTAAATCGCTTAACAGCAAATCTGGTTTTGACTGCATAATTGCAGTCAGTGCTTCATTGGCAGATGCTGCGATCGTCACGATTGCTCCCTGCTGTTCTAATAGAAAAGCCAGAAACTCACGGGTATCAGCATTATCATCTACAATTAACAAACGTATTCCTTCTAGTGGAGCATAAAGCATACAAGATGGATAGGAATCACCTGATAAATTGTTGTTTTCCTTTCCTAATTCCAAATGTTGAAACACGGGTAGGCAAACTGTAAACGTCGCGCCTTGTCCTTCTCCTAAGCTCTCTGCCAAAACTGTACCACCATGTAATTCGACAAGTTGGCGCACAATCGCTAAACCAAGTCCTAGCCCACCAAAACTTCGGGTTGTACTACTATCTGCCTGACGGAAATATTCAAATACGTATGGTAGAAAATCAGAATTAATACCTTTACCTGTGTCACTAACTATCAGTTGTACTTCAGAATCAATCTGTTTTAAGTAGACTTCTACCTGTCCGCCAGATGGTGTGAATTTAACGGCGTTAGAGAGCAGATTCCAAATAATTTGTTGAATACGATTACTATCACCCTTTACCTGTCCAATTCCTGTAGCTAAATAAACATTAATTTGAACGGACTTTGCTTCTGCTGCCAATTGCACTGTCTCTAAGGCGGCTTGAACAGTAAAAACAATATTAACCCTTTCTAAATTAAGTGCTAACTTGCCCTGGAGAATGCGAGAGATATCTAACAAATCTTCAATCAATTGAGCCTGTAATTCAGCATTTCGTTCGATTGTTTCCAGGGCACGCGCAGTAGTAGCTTCGTTTAATGAGCGATTCTTTAATAGCTTTGCCCATCCCAAAATTGGGTTAAGAGGAGAACGAAGCTCATGAGAAACAATTGCTAAAAATTCATCTTTTATACGGTTTGCTTTCTCAGCAGCTTCTTTCGCTCGTTGGCGTTCTTCTGCTATTGCTAGAGCCTGATCGCGGAGGTTTTTATATTCCTGAACTCGGAATGTTAAATCTGTTAAATCTTCAATTGAAAAAAGAGCATAAAATCCATCTCCATGCAACGCAGATACAGCAGTAACAGTTGTGTGTTGAATGCGGTATTTATCTTTGGATATAGGTACTGGAATAATATATTTATGCAGTTGAGAAGAAAAAATTGTTGGAGGCCCGCCTTGAAAAATTTGGTGCAAACGGCTAGCGTAACGAGGTTGATTCAGATGAGGAAAATATTCCTGAATAGAAATTCCCAAAATTTTACTTTTCGGAATTTTTGTCCATTCCTCTAAACAGGAGTTCCAGAAAATAACAATATAATCTGATTGTAGAACAAAAGCTCCTAAGGGAATTTTATCTAATAGGCTGAATTTTTCCTGAGCTTGTTCAATTATATTCATCGCAGTATCAAAGTTTTTTAATATTTATTTCAACTATTTTTACTATAATTATATTATTTAATTATTGCGATTTTACTCATTCATTGCCTTGATCAACGAATCAAAAGTACCCACCAGAAAGATTAAAATAATATCTCCGATAATTTCAAAGCGTTCGATTGTGAAACTGGCTTGTGCCAGTAAGATTTTTGAATCGCTTTCGTATGCAGATAATAATAAATTTTCAAGGGTATCTTCTAAGTAAACGGGCAATGTGTAGTTTAGATGCTTCTTTAGCACATTACTGAGTGAACCCATTACCCCATTTATGACAATGTTACCAATTTCGCTCAGGGTGCCAATTTTCACTGCATCTAGGTCAGCCGATCCTGGTTCTTCACCTGTAAGCACTGCAACCAATGTTGATGCGCTGTCAGTTGGAAAAATTAAGCTAGCAGTGCCATAAAAAGAGCCTGTAAAGCGTAGTTTTACAGCTGCTAAAGTATCATCCTGAAATCGTTTTGTTAACTCTTGATATGCTTCGTTAGCAGTTAAGACTCTAACAACCGGAATTTTCAGACGAATGTGAGAGTCTACCATTTCATTAAGTAGACTTGCTGCTCGACCGACTCCAATATTAATTAGCTCTTGTAGGGCATCCAGTTCTTCTGCTGTCACACTCATGAAAACTTATTCCTTAGTATTAAGAACTTCCTGGACTGCCTTTCGCAATTCACTTTCTTTTGGCGGTTTATTAATAAAGTTGACTGCGCCCAGATTATAGCTTTGATTGCGTGCCCCTTCTTGGATATCGGCAGAAATGATAATGGTCGGAATCTTTAATTTTTTATCTTGCATAGCTTTCAGAAATTCAAACCCATTCATATCTGGCATTAGAAGATCCGCTAACACACAATTTGGCTTATGGTTGTCAACCATTTCTAACCCCTCACGTCCATTACTTGCTTCGATAATTTCATAACCATCGATTTGCAGAAACTTACGGATCATTCTGCGAGAAAAAGCTGCATCATCGATAATCAAAACCATTGCCATCAGCTTTCTCCTTTTATGCTTTAGCTTAATAATTCTTGATTTAGGCTAATTAGCCTACATTATTAATTAAAATGAATCAATTAAAGAAGAAATAAATATAATTTTACAATTGTCAATAATGATAGTTTCGGAAAAATTATCAAACTCGCTGAAACTATAATTCTGTAAAGCTAAAATTTTTAATAATAGAAGTTTTTAAAATTTGTTAAGTATTTGAAATCCGATCTAATGCCAGCTTTACTTTGCGAAGCCAATGCAAAATTATTGTGTGGTGGATATCGGTTAGACGGTCGATTTCTCACAGGCTTATGCCATTAAGATACATTTTGAGGCATACCTGCTTGACATAGTTTGAGTATTACCAAAGTTATTATGATTTGAGAAACTGACGTTAACGTACCTCTACGGGGAAGCAAGCTACGCGTAGCGTCTCCAAGAGTTGCGGGGCGGAACGCATATTGCATTGTTTGCACTTGTTAAGATTGTCTGTCTTGACGACGACCATTTTTGAAACTTTGAGTTGAATAGCAACGATAAGATTGCCTATCTCTTAACTATATCATTAAGGCAAATATTATGTCTTCAGCCTGAACAAAGACAAACATCTCTCTTTAGATAGACATTGCTGAGGCTTAATATTAAAATAGTATTAAAATAACATATATAAATTTATACTTTATTAACCGATGGAGTTAAATGAAATTGACGATGATATAGAAGCATTTCTCGTTGAAAGCTATGAGAACTTGAATCAAATTGAAAGCGATATTATTGAGCTAGAAAAAACATCTGCGAATGGAGAAGCATTAGTTCGCATTTATCGCTCACTCCATACGCTTAAAGGAAATTGCGGCTTTTTACCGTTTCCTAATTTAGAATCACTTGCTCATGCTGGAGAGAATTTGCTCTCGTGTCTGCGCGATCGCCAGCTAGCAATTACCCCTGACATTATTAGTACTTTACTCCAAACAGTTGATAGCATTCGGCAAATCCTGTCTCAAATTCAAGCTACAAAGCAGGATAGCGATGTCTACGACGGGCTGCGCCTACGCGATTATTCAGCACTGATCGGGTTATTAACCCGATTGTCAGAAACTAAACAGACTCCAAAGCCCTCTCAATTGCCTGTTAATATACAAACGCCACAAGAAGATACAGCAGCTAGTGAGTCTGTAGAAGCTCTCAATCACGAACTCACAGAAATATCAACGACAACATCAGAATCTGCTTATATTCGAGTCAATGTTAATCTGCTAGATCAGATGATGAACCTAGTGGGTGAACTTGTTTTAGCCCGTAACCAGGTAATTGGATTTAGTACAAAATTTAAGGATAATAATTTTGCTGCTACCTGCCAGCACCTAAGCCTACTTACAGCCGAGTTGCAGGAAGGAGTGATGAAAACTCGACTGCAACCAATTAGTTCCATTTGGCAAAAGTTCCCTCGCGTCACCCGCGATTTAGCGATCGCTTCCGGTAAAGAAGTTGAGGTGGAGATGGAGGGCGCAGAAACTGAACTAGACAAAAGTATTATTGAAACAATTAAAGACCCTTTGACGCATTTAGTACGCAACTGCATCGATCATGGGATTGAATTACCAGCCGAGCGGGTTGCTTGTGGAAAGCCAAGCTTAGGACGGCTATTTCTCAGAGCCTTTCACGAAAGCGGCAAAGTAAATATTGAAATTGGCGATGATGGTCGCGGTCTGAATTTAGAACGGCTCAAAGGGCGAGCGCAGCAACTTGGTTTAGTGAACGCTGTGCAGGCTGCAACTATGAGTGAGTCAGAAGTGATGAACTTAATTTTTTTATCCGGCTTCTCTACTGCTGAACAGGTAACTTACCTTTCCGGGCGGGGGGTTGGGATGGATATTGTCAAGAGTAATATTGAGAAGATTAACGGAACGATTGAAATTTACAGCCAACAGGGACAAGGGACGACTTTCAAAATCAAGATTCCGTTAACATTGGCAATTATTCCAGCATTGATTGTCAGTAGTGGCGACAATCGCTATGCTATTCCCCAAGCAAGTTTACAAGAGCTAGTACGCCTAGAAGCACTCAATAGCATTGAGATATTATACGATGTGCCTGTGTATCGCTTGCGGGGTAATCTTGTGCCATTGGTTTACCTCAATCAAGCATTGCAACAGGATAGTATCAGCAACTTAGAAACACTCAGTCTAGTAATTGTGCAAGTTGATAATTATCGCTTTGGACTGGTCGTAGACACAATTGAAGACATTCAAGATATTGTAGTTAAACCTTTGGGAAGACAGTTAAAAACGCTATCCCTATTTGCAGGAGCCACAGTTTTAGGGGATGGCATAGTGGCATTAATTATTGATGTTGTCGGTTTGGCAAACCGAACTGGTATAACCGCCAAACAAAAGCAGTTGTTGAGCGAAAACGCTGTAAATAGCCTAGAGCAAGCAGGCGATCGCCAAACAATTTTACTATTTGAAGGTCCCCAAGGCGCACGCATGGGCATTCCACTGGCGATCGCATTTCGGCTCGAAGAGATTCTTGCTTCTGCTGTAGAAAAAGTGGCTAATCAGGATGTCTTCCAGTCTTACGGGCAAATTTTGCCACTGATCGATCTTTATAAGATATTTGGCGCTCGCGATCCCTTTAATGATGAGGCTTTGGCGACAGTTGCCGAAACGCTCCAGATAATTATTGTCTCTCCATACTCAGAACTCAGTGTTGGGCTAGTAGTCGATCGCATTCTTGATATTGTGGAAGAACCACTGAACATTAAAGGTATCTCTAGTAGACCTGGTGTACTTTTCTGTGCTGTAATTCAAGGACAAATCACAGAAATTCTTGACATTGAGACTGTAATTCGGATTGCTAACCCTCATTTGCTGCAATTAGCGACTCATGGCTGAACAACAAATTTGCACATTTTTCCTCAAAGGAGCTTACTTTGGTATTGACGTGCAACACGTTCAAGAAGTGATTCGTCCACAAGCAACGACTCCTGTACCTTTAGCACCACCAGATATCTATGGGTTGATTAATTTACGTGGACGAATTATTACTGTCATCGATTTGCAGCGTCGATTAGAGATGAGCGAACCGCAGACACAATCAACTATAAAACTTGTAGAAGAACCGCAGGGATTTAATATCATTGTGTGTTCTGAGCATGAAGTAGCCAGTTTAAAGGTCGATTATGTGGGAGATGTTTTAGAGTTTGAACAAAACACCTTTCAACCCCCACCTGCAACGTTAAAAGGTAGAATGCGTCAGATGCTAGCAGGAGCTTACCCGCTCCCAGAGGGATTTCTGTTAGTTCTAGACGCCGAGAAAATTCTAGATATTAATTTAACAAATCAGATTAACGAATAATTCAGGAGCGCTTTGCAATGACTACAAATCGGGCTGGAAAAACAGCCAACTCTAAATCTCCCTCGGCGGATAGTGCAGATTCGCAACCGACCGATGACAGTGTAATAAAAGTGCAATTGCAAGCGTTACTAATAGCACTTAAGGCGGCAAAAAACGGTGATTTTACCGTCCGTTTAGCTGATGAGAATAATGAACTGGGTGAAATCACCTCAGTTTTTAATGAATTGGTGAGTTTAAATCAAAACTTTGCTAACGAAGTTAATCGCTTGGCATCCGAGATTGGTATCGAAGGCAAGCTTGGTTCTCAAGCCGTTGTCAAAGGAGCCGGTGGGAATTGGAAAGAATCGCTCGACAACTTGAATCAGATGTCTACAAATTTAAGAGAGCAGATAAAAGGTATTAATGAGGTCAGCCTTGCCGTCGCTCAAGGAAATTTGTCCAAGCAAATCGAGGCAAGCAATGCAGGAGAGTTTAAGCAGCTCACGGATAATGCAAATCAGATGATTAGCAGCCTACAGTCTTCAATTAGACAGATGACAGAGGTGGCAACAGCAGTTGCGTCTTCCGCAGAAGAATTAACCGCAGTTAGCAAAGAAATGAGTGAGAACGCCGAACAAACAGCCGAACAAGCCACTTCTGCGTCTGCCTCAGCTGAACAGGTAAGTCAGAATACTAATACAGTTGTGACTGCCGTAGAAGAGATGAATGCTAGCATTCGAGAAATTGCTAAGACCGTTACTCAAGGAGCAAAGGTGACGACTGAGGCAGTTAAAACAGCTGATCGCACAAATGAGACAATTAACAAACTCGGTCAAAGCAGCATCGAAATTGGCAAAGTTATTAAAGTCATTACCTCGATCGCAGGGCAAACAAACCTGCTAGCGCTCAATGCTACAATTGAGGCGGCTAGAGCCGGAGATGCAGGTAGAGGATTTGCCGTAGTCGCAAACGAGGTGAAAGAATTAGCCAAACAAACGGCAAGTGCGACTGAAGATATAAGCCAGCGAATTGAAGCAATTCAGACAGATACAAAAAGTGCCGTTCAAGCCATCACTCAGATTACTAGTATTATCAACCAAATCAACGACTTCCAAAGCACGATCGCCAGTGCTATTGAGGAACAAACAGCAACTACAAATGAAATTGGTCGAAATATGGCTGAGGCAGCCAAAGGAACATCAGATATTGCCAAAAGTATTGGAATTGTGGCACTTAATACTCAAAGTACGACTACTGGAACTAGTAATACATTAGAGGCAGCCACAGAACTGTCCCGAATGGCAGTAGATTTGCAGAAAGTTGTCAATCAGTTCAAGTATTAAGAGGAGACAGGGGGCAAGGGAGACAAGGGGACAAGGGGAGATATATTTTAGAATGCAACAATGAGCCTTTGAACTCCATTAATGAGTCTTTGAACTCCATTAATGAGTCTTTGAACTCCATTAATGAGTCTTTGAACTCCATTAATGAGCCTTTGAACTTCATTAATGAGTCTTTGATACTCGTAAACAAGCATAAAAACTCCACTCCCCTGCCCCCTGCCCCCTGCCCCCTGCCCCCTGCCTCCATTCCCCAATCCCTAATGCCCAATGCCCAAAATCCGGGTACTAATTGTCGATGACGCCGTTGTAATACGGAGTCGATTAAGTAAAATTTTGTCTAGCGATCCAGAACTGGAGGTGGTAGGAGTCGCGGCTAACGGTCGCATTGCCCTAGCCAAGATTTCTCATGTTAATCCCGATGTCATCATTTTAGATATTGAGATGCCGGAGATGGATGGTTTGCAAACCTTGTCCGCTATCCGAAAAATATATCCACGCTTACCAGTGATTATGTATAGTACCTTCACACACAGTGGAGCGATCGCAACCCTAGAAGCTCTTTCTTTAGGTGCTTCAGACTATGCCACAAAACCTAGTAACTTAGGAAGTGTAGAGGCAGCAACCCAACATATTCGAGATGATTTAATTCCTAAAATTAAGGTATTTGGTACATTTTTCACACCCAGCACAATTACCCATCCAGTTATTTTTCCTGTTCGTAGGGATATACAGCAGGTGGATGTTGTGGCAATTGGAGTTTCTACCGGAGGCCCAAATGCTCTGGCTGTTGTGCTTAAGGAGTTTCCAGCAGATTTATCAGTGCCGATTTTGATTGTGCAACATATGCCGCCAATGTTTACGAAACTACTAGCTAAACAATTAGCTTCCAAGTGTCAAATTCCAGTAGATGAAGCGGTTTCTGGACAGATACTAAAACCGGGACATGCCTGGATTGCCCCAGGAGATTTTCATCTAATTGTGCAACGCGACAAAACTGGGGTTAGACTTGTTACGCATCAAGCATCTCCCGAAAATTCTTGTCGTCCTTCAGTCGATGTGCTGTTGCGATCGGTTGCACAGGTTTATGGAGGTGGGGCGATCGCAGTTATCCTCACAGGTATGGGGCAAGATGGGTTGCATGGCTCTCAGTGCATACGCGAGGCGGGTGGACAGGTACTTGCACAAGATAAAGCTACTAGCGTCGTGTGGGGAATGCCTAGTTTTGTAGTTAATGCCGGACTTGCTAATAAAATTCTTCCACTTAACCAAATCGCAGATGAAATTATGCACAGAATTCGTTTCACTCAAGTTCCTCCTTCAGACCTGTAATTAAACAGATTATGGGTGTAAGCACCACTGATTTTGAGTATCTTCGGGAGTTAGTTCATCATCATTCAGCAGTTGTGTTGTTTGGTGATAAAACCTATTTAGCAGAGTTACATTTGCAGCCAATTGTCGAATCGGCAGGATTTGCTTCTATCGCTGATTTGGTTACTTACTTGCGAACTCACCCATTTAATAATCTTCACGCCCGGACAATCGAGGCGCTAGTCACTAACGAAACCTCATTCTTCCGTGATAGCCACCCTTTTGAAGCGCTGAAAAAATACGTCCTACCAGAGTTAATTAAACAACGAGAAACTGAGCGATCGCTCAACGTTTGGTGTGCTGCCTGCTCTAATGGACAAGAACCTTATAGCATCGCCATACTAATTAATGAACATTTCCCTACGCTTCCCAATTGGCCTGTAAAATTAATTGCGACTGATTTTTCTACTAAGGTTTTAGCGCGTGCCCGCGAGGGGCATTATAACCAGCTTGAAATGAATCGTGGACTACCTATAAATATTCGCGATCGCTACTTTCAAAAGCTAGAGACTGACTGGCAAATAAAGGAACAAATTCGCCAGATGGTTGATTTTCGTCAGTTAAATCTTTTGCAATCTTGGTCATCTCTGCCGCAATTCGATGTTATCTTTTTACGGAATGTTTTAATCTACTTTGATGTTGTTACCAAGAAAGCCTTGCTAAGAAAGATCAAGCAGCAATTAAGGCCAGATGGCTATTTGTTTCTGGGTAGTGGTGAAACGACTATTAGCTTAGATGAATCATTCAAGCGGGTTTTATTTGACAAAGCTATCTGCTATCGATTGCACAATCCTGAAGTTAACATTACCCAATAAAATCAGTAAGCTGTGTTTTACGTCATTTTCCTCATAACCACTATAGGGTTTTGACAAAATATTGACAGTTACAAGCTATATACCACACACATATTATTGAAATTTATAAAGCAGATTACTGTTAAAAATGCCCCTAAAGCTGAGTTTAATTTAAGTATTGCTACAAAAGGAGTTAAAAAAGTATATTTTTTTAACTCCAGTTCCCTATTTACTTTTAGGCTTTTCATCTAAAAATTTCAGCAGCTTTTTTACATACTCCCAAACTTCCTTTCAAGAACTGTACTTAACTATCAAAATAGCGTGTAATAACTTGATAATCAAGAGGGAATAAAAAACATCCTACTTTTCCCACTTTTCTTACTTTTTCTACTAGAAATTTTTCCTACATATAGATAGACAATTTGCAAAACATAATTTCGGTCATATTTTAATTAATCAAAAAATCGACCAAATAAATGTACTTTACTTGAGTGGGTCGTGTCCCCAATTTTTTAAAGAGTAGCACCAACGTGTGTGTTCTAAGTCGCCCGATGGCTGCTGTGCCATGTGACGCTGAACGTAACTAATAACTTTCTTCATGTGCGAAAGGTCATCATCGGTATAGTCATCTTTTTTTTGCAATAGCTGAATGATACGCCGCCCAGATTTATGACCGATTGACTCATCGTCGCCATCTTTTTGCCCCACAGTTTGCGACTCATCCGTATCCAGCCAAGACTCTAGTTCCTTGGGTGTCATATTGACAGCTTGATGAAACTCGTCAATCACTGATTTAACATCTTTGCTCATGATTAACTATTACTCCTCTACTTTATTAAGAGCATTAGGCTTGTGAGCAGCTTGTTTTCCTGTCTTATCACTTTCAACTAAGTACTCAGGATTATCTTCACTTGCAGCAATATGGTGTTCTTTAATATCTGTAGGTGAAGTGAGTTTCTTTACTACCTTGCCAGTTGTCTTGCCTTGTGAAGTGTTCCATTCAACCCGATCGCCCTTTTTGAATTGTTCAGCCACATTCATCTCCTGTTGGATGTTTTATACCTACTAACGTCACATTATGTCTGCGGCTGGAAAAGCAGCCATCATTCTAGTGATAGAGAAAACATTCGTTATTAAGGTAGTGATTTATTTAGTTGTGAGATGAAAAAAAGTAGGCGATCGCTACAACCATCTTGATACAATAGCTGTGGCTAGGCGTAGCCCGTCGTAGACATTCCCTCATAATGAAGAAAGATTAAGCAGATTTTCAAAAAACTCTAAATGAGCCAGATTAGCCTAAATTTAGTTGCAATATCTATTTTTCTCATCACCATGTCTACCCTACTGGGGCCATTTATTCATTTGTCGCCCGCAGTACCAGCGCTTGCTACCTTCACTATCTTAGGTATAGCTACGTTAGATAGCTTTAGCTTGCAAGGCAAGGGTGGTACTATCTTTTTAGATTGGATTGCTGGATTTTCAAGTGAACACCGCGATCGCATCGTCCACCACGAAGCAGGACATTTCTTGATTGCTTACCTGTTAGGTATTCCCGTTACCGGCTACACTCTCAGCGCTTGGGAAGCTTGGAAACAGGGGCAACCTGGGCAAGGTGGCGTTAGCTTTGATGATGGCGAATTAGCATCTCAACTAGAAGTGGGTAAAATCAGTGCCCAAATGTTAGACCGTTACTGCACTGTTTGGATGGCAGGTATTGCTGCTGAAACCCTAGTTTTTAATAATGCTGAGGGGGGAGGCGATGATAAAAACAAGCTGATAGGGGTCTTGACAATTTTGGGCTTTTCTGAATCAGTTTATCAACAGAAACTGCGGTTTCATACCCTCCAGGCAAAAACCCTACTGCAAGAAAATTGGTCTAGCTACGAGACTTTAGTTAATGCTATGCGACAACGCACTTCGGTAGAAGATTGTCATGCTGAGTTAGGAGTAAGTGGAGAGAAATCAATTAAAAATTGAAAATTAAAAATTAAATAACCTTCCCAATGCCCACTTTTAAGAAGAAACAACTTTTAAATGTGGGACATGAGATAAATAGTTTGAGGCAATCACCCGATTACGCCCAGCAGTTTTAGCTTGTAGCAAGCATTGATCGGCACGATGCAACAGACTTACTCCTTGATCGTCATCCTTAGTTTGCAGACAGGCTGTGCCTAGACTAATGGTGACATTAATTGTCAGTTTACTATTGAGTGAAAATGGTTTGTCGCTGACTACCCGATTGAGACGACGGGCTACTAATAGTGTCTCCTCATCGGTAGTGTTAGCCAGAAGAATCACAAATTCTTCGCCACCATAGCGAAATGCTGTGTCTTGACAGCGCAGATTGTGTCGCAGACGCTGACATAGTAGCTGCAAAACGCGATCGCCAACTAAATGACCGTGAGTATCATTAACTTTCTTGAAATAATCTACATCCAAAATAATCAAACTCATGGAAGTCTTTTGACTTCTAGCTTTTTTTATTTGCCTGGGCAAGTCCCATTCTAAAGCACGACGATTATTTAATTCTGTTAACGGATCAGATAAAGCGATCGCTGATAACATATCATTTGTTTGAATCAAATCTCGGTATTTTTGGGCTTTCCGTAAGCCAACAGTTAATTGAGCAAGTATTAGTCCATGATTGGCAGTCAACTCTGCCAAACTATGCTCTGTTTTTTCTTCAATAAGATGCCAAATATAAGCATCAGCTCCTTGCTTTAATGCCGTAGCACTCATTTCTAATTCCCTTTCCCAACCATATTTAGTTCTATCAGTAAGCTGCTGGGAACGATCCTCGAAAAGAATACAGTATATCCAGGATAATTTTGTCTGGTCTTTCAACCAACTACAAAGTTCCATACTGCCATCCAGGCTAGCCTGCACAAGTATTATATCGGGGGGCGTCATTTGAATCTGCGAGACTGCTTGATCTAGATTGTCTATAACTTCTACACTAAAAGCAGTCGCACAACGGATCTGATCTGGAAGTGTGGCGATAAAGTTATGTTTTCCAAAGACCAGAATAGAAATATTCATTGCTTTATATTTTGCCCTATTGAAATTTTAAGGAAATTAACCTACTCTTACTGTTTTCTTGCCTAATACTAAATATGTCGTCTTAAGCGAAGTTATATTTATTTTTATAAGATTTTTAAACGTTGAATCTATGATAAATTTTAAAGTTTAATCTCCTATCAAGACTTTATATTTGCTACTAGACTTTCTGAAATTTCTCTTTCTGACAACTAATGTCTTCTTTACAGTATGTTTTTAAAACAGTAATAATACTGAATATTATTTGTACGTATGGAAACTATTCTTGTAGTTTTCTTAAATGTTATTTACCTGATGAAATTACCAAAACAAATACTTTGTAATAAACGTTACATTAGTCAATTAAATTTCTTTCTAAATAGAAAAATAAAGAAGTTATAAAAGCCAAAATTCTATCATTCTAATGATAAGATTATTTGGCATATGACACTTCAGGCTTTTTCTTTAAAAAATTAGCTTTTATTAAGTATCAAGCTAGAAGGTGAATTACAAAATAATCTAAATTAAATAGACAGTAAAACTCTCTCTATTATGATTAAGTAGCTTACCGACGCTAATAATACCCTAATAATTAAAGATTGAACTTATAACTTCTGTGAGAAGCTAGAATCGGATCAACAACCTTCTACAGCATAACTAGTAGCAAAAACTACCTATTTGAACAACTCCTCAAAAGCTGTGGATTCTACCGTGACAGTTTTATTATTAACATTAACATCCATCTTGGCTTCAGGTTCCATAGGATGGATTCAGTAGTTGTTTCTACATATCCCTCATAAGCAATATTTGATACTTTCAGTTTTAGTGCCATTTGTTACCCAAATATAGAAATTTTAAATCATTTCTTAAGAATTAATCTTAAGGATGAAAATGTGATGTCTACGACGAGCTACGGCTACGCACATCCTACAAAGTAAGATAGTAGTGCAAAAATATCCTAATAACTATATATATGCCAGCGACTATCACAATTCGCTGGCAGTAATATGAAACAAAATGCAAGAATATATAAAGCTAATTACGATAAATACACTTACCTAGTGCCGCTACGCCCAAGCCTTAAAGTCTAAAGTTAAAAACACCTATGTCTTCAAATCCCCAGTACCTAAGCGGTAACGAAATTCGCAACATATTTCTCGACTTCTTTGCCCAACGGGAACACCAAATTCTCCCAAGTGCCTCCCTCGTGCCAGAAGATCCAACCGTGCTGCTGACGATCGCGGGGATGCTACCATTTAAGCCGATATTCTTGGGGCAGCGCACACCAGAATTTAAGCGGGCTACGACTTCGCAAAAGTGTATCCGTACCAACGACATCGAAAATGTCGGACGCACCAAACGGCATCAGACGTTTTTTGAGATGTTGGGCAATTTCAGCTTTGGTGATTATTTTAAAGAACAAGCGATCGCTTGGGGTTGGGAAATCTCCACACAAGTCTTTGGCATTTCCCCTCAAAATCTCGTCGTCAGCGTTTTTAAAGATGATGATGAAGCCTTTGGAATTTGGCGCGATCAAATCGGTGTGCCAATAGCGAGAATTAAACGCTTGGGCGAAGATGATAACTTTTGGGTATCTGGGCCGACTGGGCCTTGTGGCCCTTGTTCAGAAATTTATTACGATTTCCACCCAGAACGCGGTGACGAAAATATAGATTTAGAAGACGATTCCCGGTTCATTGAGTTTTACAATCTCGTGTTCATGCAATATAACCGGGATGCGTCCGGGAATTTAACGCCACTGCAAAACAAGAACATCGACACTGGTATGGGTTTGGAGAGAATAGCGCAAATCCTCCAAAAAGTGCCCAATAACTACGAAACTGACCTGATTTTTCCAATTATCCAAACAGCAGCCGAAATTGCTGGCATTGATTACCACAAAAGTGATGAGAAAACCAAAGTCTCTCTAAAAGTGATTGGTGATCACGTTCGTTCTGTTGTCCACATGATCGCCGATGAAATTCGCGCTTCCAACGTCGGACGAGGTTATGTGCTGCGGCGGTTAATTCGGCGCGTGGTACGTCATGGGCGATTAATTGGAATTTCTGGCGAATTTACTACCCAAGTTGCCGAAACTGCGATCGCTCTTTCTGAATCAGCTTATCCCAATGTGCGCCAACGGGAAGCAGCAATTCAAGCTGAACTGCAACGGGAAGAATCGAATTTCCTCAGAACTCTGGATAGAGGCGAAAAACTCCTAGAAGAAATTATCCAAGAGGTGAAACAGCAAGGGAAAACTCAAATTAGCGGTGAGAGCGCATTTACTCTTTATGACACTTATGGATTTCCCCTCGAACTTACTCAAGAAGTTGCCGAGGAAAATAATCTCACAGTGGATGAAGCGGGATTCAATACCGAAATGCAAAAGCAGGTGGAACGCGCCAAAGCAGCACACGAAACCATCGATTTAACTGTGCAAGGTTCCCTCGATAAATTAGCAGAACATATCCAAGTCACTGAATTTTTAGGCTATACCCAATCGGCGACGACGGCAAAAGTCGAAGCAATTTTGGTAGAAGGTGTTTCCCAAGAGGAAGCAGAAGCGGGAACAGAAGTGCAAATTGTTCTTGACAAAACGCCATTTTATGGTGAATCTGGGGGACAAATTGGCGATCGCGGTTATATATCTGGTGATGGAATCGTAGTTCGGGTGGAAGATGTGAAGAAAGAATCTGATTTCTTTGTTCACTTCGGACGCATCGAACGCGGTACACTGCGCGTAGGCGATAATGTAACCGCTCAAATTGATCCGGCTTGTCGCCGTCGCGCCCAAGCTAACCATACTGCAACGCACCTGTTGCAAGCAGCTTTGAAAAAAATTGTTGATGATAGCATATCTCAAGCTGGTTCCCTAGTGTCCTTTGACAGGTTGCGCTTTGACTTCAACTGTCCCCGTGCTTTGACAGCAGAGGAAGTACAACAAATTGAAGAACAGGTGAACGCTTGGATTGCCGAAGCACATGCTGCAAACGTGGAAGTATTACCTTTAGCAGAGGCGAAAGCTAGAGGTGCTGTTGCTATGTTCGGCGAAAAATATGGCGAGGAAGTGCGGGTGATTGACTTCCCCAACGTATCAATGGAACTATGCGGTGGAACTCATGTGAGTAACACGGCTGAAATTGGCGTATTTAAAATTATTTCTGAAGCTGGTGTGGCTTCTGGAGTGCGGCGTATTGAAGCTGTTTCGGGGCCAGCAATACTGGATTATCTTAATCTTCGGGATAAAGTAGTTAAAGATTTGAGCGATCGCTTTAAAGTTAAACCCGAAGAAGTACCAGATAGAATCACAAGTCTGCAAAGCGAACTCAGAAATACCCAAAAGGAACTAGAAACCTTAAAAGTACAGTTAGCGATCGCAAAATCTGATAGCTTGCTGCAAACAGCCGAAACTGTAGGCGATTCTAAAATTATTGTCGCCCAATTAGAAGATGTTGATCCAGAATCCTTGAAAACCGCAGCCGAACGCTTACTGCAAAAAATCGGTAACGGTGCAGTGGTGCTGGGTTCTGTTCCTGAAGAAGGGAAAGTTAGTATAGTTGCAGCTTTTAGTTCTGAAGTGAACAAAAAAGGTTTGCAAGCTGGTAAATTTGTAGGTGCGATCGCTAAAATCTGCGGTGGCGGTGGCGGTGGAAGACCGAATTTAGCCCAAGCAGGCGGACGGGACGCAAGTAAATTGCCAGAGGCGTTGGCAAAGGCGCAGAGTGATTTACACTCAGCCTTGAGTTAATTATCTTCTCTTGTGGGGCGGGCAGCATTCGACGAAGCTCACGCCAAGTCTTGCCTGCCTGGACAACTAATTCAGTTACACAATACTTTATATGACTATTAAAAAACGCCTTTTCCAAGAAATTGAATCCTCTCCAGACTCTCTTCTAGAAGAAACTCTAGACTTTTTGCGTTTTCTCAAAACCAAGCAAGAAGCAGACAAAAAAGATATACCTGCCTTACAAGTTAAGTCAAAAGATACCCAAATAATACCAGAATCCCAGTCAGTAGACAATTCTCAATTACCTTACCGCCCAGCTTCCGGACGTTCTATTTTGAGACACGCCAGAACCTGGGAAGGCGATGATTTTCAAGAGTGTCTTCAGTCGGTTTACGCCACGCGTGGTAAAGCCAAATTCGATTATGACTTAAATCCTTTTGAGTCATGAATCTATGCTCTACAGTATAGTTTTACTGTTTGTTGTATCAGCAGATAGCGACTTTCAGCGAATTATACAGGTAACAGGATTGTCTGTTGAATCTTGGTTGTAAATTTGACTCTTTCTCGCAATATCTGCTGGAAACTATTCAAGATATATCAATAGCAAAAACGATCGCACAACCCTAACTTACACCAAATGCGTAGGCGTAGCCAGCCGTAGGCATCGCTCATCTAAACTCATGCCTAAACTGCGATCGCCCTTTAAATGACAATCGCACTACAATTTAAGAAATGATCATGATAGCTACCGACATGGTATCAATTCCAATCACCTTGGAACAACTCATTACGGCGGTACAACAGTTGCAGCCAGATGAACGGGCAAAAGTCGCCAGAGCCTTGATTCAACTAGATTTACATTCAGATTTGACGGCTTTAATTCAAGAACTTTATGCCGAACCCCCAATTGATGATATTACAGACGATGACATCATGGCTGAAATTAAAGCTGTGCGTCAGCAATCCCAGCCGATATGACCTTGCGAGTAGTCATTGACACCAACATTTGGATTCGCATTTTGCTAAAAGGACGAGTTACGTTGCCGATTTTGGAAGCATTTAATCAACATAAATTCCAGTTGGTAATGAGTCAACCTCTCATGGAAGAACTTCATCTTGTTTGGAATCGCTCCCGTTTAAGAAAGCGGATTGATCCGAGTCAGGCGATGCGCCTGGAACAACAGTTGCAGTACCGCTCATTATGGGTTGAATTGAAAACTATTCCGCCTAATTGTCGAGATCCTAAAGATTTACCTGTGTTGGCAACAGCGATTGATGGTGAGGCGGGAATTATCGTATCTGGAGATGATGACTTGCGGGCTGATGATGACTTGAGAGCGCTAATGGCAAGCTATAGTATTCAGTTACTGGGCGTTAATTCTTTTCTGAAATATTTGGATGAAAGTGGTGAGTCAGGATGATCTCGCTACTATCTCATCACATTGTCCTAAATCCGCCAACAATCTTTCCGACTCCGGTCCCCATCTACCCTCAGCCTTCAGTCGGTTTATGCCACTCGTGGTAAAGCCAAATTCGATTATGCCTTAAATCCTTTTGTATTAGTCCGCGCAGGCGGACTTGGTTTGTATAGCCGCGATTTCTAATCGCCTGGACTTTTTTAAAGTTAAACCCGAAGAAGTACCAGACAGAATCACAAGTCTGCAAAGCGAACTCAGAAATACCCAAAAGGAACTAGAAACCTTAAAGGTACAGTTAGCGATCGCAAAATCTGATAGCTTACTACAAACAGCCCAAACCGTAGGCGATTCTAAAATTATTGTCGCCCAATTAGAAGACGTTGATCCAGAATCCTTGAAAACCGCAGCCGAACGCTTACTGCAAAAAATCGGTAACGGTGCAGTGGTGCTGGGTTCTGTTCCTGAAGAAGGGAAAGTTAGTATAGTTGCGGCTTTTAGTTCTGAAGTGAACCAAAAAGGTTTGCAAGCTGGTAAATTTGTAGGTGCGATCGCTAAAATCTGCGGTGGCGGCGGCGGTGGAAGACCGAACTTAGCCCAAGCCGGCGGACGGGACGCGAGTAAATTACCAGAAGCGTTGCAACAAGCCGAAAGTGAGTTAAAGTCCGCGTTGGGTTAACCATCTTCTGCTTCAACGAGAGAGACAACTGTAACATAAGTGGTTTTCAACATGATAATGTGAAGGTTGATAGGTATTTAAAACTCGATGAATCGACTGAGCAAAAAACACCTAGCTCAAATGAACCGAAACTATTTCCAATCTCTTGACAAGGAAAAGTTAGTGGAAGTGGCGGGAAATTTACACGGCCACTTCTCTTTCATGTGGAACGCTCCGCGAACGGGTAAGTGGTGGTCTGCTTGGAGGTTGAAATGAAAACTAATCAAAATCATCAAATTCCTCCAGGAAGCTTTGGTATACCTATATTAGGTGAAACGCTCTCCTTTGTTTTCGACCGCGATTTTGCCAAAAAGCGCTATCGCCAGTATGGGCCTATCTTCAAAACCCATCTTCTTGGCAGACCAACTGTGGTAATGGCAGGACCGGAAGCATTAGAGTTCGTTTTGTCAACCCAGATGGAGAATTTTTCTTGGCGTGAGGGATGGCCTGATAATTTCAAAACATTACTGGGTGAATCGCTTTTTCTGCAAGATGGAGAGGAACATCGCAGAAACCGCCGCTTGATGATGCCGGCGTTACATGGCCCAGCATTGGCGAATTATGTCTCCACAATGGAAGATATTACGCGCGGCTATCTCCAAAAATGGGAGAAAAAACAAGAGTTTACTTGGTTCCAAGAGTTTAAACAGCTGACATTTGATATTGCTAGTCAATTGTTGTTGGGTACGAGTCCTGGGCCGGAATGTGTCCGCCTCAGCCAGTTGTTTACAACTTTGACGAATGGGCTATTTGCTATTAATCCGTTGCCATTACCATTTACTACATTTGGTAAAGCTATAGCCGCTCGTGATCAAATTTTAGAGCATCTAACTCAAGTTGTCAGAGAACGTCGGCAAAACCCAACCAAAGATACCATCAGCTTGTTAATCCAAGCTAAAGATGAAGATGGTAACAGCCTAAGTGAAAAAGAAATCATTGCCCAAGCGGTGCTGTTACTCTTCGCTGGACATGAAACTACTACTTCAATGCTAACTTGGTTGTGTACAGAGTTAGCCCGTCATCCAGAAGTACTCGAAAAAGCAAGAGTTGAACAATTGCAACTTGCTAGTAAAGGTGATTTGGATTTAGAACAATTGGGGAAAATGCCCTATTTAGAGCAGGTTTTGTGGGAAGTCGAAAGATTGCATCAACCTGTCGGAGGTGGGTTTCGTGGTGTGATTAAAGACTTCGAGTTTAAAGGTTATCACGTTCCTGCTGGTTGGCAGTTGCTTTATTCAATTGTGATAACTCATAGCTTAAAGGAAATCTACCTTGAACCAGAGCGTTTTGATCCAGAGCGTTTCAGCCCCCAGCGCCAAGAACACAAAAAGTATCCTTTTAGTTTAGTTGGTTTCGGTGGTGGGCCACGCATCTGTATTGGTATAGCCTTTGCCAAAATGGAAATGAAGATTATTGCTGCTCATCTTCTACGCAATTATCATTGGGAAATATTACCCAATCAAAGTTTAGAGGTAGTTATGGTTCCCACTAATCGCCCTAAAGATGGCTTGCGGGTTAGATTTCAACCTCGGTGAAATATTTTATGGCATCCCAAATAGACATACATTTATCTAACGGAGTTTTGCAACGCTTACAAAATGTGAAAGATTTTGTAGGTGAAAATGTTAACTCTTTAAGTAACTCAGCACAACAAGTTGGGGAGTCTTTGAAGGCAACAGCAACTACAACAACTGATAAAGCAATTGATACAGTTACGACAAGCTTAGACCAAACTTGGCAAACTGCTGATAAATTTAAGAGTACAACATCGGGCGCAGTTAAAGATGCGATCGCATCTTCTGCAAGTGATTGGCTGACACAACACCCAATATTTTTTAGGTTAGTTCAAATACTAGGTTGGGCTACTAATCACCCAATTATTAGTATAGTGATTTTGCTGTTTGCGATCGCTCTTATTTGGAGCATCATCAAAGCAATCATCCGCTTGATTGAAACAGCTAGTTGGTCAATCCTCCAAGTTCCGTTAAAATTGCTCCAGGCTTTGATTAAAGTTAGCTTCCTATCCTTAACTAAAGTTGGGATTTTTGCAGTTCAACAAATTACAGATACTAAAACAACTGATAACCTGCCAGCTTTGTTACCTGAAAATTTTCAACCAAGTAAGCAACAACGATTAGCAGAAATTTCTAGTCGCTTAGAAGCCATTCAAAAGGAACAGCATGAGCTTTTACAAGAAGCAGCAGACTTGATTGCCACTGACACTATTAATATAGAAATCTCAAAAATTAAACAGCTAGAAAGCGTTGAATCACATCTTGGCTGAGTTCGGCTGTGGAACCGGAGGCGACAATACCACCTTTTTGCATAGCGTAATAGTAATCAGCCTGACGGACAAAGTGTAAATGTTGCTCTACCAATAAAACAGAAATGCCTGTGGTTTCGACGATACGACGGACTGCGGCTTCAATTTCTAGGATAATGGAGGGTTGAATACCTTCGGTGGGTTCATCTAAGACGAGTAATTGAGGCTCTCCCATTAAAGCACGTGCGATCGCTAATTGTTGCTGCTGTCCACCACTCAAATCACCACCCATGCGCGAAAGCATAGTTTTTAACACTGGGAATAAGCTAAAAACTTCTTCTGGAATTTCTGCTTTTTTTATTGGTTTGCGTCTAGCTTCCAACCCCAACAGCAGATTTTCTTTGACTGTCAAACGGGGGATAATTTCTCGTCCTTGGGGGACATAACCAATTCCTAACTTTGCTCTTTGGTCTGGAGATTTTGAGTTGATTAATTCTCCAGCTAAGTTAATAGTACCACTGCGGGGTTTGAGTAATCCCATAATTGTTTTGAGTAATGTAGATTTACCTACACCATTGCGTCCAATCAGGCATATCATTTGTCCAGATGGTACGCTTAAATCTACATTGCGGAGAATATGGCTTTCACCGTAGTAAACGTTGAGGTTAGAAATTTTTAGCATAATAAAATTCAGTTTGTATTAAAAAAATCTCATGTAGAGGAGAACACTTCCGTGCGGAGGTTCCCAACCTTGAGCGATAATCTGACAATATGATCGCGCCATCTTTGCCTGATAACCAACTAATCGCTATCTTGCACCCCCAACTGCTGTAACAACTCATGAATTGATAAAACGGGTAAAGATGAACTCAAAAAACCTTGCGTATCGCGTGTCAAAATAGCGTCTAACCTTTGAGCAATAGCACAAGCGATTTGAATAGCATCTTCTTTCATCATCTAAACCAGATCCAAATGCTGATTCCAAGACGGCTCGATTAACAGGACAAATGATCATAGCAGTCAGCATTTCTGAAACTGCTTGTCGTGCTTGATCAATGCTGCGGGTATGTCTTCGAGAAATATAAAAAATATCTGTAAGTGTTGTCGCTGTCACATACCCAACGACATGACCAGAATCAATCTTTTGAAACAATAGTTCTGCATCTTGGAAAAAAGGTTCTCGCTGCAAGAGAAAATCTAGAACAATATTAGTATCAATTAAAACTTTCACTGAAGATACTTGTCTACCCGTCGCTCTTGTAACATAGTAGCCACTTCTTCATCAGTCGGTGCTGGCCGATCTGTTTTTAACAAGCCTCGCATTCGTCTAATCGCACCAGAGCGCTCAGGCTCAGAAATTGGCATGTCTCGCAAGGACTCAATGATGGCGCTCACTAGTGCAAGGCGATCGCTTGGTGATAGCTTGAAGACCTGCTCCTTCAATTCTTGTAGCAACATAGACGGCTCCTATAGTCGAAGGTGTCTACCATCTAGTATGGACGATCGCGCCCTCTATGACCAGATTTATTAACCCTGCTACTCCCAAGTCTGTAGCGACTACTCCCAAGTCTGTAGCGACTACTCTCAAGTCTGTAGCGACTACTCTCAAGTCTGTAGCGACTACTCTCAAGTCTGTAGCGGCTACTCTCAAGTCTGTAGCGACTACTCCCAAGTCTGTAGCGGCTACTCTCAAGTCTGTAGCGACTACTCTTAAGTCTGTAGCGGCCACTCTCAAGTCTGTAGCGACTACTCTCAAGTCTGTAGCGACTACTCCCAAGCCTGTAGCGACTACTCCCATGTTTGCTATCTCTTACCTTCTTATATGAGTAATTATATACCGAAGTATTACTGAGATAAGCTCAAAAATTTTATTATCAGAAATTGCGATTTATGCTGAAGCGGAATTAGGCTTAATTGAGGCAAGCTAGCTCTAGAAGTATCTTAAAAGAGAAATTGTATGTCTCGTCAAAAACGTACATCCCGTGTTTTAGAAAAAGTTGAGTTAAGAGCATCTGGGATGAAATCGATTGTTCCAACCATTAAATTTGAAGAAGATTATACTTTAGAAAAACTGATTAAATCAATCGACCAGTTACGTAACAAACTTGATGTTCATAATAGCGCCCTGGCTATAGTTGACTCTTCTTTAACAGAAGTTGAAGAGATGGAAAAAAACTTGAAGCAGCTTTCTGAGAAAATGTTAATGGTGGTTGCTATTAAGTACGGTAAAGACAGCGCTGAATATGAGATGGCGGGTGGTGTTCGCAATAGCGATCGCATCCGCAAAATGAGAGCGAGCCGCTTAAAAAATATTGCAGAACAAGCATCAGATAAAAATGCTAAAACTGCATAGAAAATGAGGTAATTTGACTTGTGTATACACCGCAGCGTTAGCAACTATCATTTAGTGGTATGGTGGTTCTCGTTTACGTGAGGTACACGCGTAGGGGCACGGCAGTGCCGTGCCCCTACACCTGGTGATGTAATGTTGTACCGCATCTGAATAAGAACCGCTATAGTCTATATAGGGTACAGAAAGCAAAGCAAATGACCCAAAGGACGAAAACCCAAAAACTGCTGACCTTTGAGGAGTATCTTACCTATGACGATGGTACAGATACCCGCTATGAGTTGGTCGATGGAGAATTAGTCGAGATGCCACCAGAAAGTCAGGAAAATAGCAATCTGGCAAGATTTCTATTCGTTGAACTACTAAAACATTTCCCTTTTTATTTAGTTGCTCACAAGGATACAGAAATTGAGGTAGCGGGGCGACGGGCGAGATGTCGTTTACCTGACTTAATGGTTCATACAGAAGAATCTTATGCTGCACTTATCGGCGCTACTCGTGCTACTCTCACTGGTGATATGCCACCGCCTGCGCTAGCGATTGAAATTGTTTCTCCGGGTACGGCAAACCGTGTTCGTGATTATCGCTATAAGCGGACGGAGTATGCCGCTAGGGAAATATTAGAGTATTGGATTGTTGACCCACAGATGCAACAAATTACGATTTGCCAGTGGGTGGAAGGACAGTATGAGGATAAAGTATTTACAGATGCGACTTGCATGGAATCAGTGCTAATTCCTGATTGGGCGGTAACAGTAGACCAGGTGTTTAACAACGCAAACAGACCAGAATTACCAGGCGAATAGAAAGTGGAATTGAGTTTTTCATTCTTCCTGTTTTCCCAAATATACTTCAATTACACGAGAGTCATTTTGCACTTCCTCAAAATTACCTTCGCACAGCACCGACCCTTCATGTAATACCGTTACTTTTTTGGCAATTTGACGTACAAATTCCATATCATGTTCAATTACTAAAATTGAATGACTTTGTGCTAGTGCTAAAAGTAATTCACCAATATTATAAGTTTCTTCATCTGTTAAACCAGCAACGGGTTCATCAACGAGTAATAAGTCTGGAGACTGTGCTACTAACATCCCAATTTCTAAACGTTGCTTTTCACCATGAGAAAGTAAACCTGCTCTGATGTCAGCTTTAGCAGTTAAACCGATAGTTTCTAATAATCCTTTAATATTATTCTTTTCAGCAGGATGAGAACGGCTAAACAAAGTAGAAAAGACGTTTTTATTGTGGTTGCTAGTAATTTCTAGATTTTCACGGGGTGTTAAATTTAAGTAAATTCGGGGTGTTTGAAACTTGCGTCCAATTCCTAACCGCGCAATTTTATATTCAGGTAAAGAACGCAGGTTTCTTCCTTTGAATAAAACTCGCCCAACGGTTGGTTGCACTTTCCCCGTAATCACATCCAGAAATGTTGTCTTTCCCGCGCCATTGGGGCCAATTACTACACGTAATTCACCCACATCCATGCTAAAGTTAAGCTGATTTAAAGCCTTAAAACCATCAAAACTAACAGTTACGTTTTCAGTTTCCAATATTTTCGCGTTCATGTTGCACTTCGGCGTCTTCTTCCAAGGTGGGATATGTAGCAATTTGTTGACGGCGGTGGAAAAGAGAAATATTCTGGCTACGCAACCATCCCACTATGCCGTCAGGAAGCACTGTAACGACTATCAAAAATAGTGCGCCTTGGAAAAATAGCCAGATTTCTGCAAATTGTTCGCTTAAAAAAGTGCGAGCATAATTTACTAACAAAGTTCCGACAATCGCGCCAATTAAAGTAGCGCGTCCGCCTACAGCTACCCAAATCACCATTTCAATCGAAAAGGCAATATCCATTGCTCTGGGTGATACAGAACCACTCTGGATGGTGTAAAATGCTCCTGCAATGCCTGCGATCGCACCTGAAACTGCAAACACTAGCACCTTATAATCTGTAGGATCGTAGCCAGAAAATCTTACCCGACTTTCATCATCACGAATAGCTATTAACAATCTACCAAAGCGTCCAGTTGTCAACCAGCGACAAATACCATAGGTGGCTGCGAGAAACACTACAGTTAGCGTGTAGAAAACAAACTGCGTTTTCGCATCACTGACCGTTGCCCCAAACAAAGTTGTAAAATCTATCAGTCCATTTGTACCGTTGAAAAGCTGTTGTTGACCGTTAAAGAAGTTGAAAAATACAATAGTTCCGGCTTGAGTCAAGATAGAAAAATAAACTCCCTTGAGGCGATTTCGGAAAACTAAATATCCTAATATTCCTGCCAATAACCCTGGAACTAATACCACCAAAGCTATTGTCAAAGGAAAAGAATAAAAAGGTTGCCAAAAGGCGGGAAGTTCCGTAACCCCATAAAGTCCCATGAAATCAGGCAATTCTCCAGTAGGGACTTGCAGTTTCAGGTACATTGCGATCGCATATCCACCCAAACCAAAGAAAATACCATGTCCCAAACTTAGTAAACCAGTATAACCCCAAATCAAATCGATACCCAAAGCCACAATCGCCAGCGACAAAAATCGCCCCAACAAATTTAGACGAAACTCCGACAGCAACAGTGGCATAATGATAATGAGGAAAAGTGCGATCGCAATCACCACCCCCACTTCAATTAATAATCCTCCTCCTATTTTTCTCATTCTCTGCGTCCTTTGCGTCTCTGCGGTTTAAACATCAACAGTACGCCCCTTCTGAGGAAAAATCCCCCCTGGCTTCCACTGTAAAAACACAATAATCAGCGCAAATACCATCACCTTAGCCATACTCGTCGTCGCAAAAAAAGTAAACAAATCAGCTAAAGGCTTTACAGGGGTCAACAGCAAAGCCAGAGTTCCAGAACCAATTAAAAAATTAGCCGTACCAATACCCAATGCCGCCACAATCGTACCGACTAAATTGCCTACACCCCCAACGACAACAACCATAAAAGTATCAATAATATAGTTTTGTCCCGTATTTGGCCCTACAGAACCGAGTAAACTAATTGCACATCCAGCCACACCAGCTAAACCAGAACCTAGTGCAAAAGTAATCGCATCAACTTTTTCAGTTGGAATTCCCAAACAAGCACTCATACTCCGGTTTTGCGTCACAGCCCGAATTCTTAAACCCCAGCTAGAACGTTGTAAAAATAAATAAATTCCCGTCACACAGATGATTGTTAAACCAATAATAAATAACCTGGCGAAGGGTAATTGTACACCACCCAAAGATATACCCGCTTGTAACCAAGTAGGCGCTGTTACATCCACATTTTGAGCGCCAAACCAAGGTTGAGTCACTGCTAACTGATAAGTTTGACTCAATAAATTACATATTGCTATTGTCACCCCCAGCGATAGCAAAAATATCACAGCCACAATCCAGTTACGAACTCTTCCCAAATCTGTGCGGGAATTTAAAATCCATAAACCTCCAAAAAATAACAGAGAAAATATAGCAATACCAATTATCAATACCCAATTCACACTGCGAACAAACTGCTGAAAAATTAAACTTACTCCCCAAGTTGCTAATAGAGTTTCTAATGGGCGTCCATAAAGATAGCGAATCACGCCTCTTTCTAGAATTAATCCCACAGCAGCCGTGAATATAAAAGCAATAATTAAAGCCAAAAATATATAGACTTCAAACCACACCCCGCCCAATTGTTTACAGACATTTTGTACAACAAATGTTGTATAAGCGCCGAACATCATCAATTCACCATGCGCCATATTGATAACGCCCATCAATCCAAATATAATGGCTAGTCCCAATGCGGCAATCAATAATACAGCGCCAATACTAATGCCATTAAATACAGCTTCTAAAAATCCTGCTAACACTTATTTCTCCATAACAGCTATCAGCGAGTAGTTAGTATCTCGTGTGCCTCGTTCCCAGCCTGAGACTGAGAATGCCTATTAGGAGGCTCTGCCTCCTGACTCGCGGCAGAGCCGCAATGAGGTGCATTTCCAGGTAGAACCTGGAAAAGAGAATAATTCGTAATTAATTACGAATTACGTAGCTTGCTTCTCGCCCTTGGCGAGTATTACGAATTATTTATGCTTTCTTATATTTACCACCCTTAGCCGGGTCAGTCCAATCACAAGCAAATCCCTTAGTTTCTTTTACAAATTGATTCCAAGGAATTGGCTCAACGGCGTTCGGAGTAGCATAGACGATATCAAACAAACCATCTTGTCTAACTTGACCAATCCGCACAATTTTAGATATGTGATGATTGGCATCCATTGTCACTTTACCTTCAGGTGCATCTAGAGTTTGACCAGATGCCGCAGCCCGTACTTTATCTAAATCAGTAGTACCAGCTTTTTCTACTGCTTGCTTCCACAAATAAACTGCAATGTATGCTGCTTCCATTGGGTCATTGGTCACCCGATTTTCACCGTACTCTTTCTTAAAAGCTGCAACAAACTTTTTGTTAGCAGGTGTGTCTACTGTTTGGAAATAGTTCCAAGCTGCGTAGTGACCTTTGAGATACTCTACACCAATTGCTTTGACTTCTTCTTCAGCAATACTTACAGACATCGAGGGATATTTTTCTGGTGTCAATCCAGCCCCTTTCAATTGTTTGAAGAAAGCAACATTACTATCACCATTCAGAGTGTTATAGATAACCCCACCATTGGGCAAATTTTGCTTGATTTTAGTGATAATTGGTGTAACTTCTGTATTGCCAAGAGGTAAGTAATCTTCACCAACTGTTTTTCCACCCAAAGCTTCTAATTGAGCCTTAATAATTGTGTTAGCAGTGCGGGGAAAAACGTAGTCAGAGCCAACTAAGAAGAATTCTTTTCCTTTATTTTTTAACAGCCAATCAACTGATGGTTCAATTTGTTGATTTGGAGCCGCACCAGTGTAGAAAATATTTTTAGAACACTCTTGACCTTCATATTGCACAGGATACCAGAGCATATGATTTTTGCTCTCGAATACTGGCTTCACATTCTTGCGGCTAGCAGATGTCCAACAACCAAAAACTACACTGACTTTATCTTGATCAATTAGCTTGGTTGCCTTTTCTCTAAAAGTATCCCAATTAGAAGCGCCATCTTCGGTAACTGCTTCAATTTGTTTACCTAAAATACCACCGGTAGCATTAATTTCTTTAATTGCTAATTTTTCAGCATCGACAACACTTTTTTCACTAATAGCCATTGTGCCACTAAGGGAGTGCAAAATACCTACTTTGATTGTGCCACCAGCAGTAGCAGCAGCTGGAGAAGCAGCAGGAGGCGCAACTGGACTCTCTGTAGCAGTTGGGGAATTATTCGCGCAAGCCTTTAGAAAAAAGCTGCTTCCAAAGGTTAAAGAACCGTAGAGCAAAAACTTGCGTCTGTTAAATTGTCTTCTCATATCTTGATGAATTTTCCTCTTGATGAATCAGCTAACTTAATAGAAAGCTGACAATATTAAACTTTAAAGTGTGATGATAGTGCGATAGTTTACTATGAAAAAGTTATTTCTTATACAAAATGTCTGAACTTTGTAATAAAAAAATAACTTTATAATATTAATCTTTGTTAAGGCTATTATTGTGAAATTATTGTCAGCGATGAAGAGATAGCTGGATAATAATCTCATCTTTGTTGCCAGATGCAAAATTAGCAAAGCGCTTTGCCAAAGGTGGTATAATCACCAAAGGATTGCTAAACCCAGAGAATAGATGAACGCTATCAAATCCTGGGATAGTACGAATTAAGGGCAGGCGATCGCTACTAAATGCCACCAAGCAATCATGCCAAGTTCCTGGTAAATTCTCCAAAGCTGGTAAAATCTCACCGACACTTTTTCGCAACCATTTTTCACTCGCCTCTGAGTTTACCTTGGCATAAGGATCTGTGAGAACGCGGCTAATTTGACCGATGCGAAAGCTACCATCTTGAAACTGAATCGCACCCGCATCTAAAATTGGCGGTACTGGCTCATTACCTGGTTGATTCCACAATTCATCAACTTGAGTAGATTCAGCTTCTAGTTGAAATCGTTGCAGATTAGCTGGCATAACTAAAGTGCGTAACTGCACATCCACAGGTGGGGTTTCAATGATTTCTGCGTGGGTAAAATACAGCTTGATGGGAATACCAGCAGATTTTAGTAGTTGGCGGCTGAGTCCACCCGCGCAAATGGCGACGTTCGCACTGTGGAAAGTTGCGGTAGTTGTTTTTACACCATCTTGAAATACTTGCAATACTTGAGTAATTTGCATTTCCCCCCCAGCACGCAAAAAGGCTTGGATGTATGCTTGTGCTGTTTTTTCTGGGTGGATATGACCGTGTTTGACAGTTAAAGCACCAGATATTGCCTCTCGATTTAGCAGTGGTTCCAACTCACAAGCTTCTTGGACACTCAATAAACGGGGTGGAATGGCAAAATGATTATATGATGCAGCCGTTGCTTCTGGATCATTAGCGGCTGAAATAGTAAGTAATAAATCTAATTCCCGAAACTGGATATCAGCGTCTAACTCTTGAGATAGGATATGGTAATGTGCGTAGGCGTAGCCAGTCGTAGACATCGCTTCTTCGCACAATAGACGAGTTAGTGGTGTATTACCCGACCAATAAGCAAGTCCACCATAACTATAACGAGTTGCATTCTGCGGTGTTTCATATTGCTCTAACAAAAGAACAGAAAAGCCAGTTTTTATCAATTCGTATGCCAGTGCAGCACCCGCAATTCCACCACCAACCACAATCCAATCGTAGGTTTTCATATTTTATGAATCATGAATTACCATAAGTTGTTTGTAAACGACTTAAAAGATATTCTCCCGCCAGGATAGGCGGATAGATAGGCGATTGTTCTTTCTGGCAACTTTCCAGACAAGCTATTTCTGTATCATCATTAGGATGACAGAAAAAAGCCATAGAATAACGGGACTGCTTCACCTTGTTATCACTGGGAATCATTACTCGATGCTTGGTTGAGCAAAACATATCATTTGTCCACCGTTGCATTAAATCGCCAGTATTAACTACCACAGTATCAGGAATCGCAGGTGCAGCAATCCATTTTCCAGATGCTGTCTGTACTTCTAACCCGTCAACGTCATCTTGGAAAAGTAAGGTAATACTGCCATAATCGGAATGCTCACCAGCACGCACCTGTCCGGTTTTGGGTGGTATCTGCAATGGGGGATAGTGAAGTAAGCGCAAGGTATGATTTTGTTGATTGTGTCTTTTTATAAAAAAATCTTCTGGCAATTCCAACGCCAAAGCATAAGCTTGTAACACTGTGTTAGCAAGTTCTGTGCAACTATCATAAAAGGCAAGAATAGAAGCATCTATTCTTATAGTCGCTTGTTTGTTTATATTAAACGCCTCTTTCAAGTCGCCTGGTTTGTTTGGGTCAAGACGTTCTCTCTCAAGACTGACGTATCCTGTATTATTAAACTCATCACTCCAAGCTTGCTTTTGCTTCACTTCTAAGGGTAAATTAAAGAAAGATTTACTGTAACTGAATACTTGCTTTATTAAGTCTTTTGATATTCCTGAATTCTGCAAGTACATGAAGCCAATTTCATGGCAAGCTTGATAAATTTGTTTGATAATATTTTGCCGAGTTATTGTGTCGCCATTGCTAAACGCAGTTAAATCTATTATTGGAATTGTAACCATTTATATATAATTAGAAAGTTTGTGTTTTTGTTTAATTAATAGTAGTATACTTAATACTTAGGTACGAAACTTTATAATGACTCTTGCTCCTTGGCGAAGCGCGATCGCTCATGCACTCCATCGCAACCGCAGCCTTGTTTATGCCCGTTACCTCCAACTAGCAACGGTGCAGCCGAACGGTCGCCCCGCTAATCGTACTCTAGTCTTTCGTGGTTTTCTAGAAGATACAAACCAGCTAAAATTTATTACTGATAGTCGTAGTGCTAAAGCTGACCAGATACAGCAACAACCTTGGGCAGAAGTTTGCTGGTATTTCCCCAATACACGCGAACAATTCCGAATCACTGGCTGTTTGACCCTGGTAAGCGGTGATGATTCTGACCAGGATTTACAGCTAGCCCGGATAGCAATGTGGCAAGAATTAAGTGATGCGGCGCGTTTACAGTTTGCTTGGCCCTATCCTGGTAAACCCAGAATCCAAGAACTAGGAGCTTTTGAGCCACCAGCACCTGATCCTGTTAAGCCAGTACCTAACTTTTGTCTACTGCTACTCGAACCAATGCAAGTAGACCATTTAGAATTACGCGGTGAACCACAAAATCGATGGCTTTACTGCCGTAATGACCAGCAAGAGTGGTCTAGCGAAGCGATTAATCCGTGATTTGGTCAAGAGTCAAAAGATTGACCCTTAACCCTTGACATTGAACTAAATGCCAGCACCATCTAGAAATTGCTGGATAGTCTTATCTTTGAGGTTGCACCAGCGGGTATCGTGGGTTAGCTCATCCTCTTTGGTAGCTAAACAACCCACTAAAACAGGAGTGTTTTCTGAAGAATTGGTGCGCTGAAGAGCTTGTATTTGTTCTTCCAATGCCTCAATCCTATCAACTAAAGCACGAATTACTTGGGCTTCTGAATCTGGTAAGTTATTGTGTTCAAGAGGTGCAACCCGAACTCCAGAACGATACATAATGCGCCCAGGCACGCCTACCACAGTACAGTCTGAAGGGACATCCCTTAGAACAACAGACCCAGCGCCAATACGAACATTATTACCAATTTGGATATTGCCCAGTACCTTCGCTCCAGCCCCAACTACGACATTTTCACCCACAGTAGGATGGCGCTTACCACATTCTTTACCAGTACCTCCAAGGGTGACACCTTGATAAATTAGGGCATAGTCTCCCACGATCGCAGTTTCACCAATTACTACACCCATCCCGTGGTCAATAAACACACTTTTTCCAATTGCTGCACCAGGGTGGATTTCAATTCCAGTCAAAAACCGAGCCAAGTGAGAAATCAGGCGGGGAAAAAAGGGAAGACCAACAGTGTACAACCAGTGAGCCAGCCTATGGAATAGCAGGGCTTGCAAACCAGGGTAACAAAATAAAACTTCCAACCAGTTACGAGCAGCTGGGTCACGTTCAAATATGATACGAAAGTCAGCACGCAGTATAGATAGCACGAGATAGCACCCTCGGAAAGCACAACAAGCTACTCTCCCATATTATCCTCTCAGGCGTGATACCTAAAAATTGAGAATTGAGAATTGGGAATGGGGCATTGGGCATTAGTTATTATTGTTCTCCGTCATCTTTCCCTGCTTCCCCTGCTCCCTCATCCCCTACTCCTAACTTCACTGCTGCTCTACTTTCAAAGTATAATCTTGCTTAACCCCAGAATTAAATGTACCTACCCAAATCCGATAAGTGCCACTTTTCCAGTTGCGATCGCTAACGCTAGCATCTTTACTTTTACCAGTGTCATCGCCGCAACGAATCGTAGTTTGATCTGGACCTTGAATTAGTAAAGTAGTGTCGGTGTTGTTGCTATCGACTTGGATTGTTAACTGGGAAAATTCATTTTCCAAAACCATAATATGATCTGGATTAGGATCGGCAAAGCCAATACAGGCTTTTTGATCGCGATCGCGGTTACTTGTGGCAGACAATGAATAAGAACCACCTGTAAACCCCTGCACTGTTCCTTGTGCTGGATTAAAGTTTGTTGATAATTTGAAAGTGCCAAAATTCACTGTCTCTGCTATTACAGGCGTAGCTGTGATGGTGGTAATTAAAGCCAACAGCCAGCCGTTGCGAAACTGAAGTCGGGGGCGACAGTATTTCATAGTAGCCCTCCAACAGGCTGTTTAATTAGTAGTGATATATACATATTCTAATGAAAAAACTCCAGTAAAATTTCAGTTGGTTGTGCCACATTAAAATGTGACACAATCGAGTGTTTTTCAAGCAAACAGCTAGTTGCTAGGCTGTCTCTTGATATAAACAGCAGCGACAATTATAAAACTGGTGATTTATACTAATTTTGAATTTTATGATAATGGAATTAAAGAACTAAACCATAAAGTTTGCTATGAAGTATTTTTGCTATGTGATTCCCAGCATGAAATACATAAAGTAATTTGATTGTCTCCTAGACGTTTCATATCTTCAGGTGAAAATGATATGTTACATTGCTCATCATATTCGTAATACATCCACACGGAGATATCATCTTTGTTCACCCCAACCATAGAAAGCTTGTAATATTTCCCTTCTAAAAGGTTTAAAAATCTATCTAAAAAATTTACTGTAGGGTCTAAAGCTTCTTCAATAAGTATTTGCTCCCAATAATTATTAGAGTTACTATCAACACCCAAAATCTCGTTAACTATTTTCAGTTTTGATCTTCCACAATCAATTCTCAAAATATACGTATACTTCACGATTTAGCTCCTAGTTTTATTTCTACTTATTTCCTCATTAGGCAGATAGAGAATATCGGGTGTGTCGAATACAACAGATATGTTAACCTTGCCAAAAAAAGGCAGAAGGTAAAATAATTTTTAACCTTCTGCACTTAAGCTTTTATAAAAATCTCAAAAATTATTGAGTTGGAAGAAAACGCCACCTTTGAGCGATCGCGTGTCAGTTCCATAACTACTGACTGTGAGCGATCGCAGATTATCAAAAAACGGTTTCCCTAAAACTTCCACTAGTTTGAGAATCGGTACTTGACGCTCTAACAAATATTGGCTCTTTGTCCAGTCAAGATATATATAGCCTTGATTTGGTAAGGGAATCGCAGCAATACTATCTTGGAAATTGGGATTGTCAATTAAGGAATCATTTTTGGCTGTGATAATTTCATCCATCGTTTCTAAGTCAGAGGTGAAAATTTCGTAATTTCCTAAAGTTGTATGCAATCCTCGGACTTTTGTTTCAATGCTGAAAGATGCTCCCTCTTTAACATCGCTTTTTTTAGTAGCCGTAGTTAACTCTGTCCAAGCAAAGATTTTTTGCTTGTCTATAGTCACGGGATTAATGCTGAGTCCATTTGATGAGGCGATCGCATCTAATCGAGCAATGCCTTGTTCTACACTCTCGGATTTTTCTACTACAAAAATCCAATGAGGGGTTATTTGTTCTTGCTCAGGTAACAATGCTATGGCATATTCTCCCTGTACCCAGCTAAAAATATCCTCTGGTAAGTTTATACCCCAGCGTTTTTGAATATCCGCCAAGGGTTTAGCTAACCGAGAAACCACATCTTCCCCAGAACCATATATAGTAGCTGTTGCTTGTTTCCAGAGTTTGGCTAAATCACTGTTACCTAAATTACTTAAATTTGAGCCAGAAATTGCCAAACCTGCGGACGCTGGAACATACTGCAATGCTCCTACAGGTTTAGATAGTGGTGAAGATGGAGAAATAATTTCTGATGAAGTTAGAAAGCTGGTTTCTGCTAGCAATCCTTTGGAGTTCAACGCCAGAGAAATAATCTCGCTGTCATAGGTTTGTTCTGGCAATTCTAAACCTTGCCATTTTGCCACGATGGGAAGATTCAAGAAAGCTACAGCTAAACCACCTTTGGGTGATTCTTTAATAGCTTTTTGGTATTTGGGGGAGCTAGTCAAATTCAGATCGGGAGCTTGAACATTATTGATGGCGTCTCGCAACACTTTCGGATCATTGGCAAACAACACAAAGCCTTCACCAACAACAGCACCTGCAAGCAAGTCCCGCTCTGGTTGAGAATTGTCATAAATTAGCTTTACGCCTTTGTATTGTTCAACAGTTAAGTTTGCCCCACCTAACGCCCGTTTGGAAAATAACAACTCGACAAACTCACTGCTTTTCTCCGGTTGCTTGGTTGCTAGTGCCAACAAATACCCTGGCTGCTGTCCGTTTTCTCGATCGCGATCAATATCTAAGGTGGTGATAGCTAAGGTAATTTCCTCCCCTAGCCAGGGTTGAACGTCTTCTTTGTAATCTATGCCACTCTTGGCAAATAAACTGGTTTTGAGTTGAGATAGTTCTCCTTCACGCTCCAACGCCTGCAAACGGTCAGGATTCGCCAGCAATGAAACCATTGCAGGGGAAAGTTTCGACACGAATATGGCTGCATTAGGCTGAGAGCTAGAAGCAGTGATGTTAGCCGGACTTTTAGCAAAAAACCAGTAAAAGCTAGCGATCGCAATTACTAGCAGTGCGATCGCACCAGCTACGATAAAACCAATAAATGAGCGTTGCCTATTCACATTAAACCTTTAAAAAGACGGTTTACAGCCATTTAAGCAGAAAGCCTACCAGAATCTATCAGCCTTCTTGAGAATGGATACTCATGCAAAGACAGAGATTTTCTGTCACCATAAATAGGATTAGGACTGTTTATAGGGAATTCTTTTAGTTAACCCATGAACCAGATTAGTGTACAAGAACTGGCACAACGTCTTTCTTCTGGTGATGCAAGTATTCAGCTAGTAGATGTACGCGAACCACAAGAATTAGAAATTGCTAGCATTGAGGGCTTTGTCAACCTACCCTTGAGTCAATTTACCGAATGGGGAGATCAAGTTCCTAACCTCTTCAATCCCCAAGCTGAAACCCTTGTACTATGCCACCACGGCATCCGCTCTGCCCAGATGTGCCAGTGGTTAATTGCTCAAGGTTTTACAAATGTGCAAAATATTTCGGGTGGTATTGATGCTTATTCCGTCTTAGTAGACCATTCAATTCCCCAGTATTAGCTTGTATTTAGGTACATTACTTAGATGGAAGTTATTCTTCCATCTGACTTTTGCTATGCTAAAAATAGCAGTACATAAAAACTTAGGGGCTAGCCAGGAAGAGCTTGCAACTTTATCCACTGGCTAAATATTTACGAAACTTTTCGACCCCAATCTTAGCTGCGATCGCCGCAAAAATACGTATACAGTAATACTTTTACAAGTGTAGAATTATGCAAAAATAAGTCATAAATAGGATGTTGTAAATCCAAGCTCTCAGCTTTTACTGCAAAGATCCGTTAAAAGAATGGTGTACGTGAACCTTAAGATTAATTATCACAATATAATTGTATAATTTGCTATCTTAATAAATTATTAATATTCTTAGTTTTCAATCAAATCCAGAAATTTTTCCAGACTTTGATTAAAATTTGCCGCCAAGCATTACATACCCTATGGAAGTCCAGTTAACAAATCGACAACAGCATATACTTTGGGCAACGGTACGTCACTACATTGCTACGGCAGAGCCTGTTGGTTCAAAAGCTTTGGTCGAGGAGTACGACCTGGGTGTAAGTTCAGCCACAATTCGCAATGTGATGGGCGTTTTAGAAAAATCCGGGTTACTCTACCAACCACACGCTTCTGCTGGACGTGTCCCTTCAGATTCAGGATATCGCATTTATGTTGACCAGCTAATTACACCTTCTCTGCGTTCGCGCAGCGCGTCGCAGACAGACGCTCTTGCTAGCTTGCTTCCACAAAGTGGTACAGAGAGTCTAGGACGAGAAGTAGAAATGGCATTGCAAAAGCGCCTTCAGTGGGAAGATTGGAGTTTAGAAACCCTACTGCAAGGAGCCGCACAAATTTTAGCAACCTTGAGTGGTTGCATTAGTTTGATTACTATGCCGCAAACTACTACAGCACTATTGCGACATCTGCAATTAGTGCAAATTGAAGCGGGGCGGATCATGTTAATTGTAGTCACCGATAGTTATGAGACACATTCCAAGTTGATGGATTTGTCACCAATATCGGAGGAAACACAACGAGATTCAGAGGTAATTGATCGCGAGTTGCAGATAGTTTCTAACTTTTTGAATACCCATTTGCGAGGGCGAAGTCTATTGGAATTAGCCAACCTCAACTGGAGCGAACTAGATCAGGAATTCCAACGCTACGGGGAATTTTTGAAACATTCAGTTGCCGAATTGACTCGTCGCACTCATGCACCGACTGCAACTCAAATTATGGTTCGGGGTGTGTCAGAAGTTTTGCGTCAGCCAGAATTTTCCCAATTACAGCAGGTACAAACAATTATCCACCTGCTGGAAGAAGAACAAGACCAACTATGGCGATTAATATTTGAGGAACCAGAACTTGAGGATGTGGGCAAGTCAAAGGTAACAGTTCGCATTGGCGCAGAAAATCTTTTAGAACCGATACGCACCTGCACCTTGATTTCTTCCACCTATCGCCGAGGTTCAATACCGGTAGGAAGTGTGGGAGTTTTGGGGCCAACGCGTCTAGATTATGAAAGTGCGATCGCAATAGTAGCATCTGCTGCTGATTACCTCTCAGAAGCTTTCAGTTATTTCAATCCCCAATAGAGACAACCTGTTACAGGTTTAGACAAAAGAACAATACCATAGCAGGTAGATAAGCTTAATTTATAGTGGCAAAATCAATAATTAATACCTTTTAACTCTTTCATGGTTAGAAAAATTGCCTTTGGCGTGCTGTGGTTGGGATTCACTACCTATGCTTTTTTCCTCGCTCCTCCTGAGCAACCTGGTACATTCGAGTTAATTAAAAATCTTTCTACTGGCCAATGGCAAGGCGTTAACCCATTAGTTGTAGCACTATTCAACCTCATGGGCATCTGGCCTCTCATTTATAGTGCAGTAGTATTTATTGACGGTAGAGGACAAAAAATACCTGCTTGGCTATTTGCTACTGCCTCTTTTGGAGTCGGGGCATTTGCTTTGTTACCCTATTTAGCCCTTAGAGAACCAAATAATAAGTTTGTTGGTAAAAAGAATGCCTTACTGAAGCTGCTAGATTCTCGTGTGACTGGGGTTGTCTTGACGGTAGGCACGGTTCTTCTAGTTGTTTATGGTTTAACAGGAGGAGATTGGGGTAATTTTGTGCAACAGTGGCAAACTGACCGCTTCATCAATGTCATGAGTTTAGATTTCTGTCTACTTTGCCTATTATTTCCAGCTTTGCTAGGGGATGATATGGCGCGTCGTGGTTGGAAAAATCCACAGATGTTCTGGTTAATAGCGTTGATACCTCTATTCGGGCCATTGATTTATTTGTGTGTGCGTCCACCTCTACCAGAAGTGGGTATAGAAGCAATACCAAGTCAGCAGCCAGCTGCAAATTAAAGCAATTTTTAATTCGTAATTTCAAAGACAGTTTCAGTTGGGGTCTAAATCCTCAATTGAAACAAAAATCACGTATAGATTTACCACTATTTTTAAGCAAACTCAGGGCAGCGTTCTACAAAAAGGGGGATTTAGAGCCAAAAAATACCAATTATAAATTAGTAATTGTTAAATGCACACCATCTAAAGATAATGAATAGAAAAGTTGCATTGTGGTTACTATGGGTTGGATTTATAGCCTATATTTTACTGTTAGCACCGCCCCTGCATTTACAAGAAACCTTAATGCTACTGAAAAATATATTTACTTTTCAGTGGCTTGCAATAAATCCAATTATCCTTTCCTTGTTTTCTCTAGTGGGCATCTGGCTACTAATTTACAGTGGTTTGTTGTTCATTGATGGCAGAATGCAACGGATTCCTTTTTGGCCTTTTGCCTTAGCATCGGTAGCATCAGGAGTGCTTGGTCTCATACCATATTTGGCTTTTCGTGAACCAAATCAAGAATTTTCTGGACACAAGGATGCTTTTTTACGGCTGCTGGATTCTAGTTTTTTTGGGATTGTTTTGAGTTTAAGCACTGTTGCTTTGATCGTCTATGCGTTTGTCTTAGGTGATTGGGGAGATTTTGTGCAGCAGTTCCAAAAGGATCGCTTTATTAATGGCATGAGCTTGGCATTTTGCCTTTTTTGTCTTTTATTCCCCACAATCCTTGGCGATGATATCACTCGTCGCCACTGGAATAATTCCCAGGTGTTTTGGGCTGTAGCCTTTGTCTTGCTACTCGGTCCACTTGCTTATCTTTGCTTGCGCCCGCCCTTACCATCAACTATTCGTGAAGAATCGTTGATACCTAATAGGTAATAGATTTTTTTCCATAACAGTCCTAAATCATTTGTGAAAATTGTATATCTCTATTCTTCTTTCTTCCCTTTGCGTCCTTTTCTGTGAGAGGCTGCGCGTTGGCGGAAGCCTCTGACAGAGATGGCAGTTCGTTTCCTTATCTATAATTTTTCACGAATCTAGGACTGCTATATCTATATATCACCGAGGTTCAATGCCAAGAGGAAGTATGAGAGTTTTGGGGACAACGCACTTAGATGATAAAAGTGCGTAGGATAGCCCGTCATAGATATCGCTCTCATCACTACTGTTGATTATGCAAAACCTCCCTTTTTTCAGCGAGTTGGGGATTTTCCACTCCGGGTGCGTAAATCCCAAGAGAAAATTCTTTCTCAAAGTACTTTACAAAACGCAATAAATTCTTTAAGATGTGTAACAGGTAGTCAAACCTACCTAATTCATTCACAAATAATCGCATTTATAAAACAATGACAGCTACCATTCAACGTCGCGAAAGCGCCAACGTATGGGATCGGTTTTGCGAGTGGATCACCAGTACCAACAACCGTTTATACATCGGTTGGTTCGGCGTATTAATGATCCCCACCTTGCTAGCCGCTACCGCCTGCTTCGTAATCGCCTTCATCGCCGCACCTCCAGTAGACATCGATGGCATCCGTGAAC
>JAHHHR010000064.1 GCA_019359245.1 Nostoc desertorum CM1-VF14 | reverse complement strand
TGGGTTGACTTATACGACAGTCTTAAAGAGAAAAAGTAAGTCTCATTATTTTGTTCGCGAAACTTATCCGCGAACACATTTTTCTTTGTTTTACCCTCTATTCCTCCTTAACCGAGCAGTATTGAAAGGTGATCCACTTCTGCTCACTAGACACAATAATGGTGCTTTGGAGTTGTTCCACTCGCTTACGAAGCAATGCCAGCCCCAATCCTGTTCCTTTATGCTTCCAAGGGTTATGACTGGGAATGCGGTAGAATTTATCGAAGATATGAGCAAGTTCATCTGTAGAAATTTCTACACCAGAATTGCTCACGCTTAATCGCAAAGCTGACGGTGTGGCACGTAGCAATACTGCAATAGTTTCGTTGGCAGGAGTATATTTGTAGGCATTGTTGAATAGCTCCACTAGAATACCCTCTAATTGGAAGAAATCAGTAGTTAAGGCAGGTATTTCAGTCGGAATATCTATATGCAGTTGTTGCTGCTGAGTACGAAATCGTTCTGAAAAAGGTTCAATAATCTGAAGAATCCATGAACTAAGATTGTTAGTGGTTAGCACTAATGGTTCGGTGTTGGTATCAAGACGAGTTAAATCCAGCAGGTCATTAATCAGATTCATTTCTCGCTGGCACTCATCTCGTAAAATTCGCAGATAACGAGTGGCACTACTGTCTTTAGCTTCAAATGTCTGTGATTGTTTCAAAATACCTTCTAACATCTCAATTGCCATTCTGATGTTAGTCATGGGTGCGCGTAACTCATGTGAAACTGTACTTACGAAATCATCTTTAAGATGATTTGATCGTTCAAGTTCCTCAATTCGCTGTTGAGATGCCTGATAAAAACGGGCTTGACGAATAGCAAAAGCACATTGATTTGCGACCTGTTGCACCAGCCCGATTTCTAGCTCATTAAAGGCATCCGTTTTCTGTTTGAATAGCCAGAGGTCTCCTAAAATGGCTTGATTATCAATAATCGGGCAAGCCAAAATTGCCAACGGCTTGCGAACCGCGCTGACATCTATTTCACAGAATTGGAAATGCTCACCTTGCAGAAGCTGACGGTACACTTCAGGGAAAGCGTTCATGAAAACTACCTCACCAACAGATGAAAGTGACGAGGCAATAGTTTCATATTCAGAGGTTGTGTACTGATAAAGGACAATGGAAGTAGCAGATTCGAGGTTATAGGAAGCTGTATGGCAACAGATTGTGCCTAGCACCAGGGTTAACTCCTGCACAACCACTTGCAATATCTGACTTTCGTCCAGACTGTTGCGAATTTGCTCAGTGATCCCTTTGAGTCTTACTTCAAAGTCCAGTGCTTGCTGCAACTGAGCAATTCGCTCTTGTACCTGGCGTTCAAGCTCCATATTGAGACGTTCTAAGGGGAGACCACAAAAAAAGATACCACCCGTCATAATTACCCAGATTCACGTTACACAACGAATAAACTCGAAACACGGCTGGTATTTTTTTCAAGGCTTGTGTTTAAAAGCAGCTTTGCCTGCTTGCGCTCAGTGATGTCATGTAAGATTAAAGGCAAAATCAAATAGCCTTGACTCAATTTTTGTAAACTTTATCTGTATAATTGCATACTAACAGAATTGATTTCAACTCTATCTCCGGGTAATTACGTATTTTTAGCTAAAACAGTAAGTTAAGGTCTACCACTGTAATCAAGCAAGGAATTGTGCAATACCATCATGGGAGAAAATTTTTCGGCTGCACATTCTGAAAACGATAGAATGGCTTTTGACTCGGATGATTCTGGTAATGCATCTGCACGGGCTGCCAAGGAATTCCTGCCACAGTCCAAGCGGCTCACGTGCAAAGCTAGCGATTGGAATCAGCAGCTACCATTCGTCAACAAATCGGCAATCGCTCTGGTGTTGGCACTACACTCAACAACATTGGCTTTATTTACTCCAGTCTGGGACAGTACCCTAAAGCCTTGGAGTATCTTCAGCAAGCTTTAGCCATTCGTCAACAAATCGACGATCGCTATAGCGTTGGCACTACCCTCAACAACATTGGCTCTATTTACTCCAGTCTGGGACAGTACCCCGAAGCCTCAGGGTATCTTCAGCAAGCTTTAGCCATTAGTCAACAAATCGGCGATCGCTCTGGTGATAGCACTACCCTCAAAAACATTGGCTCTATTTACGAGCTTTGTTGCATAAAACAGAAAAAAGACACACCTTCTCTCAACAGAGTTAGTAATTAGTCTTCTACAAGGCATCACTGTGGTCGGGTCGTGGGGGCGGGGTTATGAAAAATTTTTCATGTTTGCTTTCTTATTTTGGGCTTAGAACCGGAGGGCGATCGCCAAAAATTGCTCCTTGCTGTTTTAGCTTCTCCTTCATATCCTCTGTGAGACCTTTGCCGCTTCCAAAGTAGGCGTTTACAACAATAGCACCGATCAGTTTGGCATCGCTCAGGTCGGCACCTCTCAAATCGGCACCTCTCAAATCGGCACCGATCAGGTTGGCACGGCTGAGGATGGCACCGATCAGGTCGGCACCGATCAGGTTGGCACCGATCAGGTTGGCACGGCTGAGGATGGCACCGATCAGGTTGGCACCGCTCAGGTCGGCACCGATCAGGTTGGCACGGCTGAGGATGGCAAAGCTCAGGTCGGCACCGTTCAGGTTGGCATCGCTCAGGTTGGCACGGCTGAGGATGGCACGGCTGAGGATGGCACCGTTCAGGTCGGCACCGCTCAGGTCGGCACCGTTCAGGTCGGCATCGCTCAGGTCGGCATCGCTCAGGTCGGCACCGTTCAGGTCGGCATCGCTCAGGTCGGCATTATTTAAAATTCGACCCCTGACTGGCTGATTAACAATCTGCCTCTTCACAGGTTTTTGAGAAGAAGTCTGAGGGCTTTGTGGTTGAGTCATCCGAAGATAGCATAAGTCCAGACGCGCTCAAATTCTATCACTCTGCTTTATTTAGCAATACTCCTGATTTGCAAAACTATAAGCGTTTAAGATATGTAATTGCAGTTCGCTACAGCTACACGTAGATATCGCTTTAAGGCTTGGAAAATAAATCAAACGAGAAATGCTAATTTTTCGTTGCTTCTCAACCTTGGTTGTGATCAAGACTCCACTACCCCCACTACAATCGCCTACACCAACTTTCGGGTAATCCCACAGCCACCACCATATACACCCCTAGAATCTCAAAATTTACCCCACTCGTGATTTAAGTGGGGTAGCAGGTATTGGGGAGGTTGGGGTCTTCGTTAATAAAATCGTCTTCTGGTGGTGCAGTAAATAACCCGATTAGTTCCTTCTCATCGAAAGGATTTTCCTCTGCTTCTAGCTCGGCTTCAATTTCTCTGGATAGCCAAGCTAGTTCATTGCTTTGTTCTGTGGGCATATTAATTAACTAAAGTTGACTTATTGATTATTCCCCGTTTCAATCTTTGTATACTTACTTATCTGCCCTTTTTGGGGCATGGGTATAGAGAAATTGCCTTCTCATAAGCAGAATTCTCATAAGTAAACTCGGAAGATTGGGAAAGTTTAACGGGGTTAGGAGATCGAAAAAAACCTACAACCGCACATGAAAACGATGTAGGTATAGAGTGTAATGCAATGAATGCGTAGCATTCTCAGACTTTTTAGATTGTATGGAAGGATTTGGAACGGGTCATATAACTGCGGGTGGATATCCAGCAAGTGTGGGGTTACAGCCTGGGATAGGTTATGGAAACTAGGGTTCTCGCGCTTTCTGCGGATGATTTTAATGGTGTGGCAGGCGTCACCGTGTCAAACCGGGTAAATTGTACGCGCTTGACTGAAACTCAGATGGGGTAAGCCTTTCAAGAAGTGCTTTTTGGTGAGGTAACTATGGTTATGCCGCTAGTTTTGATCAAGTTATTCTTTAACTGATTCTACACCGTACTCCATCCGCTCAATCGCCAGCCGAGCGTAATATTTAACGCGTTCCCACCAAGAATCACTGAGTTCTGCATCTGTGTCCATACCCCCCCGATTATTACTTCCATCTTCATTAATGGGGGGGGTGGACGGCGGGTTAATCCCATACTGAGCCTGCATTCTAGCTGCATAAGCCACATTTCGATCTTGTTCCTGCTGACGTTTCTTTTCCTTCTCTTCCCTCTGCCGTTGACGATACTCCAGCACCTTCTGGATAAACTCTACATCCTCAGTATTCAGCCGATAATACCGAACCCTCTGACCGTCCTCCATTGGTCTTCGTGATTCAGTAGACAAACCCAGTTGCCAAAGGTACTGCCCCAAAATCCACAAAGCAGACTCCGATAGCGGGATGGTCAGATTAAGAATGCCTTTAACGTGAGAGGCATTGCGCTTGGAAAACTCAGCCAAAGCCTGAATCATCGCCTCGTCCCCTTTAATCTCAACGCCAGCCATCAGATCCATCAAGACTGCCCTCAGTCCCAAGCGATGACGCATCAACCACGCGGTAGAATGATTGCTCCAGTCAGTGCAAATAGCCAAGCGATCGCGTTCCGACTTATCCCTTTCCACAACCACAGTCGGCGGTGAAACACACGAGAGTCCTTGGTCATCGGTAATCATTTCCCCCGGCGCTGATAATATTGCCTCCAGTGCCACAATCTTCTTAATTAGCCGCCCCCCATCATCTTGCTCAACCAGTTCAGGGGTAACACTCATGCCATAAGTATCCTGAATGCGGAACTTCTCACACTCCAAAACCTCCTCCGGCTTGAGATAATCCTGATGCTGCCTACTCGTGTAAGTCCTTCTGTCAATATCTTTGGCATTAGCCACCTTGCGAAAATGTTCTTCATCGATGGCAATACCTGCCGCTTTCATCCACCGGGAAGCCCCCTCATCGGTTGCATCACCCACAGGCGCAATAGTATTGCCCATTTCTTCTAGGAGCGATCGCAAATCAGCCCGAAGATTATTGATCGACCAATTGCGCTGTGCTTCAATTTGGCAAGAGGCATCCAATGCCCAGTCCTTCTCTGCACCACGTCTGCCTGTCTCTCTGTCAATGCGGATGAGAAAGGCAGTCATTTCATTCTTCTGGAGAATCTTTTCCTTGATACGTCGGGCATTAGTTTCGGCGTAACCAAATGGAGGACGTGGGGCCACCCAAACATACATCGGCACATCTGGGCGATACCGCCATAATTGCTGGGCGCATTCTGTAGCCGACTGCGAGACAGCATGAAACACGCCAAACACGGCATCAAAATGATAGCTGGAAATGTCAACCCCTGAACTGAGACTGGGAGTAATTAAAAAAGCGTCAAGATCCTTAATGGCAACGTTAATCTCCCTGATGAAAATCACATTCTCTTCAGACCCGCTATTTTCCGAATGAATAGCCCATACCCGTAGCTGTCGGTCTTCTGCTGATTCCGGTGTTTCGTAGTTATCATCGATTGTTGAACCGTCATTCAGCGCTCGTTCTAACTTTTTGATGAAGCGCTTACTGTCACTGACCATCATCAGTTTTTTGCCCAACATCAGTTGAGCGTGAAACTCGGCAACGATTGCGCTGCTGTTTTTTCCCTCGTACCAATGAACTTGACGACCACCTGAGCGATACAGGTTTTTGATGATGTAGGGTTTTTCACCAGCCGGTCGCAAATTCATGAAAAACTCAATGGTCAGGTCATCGAGGTGAGCATCAGCTAAAACAACCAGCTTGGCGTTGTAAACCAGATACTCCAGCACTTCCAGAATAGCCCCACGATGTTCCTTGCAGGTCTTGGACTTCAGCAAGTGAGCGAGATACTGGCAGGCTTCGTCTATAAATAAGATGTCATAAGCCTGTAAATCATTCGCCATTTTATACAGAGAATCTACGGTAATGCTGAGAGCTTTTACCTGACCCCAGTCCCCGCAAGAAATCGCGGAGTACATTGCTGTTTGTAAGCGATCGCTGAGATTCTTGAGCAAAGTAACCCGATGCCCATTGTTCAAAAAACTGAGTTGGGGGTTCTCTCTTCTGAGAACTGCCAAGATTTCAGTCTTTCCTGTTCCCATATCGGAAACCAAACCAACTAACCCCGATTGAGGTAGGGAGTGGATCGCAAGTGAGAGATAACGGGTATTAACTGTCACATCGGGCTTGTACTTATGGAGTCCCCTGGCACGATTGATGAAAAATCTTTGCTTGTACTCGCTGATTCTCAAGGCATCAGCAATCATTGTGGTGACGGCAATACCTGCCTTTTTACCCAAAACTACAACCCAATCGTCAATTCCTTTCTCTGGCCCTGGCAGTAGTGCCACTTCACACTGGCAGCAAAGTTCTACAATTGCAGAAGCTGTCCGGCGTGTAGCTTGAAAAATCTGCTGTTTGGTTTTGGGTTTGCTTTCGTAGTCGAATAGAACAACGAATTTACGCCCCTTTTGTGCAATTGGGACTAAATCAGGGTGAAGTCGTTCTAAATCCTCCTTGCCCACTCGACCATTCCAGATTCCTGGGAGTGCGATCGCCACAAATCCCAAAGTTAGGAGACAACCAGCCTTCTTCTCGCCCTCTGTAAGGATTACAGGGATTTCGGGATGTGCCATTACCCAAGCCCAAAAACCTAACGCTTCTCCTTGGTCGGTAACGGTAATATGTTCTGGCATCGGCACGTTATACCGGAGTGATACCAACCGCCATAAATGTAGGGGCATTCTCAAGTAGGTGACTCGGTTGGGAGTTTTGGGCGGTGATTCGTACTTGACTGGCTTTTGAGTTTGCTGCTGTGTAGTCTTGTCCCATTCAAGGCGGGGGTAATCTGGTTTCATCCGTCCCCAGTCCATCGCCAACCAATCATTAAGCGGGTCAAGTCCGCTAACCCACCATGCACCGGCTTCCGCGTGGGCATATCGTTTCAAGTACCCATCACGCAGTCGCCCATCGTTACGTCTGGCAGTTTGAGGTAGGGCGCATAATAGATATTCATATATTGATGTCCCTGATAGAGAACGGACATTCAAAGCTGTTAACTTTGGGTCAACACCTGAACCAATAACCCATTCTTGCCAATGGCTTTGAGTTAGCTGGTCGTTTCCATTAGCTTCATTGATGCTAATTACATTGGTTTGTGCCATTTTGATAACCTCCGATAATGGTTGTATTCATCGGAGCTACCCACTGTTAATGGCTAAAGTAGCAGTGCTGATATCAAGTGTTGCCAATGGCTAACCACTTTATCTCTACTCAGTAAAGAAAAAATTTCAGATTTACAAGAAACCAATCGTCTTGACTAAAAGGCCTGAAATTAAGAGCATGAAACTCTCATGATTAGTTTTATAGGGTTGATGTCACCTGATTAAAGCTGTGCTAACTTTACCTCAACTACGCAAACATTGTTAAACTGAAATTGCTATATACGGTTAGTAGCCTAATTGCTAGGCGTATGTCTTGCGTATGGGCAGCTAGCCGATTTCTTATTTTTTACTTGCTTCCAAAGCTGACCAAGCGGCTGGTGTAATGTTTGGAATTAGTTTATGAATAGTCAAAAATGCAGAAATCAGCCCTATGCTTTAGCTCAAGGCAAAATAAAACAGCTTTTAATTGAAAAAACAAAATATTCACGATGCTATCCTCATATACGAGGCATCTAGGCGTAAAATTCATCCCTAAATTATTTGCATCTAAGTAGCTCTTGCTGACATTCCGCTTTAAATCTAGAGTCGGGGAAAATTGTAGCGCCAGATGCCTTTTTTGCAATTTGTCCAAAAAAAGGCATAAAATATCCGACCCTGTATGCTAAGATTGCGAACAGGGGTCGAGTCGTGAGGCCTCGTTAGTTCTTCAAACAATTTGGTGTCTGTCTGACCCGCCAAAGTCTTGGACATCAATACTGTTATCTAACGACTCCCCTTACCATTTTGACTATCCGAATATACTGCTAGTGTCGTTGCCCCCTCCTTTTTGTATTGATTGATTTCAGTCTGATTTGCAGACTTACTTTGGTAAGGTTAGCATGAAAAGCTGCTTGACAGTATCAAAACAGGCTAATCTGTTTTGTTTTGCAGGCTTGCAAATACTCAGGCATTTGCCCGAAAAACAAATCCACTTGCGCTATCCACCCTTTCAATAGACAGTTAACTCTTGAAGCAGTGTGCTTAAGCAGTTGAGTAAGCCATTTTATCAACGGTGCTAGATGAACTAGCACCGTTTCAGTTTTTTCTAATCGAGAACATATATCTTGAACCATGTTTTCCTTTAATACTATTCGTGCGGTGTTTGGTGCTGTTCGGTTAACCATTGCAGTGCTAGCACTCTTAAAATGTGGCTCATATTCGTTTTCATGCTTGTGCAAGCCTGCTTGAGTTGCTCTCGTTCATCTTCCAGCATGAAAACCCTGACCTCTGCTGCACCTTCTTGGCGACTGGTAACTATTGGAATGCTCATAATAAGCTCTGTTTGGCTATCTGTGTTATACAAAACTTGCTCATTAGTATAACATTCAGACGAATCACCGTGTGATACAGGTGAAGAGATTTCTTCTGTTAATTTTTGTGATGACTCTGGCTCAATAACTTTTTTGGAGGTTCTAGATACCCCTTTTGTACTAAGACTTCTTTTATAAGTTCGTCCAATAAGCTGCTAACAGTTTTATCCTCATCCTCTGCCCATCGCTCTAGCGCTTGTTTTACATGATCGCTCGTGACAAACATTACTCGTGGTCTTTTACCTGCTGGCATTTTTTAACTTTAAATTGTGTACCTCAGTCAAGACAGTAGCTAATTCTCAGATACTTAGCTACAATCTGTCTGATTTTTTTTTGAGAAAAGTAAATTAATTCTTCTAAGAGTGCTGATAATTCTCTGAGAAAATGCTACTTTAAAGTTGTCAGCCAAAAACAGCCACAAAACAAAGGCAATAGAAGCCAGAAAGTGATGCTATGGCTAACCCCTAACTGGATGTGTGGACTTAAGGCGATTCAGCCTCTAAATTCTCCAAAGCCAGAATAATCAAGACTTTACCAATCGTCTGAACCATGACAGCTATATATTCCAATGCCAAAAACTGGCTAGTTCAAGCGGATTTGTTAGCCAAATCAGGGCTAACTGACCTCATCGCCGGAAAAGACTCAGGTGCAGGGTACGGCAAGGCAATCATCGGTGATTTTTCGATCATGATGCCAGCCGTATACTCACTTGTTCGCAACCGCAACATCATGCACCATGAAACCATCTCAAAAGATGGGGCATGGGTTCGATATGTAGAAGGAACGCGGCTTGACTTAAAAGATGTTCAATTCTTTTGGGGCAGTGCGGCTCTAGCGCAAAGTGACCACACCCTGTTACACGAGGATAAGGCGAAAAAGGCAGAACTGGCACTAGAAAGCATTCTTGCAGACTTAGCCGTTCTGAATATTCCCGATGGAGTCAAGTTAGAAATTAGTTTGAGCAACCATAACCCCGAACGCTGGGGCCAAGAGATTAAACGCAGAGTAGAAGGGACTCACACCTTTGAACATCTGCACCCTGTGACTCGTTCCATTGTCAGCAAGACAGTTGAGATTGTTGTTACAGGCATTTACCCCGAAGGATTCGGCAGCATTGCCCATTGCTTATTCGGTGAAGCATCCCTGGTACTTGACCCCTCAGAATTAGCGATCGCACTCGACATCGGTTCATCCACTTGGTTAATTACCGTGTTCAACGGCAGTGGTGCAGTGATTGACCGTCACCTGATTGAAGGTGGAGCCGGTGAACTGCACAGCATGATTGCAGAATCTCTCGACAAACGAAACGACAGAGTGAGTCTGCTGTCCAAAGATGTGAAGCACTCGCCTAGTTTGGTGAACCAAGGGATTATTGAAGGCACTTTCACTTATGGAGGCAACCACCTCACGGGCAAGAAGTTTGAGGCAGAGTACAGCCAGTGTCTAGATCAGTGGTGGAGTAGCAAAATTGAGAAATTCGCCAACTTTGTGACTGCTGGTAATTATCTAGACCGAGCGAAATACCTTGTCGCCTGGGGTGGTGGTGTTTCCTTGCCAGTGGTGGATCAAAACTTAGCCGATTTAGGCTTTGTGATTTTGAACAATCCCCAATTTATCAATGCCTTGGGGTTGAAGCTATTAACTCAAATATCGAGGGGAGCCTAATCAATGAATTACGAATCTCGGCGTATAACCATCTCCTACCTAGCAGTAATTGAATTGTGCAAGATTTTTGATTTACCCCAAGATGCACCGACACAAGCACTTTCAGCAGGTGTAGAGAAGCTGATTTTTCAACACGGCAATGTGCAAGCATTACCCAAAGTTGAAACAGCGCAATCTACACAGCCCAATAAATCGGCACTTAGCGCAATGGTCACTAATTTCAAAGGGGCAGCATGACCAAATCCAGATTTAGAAACACGGTTTTAGGCATTGGAGCAACAGCAGCAGCGTTAGCCCTTGGTTACTTCGGAGTCCAGCAGCTTGGCAGAAACACACTGTTTCCTATCGCCGCAGCTGTCGGGGGTGCAGGGGCAATCAGCTATGTACTTCAGAAACCGAACCAGCCACAAGCGCCAAACAGTGAGCCAGAAGCACCAACCGCACCGATAAAAGCCCAAAGGAAAAGAAATAAGTTGTGAGATCCCAAACATGATGCAGACACAACCCCAGAAGAAGACTAGCTCTCATCATCAGTAGTTCGGGCGAGAGTATTGTATAGAAAATAGGAGGAATTATGTCACAGTCCGGGTTTGAGGCGCTTAAAGAAATGATTTCTAGAAACCTTGATAAAGGTAAAAAAGGGGAGACAACCTTTCATGGTGAACCGTCTGAAAATGTCGGCCCAATTTTAAGTGCAGCTAGCGAATTAGGTTTAGAGCAACACACTGTTTTGAAGCCAAACGGGGAGACTTACAAAATCACTCTCAAGCGAAAGAATTAGAAGTTACGCGATAAAAACCCAAAGTCAAGGAAACAAGTCATGAGTGACCAAGACACCGTGCAGACACAGCCAAGCCTAACGACCACTGAAATAATGACCATCATCCTGGGTTGCGAACAGACTTTAAGGTTTGTGCAAGCATCGCCAAATTATCAACAAATCGAAGCGTCCGAAAAGTTCAGTACATCGAATGACCTGCGTCTGGGTGATGCTGTTCAAGCTTTGATGGAGATTCACGAAGCAATCCTAAATATCGAATTCTACTCCCAAGTTGAGGGACAAGCTTATGCTTTCAACGACAGCCTTACAGCGTAATCACCTCTATGAATTCCGTGGTCAACAACTGCGCTACAGCCATCGCTCTAATTGTCGAATCAATGCCCCTTTCATATTCAATGACTCGAAAGGCAGGCGCAAAGAATTAAGCCAAAACCAAGTGCAGAGGGAGGTTTTTGAACTTGTTGAGTTTTGTGAGAACTGATGATGAAGCGATTGCACCGACGACCAATCATTGCAATCGCCCCACAAAGTATGTATCTCTCGCCGCAAAAACGAAAGTACACAAGGATTCTAACAAATGGCACTCGATTATAGAAATCCCAATGATTGGGGGCGCTGTTCTTTCACTGATAATGCTTTGAAACTCCAGCAATTTAAGGCTCTTAACCCAACAGCTACGAAGCGCGAAATAAATAGTTTTCTTTGCAGCCTTTACTTACCCTTCACCGGAACTGAATTCTTAGCAACTCATTCAACCATTGATGACCATCCATACTCTGCTGCATTTGGTCAATTCTTGGGCAACGGTATTGACCCGGATATTGCAAATATCTTAGCGTTTGGCTCTAAGCGATTTGATTTAATCTCTGATGATTTTGATGATCCAATACGGCAACTAGCAACGAGAATTTATAGCCGATTTGAAGAGATGGGTTACTGGGATAAGTTGCCCCAATCATCCAGCAATATCGACTATGACTACATCCCTTATTAGGAGATAAAATGGCACGTAATTTTGGAGCAGCAAAACTCAAAAACCATATTCACAACAATGCCCCCGGTACGTTAGGAGCAATGGGCAGACTGTTTGATGTCTCAGAATCGGACTTCAACAAAGCCGTTTTAGGAGATCAAACGGTAATCACCAAAATTGCAGATATGGCGCGACTGTCTGACACAGCTAAGGCTAATCTGCCTAAAGCTTTGGAGGCATATCGGAAGATTATTGAAACCACAGGGGATGTAAACCAAGCCTACGCTGAACTGGTGCAATTGACCCAAAAACACGGTACGCAAACCCTGAAAGCTATCAACGCCAGTAAGACAGGAGAGCAGCGTTTCAAAAATGAGATGACCGAGATGCAGGCGGAACACGTCAACGCTACCACTGCCGAGGCCACCCGTCACGCGCAACGCTCATCCTTGATTCAGATATCTGGGGCCACAGCTGATCTTATGGCATTGGCTAAGTATGAAGTTGATTTAATCAAAGCTTCTAACAAGCTGCCTGAGACACAAGACGCAGCAGATCGCGCTTATGAAACCGCAGTTACTAGCGCACTGTGGACAAACGGCAGTGAAGCCAAGACTGACCGCATACCCAAGCCCAATTACTCGCGCACTGCTGGCATTAGCCGAGTAGGGCAGTGGTTCCGCAACTTCATGGGCATTTAAGCCATAAGTAAGTCGTTTGCCAGTAGTGACGGTAAACTCTGGCTTTTTCTGTTTCACCCACGCGAGGTAAACATGAATGAAATTGATTCCCTATTATCACAGTTCCAAAAGACCAGCGAACAGTCCACACCAATGCTCTGGGGTGAAACTACTTCAGAAAAACCGACTCCAGAGAGTGAAGATGGCGAACGGCTAGAACAGTCCATTCGTGATGTCTTCAGTAACAAGCAACTGCTAAACAAAGCACTGGCTACATTCTTGGGAGTGTTCACCGCCAATGCTGGAGTCAGCCTACTCACAACTCTTGGAATTGGGGCAATGGCTTCTGGCACATTGGGCAGCATTGTACTGGGGCTATTCTTCGCCAATACCCTGACCAAGCTTCACTACGACGGACAAATCCACATTGACAAAGATTTTTTGGTAGCGACCGCCCAAACCGCAAGTGTAGGAGCTTCGCTGTGGATTGCCTTTGATGAATATAGGGCAGTGTCAGAAGCAACTAATACAGGTAAGACACGGTTCTATCAAGAGGTTAAAACCTACGAAGTTAAGCCAACTCCAAAGAATGAAATGCCTTGGGGCTTGATTGGGTTAGCTGGTTTTGGATTGTTGGTGTTGGCAGTAATCGTCAGGGGAACAAACCAATGAAACGTAAGCAATTTGAGGATTACAGAAGCTCTGGCACTGCCAACAATATTACTGTTGGAGTGCTGGCGGCCATCGGCTTGATTTGTGGGGCAAAGTCATTTACTGGCACTCAGCAAAGTTTGGTGGAATATTGCTTCATCCCCTCAACGCTAAAAAATCCAGTTAACCGTTTGCGGTACTGCACACCGGATAAGCGGTATATCATGCCCCTTCACGAGTTTAACGCCCCTGTTTACGCCCCAGCTAACCCGGAGTTTCAACGTGATAGTTTCCTGCCAACTAAGGCAACCAGACTAAGAATAATTCCCCCAAGCAACCCAGATAAACCGCTTTGGGGTTTAGCCGCAGTAGTGGCCACAGGTGGTGCTTTCGCATTGTCTAAGGCTAGGGAATGGCGATTGATGCAGCTGCTACCCTCACTCAGGAATGAGCTAAAGGCTAACTGGTTGATCAGTAAAATGCGGGAAGGCTTGAGACTCCACAAAGAAAGCTACACCGCGCAGTTAGACTACGAATTTCACCAGTGGTCAGAGAATCGACGGGTCAGGGCAGCACAATTGTCAAAAATGACACCCGAAGAATTAGCCATATTTCAGTCGCAAGTCAGGTTAAAGGCTGAGGCAGAAGCACGGGTGCAACTGCAACAGGCAACTGGACAACCCGCCGGGGCATTACCAGGGCAATCAATGCAGGATATCGCCAGGGGTGACGATAAAGTGACTGCCTCTGAACAGCAGACATTACAACAAAATACGAATGGTAGCCTTGACCCATCAGAAGCTCTTGCCCTCAATACTTTGCAAGCTCTAGCCAGAGCCGATAGCTCCACTGCTTTAGTCGCTGCACCAGGAAGTGGTAAATCAGTAACCCTCAATTACTTAATTCAAAAAATCTTGGCGGATTCGCCTAATGCTGATATCTGGGTAATTAGTGCTAAGAATGATAGTTTCTGTGGTTTGCGAGAGAAAGAAAGGGTAATTGTTTTTGACGGGGAAAACCCAGACCTAGCTAAAGAAGTCATTGACCGCTTTTATCTTAACTACAAACTAAGAAAACAGCTACCAGAATCAAAACGCGAATCCTTACCACCATTGATTCTAATTCTGGATGATTGGTTAGTGATTGCTGACTCTTTAAGCAAGCTTTACTCTGATTGGAATTATGGGAGTAAATTACTTGATGTTTTACTGATTGGTCGAGAGTTTAATACTAAGTTTATTGCCTCTCTACAGTCTTTTAATTTGGCGGCTTTGGGCATTGAAAAGATGGATGCTCAAACTCGTATGTGCCTTAGCTTACTGCTGTTAGGTAACAGGTATATCAAGAACGGACGGGAGCAAGAATCTTATGGAGTATTGGAACTAATTTTAAATAGAGGTGACATTATCCCAGGGAAGCAAGAGAGAGAACAAATTAAATCTAAATATCTGTCAGTAAAAGCAGTCTCTTATCAAAATTTACGTCCAGTTATGATTGCTTCAGTTGGTGGTTTTGTTGTGGCATTAATGCCCCTTTTATCTAATAAAGTCAACTCCATTGCTTCGGAGCAGGAATATCTAGATAGAGTATTTGACCTAGAATTTAATTTAACTGCTGCTCACAATGTACATTCAAAGCCATTATCTGAACTAGCTAAAAAGATTTATGAATACTTCCAGAATGTGAAGTCTAAAACGCCAAAAAGATTACGCGATTTGAAGAAAGCAGACAGGTTATCTGGTTATTCAGAGTCAGAATTAATTGATGGAGTAGCTGAATTAGTTAAGACTGAGAAGATAAATTCTGATGGCAATGATAACTACTCCCTGCCTGATTGGTGAGCATGATGCCGTGATGCCGTGGTCATAAAAAGGGATGTTTTACAGGCTTTTCTGAGTGGACACGGCATACGGCACAATCACGGCAATCCCCACCCTGTATAGGTCGTAGCCTACGCCACTGCTACGGCAGCACGGACACCCACGGCAGAAGCATCAATAATAAGTCCGCCAATAAACAGCCATTTATTATTAGAGGATTAATAAAATCATGCTGAAAATAGTAATTGTTGAACCAGAAACCTTCACTCTCTTAGGCATCAAAGCTGCTATTGAACAATCTCCAGATATAGAAGTAACTGGTGATGCCACCAGTGGTAAGATAGGTTTTAAATTAATTGAACAGACCAACCCTGATGTTGTGTTAGTTGATTTACTCTTACCCGACATGAGTGGTTTAGAACTGACTAGCTCAATCAAAAGGAAAACTAATAGTAAAGTGGTGATTTTTACTAATCAGACTCATTCCGACTTTATTAAGTCGGCTTTTCGTCATGGGGCTGATTCTTATATGCTCAAAAGTGCTGATATAGAATTGATTGAACTAGCCATCAAGAGAGCTTACTTTGATGAATGCCTGCTTGACCCGAAGCTGGCTAAAAAACTGTTAAAAAACCTTGATAAAAATAGATATATTGACCCTAGTTTTGCTGACAAAAACTTGCTTGACTCTCCCACCGAACGACAAATACAAGTCCTGCGTTTACTGGCTCAGGGTTTAGTTTTTGAACAGATTGCCAAAGAAATGTTTCTCTCTGTTAGTACAGTCAAACGTTATGCCAGTGATTTGTACAGTAAATGGCACGTCAAGAACAGTTATGAGGCGATAAAAAGAGGGGCGATGCTTGGTTATATCGACTATAACTTGATTGTGAATGAATGATGTATTGGTGAGGAGAGCGAAAGGACTTAATTAGGAATTGTTGGTATTTAACCCTTCTCTATAGAGCCTGCTAAAAAGTTTGTTAAAGCGTCTCTTAGTGACCCTAGAAAAGCTGAATAAAGATTAGTCTGTATTGCCCATTTCTTCACTAATACCGCCGTTGGTGGAAGTGATGGAACAGCCATTGGTAGAGCTAGAGGCACTATTCAAATTGACCGCAAAACAGCAGACGGTAAGACACCTTTAAAAGTGGCAACAGTTAACGGTTTAAACAATTCCAATGGCGATGCAGAAGTAGATAAAAAGGTGACAATTCCTAGTTAGTTGACTCCCGAAAGCATTCACAAGCATTTCAACGGTCAGCCAATTGATTTTGATGAATCGTGAGAAAAACATTTTTTTAGCTGTTAAGAACTGGGAGTAGAGCGGGTGGCGTAGCGGAGTGTGGGGGGCGGGCTGCTGAGTTTTTGGCCACTCCACGAGTAAATTATTGCTCGTCACCCACACCACCTGCTCTAAACGAAGTGTCCCCAGCTGGGTCTTACACTGCCTTACTGTTTCTAAAAACAATTACATTCCAACACAAGCGTTTTAAATCTTGATACTGCACCTTGTCTGCTATCGTATCTTGACATCTAAAGTTTTATTAAATACAAACGGTATATACATAGTCAAAATTTTGACTATGTATATGGAATCAAAATAAAGATTAATTGTAATGAATACTCAAAAACCAGGCATCCACGTTAAAGCTAATGAAAATTTAATATATTTTACTGAAGAAGAAAAAAAGATCGTTCGGAAATTTTCTGAAGAGTGGTATGTAACTGGTGCAGGTAATTTTAAAATTAATCAGAGAAGTGAATATAGGTATTTCTTGATAAAAGCTACACAAATTTATCAAGAAATGTTTGGTTTTGAACGAGAGTTAATAGTTATATTCAGTCCTTATGAAACTTTTCAACCAAGGTCAATTGATGCTATAGACAGTCTTTATGATTCAGTTTTAAAAAAATATCAGGCTCTAAGAATAGAAAGGATATGTAGTATTATTATAAGCAGAGACAAGCAAGTTGAAGAAAAAATCAGAAAAATTCTTAAGGAATCTCAAGAATCGCAAGTAATTATTCCAATTTCTTATACGGAAATTATTAATAATACAGAAGTACATTTTTTACAAAATAAGTTTAAAAATAATTTTTATACTCGTAATTTATTTGATTTCCAGTCCCCTTTAAGAAAAGACTTATATTTTTTTGGAAGAACTGATCTTATAAATAAGATAGGAAATAGACATTTCTCTAATGAAAATTCTGGTCTATTCGGGTTACGTAAATCAGGAAAGACATCTTTTATTTATGCCCTTCAAAGACAAATGAATAGAGTCAATGCTGCTTCTATCCTGATTAGCTGTGATGACCCTAGCTTTCAAAATCGCCGTTGGAATGAATGTTTACATTATATTTTATTTAGGATTAAAAAAGAATGTAAATTATCGGTTCAATTACAAGCAGAAGAAAATTACACAGAAAAAAATGCTGCAATAATTTTTGAAGATGACTTACTAAAAATATATAAGGCTATCAACAAAAAAAGTATATTAATAATTTTTGATGAAATCGAAAGGATTACTTTTAAAATATCTAGTTCTTCGCACTGGAACTATGGTAAAGATTTTATTTATTTTTGGCAAACTTTAAGAACTAAATTTCATAAAATGGAAAACGTTTTTTCTTATTTATTAGTAGGAACAAATCCAAGCTGTATAGAAACTTCAAAGATAACCGTAAAAGAAAATGATATTATTCAAAATAATAAAATAATAGAAAATCAATATGATAATCCTATATTCAATTCCATTCCAATTGAATATCTAGAAAGATTTGATATTAGCCAAACTAAAGAAATGGTGGGCAAGCTAGGTAACTTTATGGGGTTAAGCTTTGAAGAGTCGATTTATAGCAAGCTAACAGATGATTATGGAGGACATCCATTTTTAATTAGACAGGTTTGTAGTGTTATACATCAACAAAATAAGCAGAATATACCTGTTAAAATCGATAGAATTATGTATTCATTGGCTAAAGATGAATTTGAGAAGTATGGGGCATCAAGGTATATTCAAATGATGCTAGATGTTTTGCTAGAGTTTTACCCAGACGAGTATATTATGCTTGAGAGTTTAGCTATAGGAGATATAAGCTTCTTTAAAAGTTTTGCAAATGAATCACCAGAATATACTGCACATTTAAAAGGATATGGAATAATTTCTCAAAATTTAGATAATTATGATTTTAAAATTGATATTGCCAAACAGTACCTGGAAAACAAAAATAAGTATAAGAAGCTCCATTTAACTAATGAAGAAATGCTTCAGGAGATTTCTCAAAGAAGAAACTCTTTAGAACCAAAGCTGCGTAATATAATACGTATGCAGCTATCCGGTAGGTATGGACAAAGTAAAGCTAAAGAAATTGTATTGTCAATAATAAAAAATAGTAAGAAAGAATACGATAATCTGCCCTATAAAGACTTATTTGATCCAGACCAAGTAAACATATATTTTGATAAATTAAAGCAAATAGTAAATAAAGAATGGTCTATTTTTGAACATATATTTGATAATAAAAATCAGTTTGATTCAAATATGACGATAGTTAATGATAATAGGGCTGATGCACATGCGAAAGAAATTACTACTAGCAAAATGATTATATTTAGGGAATCTATCGGATGGTTAGAAGAACACGTTGATAAATTTTTGAATGGTGATTAATGGAGTTCCCGAAATATATAGCTTTGTGGGCTTTTACATTGTGTTTGTAACAAAACAGTAGGAAGAAAGGACTTTTAAAGTATGACAACCCAAATTGAATAGACGAAACCATTAATTTCTTTATATGGATTTCGGCATATTTATAACTCAAGTAAGTGAGGTGGAAACTTTATCCTACAGTTGATATCACGAGCTTAATAGCAACGATTTATCATTAAGGATATAGAAGCGAGTACAGACAATTAGGCAAGCTGTTCATCACTATATATAAGCCAGAATTATCAATTGCCCTGTGTAGAGAATTTTCTGACGACTGAAAGATAAGTAATACTTAACTGTGGTCAGTTGTGTGGTGGGTATTCACGAAAGCATCAGGGTTTGGGAGAATGGGTAGTGTCCATATTTTACAGTCAAATATAGACTAGCATTTCTTACCCTAAGCGGGTAATGAATCGGCATCGCGGCTCAAAATAGAGATGGTTGTTCTGGGGATACATACCCCCACAAACCGACACAATTAATTTTTTGTTGCATTTAGCTTGTCCAATATGTGAGCTATTCTGCTTCTTGCCATCCTTCTATTGATGCCAACAGAATATTAATCAAAGGATTGTCAACTAGCTCCTTGAAAGCTTCTGTTCCCCCTGCTTTTAATGCACCTATCACTCGTGCTTTCAGAGTAGGATTTCTCTCAATCTCATCAACAGCCTTAGAGACGACAGCCATTTTTTCAGCAGTAGTTTTAGTAGGATAATTCTGTTCTAATTGATGGAGAAGTTGTTGAATTTCTGCTGCGGCTTCTGCAAGATTTTGCTTTTGCTCAAATGTATTAAAATTTTGAGTTACTGTAGATATATTATCTTGTCCACCTTGCTGAACTGTACCTATTGGAGAGTTAAATGTATTGTTAAAAATTTGATGACTAACTGGGGTATTTTGTTTATTAGATTGTTGTTTGTGATTTTCTATTTCATCTATTCCTTGAAAAGTAATTAGATAATAAGGTTTCAGCCCATCATCATAAGCTAACTCTATAAATTGCTTTGAACAAAGGTAATTTAATATGCTTATCAATTTTTCCCATTCTATACCTGTTTCTTGCAAAATTTCATTTCTACTTATGCCATTAGTTATGTCTTCTGGCTGAGTTTTTTGACAAACAATAGTTAGCACTTTAAGTCTTGTTTGGTATTCATTTTTCATAAAAATACTATTTAGCTCAATTGTGAAATCGTCATAATAAAATAGTTATTGTTTTACTATTTACTAGTTTATTTGTTTAAATTATATCAAAAACTAGGCTCCATAATGAATTTTAAAATATGTAGAAAGTGCCAATAATATTGGTTGGGTTTTATCATATAATTCTTTTGCAGGCTTGAAAGTATTATTAATGAGTTCAAGCCTTTCTTTTATTCGCTGAATTACTCCTGGTGACTCTTCTTTTTTCGCCAATTCAGATATTCTATTGGCAGCTTCAATCGTATCTTCTTTATCAAGGTCTGATAAAGATGAAGACTTAATTAAGTCTAATAATTTGACAATTAATTCATCACAGTCATGCAAGCCAATATTTTGCTTAACATTAGCCGTATTACTCTGCCCTCCTTGTTGAACTACCCCTACAGGAGCATTGTAAGTATTTTGAAAAACTTGGGCGGGAAAATGTGCCGTAGATTCTTGTGGTTTTTTGATGGCAGCTTCCACTTCACGTATACCTTGATGTGTAATTGAGATAAAAGCTATACCACCATATAGCGAACCCATTGGCTTAATTAAGCCCTCATTTTCTAAGTAGACTAAAATCTGCAATAATTCTTCACTGCATATCCCGGTTTTTTCGCAAATATCATGACTACTGCTAACCTTATCTTTATCTCCATTACTGTCTCTATAGATAGTTTTTAAAACTAAAAATCTATTTTTATCTTTTGCCAAAACATATTGATAATCAGCTTCCATATCGCTTTCTCTATTTTCAACCTGATCCAGCCTTCAATATAATTGCTAAATTAAGGAAATTCAAATACCTTTAAAAATCCGGTAAGCCGTAAACTATAGTTTTACAACACAACTTATCTACCTGCGTATAGAAGATTGTATAAACAGTTGGGCAAGCCCCTGGTAGTTATCGTCAGGGGTATTAAGACAGAACAGAAAGCGGTGGGTGATCGCTAGAGCTAGACTGATTCTTCATCCTTTAGTTGGCATAAAATCTTGTCGAGCCTGTCGTTTGCGTCTTTAGCAAGCCGAGTGCATCGCACACTTGCAGCCATTCCACCTGCGGCAGTAACAGTTCCTTCAGGAACTTTACCAGATAGTAGAAGCCCCGCACCTACAAGGCTAATACAGGCAGACAGTGCAGTTGCAATTAGTGCAAGGTTAAAACTATAACGTGCTTGGCGTACACGCTCTTTAATAATTTCTTGATTCGTGAATTGTGTCATCTTTTTTACCAATCAACTGCTCTTAGTCTCGCGGTTCGGCATTTAAAGTTCAGTCTAGGTAAGGTTTTCAGAGCAATGACTTTTGTATGAGTTACGTATAACTTTCGCTTCCAACCCGTAAAATAGGCATAACGTTAGGTTTTTAGCTATGGCAAGACAATCTCTTAAGGCGTGTCAAGCAGGTATCGAGAAGGCAAAGGTAGCTCTGACTGGTAAAGGTTGGACACAGGAGGAATTAGCAGGAAAAGTAGAGACTACCCGCCAGCCAGTTGCTAATTTTTTTGCAGGTAAGGGAGTAGACCGCAAAAATTTTGTCAAAATCTGCGAACACCTAGAACTAGATTGGCAAGAAATTGCAGGTCAACCTAAATCAACTAACTTAATAAGTTCACCAGATGGTGTCAGTACCGATATCAATGCCCTAGTGCAAGAACTGCGTGAAAAAATAAAACCTATCATTCAAGAACGCTGCGGTACGATGCGCGTGCTGGATATGACACAGCCTATTGGCTTAGGTGACATTTACACTCATGTCAATATTTTGGAAAAAATTATTGGACGCAGACGGCTAGATATTTCTGAATTGCAGCAAAACTTGAAAACCCAATTAGATAACTTTGACCGTTTTGGGTTAGGTAAAGCAACTCAAAAGCGTATTTCAGGAATAAAGGCGGTAAACCGTTATTCAAAGTTAATGGTTTTAGGAAAACCAGGCTCAGGTAAAACAACATTTTTAAAGCATTTAGCAATTCAATGTATATCAGAGCAAATATTCAGTAATTATCTCCCAATATTTTTACCTCTTAAAGAGTTTGCAGATACCGATGTCAAACTTAAATTATTAGATTACATCTGTCAACAATTAGCTGATGATAAGGTTGACAATAATGCAGTGATATCCCTGTTTGAATCTGGACGAGTATTATTGCTGCTCGATGGATTAGATGAAGTCCAACAGCAGGGAGATAATCATGTGATAAGAGAAATACGTGATTTTTCTCAACGTTTTTCTAGGAATCGGTTTGTATTGACTTGCAGAATAGCCGCAAAAGAATATACATTTGAGCAATTTACAGAGGTAGAAGTAGCTGATTTTGACCAGGAACAAATTCAGTCATTTGCCACCAAGTGGTTTACTGCTAAAAACTCTAATCTTGATAAAGTATTTATAGAACAATTACAAGAAAATCCATCAATTTATGAACTGGCATCTAGTCCTATATTACTGACTTTGTTATGTATTGAATTTGAGGATGCTGGTGACTTCCCCAGGAGTCGTACTGAACTATATCAAAGAGCAACTCATACACTTTTAAGAAGATGGGATGCTAAACGTGCTATTAAAAGAGATGATGTCTATAAGCAGCTTTCAGTACCGCTTAAAGAAAATTTACTCAGCTATCTTGCTTTCATAACCTTTGAAAAAGGAGAGTATTTCTGGAAACAACAGGATGTGCAGAAGTATATCGCTTCTTATATTAGAAATTTCCCCGAATCTCCCCACGCTCTAGAAGCTTTACTGCTTGATAGTGAAGCTGTATTAAAATCTATTGAGGCTCAACACGGATTATTAGTAGAAAGAGCCAGAGAAATTTATTCCTTTTCTCATTTGACATTTCATGAATATTTTACAGCTAAAGAAATTGTAGCTAAAGCCAATCCTGAAATATTTAATGACCCGTCTCTACTTAATTTGAGCAAGTATGTTTTTTACAAACAATGGCATGAGGTTTTCTTATTAACCTCAGAGATGTTAAAAAGTGCTGACATTCTTTTACTGTCTATGAAGATTCAGATTGATAGAGCAGCATCACACAATAGACATATTCAGGAATTATTGGCTTGGGCTAACCAAAAATCTATTCAAGTATCTAGCTCTCACCACCCTGCTGCAATTAGAGCATTTTATCTTTGTTTAGCTGCGGGTATTTGCATATTAGATAATACAAGCTATCCGTTTTTTGAAGAATGGGAATTCCTAGAACTGAGCGATTTATTAGAGTCTAACGACTCTAATATACAGTTAAGCTTTTATATAGGAAGTGCTTCAGGCTTTGGCATGGGCAATTTTCGCGCTCCTGTTGAACTTGTTGATTCAAATCTAGCTTTAGACATTAACCTAGCTCATGCTCGCGCTCAAGCATCCTTGCTGTATCGCACCGCTAATAGAGATATTGAAAATGAGAATTTTACAACTATCCTTCTCTGTCAAGCAGATGATTATGAATATTCAGAGTACGATGAGGAAATGAAAAAAAATCATCCATTTGACGATAGTAATTTTTTTCAATTAGAGGATGCTTTATATGCAGCTATAAATTTGATTGAGAATCAAGAATTTTCTGATGAAGTAGTCAAGTTATATGAACAGTTACCACAAGGAGTTTACGATCATTGGGACGAATATTACCATTGGTATAAAAATGATAGCGGTGCTTGGGCTAATCGACTAAAAGACTTGAATAAAAATTATCGTAATATAGATTACGATTGGCCATTAAACGACGCAAAAGAATGGGGAACCTTAAGAGCCTATTGCTATGCTAATAAATTGTTATTAGATTGTCTTAATACCCAATGCTATGTCAGTCTTGACACTAGACAATATATTCAAGAAACACTGCTATTGCCTTTTAATGAAATTGAAAAAATGATGGAAATAGAGAGAAAAAAATTACTTAATAGAGATTGAATCTAATACTACTCTCAGATTAGAATGCAAAGCTCACATAATCAACATGAATTCGATGGAATTAAAATATAGCAGGAAGAAGAGCAGATAAGTCTTTAGGATAAATACGGTCTTTTAACTACTGCTATATTTTTCTGAATTACCATCAATCATTCTTCTTCAACATCCCAGTCAACAATTCCGACATCTCCCACAGGTCTTTATTCCGGTTGTCATCATAAATCATCAGCGTTCGCGGGTCAGCATGACGGCTCAACTTCTGCACCTTTCTGATATTCCCATCCGTCGCATCAAGTGCCGCCGTAATTGCCGAATGCCTGACCCTATGCGGTGACATGGGTTTCTTAACCCCCGCCTTCTTAAAAGCCGCCGCCACTATTTTATAGATGGCATCAGTAGTTAAGCGATGTCCTTCATTATGAAAATCCAATGCTGTAAAAATTGGTAAACTAGCATTCAAATCCCCTCGTGCAATTAACCAATCAGCAAGAGCAGCCGCCACATCCTTGGACATATCCAAATATTCTTCATTCGTTCCCTTCCCCTTCCCTAAAACTCTCAACTTGCGTCCATAAAAATCAAAATCCCCTACATTTAATTGACATATCTCCTGGCGACGCAAAGCTAAACCCCACAGCACCAGAAAAATTGCATAGTTGCGTTTACCAATCAAAGTTGAGCGATCAAACTGCTGAATTACAAGAGAGATCGCTTTGCTATCAACCCCCCGTGTATCCCGATAAGCCTTAACCTTCTCCCCTGAAACATCTTCCAGGGAATAGTTGCACACTCCCAACTTGCGCCCCATCTTCGCCAACGACTTAATCGCCGCCAGCCGCCGATTGATTGTCGCCTCCCGCAACCCAGATTTAATCAACATCGCCTTGTACTTCAGCACCACCATCACCGCTTGCTCTCGCTGCAAGTGCAAAAACTCCAACACGCTATCACCAGTCGGCGGCAATAAAGTCATCTTCAGAAAGAAATCCCTCAAATCCTTCTCGTAAGCACGTCGAGTATTAGGGTTGCGTTTGTCTGCCAACAGCTGCGCCAACACATCTGGGTCGCCCTGAAGCTGCGCGTCAAAATATCTGGCTAGAGGAGCATCTAAACACGCCTCCAACTCAACTTTAACTAGCTCTCCCCAAATTGGCTCGTTAGGCATAAGTGCTTACTAGCTCGTTATTGATAATACAGATTTCCAATAACGTTCATCATTACATACAATGTTCTTGCCAAGCGTGTTTACACAAGATATAGCAATAGCCACTTGTTGCGTAAGTTACTAAGTATCATTAGTATTGTGGTAGTCTGTAAAATTGCTGCTTTGATATCGAAATTGATATCAGTTTTGGTAGCACAAGAATACTGGGGACTCTGCCCCAAAGCGATGCCTGCGGCTGGCTACGCCAACACCCAAAAACTGCTGCCCTCTATGGTAAGTAGGCTAATATTACCTACTCGTACTTTTTTCAACGCAGTGTCTAACCCTCATCAGCAGATTGCAAGACAATTGCATACAACTTTTGGCTAACCCGAAAGTCAGCAGTAGCAATTAACTGATCAATTAATGGTTTAATAGCTGGAATTAACCCTTGTTTTTTGGCTTGTAGCAAGACTCCCAACAGACCCGTTACATTTAGTCCATAACTTGTAGCGACTGCTCGTCCTCGGCGTTCGTCCATTAATAGCAAGTCAGCTTTCAGTTCTTTGGATAAAATAATTGCTTCGGCTTCTCCTAAATCAATATTGTCCTGTTTTTCCTGAATTTCTGTAACTTGTTGAGAATTAACAACAGCTATTGTCTGAATCCAAGATAGCTGTTGTACTTCTACTGCCCCAGGAACAACTTTATCTACACCTACCATCTCGTTATAAACGGCTTGGGGAATGATAACGCGACTATACAACTGACGTAGTAAATCTAACTGACCAATCGCTGCCAAGTTTGTGATCGGTGATGTGTCGCTAACGATAATCACAACAAGCCCATTGATTGCAGTGTCCGCACATCGGATTGGAAGTCTTCTACATCATAGTTGATGTGTAAACCGCGTTTAGCCAGTTCATGCTGGAATTCAAGTACTGTGATTCCTGTCCAGGCTCGGACTTTGCCACTGCTAATTTTACCTTGCTGATAAAGCAAGATGCCAATTTCTAATTTCAGTTCATCCTCAGTCATGTTTGATGCTCGGAGGATGTCATCGGGAATTATGACGCTCATAAGGGAAAACTCCAATTCATAGTTTATAAGGAAAATGCTAAAAACCCCTAAGAAACAGCAACGCAGTTGCGTTTTTCGTACTTCAGGCAGGGGATGAAAGCTATTTGAAGGCTTTTAAGCCTGTGTGATGCACTGTTTCCTAATCAAGATTTCTATATACTCACTAGCACTGATACTGTCTCTTGTTGCCAATTCTTGCACGGAATGTCACGCAGTGTCAGTCAGCATAACTCCTCTTTTCTTTTTAGGTTCATCGTACAAAACGGGAGTATTTATAACTCTTTTTCTGCCTTTACCTGTTGACATACTTAGAACATTTACCTATATTAAGGGCATTTTAGATAAAATAAGGAGGTGAGTCAAGTTGCTAGTTCTGGAATACAAAGTCAAAGCCAAAAAACTCCAATATTTAGCGATTGAGGAAGCCATCAAAACTACGCAATTCATCAGAAATAAATGTTTAAGATATTGGATGGACGCACCAAAAGAAGCAAAAATTGATAGGTTCGGTTTGAATAAGTATTCAACAGAACTACGCAACGAATTTAAATTTGTGGCTAACTTAAATTCAATGGCTGTGCAATCATCAGCCGAAAGAGCATGGTTAGCAATATCAAGGTTTTACGATAATTGCAAAAAGAAGGTATCCGACAAGAAAGGATACCCAAGATTTCAGCATGATAACCGTTCGGTTGAGTACAAGACTTCTGGCTGGAAAATACACCCGACGAAAAGACGTATAACCTTTACCGATAAAAAAGGCATTGGTGAAGTCAAACTTCTTGGTAAATGGGATATCCAAACATACAACGTTAAAGATATTAAGCGGGTTCGTTTAGTGCGTCGAGCAGATGGTTACTATTGCCAATTTGCTATCAATGTTGAATGCTCTAATATTCAACCATCAACGGGTAATCAAATAGGTTTAGATGTTGGCTTAGAGAGTTTTTACACTGATTCAAACGGACATCAAGAACCTAATCCTAGATTTTTAAAGAAAGCTGAAAAATCTGTAAAACACACTCAAAGGCGCATTTATAAAAAGAAAAAAGGTTCATCAGGACGTAAAAAAGCTAGAGGAATATTTGCCAGAAAGCACTTGAAGATAAGTAGGCAAAGGAATGAACACGCTAAGAGACTAGCGAGAAACTTAAACAGGTCTAACGATCTAGTAGCCTATGAAAACTTACAAGTGCATAATCTACTTAAAAACCATTGTCTAGCCAAATCAATTAGCGATACTAGTTGGTCATTGTTTAGAACATGGTTGGAGTATTTTGCTAACAAATTTAGAAGACAAGCTGTTGCTGTAGCCCCTCATTACACCTCACAAAAATGTTCAAGTTGTGGTGCAATTGTGAAAAAGTCTCTATCAACTCGAACCCATGTTTGTAGTTGCGGTTGTCAGTTGCATAGAGACGAGAATGCAGCAATTAACATTTTAAATCTTGCAAAAGCTACCTTGGGGCACAAGGAAAGTAACGCTAGGGGACTAGTAACCTCTGTTCTACTTAGGGAAACTTTGGTAGAGTAAGTAACTAGGGTGAGCCTAGAATCTCCTCTCTAGCGAGACGCAAGTGCGAATGCCTTTAGGCAGGAGAGTGTCAATCTAATTCTTCTGTCATGCAGGGCAGGAACTGTCTATTATACTTTTATAGTATTAGACCTTTATATCTTAGAGTAATTAGACCTTAATCAGTTTATAGGTTTAGTAATCGTTTGAGGTCTTCAGCATTCTTGACTTGGCTCCAGTCAACCTCACAAGAAAGCAATAGTTCTATGGCAACTCCGATTAGGTGCTGAGGGTAAACCCGCTCACCAGGGGGAACTGCTTCTGTGTTGTTGTCCCGCACTGTTCGGGCTGTATCCGTTAACCAGTTATGCTGTGTGCGAGTAATTTTAATATTGATCGTCACGGGCTTTTCCTTAACTACTGCTTGAGAAGTTGGTGATGCAGTAGGCGCTTCTAATGCTGACTTTGGGGCTGGTGATGTTATAGGCATTTTCTCAAGTACTGGGGAAGTTGGTTCTACTTCGGTGGTATCAGAGGTAATCTCTGGCTCTGATTGGCTCTTAATTCCAGAAAACTGGCTTAATTTCATGCCAGACATTTTCTTTTTGGTCATTTCGTCCCCCAATGTTTAATGTATTCTTTAGCTAAAGATTGGTAAGCTCTAGCACCACTGGACTTGGGGGCGTAAGTGCTAACTGGTTGTTGCGCTGCGATGGATTCAGCAACAGCTATGTTATCAGGGATAGTTGTGTGCAATAGTCGATAACCTAACTCCACTGCTGCCTCAATTAGCAAATCGTCAGCCTCTTTAGTCAGAACTAACCGGGGCTTATACCGAGTTCTAACAACATCAATGGGAATATCTGCCCTTTCCCCTCGAATTAACTCCACGGCTTCCGAAAGCCCTTTAAGGGAAGCAGGTTCGTTCATTGTGGGGATAAGAATACGATCGCTGCTAAGGATGGACTGCACTGATGCCACCGATAGTCCTGGGGGACAGTCCATTAAAACTACATCAAACCCAGAAAGTCGTGACAGCGCTGGAACAAACAAGTTATCCTCCGATGTCAGGCGAAACATACCTATATCACCTGGAATCAGACAAAGGTGTTTTACTTGGGTTTCTCTGGGTGTGAGTGTTTCTTTACTAGTTAGCCAGTCAAGGGTTGTTGGCTCAGTACCATCCATGCCTAGACCGAACGAGAGAGTACGCTGTCCATCTAAATCAATCAGCAGGGTTTGGCGTTTGGGAGATGCTAGAAATGCCCCTAAGTTCAGGGCAGTAGAGCTTTTACCTGTCCCGCCTTTAAAGTTGAATACACTGATAACAATCATTTTAAAAAGACTAAAGCGTTAATCAGTGTATACCATAAAGGTCTAATACTTTAATACCTCTATATATTTAAACATATTGTGACTTTAATTATGTTGGGGCGATCACCTTTTGTAGATACTATGAAGGTCTAATACTTTAATATGTTTGCTTTTTATACTTGCGGACGACTCTTCAAGAATGTAGAAGCAAGCTCCTTTGGCTGACTAATACCATGAAGGTCTAATAGTTTAATCGCATCCGCGTCTTACATCACTAAATGCAGAGAATTGGCTTTTATGTCATCCTAGACTAGGAGAGTTAATTCGGTGAGTATCTTTGTTTTTAGTATTGACAGGCTTTTCCCTTTTGATATTTACAGACTTTTCTCTGAAATTTAAATCTCCAAACACTAATAATTTTGGAGATAATCGATGTCAATTTATGTAGGCAACCTCTCTTACGAAGTTAAGGAAGATGATATTAAGGGTGTTTTTGCTGAATATGGTACTGTAAAGCGTGTTCAACTACCTACTGATCGTGAAACAGGACAACCACGCGGTTTTGGTTTTGTAGAAATGGGAACAGATGCAGAAGAAGCAGCTGCCATTGAAGGTCTTGATGGTGCTGAGTGGATGGGTCGTGACCTGAAAGTTAACAAAGCCAAGCCCAGAGAAGACAGAGGTTCGTCTGGTGGTAATCGGGGGGGATACGATGGGGGCGGTGGACGTAACCGCTACTAAGCTTTGAAACCGGAAAGAAAGAGAGAGCGAATTTTCAGGTTAGACAAAGAGTCTGCCTTTTTACACTTTAGTTAACTGGGCGGCTTACCACTATCAGCCATTAAGTAAGCCAATTTAGCAGGAGAGATAATGACCCAAATAATAGTGGGTGACAATGAACACATTGAGTCAGCCTTACGCCGATTTAAGCGAGAAGTTTCCAAGGCTGGGATTTTTCCAGATATGAGGAAGCATCGTCACTTTGAAACGCCTATAGAAAAACGCAAGCGTAAAGAAATTGCCAAGCACAGGCAGGGTAAAAGACATTTCCGCACTTGAGAACTGATATAGATATAAATGAATGCCCTCATAGTATTTATGAGGGTTTTCTTTATGGAATTTAGCAGCAATAAGCAAAAATTAAGTAATGGTAGTTTTTACTGGGTTCAAAGCTTTATATACCAAATACTGCTTGAGCCACTACCGCCATAAAAATACCCCCAGAATATGGGGGCGATTGATGTGGTTGATGTGCTTAAAAGGACACAATCGAATAATGAGAGTTCGCTATAAGGATTTCTGTATATATGCCCATCTTACAATCAGCTGTCGGTGAATGTCTTCGGTGATCACCTTTTCTTCAAAATCGCTTCACAACAACTTTTCAATAAAATCGCTATTTACACCGTTAACCATTACTTACTCCCCGCAGGCGATAGCTTTTTCAAATTCTCAATCCGACAGCACCCCCGCTTCCATAGCAGTCTAGTAGTTTTATCTACTGGATGGTAATAAGCCCAAATACTTCCATCTGGTGCTGAATATAAGGATATAATAAAAACCGTTTGTGTACCAAAGTTACCTGTACTTACCTCAATTTTTTCTTTGACAGTAAACGTCTGTCCTGAACTATTAGTTGCTGCCTTTAATTTTTTATAGGCTGGTTTTTTCGCTAATTGCGGTTGCTCTGTTTCTATCTCTGATTGCTCATGTTCAGCAGAGGTATTTTCAATCAAAGCAGTTGATTCTGATGACTTAACTGGTGCGGCTTCGAGAGTTGTCGGTAAAGCTAACTGTTCATTCTCTGCTTCTATTGTTTGAGGCACAGCATCATAACTCAGGGCAGAGCTACTGTTTAATTCTGAAACTTCAATGCTTTTACTCTGGTTATTATTTACTTCTAATTCCGGCTCAACTGGCTGATTTTCTGTTGGTACGTTAGTTGATGCTGATTCAGATTGTGCAGGATTATTATCGTCAGTGGCAGTAGATTTTTGCTTGACGACACGCAAAATGGCAGATTTATTTGGCGCGGCATCTGATGGTGATGGTGAACTATTCGTCTTGGGGGATTTACGTTTAGGCATAATAATTTATTGGCAGCAATGCACTCTTAAACGTTGATTAAATCAGTAATTAAGAAGGGAATGATTACAGTTTTCTGTCGGTTTAGCTTTCAGTTAACTCAGTAGTATATTCAGCCATGTTGGTTGATATATCTGAAGTTGATGATTGCTCACGAGCAGGGAATTTAATGCACTCCCCTGATTGAATTACTAAGCTAGTCCCGACACGTCGCACATTAAAATTCCAGAATTTCTTAATCGAATTTGATGGTAAAAATCCGATTAGTCTTAGTTGGAAATCTTTAGGTGGCTCAAAGTCTCTCTGAGGCTTTTGGTGAATTTTAACGAGTACTATCCCAAGTTCATAGTCTTGATATACAACTAATCCTTGTACAGAAAAGTTATCAGCTACTAACTGCAATTCGGTTTTTACTGAGTCGGTATATTCTTTTTCGTTGCGAACATTTATCAAAGTCACCCTCAGTTTGGTCGGAAAATCTTTGAATGGTGTTCTGGGGTAAACAGTCCACAGGTAATCAAGTGATAAATCAAGTTGAAATTGTTGAACTAATTTCGATGCTCTCTTAGCAAGGTTTGTCTCAAGCATTACACCGTCAGCAGTTATTAGTTGCCCTTGATAAATAAGCTCACTACTTGGTACATACTTCCCCCAGAGCCGACCAATTGCACGATATTCTAGTGGCTCTGTCGGTCTTAACTGGTGATTGTTAACTAATAACTGCTGTGTATCGTTCGTAATTGTCATGCGGACAAAGTTAAAATCTGTAATTTTTTGAATTGCTTTTATGATTGTAAACTGCGGCTCCCACTAAGATATTCTTCTTTCAATCTACTCCAAAAGCCTTAAGTATCTTTAATGGCAGTTTATACCCAAAGATGAACAAATGCCTTAGCATCCACGCTCTTTATAAATTGAACATGAATGCTTGAGACACATCTATTAACTTGCGCCAGCTTCAGCCGCCGCTACATCTGGTTTAGGCTCTTTCGCCTTCTTTTCAAAGATTTGAACCCCAGCATCAACTACCTCAAACCCTTTTTCTGTTCGTTGGCCAAGCTTGCCCGATACAGCCCCAGCCCAGTCTGCGAATTCTGAAGCGCTAGTTTCAGCCTTCCGCCAGCTTTTGGCGTTAACTTGAGCAGTAAAGACTATGCCGTTCTGATCGGTCAACTCGATTGCAACTTTCTTATTTTCTGTTGGTGTAGCTGTTGGTAGTGAGCCGCTAAATTTTATTGTCACTTCGCTTTTGGCTTCCATACCTTACCCCTGGCTCATCATCAATTAAAATTCTTCGCTCTTGATTTTATCTTGGATTAGGTTGACCAGAAGGTGCGCGATCGCTCGGCTATCGTAGTTGTTCACAAGAAAAGTGAACGTTGAGCATTCGGCTTGAAAGAGAACCAAGACTCAACATTAAAAAAACAAAATCTACAAAAAAAATTTACCCCTGTTTTTGACCCTTTTTTCGTCTATCTAATTGATAACTAGTCTCAATATGAACCGCCCAAACCGTGATTATTGACGCATTTATCAACAAATATTACAGTTTTGACACTAGTTTATTGATTTGACTAAATTCGTGCATCTCAGATAAAACCTCGACAAAACATCCATTTTCCCAATTCTTACCAACTACATTCAACATCTCCCAATATCTATCCAACATCTCCCAAATCTCTAATTTTTTCTTACCTTTTTACCCCTTTTACATCATCCAGTTACAAAATTCTCATTAGCTCAAAAATTCCCAATAAAGAAGAACAGTTCCCAATACTTATAAGAAGTCTCCCATTTGCTCCCAATAATTGGTAAATTATCGGTCAATTCGCTTAAAAGCTTTTAAGCTCTGTAATCCATCTTTTTCTGACGCACAGTACGCCATCTTTGGCGGAAAGTTTTTGACAGCCAAAATTGAAAAGCAGAAGCATAAGCAACAGCCATCAAAAAATACTACGGAATAACTACATAAGCACGACAAAAGCCACCTCAGAATTCACCCCTGTGAAAACTGTGGCGATTCTTATGCTAGTTCTTCGCTCAATCTCCTCCAAAAATCGCATCCAATTCTTGAGACGAAGCCTGACCTTGAACTATTGAAGCAGGTCTGATTGAATCAGCCGCTTCCCCCTCTAGCTCAGGCGACTTTAAAGCATTACTCTTGTAGCTTGGGGCATTGACCGCTACAACTGGTGCAGGCAACGCTGGCTGTGACAAGACAAACTGTGGTTGTTCCACACCCAGAGCAAAACGCATATAACTACCGTGTTTATTCAATGAGTCTTGCGCTTCCCAGCAAGCAAAACGTATCTGCTCTGGCGTAAAATTACCGCTCGAATATCGCGCCACTGGCAAGAAAGCAGCCACCAAGATATCAGCCACCTTACGCTGTGCCTCATCCTTGGGCAACGAGTTCAGGTAATCGACAACTTCCGCTAAAACATCACCCTCATAAGGTTGAAGCCGCAAACTCAAAGACTTGCGTTTCTTTTTGCTTTGGTTCATTGACTTTTCTCCATCCCCAACAAATAATCAAACATCCCAAAGCAGTCCACCAAACGCGCTGATGTACTATATCTGTACGTTTGCTCTGAATCTAAATTAAAAGTTTCTTGCACCTGAGTTATAAAACCGCTACCCCAAACCATCGGTATCATTGGCAATTTGTCGTCTTTGGGGATGTATTGACCAGTTCTCTCGTAAACACTGCTATACGTATCTATTTTCTTGAGTTGCCATGCACAATTAAAATACTTCTCCAACTCAACTTCTACATGGTAAGCAGCGCCCCCACCGATGATTACTTCGTTCAACGGTCTGGGTAATATTTTGTCCATCCACCGCTGTAGCTTATCCCAATATTGGGCTGTTGCTACTCTAATTGCATCAGCAATATGAGAAATTTCTTTTTGTCTTAAAGTGGGGTCTTTCGCACTTGCTAGGGCTTGTATTCGGTCAAAAGTTATCCAATCAGGGCGTGCCGAGCAATTACGGTCTTTGCTGTAGACCTTATCAATAATCGTGTAGCGTGCATCAAATATTGCCGAAGATAAACGCTCTCGGTCTAAACCGCTCGTCATATCCAGCACGATATCCAACATATTGGCAAAGCCCAACAGTGGACTATCCCCCAGCTTCAGTTGCCCCCGGTCAAAATAAAGTGCTGTCGTGTTCCTGTGACCAAACATCAACACCGCCAGTTGGGAAGTGCGTAACCAGTCTACCCCCTGCTGTTTGATTCGCAGTGCTGCTAATCCCCCACCTTCAGGACGGCACAAGAAACGCTCTAAGTTCACCTTTAAATATTGTTTGCGTACCGTAAAATTAGCCAGCATCACCCGTAACTGTTCTTCAAAGCGGCGGCGATCGCTGTACTCATTCCACGGCAGAAGTAACGCCAACTCCAAATTAATTTGTTTTTTCGCCGTCACCTTAACTAAGCTTAGTTCAACAATTAAGCCAACAGCGCCCAATACTTTCCACAAGGCATTCTCATATTTGAGTTCCTTAATCCGGTCAAGCGCATCAAAGTTAGCCGCGAACTCACCCAACACCACTACTCTGTTATTCCACTCAACCCACAGTTGTTGGTCTGGTGAGGGGCTACCAATCCAGCCCAAGCGTTCCATGAAAAAATTAAGTTTATCCTTAGTAATCTCTTCTATCGCTGGTGGCAGCAGAACATAATTTGGTTTAGTCTGGTCATCCACTTGATAAATTATCTTAGTTTGCGACCCGCCAACGTCCACGCTGAGGAAAATGTCAGTCATGCAAAAAGCTGGTTAAAACGATGATCTGATTTTAGTGCAGATTTAGAGCAGATTGGCACTAGTTTAGTGCAAATATTGCACATGATTAGCACAAGCTGGCACTCGTGATTCACCTCGGTTCATCACCCTAAATGCTGATTTCGGCTGACCAAATTGTGCCAAGTTGCTCAATATTTGTGCTGAGTTGCTCTCTTTTTGTGCCAAGAGGTCGCGCGAGTAGCGGGAGGGGGTGCTGTTGCCGCAGAATTTCGCTTCGGTGTACCATGTTGGTGGTGTACTCACTACACTTTTGCGCCCTGCGGGTGGGCTGCGCCCATCTTTCGCTTCGCTCAAGACGCAGAAGTTACGTTCGCCCCTGCGGGGGTTTTGCACCCTTGGCACAGGGTGTAGGGTGTGGGGTGTAGGGTGTAGGGTTTACTTGTTTTCCAGAGAGCGAATAAGACCTTGGAGTAGCCTACCAACTAATTGACACTGAGCAAGAACTGGATCAATTGTTGGGATTTCTGCAAGTTTTATTCGTTTAGATAAGATTAGGTGGGTTTCCAATTCTTTAAGTGAACCTTGCGCTATATATAAAAACTGAAGATACTCTCCTCTACTTCTTCGTCCATAACCTTCAGCAATATTAGCTGGAATAGATACTGCTGCTCTACGGATTTGTGATGTCATCCCATAAGTTTCTTCTTTTGGAAAGGATTTTGTTACGAAATAGCAGGCTTCTGCTAAATTCATCCCCTCCTGCCAAACTTGTAAATCTTGATAAGACTGTATTGGAGATTTACTCATCACTAATTCCCTTTATCTCATCCCCCTACACCCCACACCCTACACCCTACACCCTCCTGAAAAACAATGGTGGCTTTAGCGATTCTGCGCGTTGAAAAACTCAAGTCTTTCGGCAACATTGGCGGCAGCGAGAAGCATACCGCACGTTTACAAGATACCCCAAATGCCGACACCACTAAAAAAAATATCCGGCTGATTGGCATGGAGGATGATTCACCGCTTGAAGTTTTGGTGAAAAACAAGATAGCCAACACAACTTTACACAAACCGCGCAAGGATGCCGTGCTGTGTAGCGATATTTTTCTCTCGGCATCCCCAGAATATTTTCGCCCTGATGATCCATCAAAGGCAGGCGAATGGGATAATCCCCGAATGTTGGACTTTGTTAAGGCTTCTCGCAGTTGGCTAGTCAACAACTATGGTGATAAATGCGTCAGGGCAGAATTGCATTTGGATGAAGCTACTCCCCACATTCATGCCTATGTTGTACCGATCAACGAGAAAACCAAGCAGTTAAGCCACAAAGAAATGTTTGGGGGTAATGGTCGCGCTGCCAGCATTAAGTTGTCCAAACTCCAAGACAGTTATGCTGCTGCACTTGCTCCTTTGGGCATTGAACGAGGGGTTAAGGGCAGTAAGGCAACCCACACGAAAGTAAAGGAATATTACCAAGCGGTTAACAGTGAACCACTAAACAACGTCTGGTCGAATAAAAAACTTGAACCCGAACCTTTTGAATCAGCTACAAATTACGTTGCCCGGATTCAGAATGATCACCAATTCCATGTCCTCAACCACCAACTGGCTGACCGCGCTTTCATGCAGGAGCGACTAGAGAGTGCAGAGCAACGGGCAAGAGCCAGCGAGAAGGAACGACAGCAACTAGAGAAGCGGGTGCGATCGTTAGAATCTCAGACCAATCAACTGCGCGACTTGCCCTTGGAGGATGTGGCTTGGGAATTGGGGCTACACAATAGCCAAGGAAAATGGAAGGGTCACGGACACATCATTAATATAGATGGGCCCAAATTCTACGATTTCGCCCCCGATCAACAAAAGGGATCAGGCGGTGCAATTGATTTGGTGATGCACGTTAACCAGTGCAATCTACGGCAGGCGGTCGTCTGGTTGGATGAGCGATTTGGTGAAGCTGGAGCAGAACGAGCAGCGATAGCAAAAAGTCGTCAAGTGACTGCTGAAATTATCCAGTTAGAACCACGAACCCCGTTTCAGCTACCTGTTGAGGATAAAAGCAAGTGGACACCAGTTCACAACTACCTGACCCAGAAACGGGGGATACCATCAAACTTTGTGGAACTTCTGCATAAAAGGGGGTTAGTTTACGCTGATGATCAGCAAAACGCTGTGTTCGTCATGCGGAATCTTGGCGAAGAACCCCAGGCATTAGGAGCATTCCTGCGGGGAACACGGGGCGAGAACAACACGTTTAAGGGCTACGAGAAAGGAACAGTTAGGCGTGAGGGCTGGTTTCACTTCCGCTTAGGCGGACAGCCAACAGATTCTGTAGAGAAAGTGGTGCTTTTGAAATCGCCCATTGATGCCGTGTCTTTTGCCATGCTGGAATATCAGCTTAGAGGCGACGTGCCACCCAATAGAACGCTGTACATGGCGGTAGATAATACCAAAAGCTTACCAGTAGAGCAATTGCAGAATATTCCTAATGTACAAGTGGCATTTGACTCGGACGATGAGGGTAATGCAGCTGCACGAGTTGTTAAGGAACTACTGCCACAGTCCAAGCGGCTCAAATGCAAAGCTGACGATTGGAATCAGCAGCTACTCGATTATGGGCAGCAGTTAAGGCAACAGCAGCAACAGCAACGCCAGCAGGAGCAGGATGATGAATTGAGTCTTTAATTAAAAGCTCTTTTGTAGTGCTGATGTAGTTTTTCTAGCCGTGAAAAACACTTTGAAACAATGCTATAGCAACTGCTACGGTGATACCTATTACTAGGAAACCAGGTCACTACCATGAGGCTGAAACGCACTAAAGCTACAGTCCGTATGCTGTTTTATAGGGCGCCTTTACGGCTGGTTCTGATTCTTCCCTTTGTTTTACAGATTGTGATCGCCGTTAGTATTACCGGGTGGCTTTCTTACCGAAATGGAGAGCAGGCAGTCAATGATCTTGCAGCCCAACTTAGAGGTGAAGTGGTTGCTCGAATTCGTCAGCATTTAGACACTGAGCTTGCCACCTCCCACCTGATCAACCGCACTAATTTAGAACTCATACGCACTGGTGAACTGAAAACAGATGATTTTGCCGCTTTAGGAACCCATTTTTGGCATCAGCTTCAAACGTTTAAATCGACTAATACGGTCTTCTTTGGTAATCCCCAAGGGAGGTTCATCGCAGCGCAACGGCTAGACGATAATTCACTTATTTTTATTAAAAGAGAATTGCCTCCTGCTGAGGCTAAAGTTTATAACGCAAGCATACAGGGGAAGCTAGCAGCATTTAAATCAGTGATTCCAAATTTTATTGACGTGCGAAAGCGCCCTTGGTACAAGGCTGCGAGCATCAGAAGAACTCCAACGTGGGGAAATATTTTTGCACTCCAAATCAGACCAAGCATTGATCTACCTGCCAGTACTCCAGTACTCAACAGTAACAGAGATTTGCAGGGTGTTATAGGTAATAATTTGGCATTGGAAACCATTAGTGAGTTTCTTTACAGCCTCAAGGTTGGGCAATCTGGACAGACGTTTATTCTAGAGCAAAATGGTGAATTAGTAGCTAGCTCTACTGCACCGCAACCTTTTTTAATTGGGAAAGATGGTAAAACCAAGCGGATGACAGTAGCAACGAGCAATAATGCCGTGCTTCAGGCAGCAACTGATTATCTTCTCAAACAATTCAGTAATTTAAAGGGGATTAGTACAACAAAGCAGCTTCGGTTTTTGATAGACCGCAAACCGTATTTTATTGAAGTTTTTCCTTATCAAGATCAGTGGGGAGTTGATTGGCTCATCGTTGTTGTTGTGCCAGAATCCGATTTTATGGGACAGATTCACGCCAATACACGCACCACTATTGTGTTGTGCATCGGCGCGTTGGTGATCGCCACCTACTTCGGTATAATGACCACCCGTTGGCTGACTCGCCCCCTGTTGCAGCTCAATTATGCGGCAAAGGAAATTGCCCAGGGGAACTTTCAGCAAATGATCACTGCTGATCGCATCCGTGAAGTTAAAGAGCTGGCAAGCTCATTTAACCAGATGACGTTACAGCTACAGAAATCTTTCACGCAGATGAAATCACTAAACCAGGCACTACTAGAAAGTGAAAGCCGCGTGAAGCAATTTCTAGAAGCATTACCTGTAGGTGTTGCAGTCCATAACCAGGCTGGACATTTGACTTACGTAAATCGCATTGGGCAAAGGCTGCTTAACATTAATCAACTTCCCAATACCGAAAAGTGGAATCTCATCGATACGTTTCAACAATATCGAGCTGGCACATCGCAGCCTTATCCGCTTGAAGACCTGCCAGCGATGCGGGCGCTTAGGGGTGAAACGGTTCAAACAGAAGATATTGAAATTCATCGAGACAATCGGGTGATCTCCTTAGAGGTATGGGCAACGCCGATCTTTGATGAGCAGGAACAAATCGCTTATGCAATCGCCGCTTTTCAAGACATCAGCAATCGCAAACAAACAGAAGCACAGCTGATTTACAATGCGCTACACGATGCTTTGACCGATTTACCTAATCGCAATTTGTTGATGGAAAGGCTGGAACTCGCAATCAATCGAGCCAAGCGTGTGGATGGGTACCATTTTGCCGTTCTGTTTATGGATTTAGATCGCTTCAAAGTAATTAATGATAGTTTAGGACATCTAGTAGGTGATCATCTGCTGATTAGCTTTGCCCACAAGCTCCAGGAGAGCATTCGCTCTACCGACCTGGCAGCGCGTCTGGGAGGTGATGAATTTGTCCTTGTGCTGGAAGAAATTAAAGGCATTCAAGAGGCAGTTCAAACGGCTGAACGTATCTTCGCTGAACTGCAATCTCCTTTGGTGCTAGAAGAGCATGAGGTCTTTATAACCACCAGCATTGGCATTGTTTGGGGTACGAAAGATTACAAGCAAGTCTCTGACCTAATTCGCGATGCCGATATTGCGATGTATCGAGCTAAAGCCCAAGGCAGAGCCAGATACGAAATTTTTAATGCACAAATGCATACCCAAGCGATGAAGCGGCTGCATCTAGAAAACGACCTCCGCAAAGCCCTGGAACGTCAAGAATTTCTTGTTTACTATCAGCCGATCATAATGTTAAACAGTGGGCAACTAGTAGGATTTGAGGCATTAATTCGCTGGCAGCACCCAACGCGAGGACTCGTTGCTCCTGAAGAATTTCTGACGGTGGCTGAAGAAACAGGGCTAATTGTCTCCATAGATAGTTGGATGCTCCATACAGCCTGTCAACAGCTTGCAGCGTGGCAAAGAGCGTTTAGCAATACCGCTTTGAAGATCAGCGTTAATCTCTCAGCCAGAGATTTTTTGGGAATTCATCTTCTGGATGAAGTGGAACAAGCTCTGGTGAAAGCAGGCTTAAATAGCAGTTGCCTAACGCTAGAAATCACTGAAAGTATGTTGCTCGACAATGTGGAGGACACGATTAAGCTCGTCGCTAGCTTACGAGAGCGAGGTGTTCAAATCAGCATTGATGACTTTGGTACGGGATATTCTTCGTTAAGCTACCTTCACCGTTTGCCCATTGACTTTTTGAAAATTGATCACTCTTTTGTGAGCAATATGCAGGTAAGCGACAAGAACTATAAAATCGTTTCAACGATTGTAACGTTAAGCAACCAGTTAGGGTTAGAAGTGATTGCCGAAGGGATCGAAACGTTACAACAAATCGAACAATTGCAGCGCCTCGGCTGTAAATTCGGACAGGGTTATTTCTTGTCTAGACCTTTACCGCCGCAGGCAGCCGAAGCTTTGCTCATGAGAAACACCTTTCTCTAATGGGGGTATGAGAATCATTAGAACAGAAAATCTATACCATAACTGAATAAATGAATGAATGAACTAATCATAGTAGCCTCCCAAAAAATCTTTTTTGTAGTCTTTATGTAGCAACTTAGTAGTATTTTTCGATGGCTGTGACTAAAAAATCAGTTTTGACTTAAAAAAACTTTCCGCCAAATTTGGCGTACTGTGCGTCAGAAAATGATATTAGTTTTTGGCTGGAGCATAATATCACTGTGATATTTAAAAATGCAGAAATTCTTGCATTTTCCATTGATTTGCCGTTGGTGTGCCATACCCATGCCATTGGCGTGCCATAATTATGCCAGTTTTAAATCTAATTCTCAATAGTGAAAATTAGTTGAGAAATGAATTTTCACTCCTTCCATTGGTTTGCCATTGAGATGCCATTGGCGTGCCATAAATCAGCCATAATGGGAGCCAATTTTTGATAATACATTTTTTTGCCAAAATTCTGCCATTTGGGTAAGTTTTTAGTTCGTATGCGAAGTTTTTGACGACGAACCCTCTAGTCACCAGATAAAACTTAACCGTGCCTGAGAAAAGCTTTGCTACTTTGGAGTTTAATGTACGCCACCGAACCGACTACGGGAGCGAAGCGGGTGTAAATTTAAAGCTATCTAGATTAATGTCATGTTGATTTGTTAATGAAGATATCTAAAAGCAGATAGTCAACGCAATACTGCTCGGTTAAGGGAAAATAGGTAGTGGAGTAAAGAATTATTTGTTCGCGTAACATACACGAGAACAAGCGCTGCTAAAAAGGTTGCTTATACCTGAAGGCACTCTCAAAAAAAATTAATT
>JAHHHR010000063.1 GCA_019359245.1 Nostoc desertorum CM1-VF14 | reverse complement strand
GTTAAGCTCATCCATCTTTTGCCAAGTAATACACGGGAGAGGTTTTAGCAGATCCATAATCCTATTGTTTCCTTACCCAGTCTGGCATTAATTCCTCTCACCCTTTAAAAATGAGCGAACGTACAGAAAGAAAATGGCCCTCGTTCAATAGCAGAACTCAAAGGACAAAAAGTAGCGACAGCCAGAGGATCATATATGCATCGCTACTTAATCGGATTACTACAGAAACATGGTATTGCCGAACAAGTAACTGTGGTTCATTTACTGACTAGCGAAGCAGAAGCAGCCTTAGAACGAGGTGATGTTGCTGCTATTGCTGCCGCCGCCAGTGCGGGGCCACTTTTGCAAGCTAAAGGCTACATGGTAATTGATGAAGCAATCAACCATCCAGATTTACGGGGAACGAGTGTGGCTGTGGCTACAGAAGCTTTCCTCACTAAACATCCAAATTTACCGCAAAAATGGAATCAAATTAAACAGGCTGCGGTGCAAGATATCCAGGCTAATTCAGAAGCTTACTATAAATTTCATGCTGAAGTTTCTGGATATCCCCTAAATGTGGTTAAAGTTTCTTATCCTATCAAACAATTTCCTAAAGAAACTGTACCAAAGCAAGGACGGCAACTTTTAGAAGGCACAAAGCAGTTTTTAGTGTCGCAGAAATTAGCTAAATCAGATTTTCTATTAAATGATTGGATTGTGCCATAAGGGACTTCCAAATAAAAAAATAATCAATCGCTTTGGTGAGCAGGGGGAGCAGGGGGAGCAGGGGGAGCAGGGGGAGCAGGGGGAGAAAAAATCGGACAGTTGTATTGGACGCAGCAATTAAGTAGTTTAATTTTTGGATGTCCGTGCAATTAAGTAGTTTAATTTTTGGATGTCCGTAAATACAAAAATAATTAAGGGAGTTATCAACGATGAAACTCATTATCCCAATAGAGGTGGCGGCTGAACTAGAACCAAAATTACCAGATGATGTGGTAGTTGTACGTGTGGATAGCGAAGGCAACTTAGATGGTGATGCTACAGATGCCGAAGTTTACTATAGCTGGTTTCTCCTCAAGCCAACAACTTTGCAACGAATTCTCACATCTGCACGGCAATTGCGTTGGCATCATGCACCAAATGCGGGTGTCAATCACATTATTACACCAAAATATATTGAACGTAATCTTATTTTGACTAATGGGGCGGGAGTTCATGCTATCCCTATTGCCGAATTTGTCATTGCCTATATGTTGTCCCATGTCAAACAACTACCAAGGTTACAAAAACTGCATACTCAACACCGTTGGCAAAGAGGTTTTCAAATTGAAGAATTGTTAGATAAAACTTTATTAATTATCGGTGCTGGTGAAATCGGACAAGAAATTGCTGTCCGCGCAAAAGCTTTTGGGATGCGTATTTTGGGCAGTCGCCGTCACCCACAACCATTACCTAATTTTGAAAAAGTGGTGGGTGCTAATGAGTGGAAACCATTACTAAGCGAAGCTGATTATGTTGTAGTTGCTACACCATTGACATGGGAAACCAAGGGTATGATTGATGGCGAAGTATTCCAATTAATGCGTTCTCACGCTTACTTAATTAATATTGCTCGTGGGGCAATTGTGGATGAATCTGCACTTACAAAAGCATTACAAGCAGGTAAGATTGCCGGGGCTGCTTTAGATACTCTATTTACAGAACCACTACCAGCAGAAAGCCCATTGTGGTTATTACCCAACGTTTTTATTACACCCCACTGTTCTGGTCATTCTCCTAGAACTAAAGAGCGATCGCTGGCTTTGTTCCTGGATAATTTAACACGTTATCGCCAAGGTCAACCTCTACGTAACATCGTAGATCAAACAGCAGGTTATTAATTCATTTGGACTATTGGGATGATTCCTTTATCTCAGTCCAGATCAAAAAAAATCAGTAGCTTTTTATTGACAACTCAGTTTATGAGTTTTCTATTCGTGGTGATTCTGCGATCGCCTATGGCCGAGATATAATTCCCTTGGTAAAAAAAGAAGTACAGCGACGAGAACAATACAGTGGCTTAAACCACCTACAATATTATGTCTCACACAACTATTCCCGAACCCTTAGAAACAGACCAATGGTTTGTTGATAGCCCTGAACTATCTGAGTTTGTCGCTACTGCTAAAGAAATTATTGCTAGTACCAGTGGCGATCGCGCAGAAACCCTCAATACTCTAAAACCTTATTTTACCGCTCTACTCAACAAACAAAATTGGCTACCACAAAATTTTGCTCGACCAAATCCTGACGGTGGTTTAGGTGGCGGTATCGGTCAATGGTTGCTGTATCGTTCCCAAGAGCCATGTCTGACGACAAGCCCCAACTCTTGGAGAGGCTTTGCCAATGCGTCTACGTTAACTATTTTTAGTTTAGTAATTCCCCCTAATTCTATAACTCCTGTTCATGACCATTTATCCTGGGGGCTTGTAGGTTTGTATCAAGGTAAACAAGAAGAAACTGTCTACCGTCGCCTAGATAAGGGTGAAACAGAAGGATTTGCCGATTTAGAAATTGTTGGCTTGCATCAAGTAAATCGTGGTGAAATTTACCATTTGTTGCCTCCTGATGGAGATATTCATTCTGTGAAAGCTACTACAGTATTTACACCATCTATCTCAATTCATGTCATGGGAAATGATACTGGTAGTATTTTAAGAAATCAGTATCATCCAGAACAACAAAGTATCAAATCTTTTCGCTCTGGATACTCTAATGCACCTTAAATCAATTCTCCAAAATCAACAAGTTGATGTTAAGCAACTATAGAACAGGAGTTTTAATGAAGATATCGCCAAATGCAATTAGCGGTGTCTCCAGAAGTTAGAGTTGAGAGTCAAATGTCACAATCACCTGTTTTAGAACTTACCACAGCACCATGTTCTCCTGATTTATTTGAGCTTGTCGCGTCGCTAGCGGCTGATTTTGCCACACGTGCAGTCATCCACGATCGCAACGGTTCTTTTCCGTTCGAGAATTTTGAAGCTCTCCACCAAGCACAGCTGTTAAGTCTCACCATTCCCCAAGAATTCGGTGGCCAAAACGTCAGTTATAAGACTATCTGTAGAGTAATTGAAAAGATAGCTAGTGGTGATGCTTCCACGGCTTTAGTTTTGACCATGCACTACTTACAACATAGTAATGCCGCCCGGACTCGTCGTTGGCATCCCGCAGTTTATGAGCGCTTGTGTCGGGAGTCAGTCACAGGTATTGCTTTACTCAATGCGGCTCGTGTAGAACCAGAATTAGGTACACCCGCCAGAGGGGGATTACCTGCAACTATTGCCCAGCAAACAGAAAATGGCTGGCTGGTAACTGGCCATAAACAATATACTACAGGCAGTCCTATCTTAAGTTATTTTGTCGTTTGGGCACGCACCGATGAGAAAGAACCAAGAGTAGGCAATTTTCTTGTGCCGCGTGACCTTCCTGGTGTGAAGATTGAGGAAACTTGGGATCATTTAGGAATGAGGGCTACAGGTAGCCACGACCTGATTTTAGAAAATGTTTTGATTCCCCAAGAATACGCTTTGGATATTCATCCTGTTAAAGCTGTGTTAGCACCAGACCCCCTGAAACTCGCAAGTGGTAGTTTATGGTTAAGTGCGTTATATCAAGGAGTAGCCACAGCCGCACGAGATTGGTTAGTTGAGTATTTGAATGAGCGATCGCCTACTAACTTAGGTACTAGTTTAGCAACTTTGCCCAACTTTCAAACAGCTATTGGTGAAATTGAAGCCTTGCTGTACGCTAATCAACGATTAATCTACAGCCTAGCGGACGACATTGATCAAGGTGAATATGACACTAAAGTTGCTTTACAAGCACAAACAGTAAAATATCTAGCTACAAATAACGCTATTCGTGCTGTAGAAATAGGACTTAAACTAATTGGTAATCCGGGATTATCTAAAAAAAATCCTTTAGAAAGACATTATCGAGATGTGCTGTGTAGTCGCATTCATACACCACAAGATGATGTAGTTTGTCTATCTTTAGGCAAGTTAGCATTAAAAATTAAAACTTAAAAATGTAAAATTATAAATTCTCTAATTTCTGTATTTTATCTAGAGGCAAAACAGATGTTTGATGGAAAAATTGAAAGAGAATTATTAGATGGAGAGCCTTGGTTAATTAGACAACCATGTAAACTACCATATTATCTTCAGCTATTAGTCGATCAAGAACAAGAAAAAAAAGATATTTGGGAGTTAGAAGAAGACAGTATATCTACTCTGAACCCAAAACAGAATAATTCACAAACTACGAATTATTTTGAGCCTGATACTAATTCTGTATAGCAGTCCTAAATGATTTGTAAAAAGGCGTTAGGAAAACCCACTCTTTTCAAAGATGAGATGATAGACGCTTCGTTGACGGTTAACAGTCTTTGTGTTAAAAAATTCCAAAAAATAAATTATCCCATCCTTATGTTCGCGGAGCGTCCCGCAGGGATGGGATGTTTTTTTAACTGGAAGTTCTTTGCTTATTTTGAAAAAATTGCTGTAGATGGGGTTGTTCTAATTTAAGGTTTAATTCTTGAGCTTTTTTCTTATTCTTTGGTTAATTTCACGCTGTTCCTTAGGTTTGACTTTTATTCTATAGCAGCTACAGAAACGACATGGTGTTGCCCGAACAAGCACCACCTTGTAGCCATAGTACGTTAGTCATCGGCTAGGTGTTTTTGTATTGTTTACCATACGTGATTTAGTAAATAATGCTTGTGGAGCCTCACGTATTTATCAATATTTATTTATTAATATTAATATACTTTTTATGAAATTGTCTATTGTTAAATAAAAATTAATCATTAGCAAGAATTAAAATCTAATTAAGATTGGCTAAAAGGTTGTATCAAAAACAGACTTTTTAGAAAAAATTTGAATAATAAACTAAATACGCTAGTTTTAGATAGCAGTAATCAATTATCTCTGAAAAAGAGGTCTAATATTTTCAAGTTGAAAGCCTTACAAATTAAAAAATATAGCTGCTAACCAAAAAAAGTAAATGGTAATAAACTTTTTTAAGCTCAGAGTGAATAGTTATACTTTGATAACAAAGTTAGGTATTAAATATATAATCTGTTATCAGATCAATATAGAATAGCTGCGTGTTAGGTCATGATACAAAACATATTAGAAAAAAGTAAGGTGTTTAAAGCTGACATTAATATTGGCAATTTCCCCCTAGAATTTTAGAAATAGAGTGTTTTATAGTAAAAAAATTGATTCACTCAATTCTTAGACATGGGGTATAAGGAAAGAAATCAGTTATAGGGGATAGAGTTTATAAACTGTCTCCTGTTCTCTATTCTTAGCCTTAGTCTCAGACAAACAAGGGGAATTCCGCCTAAAGGACTCGAAGCCTGCGTAAATCAGTATGGCCCGTGATTAGACACCTAAAGCATGTCTTAATCATTCGTGGGCGTTGACTCAATTCCCAATTGGCTAGAGTACGGCAGAGTTATGAACCCCAGCATTACAGATTCGGCGGTGAAGGCTGCGGTAGCAGCTGTTGCTTCAGAGTCAGCCTCAGCAGAAGAAAAAATCCAGATGCTGATTGAGATAGCACAGGGTTTTCAAAAAAAGCCCAAAGCTGCCCAAGACTTGCGAAATGCAGTTGGGTTATATTACCGGGCCTACGAGATGTGTGGTGAGGAGTATCCCTTATTAAAAGCCAGGGCCCAAGTGGGTATGGCAGGGACGTTACAGGCAATACCGGATGCTGATTACCAACTGCTGATGCAAGCGAAAGTCGGTTATGAAGAAGCGTTACCGATTTTACAAGAATTAGCTTTGCCCGAGGAAGTAGCAGAAACGCAGATGAATTTTGGGCTGGTGTTGCAATCATTAGTACCATTCAATTTGGCACGGATAACCGACAGCATCCAGGCTTATCATGAGGCTTTGCGGGTATTTACTTGGGAAGATTACCCCCAAGAATACGCGATTTTGTATAACAATATTGCGATCGCTTACCTTTCTATGCCCCTAGCATCGGAACGGGAATACTTGCGTCAAGGGTTAGCTGTGCAATCATTTGAGGTGGCACTAAAGCACATTAATTTGATTGACCACCCTAGAGAATATGCAATGTTGCAAAATAACTTAGGTAACGCTTTGCAATATTTGGTGAGTTCCCATCCTGTGGAGAATAACTTACGTGCGATCGCAGCTTATGACGAAGCGTTAAAAGTGCGTAATTCCAAAGATACACCTTTAGAGTACGCTAACACAATTTCAAACAAAGCCAACGCCCTATTCAACTTACCAGATGACACCACAAAACCAGAAGCTGGTAATCCTAACAATCTTTTGCAAGCACGTGTTTACTATCAAGACGCTTTAGAAATATTTACGGAATACCAACAAATTGCACAAGCAGAAGTAGTAGTCCAAGCGCTACAAGATGTAGAAGCAGAAATAGGGAATAGAGGATAGGGGATAGGTTAGTTATTCTTTCTCCCTCATCTCCCTACTCTCCTAATTCCTAATAATCAGGATAAAACACCATGAGAGATATTTTAACAACGCCAAATCTAATAAATTTTCTCACAAGTTTAGCAGATGGCGATCTGAACATAGCAACAGAATTAGTGTGGCTAATCATAGCAGCAGCCTTGTCTATGGTCGGCGGTGCAATTGGTGGAATGCTATTAGCTGGTAAAGATATAGGCTATCAGTTTTCAGCAATGCTTGGAGCATTATTTGCCCCTGCGGGTGTAATTCCCGCCATCCTCTTAGGGCTTGCTGCCTTAAATTTCTTGACAAATTACTAGGAGAAAATATGTTAGAGATAGGGTGGTTTTCTGCCAAGTTATTTTTTAAAGGAAAGCTATTACGCGACCCAGTGTATTTTGTCAAGCAAACTACTATTGGTATTGCTGTAGGTTTTTTATTGCTAGTGTTACTTGCACAAGCCCCGATTCCTTTCTACTTACCAATAATATTATCTAGCTTAGTCACGGGCATGATTATGCCATTTCTGCTCAAAGATTTCAAGATGAAGTGATTGGTCATTGATGAATAACCAATGACAAATGACAAATGATCAATGACCAATGACCAATGACAAACCTTGAAGAATTAGTTCAGGAAATTAATCGTTTTGAGGCAATTATATCCGAGTGGGATGAAAGCCAACGGTGTGTGGCGGTGGGTCTAAAAAGAGCAATTGAAGCTTTGCATAAAGCTGCATTGACTAGTTTGATTAAAAGCTTGAAAGAAGAATCAATGCCAGCTTTGCGCCATGCAGTTGCAGATGAATTGGTGTATGCAGTGCTACTCTATCACGAACTAGTCAAACCACCAAAACCTCCGCTTTCACAGCGCATTCAGACAGCACTTGAAGAAGTTCGCCCAGCTTTAAAAAGCCATAACGGTGATGTAGAATTAGTGGCAATTAAACCACCAGATACAGTAGAAGTTAAATTAATCGGAACTTGCAGTAGTTGTCCGACTTCTACTCTAACTTTATCTCAGGGAGTAGAACAAGCAATAAAAAACCATTGTCCTGAAATTACCAAAGTAGTGGCAGTCAATAACAGTTCTACTGTTAACAACGCTAATTCTAGTTTAATCAGTCCATTCTCTGCAAAAATAACTTGTACTTGGATGAAAGTAGCGACCCTTGATGAAGTTCCTGAATTTAGTGTAGTGGTAGTACAACTTGCTGGTACTTCACTAATTTTACATCGTCAAGGTGCTACAGTAAAATGCTATCGTAATGGTTGCGCTCATCTAGGATCTCCCTTAGAAAAGGGTAAAGTTGAAAATGGTATTATTACCTGCCCTTCTCACGGATTCCAGTACAAATTAGAGACAGGTGAATGCTTAACTGCACCTGATATTTCGCTTCAGTCGTATCCAGTCAAAATTAAGGGCGATAAGGTTTTTGTGAAACTGCAAAAATGATGCAAAGGTAGTATCTCAGCAAATATACTTGACGATTAGTCAATCACAGCTACTTTGCTTTTTAATTTCAGTAGTTCGCGCATTGATTTTAGTCTTTTGTGCAAGCAAAATGCCTGAATGCTTTCTCAATATCTTTAAATTAATTCTCATTTGTCTAATTCAGGTATTGATTTTAGCGTTTTGAGAAAGTAAAAAGGCATATTACTTTCTCAAAAGGTCATTTGACTTATTCAAACCCCAGTTTGCTTACTCATTTTGGTGTTTTCCGCAAGCCAAATCAGCTTTTACTTTCTCAAAAGCAGCTTTTACTTATTCATTTTGGTATTTTCCGCAAGCAAAAGCAGCTTTTACTTTCTCATTTTGGTGTTTTCCGCAAGCCAAATCAGCTTTTACTTACTCAAACCCCAGTTTGCTTTCTCATTTCAGTACATCGCGTACTCATGCAAAAGATTCGCTATGTAGCAAAAGTTACTAAAAGCTATCTTAATTTTTTTAAGTTTGATTAATAGAGAAACTGATTAGAGGTTTTAACTGAATTTGAAAAAAGCATAATGCAAAACCGTTACTGTTGTTACATGCTAATCAACATTAATGTTTTTAAATAATTATCAGCCTCTATCTGCGGTTCATGGATATCCCAATCATAATTAATTCCATATCACAATTACCGCTAGAAGTAACAGAAAATCCTCAATATTTACCTTTATCACCTCAAGGTGCGGAGGTAATTTTAGGTAACATTATTGAACCAGAACAATTAGTCATACCTGTAGCACCCAATGCCACAACAATGTTCGGACCCCGTGGTGCTTGTCTATTATCAGAAACTGGCCCTTTATGGGTATCAGATACCGGACATCATCGATTATTAGGATGGCAAAATTTACCCACAAGAGATAGTCAATCGGCTGATTGGGTAATTGGACAACCTGATTTTTATCATGAAGGACAAAATGCTAAAAATACACCGGGAAGGGCAACTTTAAGTGTACCAACAGGGATTTGTGCTTGCGGCGAAGGGTTAGCTGTAGCTGATGCTTGGAATCATCGGGTTTTGATTTGGAAAAGCTTACCAGAAGATAACAATGTTCCAGCAGATTTGGTATTAGGCCAAGTTAATTTTACCGATAATGAACCAAATCGAGGAAATCAGCAAGCATCTGCTAGTACAATGCACTGGCCTTATGGTGTTTTCTACCATCAAGGACGGCTATTTATTGCTGACACTGGTAATCGAAGGCTATTGATTTGGCATCAGTTACCAACAGAAAATGGTCAACCTGCTGATTTAGTTTTGGGACAACCGGATATGATATCTCGCAATGAAAACGGCGGTGATTCTCCAACCGCAGCGAGTATGCGTTGGTGTCACGACATTGCCTTTTGGGGAGGAAATTTGGTTGTCAGCGATGCGGGTAATCACCGAGTAATGATTTGGCAGGGAATACCAACAGAAAATAATACTCCTTGCGCTGTGGTTTTAGGACAAAAAAGTTTTGATTTTGTGGAAATGAATCAAGGAGTTTATTTGCCAAGTGCCAGTAGTTTAAGTATGCCTTATGGCGTGGCGGTGGCTGGAGATTGGTTAGTAGTTGCAGATACTGCTAATTCTCGTTTATTAGGATGGAGAAAGCCAGAATCAATTTTATCACTGCAAGGTGTAATAGCAAATGGGTTGGCAGGACAAATAAATTTTCAAAGTAAAGGTGAAAATCGTGATTTTGGATTACCTAAACGAGATAGCTTAAATTGGTGTTACGGAATAAAAATTTGTGGCAATACGGCAGTAATAGCTGACTCTGGAAATAACCGAATATTGTTGTGGCAGTTTAACTATGCCAACTGAAGAAATTAGAGTTCGTGGTACTGTTCAAGGAGTAGGATTTCGCCCTACTGTATATCGTATTGCTAAAGCTTGTGGTTTGGGTGGGGATGTTTGTAATGACGGGCAAGGTGTATTAATTCGGGTATCTGGTAGTGAGGAAGCAATAACAGAATTTGTTGCCAGATTGGAAACCGAATGTCCACCGTTAGCAAGAATCAATCAATTAACAAGAATTATTTATAAAGGTGAATTAAAATTTGATAATTTTGTGATTTCTACTAGTGTCAGTAATGCCATTAAAACGGAAATTACTCCTGATGCAGCCACTTGTCCCCAGTGTCAAAAAGAAATATTCGACCCTTTTAGCCGCTTTTATCGTTATCCATTTACTAACTGTACTCATTGCGGCCCTCGCCTGAGTATTATTCGTGCGATTCCTTACGACAGATGCAATACCAGTATGTCTGCGTTTGCTATATGTCCCGAATGTGCAAAGGAATACCATGATGTTGAAAACCGCCGTTTTCATGCCCAACCTCTAGCTTGCCATGCTTGCGGCCCCACAGCTTGGTTAGAACGTGCTGATGGTAAATCGGTAACTGCTTCCATGTTTTCTATGCTGGATGATGTTGATGCCGTTTGTACTTTATTGCAAAGAGGCGAGATTGTCGCAATTAAAGGGTTAAGTGGTATTCATTTAGCTTGCGATGCGACTCAAGAAGCTGCTGTACAAAAACTGCGTCAGCGCAAAAGGCGCTATCACAAACCATTTGCTTTAATGGCGCGAGATATTGAGATAATTGAACAATATTGTACTGTCAACGCCAAAGAAAAGGAATTACTGGCAAGTTCTGCTGCACCAATTGTTTTATTACAAGCGACAGGTAAAAAAGTAGTAGCACCATCAGTAGCAGCAGGGCAAAATAACCTCGGTTTCATGCTACCTTATACGCCCTTACATCATTTAATTCTCCGGCGGATGAATCGCCCAATTGTTTTAACAAGTGGTAATCTCGCCGATGAACCACAATGTATTGATAACGACGAAGCAAGAGATAAATTAGGGACAATCGCTGATTACTTTCTTTTTCACAATCGAGAGATTATTAATCGAGTAGATGATTCAGTGGTGAGAGTTATCGGTGATAAAACTCAAATAGTTCGCCGTGCCAGAGGATATGCACCAGCATCTATTAGCTTACCACCGGGGTTTCAAGATGTACCGCAAATTTTAGCAATGGGTAGTGAGTTAAAAAATACCTTTTGCTTATTGCGTGAAGGAGGAGCAATTCTCTCTCAACATCTGGGAGATTTAGAAAATGCTGCGGCTTTAAATGCTTATCAAGAGACTTTGAATTTACACTTAAACTTATTTGAGCATCAACCAGAAATAATAGCCATTGATAAACATCCTGAATACATTTCTAGCAAACTTGGTAAAGAAATAGCGGATATAAATCAAATAAAACTTTATCAAATTCAACATCATCACGCGCATATTACTGCTTGCATGGCAGAAAATGGAATTCCTTTAGATTCACCTCCAATATTAGGTATAGCTTTAGATGGTTTAGGTTACGGTGGTGATGGTACACTCTGGGGTGGAGAATTCCTTTTAGCAGATTATCGTAAATTTCAGCGACTAGCAACGTTTAAACCAGTAGCAATGATTGGTGGTGAACAAGCAATTTATCAGCCTTGGCGTAATACTTATGCGCAATTAATAGCTGCTAATCTTTGGGATGATTGTCAACAGCAGTATGCTGATTTAGAAATCGTAAAATTCCTGAAAAATAAGCCACTAAAACTACTGAATCAACTTATGGAGAAAAAAATTAACTCTCCTCTAGCTTCCTCAGTGGGGCGGTTGTTCGATGCAGTGGCGGCAGCTATCGGTATTTATAGAGATGAATGTAGCTATGAAGGACAAGCTGCGATCGCAATGGAAGCTATAGTAGATGTTAGTAGCTTAAATAATGATAAAGAAACGCTAATCTATCCTTTTAACTTTAGCATTTCAGATAGTATTTACTATATAGACCCGCGTCCAATGTGGCAAGCATTGCTCCATGACTTACAGCAGCAGATTCCACAACAAGTTATAGTTGCCAAATTTCACAAAGGTTTAGCAAATGCGATTGTGGAAATGGTTAAGCTTCTTTCTGAAGAAAATCTGATTTCTCAGGTAGCGCTAACAGGAGGAGTATTTCAAAATTGTATATTGTTAGACCAAGTTACCAAACGATTACAAACATTGGGAATAAAAGTACTTACTCACAGCTTAGTTCCAGCTAATGACGGCGGGTTATCTTTAGGACAAGCAGTTATTGCAGCCGCACAATTAATACATGAGCCTTGATATTTGACAACTTGTTCTCAGAAATAATTTTCTCTACGCTCTCTGCGCCTCTACGGTTAGTTTATCTTAAAAAATAAAAAAATGTGCTTAGGAATTCCCGGACAAATTATAGAAATTACTGACGTTAACCGTAAACTAGCCATAGTTAATATCGGTGGTGTTAAGCGTGAAGTAAATATTGCTTGTATCGTAGATGAACAACATCCCCCCGAAGCTTGTATTGGTGATTGGGTACTAGTACATGTTGGCTTTGCCATGAATCGAATTAACGAACAAGAAGCGGCAGAAACATTACAACTATTCCAAGAATTAGCCGCAGCACAAGCAGGGATTAGTACTTAAAATAATAGGTTGTTCTTGTCTCACGTAGAAGGACAGAGGAAGAGTTTAATTTCTTTTTTTCTTCTCTACGAGACGCTGCGCGTAGCTTGCTTCCCCGCAGGGGTACGCGCTCTTTGCGGTTCATTAAAAAATACCCCGTAAAGAAAGCGAAATTAACTGATATCCAAAAACTATTTATCAATCTCTATGAAATATGTTGATGAATTCCGCGAACCGGAAAAAGCAGAAGCCTTATGCCGCGAAATCGCCAAATTATGCAACCACCTAGAAAAACCTATCAAAATAATGGAAGTATGTGGCGGACATACCCATTCCATATTTAAATACGGTATCGAAGAAATTTTACCCCAAGCCATTGAACTAATTCATGGGCCTGGTTGTCCAGTATGCGTTATGCCAAAAGGGAGATTAGATGATGCGATCGCAATCTCCCAAAATCATAACGTCATTTTTGCCACCTTTGGCGACGCAATGCGAGTTCCCGGTTCCAAAACCACTTTGCTGCAAGCCAGGGCACAAGGTGCAGACATCCGTATGGTGTACTCTCCCCTAGACAGCCTGCAAATTGCCAAAGATAACCCCGACAAAGAAGTAGTCTTCTTCGCATTAGGCTTTGAAACCACAGCCCCCAGCACCGCCTTCACCATCCTGCAAGCCGCAGCCGAAAAAATTCATAACTTTAGTATGTTTAGCAATCACGTCCTCGTGATTCCCGCCCTCAAAGCACTATTAGATAATCCCGACTTACAACTAGATGGATTTGTTGGGCCTGGTCATGTGAGCATGGTAATTGGCACAGACCCTTATGAGTTTATTTCCCAACAATATAATAAGCCAATTGTCGTCTCAGGATTTGAACCGTTAGATATTCTCCAATCAATTTGGATGCTATTGCAACAGCTAGTAGAAAATCGTTGTGAAGTTGAAAACCAATATAACCGAATTGTCCAAAAAAGCGGGAACACAGTAGCCCTACAAGCCATAAATAAAGTTTTCGCTATCCGAGATAGTTTTGATTGGCGCGGCTTAGGTGACATCCCTTATTCAGGATTAAAAATTCAACCAGAATATGCCCAATTTGATGCCGAACTTAAATTTACCATTCCTAACCTCAAAGTAGCCGACCATAAAGCTTGTAAATGTGGAGAAATTCTCAAAGGAGTCTTAAAGCCTTGGGAATGCAAAGTATTCGGTACAGCTTGCACACCAGAAACACCAATCGGTACTTGCATGGTATCTTCCGAAGGCGCTTGTGCAGCCTATTACAAATATGGGCGACTCTCCACCATTGCCAAAAGAACAATCACCCAAAAACCAAAAATAACTCAAGAACCTCTCCCCGCCTGCGGCTTCTCCTCAGACTTCTAATACTCTGCGTACCTCTGCGCTTCCCTTTGCGTCCCTTTGCGTTTAAAAAAAATTTTAATATGAATATTTCCTCCACAAACCCAATACAAAATCCCCTATTCCAAAAAATAGAACAAGTCCGCCGTCGCCAAAGAAAAGTGCAAGACACTCATATAACTCTCGCACATGGTAGCGGTGGTAAAGCCATGCGTGATTTAATAGACGATATCTTTGTCAGCAATTTTGATAACCCCATTCTCTCACAACTAGAAGACCAAGCCAGCTTCAACCTAACCCCTCTCCTCCAACAAGGAGACAGACTCGCATTTACTACAGATTCTTATGTTGTAGACCCGTTATTTTTCCCCGGAAGTGATATAGGAGAATTAGCTATAAACGGCACAGTTAATGATTTAGCTGTAAGCGGTGCAAAACCTTTATACCTAACTTGTAGCGTAATTTTAGAAGAAGGATTACCAGTAGAAACCTTACGCCGTGTCGCAGCCAGTATGAAAGCAGCCGCAGAAAAAGCGGGTATTCAAATTGTCACTGGTGACACAAAAGTTGTACATCGTGGTGCTGCCGATAAACTCTTTATTAATACTGCTGGTATTGGTATCATTCCACGAGGAGTTAACATTTCCGCCCAAAATATTAAACCTGGAGATGCAATAATAATTAATGGTGAAATAGGCAATCATGGGACAGCGATTTTAATTGCCCGTGGGGAATTAGCTTTAGAGACTAATATTGAAAGTGATTGTCAGCCGTTGCATAGTTTAGTAGAAAATATTCTCCATGTGTGTCCCCAAATTCATGCTATGCGAGATGCTACACGCGGTGGTTTAGCTACAGTATTAAATGAATTTGCTCTCAGTTCCAATGTGGGAATTCGTATCTTTGAAGAATCTATCCCAGTCCGGGAAGAAGTCAACGGAGTTTGCGAAATTCTCGGTTTAGACCCGTTGTATTTAGCTAATGAAGGTAAGTTAGTTGTAGTGGTTCCAAAAAAGAATGCTGAAAACGTTTTATCAGCTATGAAATTACACCCAGCAGGCAAAGATGCTTGTATTATTGGCGAAGTTATTACATCACCTCCAGGTATCGTATTGTTAAAAACAGTTTTTGGCGCTGAAAGAATTGTGGATATGTTAGTAGGCGACCAATTGCCACGAATTTGTTAATTTTTAATAGATTTTATAGTATGCACGAACTTGGAATTACCCAAAATATTGTGGCAATTGTGACTGAACATGCCAAAGGCGCAAAAGTGCAACGAGTTTTATTAGAAATTGGCAAACTTTCAGCCATTATGCCCGATGCTATCCGATTTTGTTTTGATATTTGCACTCAAGGCACAGTTTTAGAAGGGGCGGCATTAGAAATTTTAGAAATTCCTGGCTTAGGGCGATGTCGCCAATGCGGTGCAGAAATTTATTTAGATAAACCATTTGGTATCTGTAACTGCGGTAGTGTGCAATTAGATTTAATTACTGGTGAAGAACTGAAAATTAAAGAAATAGAAATAGAGGAATTATGTGTATAACCTGCGGTTGTTCTGATGATGGTACAACTAAAATTATCAATCTAGAAACAGATGAAGCTGAAGATCATCATACTCACACTTTACCAGATGGTACTGTTATCACTCATTCCCACAGCCATGATACTCATATAGAAGCACCTCAAATTCATGCCAAAATACACAATACAACAATATCTTTAGAACAGGATATTTTAGCAAAAAATAATCTGCTAGCTGCCCAAAATCGGGGATGGTTTAAAGGGCGAAATATTCTTGCTTTAAATTTAATGAGTTCTCCCGGCGCTGGTAAAACAACTCTTCTTACGCAAACTATCAATGATTTAAAGCATCAATTATCTATTAGTGTAATTGAAGGCGACCAAGAAACGATTAACGATGCCAAAAAAATAAAAGAAACAGGTTCTAAAGTCATCCAAATAAACACCGGAACAGGCTGTCATTTAGATGCATTAATGATAGAGAGGGGTTTACAACAACTGAATCCACCGCTAAACTCAGTTGTGATGATTGAAAATGTCGGAAATTTGGTTTGTCCAGCCTTATTTGATTTGGGAGAACAGGCAAAAGTAGTAATTCTTTCTGTCACGGAGGGAGAAGATAAGCCGCTAAAATATCCGCATATATTCCGTGCTAGTAACATTATGATTCTCACTAAAATTGATTTACTGCCTTATGTAGATTTTGATGTTCAAAAGTGCATAGCTTATGCTAGAGAAATAAATCCCCAAATTCAGATTTTTCAAGTTTCTGCAACTTCTAGTACTGGCTTAGAGAAGTGGTACGCGTGGCTAATTGAAAACTTAAAAACTTGTCAGCATTAATCTCTTACCGCTTGATGAATATCTAATTTTTTTACGTAGACGCAGAGCGGCAAGCCGCAGGCTACCGCAAAGGACGTAAGCGAAGAGATAGGTAATTTTAAAGTCTATCATCACAAAATTAAGTCATTGATTTACTGAATCCCTCTGTGGGTTCATGAAAAATGGAAGTATTTTTTCTAACATTGGAAATGCATACTGCCATTTTCCTATCTGTGCGTAAATCCTCATGGCTAAAGTTGAAGAATTGACACCCCAGCAACTCTCTGAAACAAACCTGAAACCACGAGGGAGAGTTTATCCAAGTCCTATCAATTGGCGTGACCAATTTTTGTACCAATTGATATTAGATAGATTCAGTGACGATAATGAAAATAAAAGGGAACTTTTTGACCACAGCAACCTTTCAAAATTCCAAGTTAAAGACAAAGCCGACTGGATGGCAGCAGGGACAAAGTTTGTTGGTGGTACTATTAGGGGAATTAAGAGTAAGTTAGACTACTTGCAGCGATTGGGAGTAACAACGCTGTGGATTAATCCACCTTGGCGACAACCTTCTGAATTAGAAGCTTACCACAGCGATCGCATCCAAGATTTTTTAAGTATTGACCCCCACTTTGGCACTCCTCAAGATTTAAGAGATTTAATTGATGCTGCCCACGATCGCAGGATGTATGTCATCCTAGATGTAATATACAGCCAGAATGATGATAACTGGTTTTACAAAAATGATGCGATCGCAGCTTTAGCAAGAGTTTATCAATATTGGATTGCTCTTTCTGACTGCGATGGTTTTAGAATAAATAGCCTCAAACACGTTTCTCCAGAAGATTCCCGCAAATTCTGCACAGCAATTCATGAATACGCCGAATCTATCGGTAAAGACAATTTTTTATTGACTGGGGAAATGATTTCCGGTAGTATGGCTGGTGCGTACATAGACATTATTGGTCGCAACCTCAGTGCTGTATTAGACAGCGTACACGCTCCTAATGAATTGACTGCATTTGCAAAAGGGTTAGTACATCCAAAGCAATTTTTCGATTTGTATAGCGAAAACAACCTTGCTGGAGAATACCGCCAAATTGGGACATATCATGTCTCCATTTTGGATGATGATGATATGTCATTCCGTACTCATAAGCAGCGATTTGCGGCAAACAGTAATGTACCTAATCTTTATGAACAAGTTGCTCATGCTGTCGGGGTGCAATTAACTACGCCAGGAATTCCTGCTATTTATTATGGAACAGAACAGGCTTTTGATGGTAATGAAGGTTATCACGATAACAGCATAGAAGGTGGAAGCTTTGCCGAAGATAGATATATCAAAGAAGCAATGTTTGGCGGTGCTTTTGGCGCATTTCAAACAACAGACTGTCATTTCTTCGATATCGACCATCCTACTTATTTGCGGATAGCTGCGATCGCTCGGATTCGCAACAGTCACGATAAAATTGGTAAAGCATTGCGCCGTGGACATCATTATCTACGCGAAACATCTTTTTATGACTCCCCTTTCTCGATTCCCGGACAAGGCGAATTAGTTGCTTGGTCACAGACTTTATTTGACACAGAAGTGTTGATGGTGCTGAATACCAACGGCTTAGAAAATCGCGGTGCAGAAGTGACAGTAGATACTTATATGCATCCTCCAGACTCGACTATGACTTTTTTATACAAAAGTGATTGGAGTGATTCATATTTACGCTACCCACCGCGCGGACAAACTGTAGCTGTACAACATCATAACGACCGTCGCGCAACTGTGCGAATTGATTTGCCTCCTTCAGGAATGGCTATTTTGGCGTAAGCAAACGCCAGCATTTGGGCAAAGCTTTGGGATAAAAACCTGCTTGAAGTTTATAAATTTTTACCAAAATGCTTTGCCCCTGTAATTACTAACTATGTACGTTCTAATTATTATTAATTGCTTTTAATCCAATACATTTTAGTTAGAGCCAAAAATTTAAACTGCTTAGATAGGGAAGCCGTACAACTATCTTGCAGTAAAGATTCATTTTGTATTTCAGTAAAAATACTATGGGCATGATACATAATTTTTTATATATTTGTTTTGATTATTGTTACCTATCTTACCTAGAATTATAAAAAATAAATTATTAATTATGTTTTCTCTTGTTTTTAGTTTTTTTAAGTGGTTACTTTCTTTATGGGAAAAGCTGCCTGATAGCCTTAAGAAAGAAATTATTGAGTTGATAGTTCAAGAGTTTACAGAAGTATTTCGTAATTACTACAGGCATTGGCGCGAGAACAAAAATATTTAGTGAATATAATTTGAATAATATGGAAAATCATTCAGAAGGCTCTACAATTCAAAATAATTTAGAAAATCTTAATTTTGAAGATTTTTGGCAAGCAGATACAAACATTCCAAATAACTCTGAAGATATTAATGTATCTACAATACAATCCTCTATTACTGCTGCTACTCTAATGGCTACTGCCCCTTTTGCAGCTACATTATTTGGGCTGAATGATACACAAATAAAAAGTGAAACCTTTAGCAAGGAAGTTTCGGAATATGCAACCTCAAAAGAAGTCATTTCTTCTTTAAGTAAAGAAATTGGTGAACCAAATGAAACTGAGGCAGAAGAAGACTTTATAGAAAGAGCAAGCAACGTGCTTAGAAAAATTTTAAAGGAAAAGTTTAAAATTTAGCTAGCCTCTTAAACCTCCTTATTACGGTACTTATCCAGTCTTAAATACCTATTTATCTGACATAAAAAGTAAACACATATCTATCTCTTCTAAAATTGCAACACCCTGCACTTAGGAGTACAGGGTGTAAAACAGCTATATTTTGTGTGATTCCCAGTTTCTATTTACCTCAAAGCCAATCTCGATAAGCTGATATTTCATTTACGCTGATTTCAAATGGCATTCCCTTGCCAAATGGCGGATAAACGCGAATTTTACCGTTGCTAGCAAACCGCTCTAACCTATTACCCAACTGGGCAATATTGCTGACTATATGCCAGTAAGATACTAAGTCAGGGCAGTCAACAATTAATGTTAGAATGGTAGCATTTGTTGTGAGATACCACTGACAATTAGATAACAGTACTCGCGTAATGCGATCGCAGGCTAGATAAAAGCATCTGCCAGTAGACTGTTCTAGCTCCATTTGCAGCATTCCATCCTCTTTCGTTACCTCAGATGGAGGTAAATCATCGGGAGGAAGCTGGTATAGTTTAGAAGACATAATTTCGCACCTCTTGGTTGTAGCGCGTCAAACTCTCCAGGTTTTTTTGCATATCCGAAGATGAGGGTTTGAGTGCTAACGTACCTAAATTTAATTCGTCTTGAAATTTCTTGATTTTGTCTCGACAAGTCTCCACATCACCAATAATTGAATTTTCAATCAAATAATCTTCGTCGAAACAAATGTTTGTGCGATCAAATGGTTTTTGGTTGGGATTCGCACTATTCTGCAATACTTCAGCCGAATTAGCTGTCATTTTTTTGCTAAATTGGCGGATGAAAGGTAACGCCTCACTCACTGCCTCATCAAATGTTTTACCAACATAAAAAAAGCGTGCCAGCACGAAATTTTCCGCACCACTAGAATTTAAGGCTCGATATTTAGCAACAGTATCCTTCAATCTCTGTAGGGAGAATGGCGGCCCACCCATCAAGCTGAAGGAATGTTTAGCAGCAAACTCGATACCATCATCGCCGCCAGTGGCAACATACACTGGTATTTGACTCTGCAATGGTTTTGGGTAAATTGTTAAGCGATCGCATTGATAATACTTGCCATTAAATGATACATCAGTTTCATATAACAGCTTGTGAATCAGTGCGATCGCCTCTAGCGTCTTAGGACGTGCTTCACTAGGGAGTGTCGCAAAATGCTTGTTTTGTTGGGGAAAGGGACCGCCTTTGGCAACTCCAAATAATAATCGTCCATTGCACAGGTTATCCAGAGTGGCGATATCTTCCGCTACCCGAATCGGGTTATGGAATGGCAGTAATACCGCCGCAGTGCCTAATTGGATAGTTGAAGTCAGCCCCGCCAAGTGTGCCATTAACAGCAACATGGAGGGGCTGAGATTGGATTCACTAAAATGATGCTCACTCACCCAGGCTGACTCAAAACCTAAACTTTCTGCCTGTTTTATCAGCGTGACTTGCTCAAAGATGGCACGACGAGCATCTTGGTGATGATTATCGTAATTGCAGAAAATTCCAGTTTTCATTACTTGCGTTAATACTTTGTCCTGGCTATTCTAGTGGTCGATAAGTTCGTAGTAAGCACTTTAGTGCTTAAATATTTGAGGACTAAAGTTTTCACTACAAACACCTTTACTCCTCTCCATTAATGCGATCAAAGACTAATTTGCAACCCACTGTAACTCCAACCATAGACGTGGGTTATTGTGTTTGATGTTCGACATCGGATCGCGCAATAATCGCTTGGCATTCATGCAGACTACCTGTACTAGACCCATGTTGCCTGCTACTTCTCTGAGTATTTCTTTGTGAGCTTGCACACAGGAAATCATTTCGTCAGAGCAATAAATTCCTATATATTGCAAGCGTCTCGCAGGTCGTCCCCAAAAACAGGTAATGACTTTCACATAACACCCGTCTAGTAATTCTCCAACTTTTGGGTAGTAGTCATTGAGGACTCTTGTGAATTCTTTGGCTAAGATATCTTCAGCAATCATTGGAACTGATATTTCTGTAGCGTCCATCACGCTATTTAATATAACATAATTTTATCAATTAAACATGACAAAATAGCCTAATAGGCTTGAATAAAATATTAAATATTACAAAAAAAAGAGGCATACATTGTTTAGTATTACCTCAGCTTTGCGTAAAGCATATTTATATTTAAATATAAAAGTATTGGTTTGAAGACCCCTAGTGCAGCACGGCGGAAATAAACATACCATTTGAAATGGCGCAATTGGAATACAATTATGCGTAAATTTTGATTTCTGCCTTGCGGTATTAGACTTTGCGAATGGAATTCGCAGTTATAAGAGACTTAACCCACACAGGTGGGTTAAACCTGTTGTTTGAGCAAATTGTTTTTCTTAGTCAGTGTAGGCGAACTACCCTGCGGGTGACGCTCCTTCTCTGCGAGACGCTACGCGAACGTCGCTACCGCTGAAGGCGTTCTCGTAAGAGTAGCCGCAAAGCGTCTATGTTTGCAAAATTAACCGCGATTTCTAATCGACAGGTATATTTACAAAGGTGAGATGCTTCCAAATACTCTAATATCGAAAATTATGAATTCAAAGAAAATGCATTTAAATAGCATATCTTAATATTGAATTCTAAATTTTTCTTTTTAATTATTATCGAGCATTGCGTTCGCAAACTAAGACTTCTGCTACAATATCCGGCACATTTACAAAATCCGTAAATCCTTCAGAACCACGGATTGGTGATATAAATGTATAGTTTGGATCGCACTCTCCAGTGTCATATACTTGAATAAACCATCTATCGGGAAATCCTTCTACACCCAGTTCGACAGTGTACCAACTCTCACCAATCAGATGAGAGCTAAAGATTGTAAACCACTCCCGATTCTCTTCTGAAATATTCCAATCTGCCATGAGCAGTTCTAAAGCTATTTGTCCCGCATCCGTTGAAGTCAACAGCATTTTTACTCCTTATTTGCAGCTTCAGTATTTGCAACTTCAGGATTGGAAACTTCCGGGTATAAACCCAGTTCTTTAGCTAGCTCACGCGCTACAAAAAATAAAAACTTAGCGCCATCTTGATTGCCTTCATGGGCAAACATAGTTGCTACTTGTAACATTGTCTCTACAAATCCAGAATCAATCAATTCTGGCTTACTTTCCAAAACTTCTGGTTCCTGACCATTAGGACATTTGAGTAGCTCATCAATCAGATTGAAATATAGTTGTTGGCGTTGTTCTGACATAGTAATTTTGTTGGTTTTGGTGAGTTAATTGTGAATTGGTTACTGTTCTATACTGTGCTGCCATAACCTTTCCAACATTTCAACTTGTTCTTTTAAAACAGCAGCACGATGAACAAGATATCTGTCGTAAAAAAGAATTCCTAACCCAATACAAATAGGGGTTAGCAAGAAGAACCATTGTAGGATCGTGGCAAATTTATATTGTTCAGCAACAGTCAGCATTTGATGAATCACATTACGGTCAGAGGATTGGATGCTAGTCTGAGGGAAATGTGTACCTTCTATCTGGGGAGCCAAGGCAGGAGCATCTTTTATAATCTTGTTAACTTCACAAGCTAAATTCTGGGATTTTACTAACTCCAGATGTCGCTCCCAAACTATGCCAAATACTACTAGCCCTGGAGAAAGCACTGTTAAGGTAACTACACAAACTGTGAGAAAATTTAAAAGTTTGGCTTTCATCTTGGCTCTCCCTTGCTAGGTAGTATGCACCCAGTAAGAAAATATCTTTTGCTGTTTATCTAAAGTAGCTAGATATTTCTACCTCTCAAACAGTTTTGATCTTAAAATATGTGTAAACGGTAATTTTCACAATCATTAGTTCTCAGTTTTCTTCTAATTACTACTGACTAATGACCACTGAAAAATTGCCAACATTTTTACAAAATGTAGGATTAATCAGTCAGAAATAACGCACTCAGATTCAGAGAATGTGATTTCATCTTACTCTCAAAAGGGAGATTAAGAAGTCCCCCCTAGTTCACTCAGCTTTCGCTCAGGAATGTTGGGGGGTAGAGGGGAATCTCTGCGTAAATCCTATACGATTTATATCAGCCGCTCTCCACAAAACAGTTTACCCTAGCCCTGTTAAGATTATTAAATTCATTAGAATAGTACTCAACGCTTGTAATTACCGCCTGATAAGCCTTCCAAAAATTCATTGGGGTATGGGTGCTAGTGTTTTTGGGATGGGGTTCTAGTGTTTCCGAGGTGGGGTTCTGGTATTTCTGCACTCAACTTTAAAGCAATGTAGGCAAGGGTTAAGGACTGTTTTTGATATAAGTTTGGGCAAACAAAAACTGCACTCAAGCGAAAATATCAATGTCTTTTGATAAAGATAGACTAATAAATTAGAAAAAACAATTAAATATTGAAAAAGTAAATTATATTTCCATAACAAATAGAGAATATTAAAAATAATGGCAAAAATTATGCATATATACAGAATTTTAGCCTACAAGCCAATAGTCACCAATTTCAAATGGTAAAATATAAATATGACAAGTTAGCGCTTTGCTGAAGTGAGAATCAATGGAAGCATCTGATAAAAGTTCTTCCTAAACTTTCATATTTTGTGATTTAGTTAGAATACATAGTATATGCAGTCATTGACACTACACTACAAATTAAATACACAAAAGCTTATTGTTACAAGTAAATACTTTGTACTAAGATTTAGGATTTTAGGAGTTAAATAATGCGGATTGCTCAAGACATAACAGAACTGATTGGACGAACTCCTTTAGTTCAACTGAATAAAATTCCTCAAGCTGAGGGAGTAGTAGCAAGGATAGTTGTCAAATTAGAAGGGATGAACCCAGCAGCTTCGGTGAAAGACCGCATTGGGTTAAGCATGGTACTCTCAGCAGAAGCAGCTGGTTCAATCTCCCCTGGAAAGACGATTTTAGTTGAGCCTACTTCCGGTAATACAGGAATTGCTCTAGCGATGGTAGCAGCAGCGCGTGGCTACCGTTTGATTTTGACAATGCCAGAAACAATGAGTCAAGAACGACGGGCTATGCTCAGGGCTTATGGTGCTTCTTTGGAGTTAACACCAGGCGTTGAGGGAATGCGGGGAGCTATTCGCAAAGCCGAAGAAATTGTGGCTAATACTCCTGATGCTTTTATGCTGCAACAGTTCCGCAACCCTGCTAATCCCAAGGTTCACCAAGAAACCACCGCAGAAGAAATTTGGACAGATACAGACGGGGAAGTGGATATCGTCATTGCTGGGGTAGGTACTGGTGGGACGATTACTGGGGTTGCAGAAGTACTCAAACAGCGCAAGCAGACTTTTCAGGCGATCGCAGTTGAACCCAGCAACAGCCCAGTTCTCTCAGGTGGTGAAGCCGGGCCACACAGAATTCAAGGTATTGGTGCCGGATTTGTCCCAGATGTTCTGCGTCTGGAATTAGTTGATGAAGTAATTAGAGTCAGCGATGAACAAGCGATCGCTTATGGGCGACGTTTAGCAAAAGAAGAAGGCTTATTATCTGGGATATCTTCTGGTGCAGCTTTGTGTGCTGCAATTCAAGTAGGTAAACGTCCAGAAAACGCCGGACGTTTAATCGTGATGATTCAGCCTTCCTTTGGTGAACGTTACCTCAGCACACCCATGTTTCAAGACTTGGCTTTAGAAACTGCTGGTGTCCGTTAAAGACAGCAGTAGGGGCATACAAATGTATGCCCCTACTTCATGCAAATGAAAATTGCTGTTACTACTAAAGAGTGTTATTTCAGCCTCTAGACATCAGCAGCAACGTTTTAGCTAACTTCCTGGCAAACTGGAATGCGGATTTGAAACTCCACTCCCTCGCCGGGTTCTGAGGTGCAAGAGAGTGAACCACCATGTTTTTCGGTGACGATTTGGTAACTAATCGACAAACCCATACCTGTCCCTTTGCCCACAGGTTTTGTAGTGAAGAAAGGATCGAATAGGCGTCGCCGAATAGGCTCTGGTATACTCAGACCATTGTCTGCAATCCGAATTTCGACTTGATGAGCATCAATTTGTTCAGTGTAAATAGTAATAGTTGGAGTTGTTATTTGCCCTTGATTGTCCGCTAATGACTCTTCTAAAGCATCGATCGCATTACTCAACACATTCATAAATACTTGATTTAGCTGCCCTGCATAACATTCCACTTGGGGCAAATTGCCGTAATGTTTAATCAACTCGATACCGACACGATCCGACTTTGCTTTGAGGCGGTGTTGCAGAATCATGATAGTACTGTCAATGCCCTCATGAATATTAACGGCTTTAATCTCGGCTTCGTCCATACGTGAGAAGGTTCGCAGGGAAGCGACAATTTGCCGAATTCGGTCTGCCCCAACTCGCATAGAAGACAGTAGCTTGGGCAGGTCTTCTAGCAGGAAATTTAGATCGATCGCCTCCACTTCTTGCTGAATCTCTGGGTGGGGAGATGGGTAATGTTTCTGGTAAAGTTCCAGCAATCCCAGCACCTCTTGGGTGTAACCGTTAGCATGAGTTAGGTTGCCAAAGATAAAATTAACTGGATTGTTAATTTCGTGGGCAACGCCAGCTACTAGTTGCCCTAAGCTTGACATTTTCTCAGTCTGCACAAGATGAGCCTGAGTTTGTTGCAATTTATGGAAAGATTTTTCGAGTTGTTCCGCTTTTTCTCGCTCTCGCATTTCGGATGCTTGCAAAGCTTCATTATTAGCTTCGAGTTCTTGTGATTTAGCTTCCAGTTGTTCCGAGTAAGCTTGCAGGTTGGTGTAAAGACGGGCGTTGTCGATCGCAATCGAAATTTGTGCTATCAACAAACTCAGCACATTTACCCGTTCTGGGGTAAACGCATCAGAAATGAGATTATTTTCCAGATAAAGAATACCAGTAAACTTGCCAGAGTGAATCAATGGTAAACACAAAATGGACTTAGATTGGTAAATAGTGATATAAGCATCATCTGTAAAACGAGAGTCTTTAACAGCATCCCCTAAAACCAGATTCTTTCTGGTTCTTTCGACATAATTGAATAAGGCAACCGGGAGTAAGGGTGAATTAGTTTTATCTTCTGCGTTAACAACAACACTAACCTCCTTACCTACAACTATTCCCGTCGCTTCTAGCATCCATTGATTCTCGTGTTTAGCAATAAAGTAACCTTGTTGAGCGCCAGCATTTTCGATGACATTTTTCATCAATTTTTCGAGCAAGCGACTCAGCACCATTTCTTCTGACAAGACTTGTGAAGCTTTCATCACCGTCATCAAGTCGAGAATGTGAGTGCTTCCGGTAGTCGTAGAGCTTGTTTGAATAGTTTGCAGGTAAGTCGCTTCTAGTTTTTCTGTGTTTGATTGAACAATCAATTGGGGATAGCGTGCTTCCAAATCTTTGACTTTAGCGATCGCACCCCAATTGCCATAGGCGTAGTAAGCATTTGTCATGTATGTTTGAGCGATCGCTTCTTTACCCCATGACAAATAGAATTTGGCAGCGAGTTCGTGGGCGAGTGCTTCTTCGTTGATGTATTCGTTTTGTTTGGCAAGTGCGATCGCGCGATCGTACATCTCGATCGCATCAATTTTTTCGCCTAAAACACGATGCCGTTCTGCCTCTACTAGATAAAATTTGTGTAATTGATTCATTGGGGCATGATGCGCCCATTTTTGCATTTTTTCTTGATTAGCTTGGACGCGATTGAGAATTGCCTTTTGCTCTAGCTCTTGGCGATCGAAATACACTGCTAGCTGTACTAAAGAACCGTAAAAATGGAATAGAGGAACAAGAGGTAATCCTATCACTACTTCCAAATATTTCTCTGCTATGACAGTATTTTCAATCGCTTCTGAATAATTTTCAAACCAGTAACTAAGTAAAAGTTTGTTCCAATATATGTACGCAGCTCCTAATCTGTCGTTCGCTTGTTCGTGTAATAGAAACGCAATCTGCTCATCGCAGGCTTCACCCTTTAAAAGACAGGGATTTTCACTTTTTCCGAGCAGATTTAATGTAGCCTGCCGATAGGTTTCTAGATAATGAAGCGGTGTTTCTTGTTTGATTTTATGAATAGCATCTCTATTGATTGCCATCTCTTTTTCAAGGACAGTCAGTTCTTTGCCGCTAAAGTAAGCCAGACAAGAGTACATTAGTAGACCATAAGCAGCAAATTCTAAATCACCTGTCTCCAGTCCGCTAGAGTAAACTGACACAAAAGGTTCTAAGGTTTCTCTCAGATGATCTTTCCAAGGTCGGATAAATGTATTTACTATCAGGAGTGTCTTGGCTTTGATTTCTTGAGCATTTAACTTTGACACTAGAGTTAAAGCCAATTGACCGAACTGATAACCTGAATCAATATCTCCTACAACTCCGCAAAGAAGAAGACCATAATTGGCATAAGCAAAGGGAGAGACAGAAGCATTACCATATTGAACGGATAAATTTACTTGTTTGCACACCGTCAAGGGCACCAGTGCCGGCGCAGCCATGTATGCAGGAGCAAAGATACTTGACATGAGCCTCATGGCTGCTAGTTTATAGCGATCGGTCATTTGAGGCAGATCAATTAAATCCTCAATTCGCCTTCCACTCAAAATTGCCGCAGTTTCTCCTAGTGCCTGGCCAATGTCTGACGCGTTCGGCTCTTGGGGAAACTCCACCCCTAAGAGCTTTAAAACTTGTAGCCCCGTGTTAACTGCTTCTAGTAGCCTGTTTTGCCCTATGTAAGCTTGGATCTGGACTTCATACACATTCACTTTGTCCAGCAGCGTTTTGGCGCAGTTTTGTACTACCTCAACGAACCTCTGCATTCCTTCAAAATCACCGTTTAAAAAAGCTGCTTCTGCTGCTTCCTCATGCAGTGCTAATGTTAGGTCATACTGAGTGTGCCAACTATCTTCTGCTAACAATCCTAAACCGACTTGCAAATATTTGATGGCAGAATCGTGTGCTGTGGCTGCTTTTGCTCTTTGACCTGCAATTAGATTGAGTTCAGCAAATTCATATTTTTCTGTTTCAAATATCAGTAAATCAGCACCGTAATTGAGTTGATTAACTAAAGCAAATATATTTTCTTTGCGTTCTTCTGATGTAGTATTTAGCAGCAGTAATTGACCAATTTTGAGATGCGTTGCTTTCTTCTGCTCTTCGGGAATTAGAGAATACGCTGCTTGCTGTACTCGGTCATGTAAAAACTTGTAATCAACCTTGACATCTGTTAAAGCAATCCCAACTGATTCCTCCTGATTAAATGCTAAGGGAATTTTGTAATCCTGATTTAACGGCAAAATTAACCCAGCTTGCAGGGCTGACCACAATTGCGCCGCAGTCGTTAGAGAAGATGCTTCGTTAACGATCGCTAATACATCCAGATTGAACGTGTTGCCAATACAAGCAGCCAGTTTGAGTACTTCTTGCGTTTCTAGAGACAGTTTACGAATATTTCTCGCCGTCAGTTCAACCACATTCAGGTCAGTAAGACCGATCGCTTGAATATGTTGGATATTCCACTGCCATACTCCTGAATGAAACTCATACGTTAGCAAGTCTTCTTGATGTAGAGTTTTCAGCAGTTGCGTTAAGAAGAAAGGGTTTCCTCCAGTTTTGTGGAACAGTAATTCTGCTAATGGCTTGCTGGCTTCTGTGTCATTCAACGTATCGCTAATTAATGCTTCCACATCCGTTAAATGCAATGGTGCCAAGACGATGTTATCTACCACCGCACCAAAAGATTGAATCTTGTCCAAACTCATCATAAGCGGATGGGTAGGCGACACTTCGTTATCCCGATACGCGCCGACTAACAATAAATATTTGCGCTCGCTATCTGTCATCAATAGTTCAATTAAGTTCAGCGATGCCGAATCTGCCCACTGCAAGTCATCCAAGAAAACAACCAGAGGATGATCTTGGGTCGTGAATACGCCAATGAATTGCCCAAAAACGCGATTGAAACGATTTTGAGATTCAGCCGCACCCAGTTGTGTTACGGGTGGTACAGTTCCAATAATTAGTTCGACTTCGGGAATCACATCGATAATGACTTGCCCATTCTCTCCCAACGCGCTTAGGAGTTTCTCTTTCCACACTTGGATTTGGGCTTCGCTTTCGGTGAGTAATTGCCCAATTAAAGATTGGAACGCTTGAATCAACGATGCATAAGGAATATTGCGCTTGAACTGGTCAAACTTGCCTGCAATGAAATAACCCCTTGCTCCCACAATCGGTTTATGAACTTCATTGACGACACTCGTCTTTCCAATTCCCGAATAACCAGAGACGAGCATGAGTTCGCTGCTACCACCTGCTACACGCTTAAACGCAGCCATTAATGTTGCTACTTCTGCTTCGCGTCCGTATAGCTTTTGCGGAATCAAAAAATGCCCAGATTTATCCTGTCTTCCCGGTACAAAGTTTTCAATTTTTCCAGTCGTTTGAAGTTGAAACAAACATTCCTCTAAATCCGCTTTCAGTCCCCAGGCGCTTTGATACCGTTCTTCTGCTGTTTTCGCTAATAATTTAAAAATAACTGCACTAATCGCTTCTGGCACATCTTCCAGAACGCGGCACACGGTTTCGCTACAAGGTGCGGCTGGTATTTTGGCAATGTGAGAGTGGATTAACTCCATCGGATCAACAGCTTGAAAGGGCAAAATACCCGTCAGCATTTCATATAAAGTGACACCCAGTGAATAAAAGTCGGTGCGATAGTCAACCGCCCGATTCATTCTACCGGTCTGCTCAGGCGACATATACGCAAGCGTACCTTCGAGCAAATTAGGATTGCTCAAAGTGGGATTTTCTTTATCAAGGCGCGAGGAGATACTGAAGTCAATCAGTTTGGCTTCCCCAGAATCGGGGTCAATTAAAATATTGTGCGGCTTAATATCTTTATGAATAATCTGTTGGGCGTGCAGTTCTCCTAAAATTTGTGCTAGGTTAATCCCCACCTTGAGGAAAGTAATTAAGGTGGTTGTTTGAGTTGCAATCAGTTCTTGGAGCAAGCAACCTGGAATGTCTTCCAAAACCAAAGCCAGTCCATGCTGATAATTCTTTAACTCGTAGGCTTTAACAATGCCAGGAATTTGCAGAGGCTCAATAATTTGATATTCGTGGCGCAGTCGAGCTATGTCTTCTAAGAGTGGATGTTCGCACAGGAGAGTTTTGACAATGACAGGGACGTTATCGGTTTCTCGCCGTCCCCGATAAATGACGGTTTTACTACCGGAGTGAAGGGTTTCGAGGAGTTGATAACCAGATAAAGTAGCTGTCATTGTTTTCTCTTGCAATATAAGCATTCTTAATATGCCCATGCAAGTTTAGCGTTGTAACATTTGTGACAAAAGTCAGTATATTTTCACAAGGTGTTACAAAGATCACTCCAAAATTGTATGTTGATATTTGAGAGCATTGTTGCATTTTAGCCCCCTCCTCGCAAGCGGGGAGGGGGTTGGGGGTGGGGTTTAGTACCTACTCAACAGAGAACCGCTATATCCTGTACTAATGTTTACAGTTGCCTTGCTTTTGGTGTTCATGACCATGCTCATGATGATGACCATGACCGTGAGAACAGTTTTGCAAATCTTGCTTCAAAAGCTTGTCGCTGATTTCTTGCAAGGATTCATCTACAGCTTGTAAGCCAATCCAAGCATCAATTTTTTGTACATCAAATCCTACCTCGCGCTGTTCGCCTACTTCTAACAAAGGACGGCGAATCAACAACGGCTCTTTCAGCATCAGCGCCAAAGCGGTTTGTTCATCTACTTTTTCAGGAACCACCTCACCAGATTTTATCTTGGGGGCGGAAGGATTAAACCATTCGGCTACGGGGCGATCGCCAAAAAATGAGCGCAACCGTTCAACTGTCCAAGGTTCTTTTAGCAGATTCTGTGGTATCACCTCATGTCCAGCAGCTGTTAGCAAAACTTTTTGCTTAGTACCACCTTTACAGCCTGGTTTGCTATAGAAAATTACTCTTGCCATTCAACTACCTCGCTGTAAAATACTATTCGTTTTTAAGGGCGCACATTTGTGCGCTCCTATCGCGTGATGCTAAAAGTTTTTAGCACTACACTTAACTGGGTCAAACTCAAATCTCTCATTTGGATCAGTTTCACCGTAGATATTAAAAGTCACAGTTGGTTCATCGCCCACTGCTTCTACACAGTGAATTGCATCGGGAGTGAAACTAATAATATCCCCTGGAAATAGAGTTATCTCTCCCGTCTGCTCAATTTTGTCCTGAAATTTTGGGCTAGGAGTGCGTCGCCAAAAACTATTTTTCTCCTGGCCTTGTAACACCGCCACTATTCCCCACGTCCCATGATTATGAATGTTTGATCGGGTTCCAGGTGCAAATGTTACTGTTTGCACAGTTAACGGAAAACCCAATTCATCATATAGGAGTAAAACAGAGGTTCCCGTTTTGGGCGAAGGCTCTAAACGTTGACTTCGCACCCAGTAGGAATTTACAATCAAGCGCCTTACGAGCATCCGAATTTCTGGCAGACAATTTGCTTCATTGTCACTACTATTGAGAACATCTTCCACCTCAGTTAAAAACCGATACAAGCGGTAATCTTCTCTCAACAAATCCCATGCTCTTACAGATTTACAGACTTGATGCTGACCATCCCCTGTTAGCAGCCAATCCCTACCTTTCATAACTTTTAAATCGATAGTGGGGAAGATTGGATCACAATGAGTGGTGAGACATTCGGAATATTAGTTACAGGAGCTTTAGTCGGTATGGTAATAGCAGGGAAGATAGAGTTACTATTACTAGCCGCTCCCAATAGAGAGTAAGAGGAATATGATCCAGTAGATAACCAGTTATTCATGATTGTTCACCTTGATTTTTCATTGCTGACTAATTAATCATCTTCTTCTGCTGGACGTGTCAAAATATCCAGGAGAATTCCAGCACCAAAATCATTTTTATCGTCTATCTGCTTGACTCTGGTGCTGATTTCTTTTGCTTCCTCGATTGCTCCTAACTTTGCTAGTACTAATCCCGAAGCAGCATAAGCATTTAAGTACAATCGAATTTGTGGGTCTTCTTTGCGATTGACTAATATAGGCTGAAGTTGCTCCCAGTCATCAGGGAATTTTTCTAGTTCTTTAATTTTATCTAATAATTTGACTGTTGTTTGTAATGCAAGAGAATAATTGTTCTTATAATAGAAAAATCTATATGCTGCTACTAACACATCTGTATTCTCACCAGTTTTCTCTAAAGCTTGTTGAATATATTTTTCCGATTCTGGTGTGTTTTCCCAATTTTGTGCAGCTAAAATTAATAGGTTTTTGATGTCCTCTGGAACCTGGAACCATGAGAATTTGTTTGTATCAGCTTGCATATTGGGAACTGGGGATTGGGGATTGGGGATTGGGGACTGGGCATTGGGGATTGGGCAATAACTCAACATAATTACGAATTAAGAATTACGAATTGTTAATGCCCCATGCCCAATTTAAAACAAAGTTAGAACGTACACTAGGGTGAATAAAATAATCCAAATAATATCTACGAAGTGCCAGTAAATTTCTGTCATTTCGATGAAAGTATGATTGGTTGCAGAATATTCACCAGGGAGACGCGATCGCCACAATGCGCGTAATATCAATAACAGTCCCACAAAAACGTGTAAACCGTGGAACCCAGTCATGATATAAAAGCAGTTGGCGAAGACGTTGGTAGTCAGACCGTATGCTAATGTTGAGTACTCATAAACCTGACCACCCAAGAAAATTGCACCCATGATTGCAGTAATGGCATACCACAGTTGCATTCCCTTGACGTTATTCTTTTTAATCGCCGTATCACCGAAGTGAATCACGAAACTACTAGACACCAAAATAATGGTGTTAATTATCGGCACAAGTAGTTCTACTTCACTTCCTTCTGGAGGCCAAACTGCTGTAGTACCACGGAAAAATAAATAAGTAGCAAAAAATCCCCCAAACATAAGGGATTCAGAAGCGAGGAACGTCAACAATCCCCAAACTCTTAAATCTGGATGTTCTTCGTGTCCTGCACTGTGATCTTCACTTGTGGTTGTAGCTATAGTCATAGATTTTTTGACAATATTATCCACTGTGTCTGTTGTGGAAGCTTGAATGAAGAATGAAGTGTGAAGCGGCAAAATTTTCATTCTTCATCCAAAATCCTTGTTTAACTCAACTCTTCACTTGTTTAGGAATCCTCAAAATTCCCAGTTCCGAGTTCTGAAGCTCAAGTTTCGAGTTCTGAGGCTCAAGTTCCGAGTTCCAAGCTTGAAGTTTCGAGTTCTCAAATCAAATTACTAGAAATTGCAGTCAGCTTGAGAGCGATCGCACTAAGCACTAGCTTCCGGCGTTGCAGATGGCTGTATTTCAGTACTATGACCATGACCGTAGTCATAAGGGCCATGAGTAACAACCGGCAACACTTCCCAGTTTTCAATTACAGGTGGTGAGCTAGTTGTCCATTCTAAAGTCAAAGCTTGCCAAGGATTATCACCAGCCAAAGGCCCTTTCAACCAACTGTAGATCATGTTGATGGCGAAAGGAATTACCGATATCCCCAAAACAATTGAACCGAAGGTACAAATTTGATTGAGGTCGATAAATTGGGGGTCATACATTGCCACTCTTCGCGGCATTCCTTTTAAGCCCAACTCGTGCATGGGTAAAAAGGTTAGATTAGTACCGATGAAGGTAAGGGCAAAGTGAATGCGTGCCAAGCTTTCATTCAACATTCGTCCGGTCATTTTGGGGAACCAGTGATAAATGCCGGCGTAGATACCAAACACGGAACCACCAAACAGAACGTAATGGAAATGTCCAACTACATAATATGTGTCGTGGACGTGGACATCAAAAGGTGCTGTTCCCATCGTCACACCGCTTAAGCCACCCATGACAAACATGGACAATAAGCCAATGGCGAAAAGCATCGCACCTGTGAAGCGGATTTTACCACCCCAAAGGGTAGCAACCCAGGCAAAAATCTTCACACCAGTGGGAACTGCAACTATAAGAGTGGAGATAGTGAAGAACATCCGCATCCAACCGGGTGTACCACTGGTGAACATATGGTGTACCCAGACGAACAAACCGACAACGCAGATTGCCACACTAGAATAAGCGATCGCTTTATAACCAAAAATTGGCTTACGGGCGTGAACTGGAATAACCTCCGACATGATGCCGAAGATGGGCAGAATCATTAAATATACTGCTGGGTGAGAATAAAACCAGAATAAGTGTTGATAAATTACAACGTTACCGCCTGCATCTGGTTTAAAGAAGGAGGTGCCAAAGTTGAGGTCAAACAACAGCAGAACTAAACCGGCTGCTAATACAGGTGTGGAGAGAAGCGCCAGGATGGAGGTTGCCAAGATTGCCCAGCAAAATAGGGGTACTTGATCCCATTTCATGCTAGGAACCTTCATCATCAAAATGGTGATCACAAAGTTCAGTGAACCCAAAATTGAAGAAGTTCCTACCAAGACGATCGCAAGTATCCACATAGTTTGAGCAATTGGTGCTGTCACCAAACTCAAAGGTGGGTAAGCTGTCCAACCAGATTGCGAACCGCCAAAAATGAAACTACCTAATATAAGCGCACCTGCTGGTGGATTTAACCAAAAGGCGATCGCGTTCAGCTTCGGGAAAGCCATATCCCTAGCACCGACCATCAACGGCACTAAATAGTTACCAAATCCGCCAATAGCGCTAGGGACAATCCACAGGAAGATCATAATCGTCCCGTGATTGGTCATGAAAGCGTTATACAAATTGGGGTCGAGTACATCTGATTCTGGTGTTGCTAATTCGACCCGCAAAGCAACAGCCATCAGTCCGCCGATGAGATAGAAGACAAACGCCGTCACCAGGTATTGAATCCCAATAACCTTGTGGTCAACATTAAATGTAAAATAGTCCTGCCATTTCCACGCCTTCGGATGGGAGGTGTGGCCAGTCACCATTTCCGGTTTCTTTTCTTCTGGTGGAGTATTCCGTGGAAATTCTACCTGCGTCATATTTTTTACCCTTATGCAAAGTCCAGGGTCAAACGTCCAAAGTAATTTGACTCTTGTACAGACGCGATTAATGAGCCAGCGCGTTGCGGGGGTTCCCCCCGTTGTAGCGACTGGCGTCGCGTCTCTCCTGACCAATGACCAATGACTCTAGAGTTGCTGCACTAATTCCCATATCATGGGTGTGGGGTGCGAGGAACTCTGATGTTGATAAGTCGGCTGGATTAATTGCAACGACTTGATTTAAATTTTGCTGTTGAGCAATCTGGTTTTCTGTCCGCCAGCTATCATATTCTTCTGGTGTGTGGACAATTACTTGTGTCCGCATTGAACCGTGATAACCACCGCACAACTCAGCACAAACTACGGGATATGTACCTGGTTTGGTAGCGACAAATCGTAGTTCTGTAGGGATACCGGGAAGTGCGTCTTGTTTCAAGCGGAAGTTTGGCACCCAGAATGAATGAATTACATCTTGTGCTGAAAGGTTGAGTTGTACATCAGCACCGACGGGTATGTGCAATTCCCCAGAGGTAATGCCACTATCAGGGTAATTAAATAACCAGGCGTACTGTATGCCTTTGACATCAACAACTAAGTCAGCTGGTTTGTTTAGAGTTTGAGGAGACGCGCCGATACCAATTGTTGGAGCAATTGTTGGGGCAGTTGTTGCTTCAGTATCGCTTAATGTAGCTGCAATAGCACTCCCTGGTATATGAGCAACATGAGCTGCTGAATGAGGATGACCCGCAGGCTCAAAGCCGCCCATTCGGTTAAAAACATCTACACTGTAGATGCCTAAGCAGAGAACAATCACTGTTGGGATTGCTGTCCAAAAGATTTCTAAGGGAACGTTGCCTTCTACTCGCACACCATCGGTATCATCACCGCGACGGCGACGAAACTGAATCAAAAAAAGTACAATTGTTCCTTCTACCACTAAGAATAGTGCGATCGCAATGGTAAACATGACGTTGAAAAAACCGTCTACCAAAGGTGCTTGTAACGATGCTTGCACCGGCATCAAAGTGTTATTCTGACCAATCCAAATACTGATTGCTGTAACTACTATCCCAGCAACCAGAGTCCATAGTGAAACAGGAACTTGTTGCATACATGCTACCTGTGTAAACAGTCTTTAAAGGTGTGATTTTCTGGTATTAGGTATTTAGGCATTGGGCATTATTATCTATTCCCCATTCCCCATTCCCTATTCCCTATTCCCTTTTCACTTATTAACTTTCTAACGTGCAACCATAAAAAAAGGGGGAAACTTCCAGATTTTTTCCATATCTTTCCCCCAGAAACTTACAAATTATATTTTAACTCCTATGAAAAAGTTAGCCCCCTGCTTCCAGAAAAGCTAGTTGTTCCAAGAGGGCACTGTTAGACCTAATATTGATTAGGCTATATTAGCAGCAAGTTTAAATTTGTTAATAGCTAACACTTTGCGATTTACGGATTTGTTTACTGTGAACTTTTTATTAGTTACAGTAAATATTTAGTATTCCCCTCAAGTTACCTTGCCTAGCGCATTTGCGCTTTCTCTAAACAGTGCCTCCTTGAATGAACAACAATTTTAACTAACTTCAAAAACCTTAGTTGTTTAATGCAACATGCGTGTAGCAATTCTTGGGGCAAATCCGTGAACACGCTTCACAACCAATACAGTTCTCTGGAGAAGTAACTGCCATTACTTTCCGTTCAATTTCTTCATCATCTTCATCTTCTACAAATTCGCCTTCTTCATTAAGCGCTTTCAAACCTAGCACATTGTAACCGCATACTTTAACGCATCTGCCACAGCCGATACATTTGTCCTTGTCAATTTCTTGAGCAAATTTTGGTGTCCAAGCTTTACCGCCAAATGTCAAACCTGTTAGTTGTGCCATGAATAAATCCTCGGCATTTTTGCCTGTCAAACTGTTTGTGCATTAATCATCATACTATCCTAATGTTTTCTTGTTTTGGTATTCAAAAAGTACTTTTATCTCATCAAACTTCGATGATTATGAACACAATTTAGCATTATTTTTATTTAAAATAGTAGATGTAGATTATTGCCAATAATTATTATCAATATTTAGTATATATAGCGGTTTTCTCGTTCCTGTGATCCGCGTATAAACGTATTCATCGAGTCTCTGAATCAATACCTGGCTTGATGCAGCAGCCATTCTTATGCAGAGCATAGGAACCAGATAATGGAAAATTGCGGGTTTAAAACCTATTCCTATGGGTAAAGCCTCACCTGGTGTAAATGTAGTTTTATTATTTACAGCAAATGCAACTATATCTATAAGAGTGATGAGATTCTTTTTCAAATATATTTAGACTTAAGCAGACAAACTGGATAAACAGTATATATCTATACAACTTTAGACGCTCATTAATTACATTTTGATATATACAATATGTATTTTATAAAGCAACAATTTTCAATTTATTTTTGATCCAATTATTTAGAGGAATGATGACACAACAAATCTCATTCCTAATATGAAGAAACCAAATTGATTTATGAAGGAACTGTAAATTTCATGGCAGAATCTTATCATGCATTAAATATTAAAATTATTAATAAATCAGATGAAGTTCAATCCTAACAAGCTTAAATATGTCCTAAGAAAACTTTATGTCCAAAACTAAAATGTTCATTAAATACGTAATTAACTAAATGTTAAGATTTTTTCCTAAGCTCGACACGAACAAATTAATCATTTTTTTCATGAAAATTATAGTTAATAAATAAGTTTTATTCGGCTCGGTTTAAAAGTCTTAGATAGATTCCAATTGGATGCAAAGTCGAAATATGGATGTGGGGAGTGAGTGTGGCGAAAATAATCTTTTTTCGCCAGAAAGATAATGTGGTAGCGAGTCATGAATTAACAGGACTCATCCAGGGGAGACCTGAGCCAGACATCTCAACGATTAGAGTGGGAAAAGAGCCAAATGCCTTATACAATTCCTAACAACAGTTGCGTTGGATGTGACAACTGCCGCCCCCAGTGTCCTACGGGTGCAATCAGAATAGAAGACAATGAATACTGGATTGATCCTGGTCTTTGTAATAATTGTGAGGGCTATTATTCAGAACCCCAATGTGTAATAGCTTGTCCAACTAATTCTCCGATTCCTTGGCAATCTAAAAAGGGGAGATGCAAAGTAGAACCAAGAGATGCTAGCAGTTTAGACTTGTTTTCTAACGGCAAGAATAACCCATTTGCTTCAGCGATCGCTATTTGGGAAGCTTGTAATGTACTAGCACAACGCACATCGCTACATTGGGAAACCGATGAAGAGGGCTACATAAGTTACAGCCGACAAATCAATCAGGGACGAGGTGCGATCGCTTTTCACATCCAAGATCCATTTAAAGTTAATGATAAAGCCACAGATATAGCAGCAATTGAGGCGCTTGACATCAGAGCCGCTTGCATACATCTGATTTTTGCAGCCTATGCTACAGCCTTAGAGCAACCTTGGGAGCAAGAATTTGCGATCGATGAGCGGCAAATTGAGAAATATTTAGGGATGGAGAAACGCAAAGATTTAAGCAAAGCAGCCAAACTAGCTTTAATGAAAAATATCGTTCAGCAAGCTTGCTCGTTGATTATCTCCATTGACTGGCCCCAACAAGGTCGAATTAACGGATTCTCTATTACAGGTAGCCGCTTATGGCACTTAGTAGATATTCAGCATCACTTTCAAGAAGACAATCTTGGATGCAAATATCTTATTGGGCTAACTTTTAAAGTAAAAGCAGGGATTTGGGCACAATATTTCTTAAACAAACAAGCATGTAAAGAGCGAACCGCATTCTATCAATACGGCAGTCTTCCCAAAACGCTGCTAACCACAGTCATGAGCATTTGGCAGCAACATGAAGGTGCAGTCCGACTAATGCTGTGGTTGCTGTTTAAAACCAAAATGGGCAAGGAACAACGCATTACGATTCCTACTTTGCTGCGTATTGCTTACGGTGAAGAAAAAGTCGCCCTTGCATCCAGACAACGGGAAGAACGCAAACGTCTACTGCGAACCTTTGAAAGTGATTTGGAAATTCTCAATCACTATGGAATGAAACCACTTTTCGATCCAGTTACCTATCCGCCAGAAATTCAACCTTTATGGGCGAAGTTAATTGATCTTCCTGAAGATCCAGATGAAGCATTGGAATTTTGGACTAATGACGGTGGCGCTGAAACTCGCCTCACAGACACAGGCCCCCGTGGTAAGTGGAATCTCTTAATGAATGCGCGGATTTTGGCTTTTGAACTCCCACCAGAATGGGAACAACAAATCTCAGAATCAGAAAAGAAGAAAACAAGAACTGCTAAAGCCAAAAGAAAATCCAAAGCTACAAGCGATTTGCTGGGTGAACAGATTTTGCAAGCGCGAAAAAATTTGAATCTCTCCCAAAGAGAATTGGCAAAGCTTACAGGTAAAAGCCAAAGCTGGATTCGAGATATCGAAAATGGTCGTTTAAAAGCCAAATTAGAAGACCAAATACTTTTACGAAAAGTCTTAAATATGACTTAATCTAGATTTGGAATTTAAACGCAGAGCAACGCAGAGGGAAACGCAAAGGTACGCAGGGATTTTGTTACGAATTTGTGCAGCGTTATACTAAATACAGCAATACTCCGCGTACCTCTGCGCTTCCCTTTGCGTCCCTCTGCGTTTAAAAACTCTCCTCTTTTAAGTACTATAACTCATCACCTTACTAGAGGTAAGCCAAAGACTACCTACAGCATATTTAGTAACTACCAACTCTTTTGTAGCATTGCATGAACTTTTCAGTTGTTGAGTCTTAGTTTCATCTTTGATAAGTTTAGCCTGGTAAGTGTAGAGAGAACCAGAAGGTTGTTCAAAACTTAACTCACCCAGAATAGTTTTATTGTCTAGACTTTGCTCCAAAATTTTGCCTGTAACTTTGTTTTTAAACCAATCCCATCCATTGCAGAGGATTAGTTCTTTTTCCAAAACCTGAAGTGCAGCAGGCAGAATTCCCCAGCCTCGATAAACTTTATTTAAGCATTGAATATCGCCAGTCCGAGTCAAAATCGATCTAAATGAATCTACATCAAGACGACCGTAGTATCTTCCTTCTGGTAAGTCGATGACTGTTGGTGCAAACCGATGTCCACCAAAGTGCGATGACTTCCAAATTCGCACTTTTTCCAAGCAAAAATCAGCATTACTCCCTGTAATTTTGAAGTAAAAAGGAGCGCCATATCTAGCACAGCACTTATCATGGCTACCGTGGGTACAAATTAAAATATCTTTAGTCGCACTGGTTTCTACCTCAGAACTAGAATTAATACCCCATAACCATTTTTGGACAACTGCTGCTACTTGCTCAATATTTCCTAGTTTAAACTCTTGCTTATGGTATCCATTACTAAGCCCCTCTTTTTTTTGATAAATCAAAAGCGTAGTGTGGTTTACTTTGTGTGATGCATCATTAGCAATTAAAAGAAATCTAATCGGTACTTTAGCACGCTTCACTTCCTCTACCAAAATTCTTAAATTTTGGGGCACCCATTTGGAATTAAAGGCTTCTGATGTCCAAGGTAAAGGACACTCAACTAAAATATAAGTTTGATAATTGGTGGCGCTACCAATAACATCTTCTCCCGCTTGCTGTGAATTGTCAGAACAAAAAAAACTATTCATCTCGCTGTACTCATTAGCGTATTTTAGGACAAAAGGTATTACAAAATACAAGTGTGTTCTTAGCTACAATATCCTTGGCTAAAGGAGATAAAAAAGAACAATATTCATTCCCAGTTAAAACTAGGTAGCCAATTTATAACATCATTATTAATCGAGGTCTTTCCGGTTAATAAACTCTCCACAATAAAGATAAACAGTGTCAAGATAGATTTTTCCGTATGAGCGGCGTTAATTTTGTATCTAGTTTTATTGTTATTTGGTATTTTATAAATTTTCACTTGCTGAAGCCCGATTTTTATGAACTTGGTTTTTTGACCAAAATCAAATATGTTCAATCTTGTGCGATCGCTTGGAGAGTAACAAGCGATTAACTTGCTTATAATATCAATGTAACTGATATTACAATCAAATATATTCCTCGCAACAACATAGTTATTTAAAGTTTTGCTGAAGTTATTTTCATAGCTACTAGTTACAGTTGTTGTTTGTACACATAAAGATATAATTTTCTGTTGATTTCGTGAGTTAGATATTCCTAGCGATAGATGGAAAAACACCTGACAAGCAGATAGGTGCTTGGTAAGCCAATACTGTTTTAAAAATTTTTTATCTGCTGTTAATGTATTTATCCATACATATATTGCAAATAATTCTCAATTAGATTAGAAAAAATAAAAACAATTAAATCAGGGGTAAATGCTTTATTGCCCCACGTTTAATGCGCGATAAGTTAATGATCAAAAATAGTGACTAATTTTTATCAGCGTCACTGAAATCAACATTAACCAATCTAGTATTTACCCTTTTAGCTAATCTAACTTCCTGAAGCTTATGTCAGGGTTTGATTATATGCATCTATTTTGACTGTAACTGAACTCAATAATAAATGCAAGTATTTGAGAATTTTTATAGTTTCTTTACAGTTTTTTACCTCTAAAAGGTTGCCTAGATCAAGGTTAACGGGCATTTTATAGTGGAGATAGCTCGCTTGAGCAACTATTGATTCTTTCAATACAATAGATAAAGATTTGCAATTGTGACAAATTGTTGCCAGTAAGGGTACGCGGCTCTACCCCTTAGTAATCCAAAGATTTTTAATTATGGCGATCGCATATTTCTATTTTCATGCAGAATTGAATTATTTTTTACCACGGCATCATAAGCAGGTAAAAATCTCTCATTTTTTTGAGGAAAGAAGCTCTATTAAGGACATGATTGAGTCCTTGGGTGTCCCTCATCCTGAAGTTGATTTTATAAACGTTAATGGTGAATATGTAAATTTTTCTTACATAGTTTCAGATGGAGATACTATCAATGTTTATCCAATTTCAGCTAGGGATACTATTATACCAAGCATTTCTGTTCTGCCAAAACCGCTCAGTATTATCCGCTTTGTTTTAGATATCCATTTGGGGAAGCTTGCGACATCTTTACGACTTTTAGGTTTTGATACTTTATACAGCAATGACTATGAGGATGAGAAATTAGCCGAGATATCCTATAGCCAAGCGCGGATTCTCCTGACTCGTGATAAAGGTCTATTGATGCGTAGTTTGGTAACGCATGGGTATTACGTTAGAAATACTAACCCTCAAGAACAAATCTTGGAAGTACTACAACGCTACGACTTGTTTAAATTAATTTCACCATTTAAACGGTGTTTACGCTGCAATGGATTATTAGAATCTGTAGATAAACAATCTATTATTGACGAACTACCAGAAAGTGTACGAGCGCAGATTGATCAATTCCAGCGTTGCCAAGACTGCGATCGCATTTATTGGAAAGGTTCGCACTATGAACGATTGCAACAGTTTATTGATGGAGTACTCAACTCACAAAAAGGCAAGACCAATTCTTCATGAAAATGCACATAATCAGTCCCCCATTGTGAAGGGAGGACTGCGTAGCCGGGGGGTAAATATATGCAGCTTCACAAAGAAACGGTATAAGCAATTTAGTTAAGCTGAACTGCGCCTAAATTGCATAAAAACTCTTTACGGTCGTCAACTGTTGACGATTATCAGTCATCGGTCATCAGCCTTCATGTAAATGTTCTAGTTAAATGCGTAACAGCTTATGATAATTATTTACCCAGCTGAAATATTCCCACTAATTATTTGACTACCCCCGATTCTTGGATCTTCATCTTCGCGATTCAAATCATCTGGAGTGGGATTTAGCTTACTCTGTCCACTAACTTCTTCTGGTTCAATGGGATCTGCCTCTTGAGCTTTATCGATATCAAGAGAAATAGGAGGTTCTTTGGCCTGAGAAAAATCGATGAGTGGATTGGGTTGATCGGGAGTCATGAGTCACTAAATTATTATGCTGTTTTCTTTAGTGTTAAATTTATTTTGCTTGCAAACATCTTTCTTGAGAAATAAACCACGTATTGCCAGAATTCAAAAGAGGCATAAAAAATTATGACATTAATACTAGCTCTCGATTTTGGCGGAATTAAGCTGGCAGCAGCATTGGTAAATATCGGTTCTAGAAAGTGGTTGCGTTATGAACGTCGTCTCTCGCCAGCAAATGCAAATGCTAGTACTGACTTGGAAATTATGCGATCGCTAATTTACTCTCTGTTAGAAGATGCAAAACCGGCTGCGATGGGTGTCAGCTTTGGCGGTCCAGTAGATGCTTCCACGGGGACTGTGGCGATCGCTTTGCTCACAAATTCCGAATTTGCAAATGAGTGAGGCGTGGAGCGTATAAATGCAAACAGAATTAGTTATTTTTGATTGTGATGGAGTGTTAGTAGACAGCGAACGATTAGGCAATCGCGTTCTTGTGGAATTTGTCGCTGAGTTTGGACTTGCAATGAAACTTGAAGAAGCTATTTTGTTATTTAAGGGTTGCAAAATGGCTGATTGTGTTGCTGTCATCGAGCAAAAACTTGGAAAAAAGATGCCGCAAGATTTTGTAACTCAGCTTCGTACCCGTACTGCTGAGGTATTTGAGCGTGAACTACGTCTTGTAGAAGGAATAGAAGCAGCTTTAGATAAGATTAATCTACCTAGGGCTTGCTGAAAAAGTCAGAAAGAAGCAATTTCAAGGGTTGACTAGTTGTTCAGCCCCAGTCAATCATAAGTTTTTGTTGACTATAAATTTTACAATGATAAACTGCAATTATATTATTCGGG
>JAHHHR010000062.1 GCA_019359245.1 Nostoc desertorum CM1-VF14 | reverse complement strand
TAAAACTGTTGCATTTGTTGCTCGACTTTGAACGCATAGGGATTCATACATTCAGTTGCTGGTCACTGGATAAGTTAACCCTATCATTGCCTTGTCTATTTTTGGATCTTATTTAATCCTCAATCCTAAGAGAAGCTGACAAAAAAATTTGGATTAATCCCATAGTATTTGAGTTAGGTATTGGGACTCAAACGTTAATCCATGAAACTGTTCATGCAGCGCACGTATGTGCCGGAAAAGGAAAAATCAAAACTTTAGGCTTAGACATTCAACCAATCAATTATGCTAGCCGACTTCCGCACAAGGACTTTCCGAAGCAGAGACAGCAATCAGAATCAAGCATTATGGGTTTAATGAACTGCCTGAAACCGCAAGGCGATCGCTATTACTCCGCTTCATAAACCAGTTGACTTATCATGGTTCATGGGGGTGTTTGAATGGACATCATATCTACGATTTTGTCAATATTCATCGGTATTATTTTTGTCATCATAGTTGTTAGCATTCTGCTTGGACTACGGAAGGAATTGACCAAGTGGCGATACAACAATCAGCAACCTGTATTATCGGTTGCCGCTAGGGTCGTAGCCAAACGAACTCATGTCAGTGGGTTTGATAAGGCTTCGTCTTACTACTACTGCACTTTTGAAGTTAGAGATGGCACTCGTCATGAATTTTACGTCGGAGACCAAGAGTACGGTCAGCTTGTGGAAGGTGACACAGGCACACTCAGTTATCAAGGGACTCGTTATCGCAGCTTTTACAGGCAATTGAGCCATTGATCTTACTGTTGGGTACAGGCATTAGTAAGACGAGCTAAGTGCCCTGTTTTACAAACAACGCTTGCTTAAGCTGCTGACAAGCCTTTTCAATTACATCTATACTACCCGGATTCACCAGACCATAATAATCAAACACATAGACTCGGTTATTTCTAGTTGCTTGCAGTTTTTGCCAAAAAGCTTCCTTCTTCAGTGAATCTAAAAGCGCCGCTTCTGAATTACCTTGTGGGGGATTGACCAAAATTATTACCTCTGGATTTGCTTCTAAAACTTTCTCAGCCGAAAGGGTCACATAGCCGCCAACTGGGCTTTTTCCTTGTAAATCTGCTGCTATATTTTTCGCCTGAAATTTCGCCAGCAAATCCCCCGCCCAACTACTTTTATTCGGCGCTAAAATTGGTTGACGACTAACCAGCGCTAGAGTAGAAAGACCCTGAGTTGGCTTTTCTGGCAAGAAAGTTTTGTAACGGTTTAATAAAGGCTGAGGATCAGCATCAATTGATTTAGCAAGTGTTTTAGTAAGCTCTTCTAGAGATTCCCAGTTATTTACCTTAGTCATAAAGGTTGGAATTCCTAGCTGTTGAAGTTTTTGAATTGGGATGTTAGAAAAACCTTCTGCACCAATAACTAAATCTGGTTTGAGTGCTACCACTTTTTCTAAGTTGGGCGGATTTTGTCCTTCGCTAACGCGGGGGATATCCTTGAATCTTGAGTCACTATTAAATAATTTACTCCCAGTTATTCCAACAATTTTTGTTTGATCGAGCCGAGAGATAATGTCAGCAGAAAGAGAAGAAAGAGCAACAACTCTTTTTGCTGATTCTTTTGATAATTGCTGAGAATTTGTATTTGCCGTTTCAGCAGTGTTTGTGATTTTTGTTTGTGGCTGTTGAGTGGTTGCTGTAGTGCAAGCAGCCAAAACTATACTCATCAAAAGTGCTAAAGCAGATAAGAACCAACGACGATACATATTAAAATTCCTTTTGGGGTAAGAATGGCATAATAAACATACTCAGCACCACATTAAAAATAGCAAATTTAGTTTTTTAGTTCACTTGGCTTGATTTTGCCATCGTTGCGTAGACGCTTTGGTTCACCCAAATCTTGCTCACCAAAGTTAGTAGCTTTAAAAACATACCTCACTAGGTCGGGAACCGCTATGTTTCTTTCCTTCGCGTCCTTCGCGGTTCGTTTCCTTATTTTTATTTTTACAAATGATTTTTAGGGCTGCTAGATACAGCTATTAATCCCCAAACGGAATAGCAACGAAGCCAGAAATTGAAAAGATGGGGGTAATGACAAGAGCTAAAATTCGGGCTATTCTTAGTTCAAAAATACTACTGGTTTTGGCAGATTTTCACTAACTAAGGTAGAGGCAAAATCTACCCAATAGTAGACTAAAATTGCGTAAAAATTTAGATATTTTATACTGCAATGTATGTATTTATGTATTTATAAAAAAATTCGGCAACACAAATACTCCTTGAGCAGTCTTGAAAAAAGAGGTTTTAGAACCCTTACTCCTTAACGATATAATTCGATACACGTTGCCCACAATTATCTGAATTGGGGTCGATGATTATTGTGTCCATCTACTGCTAGGTATGTTTAACCACCCCTTGAACGTTGCAAGATCAAGATTATTTTGGCAGCGCCTATTCGCTGTTGTTTTCACTAGTAGTTCGTTGCTCCCCAGCTTGGGAAGCGAACCAGCAAGGGCGCAAGTAACCCAGTATTGTCATTTATCATCAGCAGCAGCACAAGAAAAAGAAACCTTACGTTTATCAGCTCTCAAGGGCAAGCAAGATGCCCAAACCCGCTATCAAAACTTAGTAAAAAAGCAGGCACAGGAATTACAGAAGTGTCGCAGTCGGAATTGGCCGCAAATCCAAGCCCTTTGGTTGCGCTTGTATCCCTGTGATGTTCAACCAGGAACAATTGACCAGATTATGGATCGGATTGTCAACCGTGGTTATAATCAAGTTTATATAGAAGTATTTTACGACGGGCAAGTATTATTGCCAGCAACAGCCAACCCGACGGCTTGGCCTTCTGTAATTCGCACCCCAGGAGCAGAAAAGGCCGATTTACTCGCTACAGCAATTCAAAAAGGTCGGCAACGCGGTTTAAAGGTCTACGCCTGGATGTTTACTACCAATTTCGGCTATACTTACGCCCAGCGCCGAGACAGAGAAAATGCGATCGCTCGTAATGGCAAAGGTCAAACAAGCTTATATGTCGTAGATAATGGCTCTCAACTATTTATCGACCCCTACAATCCACAAGCAAAACGCGACTACTACCAATTAGTACAAGAAGTTTTACGCCGTCGCCCAGATGGTTTGCTATTAGACTACGTGCGCTATCCGCGCCAAGCAGGAAGTGATTCCATTGCCACCAAAGTTTCAGATTTATGGCTATTTAGTCCCGCAATTCAAGAAGCTTTATTTAAACGAGCACAGAATTACAAAGGGCTAGACTTGATTCGCCGCTTTTTGCGTAAGGGATATGTCACCGCCGGAGATATCGCTGAACTCGATAAACTTTATCCTCGGGAAGGCGAACCCCTCTGGCAAGGACGCATCCCCCCGCCAGGGCAAAAATCAATTCTGCCTGCAACTGATAGACAGCCACTTTTACAATGGGAATTGTGGCAACTCGCCGTTGCCCACGCCATGCAAGGAATTCTAGATTTTGTCACTATAGCTAGTTACCCAGCAAAGCAGCAAAATATTCCCACGGGAGTAGTGTTTTTCCCTGACGGTAACCAAACTGTAGGACAAGGGTATGATTCCCGCTTACAACCTTGGGATCGTTTCCCCACCACATTGCAGTGGCATCCTATGGCTTATGGGAATTGCGGTAATGCGAGTTGTATTGTGGCACAAGTGCAACGGGTTTTGAGTATGACAAAACCTGGTACTCAAGTGATTCCAGCTTTAGCCGGCAAATGGGGGGGATCGATTAGTAATCGTCCATCCCTAGAAGCGCAAATGCAAGCACTTCGCCAATACGCCCCTCAACTGAAGGGAGTTAGCCATTTTGCCTATTCTTGGCAATATCCTCAGAATGATAACGATCGCAAATTTTGTCGCACTCGGTAAATAGCAGAATTCAGGAGCGGAGCCGGAGACACTCCGCCTCCGATCAGAATTCAGAAGGAAAATTCCCCTCATCTTTCTCATCCCCCACTAATTAATTCTGAATTCCGAACTCTTTTTCAATTAACTTAAAGCCAAATCCTCTGGTGCATTACAGTTAAACAGCATTTCAGGTTCTGGTAAAGGCAAAACTTCTACAGGATATTGCCGAAGCCATTGCTGAAACGATCGCCCCCCTTGATTGATAAACTCTAAAAGTTGTGGCAAACAGCGACGGCGATAGAAACCACATAGAGGTTCCCAGCCTTTCGGATGATGAGCTAAAGCTGCGATCGCATTATCCCCCACGCTATCAAGTCTAGTTACCCAATCTTGCAACACCTCAACCCGCAACTTCGGCAAATCGCAAGCTAGCAACAGCACCCAATCTGTTTTAACTTCGGCTAACCCTTGAGCAAAACCAACTAGAGGCCCGTGGGTTAGAGATTCTTCAGATAAAGGCACTTCTCGGATAAATTGGCAATTGGGCAAAAGCAAGTCTTGGTAGCGTTCTGGCCAGGGAGTGACTATATAAACAACATCAGCACAGCTTTGAGCAATGCTACAAACTCGCTGCAACAATGGTATTCCTTGAATAGTAATCAGGGCTTTATCCTGACCCATGCGAGAACTCTTGCCACCTGCTAATACAATAGCGGTTAATTGACTACGCGAGTTAATAGTCATTTTTTCAAAAAATCGGGGTAGAAATATAAGTAGGTCGGCGTAAATAATTATTGTCGTAATAAAGCAGGGGGCAGGGGCAGGGAGCAGAAGGAGAAAGAGTTTGAGCCTTATTTACTTTTGTTTACATAGTTTGGTTTTATTGCACCGACTTACTTATCTTGCACTTGTATGCATCACTCGTCAGCAATTGAAATCGCTGGCTTACAGCAGTTTGCAGCTAAATGAAGTACAGAACCAAGGATTCACAAATCAAATTATTCTTCTGCCTCCTGCCTCCTGCCTCAAAACCAGTGACTTTGTACCTCATGCAAAAGAAAACTGCTGTATAGCCAAAGTCCGTAGAATAAATTTATCCTCTACTTGAACCACATCATGGCTATCCAAGAACTCGAACAACAACTTCTTCAGCTTTCCCCCAACGATAAACTGTACATCATCCAACTCCTTGCCCAAAGCCTGACCACACACAACAACACCCCCCCAGATCAACCAAGCAAACTCTCAGAGTTTTTCCGTCGATCCCCACTAGCTGAACTCTCCGAAGAACTTGACCTTAGTCGAGATCGCAGTCTTCCCCGCGATGCCTTCACCCCATGACTTATCTCCTTAATACTTGCCTGATTTCCGAACTTGTTGCTAAACAACCAAATCAACAAGTTTTAGATTGGCTAGATGCCCAAGTGCCTGAAACACTTTACCTCAGCGTCATCACAATTGGTGAAATCGCTAAAGGCATCAGCAAAATCACTGCATCTAAGCGGAAAGAATCTCTAACAACTTTGCTCAATGAAACCCTACCCAATCGCTTTCAACAAAGAATCTTAAGTATAGATGTCTCAACAATGGTGTTGTGGGGAAATTTAGTTGGGCAATTAGAACACAATGGGCGACCTCTACCTGTCATGGATTCTCTGATTGCAGCGATTGCAATTCATAACTCTTTATCACTTGTTACCCGTAACGAAAAAGATTTTGCTGGGACAGGGGTTGTAATGGTTAATCCTTGGTCTGTTTAGACTCATCACTAGACGAAGTCAAATGAGCAACCGCGCAGAAAGTTACCATCAAGGTTGTATGACCCGCTAGTAACATCCTAGCTGGGAGAAATAAAACTATTTCACGCCCTAACCTGACTTTGCTGCACTTGCTGCAATAAATGCTCTACATTTGCTGCTGGTGCAAGACATTTCAAACCTTGGCAAACTAACCCAACGCTTCCCTCTGGTAAATCAGATGTTATGGCAAAAACAGCCGTAGGCAAATACTTGGGGATCAAAGCGTTGATTTGTTCAATGGTGCTGCGAATCAAGGTAGAATTACGATACCAATCCAACGCTGTAAATAAACTGGGACAAGCTTGGGGAGCGCGATGCATTACACTTCTAAAAGCTTTTAAGCCAAGTTCCGCTAAATCCAAATAATCTAGATTATCAGTGAGTAGAGCGAGACGGACAAGGTTAGCGATCGCAATTCCATTAGCTGATGGTGTAGCATTATCAACGTAACTGCGCTCCCGCACAATTAATTCTTGACTAGAATCACTTGATGTGTTATAGTATCCACCTAATTCGGCACTCCAGAGAAATTCGTTAAATTCATCTTGGATAGCGATCGCTTTTTCTAACCATTGCTTATTTTCAGGGTTAGAAGCTTGTAAATCGAGGAGAGCTTTAATAAAAAAGGCGTAATCTTCGGACTGCGCTAAAACGGTTGGTTCTCCTTGATAGTTGAGTCGCTGAAAACGCCCATCGACAAACTGATTTTCCAAGATAAAATTTGCTGCTCGTGCTGCTAATTCTAGATATAACGGTTCTTGGAAAACCCCAGCAGCTTTAGCCAACCCAGAAATCATCAAGCTATTCCAAGCGACAATCATCTTCGTATCTGTCACCGAGGGAATGCGACCTGGCCAGCTAGTGGTTTTTGCTTCCTGGTTGTTACGAGCCGGGGGAAAAGTTTCTAAAGACTCAGAACTAACGCCATAGCGAGCGGTAAATAGCTTGCCCAGAGCCGTTTCCACCGTTGCGCTCAGTTGCCCAGAATGGCGTCTTTGCAAGACATTACGCCCTTCAAAGTTGCCGTTAGGTGACACTGTAAACTGTTCTAATTCCCTTAATTCTTCAGGCGTTAACAGCTGTTGTAGTTCCCTGTAACTCCAGACGTAAAAGGCTCCTTCTTCTGGTTCTACCGCCGTGGGTTCAATGAAGCTGTCGGCATCTTGAGCAGCATAGAAGTAACCTTCAGCCGCGGTCATTTCTCGCTTCAGCCATTGTACAGTACCAGCAACTGCTCTCTCAAAGGCTGCTTCTTGTACTCCTGCACTCCATAAAGAAGCTATATACTCCACAATCTGTCCATTGTCGTAGAGCATTTTTTCAAAGTGGGGTACTGTCCAAGTAGCATCAACAGTATATCGATGAAAACCACCGCCCACATGGTCGTAAATGCCTCCCAGTGCTAAGTCTAGTCCGCGTTGGGTACAAACTTGCTTGCCATCATAGCGAGATTCAAAATTAAATCGAGTTCCCCGAAGTGCTAATTCTGCATAGGGAATCATCGGAAAGCTATTACCAGATTGACTAGGAGTAATTACACCTGTGCTGGTTTCCCAACCTTGGCGGAGTAATTCCCGGTCTTCAAGCTCGTCTGTTGTACCATCTTGCAACACCGCAGACGTGAGCAGCGACTCAATAATTAAGGCTTTGCGTTGCTGTAATTCTGCTTTTTCTGTATCGTAGTAACGGCGAAGCGCTTGCAACACCTGTAAAAATCCAGGACGACCATAGCGCGGGTCTACAGGGAAATAAGTACCAGCATAAAACGGCACTAAATCTTCTGGGGAAAGAAATACGTTTAAAGGCCAACCCCCTTGACCACTCATCATCTGCAAAGCTTGCATATAGATGCTATCGAGGTCAGGTCTTTCTTCCCTGTCTACTTTGATGGGAAGATAATTGGCATTCATGTAGTCAGCGATCGCAATATCAGAAAAAGCCTCGCCTTCCATGACAGTACACCAGTGGCAACTAGAGTAGCCAATGGAAAGGAAAATCGGTTTATTTTGCGCCCTTGCAGTTGCAAGTGCTTCGTCACACCAAGACCACCAATCAATCGGGTTTTCGGCGTGTTTGCGGAGATAGAGGCTCTTAGCTTCAGCAAGGCGATTAGTCATGATTAAACGCAAGTAGTTGCCTTCTTTGCTCAGTCTATCCTGTTCCCAGAAGTGTTAGCCTAAACGGCTATGTACATAAGCAAGAAATCCTACGAGCGAATTATCCCTTGGGTAAGAGATAGTAGTTCATGTCTTTTATATCGCTGACATCTGTACAATTTGTGAAATATTTTTACTGAAACGATCGCAATAGTAAGCTAACGATATTTGGTGGCGTTTCTGGCACAGGTGATGCTGTCCTTGTCTGAATCATAGTATTTGGGCTAAGTCCTGCTATCAGGTGGAGCAAGAAGGTGATGATGGCGGCTTGTACAAGTTTTTCCAGCATGGCACGTCTCTCTGGGTGGATAGCATTCAAGTAGGACTGGTTATTCTAAATACACCTCGTACTATCGATTTACCGAATCTAACAAAAATAACTTGAGAATTGCTGAGAAAAATCCTAAAAAAATGTTTAAAATGTTACTCAGTTAACACAATTCCCTAAGCAAATTGGATTTCGGTTATCGGCTTAATCACTACATTGCCAAAGTTGTCCAGCAAATGCCGAGATATGAGGTTGGCGATAATTAGAGTTTTTTAATTTGTTCTTCCCGACATGGGGATATTTTTTTAGACAGCTTCTGTTCCTAAAAAGTGCCCTTAGTGAACAAAAAGCAAGGGAGCAGGGAGCAGGGAGAAAAGGGGAGAATTCTTTGCCCCTGCCTTAATCAATAACTGCCTTTTCGTTAAATTTATAGTCTGCTCAACTGAAAATCGCTGTATTAGACAAGGGAAAACGAGAAAGAATTGATTTATCTGCTTGGGAACTGTAGAGATAAACCCCAGTTTCGTGCTGTCACCGATAAAATGTATTTAAAGTAGCCACAAACACGCTTCCATGATTCCTATCGTTATTGAACAATCGGGTCGAGGCGAACGCGCCTTTGACATCTACTCACGGCTGTTGCGTGAGCGCATCATCTTTTTGGGACAACAAGTTGACAACAACATTGCTAACTTGATTGTTGCCCAACTGCTGTATTTGGATGCCGAAGACTCGGAGAAAGACATTTATATGTACATCAATTCTCCCGGTGGTTCGGTGACGGCTGGTATGGGCATTTTTGACACTATGAAACACATTCGCCCTGATGTCTGTACAATTTGTACCGGATTGGCGGCGAGTATGGGCGCTTTCCTCCTCAGTGCTGGTGCTAAGGGTAAGCGGATGAGTTTACCCCATTCTCGGATTATGATTCATCAACCTCTAGGTGGCGCTCAAGGACAAGCGACTGATATCGAAATTCAGGCGCGGGAAATTCTGTACCACAAGAAGCGGCTAAATGACTATTTAGCCGAACATACAGGTCAACCAATTGAGCGCATTGCTGAAGATACTGAACGTGACTTCTTCATGTCACCAGAGGAAGCCAGAGAATACGGCTTAATTGACGAAGTGATTGACCGTCACGCTGCTGGTAGCCGCCCCGCAGTTGCTGTTCTTAATTAATAGTAGCGAGTGGTAAATAGTGATTTACCACATTTAATTTCCTTAAACCCCAAAAATAACCCCTCTTCATAAATGGAGAGGGGTTATTTATGAAACAGTGGACTTCACAAGTTCCATAGCTTCGTTATATTCAATAGCCTACGTTATTAGTCATCAGTCCTTGCAACCGACAAATGACTAATGACAAATGACTAATGACAAATCAAAATCCCGCTATTGGGTCTGGCTGAGATTGTAAGTATTTGAGAAACCCGTGTAATTCTTCTTCAGTTAGCAAAGTACGCCCCCGCTTCCCATAAGTTTCAATCAGGTGTTCCCGCCCCTGTTCTGGAGTCCAGCCTAAACGCTGAAGTTCGACATCTGTTTTAGCAATTACATCCGATAAATCAACGGGTTCAGCTTTCTTCTTTCTCTTTCCGGTCACTGGCGGGGTGGCGACATTCTCTTGAGGGCTGTAACTCCGAGGTGTAAATGGTGTGACATTATTGGCAGAAATCTCTGGAAATGTTTGATTTTCCACCTGGTTATCAAAGGTTATTTCCAAGTTTTCCACTGGAGGATCAAATTCTAGCTCCTTGTTGGCTGTCACAGGAAAGTTTTGACCTAAATCTTGGCTATAGCTATCGCTTGGTAGGGACGCACCACTGCTGTACCCGTACTGTTCATTATTGTTTGTTAGTACTTCTGGTTTGATGTTCCGTACTTTGGAAGGCGGTATCGATATTTCTTTGTCACTGACCACTGGCCACTGACTACTAACAAAATCCTCATCCTTTGCAGAGGAATAAGCAGCCGATTCATTCAATCCAGCTTTGGTATTCAAGGAAGAATTTAGCTGCACTGGGGGAATTGGATTTGAGCTAAATGCCACTGATTGCTGTGGTGCATTTGTAATACCCAAAACTATCAGCGCCCTGGTTCTGGCTTGATCTTCTGCTGCTTCTACTGTTTCTGCTGCTGCCATACCCGTAGCACGGGTTACGCCTTCTATTTGCACGCTTGCCCGGACAATATATTTTCCTTGAAAAATTTGCACTAATTCAGAAATTAGACTGCCTTTGGGATACAAGCTCTGGAATTGAGCCAACATAATACTGCTACCAATCTAAATATTTTTAATAACGGGGTTGATACTGCCTGTATGTTCAAGCGAGATCATCTGCCCTTACTTTAATTTACATCCACTCGATACCCAGAATGCCTGCCAATATTGCTTACTATGTGTTATCGGTTTCTTGGCAGGCGATGAGTAGGTATAATTCTCTGCTCTGAGCGATCAAAGTCATATTCTTACTTTGCCTTGTGTCCTAATTGTAGCAGCAGCGCTTTTTTGACGAAATTTTTAGCTAGTGCTAACTTATCTGGGTAGTCTTGCCTGCAATGCTATACTGATTACCCAACTTGATATCGAGAACTATTTTCTGGAAATGCGCTCTAAATCTACAATAATGGAGATACGGTTCGCCCTCACTGCTTATTAAGCTGCTCACCTAATTGTTACCGATTCTACATGTGGGTAAATTGGGTTCACCGGCAGTTCCTCCGAGTCAAAATCAGATTCTAATGGCGTAAAACTACCTTCACTCTAGACAATCAAACACCTGTAGTTTCCACGCCACTTGCTCCACTTGGGGAGACCTAAAGACCCGTCGGGTTCGGCAGTTCCCCAGACGCTCGATAACTCGCTAACGCTGTGCTATCGACGGGAACCGCCATCGCGCTTCTCTGCGAGACGCTCCGCGAACGCGTCTCCCCTTCTCCCAAAGGGAGAGGCTAACGCCAAGGGAGAAGACGGGAGCTGCCTCACCGCAGTGGCTTCCCTGCATAGCGCTTTTGAGCAGTATGGATTCTCTAAACCCAGCTTCTCAAAAACCCGTCGCGTAATTACCTAGCGGGGCTAGATTTAAATCAGGCGTACTTTCTCAGTTTGGTTAGATGAAGAGAGTTGAACGCAGGCGAATTCTGAGAGCATCGTGCAGTGAGAAGTTCGTAGATGCCCAGAGTTGTCCGTGGGTAGGCTTCCTTTGCTCGGAACTGCCGGAGTAGTTTCCCACTCTTGCTGGGTTGGGCTTCCTTTCCTTAGAACTTAGGAAGCCTTGCCTCTGGGCAATTCGCTTCCAGCTTGTTTCTGTAAGCCGTGGGGGTATACAGAAAAGAACCAGATTAAACAACAAATGATGTTTTGACCAAAGGTCGGTTCACTGCATGGAATTTTCAATCGCTACACTCCTTGCCAATTTCACCGATGATAAATTGGTAGCTCGGAAGGTTTTAGAAAAGAAACTTGGCTGTGAAGATGAAAAAAGCTTACAAAAACTTCACATTGCCTTAGATGTTCTCGAAAAAATCGGTATTTTAGTGAAAGAACGGGGCAAGTACCGCCGTGTCTCCGAAGAGGGAGTAATCGAGGCAAAGCTCCGTTGTTCTAGTAAAGGTTTTTGCTTTGCTATTCAAGATGTCGAAGGAGCCGAGGATATTTACATCCGCGAAAGTCATTTGAGTAATGCTTGGAATGGCGATCGCGTTTTGGTAAGAGTTCTCAAAGAAGGCAGCCGTCGTCGCTCTCCTGAAGGGGAGGTGAAGCTAATTCTAGAACGTTCTAACCACACTTTACTGGCACGAATTAAGCAGGTGGAAGCTGGTTTCCGGGCTGTGCCTTTAGATGATCGATTGCTGTTTGAACTGAAGATTCAACCTAACGAGGCAAAGTTGGAAGAAGCGATCGATCACTTGGTTCATGTGGAAGTTTTGCGTTACCCGTTAGCACAATATCCTCCCCTTGGTCGAGTGGTGCAAATCCTCGGTAGCGATGCTGAAGCTGCTGCTGATATAGATTTAGTTACGTGTAAACATGACCTTTCCCGGACTTTTCCAGATAATGTACTAGATGCAGCCGCCAAGTTGCCCAAAAAGCTACTTAAAGCAGACCTCAAAAATCGGCTGGATTTGCGTAATTTATTTACCTTCACCATTGAAGGGGTAAATGGCGATACCAAAGTTATAGAAAACGCTTTTAGTTTAGAAAAAAACTTAGCCGGAAACTGGCTTTTAGGCGTTCATATTACCGATGTTTCTCACTATGTCCAACCTGATGAAGCCTTGGATAGAGAAGCACTCAAACGGGGCAAATCAGTGTATCTGGGAGAATTAGTGTTGCCAATTTTGCCCCCAGGTGTGGCAGAACGCTGTTCTTTAGTACCTGGAAGCGATCGCTTAACTATCTCTTTTTTAATTACTATTGATCCCCAATCTGGACAAGTCCTGGAGTGGGAAATTCAACCCAGTGTAATTAATGTCGAAACTGCACTGAGTACTGAACAAGCCCAAGCAATTCTCACTGGTGAAGTGCAAGAATCATCACAGGTTTCCCAAATACTGCATGACCTCCAAGCCTTGCAAACAGCCATCAAACAGGTACGGTTGACTCGTGGTAGCCTCCAGTTAAATCTGCCACCTAGCCAAAACGCCTACTATGATGAGGGGATTCTCGGCGCTGTGGTGGTGAATGATTTACCAGTGCGATCGCTACTCACAGAGTTGGTACTGTTAGTTAATCAACTGGTAGCAACTCACTTAAATGCTCTTGGTGTTCCCGCTATCTGGCGAGTTCAAGGTACGCCCGATGTCGAAGATGTTCAGGAAATGCTGAAATTGGCAGTCAATTTAGGCGTTGACCTCACACTAGATCCAGAAGTCGATATCCAACCCTTAGATTATCAACATTTGACTACAGCTTTTGCGGAATCTCCCTCTGAGCAAGTTCTGACTTACTTGTTACAAGATACCCTCAAGCCGTCTGCGTACAGCACTACCAAAGGTTCTCACTTTGGTCTGGCACTACCGCAATATGTCCACTTTAGCGCTCCCTTGCGACGTTACCCAGATTTGCTGATGCAGAGAGTGTATTATTCGCTACTTGAAAACGGACGCGATCGCCGCAATACTCGTGTTAGAGAGCGCGTTAACCTACGTCACTCCTCCAGCCACGAGGAAATTAACTGGAACGTTTTACCGCCAGAGTTGCAACAAGAACTGCAAAGCGATTTAACTAGGGTAATTGTCCAAATCAACGACCGAGAAAAAGAAGTCCAAGAGGCTGAAGCCGATTTAGCCGGGCTGCAAAAAGCCCAACTGATGAAGCAACGCATCGGACAGGTATTTCAAGGTGTGATTACTGGCGTTCAATCCTACGGTTTCTTTGTGGAAATTGAAGTACCAGCAGCTGAAGTGGAATCTAGCACTAATCCTGGTGTGCCTTTGAGGGTAGAAGGATTGGTACACGTCAGTTCTCTCAAAGACGATTGGTATGAATATCGCGCCAGACAACAGGCACTGTTTGGGCGCAAAAATCGCGCTTCTTACAGATTAGGCGATCGCGTCGCCGTACAAGTTAAGAGTGTCGATTACTACCGTCAGCAAATTGATTTGGTGACTGTCGGCAGCGATGGTGTACCCAAAGGTTTAACTGGTAATGGTTCCAATGACGATTTTTCAGACCTCTACTTACCAAATGACATGGAGTCTGATGATATAGACCCTTACTCTGAGGATGAGTAAAGTGAAAAAGCAGGGGAGCAGGGAGCGGGGAGTGATGAGGGAGATGAGGGAGCAGGGAGCAGGGAGCAGGGGGAAAATTCCTCTCCTCTGCACCCTTCCCCCTGCCCCTCTGCCTCTTCCCAATGCCCCCTGCCCCCTGCCTCTTATAAAGTAAACCTTACGTGCCAAATAACACCAAACCTCTAATTTTAGGCGTATCGGGCGCATCTGGTCTGATTTACGCTGTTCGCGCGATCAAATTTTTGCTAGAAGCAGATTATAGTATTGAATTGGTTGCTTCTAAATCTACTTACATGGTTTGGCAGTCAGAACAGGAAATTCGGATGCCACCAGAACCAAGCGGGCAAGAACAATTCTGGCGAGAGCAAGCTGGAGTTGCACTTTCGGGTAAACTCCGCTGCCATCCTTGGGGTGACGTTGGAGCTGGGATTGCCAGTGGTTCCTTTGCCACTCTGGGGATGATAATTATTCCATGCAGCATGAGTACAGTAGCAAAGCTAGCGGTTGGCTTGAGTTCCGATTTACTAGAACGGGCGGCGGATGTCCAACTAAAAGAAGGGCGAAAGCTGGTCATTGTTCCTCGTGAAACGCCTTTTAGCCTCATCCACCTGCGTAACTTAACCTCTCTAGCAGAAGTTGGAGTGAGAATTGTCCCCGCTATTCCTGCTTGGTACCATAATCCCCAAACCATTGAGGATTTAGTTGATTTTGTAGTCGCCCGTGCTTTAGATCAACTAGATATTGACTGCATCCCAATTCAGCGGTGGGAAGGTCGTCGCTAATGCCCTCAGCGGACTCATCGGAAATTTCACAATAGTCCTAAAAGGGTAATGTATAGAGATGGCTGATAGTGTCAGTAGTCAGTGAACAGTAATTAGTGAAGAGTAATCAGACTGATAACTGACCACTGACCACTGACAACTGACCACTGATAACTGACAACTGACAAAATTGCTATGGCTGTAATTCGCTTAATTTTATTGGTGGCGGTACTGGGAGGACTAACGCTGTTGTTAGTCCAAAATTGGTCACCTGCCATATCGCTAGTATTTTTGGGCGTGCAAACTCAACCATTACCACTAGCGATATGGATTTTATTCAGTACTGCCACTGGTGCTTTCACATCTATATTGATTGCTACCTTGTTTAACTTATCCAATTATTTTGGGGGAGGACAACGCCAAACTCCTGACCGCCGAAGCACAACTTCGGCTCGTACGAAGGCAAACCGGAGAGAAGAACCTACATCTCGTCCTGCCAGTTCTCCACCACCAGCTAGTAAAAAAGAAGAGCCTAGCAGTGATGTATTTGATGATTGGGAGACAAATGGCAGTAGAGATGATGATTGGAACTTTGATGAAAGCTCAGAGGAAGCACCTACCCCTAATCCTCAAGCTCAACAGCCTAAAGATTCTAAAACTTACGAACGTCAATCAGAAGTCAAAAGCAGTTCTCAGTCCGGTTCAGTTTATTCTTACAGCTACCACGAACCAAAAAATACGGCTGTGGGAAAAACTGAATCTGTTTATGATGCTGACTACCGGGTGATCATCCCCCCTTATCAGCCGCCAACTACCAATCAAACTGATGATGATGATTGGGAATTTTTTAATGATGATGATGATGATGATTTTGAGGATGATGATAAACGCTCCCGTCGGTGAGATGCAGCAGGCTCTCTATTTGATGCCACACCGCTCTCTAGACTCCTGCTTGACCTTACCAGTCATAGCAGCTTCCTGCAAAGTCATAAAAGCATTAAAATCTTCCAATTCATACCGGGTAGTCAACAATTGTCGTAGTTGATTTTCAGCTTCCACTGTCAAATAGCCAGTTGCTAAAGCTTTTTGCACAACGTCACGAATTCGAGTCATAGTTGACGCCTCATTCATCATATATTTATTCATTCAGGCTTATTGGGGTGAAATATGCGGTAGTCTTTCATGCCAAAACTTCAAATTTGCAAAGTTTTTCGGGCGATCGCAGTATATAAGTCATTATTTACACCTCTCTCAGAAACATTTAATTGCTCAGAGCTTGTTATGACCGGATTTTTAGAATAACTACACGGTGCTGGTAGAAACACAGTGTTTTGTATACTTAAAATTACCCACCAAAGTGAAAATTCGGATTATTTAGATAGACAGGAATTGTTTGAATAAAGTTTCAAAGAAGCTATATTATTTTTTTTATTAAGCATAGCGATCGCTATGCAGCAAATACAAAGTTACTTGAGGGAAGTTACTACATTCCTGAGAAATTCTTCGTTTATATTATGGTAATTTCACAGAAAAATCGTTAATTTATTGCCTTGGTTATTTTAAATACATTAACAATAGTAATAACGACGGTTGATTTAACTCAAATAGAAGATGAATTTGTAGAATTTAAAAATAATTGCGAGTTAGAAAATTTATATAGCAATCCTAAATAATTCGTAAAAAGTTAGATACGCAAAAAACTTTACAAAGTTGGGGATTTAGACACTGCGATCGCTTTTCTATTCTTATACATAATCAAGTGCGTTAAGGCAGCCCAACCCAGACCTCGCTTGAATATGCAGGTATAAGTCGTTGGGTTTATAATTAGAAACTGTGACTCAGTACTCACAATTCATAATTGGAGCAAAGCAACTGGTGAGCAGCTTATTACAAGGAGTCAACCTATATTTAATTGGCATGATGGGTGTTGGTAAGACGACAGTAGGGCGCTTACTGGCAAAGGAACTGGGTTATGGGTTCGTGGATACCGATAATGTCATTGCCCAAGCAACAGGTAAATCGATTAATCAGTTATTTGCACAAGTTGGGGAAGCAGGATTTCGCCAGATAGAAAGTGACGTGCTTTCACAAGTCTGTGCTTTTACAAAATTGACTATATCAACAGGTGGAGGCATTGTACTGCGGCGAGAAAATTGGGGTTACTTGCACCACGGTTTAATAGTGTGGCTAGATGCGCCAGTGGAGCTAATTTACAGCCGTTTAGCTGAGGATACCACAAGACCACTCTTGCAAGATGCTGATCTTAAAGGCAAATTGCGATCGCTCCTCGAACAACGAACACCACTTTACTCTCAAGCTGATTTGCACATCACTGTGCAAGAGGCAGATGCACCTGAAGACATTGCCAAGCGAATACTTGAGGCAGTTCCCGGCGTACTAAAAAAAACTGTTTCTCATTAATGAGGAATATTAATCTAACTGTGTCTGCAAAAGATATTTTTCATAAATCAGTTAAAAAAGCTTTGCAAAAAGAACAATGGAGGATTACGAGCGATCCATTAAAATTTAAATTTAGGGAAGTCAATTTCCAAATTGATTTAGGCATAGAGAAAATAATTGCCGCAGAAAAAGGAAATGAAAAAATAGCAATTGAAATCAAAAGCTTTTTAAACCCCTCGGCAATTACAGATTTTTACTCTGCTTTGGGACAATTTAGATTATGGTGTAGCGTAATGCGATCGCTCCTCGAACAACGAACACCACTTTACTCTCAGCGAATACTTGAAGCAATTCCTAGTGTTCTCAAAACCCAAGTTTCTCATTAGGAAGACTCAAATTACCAAATTTTGGTCATCCGTAGGATAAACCCTGGTAATTCTGGATTGCCACTAACTGCTTCGGGATTATCCAAAATTTCAACTTCTCGATTCGGACGGTAAATGTAGACTTTTCTATTTTGCCGATCAATTAACCAGCCTAGAGATGCACCGTTATCGATGTACTCTTGCATTTTCTCTTGTAATTTGATCAGGCCATCGCTAGAAGAGTGTAACTCAATTACAAAGTTGGGACAAATTGGTGCAAATGAAGCTTTTTGTGCATCTGTTAAGGCATTCCAGCGCTCCAGTTCAATCCAAGAAGCATCAGGAGAACGCATTGCTCCATTAAGTAGCGTAAAACCTGTACTGGAGTCAAAGCCTATCCCAGTACCATCTTGTTCAGTCCAATTCCCCAGCTGTGCAGCAATGTTAAAGTTACGGTTGCCTGTATCTGAAAAAGCTGGTGGCATAATGATAACTTCCCCATTGGCAGTACGCTCAATTAGCAAATCTCCATTAGCTTGACAAAATTCATAGAACTGCTCATTTGTCATCTGCACAAGGGAGGGGAAATTTACCGTTAGGGGTGTGCTTTCAGTTTGAATTAGCAGCGTGGTCATTTTCATTCCCTAGCTTCAGCCGAATGATTTAAATTCTAGAGGTTTGAAGGAGCGATCGCTGTTATGTTGTGTCCGGTAATGTGGGAATAGTTAATTTGTAAGGTGTGTTACTTCATTAACGCATCATCTTTATCTGTCTCATCCGTTGTAAACACACTCAACTTTGGCAGCAGAGATTGTGAGGAGTTACAAAGTCTTCTACACTGACTGAAATAGGTTTTAACTCTCTCTGTTAGGCTCCTCATGACGGTCAACGATTCTGAATACATCAGGCAAGATGAAGCCACACGTGTGCGTGTACTAAGCGAAGCACTACCTTATATTCAACAATTTGCCGGTCGCACTGTTGTTGTCAAATATGGTGGCGCAGCGATGAAAGATAGCGCACTCAAAGACAAAGTTATCCGCGACATTGTATTCTTATCCTGCGTCGGCTTGCGTCCAATTGTAGTCCACGGCGGTGGTCCAGAAATTAACAGTTGGTTAGATAAGCTGGGAATCGAACCACAATTTAAAAATGGTCTGCGAGTCACTGATGCCGCCACAATGGATGTAGTGGAAATGGTTTTAGTTGGTCGAGTTAACAAAGAAATTGTCGCCCTAATTAACCAAGCTGGAGGATTGGCTGTAGGACTTTGCGGTAAAGACGGTAATCTATTTACAGCCCGTCCCCAAGGTCAAGAAGGCATCGGTTTTGTGGGAGAAGTCAGCAATGTCAATATCAAGATTTTGGACACCCTAGCTAGCAATGGCTATATTCCGGTAGTGTCTAGCGTCGCCGCAGACGAGACAGGGCAAGCTTATAACATTAACGCCGATACTGTAGCCGGAGAAATCGCTGCTGCACTAGGAGCAGAAAAGTTAATTTTACTGACCGACACCAGTGGAATTTTAAAAGATTACAAAGACCAATCTACTTTGATTCCAAAAGTAGATATTCGTGAAGCCCGCGAGTTGATTGCCAATGGTATCGTTAGCGGTGGGATGATTCCCAAAGTGAGTTGTTGTGTGCGATCGCTTGCTCAAGGAGTCCGTGCAGCACACATTATCGATGGTCGCATTCCCCATGCCCTGTTACTAGAAATCTTTACTGATGTTGGGATTGGGACGATGATTCTCGGTTCGCAGTTTACCTAATAGGAGTTAGGAGTTTTCCTCCTTTACTCCCTATTCTTTGCTCTACCGAGGATAGATGAAAACACGCGATCGCCCACGGTTAAATGGTCTACGATGCCATGAATTATCTATAATCACCGGATTAACTATGGTTGAGTCTCGAATTGCCGGATTAATCAAAGTTGGATTAATTAGCGTAGAATTTCTGACGTTTTGCCTTAACTGCGGATAGGAATAATCAGGGTAATTGTAATTATTGCGTTGTGGCATCAGTCCCGTTGCTGGGTCTACAGGCATGGGTGTGGGAATCGGACTACCATAAATAAAGGAACCAACAGCAGGCGATGTTTGACGACAAGCTGCTCCACAGCTACGCCTGCCTCCATAAGCGCCATCAATTATTATGACACTCTGGGCAGAAGTTGGAGCAATGCTTACACCCATAACTGCTAAAGTCATTCCTGCTAAAAGCCAATTAAGTTGTGAATGCTTGATTTTAAACATATTTTACTCACCTGCATTTTATACCGGAATTTTTAATCAGAGCGATTGCCGCATAATTTCTGACCTTTTTCTATGGTAACGAGTATCTAAGTAGTCCTGACTCAGCAATAAATTGATCCCCAGGTTACCAATCCAAGATAGGATGGACGTTGATTTACGTATTCTTTTACTTAATGCATATGAAGCGCTATTGGTCGCGTTTGCTTGCGCTAGTTTTGGTTGTATCTATCGGCTTAATGGGCTGTTCTGGCAGTCCTGATAGTTTGACTGGGGATTATCGCCAAGATACTTTAGCTGTGGTCAATATTATGAGACAAGCTCTGGATGTATCACAAGATTCACCAGACAAAGCAGCAGTTCAAGCAGAAGCGCGTCAAAAAATTAATGACTTTTCAGCTCGCTATCAGCGAGTTAACTCTGTTTCTGGTCTTGGCTCTTTTACAACCATGCGAACAGCCCTCAACTCCCTAGCTGGACACTACAGTTCTTACCCAAATCGTTCTGTACCCGAAAAACTCAAAAATCGTTTAGAGAAGGAGTTACAGCAGGTAGAAGCAGCGCTAAAGCGTGGTGGTTAATTCTTAACAATTGCTTACTCTATTATCAAGAGTCAATACTTTTGGCTCTTGATTATATTGTCAACTTTATATAAATCAAAATTTTCAAATAAACTGATTGATACTTTTCTAGCTAAAAGCCTTGTCATAGTTCAACTTACTTCGTCTCCATCCAATTTTCACCAACACGCGCCTCCACCAGCAACGGCACACTCAACTGGACTGCATTTTCCATCAAAGATTTAATTTGTGGTTGTAATTCTTCCCACTCCTGAGGGGGGATTTCAAACACTAATTCATCGTGAACTTGCAACAATAAACGCGCCTGATAATTCTTCAGAACCTCATGCAGTCTTACCATTGCAATTTTGATAATATCAGCATTGGAACCTTGAATTGGTGCATTAGCAGCAGAGCGTAATAAACCCGCATCATAAGGTCCCAAATTCTTCAATTTACTCAGTTCAATATCTTCTGGGTTACTGCCTTTTAATCTGCGTAAACTGTTATTAGTAAAGTCAAAATAACGACGGCGACCAAAAATAGTTTCTACATAACCAAGAGCGATCGCTTCTTTTTTGACTCGCTCCAAATATGCAAATACTTTCGGATATCGTTCATTAAACCGCTTAATGAACTCGTTGGCAATAGTTTTATCTATCCCAGTTGAGCGCGAAAACCTTAGAGAACCCATTCCATAAATCACACCAAAATTGATAGTTTTTGCTATCCCTCGTTCTTCTGAGGTTATATTTTCTTTTTCAAACACTAACCGTGCCGTAACGGTATGAACATCTTCATTTTGCTGATATGCTTGCACTAATATCGGCTCTTGACTCAAATGAGCTAAAATCCGCAATTCAATTTGTGAGTAATCAGCAGCCACCATTAACCAACCAGATTCTGGCAAAAACGCCTTCCGAATTTGGCGACTAAAAGCTGTACGAATGGGGATATTTTGCAAATTAGGATTAGAAGAAGATAACCTACCAGTTGATGTTGCTGCTTGGTTAAAATCAGTATGCACCCGCTGGGTATCTGGGCGCACCAATGCAGGCAATGCATCAACATAAGTAGACTTTAATTTAGATAGAGTACGATACTCAATGATCGCTTCAACAAATCCAGTTTTATCATCTTCTTGGAGCTTTTCTAGTGTTGCTGCATCTGTAGAAAAGCCGGTTTGAATTCTACGAGAGTGTTTAGTGCTTAAGCCCAACTTTTCAAATAAGATTTGGCTCAATTGCTTAGGAGAACCCAAGTTAAAATCTTCCCCAGCTATTACAGTTGCTTTCTCTTTTAACCTGGCTAATTCTGTCTCTAAATGCTGTGAAAGTTCTTGTAAATAAGTTGAATTAATGCGAACGCCAGTGTATTCCATTTGGGCTAAGACTGCTTCTAATGGCTGTTCCACTTCCACTAATAGCTTAGATAGAGTTGGCAGTTTATCCAGTTCTTCAGACAATTTCGGCACTAAGCCAAAAGTAGAATAAGCATCCATACCGCAGTAATCGGCCACAGCAGGAATGTCTATATCAGCGATGGTTTTGCCTTTAGGAACTAAATCCAAATAACTTTTTGCGATCAATCCCAAATATCGCTGCGCTAAATCCATCAAATTATGACTTGAATCGGGATTTAGAATGTAACTTGCCAGCATGGGATCAAACACTACTCCTGCCAAATTAATTCCTTGACACTTTAAAACTAAGCGGTCAAATTTGGCATTTTGTAAAGCTTTAGGATAATCAGCACTTTCAAGAATTGGGCGTAATGTTTCTAGCGCCAAATCTTTATCCAAATTTTCCCCAGTTTTATGTCCCAAAGGAATATAGGCCACCTCATCTGGTTCCATTCCCCAACAGCAACCAATTCCTACTAACTCAGCATCTCTTGGTTCTAAAGCGGTAGTTTCAGTGTCCCAAGCAACGGGAGTTTCTGGGTTGGTGAATTTTTGCAAAAGTTTCACTAACTCAGCTAATTTGGCTTCAGTATTTATAATGCGTGGTGTAATTGGGGAAGTAGATTGTTGTGGAACTGCTGCTGTATCACTAGCACTGAAAAACCACAAATCATTATCTTCATCAGCACCGAACTCTAAATTAGTATTGGAATTAATTGTGTCTGCTTTAGTTTCTTGGATTTCTTTGACTTTACCACCAAAACGTTGCTGAAGATCGTTGATTTTGCCTAAAAAAGACTTGAATTCTAACTTTTCTAAAATTGGTGTCAGGACGTTTGTATCAAAGCCTTTTAATTTACAATCTTCTAAATTAATTTCTAAAGGAACATCCAGAATTATAGTTGCTAAATAGCGAGACTTATCAGCGTCTTCTTTTCCCGTTGATAGTTTTTTCTGAGTTGCGCCTTTAATTTCATCTAACGCAGCATAAATATTCTCAAGGGAACCATAGGTATTCAGCAGCTGCACTGCTGTCTTTTCTCCAATTCCCTTGACACCAGGAATATTATCTGATTTATCACCACAAAGAGCTTTGAAATCAACAATTTGTGAAGGTAAAACGCCCATTTTTTCTTTGACTTGTTCTGCTTCAAATTCCGTGATGCTATTTGTGGAGCGCTTTAGGGCATCTGGACTAAAATTCAGAACAGTGATTTCTTTCTCAGAGTCGATCAGTTGAAATAAATCGCGATCGCCAGTGAGAATCTTCACCTTATACCCAGCAGCAGTGACTCGTTGTGATAAGGTTCCTAAAACATCATCTGCCTCGTAACCAGGGGCAGTGAAAATTGGCAGATTGAAACCATTGAGCAAATCATGCAGGTTTGCTAAATCGGGAATGAAGTCTTCTGGCGTTTCTTTGCGATCGGCTTTATAAGTCTCGTCAGCTTCGTGGCGAAAAGTGGCCTCACCCAAATCAAAAGCGATCGCCATTGCTTGGGGCTGTTGCGTTGCCATTACCTCCAGCAGGCACTTCACAAAACCAAAACATATACTGGTAGGAATGCCCGTTTTTGTACGCAGCCCTCCATCTCGCCCTTTGGCGAAAGCAAAGTATGAACGATAAGCCAGGGAGTGTCCATCTACGAGGATGAACGTGGGGCGTGTTGCGGTTGCAGAAGTGATTTCAGACATAGCCCTATTTTAGCCAGAAGCTTTGTCACATAGTTAGCAATTTTAGATGCTAGTTCAGCTTTGTTTTGGCAACAATAGCGTAGTTTTGCGTACAAAGAGACTTCTAAATAAAAAACGTCCAATTTTTTCCACTACTTACCAGAGGCTCCTAGAGCCTGTTAACCTCTTACTGGAACTTATAATCTAGGAAATTATGCCGAAAGCATCTGCCACACATTTGGCATCTAATGATAATCAGGCTGCTGCAAAAGACATTAAACTACTAGTTTTGGATATAGATGGCACGATCGCAGGACACTCTAACACCATCAGCGCAGGTGTAAAGCAAGCTATTATAGCAGCGCAAGCAAAAGGAATTCAAGTGGCGATCGCTACAGGCCGAATGTATCGTTCAGCCTTGCGCTTTCACCAAGAAATTGGCTCTACCCTACCATTAATGGCTTATCAGGGAGCCTGGATTCAAGACCCAATTACCGAAAAAATTCATCGCCATTGGGCTATTTCTAGGGAAATTGCCTCCCAGCTAATAGACTATTTTGAACGACCTGAGTTGCGATCGCTCCTATCTATCCACTTCTACATCAATGATCAGCTATACGTCCGTGAGTTAACCAGAGAAACCCAAATTTATGCAGAACGTTCTGGGATTATCCCGATTTCTGTGGGTGATTTGCGCCAAACCTTAACCAATGAACCGACAAAAATTCTCGCTTTGTCTGATGACATTGATGTGATCGACAAGCTATTGGGGAATTTGCGCCGCCAATACACACCTGCTGAACTTTATCTCACAACATCTGTTGCTACTTTCTTTGAAGCAACTAACGCCTCTGTGAATAAAGGAACTGCTGTGCGTTACCTAGCCGAAGAATTGCTGGGATTAGAGATAGCCAACGTTATGGCGATTGGTGATAACTTCAATGATCTCGAAATGCTGGAGTCTGTTGGCCTCGGTGTAGCTATGGGCAATGCACCAGCAGGAGTGCAAGCGATCGCGCAGTGGGTAGCTCCTAGCGTAGAGGAAGATGGAGCAGCAGTAGCAATTGAAAAGTTTTTACTGTAATGAGGGTACTTTTTCAAACCTAACCCGTATAGATCAGAAAGGACACCGACGACTGGCCGTGTTTCGTCTCGGTGCCCTAGCTGGTTCGCTCCTCACACACCTGATAATGTAGCTGAGGTGATGCATTGAGTCAATAGCTATTATAAAATTTTTTATTTTATACCTAAATGACATTAGCGATTTATAACTCCAAGGGCGCAATAATACCCAAGCTTTCCTCTAGGACAAACCTTAATACTGATTGAGTAGCCATAAGTAATCCAAGTCTGGCTTGGGTTAGTTCTGGTGAGGTAATTTTCACTTCACCCCAAATCCGGCAATTAGACCAGAAATTTTCAAAAGCTTGGCTCAAACTCAGCGCTACTTTTTCCCATTTCACAGAACCCTTAATATCAGCGCACTCTATGTTGTCTACCACTTGTACTAACTCGGCAATTAGACGACGCTCATTTGGGTGATTTAGCCGTAGTCTTCCGTCACCATTGAGCCAAGGTAAGGGATTAGGGGAGATAACATCCCAAAAAGCTGGACTAGTATTTGGAACTGGTTCTCTAAGTTTAATCAATCCCTCTCGGTGAGCCAGCAGCACTAGCGAACAGCAACGTGCATGGGCGTACTGAACAGCGAACAATGAATTGGGCATTGGGCATGGATAAGAGGGGCGGGGTGCAGGGAGCAGGGGGACAAGGGGACAAGGGGACAAGGGGACTTGTGAGAATTGGGGGCAAGTCCTCTTCCCATTCCCCACTCCCCACTCCCCACTCCCTTTTACAAGACTTTGTAACCAAGTTGCTAACGTCGAGTCAGTCAATTCAAAATGTATCCACCCAGGAGGAACAATCTGGACGCTAAAAACGTCGTCACAAATCTTCAATAAATCAGAGGCGATCGCATTGGCAAGCTCCATAGTTTTTCGATTCTGAGATTTTGACAGTCGCAGAACCACACTTGAGATATATAAAACGCTACTTTCATTTCTATCTTTATATAGATGATTTATTTCATCTTTTATGCATATATTTTTTTCTTTATAAGTATTAATACTTAGCGTTTTTAAGAAGTAACTATATATTAGCTGTTTAACTGACGTATATTTGCTAACTAGTAATTTATGATGCACGTAATTTTATTGAAATAATCATGTAAAATATGTTTGTTTATTTGCTGCCATCTATCTTGCGATATAAATTTAGTTTAGATAAAGAAAAATGAGAAGAGGATAAAATTTGATGAATAATCGATAAATAGAAAGTAAACTTTACTACCATCATTGTACAGTAGGAAGTATAACAAAAGAGTAGAGAGTAATTTGCTTTCTATTCTTTGGATTGGATTGGCTGACGCTGTTAGGCGTTAAGCCTGCCTCGCCAACACAAAGACACTCCTTGCACCTTTTGATCACGTCTTTGTCTTCAGCCGAACGCTCTTTGTTACCTATGCAATCTCCATCCTCCTTTTCTGAGGCATCACGGCCTTTTTTGACTTGGCAACGCATTCTTGACTGGGCTCAAGAACACTATCGCTGCCGTACCTTTAGCAAAGATGAGCGCATTCCAGCCCGGCCTGGCTTGCTATATTTGGTGCAAAGGGGTGCGATCCGCATGGTAGGAACCGCCCAAGTTAGTGCGACTGCTAGCCAGCTAACGTCTCGACGAATTAACAGAACCCCAGAAGAAGCGTTTTTGGGTTTTGTGGGAGCGGGACAGCCATTTGAAATTGTTGCTCAGTCACCATTCACACTCCAGTCTTACGCCCATGTTGACCAAACTGCGGTGTTGTGGATGTACTGGCACGACTTAGACAACTGGCCTCACTTCCGTCGTGAAGTTATGGATGCCTTTAGGTATCAGCACCAGCGTAAGCTACTGTGGCTGAGTGCCTTGGGACAACGCCGCACAATTGACCGACTCTTAGGATTTCTCACATTGTTAATTGAGGAATATGGAGAGCCAGCAATGAGCGACACAGATCCTGATGTGATTCGCGGCTATTGTCTGCCTTTTCCCCTCACCCATGCCCAAATTGGGAGCGCGATTGGTTCGACCCGTGTCACCGTTACCCGCTTGATGGGTAAGCTGCGTCAACGTGGCTTAATCCTGACTCAAGGCGATAATCTCATTTGCTTGCCAGCAGAGTCGATTAATAGAGCTGGTTAAAGCACAGTTCAGAGCGGCGATTTCTGCCACTCTGTCTTGAGCGCGATGGGCTACGCCCCGCCGGAGACGATCGCTAGAGTCAGCGAATTTTGACAAACCCAGCCTGGGAAATAAGTTCCTGTCCCTGCTCGGTCAGCAGTAAGTCGGCGTAAGCGACACCTGCTTGCTGCTCAGTCTGACCATTCTGTTTGACCACCACAAACAGATTGCGGGTAATCGGATATTTTCCTGATTGGAAAGCCTCAATGTTCAATTTGTTTCGTTTACCAGGACATTCGGACGGGAGGACAGATGGTTCCTGGTATGGAGCAATATATTGCCCTTGCGTCCGCCCCAACGGCAAGGCTTTGATTGAGCATTGAGGAATCACCTCTGGGGCAGAAGCGTAGTAGATACTACCAGGACTACCAGCCAATTTTTGCAAGGCTTGGGTGGTTGTGGAGATAAATTCCACATTGGAACTGAAAGGTTGACCACCCAAGATATCTTGGACAAAAAGTTCCACCGTACCGCCATCAGCAATGCTGCGAGAATATGGCTTAATCGGGATATTGGGGCCGCCCACCTGGCTCCAATTATTAATTTTGCCTGTGTAAATTGACTTTAACTGGTCTACCGTTAGTCCTGGGATATTAAGATTAGGGTTAATTGCGACTGCCAAACCATCAATTGCTACAGGAATTTGTTTCAAACTGAACCCACGCTGCTGGGCACGACTTAACTCTGTATCTAAAACTGGTCGGGAGGACTGGGCAAAGACTAGTTGACCGTCTATCAGTGATTGGATGCCAGTACCAGAACCAGGAGATGCATTGCTGGGTTCTACATAGCGCAGCCGCAGTTCTGGTCGCGCCGCTTGAATTGCTGAATCAACTACCAGCCGAATCGGTGCCCAAGATGTACTGCCTCCGTAATTAAATAATCCTGTAGGAACATTCTGCACTGAAGTGAAAGTATTGCTACTAGGTTGTTTTGATGCGGCTTGGGGCATTTTGGTGTTACCAGAATTAATTGTATTTAGATCAACACCAGACTTTCTTGTAAACCACCAAAAACCGCCAGCTATTAGTCCGGCCGTGATTAAGATGGATAAGACAAGAATAGTTGTTTCATTTTTTTGGGACATAGTAAAATTAACCGTGCGTCCATTCAATATAAGTGCTTGACTTGATAAGTGCTTGCTACTTGAGATTGTATTGGGAGGACGGGTGTTTTGTTAGCGAATTATGACAAATCCTAGTTTCTGACTACTTTAAAAGCAAAAGTATAATAAATTTCCCCTGGATTATCTGATTTCCTATTTCAAGTTTTGAGTGCTAATGAGAATAAATTGACAGTAAAATTTTTCCCATAAAGCTCAATTTCTCATCTTGAGGGTTTTCCCAGGTTAAGTATTGGTTAATTTTTAATTTTTTATTACTGATTAACGCACTGGTTCAAAGTCATAACCCGTGCGAGAACGGGAACCAGGAACAATTTTTACAAGTTGGACTGGCGCATTGCGATCACCTGATGCTAAAAACCGAATTGTACCAGAAGCACCGGTGGTAGAAAAGTCAGAAGAGGTTAGTGCTTGTTGAACTCCAGAACGTGTAGGATTGCGTTTTAATGCCTCAATCAGAACTACAGTCGCATCATAGCTAAGGGCGCTTCGCCAACTCACATCACCACCCCATAACTGCCGGGATTTCTGAGGAAAATCTGACTTGGGAGCGCCATCAATATGCCAGGGAACTGCCAATACCATCCCCACAGCTTGTTCTCTGCCAATTTCTAAAGTTTTAGCGGTGTAAACATCATCTCCTGCCAGCAGAGTTAACTTTTTCTGGTTAATCTGAATTACTTGCAGCGCTTTATCCAGAGTTTCAGTGTTAGCAGCTAACATCAACACTTCTGCACCTTGTTTAGTTGCTTGTTCTACACTTTTAGCCGCACTAAAACCCACCTGAGACAAATCAAATTCGCTGGATACTTGTCCACCCTCTAGGGAAACAGATGAGACAAACTCCGACTTTAAAGACTGGCTATAGTTACTCTGAGAATTAAAGAAAACCACTGCATTTTTTTTCTGTAAAGTTTTCACCATATAGTTGGCTAAACTTCTAGCAGCCATAAAATCACTCGGAACCGTGCGAAAAACGTAGCGGCTAAAGTTAGAAATTTTTACAGATGTACTGGTAGGGGAAATTGCTACAAGTTCTCCTGAAGTATAAATAGTACCAGCGGCTAAGGTGGAATCACTAGTATTAGGCCCAACTACACCTAATACTTCTGAATTGCTGACTAGGTTAGAAGCGATTTGCTTAGCTATTTCTGGATTGTCATTGTCGTTAGCTATCCCTACCCTTAACGGTACTCCCTTGACTCCTCCAGAGGTATTAATTTCATTTTGGGCTTGGGCGATGCCACGCAAAATTTCTAAAGTAGCATTGGGGTCAGTGCCGAACGGTACAGAAGCCATAATGGTGTAGCTCTTGGAAGCACCAATGCGGGCATTGTTCAGAAAAATTAGCGTTTCTGGATCGTTACGGTTGAGTTTTAGGGCATCTGTGAAATTAGCGATCGCCTTATCATAACTTTTAGCTGCGATCGCCTGTACTCCTTCTTTTTTAACTGGAGAAATATCACCCAAAGTCAAGGATTTTTCCCCAAAACTAATGCGGTCTTGTAAGGATAGATTGCTACCTGTTTCTGGATTTTGAGTGGTACTATTACTAAATTTGACCCCATTGTTAGTAAACCACCAAACACTACCGCCAACTATTCCAACGGTCAACAGCAGGGTCAAAGCTAAAATTTTAGTTTCATTCTTTTGTGACATGAACAAATTTCAATAAAATAAAAATGTTTATTATTTCTAGAAGTTACCTCTGGAAAAAGTTTTTTAAAGTAAGAGAGATAATAATTTATAAATAAGTCGAAACACGGCTGTTAAGGAAATCGCTACTAAGCCTGCTCCAACTGCTAAAAAAACTACTACTTTAATGTCAAGCCCCCCTTGTAAAAAAGGGAGGAAAAAAAGAATCGCAAAACTAATTGTTGGAATAATTAATAAATCGAACTTTTCAATCCACCGTCTAGTTTGGGCAAATATCAGTATCCCCAAAATTACGGTTGCAATACTTAAAGCAACTATTGGTGATTTTACTAGACTGAAGAGAGCGATCGCTATCAATGCCCCTTCAAATCCACTAAATGCTGCCCCACCCAATAATTCCACTGTAGAAAACGCTGGTTGAGTTGGTAAACGGCGAGGAACGACGGGATTCGAAGCTTTGGGTGGTTGTGGCGGAAGGGTTACAGAGGGCGAATTAAATTGGGTAGGCGCTAGAGGCTGTGAGTTAAGTGCATCTAAAACCTCCTGTGCCGATTGAAAACGCTGATTAGCAGCAGGTAGCAGCATCTTGTCTAAAATATCAGCAAGGCGAGGGTTAATAGTGACTTGCATTCGCCATTTCCACTGGTTGGTATAAGCATCAAACAGTTTAATTGCTTCCTGATTTGTCAACAAAGTAATAAGAGTTACAGCTAAGGCGTATAAATCTGTAGATGGAAATACTTGACCTCCAGCCATCTGCTCAGGCGGCGCAAATCCCATAGAATAAATTCCTGTGGAAGAAGCAGCACCTAGCGCAGCATTTGTTACTTGCTTAACTGCGCCAAAATCTAGTAGAAAAAGTCTACCATCACGACGACGCATGATATTAGATGGTTTAATATCTCTGTGGATAATGCCTCTATCATGTACAAACTTTAGCACTTTCAAGATTTCTTGCAGCACCTCTAATACTTGCTGCTCAGAAAACTTGCCATGTTGAACTAATTCTTCCTCTAAGTTTTGCCCATTAATATATTCTTGTACCAAGTAAAAAAACTGGTCTTGCTGTCCTGGTTGCAAACCATTAACTATCACCGGAAAGAAAGCAAACAAGTCAGGTATTTGCTCGTGATCGTTACCAAGTTGTGCTAAAACTTCTGCCTCTCTCTCAAACATCAACTGTGCTTGTTGCAGTTGATTTAAGGTTAAATTTCCCGCAGGTTGAAACTGCTTAACTACGCATTGGCGCATTCCCGGTATTCGGCGATCGCGTGCCAAAAAGGCTGCTCCAAATCCCCCTCTTCCCAATAGCTTCATAGAGACATATCGACCATCTAGCAGCAATGGCATACCACAGGTAGTACAGTATTTTTGCTGCGTTGTTTTCAGCGTCGTAATATCATCTAAATCGGCAAAATAGTTTTGTGGGCGTGGGCAACGTGGACGAGTACAGTAAACTTCCATTTTCGTGATTAGTCATTAGTCAAAATAATTCGTAATTGATATAGCGTAATTCGTAATTGATTCAGGTTACATAGAAACTAAATTTCTTTATCAAGAACAGGAAACTTTTTACTGATGTCAAATTTTTAGCTTGCCTACGACAGGTTACGCGAAAAGCTATGAGATAATAATTACGAATTACGAATTACGAATTACGAAATGACCTAGACGCCTTAAGGCTAAGACTAATGACCAGATTGTTAGTCTTCGCCAGAGGAGTTGGGCATTGCTCCATCCAATGTAGCTAACACCATGTTTTTTTGTGCCAATGTTAACACATCTTGACTCCATCCAGGATTAGCAAACTGGGGCAAAATTTCCCTACTAAAAGCCTCTGCCGCCTTGGATCTATAGCGATTAGGATTAAAAATCAGCCATAGTGTCCGTTTAACAACGACGCCTTCAATGGGGGTACGGTGTAGAACCCCCATTTGTAACTCTTTAGCGATCGCACTAGTTGAAACAAAGGCAGCCCCCAAACCAGATTGCACAGCATTTTTAATTGCTTCAATAGAGTTTAATTCCATTTCAACCTTAAAACGTCTGGTATCAATTTCACAGCGTGCTAGCACTTGGTCAATTACTTTGCGGATAGTCGATTGGGAATCTAGGGCAATGAATTGTAATTTGTATAGGTCTTCTTTTTGGATTTTTTCAAGTTTGGTAAAGGGATGAAAGATAGGTAAAATTAGCGCTAGTTCGTCTTCAGCGTAAGAAACAACTTCCAAGGATTCTGATAGTTCACCGGGAATTTCACCGCCGATAATTGCCAGATCAACTTGTCCGTTAGCGACGCTCCAAGCAGTCCGTCGGGTAGAGTGCACGTGTAATTGCACTGCCACATCTGGATATTTTTGTCGGAACATCCCGATCATTTTGGGTAAAAGATAAGTGCCGGTGGTTTGAGAAGCACCGACAATTAAAGTACCGCCTTGGAGATTTTGTAAATCCTCGATCGCGCGGCAGGTTTCCTGACACAGACTGAGGATTTTTTCACCGTAACTTAATAATAGATGCCCTGCTTCGGTTAATTGGGCGCGTCGTCCTCCACGATCGAATAGGGGGACATCTAGCTGCCGTTCGAGATTTTGCACTTGCAAGCTGACGGCAGGTTGGGAGACGTAAAGACTATCAGCGGCACGCTTGAAGCTTCCTTCTTGCGCGATTGCTTTTAAAATACGTAACTGATCTAAAGTGAAAGGAAGGTCAGACATAAGGCTCAATCCACAAACTTTAAAAGGAGCGGATGCACACAAAAAATCAGGTTTGGCAGCAATCAGCTGGGCGTGATTTGTTGCATATTAAACTTGAAGGCTTGACTTGAAAAAGACAGTAGCACAACATCTTGACTAAAGTCCCCTTTTGAATACTTTGTGGTATTGGTTGTACTGAATTCAATTTTCTTTAAATTACTTCACCTGTGTATGTGTATATGATGCTGATTTCTTGGTTGACACCCAGTCATTTTGTCATACTGGGGTTACAAATAGTTTTTGCGATCGCTCACAGTGGAGGCGCTGCTTTGCGTCCTTGGGCTGAAAAATATATTGGCCCAAGGCTTTATCGCATTTTCTTTGCATTAGTCAGCCTACCGTTGGCTGTGATATTAATTATTTACTTTTTTGGGCATCGTTATGATGGTTTGCAACTTTGGCAGGTACAAGGAGTGCCAGGAGTGCGAGAATTTGTTTGGCTGTTGTCAGCTATCTCGTTTTTATTTTTATATCCAGCTACCTTCAATCTACTAGAAATTGCTGCCATTCAAAAGCCCCAAGTTCATCTCTATGAAACAGGAATTATTCGGATTACCCGTCATCCTCAGATGGTAGGACAAATAATTTGGTGTGTTGCCCATACTCTGTGGTTGGGTACTACCTTTACACTTGTGACTTCTATTGGATTAGTGTTGCATCACTTGTTTGGAGTTTGGCATGGCGATCGCCGTCTAAGCGATCGCTATGGGGAAGCCTTTGAAATTGCCAAACAACGGACTTCAATTATTCCCTTTAAAGCAATTATCGACGGGCGTCAATCTATCAAATGGCAGGAATTTCTTCGCCCTTCCTATTTAGGAGTTGCCATTTTTATAGCTTTGCTTTGGTTATCGCACCCTCTGTTGCTGGAAGCAACTAGTAAGATAAGATGGGAAATCTAAGCGATCCCCAGTGTCAGCATAAAATCCAAAATAGATGAGGATTTCAGCTTATCAATTGCCGCAAATCAATGTACGATAAGTTCAAATATCTACAGATGGGGGTGGTCTGAGTCGAGTTAAGATTTTAAATTGGTAGTTGTTGGTCAGTTGCTTTTCCTTAGGAAAAAATGGCAGATTGAGTCAGATCCCCAGGTGGCCACGGCAATCAGGAGCCTAACGTCCAAAAAAGCCAGCGCGAATTCCACGGTGGCTTTTTTGTCAGAAATACATCAACGCGCTCAATTTTTGCTTAATTATTTTGTGTTCTGGGATCTGGTTCCTGAAAGCATCTATCGGCAGCTACTGACTTGCCAATCCTTCACTTCAATGCTGATAGGTAGTTTGATATAAAAACCTTATAATCCAAGAGGCGTCATGGTGTTGTCGGTTAGTGAGCAGACATTTACTCAAGAAGTTTTAGAATCTCCTATTCCTGTATTAGTTAATTTTGAAGCACCTTGGTGTGGCTTGTGTCGGATTATCCACCCACTTTTATTGCAATTTCAAGCCCAATGCGGGGAAGAAATTAAATTAGTTGGGGTTAACGCCGATCAAAATTTTAAATTGTCAACTACTTATAGGCTCAAATCACTACCCACTTTACTATTGATTGAAAATGGCACTATTCGCCATCGCTTGGAATGCTTTCGCGGTAGAGAAGATTTACGTCTAGCTTTAGAAGACATTAAAGCTAGGTACACCAGTAGCTCGAAAATCTACAAAAGTTCAAAAACAATGGACTTAGAGTATCGATCTGCTTGATGGATATTGGGCATAGGGCATAGGGCATAGGGCTAATGACCAATGACCAATGAAAAATGACCAAATCTAAAACCATGCTTAACAGCCCACCCAACTCAGTCTTGGGTGGGTTATTTTATCCTAAAGGGTGTGTGTCACAATTATTAACAGTTTCGACACGCTAATCAAGAATTCTAAAAGTAGGCGTCAGTGATGGAAGTAATCTATCAGTATGCCTGGCTGATTCCGGTGTTCCCTCTTCTTGGGGCAATGCTGGTCGGTCTAGGGTTAATCTCGTTGAATCAGGTGACAAACCGCCTCCGCCAGCTTAATGCTGTGGTGATTATCTCCATGATGGCAGCAGCTATGGGGATGTCGTTTGCCTTGCTATGGAGTCAAATTCAAGGACATGCGTCTTATATTCGCACCTTTGAGTGGGCGGCAGCAGGTAATTTCCACCTGAGCATGGGCTACACTATTGACCACCTAACAGCCCTAATGCTGGTGATTGTCACAACGGTAGCCTGCTTGGTCATGGTTTACACCGATGGCTACATGGCTCACGATCCCGGTTACGTGAGGTTTTACGCCTATCTCAGTTTGTTTGGCTCTTCAATGTTAGGTCTGGTGGTCAGCCCCAACCTAGTACAGATTTATATATTCTGGGAACTGGTCGGGATGTGTTCCTACTTGCTGGTCGGTTTTTGGTACGATCGCAAGTCAGCAGCAGATGCCGCTCAAAAAGCGTTTGTAACCAACCGCGTGGGCGACTTTGGTCTATTACTCGGCATTTTGGGGCTGTTCTGGGCAACAGGAAGCTTTGATTTTAATATCATGGGCGATCGCCTCGCCCAACTTGTCGAATCAGGTTCTATCAGCAATTTTCTCGCTGTCCTGTTTGCGATTTTAGTTTTCTTAGGCCCAGTGGCGAAATCAGCCCAATTCCCCCTCCATGTCTGGCTACCAGATGCGATGGAAGGCCCCACCCCCATTTCTGCCTTGATTCACGCGGCAACAATGGTGGCGGCTGGTGTTTTCCTTATTGCCCGGATGTACCCAGTATTTGAAGGCGTTCCAGTTGCAATGAATGTCATTGCCTTTACTGGAGCGTTTACGGCGTTTTTGGGGGCTAGCATTGCCATTACCCAAAACGATATCAAAAAGGGCTTGGCTTACTCCACCATTTCCCAACTTGGTTACATGGTGATGGCAATGGGAATAGGTTCCTACAGTGCTGGACTATTCCACCTGATGACCCACGCCTATTTCAAGGCGATGCTGTTCTTGGGTTCAGGTTCTGTAATTCACGGTATGGAAGGTGTCGTTGGACACGACCCCGCCTTAGCGCAAGATATGCGGCTGATGGGCGGACTGCGGAAATATATGCCCGTCACCTCAATTACCTTTTTGATTGGTTGCTTGGCAATTTCTGGTATTCCACCCTTTGCTGGTTTCTGGTCAAAAGATGAAATTTTAGGGAAGGCTTTTGAGGCTAACCCACTTCTCTGGTTTGTGGGCTGGCTAACTGCCGGGATTACAGCTTTCTATATGTTCAGAATGTATTTCATGACATTTGAAGGCAAATTCCGGGGTACTGACGAGAAAATCAAGGAAAAACTTAAAAAAGCTGCGGCCACAATTGTCCTGGAATTAGAGTCAGAAGAACCAGTCCCGAATTTTGGGCCTGGGGCGATGAAGAAAGGAGAATTGGCGGCAACTAGTCAGCAGCATGAATCCCATGACTCCCACGGTCATCACAGCGACTCCCCCCACGAATCGCCGTGGACAATGACGCTGCCGTTGGCACTGTTGGCTGTGCCTTCGATTTTGATTGGTTTGGTGGGAACTCCCTACGCCAATTATTTTGAAGAGTTTATCTTTCCTCCTAGCGAAACTCTCTCCGAAGTTATAGAAAAGGCTTCCGAGTTCAATCCGACGGAATTCTATATCATGGCGGGTGCCTCAGTCGGAATTTCTTTGATTGCGATTACCCTGGCTTCGCTGATGTATTTGCGCCGTAAAATTGACCCGGCTGCGATCGCTGCTAAAATCCAACCACTTTACGAGTTATCCCTCAACAAGTGGTACTTTGATGACATTTACCATCGGGTTTTTGTCCTCGGCTTGCGTCGCGTAGCTAGACAAGTCATGGAAGTTGACTTCCGCGTTGTCGATGGTGCTGTTAACCTCACAGGCTTTTTCACCCTTGTCAGTGGTGAAGGTCTGAAGTACCTAGAAAACGGTCGCGCTCAATTCTATGCCTTGATTGTGTTTGGGGCGGTTTTGGGCTTAGTGATTGTTTTTGGTGTTACCTGATTTTAATCGGGGTGGACGAATGTCCACTCCTACATTATTTTTAATCTCACACAGAGGTGCAGAGTCGCAGAGAGAATTGAGAGTTGCGCCTGAAAAGATAACAAGATTTTTTAAGAGAAGCTATATATACCTAATCTTAATAAAAAGCATGAAATAACTAGAAAAATATGGTTTCCTTAGTTGACGTACCCAGAGATTTAAGATGTAGAATTTGGGACTGGCAAGTAGAAGGCACACTAGTAAAAAATGTATGTATAATGACATCTTTTGCCGTAGATGATTTCCTTAATCAGGATAAATATCAAAAGGTAGGTATATTTGGATAATTTGTCATAAATCATAATGAAGTTAATCTTATTAAGATTCATCCCAAAAAATAGAAATTGTTGCAGACTCTATAACTTCTCATAATCCGATAGAAGAGAATCAAAACAAAATACATATAAAAATTAAAATATCGCATTCTTATGATGCCAAAATTGCAACAATCTCACACTAATCGTAGAGTGGGTTAGTCGCAAAACTAATAAATAGGTAAAATAGAATAATCTTTTTAGGCTGTAACCCACCATTAATTATCAATACTCATGGTGGGTTACGCTGTCGCTAACCCACCCTACAAATATAATATAAGCCCAACATTGAGCAAAATAATAAATTTTTTATAACTAAATTAAAGTTTAAAAAAATATTTATGTATTGTCAAAATTTAGTTTTCTCCCGTCACGCTATCCAACAAATGTTTTATCGTCGCATCAGTCAAAAAGAAGTAAAAACTGCGATTTCTTATGGAGAAGTGATAGAAGAAAATCCTGATGATACACCCTACCCCAGTTATCTAATATTGGATTTTCTAGAAGGTAAGCCTATTCATGTTGTATTTTCCTACAATGAAGATACAGATACAGGATATGTAGTAACAGCTTATATTCCTGATAGTAATATTTGGTTAGATGGTTTTAGAACTAGGAGACAAAGATGATGAAATGCGTAATTTGTCAGCATGGACAAACTAAACCAGGTTTAGTAACTGTGACATTAGAAAGAGATGAATGTATTATTGTATTAAAAAAAGTTCCAGCAGAAATTTGTGATAACTGCGGTGAATATTATTTAAGCGATACAGTTACCGAACAGGTTTTAGAAAAAGCAGAGTTAGCTGTTAATAATGGAGCCGAATTGGAGATTATTAGATATGCAGCTTAGTGTTATTACTTGCTTATCTATTACCATTTATGAAGCTGATGATACAGATATTGTTTAGTCAGAGTTTTGAGACGGCCTTTCAAGGGAGATGTAAACCGAAATTCTGCCATCAACCTAGCCTTCGATATCTTCCCAAAGCTCTGAGACTGGAAAAGTTTGTACTACTGCTGCTTGTCGCACGGACTCTTGCAGATCGGCTAATATTTGTGCTTTTGACTCTTGCTCATTAATCCAAGCTAAACCACTGACGTTGTCAGAATTTATGGAACTTATAAGCTGTTGCCAAAGTTCTACAGGGACGAGTACATCTGTTGTTTCTCCATTTATGTTGGTCAAATAACGAATCTGACTTTCAATTTGTGCGATTATCATTATGTTTAGTTCTCCTGCTATGCTTTTTTGTACCAAATCGCTTTTTTCAACAACGACCAAACAGCATTTTGTTTTTCTAGGGTTGGACTACGCGTAGACGCGGAGCGGCTTGTCGTAGACATCGCACCACTAAAATTCTACTTTACCAACTTTTTAGGGTAAATTTTTGACTTGACTGTGAGTATCACAGCGCACATTCCGTACTCGAAACTGTCAAAAAAGACTCCCAAGAGAAAAAATAGGGGATTGCCAATTTAATTAAATCAACCTAACGAGGAAGACGAAATCCTCAAAAAGCTGTTAGTTAATAACTAGTGACTTTTTGCCAAACATGATTTTGATAGCAGACGAATTGTGATGAATACAGCTAATTTTCCGTGGCTGACGACGATTATTCTGTTGCCGATAGCCGCTTCACTACTGATTCCCATCATCCCGGATAAAGAAGGCAAAACAGTACGCTGGTACTCCCTCATCGTAGGGCTGATAGATTTTGCACTAATTGTTTATGCTTTTTATACTGGGTATGATTTCTCCAATCCAGATTTGCAGTTGGTGGAGAGTTACCCCTGGGTACCCCAACTAGATTTGAATTGGTCAGTAGGGGCAGATGGCTTATCTATGCCCCTAATTATTTTGACTGGATTCATTACCACGCTGGCGATATTAGCAGCTTGGCCTGTCACCTTCAAGCCGAAGCTATTTTACTTCTTGATTTTGGCGATGTATGGCGGTCAAATTGCCGTGTTCGCTGTCCAGGATATGCTGTTATTTTTCCTGGTGTGGGAACTGGAACTAGTACCGATATACTTTCTACTGTCGATTTGGGGAGGCAAAAGACGGCAGTATGCAGCGACTAAATTTATTTTATACACCGCCGGCGGTTCGCTGTTTATTTTGCTGTCTGCCTTGACAATGGGATTTTACGGCGATACAGTGACGTTTGATATGCGATCGCTCGCTTTAAAAGACTTCGCCCTCAATTTCCAACTTGCCGCCTATGCTGGCTTCCTGATTGCCTACGCCGTCAAGTTGCCGATTATTCCCTTGCACACCTGGCTACCTGATGCCCACGGTGAAGCTACAGCCCCCGTACACATGTTATTGGCAGGTATTCTTCTAAAAATGGGCGGTTACGCCTTAATTCGGATGAATGCCCAAATGCTCCCCGATGCCCACGCTTATTTTGCACCAGTGTTGGTGGTTTTGGGGGTAGTTAATATCATCTACGCTGCCTTGACATCCTTTGCCCAGCGCAACCTGAAGCGGAAAATTGCCTACTCCTCAATTTCCCACATGGGCTTTGTGATGATTGGTATTGCCTCCTTCACCGATTTGGGATTGAGTGGGGCAGTGTTGCAAATGGTTTCCCACGGGTTAATTGGGGCGAGTTTGTTCTTCCTGGTTGGCGCAACTTACGATCGCACACACACCCTAATGTTGGATGAAATGGGCGGTGTTGCGAAGAGAATGCCGAAGATTTTCGCCATGTTCACCACCTGTTCAATGGCTTCTTTAGCATTGCCAGGTATGAGCGGTTTCGTAGCGGAATTGATGGTATTTGTGGGCTTTGCTACTAGTGATGCTTATAGCTCTACCTTCAAAGTTATCGTGGTGTTCTTGATGGCAGTGGGAGTGATTTTAACTCCGATTTATCTGCTGTCGATGTTACGAGAAATTTTCTACGGTAAAGAGAACGAGGAATTAGTTTCTCACCAAGCTTTGATAGATGCCGAACCCCGTGAAGTATTTATCATTGCCTGTTTGTTAATTCCAATTATTGGTATTGGTTTCTATCCAAAATTGCTGACTCAGATGTACGACGCTACAACTGTACAATTGACGGCAAGATTGCGTGATTCCGTGCCGACATTAGCACAGCAAAAAGACGACGCACTAAAGGTTTCTTTGAGTGCGCCCTCAATTGCTAATTAAGTCGCGATCGCTAGTTTAGGTTTAAATAATTTATTGCTTTGAGGGCGGGTTTTATACCTGCCCTTTTTTGCTACGCTTTTGGGGCGGTAAATACCAGAATAAAAATATTCCGCCCTTTTTTGCAGAGACTCTAGTAGTCAGTACCGAAAAACCATGAATTTAATGTAAAATTTTGCAATCACAAGTCTATGAATACTGTGATACGACGGGCTATACCTACACTAAAAATGCTTCTTTATTCTTGCGCTGCGATCGCACATCAATAGATTACTTACAATCTATCTAGAATCAAATTTGGCAAAACCGCTCATGTTAAACTACAATCCACTGCATTGTATGCCATCTTCCGAAGAATTACCCGACTCAGATGATACTGCTGTGGATAATGAACTCCAAAATTTAATTCCTGGCTTGTTGAAAACGACACTGGCTTTGGTTTGGTGCGATCGTTGGGATTGGTTCTTTGGTGTTGATATGGGTATTTATTCTCACCCAGATAAACCAGCCATTGTCCCTGATGGGTTTCTCAGCTTAGGGGTTAAACGCTTCATTGATGAGGACTTACGCCTAAGTTATGTGCTGTGGGAAGAAAAGAAGCAGCCAATTTTAGCACTAGAAGTTGTTTCCCAAATATATCGGGAAGAATATAGCACCAAGAAAGAATTCTATGCCAAAGAATTAGGGATTTTGTACTACGTTGTATATAGTCCACTTCGGCGTAAAAAGACACCTTTGGAGGTGTATCACTTAGTTGATGGGGAATATATCTTAATGTCAGGAAATCCCGTTTGGCTGCCAGAGATTGGTTTAGGAATTGGGCGAGAACGGGGAATTTATCAAGGTATTGTGCGGGAGTGGCTGTACTGGTATGACGAAGAAGGGCAAAAATTGCTGACACCAGAAGAACGCATCAGGGAAGCGGAAGAACGCACAGCTTTTGAAGAACAGCGACGGGTGGAAGCAGAACAGAAAGTGAAAATGTTAATTGAAAGGTTGAATGCGCTAGGTGTTGATCCAGAAACTTTGTTATAGATTCACCAAGTTTTGTAAATAATCGACAAGTTTTGCTCGACAAGCTCATTTAGAATCAAGGTTGCCAAGCGTAGCTGCTCAGTGGGTGACAAGCTACAAAGAACTGGGCTGTTGTAGATCGCAAAGCTGCACTTGATGCGATCGGATTTGGAATGAAGCGCGATCGCAGGTATGTACTTAATTAATGAGGTGGTAACCGCTTATAATATTTTCAGATGATTTCCTGTATCTTCATGAAAATAACCCCAAGCTTCGGGGTTATTTTCATAAAACTATTGTGAATTAAACTAACTAGATGACAGCAGATAATTGCTGTTGAAAGAAAGCTTGCAAGACTCTCTCTGCTATTTGATGACTAGTTAAACCTAATTCTGTTTTAGATTCATTAGGTTCAGCATGATCTACTAACACATCTGGAACACCGAATCGTTTGACAGGAACTAGAATATCTGCATCCATTAAGGCTTCTGCGATCGCAGAACCAAAGCCACCTATGATACAGCCTTCTTCTAAGGTGATGACGCGGCCGATTTTCTTAGCTAAAGGCAAAATCAACTCGGTATCCAAAGGCTTAACGAAACGGGCATTGATTACAGTTGCTTCAATGCCATGTTCGCTGAGAATTTCAGCAGCTTGCATCCCTGAATAGACCATTGTGCCATAAGCGACAATTAACACGTCATCGCCTGTCCGCAGAATTTCGCCTTTGCCGATTTCCAAAGGTTCCCAACCTTCTTCCATCAAAGGAACACCGTAGCCATTGCCACGAGGGTAACGCATAGCGATCGGTCCACTGGTATGGTTAACACCAGTTACTACCATGCGTTGCAGTTCTGCTTCGTCTTTGGGTGCCATCATTACCATGTTGGGAATGCAACGCAGGTAAGCGATGTCATACATACCCTGGTGGGTGGGGCCATCAGCTCCGACAATTCCTGCCCTATCCAAGCAGAAGAATACTGGAAGGTTTTGGATGCAGACATCGTGAATTATCTGGTCATAAGCGCGTTGCAGGAAGGTAGAATAAATGGCGGCTACGGGACGCATCCCTTGAGTTGCAAGTCCTGCTGCTAGGGTAATTGCGTGTTGTTCAGCAATACCGACATCAATATATTGATTGGGCAGTTTAGCTTGAAGTTTATCTAAGCCTGTCCCCGTTGCCATAGCCGCAGTAATCCCAACGATTTTGGGGTTCTGTTCGGCAAGTTTCACCAGAGTGTGAGAAAAGACTTTGGCATAAGCCGGGGGTTTGGGTTTATTGGAAGGAATGGCTTTGCCAGTTGCTACGTTGAAGGGACTTTGGGCGTGGTAGCCAACTTGATCTAATTCGGCAATTTCATAGCCTTTGCCCTTGACTGTTGCTACATGTACCAAAACTGGGCCTGGTATCTGATGTGCCTGTTGGAAGGTGGCAATCAATTCTTCGAGATTATGCCCATCCACTGGCCCAATATAGGTAAAGCCGAGTTCTTCAAAAACTGCACCTACCTTGGGAACAGCCAAGCGTTTCATACCTTCTTTGATACGTCCGAGTTCGGGAGACAAGGATTCACCTACGAAAGGAATTTGCTTAAATTGTTCTTCAAGATTATCTTTGATAAATTGCACCGGTTGGCTGAGGCGCATTTTGTTAAGATAGCGGGGAATCGCGCCCACGTTGCGAGATATAGACATATCGTTGTCGTTGAGAACAACCAACAGGTTAGTTTTCGGCATATGTCCGGCATGGTTGATGGCTTCTAAAGCCATACCCCCAGTCAACGCCCCATCCCCAATAACAGCAACGGCTTTAAATTTTTCGCCTTTTAAGTCTCGCGCTAAAGCCATGCCCAATGCTGCTGAAATACTTGTAGAAGCATGTCCAGCCCCAAAGTGGTCAAACTTGTTTTCACAGAGTTTAAGATAACCTGCAACCCCGTCTTTTTGTCTGAGGGTGTGGAAGCGATCATACCGTCCTGTTAGCAGTTTGTGGGGATAAGCCTGGTGTCCTACATCCCAAATCACTTTATCCCGATCTAAGTCCAGCGTCTGGTAAAGTCCTAGTGTTAATTCTACAACACCCAATCCTGGCCCTAAGTGCCCACCATTAACTGCTACGGTTTGGAGATGCTTATCTCGAATCTGACGGGCAATCTGTTGCAGTTGGCGAACAGATAAACCGTGCAGCTGATTAGGATGGGTGATTTCGCTCAGATGCATATTATAGGGTTATCCTCTCTAATTTCTAGTTTCGGTATTTTGATTTTCCCACGGTCGGGTTGTTCACATAATCAGACTCTTACATTGTTACTAAGTTGTAGTGGAAAGTATAACTTCGTAATTGATAATGGTGAAAAATTTGTTAACCATTAACAATTTGTCCAAAAGAGTGTGTAATTAGATAAAGTTATAGCATATTTGTCAATCAGCAATGCTACTTAAAAAATTATCTGTTTCGTATAAAAAAGCAAATATTTTAGGAGTAGTTTGCGGAAATACCTTAACTAAAACACTCGCTTTTACCATTTTAAGCTGATACAAAAGGAAGTTAAATATCTCATTTTTAACTCTACACTTAGCATAATTTCCGACAAATATTTAGCAAGTATTTGTCCTTTTCTTAGTTAACAGCAGCTAATTTTCTTAGCGATCGCAGTTCATATAGACTTGAAGAATATGTGTGTAAAAATACTCATTTATTTTAGTTCAGCTCAGTATTTTTTTAGTAAAACAATCTTTATAAATTAATTATAAAATTTTGTTTTATTTCTTGCATAACAGGCAAATAACATGGCGGCAAGTATCACAGCATAGAGTTATAAATTAATCTGTGTCAGAACTTACGCATTGACAAATGAGACAAAGGATGTAGTAGTGAGAGGGAGAAAAGAATAAGCGATCGCTAGCAGTAGGGGACTGAAAAGATAGATGATTTACACTGTCTCTATTGAGGGCATGGACAATCAGAGTAACTACCAAGCCATCCACTGCAAAGTGTGACCTCAACACTTACACTCTGTTTTTATTGGCAGAATCAAAGTATCCAGGTTGCACACGTTTAGCAGAGATTATGAAAGATTTGTCACATGATAGTGTCAACAGATTTTTGCTACGTGAGCAGTATGAGCCGAAAGATTTATTTGATGAAGTTAAACTGCATATCAATTTAGTAGGCGGGACATTAAGTGCAGACGATACGGTAATTGATAAACCTCATAGTGACCCAAAGTTAACAGGATTAATTGGTTACTATTATTCAGGAAGGCATCATCGTACAGTCAAAGGAATTCAGTTAATTACTTTGTACTAAGTAAGTTGGCGTGAAAAAACCAAGGTATGTAAAGATAAGTAAATACGGAAAATACATCTACCGAGGTGACTAAGACATGGGCGCTCGTTTAAGGGTATTTCTGACTCGTGATCAGGATAAAACT
>JAHHHR010000061.1 GCA_019359245.1 Nostoc desertorum CM1-VF14 | reverse complement strand
GCTGGACTGACAAACTCTGATCCAAGTATTACATGGTATCACCGCTATCAGATCCACAAACACCTTGAAACCTTACACAGTAAGGTATTAATTCCTCTTACCTTCAAAAATGAGCGAACGTACAGTGTGGGATACCAAGATTTTGCGGTTGTATGGCCTCTTGAATAACTGTTACTTGTTGGTAGTTAACTCGCGGGTCAATTGTCACTTGCGCTAAATGACCAGACAATTGCTCACGGGTGGGAAACTGCCCACGTAGCTGAATAAACCAATCAAGTAACCAACGGTAAGCGTAAAATCTTTTTCCTGGCTCAACGGCGCTCAAGTATTCACACGCCACATGAGATGATTGCTTGAGCATGGCAAACTCATACTTAGACATTGGCTCCAGATGCAGCATCAAGTCAGCAATTTCATTTTTCAGGGCAAAGTATTCGTCTCTGGCAACACTATCACCCATTGCCGAGAGGAAACTGAAGAAGTTGCCACGTATAAAAGGAATTGGTGCAAATTGATGGGTATCGTTTAAGTCCTGAACAATTGACCACAGATAACCAACACCAGCTACAACTGCACCGATGGGAGCAAGAGGAGAAGTAGCATAACAAACCGCACCAGTTGCTGCTGTGGCCAGTGTGATGAACTTCGCCAGATTCATGCCATTACGCTCATCTTTGGCACGGACTAATAACTGATCTTGACGCTCTTGTAACCAAGAAGCGGTATTCCCAGCTTCCAAATACTCAATGCTGGGGTAATCGTCACGCAACTGTGCCGTTTCTTTGGTTCCTAGCATTAGTATTTGTTGCTGCATGTGAATTCCTCTTACTTAGTTAATTTCCAAATGCTGTAACCAATCTCGCCTGCCATCATTGAAACTACGTTGTAAGCAAAGCAAGCCAAGATCACACCAGGGTTCGTGTAGCGAAAGGGATTACGACCAACGAAGGTAGTAGTCAGATCCAAAACCCAGAAAAACAGTGCGATCGCTCCACCTGTATGACGTTCTTTCATGCCAGCCCTCTTGTAATCGCCCCAGAGTGCGACAGTCAAATCGATATTCCCATTCGGTTTACTGCCGAGTGTGTATTGTTTGGATTCCTCAAACTCGTTCTTGGCCTGTTGTGGTTCTTTACCACGCAGTGTCCGAGCTTCCATCACTTGGACTAATGCAGAGATGCCAAAACTAATCCAGAACAACACATTGAACGGTAATTGTAACCAACCCATCCAACCGATCCATTCTTGCTCAAACCACGGTAGGAGGGGTTTTCCCTGGAATAAAACTTGCCAGATGCTATCAGTAGAAAGGAGTGTACCAATCCAGAAACCAATTGCACCAACGAGCTTGTATCCGGGTGTGCCTGGGGTAACGAATTGGGCAATGATATGTGAGATAAAGATGACTGGCAGTGAGATTAATGCCACAATCCATCGAGCTAATAATTCTAGGTAGTCACCCCCTGCTTTTTTCGACTCTCCTTGTGGTGATGGTTCTGGGTTTGGTTGTGAATTAGATTTGTTTGGAGTGAGATATTTCATAGGTCGAACAATTGTAGATTGCCGATTGTAGATTGCCGATTGTAGATAAGAGAATTGACTGTACTTACAAGAGATGCAGCTTCTCTGATTTGAGATTTATTCCGCCCACTTGACTGCTGGCTTGTACCAAAAACATTCAATCTCCAATCTGCGATCTTCAATCTCCAATCTTCTCGGTCAATCACGAGAATCTTGGTACAGTGGTGAATTCTTACAAGCATTTTTGAATCTATACTTCCATTTCCATTGCCTTTGTTCAATTCGCCCAATACATAAACCAGTTGAGTCATACACAAAAACTGTTTCATCTTCTAAATAACCTGTAGTGTCGGGTCTAGGGTTACGTTTTTTTGAGTCTAGATAGTTCCTGATTCGTAACTTACTGAATGAGGGCGTAACTCCCAGAGAATTAATTTTGTCTGCGGTTTCTGCCCTTTGCTCGGCTTTAATGCGTTCTAATTCTTCAGACTCTCGAATAGTAATGCCACTGTTGTAAGTCTTAAATTGGGCTGGCAGTTGTGATAACCAAGGACTTGCGATTAACCCCATGCCCAATAATCCCAACATCGCTTGCTTCTGGTATTTCATTGTCACTCAACCGGAATATTTTACGGTTGTTGCCCGTCGATACTTTGTGTTGTTTGGGGTGGCGGTGCATTAATAACACGAATGTAAACAGATAGCCCAATACAAACCAGAAAAAAAATGACTGACAATCCGAAAATATTCTGCTCCAAAACCTTACGCCATTTTAAGCTGGAGATTGGAATTTCTCGCTCAACAAAGAGCGTGTCAAATTTTTCAGATCCTGGATTGTCGCAGGTAGTTTCGACTTTTTTTCTGATGTCGGCACTCCTAATTCGTCTAAAAATGCTTTTGGGTCAAAACCAACAGTTGCAGTAGTAGTCAGGGTTTGAACTTGTTGCTTGATCTCATCCCCAGTCTTTAACCCGTACTCTTGGGTAATTTGTTGCCTGATTTCGGGATTCTTGGCCAACTGATAAATAAACGCTATTTCATCAAAACCTTGCTCTGTGCGTCGCTGTAATGAACGAGCATCAAGTTCACTGGTGATTTCATCGAACAATTCTTGCTCAAACTCATGAACTGCCAGCGCTTGAGCAACAGCCTTGCCTGCCACGATGTCCAAGAATGCTTTAAAAGTTTCCCGACTGACTCCAGCAAGATGTAATTGTTCACTTACACTTTCTATGGCAGCCGTTTGTATATTTGCCAAATTGCCGCTACCTCCTAACAGCTTCGATTTGTTGAGGGTTGCTTGCGCTAGATTGAACAACTTTTCTAAGCGATCGCTGATATCCACAGGAAATTCTTGAGCGCTCGGATCAACTGCTGGATCTGACTGAGCCAGTTGTTCTAACCCAGCAATAATTTGCTCTGGGCTGTAGCTAGCACTCAATAATTCAAATAATTCTGCACGGGTGAATTTGCTATCCGACATAATGGGTTTCTCCTAAACTGTGTGATGTCAAAAAGAAGCAGGGGAGCAGGGGAGCAGGGAGCAGGGAGCAGGGGGCAGGGAGTAAGGAGCAGGGAGCAAGGGGGATGGACTGACCGGAGCTTGTACTTCTTTTCTAGATAAACGCTCGCTTAAGGGCGGGGCTTCATACTTATGTTCCGCTATGCTCCACGCAAAGTTTTGGACTTGACTTACTCCCCCTGCTCCCTGCCCCCCGCCCCTCTGCCTCTTCTGTAAATCCTAATTGCTCTTGTTCAAACTGGGCACGGGTGTACTGAGCTTTATTTGCTTCAACAATTGCCTCGACAAGAGCTTTTTTGTCAATCCCTTGAGTGATATCTCCAAACAATTCACCAATCTTTCCTACCACCCACGCTTGATAAGATGTGATCGGTGCAGCACGGAGATTTTTCTCTTGGGCTAATGCCTGCATCCTTAAAAGTATTAATCTATACTCTGGAATCAAAGAAGCGACTTTTGCCCATCGTTCCAATGTCCGGGGACAAATACCTAAAATTTTCGCCGCTTTCGCTTTTGACATTGGTAAAACTAAGGGATTTACCCCTGATTGGCTTTGTTTTTGATTAAAAAGTTGTTTTCTCCATCCTGATTCCATGAACTTAGTCAAATCCGTATCAATAGCCTCAAAAAGATAGTCAATATCCGTAGCATCTAAGCGTCAATATGGATATCAATATGGATGTCCATATTGATATCAATGACCAGTGTCTATTGACTGTCTATTGACCTTGCTCTTTTATAATAAAAAACCGCGTCAAGCGGTTCAAGCTACTAAGTTGACAACTTTGTTGACAACTTTGTTGATAAGTTAGAAATTTTCAGTGGGATATTTACCAAGCTCCTTCGGGGCGAAAACTCTTACCTTCTTTCAACCATTTATTATGATGTATTGCGGCTAAAGCTTTTACTCTCGAAGATGGTTGACGATGAGTTCTAGACGATTTTTTGCAGGCATAAGCTGTCATTGTTCTGGCTCTAATATTTAAATATCCTGATGCCTCTTCAAAACTTAATCCCCAAATTTCACAAAAAACTAATGGGTCAAGTTCTTTGATTTCTTCAGTTTGTGCGCTCATACTTTATAGCTCAAAAGTTAAGTTTTGGGGTAACTGCCATTTCTGACAGAAGCGATCGCCTTCTTTGTCCGGTGGCGATCGCTTTAATTTATGCTTGGCTCTTTTATATGAACTGGGCAAATGATTTCCCGTATGGTCATTTTGAAGCCTGACTTTGCTTCACCAACACTGAACGTAAGTACTGCCGACAAGCTGCTTCTCCCCGGTAAATCAGAATCCGCAATGCCTGTACTTCCTGTATCGGAGAAATACAAATCTCAGCGATGGCAGTAATTAGATTTTGTTGCTTCTGCACGTAGTCTTGATGCTGTTGCTCTAACACAGCAATTTTGGAGTTTAACTGTTGTATCTGCCGTAATGCTTGAGTTAAGGACAATTCTTTGTTTTGAGAGCGATTATCTAGAGTGAATGTCATATTATTGCTCCTATGTACAAAATGATTAGATTGATCGGCTGACCAGTCAGGACATTTTTCATCAAGTAGCCGTGAGGATGAACAGTATTCAGTACTGCCCGTTGAGAAGGAACACTCATCTTTTATCGTTGGTTTTTTCGGCGGTTCGTATTTGGATAACAAAGCGCTGAAGTCGTAAATTGTTACTGTTGATTTGAGTTCTGGCTCAGGTTTTGGTTTCGACTCTATGGCGAGTTCAGGAATGCCTAAACCAACTGCATTTTTAATTTCTTGCTCCATGATCTGATTCTCCTTGTTAAGAAAATTGCTCCACCTCATCAATTGCGTCGACTATTTCTCCCAAAATGCTGAAAGCATCGTTTAGCACAACATCATTTGAGGTAGAAAAGTGTTCTGACGATTGAATTTTACGATAATCTCGACTACTCCCCACAAGCTGCAACGTATATTGACACCCTTGCAAGATAGTCCGTATCTCTGATGTGGTTAACTTGATTTCCATTGCCGTTTCTCTCCCTAAAATTTATCTCGTTGAATACTGAAACTAGTTCCGACTAAAGAAGTCCCTAAGAATGCGGAAAAACTTACCACCATTGCACCCAAGCAAATACTTTTCTGGTACTGCCAACCAGAGATAATTATGTTGGGGTTAGCATTTGTCTCAATAATCTCCAGCCCCCAGCAAGCTATTGCTCCAACTCCTGAAAAGCAAGTCTTGAGTAGAGAGACGATTGCAGTTGTTTCTATGGTATGGTGCGGTCGATGATAATTCTGGGACTAAATCTTTTTCGAGTCCGACGGCGAGAAACCATTTTACTCTTGTGGTCTAATTGAGATTGGTAAACAACTTGTTTGTGATTAGTCATTTGGAATCCTCCAATTCAATAAAAAACCCTGCACCAGTATTGCTAATCTTTACTCTTTTTTGATTGACCAAGGTTTGAATCACTGACAGACTGAAGTTGATATGACACAATCGAGCGCTACCCCCACAACGACGAAGATACTGTAGACACAGTGAAGAATGGTCAGTAGAGCTGGGGTAAGTGGATTTTTTCTTCGGCACGATATTTTTCCTATTGATGTTATGAGAAGATATGATTGCTTCAATTCAGTTCAGGTAATTGTGCAAGCGCTCCCTCCATCCAGTCGCTGATTGCTGTTGTTTCATCTACTCCTCGCGTTACAGCGTCAACGACATGCTTCTGATAAGAGTTAGCAGCATGATTTGGATGTCCAAACTTATTCCCAGCCCAAGCCAAACACATGGTTTTCACTAGTTCATCAATCTGAAGAGAATCAAGCTCACTCGGACTCGTAACATTCCGAGAATGCAGCCAAACTTTTACCAAATCCAACGAGTAATTTAAAAGTGTGCGAACTTCTTTGACTCGCAAATCTTTTGGGTTGATTGTTGGCGGAGTTACAGCTTGTTTTGTTGGCTGGACTCTAGGCTGTTGATTGTCTTTGCGGGGTCTAATGTTATTCTGTGGCTGTTCAGGCTTTTGAGGAGTAGTTGTGCCTTCAGCGTCATTATCTTCATCTGCCGTCACCGATAAAATTGCACAAACTGCATATCGTCGTGCATAAGTTAATGCTGCACCAAACTTCTGAGAATCACTGATTTCAGGTAAAGGATAAGTACTGGTGATATTTTCTCCAGATTCATGAAAAATATGAGTCCGTAGTACGGTTTTACCTTCAAAGATTTCGGTAGTTTGAATTATTACCAATCCATGTTTACCCAATGCAGGAGTGACAGCATCTAATACAGCATCTAGGGTTGCATATTTGCGTTTATAGTGAGGATTAGTACCATCTTTTTGAATGGGATTAAACTCTGCTTTGGCTTTAATTAAAGCTTTGATTAGTTCTTGCATTGTCCGGCTCCTCGCATTTTACCAATCGCTTTCGTTGATATCACCAGACACTTTTTTGCTAGACTTAACTTTATTTATCTGAAACTCTGAAGCTTTCAATACAGGCATTGCCGCTTGTTTTACCGAAGTTTTAGCTTGCAGATAAAGGAATTGGGTTATTCCATCCGCGTCTTCCCCATCTTCCACTTGCGCCCATAGAGAGCAACCTAAATCGAGTGACTCAAAATTGCCAAGATTAAATTTTCTAGAGTAGCTAACAGATACAGTTGTGAATTTCATGTGATTTCAGTTTTGGTATATGTTGGTTGTTAATTCTCTTCGTTAGTATCAACCATCTCAATGCTGAGTTTTTGACATAAATCGCTCTTGCCAGCAGTTGTTATTTGCTCTAAGCCGTAGTAAATTCCGATAGTGCGGCAATGGGAATGGAAGCTATTAGTTATTTCATTAGTATCAATCCTTGTTAAGGAACTCAAAGCACTATCAAAACTGTCTAAAACCAAATATGTTTTTGATAAAAGTCTTGGATTGAATAATGGGACTGCATACAAATCGAGGAAATGGATACCTAGCAGCAGTTTTAGGAGGTGTAGCTGGGGCTGTAGTATTGATGAACCTGGGTATATATCTAGGGATTGCTTATGTAAAAAACTTCATGCCGAATGCTGAACTAGAAGGGCTACTGCCACCTTTTATTGGTTCTTTTGTCGGCTGGTGGATTGGAGAAGTAATCGGTTGTTGGCTGGCTTTGCGTTGGCGACATTACCGCAAGGCAGGGAAAACAGCTAAAGTTTTGGCAATTGTCACCCCTTTGGGAATCATTGCTTGGTTTGTGGTTTACTCTACTCTTCTAAACTGGGTAACGAATAAAGTCAGTGAGTTACAATTTGTACAGTTATATGAAATAGTTCGCTCCCTAAGTACTGCTGTTTTTGCCATACCTTTAGCTTGGTTAGCAAGGTTTTTGACAAAGCCACATCAGCAAGAGTAGGTTTACCGCTTTTTACCTTGTGGCATTGTTGTTTGATTCTGCCCTTGGATGAGATATCCACCAGCTTGTGCTTCAAAGATTGTCAGTTTTGGAGGATAATCAAGAATAAATTGATCATATTGTTTGGCACAGTTTGCTTTTAGTTTAGGTTGGGTGGGTGGAATGAGAAAGACACTATTGTTTATGGTGATTGTTTCCATAATTACGTTGCTGTTATTGAAAATTGCGTTGATATTGGATAGTGTTCGACTTAGCTATTTATGACAGTGCCAGGAATTGCTTCTAACCATAAATGAGCAGTTCAGTAATTTTGAATTGTTTTGACTTCAACGATTTCTTCGACACACCCCATTGCCTCACCCAAGTAATGCATGACATCAGCTAAGTGAGTCGCTGCTTGTGGATCAATCCTTTTATCAGCAATCAACAAGAGCCAGTTTTCATCTTGAGCGATCGCCTGAATCTTTACGTAGCATGAGTTGAATTGCTTCAGTATTTCTATCGGTTCCATTGGTTTATGCGATGAGTTGTGTTGTTCTATTCCGATAAACTGATAATTTAGCTTTGTTCTTCAGTTGCAGGTGGGTCTTACTGCCCACCTATTTTTTACGCTGCAACTAAATCTTTCGCTTGTAGCACGTATCTCTTTAACCGCTCCCACTCGTCACTCGTCAACGCATCAAATTCTTTATCGAGTAATTCCTCTTCTGTAGACGGTTGTTCTGTAGGGGTTTTTGATATCCTTGCCACATTCAAAAATTCATCCAACCCAACTGCTGCATCAACCGACTCGACGTATCGAAGAGAATCCACTCCGTTAGACCAGTGGGTGATGTGTTGAAATATCACCCCAATCATTGAATCAGCTTTGTACACTCGATAATTCCTGGGGCAAGCTCCGCCAACGTAAACCAGTTTGTAGGGAGGGATTTCAAGTATCTCTGCGTTGGGGTCGTTTGGAGGGAGAAGAATTTTTTGGCGGCAGTCATCTAAACATGAATCTTGAACTGTGATGTTATTTGCTGCATTTTGTGCCATCATTGTGTTTAGTGTAGTTAAATTTGTTGGCGATCGCATTTCTCTTGTGGAAGCAATCGCCTTTTTCGCTTCAGCAACTTACGCCGCTACTCTCGCTCGAACTCCCAACGACGCAATCACTTGTTCAGCACTCGCAGCCACACGATTGAGTCCGTACTGTCTTGGTCTGGCGTACCAGGCTTCTTGATTGCACCCGACGAAGCCGACAAAACGCCCGTCTTGGTAGAGTTTGGTGCTGAATGATAACCAATCAACTTCGCCGTGGTCCAGTCCAAAAACAGTGCAAGCTTTTTCCAGTTCATCGCTCAGGCGCTCGTTCCGTTCCCGTGGGGTTTCTGGGAGAGTCGCTTTTACCTCTGCAACTCTTGTAGCGAACCAGTTCCTGTCAAAGGGTAGTCGTCCGCCACCGACTAACTGCACCCATACCGTAATCCCGCCTTCGATCCAGATGGTGCGAACTGATTCAGGTTCGACCTGGATAATCTCGCCAATGATGCGACGGTCTCTGCTGGTGAGAGGATCTTGGGTGAGGGCTACAGCTTCGGCTTGGGATTCGAGGTGGGTGCATAGTTCTGCTTGGGCTGTGGCTTGCTCGTCACGAGAAGAAGTAGGGATTGCTTGCTGTGTATGTGTTGTATAAGGCATAATAGAGTTCCTTGGTAAAAGGGTAAAAAGCGATCGCGAAGTTTTCCAGTCCCAGCGATCGCTTTTGTTATGTGTGCAAACGACGTTGTGGTTTAGCACAACGCTCTCAAATAGATTTGGCGTAGCCATCAAAGCTAGTTGCTAAAAAGCATTATCAAGACAGCAGACGGACAGCATCAGGGGACGTGTACAGCTTTAACAGCGTCAAAAGCTAATCGTCTAACGTCTTTTGTTAATCATTTATTCAGTGCAATATCCATTTCCCGGCTGTGTACCCCTCACCTTCTCTGGTTGTACCAGTGCCTCGGTTACTCATCAAGCGGTCACTCTGGATTGCTGTCAAAGTTCAGATATGGAAACTCTTTTAACTCTTGGGGGTAGGCAGTTCACTTTTGCTTTCCCCGTATGATTAATAATATAAAGTCTAAAACTAGATTTGTCAAGGCTAAAACTGGATTTATAAAGTTTATTGCTTGATTTATACAGTTTATAGCTTGAGTATTTGTGGTAAAGTAAGGATAGAAGTAAGCTTAAGGTGTAGAATTATGAATCAAGCCTTGATTAAGTGGAAGTTAAAAGAAGTAATGGCAAGGCATAACATTAAAGCCCGTGACCTTGCCGCAGAAATGGGGGTTAGTGCTAACTCCGTATCGAATTTACGAAACGCTAGAACTATGCCACGGTTGGATGGTGAGATTTTAAACAATCTTTGTGAATGCTTAAATAGACTGGCACAAGACTTGGAGGGAGAGATTACCCCCTCTGACTTAATTAGCTATGCCAGAGGTCCAAACCCAGTTGTTGACGAGAATTATGAAATCAAAGGAGCCAAAACACCAACCCAGCAAAAAAAATCTCGTATAACAGCTTCTAAAACTGAAATAGAAAATACTTCGTTATCAACTGCTGCCTAGTAAAAGCGACCGCCGCCGACCAAAGCTATGCGATCGCCTGCTCAATCCGTTAACGACAAAGTGAGCTAATTACAATGCTGACATATTTTTGGGCAAACACCCTTCAGTATCTCCTCGGTTCACTTTGGTTAAACTGCAACACCTCAATTTCCGAGCATTTACCATAGTGAGCAAGAAATATGCTGACACTAGACACAGAACAAACAACAGCACTTGATTACAGTGTTGTCAACACCAGCATTCAGGAAACCTTCACTGCCATCGACAGATTCGAGTGGCAAGCGGTAGATGAAATCCTTTTAATGCGGGAACAGCAGCTTTACCTACAAGCTGGTTATAAAAACTTTGAAGAATACTGCCAGCGTGAATTATACGCCTGGGGTGGATACCGACGAATCAACCAACTGCTAGGAGCCAAAAAGGTCATAGACGCAGTTGGCGAGTTGGGCGGACACATCAAAAATGAGCGTCAGGCTCGTCCGTTACTTCGCTTAGTCAAGGAACCAGAAAAACTTAAAGCTGCTGTAACGCTCGCTCTGAAAGATAATCCCTCCCCTGGTGAATCAGATTTTGCTGCTGCCGCCCAAAAAGTGGTTCCTCAACTTCCACGCAAAAAGCAATCTACTCAGGAACCAGTGGTTCCTCAATCTGCTAAAGTCACGGTTTCACAACAGTCACACCCAAGGTATGGGGATGAGGGAACCATCTCAGCAGACGCACCGAATCGCTGGCAGCAGATTGTTACCTTTGCTGATGGCGAGAGGTTGTTGATCAACAATGCTGATTTAGATGCCCACAGTGTCCCATTACCCACAGAGCCAAGTTATCCACCACAATACTCTGAGGCGATCGCTGCACTCAAAGAGCAACACGAGCTTGAGTTAGAGCGCTTACAGCAGGAATTGAGGATTGGACTACAGTCAGAAGCCACAGCCAGAGCCGAAGAACAAGTAAGTGAGCAAATCCAATCTCTGCAAAACCTGTACAAGCAGCAGAAGGAGCAGAATATTCAGTTGCAGCAGCGCCTAGACGAAATGGAATCACTACGGCAGTTGGAGACTGAGAACCAACAGCTAAAGCAGCGTATTCAGGATTTGGAAAACGCCGTAGAGCAGCATCCGGTTCAACAGTGGGGGAATACCATGACCCAGCAAGCGACTAAAGCTTTGAATAAGCAGGTAAAGCTTGCACTGGAGAAGACAATTGATCTGCGATCACTGGCACAAGAACCCCCCAAAGAAAATGCCCAGGAATGTCTCCGGTTGATGGGCATGGCATTGAAAAACCTTGCCAGTGCCATGAACAATACCCAAGCGTTAGAGGCTGCGGCAATCATTCTGGGAAGTGAGCCGACACAATCCGCGATCGCATATCGAGCCGAACAACTGGAAATGCTGCCCCAAGCGGTTAGTGAGATTAGGGCGGTGCTAGCTAAACCTGGGTGTACGTGGCAGGAGTTTTGGAATGTTGCCCAAGAGTACGAGGTGATTAAATCAGATTATTTGGCGGAATTGACCACCCAAGAGACTGATTTAATTACTGCTCTCCAGAACACATCCCTTCAACCGCGCACTATTGGCGTTGGTTCTATTGTTGCCCACGCTGACCCTTACCGCACTTTGTATGTTGAAAGGGGCGAGGTGGTAGAAGAATTAGGAGATGAGGTGATAGTTGCCTGGGATCACTGGCAGAACGAATCGAAAAAAACTGACAGGTATTTCCGAGATGAGTTGCGATTCTGGCAACCTCAATAGCCTTTCAGCGCGTAGGTAACTTTTTAGACAACCAAATATAAGTACCAAACCCCGCAATCACAGAGGGGGGAATTTCCGTGCGTCAACATAAACAGGAGATTGTAAAATGACTGCAACCATTACCCGTCCCAAATCCAAAAAGGCTGTTGCTAGAAAACCAGAGTCACCATATAAGCGGCTTCATGTGATTATTCCCATAGAGGATATGTTTTGGGCATCGCAGCAAAAGCCGTCTGTTAACCAACTGTGGCAGGAGTGCTGGACGGCTGACCCTTATGGTTCTCGGTGGATGCCTCTTTCTACTGGCATGGGTTACAGTACTTTTATCTCTGCGAAGAAAATTCTCTCCGACAGTGGGCTATTCATTTTCAAACCCGACAAATCGATTCAGGATGGCCGGGAAACGGCTAGCTGGATGGTGAAGAATTTACATGGCAGTCGGATGAAGGAGTTCTGGGAGAAAGCCAATGCTGAAAATCAGCAACCAGATGCTAAAAAACGAGAATCAAATGCTGGGGATTCAGAGAAAGATGCTGGCTGTGAAGAAATGGGTGCTTTGTACAAAGCATCTATTTTAGGTCAAAGCCAGTCAGAGCATGAGTTCCAGAAAACCTCACGAACTGTTCAGGAACACCTCACAATCTCTTCAAAAGAGATTGTGAGGTGTGTCTCTGACACGCTTTATGAGATTTCGCCCTGTGAGGAGACGGCTCACGCGCCCTTGGGGGTCGCGTCGCCTCAGTCTGTTCAAGGCGTGTCAGAGTTGGGGGAAGAGTTACCTGCGGTAACGGACTGTACATCGCTGGCGCTTGTGGATGATGTACCAAGTCAATTTGCTTCATTGGAAGGAGAAAATCAGGATTGTGATGTTGAGCCGAAAGACTGTCATGAAGATACTTGTTCCGCCGCGTCCGTCGCCCAAAATGAAAAATATTTAAATTCTGCGATGCCTGCGGCGGGCGTAGCCATCGCTAATCAAACACAGGAGGAAGTAGAACAAAATAATCCCGCTTCGTTGTTGGTTGAAAACTCGGTTTCGGGCGTAGAAGTCAAAACAGTTGATGAGGGTGAAAGTTCCGCCGCGTCTGTCATCAGCACTGAAAAATGGTCGCATGAGGCGATTGTTGCAAGGGCAAATGCACGACCGGGGCGTATGCAGAAACTGAAAGTTGCGGCGAATTCGGGCGAGAATCCGGGGTCTGATTTTTTACAGGAATGCTGGAATGATGACCCTGCTTTACCGATTGTCATTAAAAAGCTGGTAGCGAAGTTTCCGCAATGGGGATTGGTAGCAGTAGATGGAGTGTTGGTAAAGTGGAATGAATAGCGGTCATTCACTGCCAATATCGACGACCTTAGTTAATTTTCACTTGCTCCATAGCTTTCTAAAATTTTAATTATTTCTGACAACTTAGTGTCATCCCAAAAACCTTGTTTGCTTAATTCTTTTGCAACTGCAAGAGCAGTATAGTTATTTTCATCCTTCGCATTAAATTCAACACCAAGTTCAAGTAATTGCCGAACAGCTTGTGTATTTAACTTCAGGACTGCTAACATTAGGATAGTTTCACCTCGGCTAGAACTGCTATTAATATCTGCCCCAGCTTCAAGTAATGCTTGGAAAATTTCATTGCTAATTTTTGGAGAATTTAAAGCAATCATTAGCGGCGTATATCCTTGTACACTTTCTTCTTTAAGATTAGGATTAGCACCAGCTTCCAATAAAATGCGAACAATTGATAATTGATTATTTCTTATAGCTTTATGTAAAGCTGCTTCACCATTAGAGCTAATTGCATTTACATCTATACCTTGAAAAATAGCCTCAGAAACAGCATCAATATTTCCATCGAAAGTATTATTAACAAATTCTTCAACAGCGTAATTGTTCTTGCGTTGACGACGAATAAGACCTTTTGGTAATTCCCTTGCAGCTATGTCCCTAAGTTCAAAAGATGTTAATGGGGCTAAGTAATCAAAAGCTTCTTGCCAGCCTTGACTAGCAGCATTTAACAGAGCAAAATTATAACCTCCATCTATTGCATTAACATCTGCTCCAGCATCCACTAGAATTTTAATGCAATTTATATTTTCAGTTGAAATGAGGCGCATCAATATAGTTTCTCCATCTTCATCTTTTTCATTTATATCTAAACAATCAGTATCAATTAAATTGCTAAATACTTCTAAAATAGCTTGGCGATATCTTGCTTTTTCATCCTCCACATATTCTTTTGTTTTTATATATTCTTTTATCTTTTCATCAATTAATTCAAAAAAAGACATAGTTTTTTCCTTGAAATCAGGACTTACGCAACTGGCATAAGCAATGGCGTGCGGAGCGCGCCGAGCGCCTAAAAAAACTAAGCTATCGACATAGCAACATCTGGACGTTTTAGTTGCTCGATTAAATAATTAGAAAGCAAACTATGCTTGATTTTATAAATAGTTTGACCTGTGCTATTAGCTAAATTTTTGAGTCTTAGCCAAACCAACATAGCACAAGCAATATGATTTCTTTGAAGGCGAGCTTTACGACATTGACATGATTCAATGCCAGTTAGTTGCTTGATTTCTCGATGAAACTCCTCTATATTCCAACGGATTTTACACACCTGTTGTGTAACATCTGTAGAACTTTGAGATAAGTCGTTAGTTGCGACATAATCCGTTCTATCGGTAGAGACAGTAACCCGGAATAGTTTCACCTTCTTATCGGCAGGAAACCCCTTAATTTTTATAAATTTACCACATTCTAGTTCCTCATTACTCCATGATAAAGATTCAATATTCTTGTATTTTTCTTTACCGAAACTATCATCTACTAAACGATTAGTCTTTAAAGGACAATAATAAATTTTATTGAGACTATCGATATAAAGCATTAAATTATTAACTGCATACCAAGTATCCATTAAAACTGTATCGAAAGGTAGTAATTTCTGATACACAAGACCTTGTAGCATATTTTTTACATGATCAATCTTGGTCAAACCATCATTGTCAGGGTGAAAAATCCGATAATCTATTACCCAAAATTTGAGAGTTTTAGGATTAACATATATGCAACTTACTATTCCAATCCCTTTGACAATGCCGTGTTCATTACCACTATACTGTCTTCGGACTATCTCGATTTCTTCAGAAAATCTTTTATCTAAAACAGTATCATCAAATATAATATAAGCATCCTCATCAGGGACAATTAAATCTTTGACATTATCCCAAAGTAAACGAGGAGTTAACTTTTCATTTTTGAGATAATAATTAATTTTATCATGACTAATATTTTCTAAATGCTCTGCTAAATTAGTCATAGTATAGTTAATTTGACTACCCAGTAGATATTGACAATAATTAAGTTTAGTAAATTTCATTGCTAATCGATTTTTCGATGCACCCGCAACTTATTTTCTCATAAAATCTTTTTCGGAATCTACTTGATTAGTTGCTATCAACAATTTCAAAAAGGGCTGATTCAAAAACCCCTTTTTATAGTACTAAAGTACCAGTAATTAGCGATCGCCTGTGTCAGTTGCGGCAGTTATGTAGTACTAAAGTACCAGTAATTAGCGATCGCCTGTGCCAGTTGCGTAAGTCCTGTTGTAATCTAGGCAGTAGTTGCTGATAAATGCCTTTGACCATCTGTTCTGAGAGCAATTTGTTCATACCGGATAAGTATCTGACACCAAAGAACAAGATAAACTACTTCACTCATCTCAACTATTACGGCAACAGTTGGAATTGAGCTTAATTTTGAAATGGCAATCCCTGTTATTATGATTCCCAAAAATAAAAGTGTAAAAGTGTGAGCGCTCACATCCGAAATCGCTAAATTTTAGCTGACTTTCTTTTCGGCAAACAGTGACAACTGTCCAGGAGAAATATTCCCGCGTCCAAATCGATGGTAGTAAAGGTGACAGCCACTGCACAGGCAAGCCAAGTTCTCCAGCCGATTGTCACTGGGGTCACAATTCCAGTGATGTACCTGAAGTGTATAAGCTTTGCGCTGGGATTTTGTCCAATCAGGTGGTTTTTCCCCAGGACGTAAGCAGACCTTACCACATTTAGTACAACGCCAATCGCAGTCAGCTTTTAGCGCTGTTGCAATTTCTTTCCAATTATCTGGATATACACCCTGACTCATGACGATGTATTTTTGCAATCTATGTGACTTCTCAATCAACAAAGCTTATCTTAAAATCGACTAAGTTAAAAGCAGGCGTTGCTACAAGAATTTTTCGCCAATTCAGAAGTTAGCTCAGAAAATTATGCAAAAAATTCATATTTATGTACAGCAGGGAGATATTGCAGGAGTCGCACGTAAAATAGCCAATGGGGTTGATATTGAGCGCGTAGACGAGTATTCCCAGCAAACACCATTAATGTGTGCGGTTAGCAGCGCCAATGCAGGTATTGATATGATTCGCTTCCTCTTGGAACATGGCGCGAATGTGAATGCTGTTCAACAAGAATCTCAAAATACCGTACTTGGGTTGGCTGTGCAGTCAGGAAATCTAGATAAAATCCAATTGATTCTGGATGCTGGAGCAGATATTAACTATCAAAGCCCAGATGGATATGATGTCTTAATCAATGCTATGTATGGTCGAGATATCTTACAAGATCAAAACTTAATATCAACTTTGAATTTACTCATTTCTAGAGGTGCTGCTGTCAATGGTATCAGTAGCTATGGTGAGTCTGCAATCAAAGTAGCTGCTCATCTTGGGAGATTTGATGCTGTCAAATTATTATTGAACGCGGGTGCTAACCCAGAGCAACTGGGATGGACAGAATTAATGCACGCTATAGTTTTTGGGAGCTTAGAGCAAGTATTGTTATTGCTAGAGCAAGGAGCAGATCAAGATGTGCGTGATTGTTGGCATAGAACCCCTTGGTTATTGAGTATTCAGGTGGGTGAACTTCCTAAAGCTAAATTACTCCTAGCTGCAAGAGCAAATCACAACGATGTGGGAAACTGCGGAAAAACACCGTTAATGTATGCGATAGAAAATAATCGGCTCGAAGTCCTACAGTGGCTAATTGCAGAGGGATTTGATGTTGAAGCCACTGATGACTTTAGTAACACTGCGTTAATAATCGCAGCAGAGCATGGTGCTACTGATTGCGTCAAAATTTTACTAGAGGCTGGCGCAAACCCTAGCAGAATCAATAATTACGATGACAAAGCCATCAAGATAGCTACAAACAAAGAAATTGTTAGAATGTTAATTGCAGTTGGCGAAGATGTGAGCGATATTAACGATGATATGCGGCGATCGCTGACCGGCATTGTCAAGAGCAAATTCTCATTATCACAATTATCGCCAAAACAGTATTTTGCTGGCAAACATCCGCGCTTTGGTAAAGCTAATCCAGAATTGATGAAAATCCCCTTTTGGCAGGCGATGGTTTGTGAGGGTTGTTCTGCTTATACAGCCAAAAATCTTTTTAACGATAGAGAGAATTGGCAAGATAAAGCATGGTGCTATGATCGATTTGGCAGAACAATTACAGAATTACCAGATGGCAGAATTGTCGAAATTGCTGGTGAGCATGAAGACTACTACGATCCTGATTTTTGTATATATAACGATGTTGTAGTTTATCAAGGTGATGGTAATTTTCAGATTTTCGGTTATCCCAAAGATATTTTCCCGCCAACTGATTTTCATTCAGCTACATTAGTTGGAAAATACATATATATTATTGGTAATTTAGGATATGCCGATGCAAGAATCTATAATGAAACTTCAGTTTATAGATTAGATTGGCATACCTTTAAAATAGAAAGATTAGAAACGACTGGTAATAAACCAGGATGGATTAGTCATCACAAAGCTTACTACAAAGAACAAGATAAAATTTATATTACTGGCGGTAAATTGTGTGTAATGGGTAATGAAAAATCAGAAGATTATATAGAGAACTCGGATGATTACGTCTTAAATTTAGTTAACTTAACTTGGAGTCGCGCTACTATTTAAATATAAATCTATCTCTGACTACTCGAGTTCATTTAATTTGGTGATATAAAGGTTTACAGAGAAGGAAATATCATTGCCTAAAACCTCCCAGATGTTGGATAGGTGTTTGCTATCATCTAAGACTTTCACACTTTCCTACATCCTTAACGCTTTTAAAGTCCCAATTGATTAGCTCTATTGCAAATTGTTTTAATGTCCTTGTAAATGGATGATTAAATGAGAGGGCAAACACTTAGGTTTTAGCTGATAAACTAATGGATTATTCAATTGCGATTACAACTCTTAAACATTCAGATCCGATCTTGGTAAGGCTAATAGAAATTATTGGAGATTGCAAACTCTATCAAGTACAACAAACTGGAGACTTGCTCTTTTCTCTATCTCGGTCAATTCTTTACCAGCAAATTTCCGGCAAGGCTGCTGGGAGCATTCATAGCAAATTTTTGCAACTTTATCCTCATAGCCCTTTTCCTACAGCTTTAGATATCCTCAACACCCCAGATGACGTTTTGCGAGGAGCAGGTATTTCACGCCCAAAAGTTTTGTATTTGAAAGACCTTGCCCAAAAAGTTTTAGATGGATTGCCTACGCTAGATCAATTGCAGGCAATGGAAGATGAATCAATTATCGAAGCTTTAATACCAATAAAAGGCGTTGGGCGTTGGACAGTGCAGATGCTGCTTATGTTTCGTTTACATCGGCTTGATGTTCTACCTGTTGATGACTTAGGTATTCGTGCAGGGATTCGCAGAGTTTATAGTTTAGCAGAACTTCCTAATAAAAAGACTGTAGAAGATTTAGGACAAATGTGGAAACCCTACCGTTCTATTGCCTGTTGGTATCTGTGGCGAGGTTTAGAGATAAAAGATAACTAAGCAATAGCAACAATAATCCACTGTTCCACAGATTTCCTCGCTCAACGTCCCTACTAAGCATAAAATTAGATTGTCAAGGATTAATCACTATGAGGTTGTATTCGCAAGTTATTTTTCCACGTCTTCTTGACTGGAGTTTGTCAGTTCCGACCTTAGCTAAATATCGTCAGGAATTGCTAGCCGATGTCACAGGAGAAGTTCTGGAAATTGGTTTTGGAACTGGATTAAATTTGGCTTACTATCCTTGTAGTATTCATAAAATCACTACAGTTGACGTGAATCCTGGAATGAATGCTTTGGCAAACAAGCGAATTAGTAACTCTGATATCATAGTTGAACAACTCCTGCTATCAAGTGAAAATCTCCCGATGCCAGACAATACATTTGATAGTGTGGTCAGCACTTGGACTTTGTGCAGTATTGCAAATGTACAGCAAGCACTCCAAGAGGTTTATCGAGTGCTAAAACCGGGTGGTAGGTTCTTTTTCGTGGAACATGGGTTGAGTGATAAGCCTACCGTACAGGTTTGGCAGCATCGCTTGACACCTATTCAAAAAGTCGTAGCCGATGGATGTCACCTGAATCGAGATATTCAAAAATTAGTAGAACAGCATTTTGACCATGTAGAGCTAAAGCAGTTCACACCTGAAAATTTTTCAGATTTGATAGCTCATCTATACCTTGGATGTGCAATGAAGAAAACATTGTAAATTTTTGGCAGTTAGGCAATATCTCATAATTACTTATGAAAGCCATTAATGCAATCCTATAATTTCTGCGACTTCGCGTCAGATTTCCCACCAACACGCCACTCATCACTCCAATAGTCTACATCAGCAGGGCTTTCGGCGATACTTGTGAGAATCGATTGGGGATGACTATGCCTCCATAAAGAGCGATGTCTACGACGGGCTGCGCCTACGCTACTTCCTCCATCACCAGATTTGCCTTTTCAGCACCCCATCACCAGCAACAATATCTGACGGCTGCCAGGGAAGAAGCTCAAAGCCGCAGATGTCGTCTTTTATAAAATTGTTTTATTTAATGTCTTAACTCTTAATCTAAATAAATTATGGCACAAATGAGCGAAATGCTTCTTGTAGTAGATATGCAAAACGGGTTTATGTCTGATAAATGCAGACATATTATTCCTATCGTCATTAAATCAATTAAGTATTTTTTAGCGGCTGGTAAAGTCGTTGAATTCACAAGGTTTATCAATACTCCTGACAGCAATTATGTTAAACTAATTCATTGGTCAAGGTTGATAGATGAACCAGAAACGAGCATTGTTGATGAACTTCAGCCATATATAAATTATATTTTTGATAAACCTTATTACTCTGCATTTACGGAGAAGTTTTCAATTTTTATTTTAAATAATCAAATCAGCAAAATATATCTTTGTGGAGTTGAAACTGATAGCTGTATTTTGAAGACAGCAATTGACTCTTTTGAGCGTGGTATTGAACCAGTCATTATCGAGGATGCTTGTTTTAGTGATGGTGGTCAGCAAGCACATGATGCGGGTATTTTTTTGCTGAAACGTAATATAGGAAAAAACCAAATTAAGACGACTGATGAAATTCTTGAAAAGATGTCATAAGCGCAAAAACTCAACATTCTTATTTCTCAATTAGCCAGCCTTCAAAGAGGAACGCACTTTTTCAACAACTAGTGCTTCGCCACATAAACTTTGCGTGGTGGCAAGCTCTTGGGCAGAGGTGCGGAGGGGCAGGGGTGAAAGAACTTGTACAAATCTCTCCTCTGCTCCCCTGCTCCCCTGCCGGACTCCACCCAGCAATTTTGGGTTGGCAGACCACTAGAGTAAGTGCGCCAGGTTCAAATGGACAATTGAGATTTGTCGAGCGCACTAATTCTCGAAAGGACGCAGAACCGCCGTGATCGCAAGCTATAGCGTGTTCTTATCATCGCCCAGGTTGACTTATCCCTGGTCTTGTATTTAAGGAACTTGCATTCCGCGTTGCACAGCCGGACGTTGCTGCACCATGTCCACCCAGCGTTTGAGATTTGGGTAGTTGTCGAGTGTTAAACCCTGAAATTCATAAATTGCTACCCACGGATAAGTTGCAATATCAGCAATAGAATAGTCACCACAGATAAATTCATTGTCTTGCAGTTGTTTATTCAAAACACCATAAATACGTAAAGTTTCCTTTTCATAACGCTCGATGGCATAGGGAAGTTTTTCGGGTGCAAAGCGTTTAAAGTGGTTAAGTTGCCCAAACATTGGCCCGACTCCTGCCATTTGGAACATGAGCCACTCTAGTACTTGAAAACGGCTTTTTTGTTCAGTGGGTAAGAGTTTACCTGTTTTTTCAGCGAGGTAAATTAGAATTGCACCCGATTCAAAAACTTTAATCCCAGTTTCTTGGTCAACAATGGCAGGAATTTTACTATTGGGATTGATGGCGATATATTCAGGTGTAAATTGCTGTTGAGTAGTAATGTCAATTTTGTGGACATTGTAGGGCAATTCGACTTCTTCCAGCATGACGGAAGCTTTGCGTCCATTGGGCGTGGTGAAGGTGTAGAGATCAATCATCTGCTGCTATCCCAAAATTTTGACATTTTCCGATGGTAGTGTAGCTTTGATTGAGAATTTAGGGTATTAGCCGATAGAGAGATAACAGCAATACTGAACAGGTACAGCTTATTACTTAGAAATTATTTTCCGGTGTTGACGTAACAATAAACTAGCACTAATTATTCCTATACCAATCAATATTGTAGTATTTCTCGCTTCCGGAACTTTTTGAGGAACCATAAAGGAACCACTTAAGACAACTATACCTGTGTTTCTAGGTTCCGTTGTTGCATTCAGATTGAAAATTACGTTCTCCGAAAGTGTTAAAATTCCTGTTGCACCTTGAAAATTACCTTCTCCACCTACAATAGTTGTAGTGCCGGAAATCGATGCCGTAAAATCTTCAACGTTACGTATAGCAGTACCAGTAGTGCTTGCAAATAATTTATCGTCACCGTTACCAAAAAATGTTTCAGTAAGAATTGGTAATCCTTCTATACCAAACTCTGTGGCATCTTTAACTATTGATTCCGCTCCTGTATTGTCATTTCTTTCGATATAATTCATTCTTAGAAAATTAGTCAAACCATAAGGCGCAACAGTACTTTTACCCGTTACAGTTGATTTAAATACATTATCCTGAATCGGTTCAAAAACAGTTTCTGTATTGTAAATAGCCTCAAAAGGAAAAGTAACTTCAGCATCTGCTTTTGCCACATTTAACCCCAAACTTAACAATGCTATTTGTATGAACGATAAAGCGAAGGAGCCAAATTTCATATGTTTTTATCCTTTAGTAATCAATACATTCGTAGTAATTTTAGATAACGCTACTAAAATTATTTAATTAGAAAATTTATCAATTAATTAAAATTGGATGATTTCAGCATTAAAACGTAGTTTAATAGTTGCGAGTCCTACGTTACATTGCTACTCTCACGCCGCAACTTTTAGTAAACTATTATTTAAGATTTTTATCTGGACAAAATAAAATTAATATTTACTAATTCTTCATTAGTACCTAAAGTATATAAATTTTAAATGAATTTACTTTAAGTAAATAAAAATAGAAATATCACAGTAGTATCCCTCATGCAACAGATTAACCCGGATTTCTCACAAGTGAGAAAAAAGCACTTGAATTAGCCAGATTTAGAATAATTTAATTAATACATCATCACAATCCTTACAGAACACGAGTAAATCAAAATAAAAACCGAGCCTAGTCAAGATGCCTAAAATACATCAAATTGGAACAATACTGAAGAAAATAAATTTGATTAATAAAAAACGACACACCAATTTATGGGTTTAAATTAAATAAATTAACCCAAATGATATTTATTAAAAATTAGAATTGGCTATTAATTACAAATTCAATAATGCCAGTATTAACTAGGGCAAGGTAATCGACATAAACACTCATAAATCGTTGCAAAAACTTTCTTGTAAGGGCAAGCACTACTAATTTCAATTAAAACTCGTCTTCTGCTAATATTAATAACAGCCCCTAGCTTTAATAATTTTGTGCGTATAGTCCCAATCGTTGCATTTTTGAATTTTGTATTGGCTAAACATTTCTCTCGCATGCTATTCATCAAAATGTAAGCAATAGCTGCTAGCCATAAACGCAATTGATTTCCTGCAAATGTATGGGTACTTGTTCTATCACTTTGTAAATCTAATTTTTGTTCTTTGAGGCAATTTTCCATATTGCCTCGCGGGCAGTATTTTTGAGTATAAAGTTTCCCTGGAGGAATTTTATTAACAGGGAGAGAAGTTACAACAAATCGAGTCTTGACTTCTTCATCGCTATAATCAACCTTGGCAACAACACGACGACTACGACTCCAACTATCTAATGTTTGATAGTCTAGAGAACAATACCAAACTGAGTTATCAACAAATTCTGCTGCATCTTTTTTCAAATCCGGTGTTCCAGGAAATAAGCTTTCAAAAAACTCGATTAAGGGGTGAATTTTTCTCGAATATTCTTGGGATGCACGATACTTGATTGATTGCGATAGCTGGATTAGACGAGGATTTTCCCCAAGTCCAAACACATAATCAATATCCATCTGTGATTCACACCAAGCCATAATCTCTTCTCTCGAATAAGCACTATCTCCACGAATAATAATTTTTACATCTTTCCATCGTGAGCGGATTATTTTTGTTACCCGTTGTAATTCTGACAACCCCCATGCTGCTGGGTCTAAGTTGGATGCACGAAGTTTTGCTGCTAGTATTTGTTGACCGCAGAAAATATAAAGTGGAGTATAACAATATCCCTTGTAATAAGGATTAAAAAATGTTTCTTCTTGATGACCATGTACTAAATTATCCGTAACATCTAAATCTATTATTATCTGTCGCGGTGGCTTCTGATATGATTCTAAAAATAGCTCAACTAAGAGTGTTTCTATAGCTGAAGCTTCATATTCAATACGGTGATACCGACTATTTTTTCTTGAAGATACCTCTTCTGGAAAATGTTCGATCCGATTTAAAGTACTTTTGCCAGCTAAAGTAACTGATTCTTCTTCTAAATTAATTGCTTTTCCAACTGCAAGTGCGAATATTGGGTCATGACGTAGAGTTTCATGGTCATTTATATCTTCATAGCCCATGATTAAACCATATATTCTTTGAGCAATTAAGCTTTTAACTGGATGCAAAATTTTATTTGGCTCTCGGTAGTCTTTAAAACATGCCGCTAGTCGTGATGTTATTTGTCTTTTTCTGTCGAGTTCCGCAATTAGTGTCAATCCTGCATCCGATGTTACAGGCTCACCCTTGAAATTAACTACAACTGGACATGACTCTACTTGTCCAAATACGAACTGTTCCGGGATACAATGATTTTTATTTGGGGTCATGCTTTAAACTGCTGGGATTGTTTTGCAATATACATTTTGGCAGTTTTTGACCTTTCTTTTCTAAAGCCTTGTGAGAAATCCGGGTTAAGGGATTCCTGCGGTGGTAAACTACGCCACAGCAGACGGCATTGTTTGACCTTGCACTTATATGTTGGTGAAACAAGACGATCTGGTAAACGCTGGAAAGGTGAGCATGGATGCAAGCAATATGATTGATAGTTACTATTCACTGCATCATCATTATGAACTCCAACGAGAAGTTAGCATCGCTTCTTAGTGCGATGCACCCACAGACCGACGCGCACGGCAGGAGTTGAAATTGAACTTAATTTTGAAATGGCGCAGTCCATTTAATATAGTTTCTAAAGATACATCAAGCGGAGCGACAATTTTTTCATTGTCGCTGCAATCTAATGTGCTGTATACTGTTTTCGGCAATCAAGAAAGTAATATTTTTTACATAAGCATTCCCTTGAACATAGGTAATATTAAACAATGCTAACGGTACTTCGCTCTTACGCTGCATGGGTTGTTCCAGCAGCTTTGACTTTACTGAGTTTTGGATCGGGCAACGAGAAGGCGATCGCACAGACTCTGTTCCCATTTAGTGGTAACTACGACGTAACAATCGCTGTTGAGCCGATTAACGAGAAGTTTTCACGGGCAATTGAACGGGCTGTAAGTACTGATGCACCATACGGACTCACCGAATATAACGGTTTAGTTTACGCCCTAACTGACTTCTCTACTGGCTTGTTCACCTTTAACACCGATCCAACAGCAATCGGCTTAGAAGGCTTCCCAGAAGGCTTTATTGAATTCAGTGGTAGCGGTGCTAACAAGGTATCTGGAACCGCTACTGCCACCGCTTTAATTGACTTTGTAAACCTCAGAGGGTCTGGCTCTGGTTCTTTGATTATCACTGGCGGTGAGGGTATATTCACAGGTGCTACTGGCATACTAGACTTTTTTGAGAACGACACAATCAGTCCAAATCCAAACGATCCCATAAGAGGACAGGCTTTAGTTACTGGCACTATTAAGGTTGTTCCAGAACCGGAAACCGGAATAGGGACGCTAGTTGCTATTGGCTTAATTGGATCTGGTTTTATGTTGCGCCGACGTTGCCTTCGCTCTGCTTCATGAGCCACTCCAACCCCTAGAACACCGATTCAGTAACAGGCGATCGCTTCGGCGCAAGCCTCCCCCAGCTGATCACCTATAGCGCAAGCTTCGCTATCGCGTAAGGAATTGCAAAAAATCTCTATTTTTTCTTACAATCCACAATTTAAATTGTTTAAATGAGGAAATAGTTCATTTGTTCGCGTTGAAAGGGCTGGCCCTCGGTACTCATCTAAAACACGCTGTGACCACAAGCTCACTTCATTTTAAACCTGGGCGATCGCGCTGATGAGAAGTGCGAATCTCAATTTCTATGGAGCTAAGTTTGTCAAAAACCTGTTGACTTCGATGGATCGGCCACCAATCGTAAAGAAAAATTTCCAACGGTCGCCACATTGCTACCCAACCAACAATCAACAGCCCTTCTGTGAGGATTTCCGCAAACGTACCATCGCTGAACAAAGTAATTAATTTGCTAAGACTAATGCATAAGCTTAAAAACAGCAGACCAATCATCAATGAAGTTTGACCTTTGCGGAGAGTCTGACGCAGTTCTCTAGCCGCGTTATGCTTTCTGTAATCAAAATAGTTATGGATAGCTTCATGTAGAATTGGTATTTCTTCATCGTCACTCTGTTTGGGTAGATAGAAAACCAACTTCAGAGGAGTTTTGAGTGGAAATTCGCTTACAGACTGAACAATACAGCGCTTCCGGCTATTATGCAATACAGTTTTTCTCCTTGCCCTCTCCTATCAAAGCTTTCAGATTTGAGGATGTACCTCATAGCTGCCGTAAGTGCTGTATAAGATTCCGCATCTTCATCAAGGTCTTTTTCTAAAAATGGCGATGGGTCAAATGAGTTAAATATTTGACTCACATTACTGAGGCGAATTTCAATTAAGTATGTGTCACCTTCATTTTTATAATAGGAATTTAATTCTTGCACATAAAGACCTCCTGAACTCCCCCCTCATCGCCCCTGTACCCTTAATGATAAGTCTTGAACTGAATACGACATCAATCCCTGGTTTTCAACACAGCAATCATATCCGGTATCACCGTGGTCGGAGCGATCGCCATTTGCATAGTTCATCGTAAAAACGCTGAAGATAGTATCCAAGCCAAGCGTTCGCTTATCTTTTGGGCAACGCATTGCAGAAGCAACTAAACGTTGGCTTAAGTAGTTTTTGACACTTGTATTAAGTTATAGAACCCAAAGTCTCTGACGAAAAATTCTTTTCAAGCCAAAGTTACATTTCTGGAGCGATCGCTTCTTGTGCATGACTCTGGAGCAAGGATTTTGTTTGAGTCGGGTGCGTCAACACAAGCCAAACCGATGCTATCCGCTACCAAGTGCTGATTGCATACAATTTATTTGCAGTGTTTTTGGAGAAGAGATACGGCTAGTTCATAGCTATTAGGTTGAGTTTGTACTGCATAGGCTTCTCTTTCTAAATCTTGCCTGTGAACATCAGTGTAACGCCTAAAAAAAGGTCGAGCATAATTGCTAGGCTTAATATTTAGACCTAAAACTTTTATTTTCCCTTTTCCTGCACATACCTGTGCAGCATGAACAGCTTCATGAATTATAGTCTGAGTACCAATGTGTAACTCAAACACTACTGGATTGATCCAAATTTTTTTGTCAGCTTCTCTTAATAAACCATAAGCTCCTCGCTTTGGTGGTAACTCAATTACTACTTCAAACCCAAACTTTTCTAATTGCTTTTTTAAATTGAGGAATTTCGATTCAGGATTAGATGTTTGAGATAGAAGAAACAGAGAATTTAATATTAAAAATTTATTCATAAAACTTTAGGTTTTTGAATGACAAGAAAAAGCTGGTAAAATACCCCAAAGCTTAACATATTTTTGGCTGAAAATGAAATAAATCAATTTGCAAATAATTACAAATTTATTCGCCATTAGAGCTAAAGTTTTATCCGCCAAATGTCAGTTGAGCTTTGTGGAATTGATGCCTCGGAAGTGAAACAAGGTGAAGGGCCAGCACAAGCATTGAGCAATGAAGCAAAAGATAAACGAACTCTTGCTTATTGCTGCTGCCGATAATCAACTGATGATCGTTCCAGTCGTAAAAGACAGCGATGGGCGTACTGTTGCTGAAGTGGTGGCTCACGGACAGGGTGAGGCTGAGATTAGTTTTCAGGAAGAACTGCTTAAAAGCGGCTTGGCTAAATAAAACGCGCCTTGGTGAAGTGGAATGCCCTAATCAAATAGCTTTCGAGAATGCCCAGAGGATAGCGATCGCTTCTAAAACTGGAGTGTGGAGTCAGGGCAAACAAAATCTGCATTAAAGCTAAAACTAGAATACTGATAAACAAGATTAGATTTCTGTCGCTACTGTCTTTGTGCCTCCTGCTACAAGTGGAATCATGCGATGGCGATTTGTGGCATTGGAAAAGTCAACTTCCCCAATTAATGATGGATGACGACCTAACCAGTATGTAGATTTGAGATAACCTTCTTCCAGTTTCATCAATGGCAGATTATGCTTTTCTAAAACCTTTTGAATTCGATCAAATGCTTCTGGCAGTTGGTTAAAGGGAATATTAGGAAAAGTGTGATGCACTGCATGATAATTTAGTCCACCCATTAACCAGCCTACTAGAGAGCTAGTTTCAATATTACGACAGGCATAAAGCTGCGTTAATTGGTGAGTCGTAAATTTTCCCCACAGCCCATAGTGTTCCAAGTGATCCCGTGTCTGCACTACGATGCCAATTATCCGTTCTAAGATTAACCAAAATAAAATGTAGCGTAGTATTTCTCCATGAAACATTGCCAGCATTAACAGAACGCTATGCACAAACACAATACCTGTAGCATCCAGCATTACTTGTCTTCGCATACTAGAAACTAGTTTTTGCAAGCGTACACCTTTAATAAAGCTTTTGATAATTAGCCCGATTCCTCCTAAAATCAAAATATCAAACAGCCACTGATGACTTATATACCAACGTATATAAGGCTGTGCTTGCTGGTATTCTTCAAAAGTCCATTGGATTCTTTCTGGATCTCGCAAATCAATACCATTCCAGCCATGATGCAAGCGGTGTATTTCTGCATAGATACTGTAAGGCCATAGCATTGGCCAACTCATCAACCGAGGCATGATACTATCAAACCACTTCCAGCCTGTTAATGTTTGATGTGTCATATCATGTGTACAAATCAACCAAAAGCTATAAAAAACTCCGGACAGCATTGTTGCTACCACAAATAAAATACTATTTGGCACTGACCAAGCTAATATAACTAAACCCAGAAATATCGAACCTAATATACTAAAACGTAGCAATCCGGCTTTTGGATTAACTTGATGTAAGTCGGCTGTAACTTGCTGTAAATCCTGAGTGATACTATTGACTCTCATGGCGCAATTACCCATTACCCACCTCACCTAAGTTAGTTATCTAAGTTACTATTAGCTTATCGCCATCTCTCAATAACTATAAGTAATACTCTCCATTAGTAAACACCCGTCTTCCCACAAAAATCTGATGCAAATTTAGGGATGACTACAGCCTCTTGAGAGTCAGTACCTATTTCGGACATCAAGAAGCCAGGCGTTGACGCAGCGATCGCGCTTTCTGCAACATTAGTAATTCCACACTCAAGTTCCCCCGCCGTTGCACCACGCTGTCTTGAGAACTGCGCGATCGCTACAACTTTGCAGTGATTAGATTGCTTGACCATTAGCAATGCATCTATGGTGCTACTTTTTCTTTAAACGCCTTGCCAGCAGAAAACGCAGGAACTCTAGTAGCTGGGATAATCTAATCATTGTCTCTTGGGTTTTGGGATTACGCCCCTCGCGCTCTGAACGTTCACGCCGTTCAAATGAACCAAAGCCTACCAGCGTTACCTTCTCCCCATTTGCTACAGCCTCAGTCACGACTTCTAAAAAAGCACTAATGACTTCATCAGCTTGCTTTTTTGTGATGTTGGTCTTTGCTGCTACAGCATCCACTAATTCACCTTTGTTCATAAATCACCCTGAAGTATTGCAAATATTGGAAATTTACTTTACCATTACTACCTTTTGTGAGGATAGGGGGAAAAGGACTAACAATCAAGCAGCATACGAAAATTAACAATGCGCGATTCCTACTGATTAGACAGTCAGGTAGTTCAACCCCATCACAAAACTAACGGCAGCAATTGCTTCATTACCTTTGTCGAGTAGAATAACTGTGTGTACAGCCGAGCGCAACACCAAAGATATTTACAAAGAAAAAGTTCATTAGCTCCTTTGCTCCCGATTTGACAAGATCCAAACAGCATTGGTGATTGGAACTAACACTTGAACTCTTTAATTTAATTAACGCCGACGCTTCACAAGGATGAATAGAGTGATCCCACTTCTAGAGTTAAGATATCTCTTAAAAAGTAATTTAGGCAGGAATGATTAAAGCAATTAGTGAACGCTTATCAAGTGATTGAACTTTTCCTACAGAGTTGAGATCAGTTACAACCCGATCTAATAGTTCTCCAGCTTGGTCACGATATTGATGTTCCCGACCTCGTAAACGAACGGCAAACTTCACCGAATCGCCTTTACTCAACCACCCAACTGCTTGTTCAATACGTAACTTATAATCAGCTACACCTATATTCAAACCAAACCGAACTTCTTTTATTACTGGTCTAGCACTTTGTGCCTGACGCTTTTTCTTTTGATACTGAAGCTTGCCATAATTCAGAATCTTTGCAACTGGAGCCTCTTTTCCTTCAGACACTAATACTAGGTCTAACTCTAGGCTTTCGGCTAGCTGTAATGCTTCATTGGTATCGGTCAAACCACGATTATTATTCTCATGGTCAATCAAGAAAACTTGGGATGACTTGATTTGCGAGTTAATTAGTTGTTTTGGAATTGCGATAACGTTTGACTCCCATATATTACAAATCTATAAAGTATTAGTCATACCGACTGTTGACAGCCTTGTTGTATAAATCTATCGTAACCTAATCTTTTGCTTCTCTTTATTTACAGAACCTGCATGGGATGGAGCGCTTCTATTGAGAATCTCCTACATATTTTGGTTTTGACTGATTCTATAATTACCTTTTAACAGGAAATTGTGTGAAGCTGTAAGAGAATGAAGAATTAAACTTTCTTCTACTAATCAGTTTTAACTTACATAATTGTAAATATGCCTTCAATTTCCTACAACCGCACCGATAGCCAGTAACCACAAAGCATTACCATTCAAGATTATGTTGTCCGTCCTGGATTACACATTCTCACTTACGAGCAACTCAAGTTGCTACGGGAGCAAACACAGCACCATTCTCAGCTTGAACATTTAGTCAGCCAAGGCGTGATTAAGTTGACTGGTTAATAGTCGCCAGCACAAAAATCCTAACTCGCTACATCTAATTTCACTATTGCTGGCTGTTGTTCTGACTTTACAGCACCCAGTTCCTCAATAAAAGCGTCGATTGCCTTGGCTGCTGACTGCTTACCTGTTTTAAATTTAGAAAGGATATTTTCGCGTATTGCTGAATAATCTGGTAAGACTTGCTGCTCAACAGAAGCAGCCTCTTGTGTAAGTACGGCAACTTCACTCGAACGCTTTTCTATTAAGCCCTTTATCTGAGCGATCGCATCTGCCATCTCTTGCTTAATCACCTGTTTTATCTCTTCCGCATCAGGTGTAGACGCAGCTAAAGCATTTACTTCCTGTTTAACTATTTCTTTAATCTCATCACCATTAGATAATGCCAGCCCAGCCTTTGACTGACCCAGGATTCCCTGAAGCAATCTTGTTGCTGTATGATTTAATGACTCATTCTCCGAAATCTGCATTGCTGATAAGGCTTTGACTTCTGCATCAGTTAGCCCAATAGAAATTGTCACCTTAGCCATACTTTTGAAACCTATAAATATTAAGAAAGCGCATCGCTAGTTCTGGGTTATACCGTTTGCATACAGTACTTTGATTACTGATCATAAATGCTGTATAAACAACTTATTAACGACCCAATTATTAAACTTTGCCCTGTGAGCAACTTTTACCCTCGATTCTTTAATCTAGCTTCAAATCAATCAAGTTGCCATTAATTCAATTCTAACGCACACTTACCTGATATCCATCTTAAAAATAGGGCAGATGTGCCCCCATTTAAACTTTTGACATTTAAATATTGCACTACATCCCCTACCCTTGCAGTTTTATATTCCACAAGGTGTGTTGCTTCAGTTACTACTTGACATTATTGCTAACTCTGAACATTACCAACTATCACAGTAACTATCTACCCGAATCTCTCGCCAAATATCTGATACTTGCCACCCTGAGCTTTCAATTGCTTTCGCTGGAGGGGTGTCAAATCTTGGAGAATAGTAATAGTCAGAACCATACTCCAGCTTATGACTATTCTCTTCCAGTTTTTGCTTGGCTTCTAATGCTGTTTTTGGAGTCTTAATATTTTCAACTTCTAGTTCTAACTGTTGGGATAAGTTTGTTGCAGATGCATTTTTCAAAATGGGCTTTTCTATTTTTCTGATCAATTCCATATCTATCTATCTAAAATTGACAAATCTACTATTACAAAAAGTTGATTTTTGAATCTGAAGAGTTCAAGAGTCAGTGGAAAGAATTAACATTGATACCTGACTTTATAATTACCTACTTTTTAGACTGCTTACAAGTCGTTAAAACTAGAACTTACTTGTTCGGTTCGCTGCACTGTGTAAAGTCAGCGCAGTGAAGATAGGTTACAGGTGGCTATAAATACTCAACTTCAACAGCAAAATCACTTACTGGTACAAATGTATTATAGTAATGGTAAATTAAACTATGCACCTTTATGTACCTTCTATGGTTTCGTCGAGATTTGCGTTTAACTGATAACGAAATTGTCACCTCTTCATCTAGTAATGATGTAAGAGTTCTGCCATTCTTCATTATTGATCCTTGGTTTTATACCTGGGCTGATGTCGGAACTACTAGAGTCCGCTTCTTGTTTGAGTCATTAGAAAATCTCGACTCAAATCTCAAGAAGTTAGGTAGTCGGCTGTACTTATTTGAAGGTAATTCTACAGACATCGTGCAAGAGTTGACTAGGCAGTTAATCATTGCAGGGTATAAACCCAAACTTTTCTTTAACCGTGATGTGCAGGTAGAGTACGGTGTCAGCCGGGATAAAACCGTAGTTGATTTCTACAAACAGTTAAACCTTGATTACCACATTGGACTAAACAACTTTCTGCAATCAGCAGAGCAACGTGACGAGTGGTTTAAGGAATACTACACCTATCAAAGACAATCTCAATACAAAACACCAGCAACTATTAATACGCCTCAAATTACACTCAATCTACCACAGCTAACATTTAAAGAACTTAAACAGAAATACCATCGCTTTTGGGCAGTAGAGAAAGTTTATTTTCCAGGAGGCGAAACACAAGCGCAAGCTCAACTGTACTCATTTCTCAAAAAAAGATATTACGGATACCATTGGAAACTTTCTCGCCCAATGCTCTCACAGCTTGGGGCAACATCTCATTTATCACCACACCTAACCTTTGGGACTATTTCAACTCGCACTGTTTACCAAAGCACCAAAACTAGGGCAGAAGAATTAAAAACTCAACCCAAAGCAGAATTCTCCCTTAAAGCATTTCGAGACCGTTTGCGCTGGCATGATAGTTTTACACAGCGACTCTATTTTCATCCAGAAAGTGCTTACACTAATCGCTATAGGGAGTTTGATCAACTATATACCCCATCAGCATTATCAGGAGCAAAACAAGAATTATTCCAGGCTTGGAAGCAAGGAATGACAGGCTTTCCACTGGTTGATGCCAGTATGCGACAACTAAAAACAATGGGTTGGATGAACTTTCGCATGAGGGCAATGTGCGCGACATTCCTAACTATCAACTGTGGTATTTCCTGGCATCACGGAGCTAAACACTACATGAACTATTTAGTAGATGGAGATTTAGCAATTAATAATTGGCAATGGCAGATGCAGGCTGGTGTAACTAATCCACTTAGCGATACTTTTCGCATTTATAACCCGTCGAAGAATATTGCCGAAAAAGACCCCCAGGGAGACTTTATTTACCACTGGGTACCGGAACTACGGGGCTACAGTTTACCAGAAATTGAACAGGGGAAATACATTGACACTAGTAACTATCCTAAAGCGATTCTAGATTGGTCAAAGACGCGTAAAGTTAATGGTAAAGTTGTTTCTGACTTACGAAAGCAAACTAAACAGCGATTATTAAGCCAAGGTGGAGATGAATACGATAGTGCAATCGCTGCTAAAGAAACAGTTGAGAAATACTGGCAGCATAAAGACAGAGAGTACAAAGAATATCAACAAAAGCTTACCCTGACGCAAGAGTAAAGCATTATCTAGATTTTAGACCAAGCTCCTTTCTCTTTTTACTAAACAAAAATCCCGTTTAACAATACCTTGTCGCATCTTCGCCACATTTATCTACTAAATACAACAAACACTTGTAACGTAGACCAATTATTTGCTCATAAAGGGGGTTGATTTTACACAATGGTGGAATGTGAAAAAGCGTCCTCCCTAAAATTGTTACAGTTCTTTCAAAAGGACAATGGGATGGAATTAGTTTGCATAAGAGTTTGGCTAATTTGGAATCATGTATTTCTAATATCTCAAGCTGATAACGGATCTGGTTTAATAAGTTATTGTTGAAATAGTCTTTTTTTAGGAAATTCATATATCAATTCTCTTTCCAAAATCTATTTCTCTAAAATGACACTTCTCTACGGAGAAAAACATCGTAAATTTACGAAACTATTTCTTTGCTTAAAGAAAGCCAATTGAAATATCAGTAAAATTCCTTAAAATCCACAAGAGGAAGGCAATCGCTGCGACCCAGACCGGATTGATCCGTTGCAGTTACAGGTGCGATGCGATCGCTCTCGTTTTGGAGAATGCCAACTGATAGCCTTGGCGATGCGTGTCTGTACTTCATCGTTGACTCTGGGGCTGGACTGATTTTATATGTAGGGGAAACTTGCAGAAGTAACAAGCGCTGGAAAGGGATTCATGCCTGCAAGGATTACATCGCCAGCTAAGCTAATCGTCATTCATTTTTCCGAAATGATTCGCTTGTAGTAAGGGCTTCAGCCCTACCTTTATGCAACTTAAATGCCGATTAGCTTACCAGGATTTACATTATCGCTATGGGTTACTCTCCAGCAGTCAACGCCGCATTTTGGTGGGATGCTCCGATTGATCGACGCACACGGCAAGAGTTGGAGTTAAACCTTATTTTGAAGTGGCGCAGTCCATTTAATAAGTAGAACTGGGAGCGCTGGGGGCAGCCTTTTGGGTAGGGTGGCTCACTTATGCTTTATGGCGCTACTTTTTCTTTAATATGATGTTGTCAAAAACTCAACTACCCTCCCCCCTGATTTCGCTTACGCTCAATTCTGGTCAGAGGACGTTTCGTTTTTGACCCGCAATTCATGAGGCAGTGCGTTGGGCGGCTCTGCCGACTTGAAGCATACTGCCGTCTAGCCGCCAAGGAAAGCGAGTGTGGCGGGAGTCTTCTTGCGGAGATTAGATAAATTCGTAAACTCTCAAAATTAGAGATTACGAATTGAGAGCTTATCTCCTCAAAATATTAATAGCTGCACCGGCTGCTGCGCCATCTAATAAATCGCCAGCCACATCTTCGCGCCCGCCAAGAATAACGCGAACCCCGGCGCTAGTTCCTGCACCGACTGCGGCATCTCTACCCAAGTTACGTTTTTTCTTACGTCCAACCAAATTGACGGCAGCACCAGCCGCACCACACTTAGCAGCATTGCGTAAAACATTACCACGTCTTCTAGCAGCTCCAGTTACTACACAAGTACCAGCACCAAGGGCTGCATCTCCTAAAATTCGGTTGTTAGCTGCTGCTGGTTGAAGAGGAACTAAGGAGATTGCAGTTAAACTGGCAGCCATGAAACTGGGTAGAAATGCGCGTTTAAGAATTCGATTCATAGTAGATACCTTCTTAAAAAATCAAACGACTGTTCAAAAGACTAAAGAAAAATTCAATTTGTTGCAGTCACAGATGCGCTCCTGACTAGTTTAGACTGCGAACTAGGTAGTCAGGAGTGCGAAACCCAAAGCCTTATAGTAATTGAGATAGGGAAAAATATACTCAATCGTAAGGCAGACAATAAGTGTTACAGAAAAAATATTACATTGACCGAGAGTTCAATATTATTATCTTGCTCCTGGGTGGTGAAATGGATAGACAATTAAAAATGTTAGAGAAAGTTTAATTAAGCACGCTTGGGCTTTCCCAACAACTCTAAAAACCTCTGCACCAATTCCTCCAGTTCACTAAAATACCCCTGTGAAATGAGTATACGCTTTACGGCTTGCCGTCAGGCATCACAATCTGCTGCATCTGCGGACATTCATCAGGCAGATAATTGAAATGCTTGGTTGGGCTGGTTTGGGTTTTAGGAAATTCATCAGTTGATTGTGAACCACCAAATCGAAAATTTGGCAAAAGTTTGCATTCCGATCTGGCTAATCTTTTTCCCTCTATTGGTTGCTAGAGGAACTTGAACTAGAGGCTGCCGAAGTGCTGATCGCAGTGATCATTGCCGCCTGAGCCGTGGCGATGATTTCTGAGACAGCCTTACTCACTAATTCACCATTCGTGATCGCTTGAATCCGCGATCGCGCCTCTGGCAATTCTTCGGATGTAAAGACGGTATTGCTGAGATGACAGGTTTTCATCAAGCTGATTAGCACAGCCGTGCGGGAATCCAGTCGGATATTTTCTAAAACAGCTGCACGCACTTGATTAACAATCGTGCGTTGGATTGATTCATCGGTTAAAAAGTACCGCTGAACAGGAAAAAACCAGAGTACGGTATGTTCTTGTTTCACCAAAACACCCAGATCAACTAAGTTCTGCAACACCACCTTTGGAAATCTTGAATATTTTCGGCTCCAATGGCTAATCCAGAACTTCACGGTTCGACTCCGAGGAGCCGCCACAACTTCATTAAGACATTGATCCAAAAATTCATCGCCTGTTGTACTAGCATTCGCTACCATCAGATGATTGTTATCTATCGTGAGTTTGCTTTGCAGTACTAAATCCAATAGCACTGTACCCATCAAACTGTAGCGTAGAGCAGATGATGCAGCAAAGTGAATTTTTCCAGTTTGAGGATTGAGTGCAAGAAGCATTAAATCTTGTGCAAGATATTGCATGATTAATCTCTACTCTATCTATATTTCAAGATGGCTTTCTTCAGCAGAATTAGTAATGTGATCGTCCCCTACTGCCCACCACCAGCCCTCACACGACCCCAACAGTTTCGTTAAGAGACCACACAGTAGAAACAATGCTGATCGCGCTGGTGGATACCTGCTAGTGCTTCGCCAGATAAACTTTGCGTGGTGGCAAGCTCTTGGGCAGAGGTACGGAGGGGCAGGGGTGAAAGAACTTGTACAAATCTCTCCTCTGCTCCCCTGCCGGACTCCACAAGCGCAATTTTGGGTTGGCAGACCACTAGTCCCAACGCGCCTAAAGGGCGCAGCGAGCGCCGTCTGCGGGGATTTTGAGACCGATGAGGTAGTCGGCGACGATGTTGTTGATACACGCATTGCCGGCGGTGAGGGCTACAGTGTGCCGTTCGCCCTCGACGGTCAGCAGGCTCGCGCCGAGCGTCTTGGCGAGGCTGATGCCGCCCTCGTGCGGGGTGGCCGGATCGCCGGTGACCGACACGACCAAGGTTTTAGGGAGTCCTTTGATGTTCTGGGCGTAGGGGTAGCCGAGGGTGGGTTTCACGCGCCAATGCTCACAGAGGTCGCGGGCGTTGACGGGTCGGCCAGTGTCCAGAAACGGTGCGACCTTGAAAATGTCGCGCGTCATCGCACTCTCCTGCTCGGGCGTGTGGCGTTCCTCGTCGAGGCAGTTAATGGCCACCAGGGACTCGTAGCCATTGCCGTAGCTACCGTCGGCATTGCGCTGGCTGCCGAAGTCGCTGAAGAACAGCAGGGTTTTACCGCTTCCGGCCTTGAGTTCGGTGATGCCTTGGATCACCGCAGGCCAGCTCACATCGTTATAAAGCCCACCGTTCACGCCCCCAATTGCGGCGGTGTAAGTGACCTTGCGTCCGTCTGCGGTGATGAGCGGTTTATCAATCAGTGGCCGCACGATCTGCTGGAAGGCGGCGGTAGCTTGCTTGGGATCGGTGCCGAGCGGACAAGTCGGGGTTTTAGCGCATAAGGCCGCCATGTTGTCGAAGGCACGCTGGAAACCCGCGAACTGGACGAGGCGACGCTCGGTGGTGCCGGTGGTGGGGTCGACCGCGCCGTCGAGCACCATGGCCCGCACGTTCTGCGGGAAGGTTTCGGCGTAGATCGCGCCGAGCCGGGTACCGTAGCTGGCACCGAAAAAGGAGAGCTTGTCATCGCCGAGCACCGCGCGGAGTACGTCCATGTCGCGGGCGACATCGCGCGTGCCGACGTGAGCCAGCACGTCCTCACCGCCGGAACGCTCGGCGCATTTTTGGTACAACTGACGGGTCTGGTGGTCGGTGTAGTCCTTGCCCCCGGAGTTGATCGAGTTGACCAACAAGTTGGCCTCTCGTTCGGCATCGGTGAAGCAGTCTAGGGCTGGTGTCGAGGCCGCAACCCCGCGTGGGTCGAACCCGATCAGGTCGAACCGCTCGGTGATCGGGTGCTCACCTAAGGTAGTCGCCACCAGGGGGGCGTAGCTCATCCCAGAGGCACCGGGGCCGCCTGGGTTGAGCAGCAGGGAGCCGATTCGTTTGCTCGGCTTGCCCTGAGCCGGTACGCGCAGCAATGCAATCTGCGCGGTTCGCCCGCGGGGGTTCTGGTAGTCGAGCGGCACCTCAAGCCGGGCGCATTTGAAGGTGTCGTTGGCGAAGGTCTTAGCGTCGGCATCCGTGGTGGCGTAGCCCTCGCACGAGCCGAAGGTCAGCTTCTGGTTATAAAATCGTTCTAATCCTACCGGGATCTCCCCCGGATTTGACGGGTGCCCGAGTGCAGGTTGGCCGCAGGCACTGAGGACCAGCATCATTGCCCCAATCATTAACGAGCTTCGGATGTGGGGCTTGTGAGCAAGCATGGTTCTCCTCTTAGCGGGAACCGTTGGCTCTGAGGCGTGCGTGGGTAGGACACGATCTCGCTTGTGGTTAGAAGAAATGTGAGACATGGGGATAAACTCCTTCGAGCTAGTTGTTGATGGGTTCAGGTATTAACGGGGTCATCGATGACCCCACCAAAGCGCAGACTGTAAATTAGTTTGTTAGAACTTACGCATTGACGGAAATTAAGTTCGCAACGATATTCAAAGGCGGTTCCACATACTCTGTTACCATCCATTGACGAACGGCTTCTTTTCCGTTCAGGCCTTGTCGCCGACAAATGTCCATTCCGTGTCGTCGGCGCAGAACGACAAGAATCCTTCATAGTTGCCTTGGGCGATCGCCGCGTTTGCCGCTTCTAAAATTGCTTTATTGTTCTCTGACATCTGAATCTCTCCTCTGTTCAAAGCAAAAAAGTGGTGTGAGTTGTTATGCTGTTGCCCCTCACTGGTTTACTTCTAGGGACTGGTAAACGGCTTACATTGAATCGCCTTCACATTTCGCAGATAGTTCAACTGTGGCTCGAAGTCAGTCGGACAGACGACATAAACATTGTCCTGAGATCGGCTAATGACTAAACGGTAGCTGGGTGGAATCCCTTCAGAACTTTCGATCACTTCGATTCTAGGAATCACTTGTGAACTGACTTGAGCCAGGGATGGAAAATTGAACAGTAGGAGTACGCCGAACAGAATTGTGATTGCGATTGTGGTTGTGATTTTGGTTGAAAGAATCTTTCGGTTCATTAGAAATCTCCTGTGGCTTGTGGTTGTGTAATGTTCTGTTGTTTCCAGGGAAGCGGTGATCGATAGGGGTTTGCGTGCATAACCAGGGGTAACAAAAAACTTGGGTTTATTCATGGTGTTCCTCATGTAGTACATTTGACTCTATCTCGCGTTGCTGAAACGAGTTTGTTTCGGTATCATCCGATTTAGACCCGAATGGCACTAAGAAAAGCCCAAAGGCTTGTTTAGTCTCGTTCCCAGCCTCCAGGCTGGGAATGTATTCAGAGAGGCTCTGCCTCTCGTCAAGAAAGAGGAGGCAGAGCCTCCTAGAATGGGTTCCCAGCCTGGAAGCTGGGAACCAATCAGGGCAAGGGCTGTGTTTTAACTTAGTGCCATTCATACCCGTGCTATTGATTCAACTTTTTCTACAAGCTTGCTTCATCAAGATACGGTTGTTTTTATACACCTCTAAAGTTCCAGACTGCGGGTTATCCAACGTGCCATCCCATACCCAATATTCATAAATTCCATTCCGAAACTTATACACTCGAACACCTTCTGTTGCTTGGCTAGTTCCTTTACCCAAACTTAAATTACCGTTAGTACTGGTTGCACGATAAAGCAGTTCACCGTTCGTATAATTCTGCCAAATATTGATGTTGTACCCACCCTGGCATTTTGTACTCAGGATGATGCCAGCAGTAGAATCAGCAGAAGCTCTTAAGGAAAAATTAGCTAAGATACTGATTGGCAGAGCCAGGAGGAACGCAAATGTTTTCATGAGTGTTGTAAAATTAATGAGTTTGACATTACTCGATTGCTGCTACAATGCGGTTTCAAAAACGCCAAGGTGCGATCGCCTTTTGGGCGGGCGCTTTGCGCCATCGCGTGCTAATTCTGCAACTTATTTGTGATCGACGAAACTAAGTGCTTCATTGATTAAAGGTGCAATAATAGCGATATTTTTCACCAACTCATCCGAGAATTAGTTTGTATTACGATCCATTTAAAGGTAAAACGGCGCAGAATCGAATGGCACTAAGAAAAGCCCAAAAGCTTGTTTAGTCTCGTTCCCAGCCTGGGCAAGGGCTGTGTCTTAACTTAGTGCCATTCTATTTAGACCCTAATGTTCAGAATTCACTTGCCATGTAATCACAATGATTTCTACAAACGGTAAGACAAATATTAGCCGAGAAAACGCTCCTCAAATGGCTTCCATCGTCCAGTTCTGACTCTGAACCTCCCAGATCATCCCAACAATGTTCACTCCAATCCCCAACCAGGGTAAAATGACCAGTGAATTCCGTCTGCGATAGAAGCGGATCGTCGTCTCGCGCCAAAATGGGAAGGTGCTGAGGAGACAAAAAATGTAGGAGGTTCCTGCACTGATGAACAAGCTTCTTTGAAGACCCGAAGGCAAGTTTGGGTATCCAAGTGCGATCGCACTCAGGCAAACTCCGAGCGCGAGGTACAGGAAAGTAAACAAGGTAAATCGTTTCATTATTTCTTCTCCGGTGAAGCGTATTCTCTGTACCAGACACGCCCACATTGAAAGCAATTGATTGTAATGCCCTGACCGATCATCACTGGGTGGAAACCATTACTGACTGTCACTCCGTGGACATCATCACTTGTGCCTCCTATCCGATCGGGTAAAACGACAGTTTCAACATTGATCGCCTGTGTCGTTGTATTTTCGATCCACTGATTGACAGCACTCACAACCTCCGAGAAAGATTCATACTTGGAAGCTCCGCCGAAGGGTCCCTGTTCAGTAATGCGAGGCGCAAAATCTTTGCATTTAATCATTTTTCCACCCCCTTAAAACTGTAGAGCTGACTTAGAGTCTTCGTAGATAGTCGCTCCCGCACTGCGGAGTTCATTCAGAAACCATTCGGTATCCGAGAGCAGTTCCGGTAGGTAAAGCCCAGGGCGGGCAGGAGCGCGGTCATTCAGTCCCAATACCGACACGAGAGAAAGAACGACGCTTAGACCCGTTAGTGAGGCTGCGCCACGCTTGAACTCCAGCATTGATCGCGAACGCTGCGTTCGACCATCGGCTTCGCCCTCAATCTCGACGACGATCTCGGTCGCTGCCTCACTACCCCGGTGGCGACTGGATGATTCGTCAGTCACTAGGTCGAAACGGACATTCGGTGCCCCAGTGGCAGTATGGAGGCTAGCGATATCGAACGTTGAAAATGCGGTAGCATCAAGTAAGCGACCGTCAATTGATTCGATCTTGCCCTTTGCTGCGTCGCCGGACAGCCATAAGCGCCGCCCACCCTCAAATACCATTGCGGGGGGAACAGCCCCGTGTACCCGCTCCATATCTTCGAGCGACGCTGGACCTGCCGGATCATTCTCGTCGAGGATTGCTCCGATCTGGATGGAGTGGATGACCTCGAAGCCTTTGACACTGTTGAGTGCCAGAAACACAGCCGCACCAGCCATCCAGTGACTGGCGAGCACGACGGGTGCTGCGGTCGCACGATGCGCGAACATCGCCAACTCAGGTCCAATTTCGGTGAGGGCAGCGTTGATGTTCAGGTAAGGGATGCCCAAGTCCTGCGCGTAGCTCAGTCCTTTGAGTCCGGCTTCGGGAGCCAACATGACCACAGCAGCGACTGTGACATCATCACAGAGACCCAAGCGGGGCTTATCGAGATCTATGGCAACAGCTTCGGCAGCGCCCACCTCCTGGGCAACTTCACTTGCCGATTGCAGATTCCGTCCTCCGATGAGCACTCGAACGCTGGGGTGCCTCTCGCGGAACCACCTGACGGCAGTGCGCCCCACGAAGCCTGATCCTCCGGCAAAAAGTACCTGTCCTAAAGCCACCTTATTTTCAAGTATCATGATTTTTATCTTTTGTTATGAAACCAGTTGCATTTACTTGAGTGTGATGACTTCCAATACTCAGTTTCTTTCAGATTCTGATGGTGCTTCTTTCAGCGATAGTGAACCTGTTTCGAGGTCATTCCAGCAAATTGCTTAGAGACCACCTATTCGGAACTGCGATCGCAAAAAGATATCTGCCAAGATCGCGATTTAGGCTGCTGTATATCCACCATCGATCACTAAGGGTTGTCCCGTGATATAGCTGGCAGCATCAGAGCAAAGAAACACAACCGCTTGAGCAATTTCCGTTGCCTGACCGATCCGACCGATCGGAACCATAGGACCAAGATCATCGAACGTTATGCCTATCTGGTCAGCGCTACGAGCCATTAGATCAGTCGCAATGGAACCGGGATTAACAGCATTAATCTGAATGCCCTGTTTGGCATAGTCAAGTGCGGCAGTGCGTGTCAGCCCCATCACCGCGTGTTTGCTGGCAACGTAGGGAGAGATTCCTGGCAGCGCAACAAGACCATTGGTGGACGAATTGTTCACGATCGCGCCTACGCCTTGGGTTAGCATCTGCTGAATTTCGTATTTCATACACAAGAATAGCCCTCGTGCATTGACCGACAGGATCTTGTCAAAATCCTCGATCGATTGTTCATGCAGTGGTTTAACAGCAAGATCGATGCCAGCATTGTTAAAGGCACAATCCAGTTTGCCGTAGATTGCGATCGTCTTCTGTTGGGTTCGTATTCGACAGCAGCGTATGTAGATCTTGGGGGAGTGTGCCGTCGCTAAAGGCTGTAATTGTGAAATCACCTAACTTGAATGGATAGACACCTGGCACTTGAGCAATCGCACTTTTGCTTAGTGATACCGCTGGAAAAAGACAAGAGGTCACAATCGTTAGCACTGTGGTTGCAACCGCTATCATCAGTCTAAAAAACATATCAGAACCTTTTTAGCGATAAAGGACTTGATAGATAATCACCCCTACACTCGCCCAATGCGATCGCTAATTTGATTGAAACGATCAGTTGAGAGGATCAGACATTCAAACCAGCGCTTTTAAGTCAATACGGTTCGGTTAGCTTGTTTATCGAGCTAAGATCCCCCCAGCCCCCTTAAAAAAGGCAGGGCTGTTTCATTCCCTAAAAGGCGTTGATTTACAAGCGTTTCAACTAAAAAACCAGGTGACTAAAAAATCTGATTGGGCAAGAAAATGGCGATCGCACTTAAATTTGCTGGTTGAGGCGGTAGTTTTTCTTTTTCCCACTCAAGCAAATTTCTGACTAATACTCTTGACAAAATACCTAAGACATCGAATGAAACAGCCCTGCTTAAAAAAGGGGGGCTAATTTCCTCATTTACCCCCTTAAAAAGGGGGTCGCCACAGGCGGGGGGATCTTATCCGAACCGTATTGGCTTTTAAGTGAGTATTGCTAACGCTGAGGGATTAAAGTTCATGAGATCATCGGTACGGTTTTGATGTATCTTTACAGCCCATTGCGGATCTTGCAGCAGCGCACGTCCAACTGCAACCAAGTCGAAGTCACCGCGCTCCAGCCGACGCAGCAATTCATCAAGTGACGCAGCCTGTGATGCTTCACCACTAAAAGCTCTGATGAAATCGCCGCTGAGACCGACCGACCCTACGGTAATGGTGGGAACCCCTGTCAACTTCTTCGCCCAGCCCGCAAAGTTTAGCTCAGATTCGTCGAACTCCGGCTCCCAAAAACGGCGTTGTGAGCAATGCAATATATCTGTACCTGCATCCACCAGCGGTTGTAACCACTCCTCCATCTCCGCTGGAGTATTTGCAAGGCGGGCAGTGTAGTCCTGTTGTTTCCATTGCGACAGGCGAAGGATGATCGCAAAGTCAGAACCGACTGCTGCACGGACGGCTTGAATAATCTCGGCAGCGAAACGTCCGCGCTCAGCGAGCGTCACACCTCCAAATCGATCGGTGCGATGGTTCGTGCCCTTCCAGAAAAACTGATCGATCAGATAGCCATGTGCCCCGTGGAGTTCAACAGCATCGAAACCCAGCCGCTTTGCATCCGCCGCTGCACTGGCAAAGGCAGCGATCGTATCGGCGATGTCTGTGTCAGTCATCGTTCTCCCAAACGGCTGGTCAGGACTATTTAGACCCGAAGGACTCTCAAACGGGTCAATGGGTAGATCGTCGCCGTATGGGGATGGCACTGCGCCAACATGCCAGAGCTGCGGGATCATCAATCCTCCGGCAGCGTGGACTGCATCAATGACTTGCTTCCAGCCAGCAAGCTCCTGCTCACCGTGGAAGCGGGGAAGGTTAACACCGTTTAGCGATGCGGGTCGTGCGATACCCGTCCCCTCGGAGATGATCAGCCCGACTTCAGCAGCAGCACGTTTTGCATAGTAATTTGCTACGTCTTTCGTTGGATAGCCATCAGGTGAAAAGCCTCGCGTCATTGGAGCCATCACAATTCGGTTCGGCAGTTTCAATCCCTTAAAGCTAAAGGGTTGGAAAAGCGTGTTAATAGACATGCTAACCTCTTGAGAAATTGTTAATGAGTGAAATATACAAGTGAACTTACCTTTGCTTGCTGTTGGCGTTTTACTTGCTTACTGCGTTCGGCTTTGCCGTTGCCCCTTGGGCAATCGCTTGCCAATCCTGTTGTTGTACGTCTGATGCAAGCTGCATTGGATTCTTGTCTGATC